>JAZKBP010000007.1:0-260240 GCA_040388555.1 Pseudomonadota bacterium
ACCAGACGGGTGGCGGAGAGCGAATGCCCGCCCAGCTGGAAGAAGTTGTCGGTGATGCCGACGCGCTCGATGTCGAGCACTTCCTGCCACAGCGCGCACAGGCGGCTTTCCGTTGCTGTGCGCGGCGCCACGTATTCGGATTGCGACTGCGCCATGTCCGGCGCCGGCAAGGCCTTGTGGTCGACCTTGCCGTTCGGGGTGAGCGGCATTTGATCGAGCACGACGAAGGCAGCCGGGATCATATAGTCGGGCAGCGTTTGCGCCAGATGTTGGCGCAACGCCGCGATCAGGATCGCATCGGCATCAAACGTCCCAGTCTCTGGCACCCCTTGGCCAATGACGTAGGCCACCAGACGCTTGTCGCCGCTGACCGATTCGGTGGCCAGCACCAGGCTTTCCTTGACCTGGGGATGGGAGGTGAGGGCGCTTTCGATCTCGCCCAGTTCGATGCGGAAACCGCGGATCTTGACTTGGCTGTCGATCCGTCCCAGGTAGGCGATGCTGCCGTCAGGCAGGTAGCGCGCCAGGTCGCCGCTCTTGTACAGGCGCGCGCCGGCTCGCTTGCTGTAGGGATGGTCGATGAAGCGCTCGGCGGTGAGCTCGGGGCGGTTCAGGTAGCCGCGCGCCAAGCCGGCGCCGGACACGTGCAATTCGCCGGCCACGCCGATTGGCGCCAGTTTGAGCCCGGCATCGAGCAGGTAGACGCCAAGGTCGGCGATCGGGCGGCCGATGGCGTTGGGGCTGTGCGCCTGATCGGACTGCAATAGCTGATAGGTGACATGCACCGTGGTTTCGGTGATGCCGTACATATTGATCAATTGCGGCTGGCTTTGACCGTGCTTGGCGAACCAAGGTTGCAGGGCCGCCTCGTTGAGCGCTTCACCGCCGAAGATGACGTATTTCAAATTCAGCTGGGCGCTTGGCGCGGCGGCGGCGTTGGCCGCGATCAATTGCATGAAGGCCGACGGGGTCTGGTTGAGCACCGTCACGCGCTGTTCGACGAGCAATGCGTGGAACAATTCTGGCGTGCGGCTCACCAGGTAAGGCACGATCACCAGCTTGCCGCCATAGCACAGGGCACCCCAGATTTCCCACACCGAGAAATCGAAACCGTAGGAGTGGAACATGGTCCAGGTGTCGGCCGGACCGAAGCCGAAATTGGCATCGGTGGCGGCGAACAAGCGCGTGACGTTGCGGTGTTCGAGCAAGGCGCCTTTCGGTTTGCCGGTCGAGCCCGAGGTGTAGATGACGTAAGCCAAATTGGCGGGCGTGAGGCCCGTGTCCGCGACCGGGATGTCCGTGCCCGGCTGCGCCGCCAGTTGCGCTTGCGTGGCCGGGTCGTCCAGGCACAGCGCTTGCGCGCCGCCGATGCCGTGTTTGCTTTGCAGCTCGCGATGGGTGATGACGGTGGCAAGGTCCGCGTCTTCGAGCATGTATGCCAGGCGCGCCTGCGGCAGCGTGGGGTCGAGCGGCACATAGGCGCCACCGGCCTTGAGGATGCCCAGGATGCCGACCAGCATGTCGACGGAGCGCTCCACACACAAGCCCACCAGGCTGTCGGGAGCCGCCCGCTTGTGTGCGCGCAGGTAATGGGCCAGCTGATTCGCTTTGTGGTTGAGCTCGGCGTAGCTCAGTTGCTCTTGCTCATAGACCAGCGCGATGGCGTGGGGATGCTGGGCCGCCTGCTGCTCGAACAATTCGTGCACGCACTGTTGGACCGGGAAGTCGCCGGTCTCGGCGCTCCAGCCAAGCAATTGCTGGCGTTCCGCGAGGCCCAGCATGTCGGCCTTGAAAACGCTCTCGTGCGGCGCGGCAGTCAGCGCGCCGAGCAGGCATGCAAAGTGGCCCGCCATGCGTGCGATGCTTGCCGATTCAAACAGGTCGGTGTTGTACTCCCAATCGAGGACCAGGCCGTCGGGCGTGTCGGCAACGCTCAGGGTCAAATCGTATTTGGCGATGGCGCTCTCTTGCTCCATCAGACTGAGCGTCAATCCCGGCAAAGATAGTTCGCCTTCTTCATTGTTTTGCAGTACCAGCATGACCTGGAACAGGGGGCTGTGGCTCAAGCTGCGTTGCGGTTGCAAGCGTTCGACGAGTTGCTCGAACGGCACTTGCTGATGCGCATAGGCGTCAAGCAGCATGGTCTTGCTTTGCGCCAGCAGCGTGGCGAAGCCAGGCGCGCCGGAAAGGTCGCTGCGCAGCACCAGGGTATTGACGAAAAAGCCGATCAATCCCGCCACTTCGGCTTGCTCGCGGTTGGCGATCGGGCTGCCGATCACGATGTCGGTTTCGTTGCTGTAGCGCGAGAGCAGCACGGAGAAGGCGGCGTGCAAGCCCATGAACAGGGTCGCGCCAGCATCTTGGCAAAGCTGCTTGAGCGCCGTCACAGTGGCGCCGTCGATCCGGTGATGGAGGCTGGCGCCGTTAAAACTTTGCATCTGCGGTCGCGCATGGTCCAGTGGCAGGCCATGTACGGAGGGCAGATTCTTCAGCTGAGCGCTCCAATAGTCGAGCTGGCGCTCCAGTGCGTCCCCTTGCAACCATTGGCGCTGCCAGTGGGCATAGTCGGCGTATTGGATTTCCAGGGCGGGCAGGGGATTGTCCTGTCCTTGGGCGAAAGCGCCATACAGTGCGCTGAACTCGTTGATCAGGATGGCCATGGACCAGCCGTCGGACGCGATGTGATGCATGGTCACGAGCAACAGGTGTTCGTCGTGCGCCAGCTTGAGCACGCGGGCGCGCAACATCAAGTCGCCGCTCAAGTCGAATGCTTGGCTGGCCTCATCGCTCAGGCAAGCTTGCACTTGCGATTCTTGTTCGCCCTTTGGCAGATGGGACAGATCGCTCAGCGGCACCGCAATCGCAGTCGAGCGTGGCGCTTGAATCACCTGTAACACCTGGCCGTCGGCCCCCGCCTTGAAGCAAGTGCGCAGACTTTCATGGCGTTCCAGGATGGCGGCGACGGCCCGCTCCAAGGCCGCAAGCTCGAGCGCCCCGCGCAGATGGAGCGCGCCCGGCATATTGTAGTGCGCGCTGCCGCCGTCAATTTGATCGATCAACCACAGACGTTGCTGGGCGAAAGACGCCAGCATGTCTTGATGGCGCGGAACGGGCGTCAATGCATGCAGTTCATCGCCATTGTCGAGCGCGCTAATGGCTTGCGCCAGCTGTTCGAGGTTTTGGGCGATGAACAAGGCTTTAAGCGGCAGTTTGACCTGGAAGTGATGGTTGATCTTCGCGGCCAGGCGGGTCGCCGAGAGCGAATGTCCGCCCAGCTGGAAGAAGTTGTCCGTGATGCCGACGCGGGCGACGCCCAGTACGTCTTGCCACAGCGCGCACAGGGTTTCTTCCATGCTGGTGCGTGGCGCCACATAGGCCGCGTGCAGGTCTGATGCATCCGGTTCCGGCAAGGCCTTGCGGTCGACCTTGCCGTTCTGGGTCAGCGGAATGCTGTCCAGGAAAACAAAGGCGGCGGGCACCATGTAGTCGGGCAGGGTTTGGCCGAGGTGCTGGCGCAGCGCGCTGATCTGTTCCGTTTCCGCTCCGATGCTCGCGCTGACAATATAGGCGACCAAGCGCTTTTCGCTGCCCGCGCTGTCCTTGACCAGGACGATGGCATCCTTGATATCCGGATGGCTGTTCAAGGCGCTTTCAATTTCGCCCAGTTCGATGCGAAAGCCGCGGATCTTGACCTGTTGGTCGATCCGGCCGAGATAATCGAGATTGCCGTCAGGGAGCCAGCGTACCAGGTCGCCTGTCTTGTAGAGCACGGCGCCGCTGTGCGGATCGCTGGGGTCGTGGAACGGGTTGGCAATGAACTTTTCCGCCGTCAGGGTCGGATGGTTCAGGTAGCCGCGCGCCAGGCCGGCGCCGCCGATGTGCAACTCGCCCGCGATGCCGTGCGGGGCGGCGACCAGTTCGGCGTTGAGGATGTAAGCTTGCAGGCCCGCCACCAAGGTGCCGATCGGGATATGCCGGTCGCTGCTGTTGATGCGGTACCGTGTTGCCACGTGGGTTTCGGTCGGGCCGTAGTGGTTCCACAGCTGGCAGTGCGGATGGCTTTCCATGAAGCGGCTCAATGCCGGGGAGGGCAGCAGCGCTTCGCCGGCGGCAAAGATTTCCTTCAAGGCGGGCAGAGTAATGTGCTGTTCCTGCAGTGTGTCGACCAGCCAGTGCAGCACGGCCGGCGGCAAGAAGGCGCGTTCCACTTGGGAATCGCGCAAGATGTTTGGCAAGCTGACCAGGTCGCGCTTGCTTTCCTGGCTGATGAGAATCAAGGTGCTGCCCGTATGCCAGGCGGTGGCGATCTCTTGCACCGATACGTCGAAACTTGGGGAAGCGAATTGCAGCGTGCGCAGTGGCTGGTCAATGGCGTCGTCGTGGGCTAGTGCTTGCACCAGATTGGCGATCGTGCGGTGGGTTTGCTCCACGGCCTTCGGCTGGCCGGTCGAGCCGGAGGTGTAGATGACGTAGGCCAGATGCTGCGCGTGCAGGCCAATGCTGGCGGCGCTGATGTTGACAGGTGCCTGGGCCCGCAAGGCTTGCAACACACCATCGGCGTCAATGCACAGCGCGTGCTCGGGCGCGATGGGCGTTCTGGCCAATACGTGGGTCTGGGTCAGCACAGTGCCCAGCGCCGCGTTCGATTGCATATAGCTCAGGCGCGCAGGCGGGTAGTCCGGATCGAGCGGGACGTAGGCGGCGCCCGCTTTGAGGATGCCCAGGATGGCGACGATCATCTCGATCGAGCGCTCCATGCAAATACCGACCAGGCTGTCGGTCGCCACTTGCCGTTCGGCGCGCAGATAGTGCGCGAGCTGGTTGGCTTGCTCGTTCAATTGTTTGAAACTGAGCTGTTGGCCTTCGAAGGCGAGGGCGATGGCGTCGGGATGGGTTGCCGCTTGCTGCTCGAATAATTCGTGCATGCAGCGCTCGCTCCCCTGCCCGGCCGGCATGGCATTCCAGCGCGCTTGCTGCGCGCGCTCGGTCTGGTCTTGCAATGGGGCTTTGAAGACGCTCTCGCCCGGCGTCGCCAGACATGCTTTGAGCAGGCGCTCGAAATGGCTGGCCATGCGCTCGATGGTGCGCGCCTCGAACAGGTCGGTGTTAAATTCCCAGCTCAGTTCCATGCCTTGCGCATCTTCAATCATGCTCAGCAAGAGGTCGAATTTGGCCGTCGTGTTTTCTTGCTCGACCAGGCTGAGGGTCAGGCCGGGCAATTCCAGGCTGCCTTCTTCGTTATTTTGCAGCACCATCATCACCTGGAACAGGGGGCTGTGGCTTTGGCTGCGTTGCGGTTGCAGGCGCTCGACGATTTGTTCGAACGGCACTTGCTGGTGCGCATAGGCGTCGAACAGCACGCCTTTGCTTTGTTCGAGCAATTGCATGAAGGAGGGATTGGCCGATAGGTCGCTGCGCAATACCAAGGTGTTCGAGAAGAAACCGATCAAGCCGGCCACTTCGGCTTGTTCGCGGTTGGCGATCGGGCTGCCGACGACGATGTCGGTCTCGTTGCTGTAGCGCGCGAGCAGGGCCGAGAAGGTGGCGTGCAAGCCCATGAACAGGGTGGCGCCGCTCGATTGGCACAGCGCATTGAGGCGCTTGCAGGTGTCGGCGTCGATGCGGCTGGTCCGCGTTTGACCAGCGAAGCGCTGCAATTGCGGCCGCGCATGGTCGAGCGGCAGGCTGTGCACCGCCGGCAAATTGGCCAGCTGGGTCGTCCAATAGCCCAGTTGTTGCTCGAGCACTTCGCCTTGCAGCCAGTCGCGCTGCCAATGGGCGTAGTCCGCGTATTGGATTTCCAGATCCGGCAGCGGATTGTCGTATCCCTGCGAATAGGCGCTATAGAGCGCGCTAAATTCAGTGACCAGGATCGCCATCGACCAGCCGTCGGAGGCGATGTGGTGCATGGTCACGAGCAGGATGTGTTCTTGCGGCGCCAATTTGATCAAGTGGCTGCGCAACATCAGGTCCGCGCTCAAATCGAAGACGCGACTCGCTTCCTGCGCCATCAAGTGCGCCACTTGGATTTGCTGATCGGCGGGCGATTGCTGTGTCAGATCGCTGATCGGCACGGCAATGTCGCGCAGCGGCTGGACATGCTGCGAGGCCTGTCCGTCGGCGTCGACGGCGAAACAGGTGCGCAAGCTTTGGTGGCGCGCCAGGATGCTGTTGAGCGCGCGCGTCAACGCGTCCAGGTTCAAGGCGCCACGCAAGCGCAATGCGCCCGGCATATTGTAGTGGGCGCTGCCGCCGTCGATCTGGTCAAGCAGCCACAGGCGTTGCTGTCCGAACGACAGACGGGCGCTATCTTGGTGACGCGCGACGATCACCTGCTGCGGCGCTTGCCCGTCATGCTCGGACGCACCGGCCTGCTCAGCCTTGCTCAGATACGCGATCAAATCGTCCTTGTTCGCTTTGATCAGTGTGACGATGTCGGGAGTGATGACGTTTGCATCCGAGCGCGTCTTGAGTTTGCCATCTTCGACAAACACAAAGATGCCGGCGTCGGAAAGCGTATTGATAACCTCGAACATATTCTTCACCACTCGATCTCCATCTTGTTTTCTGTTTCTTGCTTCAAGGTTTTGTTCTTTTCCAGCGCGCTGATCTGCTCGATCACGCCGGCCATTTCGCCCAGGTCCACGCATTGGAATAGCGCTTTGAGGGGTAGGGTGACTTTGAAGGTTTTGTTCAATTGGGTCACCAGGCGCATCGCCAATAGGGAATGTCCACCCAGGTGGAAGAAGTTATCGGTGACGCCCACTTGCTCCACACCGATCAGCTCTTGCCAAATGTCGCAGAGAATGCGCTCAGTATCCGTGCTTGGTGCGACGTAGGCGCGCTGCTGCGAGGCGAAATCCGGATCCGGCAGCGCTTTGCGATCGACTTTGCCGTTGGCCATCAGCGGCAATTGATCGAGCCTGACAAAGGCTGCGGGAATCATATGGTCGGGCAAGCTCAATCCCAAATGCTGGCGCAGCGTATCGATCCAATCGTTCGTGTTGGCGTCGCCGCTCGCGGCGTGCTCGCTGCCGTGCGCGCCACTGTGCACGCCACTGAGCACAACATAGGCCACCAGCTGCTTGTCGCCGTTGGCCGTCTGCTTTGCCAGCAGCACCGTGTCGCTCACCGAGGGATGGGCGGCGAGCGCGTTTTCAATTTCACCAAGCTCGATGCGGAAACCGCGGATCTTGACCTGGTCGTCGATGCGCCCCAGATAGTCGAGCACGCCATCGGCGCGCCAATGGACCAGATCGCCGGTTTTGTACAGGCGCTCACTGCTGGCTGGATCGCTGGGATCGTGATACGGGTTGTCGATGAATTTCTCGGCCGTCAATTCCGGGCGGTGCAGATAGCCGCGCGCCAAGCCGGCGCCGCCGATATGCAATTCGCCACCCACGCCGAGCGGGCAAAATCCCAGTTGCTGGTTCAAGACGTACAGGCTGACGTTGGGCAGCGCTTTGCCGATGCCGCAATCGCTGTCGACGATATCGGCGAAGGTGGCGTCGATCGTGCATTCGGTGGGGCCATACACGTTTAATAAGCCGATCTCGGCCGCCCGCGGTTTCTGGCGCCAGGCGCTGATCATGGCGCCATTGACTTGCTCGCCGCCGATGCTGATATGGCGCACGCAGTGCGGAATCGCGGCGTCGATGTCGTTGGCCAGCTCATGCCAATAGGCGGTCGGCAGATCGAGCACGGTCGCGTTGGCGTGTTCGCAGGCTTGCCAGAACGCTTGCGGCGTCAAGGGCCATGCGTCCGAGCGCAATATCAGCCGGCTGCCGCTGCACAGCGCGCCGAAGATATCTTCCGCCGACATGTCGAAATTAATGGTCGAGAACTGCAGCACGCCATCGGTGTTGGCGAGGCGGTAGCGTTGCTGCACGGCGCACACCAGGTTCACCAGATTGGCGTGGGCGATCATCACCCCTTTTGGATTGCCGGTCGAACCCGAGGTGTAAATGACATACGCGAGGTGGCGGGCGTTCAAGCCCCGCTGCTGCGGCGCGATGTCGCTGCTGGCTTGGGCCTGCAATTGCGCCATCACGGCGGCGGCGTCGATGCACAGGGCTTGCGCTTGATTGACGCTGGTCTTGCCGAGCAAATGGGTTTGGGTGATTACGGTGCTTAATCGCCCGTCGTCGATCATATAGGCCAGGCGGCTGGCCGGGTATTCCGGGTCCAGCGGCAAATAGGCCGCACCCGCTTTGAGGATGCCTAGAATGGCGACGATCATGTCGAGCGAGCGCTCGATGCAGATGCCCACCAGGGTGTCGGGCATGACTTGCCGTTCGGCGATCAGGTAGTGGGCTAGCTGGTTGGCGCGCGCATTCAATTCGGCGTAGCTGAGCTGCTGGCCCTCGAAGACCAAGGCGGTGGCGCCGGGGTGCGCTTTCACCTGCTGCTCGAACAATTCGTGCACGCAGATCTCGCGCGGGTAGGGCGCGGCCGTAGCATTCCATGCCGCCAACTGCTGCAGCTCGGGCACGCTGAGCATCGCGCTTTGGAACACATTGTGCGAAGGCTGGCGCACCATATCGGCCAGCAGGGTCGCAAAGTGTTGCGTTATGCGCGAGATCGTGTCCGCTTCAAACAGCTCGGTGTTGTACTCCCATTCAAGCAACAAGCTGTCGGCAGTTTCGCTGATATTGAGGGTGAGGTCGAATTGGGCGAAGCTGCTATTGCGCTCGACCGCGTCGAGCGTCAAGCCCGGCAAGGCGAGACTGCCTTCTTCATTGTTTTGCAGTGCCAGCATGACCTGGAACAGGGGGCTGTGGCTGAGGCTGCGCTGCGGTTGCACTTGCTCGACGATTTGTTCGAACGGCACTTGCTGGTGCGAGTAGGCGTCGAGCAGCATCTGACGGCTTCGATTCAACAGCTCGGTGAAACTCGGCGCCCCGGAAAGGTCGCTGCGCAAGACCAGGGTGTTGACGAAGAAGCCGACGAGGCCCGCCACTTCGGCCTGTTCGCGGTTGGCGATCGGGCTGCCCATGACGATGTCCGTTTCATTGCTGTAGCGTGACAACAGGACGGAAAATGCCGCGTGCAAGCCCATGAACAGGGTGGCGCCATTATTCCGGCACAGGGTGTTGAGCGCCGCGAGCACGGGAGCATCGACCCGGGTTTTCACGGTGGCGCCGGCGAAACCTTGCTGCGCGGGCCGGTGATGGTCGAGCGGCAGGTTGTGAACCGTGGGCAGCTGCGCCAGCTGGGTTTTCCAGTAGTCGAGCTGCTTTTCCAGCACCTCGCCTTGCAGCCAGTTGCGCTGCCAATGGGCATAATCGGCGTACTGGATTTCCAGCGCTGGCAGCGGGTTGTCCTGCCCCTGCGCGTAGGCCGCGTACAGGGCGCTAAATTCATTGATCACGATGCCCATCGACCAGCCATCGGAGGCGATGTGGTGCATTGTCACCAGCAACAGGTGCTGCTCCGGCGTGAGGCGCAGCAGCTGCGCGCGCAGCATCAGGTCGGCGCTCAGGTCGAATACCTTGGACGCCTCTTCCGCCATCAGCTCGAGCACTTGCATGTGCTGCTCGCCCGATGCCAGGTGCGACAGCTCGGTCAGCGGTGCGCAAAGTGGCGTCGCCGGGGCGATCACTTGGTGCAGCTGTCCGTCCTGGTCCACGCCAAAGCGGGTGCGCAGACTTTCGTGGCGCTCGACGATCGTGCTGAAGGCGCGGTTAAGCGCGTCCATGTCAAGCGAACCCGTCAGCCTGAGGGCGCCCGGCAGATTGTAGTGGGCGCTGCCGCCGTCGATCTGGTCGAGCAGCCAGAGCCGTTGCTGCGCATATGATGGCACCAGCGGCAGATCGCGCGCGACCTGGATCAAAGGTGCCTTCTCGCCTTCGACCTCCAGTCGCGCGATTGCCTGCGCCAATTCTTCCAGCGACCTGGTGTTGAAGATGGTCGGCAATGGCAAGGCGACTTGGAAGCTTTGATTGATGCGCGCCAGCAATCGGGTGGCGAGCAGGGAGTGGCCACCCAGCTGGAAGAAATTGTCCTGGAGGCCGATGCGCTCGACACCCAGGATCTCTTGCCATAGCGCGCACAGCAGTTGCTCTGTGTGCGTGCGTGGCGCCTGGTACGCCGCTTGCGACTGGCTCATGTCCGGCGCGGGCAGGGCTTTGCGGTCGACCTTGCCGTTCGGGCTGAGCGGTAGTGCGTCCATCACCACAAAGTACCCTGGCACCATGTAGTCGGGCAGGGTGCGGCCTAGATGCGTGCGCAGCGCCGCGATGAATTCGGCCTTGGCTTCATTTTCCCGTGCGGCGTCAAACGCGATGCCCTCGCCGACCACATAGGCCACCAGGCGTTTGTCGCCCGGCGCTGATTCCCTGGCCACGACGATGGTGTCCTTGACTTGGCCGTGGGTGCTGAGCGCGTTTTCGATTTCCCCCAGCTCGATCCGGAAGCCGCGAATCTTCACTTGATGGTCGTTACGCCCCAGGTATTCGAGGGTGCCGTCGGCCATCTGGCGGCCCACGTCGCCGGTGCGGTACATGCGTCCGCCCGCGTTGAAAGGGTCGGCCGTGAAACTTTGGTCTGTCAGTTCCGGTCGCTTCAAGTAGCCGCGCCCGACGCCGATGCCGCCGATGTAGATTTCACCGACGATGCCCTGCGGCACAGGGCGGCGCTTGCTGTCGAGGATGTAAATCCTGGTGTTGGGCGTTGGACGGCCCAGTGGAATGGTCGTGTACTCTTGCGCCGCCCAATCGCCTTGCAAGACGTGGTAGGCGACGACGTCGGAGCATTCGGTGGGACCGTAGCTGTTGATGATGCGCAGCTGCGGGTAAGCCTTCGCCAGCTTGCCGATGCGCGCGATGCTGATCGGCTCGCCACCCAATACCGCGTGGCGCAAGCTGCTCAAATCGTTTCCGCTGTCGGCGTCGATGATAGCGTAGAAAGCGCTCGGCGTCAGGTTCAGCAAGGTGATCTGGTGCTGTTTGATTTCGGCGATGATATTGTCCGGATCAAAGGGCTCCTGCGACAGGTGCACTTGACCGCCGCCCAGCGCGCCGCTGAGCAGGTTCTTTTGGGTCAGGTCGAAGCTGAAGGAGGTGACCACCAGCGCGCGCGCCTTGGCGTCGACGCCGATGGCATGAAAGTACCAGTGCAGCAAGTTGGAAACGCCAATGTGGTGCACCCCGGCCGCTTTCGGCTTGCCAGTCGAACCCGAGGTGTAGATGACGTAGGCGAGTCGATGCGGCGTCATGCCGGCGCGACGCGCCAGGTTTTCTTGCGCATGCGCTGCGATCGGCTCCCATTGCCCATCGAGCGCGATGATGGCGGCGCCGGTCGCGGGCAAACCCGCCACCAGATGTTGCTGGGTAAGCAGGACGGTCGGGGCCGCATCCTCGAGCATGGTTTGCAGGCGTTCGCAAGGATAGGCGGGATCGAGCGGAATATAGGCGGCCCCGGCCTTCAAGATGCCGAGCATGCCAACGAGCATTTCCACCGAGCGCTCGACGCACAGCCCCACCAGGCTGTCGACCTGCACTTGTTTTTCATGGACGAGGAAGTGCGCCAGCTGGTTGGCGCGGCGGTTCAGTTCCGCGTAGCTCAGTTGCCGGTCTTGGCAAACCAGCGCGATCGCGTCGGGATTGCTCTCGAGCCGGCGCTCGAACAGCTCGTGGATGCATCGCTCTTGCGGAAAGTCGGTCTTGGTGTCGTTCCATTGCTCGAGCACTTGGTGACGCTCGGCGTCGGGCAGGATCGAGATGGTCGCGACGGGCGTGTCGGGCGCTTGCTCGAGCAGCGCCACCAGGCGCGCGATCGCCGTTTGCATGTATGCCAACATGCGCTGCGGATCGATGGATTGATCGATCTGGATGTCGAAGGAAAATCCATCGCCGATATCGTCGATTGCGAAATGCAATGGGTAGTTGGTGCGTCCCAGGCCCATTAGCAGTTCGATTTCCATGTTCGGAATCAGGGATTGCCCTTCCACGGGATTGGAATGGCGATAGTTCAGCATGGCCGTAAACAGGGGCGCGCCGTCCGGCAAGGCCGAACAGCGTTGTGCCAGGGCCAGCGAGGCATGTTCGAAGGGCAGCAGGGCGATCAAGGCGGCGTGGGTCTTCTCCACCAGTTCGGCCACGCGCAGCGCGTCCAGATCCATGCGCATGGGAAGGATGTTGATCAAGGGGCCGAGCACGCTGGCGGCCCTTTCCGTGCCTTGCAGGCGGCCCGACATCAAGGTGCCGAAGACGACACTGTCACGCCCGCTGCAAGCTGACAGCACCAGCGCCCAAGCCGCATGGAACAAGGTCGCGGGACTGAGGCCGCGCTCCTTGGCGACGCGCCGGATCGCCTGCGCCACCGGCGCTGGAACAGTTTGGCGCGCCTGGACGATGCGGCTGCCCTCGCCTTGGATGTCGAGCAGGCCGAAGGGCGCCGTGGTTTCCTCGATGTCCGACAGCATGGCATGGAAGAAGGCTTGCGCGTCGCGTTGCGGCGCCATGTGCTGGGCGTGCGCGATGAATTCGCGGAACGGCGCCGGTGCTGGAAGCAGCGCCACCTTGCCTTCGCAAAAAGCCGCCATCTCGCCGATAACGAGGCTCAAGACCTCGTTGTCCATGATGATGTGGTGCAGTTGCAAGAACACATAGAAGTTCTCGGATTGCTTGTCTTGCCCGATCGCCAGCTTGAGCAAGGGCGCGCCGCTCAATGGCATCCATTGCTCGATCGCCGTGCACAGTTGCTGCATATGGTCCAGGCTGGCTTGCTCGGTGTCGAAGGCGTGGCGCGTGAGCGGCAGGCGCGCGTGGCGGCACACCACTTGCACCGGTACCGACAGACCTTGCCACAGCACCGCCGTGCGCAAGATGTCGTGGCGGTCGATCAAAAATTGCAAGGCTTCCAGGAACACGTCCAACTGGCGCTGTCCGTTAATCTTGAACAGCGACGGCACGATCGAGGAATCGGTCTTCTCGCTCATCATGTGCAGGAACAGTACGTTCTCCTGCATGGGGGCAAGCGGGTAGATATCCTGGATGTTGGCGCTACCGCCGGGAACTTGCGCGGCGATGCGTTCGATTTCCTGGGCGCTCAGCGCCACCAGGGGCAGCATGGCGGGCGTGATGTGCGCGCAATCCTGGGGAATCAGATTGGCTGGCGTCACGAACAGGGGAAGTGCGGCATCGGCCGCCGCGCTGATGGCGAGCGCCAGCTCGGCGGCGGTCTTGGCGCCAAACACTTGCGCGGCGCTGGCGGACAAGCCCAGGCCTTGCAAGCGTGAAATCACTTGCATCACCAACAGGGAATGGCCGCCCAGCTGGAAGAAATTGTCGCTGCTGCCCACCTGCGGCAAGCCGAGCACGTCTTGCCAGATGTCGCACACGATTTTTTCGGTCGGGGTGCGCGGCGCCACATACACGTTTTGCTGCTGCGCGAAATCGGGCTCGGGCAAGGCCTTGCGGTCCAGTTTGCCGTTCGGGGTGCGCGGCAGTTGGTCCAGGTAGACGAAGGCCGCCGGCACCATGTATTCGGGCAGGGTCAAGCCCAAGTGACGGCCCAGGGCCGCCGTCATGTCGGGCGTCGCCATCGGTGGCGCCGCGGCGGGGGCGTTCACGACATAGGCGACCAGGCGCTTGTCGCCGGACGGCGCTTCCTTGGCCAATACCACTGCATCCTCGACCAGGGCATGGCTGGCCAGGGCGTTTTCGATTTCACCCAACTCGATGCGGAAACCGCGGACCTTGACTTGATGGTCGATGCGGCCCAGATACTCAAGCTTACCGTCGGGCAGGTAGCGCACCAGGTCGCCCGTCTTGTAGATGGTGGCGCCGGCGCCGTCCGCGCATTGCGCGGCATACGGATTGGGGATGAATTTTTCGGCCGTCAAGTCGGGGCGGTCAAGGTAGCCGCGCGCCAGGCCGGCGCCGCCGATATGCAATTCGCCCGCCACGCCGCGTGGGGCCAGCTGACGTTCTGGATTGAGCACGTACATCTGGCTGTTGTGGATCGGGCGGCCGATGCTGCTTCGGCCCTGGCGCTCGCGCAAGACATAGGTGGAGTAGGTGGTGTCTTCGGACGGGCCGTACAAGTCGTAGACGGCGTCGATGCCGCTGGCGTACAGGCGATCGACGATGCTTTGCTTGAGCGCCTCGCCGGCCAGGTTGACGGTCTTGACTGAGGCCGGGATCTGGCCACTCGCCAGCACCGCTTCGATGGCGGACGGCACGGTGTTGATCAGGCTGATGTCGCCGGTGTCGTCGCTCCCCAGCGCGAGGATGTTCTTGACGATCACGCTGGCGCCGCCGACGCACAGGGGCGCGAACATTTCGAACACGGACAAATCGAAACACATCGAGGTCGCAGCGAGTACGCGCGCCAATTGCGCGGCGCTAAAGACCGTGCGCGCCCACGCCAGGAAGGCCACCGCGTTGCGATGCTCGATCATCACGCCCTTGGGGTTGCCGGTGGAGCCGGAGGTGTAGATGATGTAGGCGAGGTGGTGGGGCGCCAGTCCCGTTGATGCGGCGGGAAGATTGGCGCTCGCTTGCGCTGCCAGTTGTTGCTGGACCTCGGGTGCGTCCAGGCACAGGGCCTGCTCCGGACTGATCGGGGTGCTGCCTTGCACCTTGCTGTGCGTGATGACGGTGTCCAGCTTGGCGTCGGCCAGCATGTAGGCCAGGCGCGCGGCCGGGTAGTGCGGGTCCAGCGGCACGTAGGCCGCGCCCGCCTTGAGGATGGCCAGGATGGCGACCACCATGTCGAGCGAGCGCTCCAGGCAGACGCCGACCAGGGTGTCGGGCTTTAACGCGCGCTGCGCGAGCAGGTGGCGTGCCAGCTGGTTCGCTTGCGCGTTCAGTTGGGCGTAGCTCAGTTGTTGTCCGTCGCACCGCAGCGCCAGCGCATCGGGAGTGCGCGCGGCTTGCTCCTCGAACAGTTCGTGCATGCACAGCGTCTGCGGGTAGGGGGCTTGGGTGGCGTTCCAGTCCAGCAGCAGTTGGCGGCGCTCCTGCGCGTCGACGATGTCGTGGCCGAACACGTTGTCGTGCGGCGCCTTCAGCAGCGCCGCCAACAGGCGCGCGAAATGGGCGGCCATGCGCTCGATCGTGCTGCGCTCGAACAGATCGGTGTTGTAGGACCAGCTCAGCGCCAGGCCCTGCTCGCTTTCCAGCACATCGAGCGTCAATTCGTATTGGGCGATGGTGGTGAGCATCTCGACCGGGCTGAGGGTCAGGCCGGGCAAGTTCAGCGTGCCGTCTTCATTGTTTTGCAGGACCAGCAAAATCTGGAACAGCGCGCTGTGGCCCATGCTGCGCTGGGGTTGCAGGCGTTCGACGATCTGTTCGAACGGCACTTGCTGGTGCGCGTAGGCGTCGAGCAGGGTGGCTTTGCTTTGCGCCAGCAATTGGGCGAACGAGGGCGCGCCGGATAGGTCGCTGCGCAACACCAGGGTGTTGACGAAGAAGCCGATCAAGCCCGCCACTTCGGCTTGTTCGCGGTTGGCGATCGGGCTGCCGACGACGATGTCGGTCTCGTTGCTGTAGCGCGCGAGCAGCACCGAGAAGGCGGCGTGCAAGCCCATGAACAGGGTCGCGCCAGCTTCCTGGCACAGCGTCTTGAGCGCGGCGACGGTGGCGGCGTCGATGCGCGTGCTGATGCTCGCACCGTTGAAGGTTTGCATCGGCGGACGCGCGTGATCGAGCGGCAAGCTGTGCACGACCGGCAGGTTCGCCAGCTGGCCCGTCCAATAGCCCAGTTGCTGCTCGAGCACTTCGCCTTGCAGCCAGTTGCGCTGCCAGTGGGCGTAGTCGGCGTATTGAATTTCCAGAGCCGGCAAGGGATTGCCCTGCCCCTGCACGTAAGCGCTGTACAGGGCGCTGAACTCGTTGATCAAGATGGCCATGGACCAGCCGTCGGAGGCGATGTGGTGCATGGTGACGAGCAGGATGTGCTGGTCCGCGGCCAGCTTGAGCAACTGGCCGCGCAACATCAGGTCGCGCCCCAGGTCGAAGGCGCGGCCCGCTTCCTCGGTAATCCGTTCGAGCAGATGCACGCGCTGCTCGCCGTCCGGCAGCTGCGACAGGTCGGTGAGCGGCACCGCGATCGACACCGCTTGCGCCGCTTGAATCACCTGGAACACTTGGCCGTCGTCGCCGGCCTGGAAGCAGGTGCGCAGACTTTCGTGGCGCTCCAAAATGGTGGCGAAGGCGCGTGCGAGCGCGCCCTGATCGAGCACGCCATCGAGCTTGAGCGCGCCGGGCATATTGTAGTGGGCGCTGCCGCCATCGATCTGGTCGAGCAGCCACAGGCGCTGTTGCGAGAACGAGGGCAGCAGGGCTTGGCCACGGCCGATGCGCAGCAAGGGCGCGCGGCCCGTGCCCGCTTCGATCTGCGCGACGGCCTGCGCCAGCGCTTCCAGCGTTTGCGCCACGAACAGCGTCTTCAAGGGCAAGACGATATCGAAGGCTTGGTTGATCTTCGCGACCAGACGGGTGGCGGAGAGCGAATGCCCGCCCAGCTGGAAGAAGTTGTCGGTGATGCCGACGCGCTCGATGTCGAGCACTTCCTGCCACAGCGCGCACAGGCGGCTTTCCGTTGCTGTGCGCGGCGCCACGTATTCGGATTGCGACTGCGCCATGTCCGGCGCCGGCAAGGCCTTGTGGTCGACCTTGCCGTTCGGGGTGAGCGGCATTTGATCGAGCACGACGAAGGCAGCCGGGATCATATAGTCGGGCAGCGTTTGCGCCAGATGTTGGCGCAACGCCGCGATCAGGATCGCATCGGCATCAAACGTCCCAGTCTCTGGCACCCCTTGGCCAATGACGTAGGCCACCAGACGCTTGTCGCCGCTGACCGATTCGGTGGCCAGCACCAGGCTTTCCTTGACCTGGGGATGGGAGGTGAGGGCGCTTTCGATCTCGCCCAGTTCGATGCGGAAACCGCGGATCTTGACTTGGCTGTCGATCCGTCCCAGGTAGGCGATGCTGCCGTCAGGCAGGTAGCGCGCCAGGTCGCCGCTCTTGTACAAGCGTGCGCCGGCTCGCTTGGCGTAGGGATGGTCGATGAAACGCTCGGCGGTGAGCTCGGGGCGGTTCAGGTAGCCGCGCGCCAGGCCGGCGCCGGATATGTGCAACTCGCCGGCCACGCCGATGGGCGCGAGCTTGAGCGCGGCGTCGAGCACGTAGGCGCCCAGGTCGGGAATCGGGCGACCGATGGCGTTCACGCCCTGCGCCTGGTCCGCCAGCACGCGTTGGTAAGTGACGTGCACGGTGGTCTCGGTGATGCCGTACATATTGATCAACTGCGGTGCATTCTGGCCGTGCTTGGCGAACCACGGTTGCAGGGCCGCCTCGTTGAGCGCTTCACCGCCGAAGATGACGTATTTCAAATTCAGCTGGGCGCTTGGCGCGGCGGCGGCGTTGGCCGCGATCAATTGCATGAAGGCCGACGGGGTCTGGTTGAGCACCGTCACGCGCTGTTCGACGAGCAATGCGTGGAACAATTCTGGCGTGCGGCTCACCAGGTAAGGCACGATCACCAGCTTGCCGCCATAGCACAGGGCACCCCAGATTTCCCACACCGAGAAATCGAAACCGTAGGAGTGGAACATGGTCCAGGTGTCGGCCGGACCGAAGCCGAAATTGGCATCGGTGGCGGCGAACAAGCGCGTGACGTTGCGGTGTTCGAGCAAGGCGCCTTTCGGTTTGCCGGTCGAGCCCGAGGTGTAGATGACGTAAGCCAAATTGGCGGGCGTGAGGCCCGTGTCCGCGACCGGGATGTCCGTGCCCGGCTGCGCCGCCAGTTGCGCTTGCGTGGCCGGGTCGTCCAGGCACAGCGCTTGCGCGCCGCCGATGCCGTGTTTGCTTTGCAGCTCGCGATGGGTGATGACGGTGGCAAGGTCCGCGTCTTCGAGCATGTATGCCAGGCGCGCCTGCGGCAGCGTGGGGTCGAGCGGCACATAGGCGCCACCGGCCTTGAGGATGCCCAGGATGCCGACCAACATGTCGACGGAGCGCTCCACGCACAAGCCCACCAGGCTGTCGGGAGCCGCCCGCTTGTGCGTGAGCAGGTAATGGGCCAGCTGGTTCGCTTTGTGGTTGAGCTCGGCGTAGCTCAGTTGCTCTTGCTCATAGACCAGGGCGATGGCATGGGGATGCCGGGCCGCCTGCTGCTCGAACAATTCGTGCAGGCAGTGCTGCGCCGGGTAGTTCGCGCGTTCGGCGCTCCAGTCCAGCAATTGCGCGCGCTCCGCCGCGGCCACGATATCGTGCCGGCGCATAGCCAGATCCGGCGCCGCTACAACCGAACGCATCAGGCGCTCGAACTGCGCCGCCATGCGCACCATGGTCGATTGCTCGAACAGCTCGCTGGCGTAGGCCCATTCCAGGCTCAAGCCGGATGTCGACTCTGTGGCGCTGAGCGTGATTTCGAAGGGCACATACGATTTGGCGCTCTGCGCGATGCTGCACGTCAGTCCCGGCAAGGCGAGATCGGCGACATCATTGTTTTGCAGGGTGAAGGCGATTTGTATGAGCGGGCTGTAGCTGGTGCTGCGGGGGGCGGCCAGTGCGCGCAACACCGCTTCGAAGGGCACGTTTTGGTGTTCAAATGCGGCGACGATGTCTTGCTTCGCCTTGGGCAGCAAGGCATTGAACGAGAGTGTCTGGTCGTGCTGGTGGCGCAGCGGCAGCATGTTGACAAAGTAGCCGATCAAGCCGGCCAGCGCTTCCTGGTCGCGGCCGGCCACGGGCGTGCCGATGACGATGTCGTCGTTTTGGCTGTAGCGCGCGATCAAGATGGCGAACAGTGTCTCGAGCGCCATGAACAGGGTGGCGCCTTGCGCCTGCGCCAACTGCTTGAATGCGCCCAGGGTGGACGCGTCAATCGCTGTGTGGATGGTGCCGGCGCAAAAGCTTTGGGTTTGCGCGCGCGCGCGGTCGGTCGGTATATTGTGGACTTCGGGTGCCGCGGCCAGCTGCGCTGTCCAGTAGTTCAGGTCGCGCTGTTGTTGATCTTGCTGGGGTGCGCTGCGGGTCCAGATGGCGTAGTCGGCGTATTGAAGCGGCAGCGGCGCCAGTTCCGCAGGCTTGTCATCGGCCAAACTGGTGTAGAGCGCTTGAAATTCCGCCACCAGCACGCCGAGCGACCAACCGTCCGACGCGATATGGTGCATGACGATGAGGAGCTGGTGCTCTTGCTCGCTCAAGCGAATCACCTGCACGCGCAGCATCAAGTCGCGTTCCAGGTCGAAACTGGCGTGGCCGGCGCGTTGTTGCAGCGCGGCCGCCTCGCGCTCGCGGTCCGCTTGGTCCAGCGCGGCGAGGTCGGTGCAGCTCACCTCGATGGCGCGGGCCGGCAAACTCTTTTGCAGCAATACGCCATCTTCTTGAACGAACACCGTGCGCAGCGCTTCGTGACGTTGAACAATGGTCGAGAAAGCGCGCTCGAGCAGGTCCAAGCGGAGCGTTCCCGTGAGCGTCAGCACGCGCACGAAGTGGTAGGCGTCGCCCATGCTGTACACCTGATGCGTCAGCCACAGCGCTTCCTGCCCCTGCGAGGCCGGCACCGCTTGATCGCGCTCGCGTGCGGTGGCCTGCAAGGGCGCATCGCTAGGCACGCCACTTGCATTGTTGCGCAACCATTCCAGAATTTCCGGTTTGTACTGGCGCAGCTGCGCGACCAGTTCGGCGTTGAGCGTATCCTTGGGCGCATGCACCTTGACTTGATCATGCTCGAGCGAAAATTGAATGGCGCGATCGCGGCAGGTTTGCAGGAACTGGAGAAAAGAATTCATGAACGCGCTTACTCTACGTTAAAGGAAATGCGGGAAATGGAGGGCGGATGGCGCCTGCCGTCTTGCTTGAATGCGTAGTTCTTTACACGCTGCGCCTCTGCCATGCTCGTTGGCCCGCACCCTGCCTTTGGCGCTGTCGGGATATCTGGCTTGCTGGAGACTTTCCGACATGCGATCGCGTCAAGCTCTTCCTTGTGCGCGTCGATGCCGGCATTCCTTAATTCGGCGAAAGAATTGCGCGACATCATAGCAGATTCTTGGCAGTTCGATAACATGCCGACGCATGCTTATTTCATGCCCGTCCTCGACTAGCGAATCGTGCAAGCAACAGCTGTTCCTTTAATTTCCGAATGGCAACGAGGGGGCGGGGCGTGGCGACGGGGGAGAAACATGGACCCCGCGATCAGTGGTATTGCAATCCATTAAGTTATATCAATAATGGATTTCATTTAACCAACTATTTACGGCATTCTTACATTTTTTCCATGAAAACTTCAAGCGAATAGCGTATCCTACGGGGCCGAAAAGGCTCGGCAAAAGATCAACCTGGCGTATGAGCCCTTTCTATCCCCGATAAACTATAAAGCCCATCAATCATATGACGCACACTACTTTGAAGGCCGCGCTCTGCGCCCTCGCGCTGGCCGCGCTGGCCGGCTGCAGCGGCGGCGGCAGCAGCACCCCAACGCCGGCGCTGGCCGCCGGCGTCTTGACCCAAGCCCAAATCGCCGGCTATTGGGCACCAAGCAATAGCGCGAACGAAGCCTATGAGTTCTTTAATTCGCCCCACCTGTTCCCCTACAACGGCTTGAAAATGGGGCGTGTCTTGCGCGGCAAGGAATCGCAAGGCTTGTTCTTTTGGGACGCCAACAGCGACGGTTCCATCAAGATGACGAAGGTCGCGCCAAGTTGCGAAACGCGTCCGATCACCGCTTGTCCGGTCTTGAGCGTGGCAAACATCGTCCCGTCGAGCAGCGCCGGCTGGAAATTGTCGTTTGACGATAATGGCGATGGCGTCATCGACCGTGTCGTCACCGACACTTACAAGCAGCATGAGCTCGATCTGTCGACCTTGCCGCAAGGCGAGTTCCTGCTGGCCAAGGGCGAGCAATTTGAGGGCCCTTGGCTGGGCTTTCGCGCTGGCAATCAATTTGGTATCCGCATGCAGATCGCCAACCAGCCCGTGCCTTTGTCCGCCACCATTCCAAGCGGGCCCGTGCATGACATCGTCATGAATGGCACCGGCGAGGCCAGCGCTGTCAAGAGTTCGAGCAACTTCACGATGGTCGATGGCAGCAAGAAAAGCATCCCGTACAAGGTTTGGGCCGAAAACGCCGTGCTTTCCGCAGGTGTGGAAGACGGTTTCATCCTGAGCTACGAGTTGCATTTCAAAATCCTGTACCCAGCCGACGTCGCCCCTTCGTCGGTGCTGCCTGGCACCTTCGAGACGCCACAATTGCGCACCCTCGCGGCCGACCGCGCCACCTTCGTACATGGCCCCACCATCAAGGCCAACGACCATTTCGCCACCTATCTGCCGGTTGACTTCGACCCGGACTGGAGCTTGACCCAGTCGGGCAATGATTTGAAATTCACCTCGGCCACCGACGGTGTGCTCAGCTATGTCGACATCCACGGTGGCAAGTATTCAGATCATCGCGCCTTTAACTGGAAGCAGAAGGACGATGGCACGGTTGTGATGACTTTCCCGAATGGATTGAGCATCGATATGCGCTTCATCCGTGAACTGGGCGGCGGCTACGTTGTTGCCTACACCATCCCGGACCCGCTCTTGGGCCAGACTTTTCTCATGCATGACTTGATCATCGATAACGGCCCGATCATGACCGACGCGGAAATCGCCGGCCACTACACCTTCATCAGTAGTGATGGCGTGTCGATCAACGAAATCAATCTGCACAAGAATCACACGATCACCGGCATCGTCGGCGGCTATTGGTTCCGCGATACGAATGGCGAATTCGTCGGCTATGAATGCGCCGACCTGGCCAAGCACGATATTCCCGATTTCGCCACCTGCAGCGCGCAGTTGGATGACACCAGCAAATCGGACTTCCTGCACTTGCGCCGCCTGCGCTTCCTGCGCCAGAACGGCAATCAGCTGCTGGTCAAATACACCGCCGATGTGTATGGCGGACGTTTCACCGCGCACGGCCGCGATTACACGACCGTAGCGCTGACATACCGTTTCAAACGTGTAGGCGACGACTAAACCTGGCCATCGCCCTTCGGTCGGCGGCCCACCCGGGCCGCCGGCTTTCGTTTTTTTGGTCGTACTCACCCTACGGATGGGCAAAACATGAAGAAAATTCTTGGTGTAAACAGTCGAGTCGATCACGTCGCCATCGCTGTCAAGGACATGGACGCGGCCGTGTCCATGTACCGCGACGTGTTCGGTTTCGACGTAATCGCCCAGCGTGAGATTCACGGAACCAGCACCGGCATGCGCTCGACCGAATTAAATGGCGGCGGCTTTTCCATCGTGCTGATCCAGGGCACCGACCCCGAATCACAGGTGAGCCGTTATATCGACCAGTACGGTCCGGGGGTGCAGCATCTGGCGGTCGAAGTGGACAATGTCGAACAGTTGAGCGACCGCTTGCGCGCTTCCGGCGTCAAGTTCGCCACCGACCTGATCCGCGGCGATGGCTTGACCCAGATCTTCACCAAGCGCGATCCGAATTCCGGCATGATGTTCGAGTTCATCGAGCGCAACAACCAGCCAGGCCAATTTGAGCAGGCGAATATCCAAAAGCTGTTCGACCAGCTTGAGGCGAACGAAGCCTACTAAGTCCGAAAGCAAGCCATGAGTTTTACCATCGTCGACCGCCTGCGCGAGCATGCGCGGTCCCGCCCGCACGCGAGCGCCTTCCGTTTCCTCAGCGACAGCACGCTCGCTCCCCAGGAACTGAGTTATGCGCAGCTGTGGGACGAGGCCGGCGCGGTCGCGCATTTCCTGGCCGGCGTGGCCGAGCCGGGCAGCCGCATCATGCTGTTCTTCCCGCCCGGCCTGTCCTACCTGAAGGCGTTTTACGGTTGCCTGTTGGCCGGCATGGTGGCCGTGCCCCTGTACCCGCCACGGCGCAACGTCAAGTCCGACCGCATCATCAATGTGGCGCAAAGCTGCCATGCCGTCATCGCCCTGACCACCGAGTCCGAACTGGCGGGCGTACAGGCGGCGTGGGACGAACAAAACACGCAAGGCTTGCCCCTGCAATTTCACGCCAGCGACCGCCTCGCGCCGCTCGCCGGCGCTGAACTGGCATTGCCGCCGTCCGATCCGGGCGCGCCCGCCTTCTTGCAATATACGTCCGGCTCGACCGGCACGCCCAAGGGCGTGATTGTCACGCACGCGAACATCGTCGCCAACTGCAATCACTTGACCAGCATGTCGCCCACCGGCGACGAAGGCGTGTTCGTGAACTGGGTGCCCGCCTTCCACGACCTGGGCCTGGTGACAGCCGTGCTGGTGCCGGTGCTGTTGGGTGCGCCGTCGGTGCTGATGGCGCCGGCCAGCTTCGTGCGCGACCCCGCCCTGTGGCTCAAGGCCATCAGCCAATACCGCGGCAACCGCTGCGGCGCGCCCAACTTCGCTTTCGAGCTGTGCGTCGACAAGATCAGCGACGCCGATCTCGCGGGCGTGGACTTGTCGTGCTGGGAAGTGGCCTACAACGCGGCCGAGCCGGTGCGCGCGGCCACGCTGGCGCGCTTTGCCGCGCGCTTCGCGCCGTGGGGCTTCAAGGCGCAAGCGTTCTTTCCCAGCTATGGCATGGCCGAGGCCACGCTGGCGATCACGGGCGGCGGCATGCACGCGCTGCCGGTGGTGCTCAATGTTGACAAGCACGCGCTGGGCGAAATGCGCGTCGAGCCTGTCGAACCCGACCATCCGGCGGCGATCAGCATTGTCGGCTGCGGCAGTGCGCCCGCGCCGCACACGGTGCGCGTGGTCGACCCGAACAGCGGCGCCGCGGCGCCGGATGGCACGGTCGGCGAAATCTGGTTTTCCGGCCCGAGCGTCTCGCCCGGCTACTGGGGGCTCGACGAGCTCTCGCTGGCCACCTTCGGCAACAGCATCGCCGGCGAGGGCGACGACGCGCGCCGCTACCTGCGCACGGGCGACCTGGGCGTGCAAGTAGACGGCGATATGTTCATCGTCGGACGCATGAAAGACTTGATCATCCTGCGCGGACGCAATTACTACCCGCAAGACATCGAAGCGACGGCCGCAAGCGCACACCATGCGGTGCGCGCCGGTTGCGTGGCCGCGTTTTCGGTCGAAGAGGGCGGCAGCGAGCGCCTGGTGCTGGTGGCCGAGCTTGAGCGAGAACACTTCCGCAACGTCGACACCGAGGCGGTGGCCGCCGCCATCCGCCAGGGCGTGGCGCGCGCGCATGACGTGGCAGTCGAGCGCGTCGTGCTGCTGCGTCCCTACAAAATCCCGATGACTTCAAGCGGCAAGATCCAGCGCCGCCAAACGCGCGCCATGCTGGCCGACGGCACGCTCGAGACGCTGGCGCAATCGAACCAGTCCGACGCGCGTCCAACGCTGGCGCCGCGCAACGCCACCGAGCAAGCGCTGGTCGCCATCTGGAGCCAGGTGCTCGGACCCAGTCCGGTCGGGGTGGACGAGAACTACTTCGAGATCGGCGGCGATTCGCTGGCGGCGGTGGAGATCGCCTCCCAAGTGGGGCGCGCGTTCCCGCAACTGGTGATCGATCCGGCGCAGATGCTCGACTATCCCACCGTCGAGGCGCTGGCGCGCTGGCTCGACCTGGCCCTGGCCCACGAAGCGGGCAAGGCCGCCTCGCTTGAACCCCTGACCACGATCGCGATATGAATACTGAAGAACTGGTCGCGCGCCTGTACGCGCGCGGCGTCCGGCTGGCCGTCAAGGATGGCCAATTGCTGCTCAGCGCCCCCGACGGCGCGCTCGATGCCGAACTGCTGACGCTGGTGCGCGCGCAAAAGCCGCAGATCCTCGCCCTGGTCGAAAAAATGGACCAGGCCGCCAACACGGGCGTGCCGGCCGTGCGCGCCGAGTACGCCGATGCCTACACGGCCCCCGCCTCGCTGGCGCAGCAGCGCATGCTGTTCATGGAGGAGCTGGCCGGCGGCAGTTCCTACTACAATATTCCGCTCGCCTTCCGCATCGACGGAGCGCTCGATCCGGAAGCGCTCGCGCGCGCCTTCGCCGACCTGCTGGGCGCGCACGATGTGCTGCGCACCGTGTACGGCCAAGGCGCGAACCCCGAACAGGGCGCGACCCAGATCGTGCGCGCGCGCGCGCCGTTCGAGCTCGCGCGCCATGATGTTACTGGCCAGAGCGACCCGCAGGCCGCCCTGGCGGATTTGCTGGCGGCGCACGCCGACTACCGTTTCGACCTGGCGCGCGACATCCCGGTGCGCGCCGCCCTGATCGCGCTTGGGCCCTTGCAGCATGTCTTGAGCATCAACGTGCACCACATCGCGGCCGACGGCCACAGCGCGCGCCGCATGCTGGCCGACTTGAGCGCGGCCTACCGCCGCCAGCAGGTCGCGCCGGCCGCGCCGGCCGCGCCCGCGCGCGGCTGGCAGTACGCCGATTACGTGCACTGGCAGGAACGCTGGGCCAAATCGGCGCAGTTCGAACAAGCCCAGTCGTACTGGCTGGCGGCGCTGGCTGGCGCGCCCCAGGTGCATGCGATCATGCCCGATTTCCAGCGTCCCGCCGTGCAGTCGGTGGTGGGCAGCCACCTGCGCCAGCCCCTGCCGGCCGCGCTGGTGGAAGCCACGGCTGGCGTGGCACGCGGCGCCGGCACCACGCCGTTCGTGATTTACCAGGCTGTGTTCGCGGCCCTGCTGGCGCGCTACAGCGGCGAGAGCGATATCGTGTTCGGCACCGCCGCCGCGAATCGCCAGCCGCTTGAATTCAACGATGCGGTCGGCCTGTTCGTCAACACCCTGGTGCTGCGCTTCGGGATCGAGGAAGGTGCCAGTTTCAGCACGCTGCTCGAGCAAGCCAAGAGCGTCAGTGCAGGCGCCTTCCGCCACCAGCAGTATCCCTTTGATACGCTGGTCGAGCAGTTGCAACCGGCGCGCAGCCTGGCCTACAACCCGCTGGTGCAGATCATGCTGGTGATGCAGGACGAGGGCGCCGAACTGGCGCTCGAAGGCGCCACCGTACACAGCTGTGAACAACAGCAGGCGGTGTCGAAGTTCGACATCGCGCTGCACGTGCGCGTGAAGGGTCCGAGCGTCGTGCTCGATTGGGAATACAACACCAGCTTGTTCACGGCCGCCACCATCGAGCGCATGTCCGGGCACTTCCAGCAATTGCTGCAAGCGTGCCTGGGCGACGCCAACTGCGCGCCCGACGCCATCGCCCTGCATGGCGACGACGGCGACGCCGCCGCGGCGCCCGATCTGGCGGGCGAGGCGGGCGAACCGGTGTGCGTGCACCGCCTGTTTGAACAACTGGCCTTGCGCCAGCCGCAAGCGCTGGCCTTGCGCGAAGGTGAGGCCAGCCTTTGCTACGGCGAACTGGACGCGCGCGCCGAACAGGTGGCGCGCCACCTGGCCGCGGCCGGCGCCGGCGCCGGCACGCCGGTGGGCGTGTGCATGGAAAAATCGATGGCGCTGGTGGTGGCCATGCTGGCCATCTACAAGGTGGGTGCCACCTACGTGCCGCTCGACCCGCATTATCCGGCCCAGCGCCTCGAATTCATGCTGCGCGACGCCGGCGTGGCGCTGCTGCTGGCGGCGGCCGAGGGCGAGCGCGCCGACGCGCTGGACGTGCCGCTCACGCGCCTGTACCTGGGCCGCTTGCTGGCCGAGCCGATCGAGACACCGTATCCGGCTTGCGCGCAGCCGCAACTGGGCGCCTACCTCATCTACACCTCCGGCTCGACCGGCGCGCCCAAGGGCGTGCTGGTCACGCACGCCAACCTGTATTACTCGCTGCACGCGAACCGCGGCGTGAGCGGCTTTGGCGCGCAAGACAGCATTCCCACCATCGGCTCGCAAGCGTTCGGCGTGTCGCTGCTCGAGATCATGTTGCCGCTCACCTCGGGCGGCGCCGCCGTGCTGGTGACGAAGGCGCAGGTGGTGGACGTGGAAGAGCTGGTGCGCGCCAGCGCCGCCGTCACCGTGCTGCACGCGGTGCCGAGCCTGATGCGCCAATGGCTGGACGTGGTCGAGAACGTCGAGGCGCAAGGGCGCGCCCTGTATCCGCAATTGCGCCTGCTGCTAGTCGGTGGCGAATCGGTGCCGGATACGCTGCTGCGGCGCATCAAGGCGTGGCGCCCCGCAGTGCGCCTGCTGGCGATGTACGGAATGACCGAATCGGCCATCATCTGCAGCAGCTACGAGGCGCAACTGACGGACCACGCGCCGGCCCACTACTGCATCGGCAAGCCCTACCGCCACGCGCGCTTCCACGTGCTGGGGCGCGAAGGCCAGCAACAGCCGGTGGGCGTGCCGGGCGAATTGCATATCGGCGGCCTGTCGGTCGCGTCCCATTACGTGGGGCAGGAACAGATGACGGCCGAACGCTTCCTGGCCAGCCCCTTCCATCCGGGCGAGCGCATCTACCGCACCGGCGACCGGGTGCGCCGCCTGGTGGACGGGAATTTTGAATTCCTGGGCCGGGTCGACCATCAAGTGAGCTTGCGCGGTGCGCGTATCGAACTGGGCGAACTCGAAACCCTGGCCAACGGCGTGGCCGGCGTGACCCAGGCCGTGGCCCACGTGGCCGGCGAGCAGGGCATGCTGGTGCTGTACTACACCTCGAGCGCGCCGGCCGAGGCGCAAGCGGACATCGCCGACGCCGCGCGCGCCGCGCTGGCCGAGCGCCTGCCCGACTACATGCGCCCGTCCCTGATCCAGCACCTGGACGCTTTCCCGCTCAACCCGAACGGCAAGGTCGACCGCAAGAAGCTGCCCGCGCCCACCGCCGTCGACGCCATCGTGGCCCCCAACGGCGACATTGAGCGGCGCGTGCTGGCCCTGTGCCACGCGCTGCTTGGACGCGAAGACTTCGGCGTGACGGCCAACTTCTTCGAGGTGGGCGGCCATTCGCTGCTGGCGGCCAAGCTGGTGACGAAGATCCGCGCCAGCTTCGAGATTTCATTCCCGCTCACGGCCTTGTACAGCTCGCCGACGGTGCGCGCCTGCGCCCTGATCGTTGAGGGCGCGCTCAAGGAAAAGTTCGCCGCCAGTCTGGTGCGTGCGGCCGACCTTGACACCGAGGCGGGCGACGAGTTGATCCTGTAATGGCCGCCAAGCCTGAACCTTTAATGGCGTTCGCGCCGCGCACCGAAACTTAAGATGAGCAAGCCTTCCGCACCGCCACTGTCGATTTTCACGCTGTTGTACCGCCACTCGCCCAGGCTGCTGGTGTTCTCGGCCGCGCTGGGCGCGGTGGCGGGGGCCATGTATAGCCTGATCATCCCTTTCGTGCTGGCCGAGCTGGCGCGCCAAGGCGGCAAGACGCCCGAGGCGGGCGGCCTGTCCGTCCTGGGCGGACATGGCGCGCTCGCTTTCTTCGCCGTGTGCGTGCTGATCCTGGTGGCCAAGGTCGTCTCCATCATCCTGGTCAATAACATCGCCAAGTCGGCCACGGGCGAACTGCGCCTGACAGTGGCCAAGCGGGTGGGCGCGATGACGACCGACGGCGTCGAGGCCTTCGGTTTCGCGCGCCTGCTCAATGTGCTGGTTGACGACGTCAACGTGGTGGCCAGCGCCGCCGTCACCATTCCCATGCTGATGGTGTCAAGCGTGACGGTGCTGGGCATGCTGGCCTACCTGGCCACGCTCAATGTCAAGGTGTTCCTGCTGGGTGTGGCCGCCATCGCGTTGGGCGTGACCATGTTCCAGGTGCCGCTGTCGATCGCGGCCAAGGTCTACAAGCGCGCACGCTCCCTGCGCGACGTGATCCAGGAAGGGGTGCGCGGCTTGATCACGGGCGTCTACGAGCTCAAGCTCGACAGCGCCAAGGCGGCGCGCTACCACGACGAGGAGCTGGCCGCGCCGCAGCGCGAATCGGTGCGCCTGGAAAAAATCGGCGACGCCATGTACCACCTGGCCGGCACTGCCAGCGATTTGCTGTCCTTCTTCGTCATTGGCGTGATGGTCTATCTGCTGCCCAATTATGTGGAGGTGCCGCCCGCGCAAGCTTACGGCATTGTGATGGCGATGCTGTATATCGCCGGCCCCATCGCCGGCATCTTGAGCATGATGCGCCAGCTGCAGATGGGCAGCATCGCGGTCGCCCGCATCGCCGGTTTGGGCGGGCACCTGGAAGAGATCGACGGCACGGCCGATGCCGGCGCCATGGCCAACTGGAAGCGCTTTGGCGTGCGCGAGGTCAGCTACCGCTATCCGCAAGCCGACGCGGCGGCCGAGGCCGGCTTCGCGCTGGCGCCGGCCACGCTCGAATTCAAACGCGGCCAGATTAATTTCATCGTCGGCGGCAACGGCTCGGGCAAGTCCACGCTGAGCAAATTGATTTCCCTGCACTACAAGCCGGCCAGTGGCAGCGTGTATTTCGACGGCCAGGCCGTCGACGCCGGCAATCTGCTGGCGGCGCGCTCGCGCCTGGGCGTGATTTTTTCGAACTACTATTTATTCCGCAAACTCTATCGCCCATTGACCGGCGCCGACCAGGTCAAGATCGACGCCTGGCTCGACGCGCTGGCCTTGCGCGGCAAGACCGAGTTCGTGGACGGCCAGTTCAGCACCACCAAGCTCTCCGACGGCCAGCGCCGCCGCCTGGCGCTGCTGGTGGCGCTACTGGAAGACCGCGACATTTACGTGTTCGACGAGTGGGCCGCCGACCAGGACCCCGCGTTCAAGCAGGTGTTCTACCGCGACATACTGCAAGAGATGAAGCGCAACAATAAGCTGGTCATCGTCATCACCCACGATGACCGCTATTTCGATTGCGCCGACCGCGTCATCTTCATGGATAGCGGGCGCGTCACCGAAGTGCGCGAACAAGATTGCGCGCCGGCGCCAATACGCGCTTGCGCCTGAGGCCGGATTTTTTATCGAGGTAAGCACATGACCATCAAATCGAACCCATGGCTGGTGCGCTCGCCCGGCGCGCCGCGCCGCCTGCGCCTTTACTGCTTTTGCTATGCGGGCGGAAGCGCCGCCAATTACGCCAACTGGCAAGCCGAGTTGTCGCCGCAGGTCGAGATTTGCGCGATCGAATTGCCCGGCCGCGGCAGCCGCTTCGGCGAGACGCCCATGTCCTCGCTGCCCCTGCTGACCGAAACGGTGGCGCGCGAGATCGCCCGCAACAGCCCGATGCCGTTCGCCTTTTTTGGCCACAGCCTGGGCGCCTTGCTGGCCTTCGAGGTGGCGCGCTATTTGCAGCACCAGGGCTTGCCCAAGCCGCTGCACCTGTTCGCCTCAGGCGCGAGCGCGCCGCAGCACCGCAGCAGCAAGAAGAAGATCCATTTGCTTGGCGATAGCGAATTCATCGAGGAACTCAAGAACTACAATGGCACGCCGCCGGCGGTACTCGCGCATCGCGAATTGATGGAATTGCTGCTGCCGATGATACGCGCCGATTTCGCGCTCGCTTGCGACTACGATTACCGCAGCGGTCCGCTGCTTGACATGCCCTTGACGGTGATGATGGGGCGCGACGACGACAATGCCAAGGGCGGGGACAAGACCGAAGACAAAGGCGCGGCGAGCAAGGCCGAGGGCGAAGGTGAACCCAAGGCCGATGGCGAGCAGGTCACCGGCTGGCACAAGGAAACGTCGAACGCCTTCCACATCGAATGGTTCGAGGGCGACCATTTCTACATCCAGCCCCAGCGCGCGGCCGTGCTCGCATGCATACGCGAGGCGCTGCTCGAGACCGTCGCGGCGTAACAGGAAGTTGGCGCGGGGTTCGGTACCGAACAGTCCAGTTTGCTTCGATGCGACATCATGGTTTGGCGTTAGGGCCATCCGGCCCAAGCACCACAGGAGAACACCATGAACAAAGACCAAGTCGAAGGCAAACTGCAAGGTATCGGCGGCAAAATCCAGGAAGAAGTCGGCAAGGCCATCGGTAACCCCGACCAGCAAGCCAAAGGCGTGGCCAAGCAAGTCGACGGCAAGACCAAGGAATTGGTCGGCGACTTGAAAGAAGTGCTCAAAGACATCAAGCATTGATCTCTAGCTCACGCAGAAAAGGTGCCGCGCATTTGTCGCGGCATTTTTTTGCCAAAAACGGCCGAGTCGGGCCCACGGCAACCGCTCAGAGCATCAGCCGCTGTTCAGTTCGAGCCCTTCGATGCAGCGGCCGGGAGCGGGTTTTGCGAAGCTCCGCGTCGAAGGCACACATTCGGACTAGGAAGGGGAGTAGCTCTTCGGGCAGCAATGGCGACATCAAGTGAGTTCGGCCACTGCGACGATCGGCCTCGCGCCTGTGCCGAGGAGGGCACAGTGAAGTGTCGGTTCTTTCACCTCGGCCACGATCATCGCTGTTGAGGTCGGGCCTTTGGATTTTGTCGCTGCGCAGGGTCTGCGGGCTTGGCGCTGCGAATTCGTCAGTAACAAGGGGCGCGGCTTGGGACGGTGCTGGATCGGCCGCTGATTGAGAGGCGCCCATATGCTTGCGCTCGCGGTGAGGGCGTTCACGCGTGCGCAGCGTGTCAGCCAGCTTCCATTCCTTCGCATCGGGAAAAAGAATCCAGGTGCAGCGCCAGGCATTGCGCCGAATGCCGCCGACGGCATTCACGAAACCGCTAGGCGAAACGGCCTGCCCATTGAATAGAATTTGATCGCTCTCGACCACGCAGTGATGGTTCTTCCCGCCAAATACGGTACGCAACAGCGTGCCCTCAGGCAGAAACACATGCTTCCATTGATATCCTTTGGTCGCCGGCATGGGAATGGTGTCCGGCGCGTGGCGCCGCATCCACTCGTCGATCGCTTGCGCGGCAATTTCCCAATCTTCCATTTCATAGCCCGTGTTGCCGGAGGCGACTAGCAATTGGTGATATACCTCAAGGGAAATGGGAATGTCCATCTGGTGCTTGGGGTGCTGGCGGCGCATGGTTTTCTCCCGAAGTGTGCGATAAGGTCCGATTTCATCCGATCCGGCGCGATATGCGCGCGCATGCGCACGATAGCTGCGCGAAAGGGGCCGATGTGCGTACGCGAAGTTCCGATTGCCGCACGATTTTCAACGATGGCCACGCGTACACAAGAGTTAGACACGAAAATAGGCGATCGTTCGATTTCGACGTGAAATCGTAGACTTGCATTCGTGTTGCGTGCACTTTCGGATGAAAGGCGCAAGGAATCGCGGTGAAATCGGCTGGCATCGGACGCAATCGGATGAAAGCGGGCGCTTTTGCGCATGCGCGGCTTTTGAGACCCTCCGCACCGCTGTTCGCAGCCTTTGCAATCAAAACCAGTCGTGGCGGAAAAAGCGCGAGGCCAGATGCGGATAATTTATTTTGGACAGGCGAGTCCAATCGACAGGACCCGGCCAGGCGGCGCCATACTGGCGCGTATGAGTTGTGCGACTTGACGCCCCCGCCGCGCAGGTCTATATTACTGACTCATGAGTAAGTTATCGTAAGTTATTAGGTTGACAAGCATGGAATGCCCCTTTGACATGAAGCCGCGCTGGGAGCGGCGCAAGGACGCGCGCCCCCAGGAATTGCTGGCGGCGGCGCTCGACCTGTTCGTCGAACGGGGCTTCGCCGCCACGCGCCTGGAAGACGTGGCGCGCCGCGCCGGCGTGTCCAAGGGCACGCTGTACCTTTATTTCGCCAGCAAGGAAGAATTGTTCAAGGCGGTGGTGCGTGAAAACATCGTCCCCGCCATCGGCGAGGCCGAGGACAGCATCGCCGGCTTCGAAGGCCATAGCGCTGAATTGATGCACGCGATCATGTTCGGCTGGTGGGAGCGTATCGGCGCCACCAAATCCTCGGCCATCACCAAGTTGATGATGGCCGAAGCGGGCAATTTCCCGGAGTTGGCCGCCTTCTACAACGAGGAAGTGATACAGCGCTGCACCGCGATGATCCGCGGCATGCTCGCGCGCGCCGTCGAGCGCGGTGAATTTCGCCCGGTGAACATCGACATGCTGACCCAAGTCTTGATCGCGCCGATGCTCACCTTGATGATGTGGAAGCATTCGATCTGCCCGTGCGAGCAGGGCGGCTTGGATGCCCATGGCTTCCTCGACACCTTCCTCGACAGCGTGCTGCGCGGTGTGCTGCCCGAGGGCGCCAGCTGCCCGCCCTTGCCGTCCGGACCGCCCTGTCCGGCTACTGGCGCATGAGTTTGGCGTCGCAGCGGGTCGGCTTTTTCGGGGCTTCATTCCCTTTAAACTGCAGACTGTCGCAATTTCATGCGATAAAGCGTTTCACATCGATAAGATATCGATCCTGGAATATGGGTTCCCAGGCGAATCAGCGATAAAATATCGGATTATTATTTTTTCGACCGAGCACACCATGAATATCGAACAAGCCCGTTTCAACATGATTGAACAACAGATCCGTCCATGGAACGTGCTGGACCAGGACGTGCTCGATTTGTTGGTGGTGGTCAAGCGCGAGGATTTCGTGCCGCCCGCCTACAAGAGCCTGGCTTTTGTCGATACCGAGATCCCGCTGGGCGCTGGCGCGGCCATGTTCACGCCCAAGCTCGAAGCGCGCATCTTGCAGGAAGTGATGCTCAAGAAACACGAGAACGTTCTGGAAGTGGGCACCGGCTCCGGCTATATGGCCGCCTTGCTGGCGCACCGCGCGCGCCACGTCACCAGTGTCGAGATCAATCCGGAATTGAAGGCGCTGGCCGAGCGCAATCTGGCCAAGGCCGGCATCAGCAACGTCACGGTCGAGCAGGGCGACGCCTCGCTCGGCTGGACCAAGGGCGCGCCCTACGACGTGATCGTCATATCCGGCGCCCTCGAAGTGCTGCCGGACGCTTTCCTCAAGCAATTGAAGGTCGGCGGTCGCATCGCCGCCATCGTCGGCACGGCGCCCGTGATGACGGCCGTGATCGTCACGCGCGTGTCGGAAGTGGCGTTCGACACCGTCAAGGTGTTTGAAACCTGCGTCACGCCGCTGACGGCGCAAGCGCCTTCGCACTTCGCGTTCTGAGCGGGCCGGCATGCAGCAGATCAGCGCCACTGAATTGTCCGCCTGGCTGGCCGACCCGTCCCGGCCCCGTCCACTGTTGTTGGACGTGCGCGAAAACTGGGAATTTGAAACCTGCCATATCGCCGGTTCGCAGCAGATCGTGATGAACACGATCCCCGCGCGCATCGACGAGCTTGACGAGGATGCGCAGATCGTCTGCATTTGCCACCACGGCGCGCGCAGCATGCAAGTGGCGGCCTTCCTCGAGCGCAATGGCTTTGGCAAGATCACGAATTTGACGGGCGGTATCCACGCCTGGGCGGTACAAGTTGACGCGGCGATGCCGAAATACTGAGCGCGCCGTTTGAAAAACCTTTTGATGACTCCGACGGAGAATGCAATGCAGAAATCCCTTACCGCTGTGCTGATCGCTGGCGCATGTTTATCGTTTCAAGCGCAAGCGGCTGACCTGATCCAGGTTTATCAGCAAGCGCTGGCCAACGACGCGACCTTCGCGAGCGCACGCGCTGCCCTGGCGGCGGCGCAGGAGCGGATGCCACAAGGGCGCTCGCAATTGCTGCCGACGGTAGGCTTGAGCGGTAGCTATTCGCAATCGAACACCGATGTGCAGCCCTACAACGAAGGCCAGATCGGCTTGACCCAAACGGGCGGCCTGGGCGTGATCACCGGCGTCGATACGAGCAGCCGCAACAAGTCGTATTCGCTGGCGCTGTCGCAACCCCTGTTCCGCTGGGACCGCTGGGAAACGTATGAGCAAAGCCGCCTGGCGCAAAGCATCGGCGAAGCGCAATTCGCGCAAGCGCAGCAAGACCTGATCACGCGTGTGGCCCAGGCTTACTTCGATGTGCTGGCGGCCCAGGACACGCTCGAATCGACGCGCGCCCAAAAGAGCGCGACCACCGAGCAGCTGGCCTCGGCCAAGCGCAATTTCGAGGTCGGCACCCAGACCATCACCGACACCCACGAGGCGCAAGCGGCTTACGACCAGGTGGTGGCGCAGGAATTCGCCGCCATTAACGACCTGGACAACAAGCGCGCCGCGCTGCAATCGATCATCGGCGGCGTGCCCGAGACCTTGGCCCCGCTCAAGGCCGGCGTGAGCCTGGCCGCGCCCGAGCCGGCCGCCATCGACGCCTGGGTGGGCGCGGCGGAAAAGCAAAACTACGGCGTGCTCGCTTCCACGCTGGCGCTCGAATCGTCCAAGCGCGACATCAAGAAAAGCCGCGCCGGCCACCTGCCCACGCTCGACCTGGTCTCGTCGGTGGGGCGCAGCTCGGGCACGGCGCAGAACAATGTCTTGTCCAAGTCGATCGGGGTGCAGTGGAACGTGCCCCTGTTTAACGGCTTCGCCATCACCAGCAAGGTGCGCGAATCGATCGCGCTGGAAGACAAGGCGAAGAACGATTTGGAAGCCACGCGCCGCGCCGCCGCGCTGGGCGCGCGCCAGGCATTTCTTGGCGTGAACAGCGGCCTGGCCCAAGTCAAGGCGCTGGAGGCGGCGGAAGTGTCGAGCCAGTCTTCGCTTGAATCGAACAAGCTGGGCTATCAAGTGGGCGTGCGCATCAATATCGACGTGCTCAACGCCCAGCGCTTGCTGTATTCGACCCGCACCACGCTGGCCAAGGCGCGCTACGACACCATCGTCAATGGCTTGCGCTTGAAGGCGGCCTCCGGTTCGCTCAAAGAAGCGGACCTGGCGCCGGTCAACGGCTTGCTGCAAAAGTAAGCCAGGCGGCGCCGCCGCCGGCGGCGCCCATCCACAACGCTAGCCTTGCAGGGCGACTGCGCCTTGCCCTTGCTTGCGCTCGATCAGCTCGACCTTGTAGCCATCCGGATCGCTCACGAAGGCGATCACGCTGGTGCCGCCCTTGACCGGGCCCGGCTCGCGCGTGACGTTGCCGCCGTTGGCCTTGACGGATACGCAGGCGGCGACGATGTCCTCGGCCGCGATCGCCAAGTGCCCATACGCCGTTCCCATTTCATAGTGTTCGACCCCGTAGTTGTAGGTGAGCTCCAGTTCGGCGTGCTCCGGATTGCTGCCGTAGCCCACGAAGGCGAGCGTGTATTTGTACTCCGGGTTGTCGCTGATGCGCAGCAACTGCATACCGAGCACCTTGGTGTAGAAATCGATGGAGCGCTGCAGGTCGCCGACCCGCAGCATGGTGTGCAAGATGCGCATGCTTTCCTCATGGTTGAACCAAAAGACGATTCTATGCGCGCTCGAGCCTGGCGTCGAGCGTGATGCGGGTATTGAACAGTTTCGAGATCGGGCATGTTTCCTTGGCCTTGAGGGCGGCCGCTTCGAAGGCGGCCTGCTGGGCGCCGGGAATCGACGCTTCCAGGCTCAGATGCACTTCGGACACGGCATAGCCGTCCGCCGATTTGTCGAGCGTGACGGTGGCCGTGGTGTGCAGGGACTTGGCTGTCATGCCCGCTTCGCCCAGTTGCGCCGCCAAGGCCATGGTGAAGCAGGACGCGTGCGCGGCCGCAATCAATTCCTCGGGATTGGTGCCGCCCCCGTGCTCGAAGCGGGTGGCGTAGGCGTAGGGCGAGTTGTCCAGTACGCCGCTTTCGGTGGAGATGCTGCCCTTGCCATCCTTGATGCCGCCATTCCAGATGGCGGTGCCGCTACGTTTGATCATGATGCGCTCCTTATTGTGTGGCCCCGCGCGCGGGGCGGCTTGCCGACCGTGTTGGGAAAAATGTCTGCAGGCAAATAGTGCGCCGCGTGGCGCCGCCACTCCGTTCGGGGCCGCACACAGTTGGGGAAGGGGAGGGGGAAGGTGCGGCTGGCGCCACCAGTTCCCCTGCACCGGCGCGATGAACTCGGTTACTATGCGACTCTTGTGTATCATCATGAAAACATCACCGTGACACGCCAAACCCGCATGCCATCGAAGGGCGCCCTGCCGCCGCCATACAGCGGACGCTGCTATAACTGTGACGCCATCTTGAGCGGCAACTATTGCGCCACCTGCGGCCAGGAGGCGCGCCTGCACGTGGCCAGCGCGCGCGAGTTCTTGCATGAATTCGTGGGCCACCATATCGCGCTCGAGGGCAAGCTGTGGCGCACGCTGTCGCAATTGCTGTTCCACCCAGGCAGCTTGACGGCCGAATACATCGGCTGCCGGCGCGTGCGCTATATCGCGCCGCTGCGCCTGTACCTCACCTGGAGCGTGCTGTTTTTCGCCATCATCAAGTTCAGCCATATCCCGGTGGTGACGCCGGATGCGCGCGCGCCGGCCGCGCCAGCCGCGGCGGCCGCGGCGGCCGAGGCGGCATCGTCCGCCGGCGCGTCCATGCAGGGCGCGCTCGGCAAGGCCAAGGCGGCGGCCGCCGCCCACCCTTCGACCCTATCGGCCGAAGTCATCAAGGACATGGAGGAAGCGGCCACCGATTCGAACTCGTCGAGCACGCATATCGACCTGGGCGCGGTGTCCGACGAATTCAAGGCCACCTATCCGAACGCGGCGGCCAAGGCCAAGCAGTTTTCCCAACGCTCTGGCGCCGACCAGCTCAAGGCCTTTAGCGATGCCTTTTTCGGCTTCGCGCCGTATGCGCTGTTCTTGATGATGCCGGTGTTCGCATTCTTGCTCAAGATCCTGTACCTGGGCAGCGGGCGGCGCTACGGCGAGCATTTGTTGTTCGCCCTGCATGCCAATGCCTTCGCCTTCATCGCCATTGGCGCGATTTTCGTCGTGACCCGCTTTTCGCTGCCCTTGACGGCCTGGCTCAACGCCGCCTTGGGTATCTGGCTGACCATCTACCTGCCGCTGGCGATGGGGCGCGTGTATGGCGGGCGCCGCATCGCCACCTTCTTGCGCTGGACCGTTTTGATGAGCATCTATGTGATGCTGCTGATGTTCGCGCTCGCTAGCGCCACCGTGGCCGGTGGCGTGTGGTCGTGATCAGGCGGCCGGTTCCCACAGCTCCACCTTGTTGCCGTCCGGGTCCATGAAGCGTCCGAACTTGCCGTAGCCATAGGACTCGGTCGCGCCGACCAGCTCGCCGCCAGCCTCGGCCACCTGGCGCAAAGCGCCCTCGAGGTCGTCAACCACCAGGTTGAACATGAACTCGCGGCTGGAGGGGGCGAAATAGTCGGTGCTGTCCTTGAACGGGGTGAACACCGTGCTGCCGCCGGCCGGCATGGCGCTCGCCTCGAAGGCCGCGTAGTCGTTTGATGCGGCTGGAAAACCGAGCGCGCGCTGGTACCAGGCCAGCAAGGCCTTCGGGTCTTTCGATTTAAAAAATATGCCGCCGATGCCCAATACCTTCGCCATGCTGTCTCCCTCGTGTGTGTGATTGATGGGCGCGGCTGCGCCCGCCGTGGTGTGCGCGGCCGGGCCCGCACTTGCGCGCGCGCCCGGCCGCACCCTATACTGTGCAAGCATACAGTGGCGGCGTCAAGCCTGGCCTGCGTCGCGCTGTGTAGCAGAAGCAGGCATTATGCGGTAACCTGCTGCGTGTTGCCAGCTCATCGGGCACAGCCGCCGTTCCACGCCATACCGACACCGCCGAGACCGCCGTGACATTGATGCCCGCCCCGCCCGAATCGCAAAAAACCATCGCCCTCGTGGTGCGCCACAATTCGGTCGGGATCGAGGAACCGGTGGGCGGCATCGTCGAATTCCTGCAAGGGGCCGGCTACCGCGTGGTGATCGAAGCGGAAACGGCGGCCCACGTGGCCTTCCGCGGCGTCGCGGCGATGGAGGTGGCCGCCATTGGCGCTTGCGCTTTCGCGGCCGTGGTGATGGGGGGCGACGGCACCATGCTGGGCATCGCGCGCCAGCTCGCCCCCTATCAAGTGCCTTTGATCGGTATCAACCTGGGGCGTCTGGGTTTCATGACGGACATTCCGCGCGAACGCATGTTCACGGTGCTGGGCGAAATCCTGTCCGGCCAGTTCAAGGCCGATGGTCGCACCATGCTCGAAGGCAGCGTGATGCGCGGCGGCGCCATGATCGCCAGCGGCCTGGCGGTGAACGACGTCGTCGTCTCGCGCGGGGCCGGCGCCGGCATGGCCGAACTGAAGGTCACGGTCGACGAGCACTTCATGTACAACCAGCGCTCGGATGGCTTGATCATCGCCACCCCGACCGGCTCGACCGCCTACGCGCTGTCGGCCGGCGGCCCGCTGCTGCACCCCAGCCTGCACGGCATCGTGCTGGTGCCGATCGCCCCGCACGCGCTGTCGAACCGGCCGATCGTCATTCCCGACTCGAGCCAGATCGTGATCGAGATCGTCAGCGGGCGTGACATCAGCGTGAACTTCGACATGCAAACCTTCGCCAGCTTGCAGCACGGCGACCAGATCGTGATCGCGCGCTCGCCGCACGCCATCACCTTCCTGCACCCGCAGCGCTGGAGCTATTACGACACTTTGCGCGAGAAGCTGCACTGGAACGAATATCCTTCCGACGAGGGCAAGCTCAAATAGCCTGCCGCCTGCTTTCGGCGCATCCACCTTCCACTCCTAAACCATCCGTTCATGCTGCGTACCCTGTCCATCCGTGATTTCGTCATCGTCGATTCGATCGAGCTGGAGTTCTCCAGCGGCTTTTCCGTGTTCACCGGCGAGACCGGCGCCGGCAAGTCCATCTTGATCGACGCGCTGCAGCTCGCGCTGGGCGGACGGGGCGACGCCTCGGTGGTGCGCGAAGGCGCGGCCAAGGCCGATATCACGGCCGAATTCGCGGCCCTGGGCGCGGCCCAGGAATGGCTGCTGCAAAACGAATTCGCGCTCGAAGAGGGCGGGGCCCTGCTGCGCCGGGTGATCGACAACGCGGGCCGCTCGAAGGCCTTCATCAATGGCGTGTCCGCCACCGCCACCCAGTTGCGCGACTTGGGCGAGCTGCTGGTGGACATCCACGGCCAACACGCGCACCAGTCCCTGCTCAAGGCCGAGGCGCAGCGCGCCCTGCTCGACAGCCAGGGCGCCGGCCGCGAAGCCGGCGGCGCGGGCGAGGCGCAAGCGGTGGCCGCCAGCTACAAGGCGTGGCGCGCGCTGGCCCGGCAGCGCGAGGAATTCGAGCGCGACGCCAAGAATGTGCTGATCGAGCGCGAGCGCCTGGAGTGGCAGGTGGCCGAGCTCGACAAGTTGGCCGTCAAGCCGGGCGAGTGGGCCGAGATCGGCAACGAGCATAGCCGCCTGGCGCACGCGGCCAGCCTGCTCGAAGGGGCGCAGGAAGCGCTGGCGGCGCTGTCCGAGTCCGACCATCCGATCCTGTCGCAGTTATCGTCCCTGAACGCCAAGCTGGGCAAACTGGTCGATGTCGACGCGCAGCTGCAGGGCGTGCTCGACTGCATGGAACCGGCCCGCATCCAGTTGCAGGAGGCGGTGTACGCGCTCAACGATTACCTCGACCGCGTCGAGCTCGATCCGGCGCGCTTGCGCCAGGTGGAGGCGCGCCTGGACGCCATCCATTCGACGGCGCGCAAGTTCCGCGTGCAGCCCGAGGAATTGCCGGCCGAGCAGGCGGCGCTGGCGGCGCGCCTGGCCCAACTGGCCGACGCGAGCGACCTGGACGGTTTGCGCCAGCAAGAGGAAAAACTCAAGGAGCGCTACCTGGCGCATGCGCACCAGCTCTCGCGCACGCGCGCGCAAGCCGCCACTTTGTTGAGTACTCAAGTATCGATGGCGATGCAAGACTTGAACATGACGGGCGGCAGTTTCGTGGTGGCCTTGAACCCCTGCGAGCCGGGCGCGGCGGGCGTGGAGCAGGTCGAATTCCTGGTCGCGGGCCACGCCGGCGTGGCGCCGCGCCCCCTGGCCAAGGTGGCTTCCGGCGGCGAGCTGGCGCGCATCGCGCTGGCCATTTCCGTGATCACCTCGAACGCCACCACCACCCCCACCTTGATCTTCGACGAGGTCGACAGCGGCATCGGCGGCGCCGTGGCCGAGGTGGTGGGACGCTTGCTCAAGCGCCTGGGCCAGGAGCGCCAAGTGCTGTGCGTGACCCATCTGCCGCAGGTGGCCAGCCAGGCCAACGCCCACTTCCAGGTGGCCAAGGGCACGCTCGACAGTGGCAAGACGGTCTCGCGCATCGACGTGCTCGACAGCAAAGCGCGGGTGGAGGAAGTGGCACGCATGTTGGGCGGGCTGGAAATCACGGCCACCACGCGCAAGCACGCGCGCGAGCTGCTCGCCTCGTAAGCGCATGCGCCATCCAGACGGGACTTTGGTCTTACCGCCATGGGTGGGCGGCGCCGTGGCATGCGGCGCGGCGCTGGTGTGTGCGCTTGGCGCATGGGCGATTGGCGCGGGCGGCAGCTTCGCGCTGCGCTGCGGCAGTTCGAGCGCTTATCCGCGCAAACTGCACGACATCGCCGGGGCTCATGCGCTCAGCGTGACTGCCGGGTTTGCGTGCCTGGCCGCGGTGGCGCTGTTGGCGATATCGCCACGCTGGCGCCGCACCCGGCGCGTGCCGCTGGTCTTGCTCGGTTTTTCGGCCGGGCTGGCCATTCTCGGCGGCATTGTACTTGGATGCAACGCTTGACGCGGGCGCGCGCACAACTGTTGCGTCGTGGCCGTCGGCGCGGCGCCGGCCACGACGCTGTGGTGATGGCGACGCGTCATGGCTCGCCCATGCTGCCGGAAGTGCTCGACAAGCCCAAGCTCGAACGTTGCGGGCACATCGCGATCCTACCCACCCACCCGCAATACCCGGACACCACTACCATCGCTTCCACCTATGATGCTGTACTCAGCCACCACCGTCGGGCATGCGCGCGCGCTGCCCGCTTTGTGAATGGCATGCGCCGCGCTGCGCTGCGGAGCTGGCAATGAGTGCGCGCCGCGCGCGCGCCGTCGATCTCGCGATCGCGCCAGAACACGTTTTGCGTCGTTACACGAAGGCCGAGGCCATGGCCTGGGCCGAGCAATGGATGGCGGTTTTTGGCCAGCACAAGCAGGGCACAAACACGGGCGCCTATATGTGGCATGTATTTAGCTTTGACAGGTATGCCAGTGTGGCCGGTGCGGCAGCTCAAACCCGGTACGAGCAAGAGGTGGCGCCGGAATATATCGTGCTTTCGAACGCGCGCGATCTCGCCCTGTTGACGTACGCGCGTCCGGGGCCGGGCACGCGGCGTTCCGACTTTGTCGTTTTTCCAAGCAATATGGCGTGGACCATGGCGTTCACGCACGAGGATGGCTGGCTGGGACCGTATTTCGCCATGCATCCGGATTACCCGGCCCTAAGCGCGAGCAATATTGCGCAGGTGGCTGCGCTGCGCCGCAAGCGCGAGGAAATGGCGCTGGCCGTGAAAAAAGGCTGGGCCTAAAACCTTCACCAGGCATGCTCGCGCCGGCCAGCAGCACGGGGCGACGACTGTTGCGCCGCTGCTGCCTATCCCGACAAATACCTTAATTGCAAGGGCTGGAGAACCTATAATAGCGGGTCGAGCCCCACCACTTGCCCAAAGCCTTCATGTCATTTAGAAAAGAGCCACCGCATTCGCACGGCAGCGTCGCCCGTACCGCCATCGTCCTCGTCAATCTCGGTACCCCCGACGCGCCCACCAGTGGAGCGGTGCGGCGCTATCTGCGCGAATTCCTGTCGGACCGGCGCGTGGTCGAAATTCCGCGCCTGCTGTGGTGGTTCATCCTCAATTTCCTGATCCTGCCTTTCCGTTCCAGCAAGTCGGCGCAAAAATACGACATGATCTGGACCCGCGACGGCTCCCCGCTCAAGGTCACCACCCAAAAGCAAGCGATGCTGCTGCGCGGCTTGCTGGGCGAGCGCGGCCACGACGGGGTGCGGGTGGTGATGGCGATGCGCTACGGCTCGCCCTCGCTGCCAGAAGTGCTCGACAAGCTCAAGCTCGAACGCTGCGAGCACATCGCGATCCTGCCCGCCTACCCGCAATATTCCGGCACCACCACCGGCTCCATCTACGACGCCGTGTTCAGCCACTACGCGCGGGTGCGCAATGTGCCCGAATTACGCATGGTCAAGCACTACCACGACCACGACAGCTATATCGACGCCTTGCACGACAGTGTGCTGGCGCACTGGGAAACAAACGGGCGCGGCGGCATGCTGGTGATGAGCTTTCACGGCGTGCCCAAGCGCACCTTGGAGCTGGGCGACCCTTACCACTGCGAATGCCACAAGACGGCGCGCCTGCTGGCGGCCAAGCTGCGCCTGCGCCCGGACGAATACCTCGTCACCTTCCAGTCGCGCTTTGGCAAGGCCGAGTGGCTGCAGCCGTACACGGGCCCCACGCTCGAACAGCTCGCGCGCGACGGCGTCAAGCGGGTCGATGTGATGTGCCCGGGCTTCGTGGCCGATTGCCTGGAAACGCTGGAAGAAATCGCCATCGAGGGCAAGCAAAGCTTCGAAGGGGCGGGCGGCAAGGAATTTCACTACATCGCCTGCCTGAACGACCAGCCCTCGTGGATCGCGGCGCTGGCCGAGGTGGCCGAACAGCACATCATCGGCTGGCAAACCATGATGACGCCGGCCCAGCGTGAAGCGCAAAAGAAAGACGCGGAAGCGGGGCGCAAGCACGCCCTGCATATGGGCGCGACCGACTAGGCGGCGCGCGCGCCTGTTAGAATGACGTCCGCTTCAGGACGCCGTCACGGCCGGCGGCAGCTCGGCGTACCAGATGCATGCGAGCGTGAGCAGGGTGTAGGCGAGCACACCGGCACTGATCAACGGTAATTTGACGGAACTTCCCATAGCTATCCTCATCGGCAAGTGCGTGCTTCGGCAGCTGAAAAACATTGTTATGAGCATATTAAATGGTTCGCGCCAAATGGCTAGCGTTTAAATAGTAAATTTTGTAACTGTTGTTACACATGCCGCGCCGTCGGAATCCCCTTGAAAAACTAGGATATCGCCCCATTTGTGGACGGTGTGTATCGCAAGATACGTCAAACCTTACCTTAAGTCTTTGATAGTAGGAGCTTTTTTGATGCAAGACCAAGAAAACCAGGAACTGCCAAGCACGCCGGCGGACGAGACGGCCGCACATAGCGCCGTCGATGCCGTGCCCGGCGCCGGCCCCAGCCTCGAAGAGCAACTGAGCGCCACCGAGGCCAAGCTGGCCGAGATGCACGACGCCTTCATGCGCGCCAAGGCCGAGGGCGAGAACATCCGCCGCCGCGCCCAGGAAGACGTGAGCAAAGCCCATAAATTCGCCATCGAAAGCTTCGCCGAGGCCATGGTGCCGGTGCGCGACAGCCTGGAAATGGCGCTCACGGTGGAAACACCGTCCATCGAATCGCTCAAGGAAGGCGTCGAGATGACGCTCAAGCAACTGGCTGCCGCGTTTGAAAAAAACCGCTTGCTCGAAGTGTTGCCTGCCAAGGGCGACAAGCTCGACCCGATGAAGCACCAGGCCGTGGCCGTGGTGCCGGCCGAGCAGGAAGCGAACACCGTGGTCACGGTGTTGCAAAAAGGTTATATGATCGCCGACCGCTTGTTGCGCCCGGCCATCGTGACGGCGGCGCAGCCGAAGTAAGCGGCGCACAGTTTCAAAAACGGCGCAGTCCTTGAAATTCTCAGCAGTGGGGTCTTGAAAGCGCGCCGTTTTTCCACATATCTGAAGTATCTGAAATCCAGCACCTAAAAGGAAAATATCATGGGCAGAATTATCGGCATTGACCTCGGTACCACCAACTCCTGCGTCGCCATCATGGAAAACGGCCAGCCTAAGGTCATCGAGAACGCGGAAGGCGCGCGCACCACGCCGTCGATCATCGCCTATCAAGAAGATGGCGAAATTCTGGTGGGCGCGCCGGCCAAGCGCCAAGCCGTCACCAACCCGCGCAACACCTTGTTCGCCGTCAAGCGCTTGATCGGCCGTAAGTTCGAGGAAAAAGAAGTCCAGAAGGACATCTCCCTGATGCCTTACGAGATCATCAAGGCCGACAACAACGACGCCTGGATCGGCGTGCGCGACAAAAAACTGGCGCCGCCACAAATCTCGGCCGAAGTGCTGCGCAAGATGAAAAAGACGGCCGAAGACTATCTCGGCGAAGAAGTCACCGAAGCCGTCATCACGGTGCCGGCTTACTTCAACGATTCGCAGCGTCAAGCCACCAAGGACGCCGGCCGCATCGCGGGCCTGGATGTCAAGCGCATCATCAACGAGCCGACCGCGGCCGCGCTCGCTTTCGGCCTGGACAAGACCGACAAGGGCGACCGCAAAATCGCCGTCTATGACTTGGGCGGCGGCACCTTCGACGTGTCGATCATCGAGATCGCCGACGTCGATGGCGAAAAACAATTCGAAGTGCTCTCGACCAATGGCGACACCTTCCTGGGCGGCGAAGACTTCGACCAGCGCGTGATCGACTACATCATCGACGAGTTCAAGAAGATCAATGGCCTGGACTTGAAAAAAGATCCGATCGCCCTGCAGCGCATCAAGGCCTCGGCCGAGCGCGCGAAGATCGAATTGTCGTCCTCGCAGCAAACGGAAATCAACGAGCCTTACATCGCGATGGCGAACGGCGCACCGGTCCACCTGAACTTGAAGATGACGCGCGCCAAGCTCGAGTCCCTGGTTGAGGAATTGATCGCCAAGACCATCGAACCATGCCGCATCGCCATCAAGGACGCGGGCGTGAAAGTGTCGGACATCGACGACATCATCCTGGTCGGCGGCATGACCCGCATGCCCAAGGTGCAAGAGAAGGTCAAGGAATTCTTTGGCAAGGATCCGCGCAAGGACGTCAATCCTGACGAAGCCGTCGCCGTGGGCGCCGCCATCCAGGGTTCCGTGCTGTCGGGCGAGCGCAAGGACTTGCTGCTGCTCGACGTCACGCCACTGTCGCTGGGTATCGAAACCCTGGGCGGCGTGATGACCAAGATGATCCACAAGAACACCACCATCCCGACCAAGTTCAGCCAGGTGTTCTCGACGGCCGACGACAACCAGCCGGCGGTGACGATCAAGGTCTACCAGGGCGAGCGCGAAATCGCGGCCGGCAACAAGGGCTTGGGCGAATTCAATCTCGAAGGCATCCCGCCGGCATCGCGCGGCACTCCGCAAATCGAAGTGACCTTCGACATCGACGCGAACGGCATCTTGCACGTGGGCGCCAAGGACAAGGCCACCGGCAAGGAAAACAAGATCACGATCAAGGCCAATTCCGGCTTGACCGAGGCGGAAATCCAAAAGATGGTCAAGGATGCCGAAGTGAACGCCGAGGAAGACAAGAAGGTCAAGGAATTGGCCGAGTCGCGCAACCAGGCTGACGCGCTGGTGCACTCGACGCGCAAGTCGCTGACCGAATACGGCGACAAGCTTGAATCGGGCGAGAAGGAAAAGATCGAGGCGGCCATCAGCGAGCTCGAGTCGTCCTTGAAGACGGCTGACAAGGCCGAGATCGACGCCAAGGTGGCGGCGCTGTCGAGCGCGTCGCAAAAGCTGGGCGAGAAGATGTACGCCGATATGCAGGCGCAGCAGGCTGCGGCCGGCGGCGGCGCGCAAGGCGGGCAAGAGCATCAGCACGCGGGCGCCGAAGCGCACGGCAAGGCGCAAGACGACGTCGTCGACGCCGACTTCAAGGAAGTGAAAGACACGAAGTAAGCAGAGGCGTTGGCCGCGGCGCGGTAAATGCGTCAGAGGTGGGGTCAGAGTTTTTTTTCGCGCAGCGAAAATTACTCTGACCCCTCCGATAAGTTACAGCCGCCGACTTCGGTCCGCGAAAACGGGGGTGAGGGGGGCGCCGAGCCTAATTTTCGCAAATAGCGAAAAAAAAGGCTCGGCGCCCCCCTCACCCCGGTTTCGCTACTGCGGCTTGTGCACATAATATCCAGAACATTAAGTTAGACAGCAAGGTGCCACATGGCAAAGCGTGATTTTTACGAGATCCTCGGGGTCGCCAAGAATTCGTCCGAAGACGAAATCAAAAAAGCCTATCGCAAGCTGGCGATGAAATACCATCCGGACCGCAATCCGGACAGCAAGGAATCGGAAGAGAAGTTCAAGGAAGTCAAACAAGCCTACGAGATGCTGACCAATCCGGAAAAGCGCGAGGCTTACGACCGTTACGGCCATGCCGGCGTCGACCCGAATATGGGTGGCGGTGCTGGCGGCTTCGGCGCCGGCGGCTTCGCCGACAGCTTTGGCGACATCTTCGGCGATATTTTCGGCGGCGGGCGTGCGCGCAACGCGGGCCCCCAGGTCTACCGCGGCGCCGATTTGCGCTACAACCTGGAAATCACGCTCGAGCAAGCGGCGCATGGCTTCGACACTACCATCCGCGTGCCGTCCTGGGACAAGTGCGAAACCTGCCACGGCAGCGGCGCCAAGGCCGGCACCGCGCCGTCCACCTGCACCACTTGCGCCGGCCACGGCCAGGTGCGCATGCAGCAAGGCTTTTTCTCGATCCAGCAAACCTGCCCGAAATGCCATGGCAGCGGCAAGGTCATCACCGACCCTTGCGCGCCGTGCGGCGGGGCCGGGCGCATCAAGCGCAACAAGACGCTCGAAGTGAAGATTCCGGCCGGCATAGACAATGGCATGCGCATCCGCTCGTCCGGCAACGGCGAGCCGGGCACCAATGGCGGCCCGCCGGGCGATTTGTATGTGGAAATCCACATCAAGGCGCACGCCGTGTTCCAGCGCGAAGGCGACGACTTGCATTGCGAAATGCCGATCTCCTTCGTCAAGGCCACCCTGGGCGGCGAGATCGAAGTGCCGACCCTGTCGGGCAAGGTCTCGTTCACGATTCCCGAAGGCACGCAATCGGGCAAGGTGTTCCGCCTCAAGGCCAAGGGCATCAAGGGCGTGCGCTCCGGTTTCGCCGGTGACCTGTTCTGCCACGTGGCAGTCGAGACCCCCGTCAAGCTCACTGACAAGCAAAAGGATTTGCTCAAGGAATTTGAGCGCTTGACGGCCGAGGGCGGTGCCAAGCACAGTCCGCAGAGCAAGAGCTGGAAGGACAAGGTCAAGGACTTCTTCGAATAAGCCGGGCCCCCCTCTTCATTTGGAAGGCAGCATGACGAAAGCTAAGCAAGACATCGAAGCCCTGTTCGGACGCAACCGCGCCTGGGCCGCTGCGATGGTCGAGAAAAACCCGCACTTCTTCCGCTCACTGACGGCGCAGCAATCGCCCGACTACCTGTGGATAGGCTGCTCCGACAGCCGGGTGCCGGCCAATGAATTGCTGGGCCTGGCGCCGGGCGAATTGTTCGTGCATCGGAATATCGCTAACGTGGTCGTGCATTCGGACTTGAATTGCTTGACTGTCTTACAGTTCGCCATCGACGTGCTCAAGGTCAAGCACGTGATCGTGTGCGGCCACTATGGCTGCTCGGGCGTGCACGCGGCCATGATCAACACCCGCGTCGGCCTGGCCGACAACTGGCTGCGCCATGTGCAAGATGTGCAGCAAAAGCACGAGCGCTACCTGGGCGAGGCGCTCAATTCGCGCGCCCGCGCCGACCGTCTGTGCGAGTTGAACGTCACCGAGCAAGTGGTCAACACGGCCCAGACCACGGTGGTGCAAGACGCGTGGGAACGGGGCCAGGAATTGAGCGTGCATGGCTGGGTGTATGGCTTGCACGACGGCTTGCTGCGCGACCTGGGGATGACCGTCAGCGGCCCGGATCAGGTGCAGCCGCAGCTCGAGGCGCGCTTGAAAGGCTACACGGCCTTGCCTTGAAGGGCGCGCGCGCCTTAGGGCGCGTTGCCGGCGGGTGGACCGTCTTGCTGGGCCTGCATGGCCGGCCACTCGTGGTTGTGCCAGATGCGGCGGATTTCCTCGCCCAGCTGGGCCGGATCGAAAGGCTTGGCGATCACGCCGATGGCGCCCAGGGTGCTGTAGTAGGCGACTTCATGGTCCAGCGCGTTGCTTGTCAAGAAGATAACCGGGGTGCTGAGCGTGGCGGCCCGTTCGCGCAGCGCGATCAGGGTTTCAGTGCCATCCATGCCCGGCATGGCCACGTCGAGCAGCAGCAAATCCGGGGTGAAGGTCTTGACCTCTTGCAGGGCTTCGGCGCCCGAGGCGCAGGCGCGCACTGAAAACTTTTCCAGATTGACAAGCAGCATATTCACCAGCGTGCGCAGCTCGCTGTCGTCCTCGACATAGAGTATCGCGTTCAAGCGCGGGGGCGTTGCCATCGTTCTCTCCGGTTGTGCGGACATGCGGGTGCGCGCAGCAGCGCGCGCATCCATTATCACGCACATTGGGCTTGCCGCCAATGGGGCATCGGGCTGTTGCAATTTTGTGTGCATGGGCGCCTTTCGCGGGGCAGCTCTAGGGGGCGGGCGCGGGGGCGCTGGCGCCACCGTCCCAGATCGCTTGCAATTGCGCGCCGAAGCGCAAGGGGTCGATTGGTTTGGTGATCACGCCCAGCGCCCCCGCCTGCTCGCAAAAGCCGGGCTGCAAATCCTCCGGCGTGCCGGTGATGAACAGGGCCGGCGTGCTGGCCGTGTTGCGCAACTGGCGCAGCGCGAGCAAGGTGCTCGGCCCATCCATCTCCGGCATGCGCACGTCCAGCAGCAGCAAGTCGGGCACGATGCGGTTCGCGTCGAGCACGGCGACGCGCCCCGAACTGCAGGTGTGCACGGCGATGCCCGCGATCCCCGACAGGACGACGTTGACGATCAAGCGCATATACGGATCGTCATCGACGTACAGGATCGTCTTGAGCTTGGGCGCCTGCGTTTCCAGTTCTTCCATTGTGCTCGGGTTCATCACCGCCTCCTCTTCATGCTGGGGGCCGGCGGGCGCCGGCCCGCGCGCTACAGGCTTTCTTTGACGACGCGTCCATTCAAGGCTTGCGGTGGGCGCGCGTTGTTCGGGTACAGCGCGCGCAGCGTCTGCAACTGGGTGGCCGACATCTCGACCGGGCTTCTCAACACCATCCAGCTGACGTCCTCGCTGCACGGGGGCGTGGTAAGGGACCCGGCGAAGCTGTAGTAGCCCTGCTCGCGCGGCAGCATGCCGGCCAGCGCGATGCTCACCTGGTCGACGCGCACTTCTTCGCCCTTGTGCGCGGGGATGTGCGCGAACACTTGCTGGAGCAAGGCGTTTTCCTTCCCTTGCTCGAACAGCACGGCCACCACGGCCAGCTTGCCTTCGGCATTGCGGTGCACCAGATGGGCCACCATCGGATAGGCCTTGCCGCCGACGCGCTCCTCGCTCGGCGTGTGGACGTGGAACTGCAGCAGCTCGTAGCGCGCGCCGCCGACCGTGATGGCGCTGCCCGCGTCGAAGTTCACCTGCACCGTGTGGCCGTTGTCGATCACGCGCAGAGGCGCGCTGCGGTAGGCGAAGTCGATCGGCGGCAGCGCCTCCTTGACGGTGTCCTTGATGTCGATGGGCGACTGGCGCTGGCCCAGCGCGCAGCCGGCGTACTCGGACTTGAGCTCGCCCCAGTGGGCGGGGCCGGCCGCGCCCTCGTAGGTCCAGCCGTGGCCATGCTGGTCGGCGCCTTCAGCGGCGCCGGCTTGGCACGGTAGCAGGGCGGCGGCGAGGACAAAGGCGAGCAGGGCGGTGGCGCGTGGGTGGGTCATGCGTGTCTCCTGATGATGAACTGGTTTAGGGATGGCTAGAATAGCTCGAATTCGTCGGCGCCGGCGGACACGCTTGCCGCCGTTGCCGCCGCCCCCGATGCCGTCACCAGCGGCCGTGGCCCGCTCAAGACCTTCAGCTTAGGGCGCTGTGGCGCGCGCGCTGCGGCCGCGCTGGCGCCGGTGGGCGTGCTGCGGCGCGCCAGCGCGCCGCCCAGGGTGAACACGCTGACCTTCTGTGCGAGCTGCTGCGCCTGCTCTTGCAGCGAATCGGCCGCCGCCGCCGCTTCCTCGACCAGGGCGGCGTTTTGCTGGGTCACCGTGTCCATCTCGGTGACCGCCCGGTTGATTTGCTCGATCCCCGCTTCCTGCTCGCGGCTGGCGGCGCTGATCTCGCTCATGATGTCGCTCACGCGCTGGACACTGGCCACCACTTCTTGCATGGTGCTGCCGGCCTGGCCCACCAGGCGGCTGCCGGCCCCCACTTTTTCCACCGAATCGTCGATCAAGGTCTTGATTTCCTTGGCCGCGCTGGCCGAGCGCTGCGCCAGGTTGCGCACCTCGGCCGCCACCACCGCGAAACCGCGTCCCTGTTCGCCGGCGCGCGCCGCTTCCACCGCGGCGTTCAGCGCCAGGATATTGGTCTGGAAGGCGATACCATCGATGACGGCGATGATGTCGACGATCTTGCGCGCCGAAGCGTCGATCGCGCCCATCGTGCCGACCACCTGCGCCACCACGGCGCCGCCCTTGACGGCCACGGTCGCGGCCGAGCCGGCCAGCACATTGGCCTGGCGCGCGTTATCGGCGTTTTGCTTGACGGTGGAAGTCAATTCCTCCATCGAGGAGGCGGTCTCCTCGAGCGTGCCGGCCTGCTGCTCGGTGCGCGAGGACAGGTCCAGGTTGCCGCTGGCGATCTGGGCCGACGCGGTGGCGATGGTGTCGGTGCCTTCGCGCACGCCGCTGACGATGTCGTGCAGATTGGCCGTCATTTCCTTGAGCGCTAGCAGCAGTTCGGCCGTTTCGTCGCCGCCCTCGGCGTCGATCTCGATGCTGAGGTCACCGGCGGCGACGGTCTTGGCGGCGCCGACGGCGCGCCGGATCGGGCCCACGATGCCGCGCGTGATCAGCCAGGCGGTGGCCACGCCCAGCGCCACGGCCAGGGTGCTCAGCGCCAGCATCAGGGTGCGCGCATTGCGGTAGCTGTTGGCCGCGTCGAGCACGTCCGCCTCGTTTTGCTTGTACTCGATGTCGATCAACTCGTTGAGCGATTGCAGCCATACCTTTTGAACCGGCCGCAGGTCCCGGATCAGCAGGGCGGTGACCTCGTCCTGCTTGTTTTGGTTCGCCAGGTCGATCGCTTTGGCAATGAGCGGGGCGGCGCCGGCGGCATGGCTTTCGATGGTGCGCAACAGCGTGCTTTCCTCGGGCTGGGTTTCGCTGTTACTGGCAAACATCTTGGCGAGCTTGTCGGCGCTTTCGATATACTTCGACGCTTGCGCGGAGATCCGTTCGAGCTCGGGTTTTCTTTCATCGCCATTGTTGAGCAGGGCGAGATTGCGCAAGGCGATCATGCGGTCGTACACCGTCAGGCGCATCGATGTTGCCAGGCGCGCTTCGACTTCGTTGACCTTGGTGATCGTTTCGATATGGGCGTTCAAGTCGGCCATGCGCGCGATGGCCAGCGCGGTGACGGCAGCAAGGAGCGCGAGTACCAGGCCGAAGCCGAGAGCCAGGCGGGTACCGATTTTCAATTGATTGAGCAGCATGATGGTTTCCTTCGTGATGTCGGTGATGTGCGCGTCAAGCGGCCAGGCGTTCGATCAGGGCGATGCCGTCGTCGCCCATCAGGCGCGCGATGTCGACCAGGATCAGCATCCGTTCGCCCTGGGTGCCGATGCCGCGCACGTAATCGGTGTGGCAGCTCGCGCCCAGCGTGGGGGCCGGACGGATCTGCTCGGGCGCGAGGGTGGTCACGTCCGAGACGCTGTCGACCACCATCCCCACCACGCGTCCGTTCAGGTTGAGCACGATCACGACGGTGAACTGGTCGTAGCTGGTGGCCAGGCCGAAGCGGATGCGCATGTCGACGATCGGCACGATGATGCCGCGCAGGTTGATCACGCCCTTGACGCTGTCGGGCGCGTTGGCGATGCGGGTGACGGCGTCGTAGCCGCGCAATTCCTGCACCGTCTGGATGTCGATGCCGTACTCCTCGGCGCCAAGCCGGAAGGCGAGGAATTCGAGGGCGGCGCTGCCGCTGTTGTTAGCGACGGTGGTGATGGTGGCGAGGTTCGATGACATGGTGTTTCCTTTGAATGAGGGGAGGGACGGCGCGCTTCAAGCGGCCGCGCGCAGTGGCAAATAGGGAGGGCGGGTGCGCGCCGGCGCCGGCGGGCGCGGCGCTTGGCGCGGCGCCTGCGCCGCGGTGGTGAATTGGCTCACCGCCGCGCTCAGCACGGCGGCGCGTTCCTGCAGCGAGGCGGCGGCCGCCGCCGCTTCTTCGACCAGGGCCGCGTTTTGCTGGGTCACCGCATCCATCGCGCTGATGGCCACGTTGATTTGCTCGATGCCCGCTTCCTGCTCGCGCCCGGCCATGCTGATGTCGGCGACGATCTCGCTGACCTTGCCGATGCTGGCGACGATTTCCTCCATGGTGGCGCCGGCTTGCGCCACCAGCTTGCTACCCAGTTCGACGTTGTCGACCGATTCACCGATCAAGGTCTTGATTTCCTTGGCCGCGCCGGCCGAGCGCTGCGCCAGGTTGCGCACTTCGGCCGCCACCACCGCGAAGCCTCGGCCCTGCTCGCCCGCGCGCGCCGCCTCGACGGCCGCGTTCAAGGCCAGGATGTTGGTCTGGAAGGCGATGCCATCGATGACGCCGATGATGTCGACGATCTTGCGCGCCGAACCGTTGATCGAACCCATGGTCTGCACCACCTGCGCGACCACGCCGCCGCCCTTGGCCGCCACCTGCGACGCCGACACCGCCAGCGTGCTGGCCTGGCGCGCATGCTCGGCGTTTTGCTTGACGGTGGCGGTCAGCTCTTCCATCGAAGAGGCGGTCTCCTCAAGCGAGGCCGCTTGCTGCTCGGTGCGGGTGGACAGGTCCAGGTTGCCGCTGGCGATCTGGGTCGAGGCGGTCGCGATGGTGTCGGTGCCCTCGCGCACTTGGCCGATCATGGTGGTCAAGCTCGCGCTCATCGCGGCCAGCGCGGCGAGCAATTGCCCGGTCTCGTCGCGCGAGTGGACGTCAATATCGGAGGAGAGGTCGCCGCGCGCCACCGTCTGTGCCACCGCGATCGCGCGCAGCAGCGGGCGGCTGATCGACAGCGCCGTGCGCGCAGTGCTCACCAGGCCCACCACCAGCGCTAGCACGAACAGCAATGCAAGCACGCGCTGGCCGGCGCTGTCCTGGCTGCTGACGTCGAGGGCGACGCTGGCGGCCCGCTTCTGCTCGAACTGGGCGAGCGCGCCGATGCTGGCCAGGTAGTCCTTGAGCGCCGGTTCGAGCCGGCTTTCGACGAGCTTGTTGGCGCCGTCGGCGTCGCCACCCGCGCGCAGGCGGAACACGTCGTCGCGCGCGGTGCGGTAGGCGCTGCGCCGGGTGCCGCTGTCGGCGTAGAGCTGCTTGCCGGGACCGGCGACGAGTATGCCTTCGAGCTTCTTTTGCAGTTCGCTGATGTGCGCAGTGGTGGCCTTGATATCGCGTTCGACACCCTGCTGGCCGTTGATGGCGCCGTTCTTGACCATCATGATGGTGCGCACGCCGTTCAATTCGGTGGCGTGCTGCCAGTCCTTGGCCAGGCGCTCGGCGAGCATGGCGTCGTCGACCATGAAGTCGGTGGCCGCGCCGAGCGCGCCGAGCAGCCAGATGCCGCTGCCTGCCAGGCAAGCCATCAGGATCAGGAGCACGCCCGAGTTCACGCCAAGGCGCGTGCCTATCTTTAAATTTGAATAGCGCATGGCTGGCCTCCGTCGATGGTGGTGGCGCGAAGGGATGGGCGCGGCGGATGCGGCGCTGGCGCGGCGAACCGCGCGCTGTTGGTAGTGACGGACATCATGACTCCCTGGAGAGATGCGAGGCGAGCGGCGCCAGTTTGGCGCGGCAGCGATTCACGGGTAAATAAGGGGACAATGCCGGCGGGTCTGGGCCGAGTGCTGCGAGATGGGCCGCGGGGAGAGGGCGGCCGAATTGCGGTGTGATCGCACCGGACGGGCGAGGATGAAGCTCGGTCCGGCAAAGCGGGAGCGCCTTGATGCAGCGCTTGCCATCAAATATAGAACGATTGATGCCCAAATGCAAGCACCGCGCGCAATTTTTTTTCGGGCCGGCTTCGCCACACTTTTCGCGGGAAGCGGGGCCTTCCAAGGTATGCTAGACGTTCGCGCTAGCCGGTTCGCCCGGCGCGCCGCGCAACGGGGGACTGGACCGACCATGGATCAAGGTTTGCACACAGGGCATGCCGAGCACGAGCCGATGCGGCGCTGGCACACCTTGACCTCGATCGCGGTGCTGGCGCTGGTGTATTTTCTGCTCGCGCGCAGCGGCTTGCGCACGCCGAACATGGAGGGCAGCGGCGCGCCGTATTGGCCGCCATCCGGCGTGGCGCTGGCGGCCTTGCTGCTGTTCGGGCGCCGCCTGTGGCCGGGCGTGCTGCTGGGCGCCTTTTGCGCCAGCATCGCCGTATTCGCCTCGGCCCGTTCGATGGACGCGTTCACGCTGCTGCGGGTGTCGTGCGCGATCGGCGCCGGCGCCGCCATCGAGGCACTGCTGGGCGCCTTCCTGCTCAAGCGCCTGGCCGGACCGTACAACCAGTTGGGCGAACTGCAGAACATCCACAAGTTCGCCCTCGTGACCCTGCTCAGTTGCGCCATCGGGGCCGGCATCGGCACCTTGGCCTTGCTGGGCGGCGGCGTGGTGTCGCAGGACAACGGCTGGGCCACCATGAGCATCTGGTGGCTGGGCGACGTGGCACGCGTGGTGATCGGCGCGCCGGTCTTGATGTCGTGGTACGGTTTCCGGCGCCCGCGCTGGACGCTCGCGCTGGCGCTCGAGACGGCGACCTGGATGCTGGTGGTGCTGGTGCTGGTGGCGTTGGTGTTCGGCCAGCGCTTCGACGCCGAGTACCGCTGGCTGCCGTTCCTGATCCTGCCGGTGGTGGCCGGCGCCGCCCACCGCCACGGCTTGCGCGGCGCCAGCGTGGTGTGCCTGTTGGTGGCGGTGGGCGCCGTGGCTGGCAGCGTGCGCGGCCTGGGACCTTTCGCCGCCGGCAGCCAGAACGAGATGATGGTCCACGTGGGCAGCTTCATCGCTTTGTCGAGTTTTGTCGGCCTGATCCTGTGCGCCGACCTGAGCGAGCGGCGCCGCCGCACCCAGCTGGGCCAGGGCGGCGGCCAGCTGATCGCGCACTGGACTACCCTGTTCATCGGCCTGGCGCTGACGGTGTTCATGTGGAACCTGATCGCCGGCGGCACCGCGCGGCGCGCCCAGGAACGCTTCGACAGCCTGGCCGACAACGTCCCGCAGCGCATTGCGCGCCGCATGCAAAACTATGAACAGGGTTTGCGCAGCGTGCAGGCCTTGTTTCGCGCCTCGCACCGGGTCGAGCGCGCCGAATTCCATGCCTTCATCGACGGCCTGGCACTCGAGCAGAACTTCCCCGGCGTGCTGGGAATCGGGTACGCCAGCGTGATCGGCGCGGACCAGTTGGAAACCTTCGAGCGCCAGGCGCGCGCCGACGGCATGCCCGAATTCGCACTCTGGCCGCCCGGCGCGCGCGTCGCCTATGCGCCCTTGCTGTTCCTCGATCCTCCTAACGATGCCAACTTGCGTGCCATCGGTTTCGACATGTACGTTGATCCAACCCGCCGCGCCGCCATGGAGATGGCGCGCGATTCCGGGCGCGCCGCCGTCAGCGGCAAGGTCATTCTCAAGCAGGAAGCGAGCGCGCTTACGCCGGCCGGGGTGTTGATGTACCTGCCGGTCTACCGCAACGGCGCGCCGGTGGCCAGTGTGCTGCAGCGGCGCGCCGCGCTGCAAGGCTACGTTTCGACCCCGTATCACGCGGCCACGCTGTTCCAGGCGGTGCTGCGCGACTCCTTCCCCGATCTCGAAATCGAAATCTTCGACGGCATCGAGACCAGCGCCGCCACGCGCCTGTACGCGGCGGGCGAGCGCACGCCCGCCGAGCGCGCCAGGGAGCTCCATCCCTTCTCGAAGGTCGACGCGCTCACCGTGGCCGGCCACCCCTGGACCACGCGGGTGACCGCGCGCTCCAGCTTCTACCAGGCGATCGACCGGCAGAAGGCGCAGATCGTGCTGCTGGCCGGCTCGCTCATCAGTCTGCTGTTTTTCGGGGTGGTGCGGGCGCTGGCGGCGCGCCGCGAATACGCGCTCACGCTGGCCGAGGAAATGACCGCCGCGCTGCGCCAGTCCGAGCGCAAGTTCGAGTCGCTGGTCGAATCGGCCAGCGAGTTTTCCATCATCGCCACCGATCTGGATGGCTTGATACAGGTCTTTAGCGTGGGTGCCGAACGCCTGCTCGGCTACCGCGCCGACGAGATGGTGGGGCGCCAGACCCCGGCCGTGATCCACCTGGCCAGCGAGGTGGAGGCGCGCGGCGCCGAGCTGTCCGCCGAGCTGGGACGGCCGGTGCAGGGATTCGACGTGTTCATCGCGCGCGCCCGCCACGACGTGTCGGAGGCGCGCGAATGGACCTATGTGCGCAAGGATGGCAGCACGCTGCCGGTGCATTTGGTGGTGAGCGCGGTGCATGGGGCCGATGGCGCCATCACCGGTTTCCTGGGCGTGGCGCATGACATCACGGGGCAGCGCCAGATGCAGTCTTCGCTGCTGGCGGCCAAGGACCAGGCCGAGGCGGCCAGCCGCGCCAAGAGCGAGTTCGTCGCCAACATGAGCCACGAGATCCGCACCCCGATGAACGCGGTGCTGGGCATGACTTACCTGCTGGGCACGACGGAGCTCTCGCCCGACCAGCAGCAATACCTGGGCATGATACGGGTGTCGGGCCAGGCCCTGCTGTCGATCCTGAACGACATCCTCGACTTTTCCAAGATCGAGGCCGGACGCATGGAATTCGCACCGGCCCCGTTCTCGCTCGACGCCGTGCTTGGCGCGGTGGCCACCATCATGACGGTCAACGCCGCCGACAAGGACCTGGAGCTGGCCATCGGGGTCGAGCCGGACGTGCCGCGCGCGCTGATCGGCGACGCGTTGCGCCTGCAGCAGGTGCTGGTGAACCTGGCCGGCAACGCCGTCAAGTTCACCGCGCGCGGCGAGGTGTCGATCCTGGTCGAGCTGGTCGGGCGCCAGGGCGACACGCTGCAGCTGCGCTTCATGGTGCGCGACAGCGGCATCGGCATGAGCGTCGAGCAGCGCGCCCGCCTGTTCGCGCCCTTCGCGCAAGCGGACGCCTCGACCACGCGCCGCTTCGGCGGCACCGGCCTCGGGCTGGCCATCTGCAAGCGCCTGGCCGGCTTGATGGGCGGCGGCATCGCGGTGTCGAGCGCGCTCGGCGCCGGCAGCGAGTTCAGCGTGACCTTGCCGTTCCAGCTCGACCTTGATGCGCCCAGCGCCGCCGCCGGCATCCCGCACCTGCGCCTGTTGGTGGTGGACGACAATATGACCAGCCGCGACTACCTGTGCAAGACCATCCGCGCCTGGGGCTGGCAAGCCGACAGCGCCGCCTCCGGGGTCCAGGCGCTGGCCTGCCTGGACGCGCCGCAAGCCTACTACGACGCGGTGCTGGTGGACTGGCAGATGCCACAGATGGATGGCTTGGAGACGATGCGCCAACTGCGCGAGCGCGCCCAGCTGCCGGTGGTGATCATGACCAGCGCTTTCGGGCGCGGCCAGTTGATGCAGCAAGCCGGCGCGGGCGAAGCCGACGCGGTGCTGCTCAAGCCGGTGACGGCGTCGAGCATGTTCGACACCCTGCACGAAGTGCTGGCCCAGCATGGTTTGGGGCCGGCGCCGCTGCGCGCAGGCTTGTCGGGGCGGCGCCTGGAGGGCGCGCGCGTGCTGCTGGTGGAGGACAATCCGCTCAACCAGGTGGTCGCGCGCGGCATGCTCGAACAGGATGGCGCGGTGGTGGAGGTGGCCGGCGACGGCGCCCAGGCGCTCGAGCGCTTGCGCGAGGCCATCGCGGCCGGCACCTTGTATGACCTGGTGCTGATGGACGTGCAGATGCCGGTGATGGACGGTTTCGCCGCCACCGCGGCCATCCGCGCCGAACTGGGCTTGACGCTGCCGGTGATCGCGATGACGGCTGGGGTGATGCCGTCCGAGCGCCAGCACTGCCTCTCCGCCGGGATGGATGACTTCATTGGCAAGCCGATCGACGTCGACCAGATGTTCGACACCATTGGGCGTCATTGGCGGCGCGCCGAACCGGCCGCAACGGCGCCGGGCGCGCCGGAGCGGGACCGCGCGCGCGATGCGGCGGTGGCGGCCACTCCGGAGCCAGCGTCAGCGGCAGAGTCAGCGGCAGAGGCAGCGTCAGCGCCGGCGGCGCAAGGGGGCGCTGCGCCGGCACGCGTGTTCGAGCCGGGCAAGCTGATGGAAATTGGCAAACACGATCCGGCCTACCGCAGCACGGTGCTGGCCTTGGTCGGACGCATGGCCGACAATGCGCCCGGCCAGCTGCAAGAGGCGCGCCAAGCGTGGGAGCACGGCCGTGTCACGGACGCGATGGTGGTGCTGCACAAGATGCGCGGTTCGCTTGGCACGGTCGGTGCGCATCGCTTCGCCGAAGCGGCGCTGGCGGTCGAGAGCGCGTTGCGCGCCAATTTGGAAGGCAAGGGCGGTGGTGGCGGCGTCGATCCCTTGATGCGGCGCGCCACCCTGGAGCTTGACGCGGCGGTGGCGGCGGCGCGCCTCTGGTTGGCGCAGCAGGAGGCTTGATTCGGCCTGCGTTGATTAGGCCCGCGTTGATTAGGCCTGCGTTGATTAAGCCTGCGTTGATTAGGCCTGCGGGCGGCGCGCGTACGCGCTCTTGAAGCTGTTGAACAATTCCTCGGCCGCCAGCAGTTCGGTTGCCACCTCGTTGACCTTGCGCCGGCCCGAGCGCGCATGGTCACGCAGCACCGCGAACGCGGTGTCGCGGTCGGCCCCCAGCACGCGCATGAGCAGGCCGATCGCCATGCTGGTCTCGCGCGCCGCCTGCAAGGCGTCCGTCAAGTGCCCTTCGTTGCGGCGCAGGCGGCGGATTTCGTCGGCCAAGGCGAGCGCCGTCTCGAACGCGGGCATCACCTGCGACACGTCGAAGGGCTTGCGCAGGTAGCCGACGGCGCCGTACTCGCGCACCTGGTCGAGGATCTCGTCTTCGCCATGGGCCGAGATGAACATGAATTCGGTGATTGACTCGGTGTGCAGGTGGCGCGCCAGCTCGATGCCCGACATGCCCGGCATTTCGATGTCGATCAGGGCCAGGTCCGGCTTGCGCTCGCGCGCCGCGGCCAGGCCTTCGTCGCCGGCGCGGCACTCGATGATTTCATAGTCGGCGGCACGCAGGATGTGGCTGACGACGCTCAGTACCAGCGCATCGTCGTCAACCAGCAGGATCAGGCGTTTGGTGGGCAGCGCGGCGGTCATGGCAAGCTCTCCTCGAGGGCGCAAGTGGCGATCAAAATGTATCATAGCACCGGACGGACGGACCGGCGCGGCGCGGGCGCTCTAGTCGTCGCCCAGCAATTGCTCAAGCCGGCGCGGGTAGTGGTTCAGGAAGTCGCGCGTGATGGCGTAGTGCTCGGTGTCCTCGTAGCGAACTGCGTTGATGCCGGTGCCGTCGAATAGGTAGATCTTCGCGTGCGGGTAGGACAGCAAGATGGGCGAATGGGTGGCGATGATGAATTGCGAATGGTCTTGCGCGAGCTGGTGGATGGCCGACAGCGCCGCCAGTTGACGGCTGGGCGAGAGCGCCGCCTCCGGTTCGTCCAGCAGGTACAGGCCGTGGCCACGGAACTTGTGCGTCAACAGCGCCATGAACGATTCGCCGTGCGAGCGCGCGTGCAGGGACTTGCCGCCGTAACCCTGCAGATATGCCATATCGTCCAAGTCATCCATGTAGGTGGCGACATTGAAAAAGCTCTCGGCGCGCAGGAAGTAGCCGTCGCGCGGCTTGCGAAATCCCTGCGCCAGGCGCAGGTTGGCATGCAGCTGGGAGACCGATTCGGTGGTGCGGTGCTGGACGTTCTTGGTGCCGCCCTCATGGCCGTAGCCGAGCGCCAGCGCGATCGCTTCGAGCACCGTCGATTTGCCCGCGCCGTTCTCGCCGACGAAGAAGGTGACGTCGGCATGGAAGGCGAGGCGATCGATCTCGCCCACCGCCGGGATGTTGTATGGGTACTGGTCGGCATCGAATTGGGCGTCCGGGCGCAGCGACACCGTTTGCAGATAGGGCTTGGCCGCCAGCGCCATGGTCTAGATCCCGCCCGTGCGCGTGTATTTGGTCGAAGGCTCCGCTGCCACATGGGCCGGCGCCAGCAGGGTCTTGAAATCGGAAACGCGCGCCGCGCGCCATGCCGGCAGCGCGCGCGCATCGAGCATGGCGGCAGCGTCGCAGGCGGCCAGCGCGGCGCGCCCACCATCGCCGCTGACCATGTGGGCCGCGGCGGCGGTGCCGCGCAGGCATTCACGCGCCAGCTCTGGCGGCACCGGCGGCGCGCTGGCGAGCCAGGCGCGCGAGGCGGCGAAACCTGAGCTGATGATCAGATCGATCATGTAGTCGCAGGCGGGGCACAGACCGAATTGCCCGGCGCCACAGCCGACCATGGGAAACAATGGCGCGAGCTCGGGCAGCGCGTGGTTCGCGTACAGCGGCATGTCCCAATAAGCTTGCGCGATGCGCGCGAAGTGATCCAGGTCGAGCACCGCGCGCAGGCCGCTGTCGGCCAAGGGAAGGATCTCGACCTTCGGCTTGCTGGTGACGACGGTGTCGTTCGAGACATCGACGTACAGCGCGCCGAACTGGAAGGCGTTCTGGAAGTAGCGCTCGCGCAGGGCGCCCCACACATGGCGCACGATGCCGCCGCGGCGGATGAAGGCGAGCAGCATGCGTTCGACCTCGTCACTTGGGCGGCGCAGGCGCCGTACCAGCAGATGGTAGACCTCGGTGCTGATCTCGGTGCACAGGCCGAGCGGATAGGCGCTGATGTGCGACAGCGCCTGGTCGGCCTCGGCGCGCAGCTCGAGCATGTAGCGCTCGAGTTCCCCACCCAAGGGCGCCAGGAACTGCCTGGTCAACTGCGCCTGGCGCCGTGTGACGGGCGCGACCTGTTGGGTGAGCAGGCGCGCAGGCCTGGCGATGGTGGCGACAGACATGGCTTACCCTAGATGCCGCCCATGCAAATGTATTTGATCGACAGGTAATCGTCGATCCCGTACTTCGAACCTTCCCGTCCCAGGCCTGACTGCTTGACCCCGCCGAAGGGCGCCACTTCGTTGGAGATCAGGCCGCTGTTGACGCCCACCATGCCGCTCTCAAGCCCTTCGGCCACGCGGAACACGCGCCCGATGTCGCGCGAGTAGAAGTAGGCCGCCAGGCCGAATTCGGTGTCGTTGGCCAACGCGATGACTTCCTCCTCGGTGTGGAAGCGAAACAGCGGCGCCAGCGGGCCGAAGGTTTCTTCGCGCGCCACCTTCATGCTCGCGTCCACGTCGGCCAGGATGGTGGGCTCGAAAAAGCTGTGCCCGAGCGGGTGGCGCTTGCCGCCGGCCAAGAGGCGCGCGCCCTTGGCCAGCGCGTCGGCGATGTGCTCCTCGACCTTGCGCACCGCTTTTTCCTCGATCAAAGGGCCTTGGGTGACGCCGTCCTGCTGGCCGTCGCCCACCTTGAGCTTGGCCACCGCCGCCACCAGCTTGGCGGCGAAGGCGTTGTACACGCCATCCTGCACGTACAGGCGGTTGGCGCACACGCAGGTCTGGCCGGCGTTGCGGTACTTGGAGGCGAGCGCGCCCTCCACCGCCGCGTCCAGGTCGGCGTCGTCGAACACGATGAAAGGCGCGTTGCCGCCCAATTCGAGCGACAGCTTCTTGATGCTTGGCGCGCACTGCTGCATCAAGATGCGCCCGACCTGGGTCGAGCCGGTGAAGCTCAGTTTGCGCACCGTCGGGTTGCTCGTCATTTCCAGGCCGATGGCTGGCGCGTCGCCGGTGACGATCGAGAACACGCCGGCCGGCACCCCGGCCCGCTCGGCCAGCACGGCCAAGGCCAGGGCCGAGAATGGCGTCAGCTCGGCCGGCTTGACCACCATGGTGCAGCCAGCGGCCAGCGCCGGTCCCACCTTGCGCGTGATCATGGCCGAGGGGAAGTTCCAGGGCGTGATGGCGGCGCATACGCCGATCGGCTCCTTGGTGACCAAGAGGCGGCGGTCGGGCCAGGGCGAGGGCAGGGTATCGCCCTCGATGCGCTTGCCTTCCTCGGCGAACCATTCGAGGAAGGAGGCGGCGTAGGCGACTTCGCCCTTCGCTTCGGCCAGCGGCTTGCCCTGCTCGGCCGTCATGATGAGGGCCAGGTCGTCCGCGTTTTCGAGCATCAAATCGCTCCACTTGCGCAAGATGGCGGAGCGTTCGCGCGCCGTCTTCTTGCGCCAGGCCGGCCAGGCGATGTTGGCGGCGGCGATGGCGCGGCGCGTCTCGAGCGCGCCCATGTGCGGCACCGTGCCGAGCATGTCGCCGGTGGCCGGGTTGTGCACCACCAGCGTGCCCAGGTCGTAGGCGTCGATCCAGGCGCCGTCGAGCAGGCATTGCTGGCGCAGCAGGCTGGGGTCTTTGAGCTTGAGCATGTTCGTCTCTCGAAAAATTCGCTGAAAGATGGACGATACACTATTTGCTGTGGCACCATTTCATCAGCCCGTTTGTGATACGCTTAGGGCGCAGGCTCGAGCGTAAAACCGAAAGTCGATACCATGCGCCGTCCCATCGTCCTGATCCCCGCTTGTACCCGCGATATCGGATTTCATCCGTATCACGCGGTGCAGGTCAAGTATGTCGACGCCGTCGCCCGCGGCGCCGACTGCGCCCCCTTGCTGTTGCCGGCGCTGGGCGCCGACACCGACCTCGAAACCGTGCTGGCGCTGGCCGACGGCATCTTGCTCAGCGGCGCCGCCTCCAACGTCCACCCCAGCCATTACGCGCAAGGGGTGCGCAACCCGGAACTGCCGCAAGACCACGCGCGCGACGCCACCACCTTGCCCCTGATCCGCGCCGCCATCAAGCGCGCCATTCCCCTGTTCGCCGTGTGCCGCGGCTTCCAGGAAGTGAATGTGGCGCTGGGCGGCAGCCTGCACCAGGCGGTGCAGGAAGTCGAAGGCATGATGGACCACCGCGAGGACGAGCTCGCGCCGCTCGAGCAGCAGTACAGCGCGGCCCACAAGCTCGCGCTCGAGCCCGCTGGCCGCCTGGCCGCCCTGCTGGGCGCCCAGCATGACATCGTCGTCAATTCCCTGCACGGCCAAGGGGTGGACCGCCTGGCCGAGGCGCTGCAGGCCGAGGCGCGCGCGCCGGACGGGCTGGTCGAGGCGTTTTCCGTGACAGCCTCGCCCACCTTCGCGCTGGGCGTGCAGTGGCACCCCGAATGGCATTTCCACGAAGACCCCGTCTCGCTGGCCTTGTTCAGCGCCTTTGGGCGCGCCTGCCGCGAGCACCAAGCGCGGCGCCGGAGGAGCGAATGAGCGTGTGCGAAAAATGGGTGGCCCGCCCCGTTCCCTAGCTTGCCTGTCGATCGACATATTCTGGCGCGCGCGGCCGGCCATCGTGCGGTCCGCGTTTGAACAAGACTGTTGAAAGGCATGTATGGCAATTCGCGAAAACTTCAGTTACACCGACATGGATTTGTGGCTCAATGAAAAACGGGTCACGGAAATCGAATGCCTGGTCCCCGACCTGACCGGGGTGGCGCGCGGCAAAATCCTGCCGCGCGCTAAATTCACGCAAGAGCGCGGCATGCGCATCCCGGAAGCGGTGCTGGGCATGACCGTGACGGGCAACTACCCGGTCGACGACGCCGCCTACGACCGCGCCATCTCCACCACCGACCGCGACATGATCCTCAAAGCCGACCCCACCACCATCACCATGGTGCCGTGGGCGGTGGACCCGACCGCGCAAGTGATCCACGACTGCTATTTCGCCGACGGCAAACTGGTCGACTTCGCGCCGCGCACGGTGCTGCGGCGCGTGCTCAAGCTGTACACGGAGCGCGGCTGGAAGCCCTTGGTGGCGCCCGAGCTGGAGTTCTACCTGACGGCCAAGAACATCGACCCGGATTTGCCGCTGCGCGCGCCGGTCGGGCGCAGCGGGCGCGCCGAGACCAGCCGCCAGGTCTACAGCATCGACGCCGTCAACGAATTCGACCCCCTGTTCGAGGACATCTACGATTACTGCGAGCTGATGAACCTGGACGTCGACACCCTGATCCACGAGATCGGCGCCGGCCAGATGGAAATCAACTTCCTGCACGGCGACCCGCTGGGCCTGGCCGACAAGGTGTTTTACTTCAAGCGCACCTTGCGCGAGGCGGCCCTCAAGCACGATATGTACGCCACCTTCATGGCCAAGCCGATGGCGGGCGAGCCCGGGTCCGCCATGCATGTGCACCAAAGCGTGGTCGACGCCAAGACCGGCTTGAACATCTTTAGCAATGCCGATGGTTCGCCCGCGCCCATCTTCAAGCACTACATCGGCGGGCTGCAGCGCTACATGCCCTCGGCGATGGCGATCGTGGCGCCCTACGTCAATTCGTACCGGCGCATCGTGCGCCACACGGCCGCGCCCATCAACATCCAGTGGGGCCTGGACAACCGCACGGTGGGCTTTCGGATTCCCGAGTCCGGCGTGCAGGACCGGCGCGTGGAAAACCGCATCATCGGCGCCGACGCCAACCCCTACCTGGCGCTGGCCGTCACGCTCGCCTGCGGCTACCTGGGTATGACCGAACAGCTCGAGCCGACCCCGATGATGGAGGGCAGCGCCTACGAGATGCAGTTCGAGCTGCCGCAAGGCTTGCCCGAAGCCTTGCACCTGCTGCGCTCGGAAGACAAGCTGCGCTCGGTGCTGGGCGAGCGTTTCATCGACGTGTACAGCGCCATCAAGGACCTCGAGCACCAGGAGTTCATGACCGTCATCAGCCCGTGGGAGCGCGAGCATTTGCTGCTGCATGTTTGAGCTAATCATCGTCAACAGGAATCAACATGGCTAACAATCCACTGGCGCCGAGCGCCGCGCTGGTCGCCCCCGGCGTGGCCGGCGCAAACCAGCAAAGCGTCGACACCGCCGCCATCCAGCGCCAGGACAGCGCGCACTATATGCATCCCTTCACCGACACCAAGGCGCTGGGCGAACGGGGCGCGCGCGTGATCGTGCGCGGCGACGGCATCTATCTGTGGGACTCGGAGGGCAAGCAGCTCATGGACGGCATGTCGGGCCTATGGTGCGTGAATGTCGGCTACGGGCGCACCCGTATTTCGCAGGCGGTGTACCGGCAGATGGAGACGCTGCCGTTTTATAACAGCTTCTTCAACACCACCAACGTGCCGGCGGTGGAGCTGGCCGCGCGCCTGGTGGCGCTGGCGCCGCCCCAGTTCTCGCATGTGTTCTACACGGGCTCGGGCTCGGAGGGCAACGACACCATCGTGCGCATGGTGCGCCGCTACTGGGACCTGCAAGGCCAAACGCAGCGCCACACCATCATCAGCCGCCACAACGCCTACCACGGCAGCACCATGGCCGGCGCCTCGCTGGGCGGCATGGACGGCATGCACGCGCAGGGCGGCTTGCCGATACCGGGCATCGTGCACATCGGCCAACCGAATTATTTCGAGTCCGGGCGCGGCATGAGCGAGGACGAATTCGGCTTAGCCGCGGCTGGCTGGCTGGAAGCGAAAATCCTGGAGATCGGCGCCGACAAGGTGGCCGCCTTCATCGGCGAGCCGGTGCAGGGTGCGGGCGGCGTGATCATTCCGCCGGCGACCTACTGGCCAGAGATACAGCGCATTTGCGACAAGTACGGTGTCTTGCTCGTGTCCGACGAAGTGATCTGCGGCTTCGGCCGCCTGGGGCGCTGGTTTGGCTGCGAGCGCATGGGCTTCAAGCCGGACTTGATCACCTTCGCCAAGGGCGTCACCTCGGGCTACGTGCCGCTGGGCGGCGTGCTGGTGGGCCGGCGCGTGGCCGAGGTGCTGATCGAGAAGGGCGGTGACTTCAACCACGGCTTCACCTATTCCGGGCATCCGGTGGCATGCGCCGCCGCGCTCGAGAACATCCGCATCCTGGTCGAGGAAAACCTGGTCGAGCAGGTGGCAAACGACACCGGGCCGTATTTGCAGGAGAAGTTCTTGAGCTTGCGCGATCATCCCCTGGTGGGGCATGCCGACAGCTGCGGCTTTGTCGCCGGCCTGAACCTGGTGCGCAGTAAGGCCGTCCTCATTCACGATTGCGAGCCGTTCGACGCCGACAAGGGCGTCGGCATGATCTGCCGCGGCCATATGTTCAATAACGGCATGATCATGCGCGCCGTGGGTGACCGGATGATCATCGCGCCGCCGCTGGTGATGACGCGCGCCCAGATCGACAATATGATCGCGCGCATCCGCGCCTGCCTCGACGCCACGCTGTCCGACCTTGAGGCGCGCGGCTGGATGTAGCGCTTATCGCCGACCCGCTCAGGCCACGCTGAGCGAGGCCTTGTCGTGGCGGTTCTGCAGCACTTGCGGCGCCAGCGAACCGGCGATCATGCCCACAAAGGCGGCCAGCAAGCCGGCCAGCTGGGCCGGGAAAATCTGGCCCAAGGTGGACACTTGCGGGAAGAACAGAATCCACACGCCGATACCGAGCGTCACCGAGGCGATCGCACCTTGGGTCGTCGCATGCTTCCAGTACAGGCCCATGGACAAGGGCACGAAGGCGCCCACCAGCGTCACCTGGTATGCCGACGAGACCAGGTCGTAGATCGAGGTGCCGCGCATGGCGATCGCGTAGAACAGCACCAGCACGGCGAAGGCGACGATGGTGCAGCGCATGGCGAACAGTTGCTGGCGGTCGTTCATGCCAGGGCGCAGGTTCTTCAAGATATTCTCGACAAAGCTGGTCGACGGCGCCAGCAGGGTGGCCGAGGAGGTGCTCTTGATGGCCGAGAGCAGGGCGCCGAAGAACAGGATCTGCATCACCAAGGGCATCTTGGTCAGCACGAAGGTCGGCAGCAAGCGCTGGTAGTCGTTCTTGGCCATGTCCAGGCCGCCCTGGCCCATCACGATCACCGCGCAGGCGACGATGAACATCGGCACGAAGGCGAACAGGATGTAGCTGAAACCGCCGATCATGGCGCCGCGGCGCGCGGTGGGCGCGTCCTTGGCCGACATCACGCGCTGGAACACGTCCTGCTGCGGGATACTGCCAAGCATCATGGTCAGGCCCGCGCCGATGAAGGTGGCCATTTCGGTGAAGCTGGGGTTGGGAAGAAACTTCCACAGATTGTTCTTTTCCGCCAGGGCGAACACTTGCCCGGCACCGCCGGCCAGGTCGGCCGAGAAAAAAGCGATCACGGTCAAGCCGATCACCAGTACGATCATTTGCACGAAGTCGGTGATGGCCACGGCCAGGAAGCCGCCCACCACCACATAGATCAGCACCGCCATCATGCCCACGATCATGCCCACGGTCTCGCTCATGGCGCCATTGGTGAGCACCGAGAACACCAGGCCGATGGCGGTGATCTGCGCGGCCACCCAGCCCAGGTAAGACATGATGATGGCCACCGAGCAAAACACCTCGATGCCCTTGCCGTAACGCTGGCGGTAGTAGTCGCCGATGGTGAGCAAGTTCAGCTTGTACAGTTTGCTGGCGAAGAACATACCCACCAGGATCAGGCAAGTGCCGGCGCCGAAGGGGTCTTCCACCAGCGAGTTCAAGCCGCCCGAGATGAATTTGGCGGGAATGCCCATCACCGTCTCGGCGCCGAACCAGGTGGCGAAGGTGGTGGTGACGACCATGATGAGCGGCAAGTGGCGCCCGGCCAGCGCGAAGTCCTTGGTGTTTTTGATGCGGGTGCCGGCCCAGACGCCCAGGCCCAGCGTTCCCAGCAGGTACAGTACGACAAAGGTAATCAGCGTGGCGTTCATGTGTTTGCGCTCCGGAACCGGTAAAATTTGCTGATTATAGCCGCAGATGATTTGAACTTCGCAATGTCAATTCCATCTTGTATGGGAAATGTAATCGAACCGCGGGATGCCTGCATTCCGCTCAAGGAGATCGACATGGAACAAACCTGGCACGAACGCGCGCGCCTGCTCGCCATCGATGGACGCGCCCTGATCGGCGGGCAGCGCGTGGGCGCCGCCAATGGCGCGACCTTCGACTGCTTGTCGCCGATCGACGGGCGCAAGCTGGCCGAGGTGGCGCGCGGAGGTGCGCCGGACGTGGACGCGGCCGTGGCGGGCGCGCGCGCCGCATTTGAAGACCGGCGCTGGTCCGGCAAGGCGCCAGCAAGCCGCAAGCGGGTGTTGCAGCGCTTGGCCGAATTGATGCTGCAAAACGCGCCGGAGCTGGCCCTGCTCGAGACCCTGGACATGGGCAAGCCCATCAAATACAGCCAAAGCGTGGACGTGGCCTCGGCCGCCAATTGCATACGCTGGTATGGCGAGGCGATCGACAAGGTGTATGACGAGATCGCGCCCACGCCGGCCAACAGCCTGGCCCTGGTCACGCGCGAGCCGGTGGGGGTGGTGGCGGCCATCGTGCCGTGGAATTACCCGCTCTTGATGACGGCCTGGAAAATCGCGCCGGCCCTGGCCGCCGGCAACAGCGTGGTGCTCAAGCCGTCCGAAAAGTCGCCGCTGTCGGCCTTGCGCCTGGCCGAGCTCGCGCTGGAGGCGGGCTTGCCGGCGCACGTATTGAATGTGGTGCCGGGCTTCGGGATTGACGCCGGCGCCGCGCTGGCCCTGCACATGGATGTCGATTGCGTGGCCTTCACCGGCTCGACCCGCGTCGGCAAGCAAATCATGCAGATGGCGGGCCAGTCCAACTTGAAGCGCGCCTGGACCGAGTTGGGCGGCAAGTCCGCCAACATCGTGTGCGCCGATTGTCCGGACCTGGACGCGGCGGTGGAGGCGGCGGTCGGCTCGATCTTCTTCAACCAGGGCGAGAGCTGCAACGCGCCTTCGCGCCTGTTCGTGGAAGCGTCGATCAAGGAGCGCTTCCTGGAAAAGGCGCTGGCGCTGCTGCCGTCCTACCAGCCGGGCGATCCGCTCGACGAAGCCACCGTGATGGGGGCGATCGTGGACGCGGCGCAGCTGCAATCGGTGCTCGGCTACATCGAGGCGGGCAAGGCGGAAGGCGCGCAGCTGCTGGCGGGCGGGCAGCGCGCGCGCGAGGACAGCGGCGGCTACTACGTCACGCCGACCGTGTTCGACCGGGTCGACAATGGCATGCGCATCGCGCGCGAGGAGATTTTCGGGCCGGTGCTGTCGGTGCTCAGTTTCACCGATCTGGACGAAGCGGTGCGGCAAGCGAACGCCACCCAATACGGCTTGCACGCGGCGGTGTGGACGTCCGACTTGAACCGCGCGATCCGCACCGCGCGCGCGCTGCGCGCCGGCACCGTGCACGTGAACCAGTACGACGCGGACGACATCACGGTGCCCTTCGGCGGCGTCAAACAGTCCGGCAACGGGCGCGACAAATCGCTGCACGCCTTCGACAAATACACGGAATTGAAAACGACGTGGATCCAGATCGGCTGATGGATAAGGGCCCTCGAAGCCGCCGCCAAATGATAAAAGGGGACAGACCCCTGTTTTGAGGCAACAAGGCGCAGCCTTGTTGCCTCAAAACAGGGGTCTGTCCCCTTTTATCCGCTATTGCGGCCCGAAGTCCGTACCGCTCGCAAGTTCGAAGCGCGTGCGCTCCGCCGTGCGCTTAAAAGCAGTGCTCGGCCGCCGGAAAACTGCGCCCCTTGACCGCATCCACATACGCCGTCACGGCCGCGTCGATATTGCTCTGCCCATCCATGAAGTTCTTCACGAAGCGCGCCTTGCGACCCGGGAAAACGCCGAGCAGATCATGCATCACCAGCACCTGCCCCGAGCAATCGGGCCCGGCGCCAATGCCGATGGTGGGAATGGCCAGCATTGCCGTCACCTCCTTGCCCAGCGCGGCCGGAATGGCCTCGAGCACCAGCAGCATGGCGCCGGCCGCCTGCAGCGCCGCCGCGTCCGCCTTCAACTGGTCCGCGCCCGCCTCGGTCTTGCCTTGCACCTTGTAGCCACCCAGCTGATGCACCGACTGCGGCGTCAAGCCCACGTGCGCGCACACCGGCACCGCGCGCTCGGTCAAGAAGCGCACCGTGTCCGCAACCCAGGCCCCGCCCTCGAGCTTGACCATGTGCGCGCCCGCCTGCATCAGCTTGACCGCGTTATCAAACGCCGCCTGCGGCGTCGCATAGCTGCCGAAAGGCATATCGGCGACGATCATCTTGTTCTTGTTGCCGCGCGCGACAGCGGCGGTGTGGTAAGCCACTTCGGCCACCGTCACCGGCAAGGTCGAGCTATGCCCATTGCACACCATGCCGAGCGAATCGCCAATCAACAGCACATCCACCCCGCAGCGGTCCATCAGCGCGGCGAAGCTCGCGTCGTAGCAGGTGAGCATGGCGATCGGCTCGCCCGCGCTCTTCATCGTGTTCAAGCCGGTGATGGTGACCGCTTTCGGGGTCACCGCTGGGGCCGCAGCTTTCACAGGCGCGGGCGCCTCGCCGCCAGCCATTTCCTTACCCTGCAAATATGCACTCATCAATAGTCCCCAAAAGGTGGCGAAAATCGCACAAGCCGATAGTGTAATCGTTTGCGCCTTCAGCTGCGGAAGATGAAGTAGACGGCGCCCACTAGACACAGGCCGGCCCACACGTAGTCGAGTTTGAAGGGCTGCTGCATATAGATCATCGCGAAGGGCAGGAACACGATCAAGGTGATCGCCTCCTGCATGATCTTGAGCTGGGCCAGGCTGTATTGGGTGAAGCCGATGCGGTTGGCCGGCACCTGCAGCAGGTATTCGAACAGGGCGATGCCCCAGCTGGCCAGCGCCGCCACCCACCAGGCGCGCGCCGACAGGTTCTTCAAGTGGCCATACCAGGCCACCGTCATGAACACGTTTGACAGCGCCAGCAACAACACCGTCTGCAGGATCACGGGAATGTGCGGCATGGCTAATCCTTGCGGATGGTTTGATCGGCCACGCCGGCCAGGAATTGGCGCGCCGGGCCGCGCCCCGGAATGACGGCGTCGGGCGCGATCTCCAAGAGCGGCAGCAGCACGAAGGCGCGCTCGTGCATGCGCGGGTGCGGCACGTGCAGCGCGCTTTGGTCGATGCGCTCGTCGCCGTACAACAGGATGTCCAGGTCGAGCGTGCGCGGCGCGTTGCGGTAAGGCCGCTCGCGCCCGTGCGCCAGCTCGATCGCGTGCAGCGCCGCCAGCAGGGCCGGCGCGTCCAGTCTGGTTTCGATGCGGGCCACCGCGTTGACGTAATCGTCGCCGGACGAGTCGATCGGCGCGCTCACATATTTGCTTGAGTACTCAAGCAATTCGGTCGAAGGCAGCCGCGCCAGGCGCGCCAGCGCGTCGTCCACGTTGGCGCGCGCGTCGCCCAGGTTGGCGCCGATGCCGATATAGCTGATCATGCGTGGCCGCCGGGGTGGGCCCTCATTCGGCGCTGCCGCCGCCTTCGGCCACGGCGCCGGCGCGGCTGCGGTTGCCGCGGCGCGGCGGGCGCTTGCGCTTGGCGCCGGCGGGAGCGGCCGGGGTGGCCGTCAACAGCGCTTCGCGCTCGCCCGCTTCGCCTTCGTAGAACGCGGTCCACCATTGTCCGATCTCGGCGTCGATCTCGCCCGAGGCGCAGCGCAGCAGCAGGAAGTCGTAGCCGGCCCGGAAGCGCAAATGCTCGAGCAGCTTGTAGGGCGCCTTGCCCTGGCGCCGCTCGAAGCGCGGCTGCATGGCCCAGATGTCGCGCATGTCCGAGCCGATCTTGCGCTGCAAGGCCAGCTGCTCGGACTGCGATTCGAGCACGTCGTCGGCCGCCAGGTGCAGCGCTGGAATGGTCGGCTCGCCCGCGGCGCGGTAAGCGGCCCACTTTTCCAGCACCTGGTGCCACAGCAGCGAGGCGAACAGGAAGCCGGGCGAGACGCCCTTGCCGGCGTTGATGCGCGCATCCGTCGCCTCGAGCGCCAGGGTGACGAACTTCATGCCGATGGGCTGCTCGAGCACCACGTCGAGCAGCGGCAGCAAGCCGTGGTGCAAGCCTTGCGAACGCAGCTGCTGCAGGCAGGCCAGCGCGTGCCCGCTCATGAGCAGCTTGAGCATTTCGTCGAACACGCGCGCGGTCGGCACGTTGTTGATCAAGGGCGCCATCACGGCAATCGGTTCGCGCGTGGACGGCTCGATCGAGAACTTCAGCTTGGCGGCGAAGCGCACCACGCGCAGCATGCGCACCGGGTCTTCGCGAAAGCGCGCCTCCGGCTGGCCGATGATGCGCAAGGTCTTGTCGCGGATGTCGGCGATGCCGCCGTGGTAGTCCAGCACCTGCTGGGTGGCCGGATCGTAGTACATGGCGTTGATGGTGAAGTCGCGCCGCATCGCGTCCTCGTGCTGCGGCCCGAAGTCGTTGTCGCGCAGGACGCGCCCATGCTCATCCTTGGGCGCGTTGTCGGCGCCGGCGCCGCGGAAGGTCGTCACTTCCAGCAGGTCCTGGCCGAACATCACATGCACGATCTGGAAGCGCTTGCCGACGATGAAGGCGCGCCGGAACAAGCGTTTGACCTGCTCGGGCGTGGCGTTGGTGGCGATGTCGAAGTCTTTCGGTTTGACCCCCAGCAGCAGGTCGCGCACCGCGCCGCCCACCACGAAGGCCTTGAAGCCCGCTTCCTGCAGCGACTGCGTCACGCGCACCGCGTTCGAGGACACCAGGCGCGCATCGATGCCGTGCTGCGCCGCTTCCAGCACCACCGGTTCGCTCGCTGCGCGCGTCGGCTGTTTTTTGCCCAGGATCTTGCGGATGAATTTTTTAATCATTGAATAGTTCGAGTGAGGGCCAGCCGTGCAATTTGGCATGCGATGCCAGCGCGGCGTTCGGATTGGTCGCGACCGGGTCGGTGACGGCGGACAGGAGGGGGATATCGTTGTGCGAATCGCTGTAGAAGTGGCTGCGCGCGAAACCGTCGAGGCGCAAGCCTTGCTGCGCCAGCCACGCGTGCGTGTGTGCGACCTTGCCGGCGCCGGAAGTGGGCGTGCCGACCAGCTTACCGGTGAGGCGGCCACTGGCGTCTTGTTCCGGCAGCGCCGCGATCAGGTGCGCCACCCCAAGCGCTTGCGCAATCGGCGCGGTGACGAAACGGTTGGTGGCGGTGATGATGGCCACCAGGTCGCCGGCATCAAGGTGTTTTTGCAGCAGCGCGCGCGCCGGCGGCAAGATGGCCGGGGCGATCACTTCGCGCATGAATTGGGCGTGCATGGCATCGAGCTCGGTACGCGCAAAGCGCGCCAGCGTGCCCAGCGCGAACTCGAGGTATTCGACCGGGTCCATGGTGCCAGCCTTGTATTGCTCGTAAAAGTCGTCGTTGCGGCGCTTGAAGGCGAGCGGGTCGACCGCGCCGGTGCGCACCAGGAACTGGCCCCATTCATAGTCCGAGTCGAGCGGCAGCAGGGTGTGGTCGAGGTCGAACAGGGCCAGATTGCTCATGGGGCGCCCGGTTTGACAGCGGCCTGCGCCAGCAGCTCGCGCAGCAGCGGCAAGGTGACGGGGCGCTGGGTTTCAAGCGAATATTGATCAAGCGCTTCGAGCATCGTCGACAGGGAGCGCATGTCGCGCCGAAAATGGGACAGCAGGTAGGGTAACACGCTCGCGGACACGGTCAAGCCGCGCGCCTCGGCCGCCAGGGTCAGGGCCGCGATCTTGTCCTCATCGGACAGACCGTGCACCTGGTAGACCAGGCCCCAGCCCATGCGCGTGCGCAGGTCTTCGCGCACCGGCAGCAGGGCCGGCGGCAGCGGGCCGCTGCTGACCATGAAGGCGCCGTGCTCGCGGATCTGGTTGAACAGGGCGAACGCTTCGATCTGCGCGTCGGGCCCGAGCTTGGCGCAATCGTCCAACAGGTAAAGGCTGATCTCCGGGCTGTAGACGAAATCCTCCGGCGCGGCGTCGCTGGCGATGTAGCGCGCCGCGTCGCCGGCGGCCAGTGCCTGCAGCAGGTGGGTCTTGCCGGCGGCGGCCTCGCCCCACAGGTAGGCGAAATGCTCGCGCGCGCTGCGCTGCGCGAACTGGTGCATCAGCTGCGCCAGTTCGGCGTTTTGTCCCACGGCGAAGGTATCGAGGCTGTGCGCCTGGTCCGCGCCCAAATCGAGCAGCAGCTGCTTCATGGCGTACATCGCGTGCGTATCGAACACAGAATCATACTCAGGGTCATGCTCATCATGCCAAACGGGTCGGTCTCATCAGCCATTATAGAAGCTGCTGCGCAGATAGTGGGAACGCAGGTGCTTGAAGGCCACCATCAGCACCGCCGACGCCGGCAGCGCCAGCAGCACGCCCACGAAGCCGAACAGCTGGCCGAAGGCGAGCAGGGCGAAGATCACGGCCAGCGGATTCAAGCCGATGCGCTCGCCCACCAGGCGCGGCGTGAGGAAGAAGCCCTCGATCACCTGGCCGGCGCCGTAGATCACGGCCACCGAGATCAAGCCGTGCCAGTTGGAGAATTGCAGCACCGCCGCGATCAGGGCCAGCACCAGGCCCAGGCCGAAGCCCAGGTAGGGGATGAACACCAGCAGGCCGGTGATGATGCCCACCGGCAGCGCCACGTCGAAGCCGGCGATCGACAGGCCGGCCGAGTAGTAAATGGCCAGCACCAGCATCACCAAGAGCTGGCCGCGCAGGTACTGGGCCAGCAGCACGTTGACCTCGCGCCCCATCGCCACCGTGCGCTCGACCAGGCGGCGCGGCACCGCGCCCGTGATGCGCTCGAGGATGGCATGCCAGTCCAGCAGCAGGTAGAACAGCACCACCGGAATCAAGACCAGGGTCGCGATCCAGCCCAGCACGGCGGTGCCGCCGACGCGCGCCGAGGCCAGCACGGCGGCCCAGGCTTCCTCGCCGCCGGCGGCGAACTGCTTGGCCAGGATGGCGCGGATGCCGCTGTCGTCGAGCTGCACCTTGATGCCCATCGCTTGCAGGCGCGGTTGCAGCGCGGCGTTGAGCTTGGCCAGGAAAGTGGGAATCTGGTCGCGCAACAGCGGCAATTCGGTCTGCAGCACCGGCGCCACGATCAGGATCAGCGCCGCCAGCGCCGCCAGGAACAAGAGCATCACGATCACCACCGCCAGGTAGCGCGGCACGCCCAAGCGCCCGAAGCGCAGGTGGTCGATGTAGTCGACCGCGCCGTTGAGCGCGTAGGCCAGGATGGCGGCGGCGATGAAAGGGGTCAAGACCGGGCCTAGCGCGTACAGCAGCGCCAGCAGGGCGAGCCCGATCGAGAGCCAGAGTGCGCTTTGTTTTTGTTCCGACGTGAGGGGAAAGGGCATGCTTTTGTCTGCGCTCTTATCTGTTCAATGAACTGTTCAATGGTTCGCTGGGGGAGTCGGTTTGCACCGGCCGGCCGGGCCGAGCTGGCAAGGCCGCGCTAAAACGGCGGAAAGCAGGCCGTTTTTGATAAAATAGCGGATCGACCAGCCCGGATGCCACGTTTTGCCGCAAATTCCTTGCTTTTTTTGCTAGAAAAGCGCGCCGCCGACTGGACACCGCCTTCTATTTTACCGCCTCCGCTGCCAAATACACCATGAGCCCAACTTCTCCTGTTTCCCTCTCCTACCGCGACGCCGGTGTCGACATCGACGCGGGCGACGCCCTGGTCGAAGCGATCAAGCCCTTTGCCAAGCGCACCATGCGCGAAGGCGTGATGGGGGGGATCGGCGGTTTCGGCGCCCTGTTCGAGATCAGCAAGAAGTACAAGGAACCGGTGCTGGTGTCGGGCACCGACGGCGTCGGCACCAAGCTCAAGCTCGCCTTCGAGCTCAATCGCCACGACACGGTCGGCATCGACCTGGTGGCCATGAGCGTGAACGACATCCTGGTGCAAGGGGCCGAGCCGCTGTTCTTCCTCGACTACTTCGCTTGCGGCAAGCTCGACGTGCCCACCGCCACCGACGTCATCAAGGGCATCGCCAAGGGCTGCGAGCAAGCCGGCTGCGCCCTGATCGGCGGCGAGACGGCCGAGATGCCAAGCATGTACCCGGCCGGCGAATACGACCTGGCCGGCTTCGCCGTGGGCGCGGTGGAAAAATCGCGCATCATCGACGGCAGCAAGATTGAACCCGGTGACGTGGTGCTGGGCCTGGCCTCGTCGGGCGCGCACTCGAACGGGTATTCGCTGGTGCGTAAAATCATCGAGGTGGCCAAGCCGGACCTCGATGCCGACTTCCACGGCCGCAAACTGGCCGACGTGCTGATGGAGCCGACCCGCATCTACGTCAAGCCCTTGCTGGCGCTGATGGCGTCGATGGAAGTGAAGGGCATGGTCCACATCACCGGCGGCGGCCTGGTCGAGAACATCCCGCGCGTGCTGGCGTCCAATCTGACGGCTGAACTGGACGGCGCGTCCTGGACCATGCCGCCCCTGTTCCAATGGCTGCAGCAGCATGGCGGCGTGGCTGACGCCGAAATGCACCGCGTGTTCAACTGCGGCATTGGCATGGCCGTCATCGTGGCCAAGGAAAACGCGGACGCCGCCTTCGCCCAGCTGGCCGCGGCGGGCGAAACGGTGTACCGCATCGGCGCCATCCGCGCGCGCGCCGAGGGCGAGCACCAGACCATCGTCACGGGCGCGCGCTAAGCAGCGCCGGCCTGGCGCAGCCACGGGGCGGCAGCTGCGCGCCGCGTTTGCGCCAAGCCCCGCTCGCGCCGGCCTGCGTAGGCCGTCCTCGCCGCGTCGTTCTCGTTTCTGCACTTGCCTATGCCCGATCCGGAAAATCGTCCATCCCGCTGCGCCGCGGCAAGCATGGAAATGCTTGCCTGGTGCGCGCTGCCGGTGGCCTTCTTGATCGACTATATCGGCGTGCACGGCCGCCCGCTGCGCGCGGCCGGCTTCCATCTGGCGATCATCGCGCTGCTGGCCGTAAGCGTCATTCTCTTGAAGACACTGGCCTTGCGCCTGATGCCGCGCAAGTATGCGGTGGCGCTGTTTGCGGCCGTCTACGCGGGCATCGCGCTACTGTTGGCAGGCTACTATGTTACGGTGCATATCGTACTCGGTGTGTGGGGCAAGGTGGTCAGCGCCGAGCTGATCTCCAGCTATGTGCCGCAAGCGTCCTACTTATGCGAGGTCGTTGGCATTCCCTTCCCGCTCATGATCGCATTGATCTGTGCCAGCTATGCCGGCCTGTACGCGCTATGCCGGTGGGCGCTCGACCGCTTCGCATGGCCATGGCAGCGCCCGGCGCGGCGCGGCCGTTTGTTCAATATGCTGCTCTTGAGCATGGCAGTGTTTACGGTCAGTCAATTGCCAGGGGCGCTAGGCCGGGACGGCGATCAAGAGCCGTTCGGGATGACGCTGCACGCGGGGGCGAACCGCAGCAAGCTCACGTTTTCGCAAGGTCTGGACGTGCCCCTGGCCTTGAACGAACGCGACGCGCAGCTGCGCCGCAGCTACCGGCCCAGTCCAGCGCTCGAAAAACCGAACCTGGTGCTGATCGTGCTCGACGCGCTGCGGGTCGACCACATGAGCGTGTATGGCTACGCGCGCGACACCACCCCTTATTTGCGCGAGCTCGATCGCCAAGGCAAGCTCGCCCTGTCAAGCCAAACCCGTGCCACGTGCAGCGAATCGACGTGCGCGATGGCTAGCCTGGTTAGCGGCCGCTACAGCCATCTGGTGCCGCCGCAGCCCTTTACCTTGCACCAGGTGCTCAAACGGCACGGGTACCGGATCCGCATGGTGCTGGGCGACAACCTGAGCAATATCTACCGGCCGGAGGATCTGTTCGGCAAGGTCGACGACTACTTCGACGGCGGCATGGCACGCGGCTGGTATATGAACGACGATGGTTTCATCCTGCAAAGGACGGCCGCCATGCCCGCCTGGGACGGCCAGCCCACGCTGCTGCAATTGCACTTGATGGCGACCCACACGCTCGGCCAGCGCGCGCCGCAATACCAGCGTTTCGCGCCGGTCAAGAAATACGCGGGCAGCGTCAGCGGCCAGCCCGACCAGCGCTATACCAATTATTACGACAACGGTGTCGTGCAAGGCGACGCGGAACTGAAGGTCTTGCTTGCCACCTTGGCCGACAAGGGGTATTTGCGTGACGCGCTGGTGGTGATTACGTCCGACCATGGCGAGAGCCTTGGTGAACATGGGCTGTTTTCGCATACCAACAGCGTGTACGAGCAAGTGCTGCATATCCCTTTGATGTATCTGCGTTTTAAGAACGATGTCGCGCAGGCGGCCCGGCATATCGATGCCTTCAATTCGCAGGTCGATATCGCGCCCACCATCTTGCAGCAATTTGGGATGCCGATTCCGGCTAGCTGGGCCGGCCTACCGCTGGCGTCCGCCCGCAAAGCCGACTTCACCTTCTACCAGATGGATCCCTACCTCGGCTTGTACGACCATCGCGCTTCCCAGCACTTGTGGAAATACTGGATCGACACGCGCCACCATAAGGAATACGCGTTCGATGTGATGCACGATCCAAAGGAAGAGCATGAATTGCTGGCCGCCGTGCCGGCGGCGCTCAAGGCAAGCTGGCGCGCCCAGCTTGACGCCGCTTCCCTGATGAGTCGCTAAGCTAGCCGCGCCCGCGGCTCTCAGGCGCGCGGACAATAAGAGGCGCGCTTGTGTTCCCCGGGCGGGGTGCTTGTGCCCAAGAGGAAGCCGCAATTTTTGCAGTTGGTCAAAGGTTGGAGACCTTGGACCGTCATTATCTGAGGAAGCGCCTTGGGGGAATACTGATCCGAGACGAGGCTGCGGCGCCGGTCCAATTCCGGGAAATCGAGTCGGGCCATATCGGACAGCGTGTGGAAGACGTTGTCCGAAGTAAACATGCTATTTTGATTCGACACCAGCTTTTTCCACTTATCCCCTTCCGCGCGCTGATATGCGGGGCTGGCCCAAATAAACACGGGTATATGGGCATCGCCTTCGGCAAAGCGGGGTAGGCCATGGCCATCGATGACATCAGACGACAAGAAATTTTCCCCGTGATCGGACGCGTAGATAAGAACGGCCTTCCGGTTTGTCGCCGCTAGCAGCTCGATCGCCTGTGCCAGGAACCAGTCGGTGTACGCGATGCTTTTGTCATAGCTCGCCCGTATTTGGTCTTCGTTGTGCAAATTCACCCTCAGGTGGATATCCTCCGGCCGCAGCTGTTCCTTCGGGTAGCGCAAGCTGTAGTCCCAATGCGAACCCGACGTATGCATGGCGATAAAGCTGGCGCCATGGATATCGCGTAAAGTTGAAGCCAGTCTTGGTAACAAGATGCCATCGAGGATGCGGCGGCCGTACGGCGTCCAATCCTTGTCCATAGGAAAAAAGAAATTGTCAGCCTTTGGACCGAACACGGCGCTCACGTTGGGATCTTGATTGATCATCCATGTTGTCGAATAGCCGGCCTCCTTGAACAAGTCGAGCAGGTTTCCATGAATGGCGCTTGGCAGATACGATTCCGGCGCGATACCGGTCATTAACATCGGAACGACGTACCTGGTGAGATTGCCGGTCGCCACAGCATGGCTCAAGCTGATCAGCTCGCGTTTCTCCAATTCGGGACTGGTTTGACGACAATAACCGTTAAGGTGGAACGCGTCGTAGCGGGCCGATTCGCCGATGATCAAGAGATAGATCGGCGCATCCTGGGGCGGGGGGCTTGAGACCTTGTACGGGGTTTTGGACGCGACCAGACCAACCATCTGCGTCGCTTCCGGCACGGCCGTTGCGATGAACTGCAGCGTGCCCAAGGGATGAGTCCAAATGCCCATCTCGACGACCATCTTGGTCTTGTTCAAAGTTGAAGGCTGCACGAATACGGCCGCGAACGGCAAGCCGATGGACAGGCCAATCGCAGCCAGCACGCGGCGCCGCGCGAGCCAAGGGCGGTAGTCGAGCCGGACCGACCACAACTTGATACTCAGCGCGACATACATAAGCACGCCCAGCGCTAACGCGGCGCAATATCCAAGCGAGCGATAGACCTTGATGAACCCCCAAATCTCATCCCAGGTGGCGGTCAACAGCACGATAAGAACCTCGCCGCCGTTAATCAAACCCCCGTAACTATTCAGGTAAAGTTGATAGGCGATGCCACTCAGGGCCACCGGCAGCATGAGCAAGAAATAGGAACCCCAGCGCCGCAACAACAGCATTGGTGTCAAGAGCAACAACACGGAAATTCCCAGCATCGACCACGCGAGCCGAGGCGCGGCAGATTGAAACACAGTCACACTCGCCGGCGCCAGAATGAAGGCAAGATTGAATGCGATTGCCGGGTATTTCCAATTTCTCATCTCAGACTTCCCAAAGGTTCAAGCGTCAATTGTAACTGTTCAGGCGCTACGCATTGGATGGAAACGGATGGCCGGCAGATGCACGTTGCTGCGGAAACGAGGATGAATATTTTTTCAAGGCCGGCGACGCTTGAACTTGACAGTGCCGCTTTGCTGGCTAGACTGAATTTGTCGTCAGGCACATCGAGATTCCTGTCGACCCAGCCCTAAGCCCGCTGCGCGTCGCGCTGTTGCATTTTCTATCGCCTGACGCATCGCGTGCTTCTTCCTTTGACACGATTGGATTGGAGCGATCATGCGTACCTTACTCATCATTTCCCTCGTAGCTAGTGTTTCCATCGCTTGCAGCAATGCTGCAGCTGCCCCCGCCGCCGCTCAGGATGCGCGCGTCGCCGATACGACCGTGCATGTGAGCCCGGCCACGCATTGGAGGATCGACAAGGATCTGCGGCGCGAAGTGGTGGGATATTATCCCATCGAAGACACGCCCGGCCTTGAGCTGAGCAGCACGACGGGGCATCTGTACGCCAAGCTGTTCGACCGCGCCACGACCGAGCTCAAGCGCATTGACGAGTACACCTTCGTGGCGCCCGACCAGCGCATGTCGATGAGCTTCAACCGCGAAGACCAGACCATGACGGTGACATACACCGTCGATCCGCTGGCCGCAGTGCCGGTCCAGACCACCTTGATGCTGGCGCTGCGCTAAAGGCGCTCGCTCCCAACCCTCAGGCGCGCGGACAATACAGGGCGCGCTTCGGTCCTTTGGCCGGGGCGGCCGCGCGCAAGAGGAAGTCGCAATTGTTGCAGTTGGTCAAAGGCTGGAGACCTTTGACCGTCATGATCTGCGGGGATTGTTTAGGCGAGAAGTGTTCGGAGACGAGGCTGCGGCGATGGTCCAGTTCTGGGAAATCGAGTGCCGCCATCTCCGCCAGCGTATGAAAGATACCCTCCGACGTGAAGCTGCTGTGTTGATTTGAAACGAGCCTGTTCCATTTGTCCGCTTCGCCCTGTCGATAGGCAGGGCTGGCCCAAAACATCACAGGTATGTGCACTTCGCCCTCGGCGAATTGTGGCAGCCCGTGGCCGTTGCTGTGATCGGACGACATAAAGTTTTCCCCATGATCGGCAGCATAGATGAGTACGGCCTTGCGATTTGTTGCGGCCAGCATCCCGATGGCCTGGGCGACGAACCAGTCGGTGTAGGCGATGCTCTTGTCATAACTTGCGCGAATTTGATCTTCGTTGTGGGCATTGGCAGTGAGATGGATGTCCGCTTGCTGCACCATGCTTTGCGGATAGCGCATACTGTAATCCCAATGGGAGCCCGAGGTATGCAGGGCGATAAAGGTGGCGCCCTTTGCATCGCGCAAGATCGAGGCCAGTTTCGGTAGCAGGCTGCCGTCGAGCATGCGGCGGCCATAAATCGACTTATCCTTGTCCAATGGGAAGTAGACATGATCCGCCTTCGGGTTGAACACGGTGCTCACCGTGGCATCTTGATTGATCATCCATGCCGTCACGTAGCCGGCCTCCTTGAATACGTCAAGCAGGTTTCCATGAATGGCGCTAGGCTGATACGACTCTGGCGCGATTCCGGTCATTAACATTGGAACGGCATATCTGGTGAAATTGCCGGTCGAGATGGCATGTGTCAAGCTGATCACGTCGCGCTTTTCCAGCTCGGGGCTGGTTTGACGACAATAACCGTTCAAGTGAAACGCATCGTAGCGGGCTGATTCGCCAATGATCAATAAATAAATGGGGGCATCCTGGGAAGGAATGCTTGACACCTTATACGGGCTCTTGCGGCCGACCAGGCCCAGATCTTCCACCGCTTCCGGCGCAGCCATGACAAGAAATTGAAGCGTGCCCATCGGATGAGTCCAAATCCCCATCTCGACGGCCGCCGCGCTCTTGTCCAAGGCCGGTGGCGGCACTAAAACGGCAGCCACCGGCAGGCAGACGGCAAGGCCGATCGCGGCAAGGGCGGGGCGCCGCGCGATCCAAGGGCGGTAGTCGAGCCGGACCCGCCACAATGCGATACTCAGCGCCACATAGGCAAGTACGCAAAGCAGCAGCGCGGCGCAATATCCAAGCAGACCAAACACCTTGATGAAACCCCAGGCTTCGTCCCAGGTGGCAGTCAGCAGCACCATGAACGCATCGCCGCCATCACGCAAAACGCCGTAATTGTTCAGGAACAGTTGGTACGCGATCCCGCCCAGCGCCACCGGCAGCATGAGCGCGAAATAAGGTCCCCAACGCCGCAGGACCAGCATGGGGCTCAGCAGTAGCAACACGGAAAGGCCGAGCGTCGACCACATGCGTGCAGGGGCCGCCGTTTGAAACACGGGGAAAATCGCAGGCGCAAGAACGACGCTAAGATTGAATGCGATTGCTAGAAATTTCCAATTTTTCATTTTGGGCCAAGCAGAATACGAGTGGCGATCATACAATAATTCCTCGGCAAGCCATTCCTTGGTGCAGGGGCGTCGCTACTGTGCTGGCGGCGCCGCCCGCCAACATCCCAGCCAGTGTTCCCACGCCTGTCCGTCGGCGCCGTCTGGCCCTTTGACGATGGCGCGCCGCCGCAGCGCGTCGGTGAATGTGATCTGCACCCGTGCTGGCGGCGCCTCGTCCTTGGCGCCAGCCTGGTCGATGGCGTCCAGATAGCGCGCGGCCGCCGCGTCGTTGTCGAAGTGGAGCGGCGCGGCGTCGTCCGCCGCGAGCTGCTGGCGCAGACACGCTTCGCTGGCCTCGCAGCAGGCGGGCGGCGCGTCACGCAAGCGGCGCGCAAATTGATCGTAGGCGGCGCGCGCGCCGGCCCGCGTCGCCGGATCGCGCTCGCGCTCGGCCAGGTAGGCCACCACGGGCAGCAAACGCCGGTCGCTGACATGCTCGATCGGATAGAAGGCGTGCTCGTCGCGCAGCGGCAAGGCCAGATATCCCTTGAGGAACAAGGCCTGGTCTTGGGGGCGCATCATCTCGCCCACCCAGGCGCCCCAGCAGGCGCTGCATTTCTCTTCCAGCGGAAAGCGCCCCGCCGCCCACAAGGCGAGCAAGCCGCGCGGCGCGCGCCGCCAGCGCTCGTCGTGGCGCGCCGGGTAGTGGCTGCGATAGCGCATCGGCGGCATCCACACCGCGTCGAACGGACCGTACATCACGTCGCCCATCACCATGCCGCGGTACAGGCCCAGCAATTCCATCTGGGGCGCCGCCCTCATTTCGTGTTCGAACAAGGCCGGCGCTTCCTCGAAAAAGCGTTCGGGCTGCTGCATCGCCATCGCGCGCAGGATGAAGGCCTTGTGCATGCCCTCGGTGTCGGCGCGATACATGTCGCGCCATACGGCGTACGGTTCGCGCGAACGCAGTGCCAGCGCCGTGTTCGCATATTCGTATTTGCGCCACAGCGCGTTGTCAGCGTGCTTGTACTGCTCGCGCAGGAAATCGAGTTCCGCCTTGGCCTGTTCGCTGTCGTCGCCAGCGGCGATGAAGCCGAGCAGGAAGGTGGGAAGGATGGACAGCGTGCCGTCGCCACGCGCCTGCGCCAGCAAGGTCTTGCGCTCGCGCCGATCGGTGCTGACATCCCCCGCGAAGCGCTTGGGCTCGACCAGGTTGGGCAGCGGCAGCGACAGCGCGTCGGCCGCCAGCATGCTGTCGGGGCCGTGCGCGCGCGCCGTGATCAGCTCGTGCGCGCGCGGCGAACCGATGGCGCGCAAGGCCATGAGCACGAAGGCGCGCGTGTAATCGTTGCTGCTGTCGGCGTGGCGCGCCAGCAGCTCGACGGTGGCGTCGGCCTGGCCCGACATCACCAGCGCGTACACCTGGAACATGGCCAGGTCGTCGATTCCCATGTTCGGCGCCACGTCCGGCGGCATGCCCGTGACCGGATAGGGCGTGTGCACGCTGGTCAGGAACTCGAGCAGCCGGTCGTGGCTGTCGGGCAGGCCGGCGTCGTCGATGCGCAGCGCCTGGCGCGCCGCCGAAGCGAGGCTAAAGCCCGCGCCCGACAAATTCTTGGGCAGCTTGGAAAAAGCCAGGTCGGCGCGCGCCAGGCCATAAGGCCGCCCCAGCAGGATGGTATGGATCAGTTTGGCCTCGAACGAGAGCTGCGCGCCGTCGTCGCGCTCGGCCGCTTGCGCCGGCGTCCACGGCGACCAGCGCCGCGCCAGTGAGGCCATCTCGGCCGGTCGCAGGGCTAGCAGGGCCAGCACGATGGCCAGGGCGCCGAGCGCGAGCAGGCTTGCGCGCCGCCTCATTGCTCGCCGTCCGCACCCCTGGGCGCGCCAGTGCGCTGGGGCGTACCCGGGAACAGCACGGTACCGTCGATGCGTAGCCGCAGTGGGTGGGCCGATTGCAATTCCACCTTATCCGTTTGCAGGGGCGCTTGCGCTTCGCCGTACAGGGGCAGGCGCAGTGTCAGGCTGCGCATGTAGCTGTCGCTGCCGCTCAGCGCTTCGCTCTGGGCATTGGCAGCGACCACGCGCGCCTGCGCCGCGCACGCGAGCGCCTGGGCGCCGCATTCGCGCTGCGCGGCTTGACGCACACAGCTCGCCAGCGCGCCGGCCAAGGCCTGGTCGAGCTGTGCGAAGCGAAACGCGCTCAGTACTTTGAACTCGCGCCCGTTCTCGGACAGGCCGGCCTCCTTGCCATAGCGATCCATGCCCAGCTTGAGCATGCGTTCGATCAGCTCGTCGGCCTCGGCATCGTTCGGGAATTCGGCCTCGATGCGCTGGACCTGGATGAAGGGCAGCTTGGTGGAGCCGCCATCGCGTTCGGGATTGCGCGCCGCGCGCAAGCGCTCGCCCACGATCAGGGTTCCACCCTTCGAGGTGATGAAGACGCGCATGGCCGCCAGCTGGCGCGCGATCTGTTCGCTGCCTTCCTTCGGCCCCACGCTTTGAGCGCTGATGCCGCCGCTGACCACGAAGCGGTCCGGCGTGATGCTGGTGCTGCAGGACAGCGGGCGCGGCAGCAATTCGGGCGCGCCGGCTCGCAGCGCGCCGCAGCTGACGCACAGCGCCAAGGCCAGCGCGCCCGATTTATTCCATGGCATGGGCCGATCGTTTCGCATGGGCGCTTAGCGGTGCAGCACTTTTGGAACCGGATTGACGCGCAGGCGAAACGCGTCCGGCATGCCCGAGCCAAGCAGCGGGCGCAGGTACAGGCGGAAGGCGTCGGTGACGTCGGTGCCGCATGCGGCGATGAACTCGTCTTCCATCACGCGCGTCTTGCCGGCCACCGCGTCGAGCGCCAGCAAGTCGTAGTCGACCGAATAAAAGCCGGTGCGCCGGATCGCCACCGAGCCGTCGCGCGTGCCCCACATGGCGAATTGCACGGCTTTTTCGCCCACTTCGCGCGCCTCGCGCTGGTCGACGTCGGACACGCAACCGATGAAGGAACGCTGCAGGTAGCCGAAGGTGTCGCCGCGCACCCGCTTGATGCCCAGCTTGGCCTTGATCTCGTCGCACAGCAGGTCGGCCAGCGCCCCCGTGCCCGACAGCTGCACATTGCCATGCGCATCGCGCTCGAGTTCCTTGGCCAGCAGGGCGGCGATGGGCGCGCCGGCCGCGTCGTGGATGCCTTCGGAGACGGCGATCACGCAGCGCCCGTAGCGCTCATACGTGGCCTTGACGTCGGCCAGGAAGCGCCCCAGCTCGAATACGCGCTCGGGCAGGTAGATCAGGTGCGGGCCGTCGTCCGGGAATTTCTTGCCCAGCGCGGCGGCGGCGGTCAGGAAGCCCGCGTGGCGCCCCATCACCACCCCCACGTACACGCCGGGCAGGGCGGCGTTGTCGAGGTTGGCGCCGGCGAAGGCTTGCGCCACGAAGCGCGCGGCCGAGGGAAAGCCGGGGGTGTGGTCGTTGCCGACCAGGTCGTTGTCGATGGTCTTGGGGATGTGGATGGCGCGCAGCGGATAGCCCGCTTGCTGCGCCTGCTCGCTGACGATGCGCACCGTGTCGGACGAGTCGTTGCCGCCGATGTAGAAGAAGTGTTCGATCTCGTGGGCGCGCAGCACCTTGAAGATCTCTTCGCAGTATTTTTGGTCGGGTTTGTCGCGCGTCGATCCCAGCGCGGACGAGGGCGTGCCCGCCACCAGTTCCAGGTTGTGGCTGGTCTCCTGGGTCAGGTCGACGAAATTCTCGTCGACGATGCCGCGCACTCCGTGCAGGGCGCCATACACGCGCGTGACGTTGTGGAAGCGGCGCGCCTCCAGCGCCACCCCCACCAGCGACTGGTTGATCACGGCGGTTGGCCCGCCGCCCTGCGCCACCAAGATTTTTCCCGATCCCATATACGTTTCCTTTGCCATCGTTAAACCGCAGATAGGGCAAAGCGTAACCCGAAACGCGCTTGCGCGGGAATAGCCGCGCAAGCGCGCGTGCGCGCGCCTGCGCCAGATCAGTGCTTGCCGCTGTTCCGGTCGGGCAGTCTTGCGCAGGAACGGGATTGGTTTGCGCACACCGCAGCTGGCGCGCGCGCCCCTATTCCGGGCTGCGCAGGTAATCGAGCAGGGCGCGCGCGGCGCGCTCGGGCGGCGCCGTCACGAGGCTCACCAGCACCAGCACCAGGGCGCCGGCCGGCACCCCGAACACGCCGGCCGAAATCGGCGCGATATGCAGCCACAGTCCATCGCCGCCCGCCCCGGCGGCGCCATGCGCGTGGACCATGTAGTACAGGCACACGCCAAAGCCGGCCAGCATGCCGGCGATCGCCCCGGCGCCATTGGCGCGCTGCCAGAACACGCCCAGCACCAGGGCCGGGAACAGGGTCGAGGCGGCCAGCGAAAACGCCACCCCGACCAGGGACAGGATGTCGGCCGGCTTTTGCGAGGCGGCATAGGCGGCCGTGACGGCCACCGCCAGCAGCAACAGCTTGGAGATGGTGACCCGCTTCCGGGTCGAGGCGCGCGGGTCCACCAGCTTGTAGTAGAGGTCGTGCGAGAGCGCGTTCGAGATCGCCAGCAGCAAGCCGTCCGCGGTCGAGAGCGCTGCCGCCAGGCCGCCGGCCGCCACCAGGCCCGACACCACGTAGGGCATGCCGCCGATCTCGGGCGTGGCCAGCACCAGCATGTCGCCGTCGATGGCGATCTCGGCCAGCTGGACGACGCCGTCGCCGTTGATGTCGGCGATGCCGATCAAGGGGGCGGCCTTGTCCACGTTGGCCCAGTACCCCACCCAGTGCGGCAGCTGCGCGTAGTCGCTGCCGGCCAGGTGGGTGTAGATGTCGTACTTGACCAGCACCGCCAGCGCCGGAATCGTCAGGTACACCAGCAAGATGAAGAACAGGGTCCAAAACACCGATACCCGCGCCTCTTGCACCGAGGCGGTGGTGTAGGAGCGCATCAGGATGTGGGGCAGCGCCGCCGTGCCCAGCATCAGGCAAAACACCAGCGCCAGGAAGTTATTGCGGGCGATGTCGGAGTGGATCGGGTCGGGGGCCGGGAAGGGGGTGGCGTGCGGCGTCGGGGGCTGGGCGCGCGCGCGGTTCACGCGCGCCGCCTCGCTCCACGCGCGCTGCGCCTCTAGCGCGTTTTTCGGATAGGCGGCCACGGCCCGTTCGGCCGCGCGGATCTGGGGCAGCGTGGCGTTGCCTTGGCGCGCCGCGTCGAGCCGGCGGCGCGCTTCGATCCGGCCTGCCTCCCACGATTGCGGCAGCGCGCGCACGCGCGCGGCGTCGTCGGCGGCGCGCTGCGCGAACAGCGCGCGTACCTGGCGCTCTTTCGGGTCCGCCGCCAGCTGCGCCTCGCGCAGCGCCAGCTTGGGCAGCAGCGCACCGTAGGCCAACTGCGGCACCGGATTGCCGGTGTGCTTGACCGACAGCCAGGTGGCGGGAATGAGGAAGGCGATCAGGATGATGATGTATTGCGCCACCTGGGTCCAGGTGATGGCGCGCATGCCGCCCAGGAAGGAGCACACCAGGATGCTGGCCAGGCCGAGGAAGATGCCGACCGAGAAATCGACACCGGTGAAGCGCGCGGCGATCAAGCCGACCGCGTAGATCTGCGCCACCACGTAGACGAAGCAGATGGCGATGGTGGCGGCCACCGCGATCACGCGCACCGGTCCACCGCGTCCGCCCGCGCCACCACCATAACGGGCGGCCAGGAAGTCTGGAATCGTGTACTGGGCGAAGCGGCGCAGGTAGGGCGCGATCAACAGCGCCACCAGGCAGTAGCCGCCAGTCCAGCCCATGATGAAGGCCAGGGCGTCGAAGCCGTGCAGGTACAGTCCGCCGGCCAGGCTGATGAAGCTGGCCGCCGAAATCCAGTCGGCCGCCGTCGCCATGCCATTGAACAGGGCCGGCACGCGCCGCCCGGCCACGTAGTATTCGCTCACGTTCGAGGTGCGGCTGAGCACGCCGATGGTGGCATACAGGGCGATGGTGGCGAACATGAACAGGTAGCCGATCCAGATGCGCGGCATGCCTTCGCGTTCGAGCAGGGCCAGCGCCAGCAGGAAGGCGACCAGGCAGGCGCTGAACGCGCCGTAATAGCCGCACAGGCGGCGCAGCAGGCTGGCGCCGCTCATGGCGCCGGCTCCGCCGGAGCGCCGCGCGCCGTTGCTGGTGGCGCTGCTTGGGTCGATCGTTGCGCCGCTTGTTGCCCCTCTTGTTGCCCCCCTTGCTGTCCCTCTTGCTGTCCCTCTTGCTGTCCCTCTTGCTGTCCCAATTGTTGCACCTCTTGCTGCGCCGCCCGCGCTGGCTGCTGCGATCCCGTGTCACCACTGAGCTCTTGCGCGCGCCGCCGGAACTGCGCGTCGATGCGCCGCATGCGCCAGGCATAGGCGCCCAGGATGGCCAGGTAGATCAAGGCGGCACCCTGGGCTGCCAGGTAAAACGATAGTGGCCAGCCGAACACGGTGAAGGCGGACAGCTCGCGCGCGAAAAAGATGGTGCCGAAGGTGCTGGCGAACCACAGCAGCAGCAGGTAGGCGGTGAAGGCGCGCGTGCGGCGCCAGTATTGCGCGTGCAGGCGCCGCAGCGCGCTCCGCGCGCTGCGGGAATCGGCTTGCGCGCCGCCAGCGCTGCGCGGATCGGCCAGCGCGCCGCCAGCGCCGCGTGGATCGGCCAGCGCTTGGGCCGGCGCGGCGTCGTCAATGTGCGTCATGGGGCAGGGCGGAAAAGGTCACGCGCACCAGACAGCCCGGCATCCTGGGCGCCGTGCTGCGTGGATTGTCGAACAGTTCGATGTGCGCGCCGTGCTGCTGCGCGATTTCGCGCACGATCGCCAGTCCCAGGCCGCTGCCGCTGGCAGTGCTGCCCAGGATGCGATAGAAGCGCTCGAACACTTGCTCGCGTTCGTGAGCGGGAATGCCGGGGCCGGTGTCTTCCACTTCGACGATGGCGGCCTGGCCCTGGCGCCGCACCCGCACCGTCACGCTGCCGCCGCCCGGTGTGTAGCGCAGCGCGTTGTCGATCAGGTTAGAGAGCAGCTCGTGCAGCATCAGGGCGTTGCCGGCCAGCGGCAGCGGGCACCCGGCGGTCTCGAAGCCGAGGTCGATCTGGTCGGCGAACGAGGCGCTCACCCATTCCTGCACGGTGCTGCGCGCGAGCTGGTCCAGATCGATGGTGTCGCCCACGCCACCGGCTTGCGGCTGGTGTTCGGCGCGCGCCAACGCCAGCAACTGGTTGACCAGTCGGGTCGAGGACTCGGAACTCTTGGCCAACTGCTCGAGCGAGCGCTGGATTTCGTCCGGGTCGCCCTGGCGCAGCGCCAGCTCGGACTGCATGCGCATGCCCGCCAGCGGGGTGCGCATCTGGTGGGCGGCGTCGGCGATGAAACGCTTTTGCATGGCGATCGTGTGCGCCAGGCGCGCCAGCATATCGTTGAGTGAGCTGACCAGGGGCAGGATCTCTTCCGGCACCTGGCGCGCGTCGATCGGCGACAGGTCGTCCGGGCGGCGCGCACGGATGCGCTGCTGCAGTTGCGCCAGCGGCGACAAGCCGCGCGCCAGCGCGAACCAGACCAGGGCCAGCACGATGACGAAGATGATCAGCTCGGGCAGGATCACGCCTTTCACGATATTGTTGGCCAGCTGGGCGCGCTTGCCCAGCGTTTCGGCCACCTGCACCAACGCCAGCGGCGCGGCGCTGCCTGGGCGCGCGCCGTCCGGCGCGGGCAGCGCGATGTAGGCATGCGCGATGCGCACCGGATTGCCATGCATGCTCTCGTTGCGAAACACCACCGTGCCTTCGCGGTAGGCCTCGTCCTCGGGTGGGGCTGGCAGGTCGGGGTCGCCATCGAACAGGGCGCCGGGTACGGCGATCTGGAAATAGACGGTGTCCACCTCGTCCGAGCGCAGCAGTTCGCGGCGCGGCGCCAGTGCGCGCGGCGCCGCCTTGGCGTCGGTCTCGCGCAGCTGCTGGGCCAGCACGCTCACGCCCTCTTCGAGCGCGCGGTCGAACGGTTCGTTGGCCACGCTCTTGGCCACCAGATAGGTGATGGCGATGCTCATCGGCCACAGCAGCAACAGGGGGGCGAGCATCCAGTCGAGGATTTCACCGAACAGCGAGTGCTCGATGTTTTCGTCCGACTCCAGGTTCGGCGGCAGGTAGGGGGGGAGGTCGTCGTCCGCCTCGTGCGCGCCGCGCCAGGCGGCGCTGGCGCTCGGCGAGCGCGGCAGGCGCCGGTGTGCGCGCGCGCTCACGGCGCCGACGGTGCGCTTGGGGCGGCCGGGCCGCTCGCGCGCGCCGCGTCCGGGAATTTTTCGAGGCAATAACCGAGGCCGCGCACGGTGGCGATGCGCACGCCGCCCGCTTCGATCTTCTTGCGCAAGCGGTGCACATAGACCTCGATGGCGTTGTAGCTCACTTCCTCGCCCCATTCGCACAAGTGGTCCACCAACTGCTCCTTCGACACCAGGCGCCCGCTGCGCGCGAGCAGAATCTCGAGCAAACCCAGTTCGCGCGCCGACAGGTCCAGCATCTGCTCGTTGATGTAGGCGCTGCGTCCGACCTGGTCGTACACCAGCGGGCCATGCTTGATCACGGTGGGGCCGCCACCGGCGCCGCGCCGGGTCAGGGCGCGCACGCGCGCTTCAAGCTCGGACAGGGCGAAGGGTTTGGCCATGAAGTCGTCGGCTCCCAGGTCCAGGCCGTTGACGCGCTGCTCGAGCGAGTCGGCCGCCGTCAGGATCAGCACCGGCAGGGTGGAGGCGCGCGCGCGCAGGCGGCGCAGCACTTCCAGGCCGGACAGGCGCGGCAAGCCCAGGTCCAGGATCAATAAATCGAATTCCTGGGTCGACAGGGCGCTGTCGGCTTCCTGCCCGTTTTTGACGCAATCGATCACATAGCCGGACTGGCGCAGGGAGCGTGTGAGGCCGTCGGCCAGCACGCTGTCGTCTTCGGCAAGTAGAATGCGCATCGCAGCTTCCAGGCGGGAGGATGCTTGTATTGTGTTTTATTTGCGGCAATGCCGCCAGTGCTGTGCACGGATTTGCGTTTTTTTAAACGGCAGGCAGATCGCGCTTGCAATTACCACTGTTTTTTTATACAGTAGTGTCTGTGGCGGCGGAACGCACCGGCCAAACCCTGAAATTGCACCCCTAAGTTCGAAGGATAATTATGGACGACAAAAAAAACACGATGCTCGCCAGCGAGAAAAGCAAGGCCCTGGCGGCCGCGCTGGCACAGATTGAAAAGCAGTTCGGCAAGGGTTCGGTCATGCGCATGGACGCCAGCGCCCCGGTCGAGGAAGTGCAAACGGTGTCGACCGGCTCGCTGGGTCTGGACATCGCCCTGGGCGTGGGCGGCTTGCCGCGCGGGCGCGTGGTGGAAATCTACGGTCCCGAGTCGTCCGGCAAAACCACGCTCACCTTGCAGACCATTGCGCAAATGCAAAAGCTGGGCGGCACCTGCGCCTTCATCGATGCCGAACACGCGCTCGACGTCACCTATGCGCAAAAGCTGGGCATCAACCTGTCCGAATTGCTGATCTCGCAGCCGGACACGGGCGAGCAAGCGCTGGAAATCACGGACGCACTGGTGCGCTCGGGCAGCGTCGACCTGGTCGTGATCGACTCCGTGGCCGCGCTCACGCCGCGCGCCGAGATCGAGGGCGACATGGGCGACTCGCTGCCGGGCCTGCAGGCGCGCCTGATGTCGCAAGCCTTGCGCAAGCTCACCGGCACCATCAGCCGCACCAACACCCTGGTCATCTTCATCAACCAGATCCGCATGAAGATCGGCGTCATGTTCGGCAGCCCCGAGACCACCACGGGCGGCAACGCGCTCAAGTTCTACGCCTCGGTGCGCCTGGACATTCGCCGCACCGGCTCGATCAAGTCAGGCGACGAGGTGATCGGCAACGAAACGAAGGTCAAAGTCGTCAAGAATAAAATCGCGCCGCCTTTCAAGGAAGCCCATTTCGACATCCTGTATGGGGAAGGCACGTCGCGCGAAGGCGAAATCCTCGATCTGGGCGCCGACAACAAGATCGTGGAAAAGTCCGGGTCGTGGTACAGCTACAACGGCGAGCGTATCGGCCAGGGCAAGGACAATGCGCGCATCTTCCTCAAGGAGCGTCCGGCCTTGGCGCGCGAAATTGAAAACAAAGTGCGCGCCGCGCTGGGCGTGCGCGAGTTGCCGGTGCTGGCGGCGGACAAGCCGGAACCGGCCGCCAAGTTGAAGGCCGTTGGCGCCGAGTAATAGCAGGGCCGCGGCCACGGCTTGCGCCGGGACCGCGGCCGGACATCGGCAGAGCAGGAGGCGATGATGGCAGCACCGCAACTGAGCTTGAAGGCGCGCGCCTTGCGTTACCTGTCGATGCGCGAGCATAGCCGTCTTGAATTGGCGCGCAAGCTGGCCCCGCACGTGCAAGAGGGGGAGGACATTGACGCGCTGCTCGATTTTCTCGAGGCCAACAAATGGCTGTCGCAAGAACGCTTTTCGGAATCGCTGATCCACCGGCGCGCGGCCCGCTTCGGCAATAGCCGCATCGTCGCCGAGCTGCAAAGCCACGGCGTGGGCGGGGAGGCGTTGCAAGAGCTCAAGTGTGGCTTGGCCGAGAGCGAAACGGCGCGCGCTTGCGCGGTGTGGCAGCGCAAGTTTGGCGCGGTCGCGGCCGATGCGGCCGAGCGCAGCAAGCAGGCGCGCTTCCTATTGCAACGCGGTTTTTCGCAAAGCGCCGTGCGCAAGGCGATGCAGGGCACTTTCGATGATGATTGAGGGGAACGACTAATGATCGAGCCACAAGCGCGGCCCCGATATACGCTGACCGAATTGCTCGCCGCATCCGACTATACGGTGCCTCAAGCGCCGGAAGAGCGCGAATGGTCGACGCGCCGGCGGTGGGCGGTCAATTGATATGAACCGTGGCGACAACTACTCGGTGTCGCTCGATCCTGTGGCCGGACGGATCGAGGCGCTGCCAGCCAATATTCTCGATGATGTCATGGCGCGTCTTAGCACCATCTTTGCCTAAAGCGCCGCGTTCGCGCAGGCTAAAGCACGCCGTTCGCGCAGGCAAATGCGCAGCGCCTTCTGCCGTAGGGCGGCGTCAATGATGCCGCCGCTACTCCTCACCGGCGGAGGACGCTGCGCATTTCGCTTGCTCGTTTAATATTAAAACAACCACCTTACCATTTTTGCTAGCACGCCGAAACAAGAGCAATGCCCCTCGTGTCTGTGATAAACTTTCGGGGTTTTCGCAGCGCCGCATGAGCGGTTGATGCCGTAGAAGCTGCGGCAATCACATGGCTGCCTACTTTTTTCGCCGCACTCGGCGTTGGTGTCTATGCCCCTGTCTCCTCCAGTTCCCCGACGCGCGTTGCGGCATACGCGTGCCATCCACGTTGACGCTTTCGCGCGCGAGGATGGCCTATGGGATCTCGATGCGCGCATCAGCGACGTCAAAACCATCGATATCGCACTTGCCACGGGCACCCGTGCGGCTGGCACGGCGCTGCACGACTTGCGCTTGCGCGTGACCATCAACCGGGAATTTCTCATCGTCGCAGCCGAAGCCGCGTCCGATGCCGTGCCCTATCCGGGCGCTTGCGACCAAGTGGGGCCGGCTTACGCGGGCCTGGTGGGTTTGTCGCTGATCAAGGGCTTTCGCGCCGGTATCAAGGAGCGCCTGGCCGGCGTGCTCGGTTGCACCCATTTGAGCGAACTGGCCCAGGTCTTGCCCAGCGCCGCCGTACAAGCCTATGCCAGCGACGTCATCAACACGCGCGAGGGCGAGGACCTGGACGGCAATTCCGGCAAGCCATTCCAGCTCGATAAATGCCGCGCCCTGCGCTCGGACGGGGCCGTCGTGGCCCGCTACTATCCGCGATGGGCCAGCCCGGCGCGACCATCCGGCGGCAGCTAAACGTTCACCACCGCATAGTTCAATTACCATTTCAACCGATTCAACACATCCGTTCCAGAAGGGAAGCCAGCATGAAAATCCATGAGTACCAAGGCAAGGAAATCCTCCGGCAGTTTGGAGTGACGGTGCCGCGCGGCATCCCGTGCATGTCCGTCGACGAGGCCCTTGCGGCCGCGCAAACCCTGGGTGGCCCGGTCTGGGTCGTCAAGGCCCAGATCCACGCCGGTGGTCGCGGCAAGGGCGGCGGCGTCAAGGTCGCCAAGTCGCTCGAGCAGGTCAAGGAATACGCGAACCAGATCATGGGCATGCAGCTCATCACCCATCAGACCGGCCCGGAAGGCCAGAAAGTGCGCCGCCTGTTGATTGAAGAGGGCGCCGACATCCAGAAAGAGCTGTACGTGTCGATGGTCACCGACCGCATCAGCCAGCGCGTCGTTCTGATGGCATCAAGCGAAGGCGGCATGGACATCGAGGAAGTGGCTCATTCCCATCCCGAGAAAATCCACAAGATCGCCATCGATCCGGGCGTGGGCTTTACCGACGCCGAAGCGGACGACATTTCCGCCAAGATCGGCGTGCCCCCCGCCTCGATTGCTGACGCGCGCGTGCAATTGCAAGGCTTGTACAAGGCGTTTTGGGAAACGGACGCTTCCTTGGCTGAAATCAATCCCTTGATTTTGACGGGCTCGGGCAAGGTCATCGCGCTCGACGCGAAATTCAATTTCGACGCCAACGCCTTGTTCCGCCATCCAGAAATCGTCGCCTTCCGCGACCTCGACGAGGAAGATCCGGCCGAGATCGAAGCATCCAAGTTCGACCTCGCCTATATTTCGCTTGACGGCAATATCGGCTGCCTGGTCAACGGCGCCGGCCTGGCCATGGCCACCATGGATACCATCAAGCTGTTCGGCGGCGAGCCGGCCAACTTCCTGGACGTGGGCGGCGGCGCGACGGCGGAAAAAGTCACCGAAGCGTTCAAGATCATGCTGAAAAACCCCGGCTTGAAAGCGATCCTGGTCAATATTTTCGGCGGCATCATGCGCTGTGACGTGATCGCCGAAGGCGTCATCGCCGCCTCCAAGGCGGTGTCGCTGCAAGTGCCGCTGGTGGTGCGCATGAAGGGCACCAATGAAGACCTGGGCAAGAAGATGCTGGCCGAGTCCGGCCTGCCCATCATCGCCGCCGACACCATGGAAGACGCGGCCAAGAGCGTCGTCGCCGCCGCCGCTGGTCACGCCTAAATCCGAAGGAAACAATATGTCGATCCTGATCAATAAAGATACCAAAGTTGTCACCCAGGGAATCACCGGCAAGACCGGCCAATTCCACACCCGCGGCTGCCGCGACTATGCCAATGGCAAGAATTGCTTCGTCGCCGGCGTGAACCCGAAAAAAGCGGGCGAGGATTTCGAGGGCATTCCCATTTTCGCCAACGTCACGGAAGCGAAAAAAGAAACCGGCGCCAACGTGTCGGTGATCTACGTGCCGCCGGCTGGCGCCGCCGCCGCCATCTGGGAAGCGGTCGAGGCCGAGCTGGACCTGGCCATTTGCATCACCGAAGGCATCCCCGTGCGCGACATGATGGCGCTCAAGGACCGCATGGCCAAGGCGGGCAGCAAGACCTTGCTGCTGGGCCCGAATTGCCCGGGCTTGATCACGCCCGACGAAATCAAGATCGGCATCATGCCTGGTCATATCCACAAGAAAGGCCGCATCGGCGTGGTGTCGCGCTCGGGCACCTTGACCTACGAGGCGGTGGGCCAATTGACGGCGCTGGGCCTGGGCCAATCGTCGGCGGTGGGCATTGGTGGCGACCCCATCAACGGCCTCAAGCATATCGACGTGATGAAGATGTTCAATGACGATCCGGACACGGACGCCGTCATCATGATCGGCGAAATCGGCGGTCCGGATGAAGCCAATGCCGCTTATTGGATCAAGGACAATATGAAAAAGCCGGTGGTCGGCTTCATCGCCGGCGTCACCGCGCCGCCGGGTAAACGCATGGGCCACGCGGGCGCATTGATCTCGGGCGGAGCCGACACGGCCCAGGCCAAGCTCGACATCATGGCCGCCTGTGGTATTACGGTCACCAAAAACCCGTCGGAAATGGCGCGTTTGCTCAAAGCCATGCTGTAAGTTGTCTTTCGGCCGCAAGTCGGTCAATAATGAAGGGGGAGCTAGGTGCTCCCCCTAATTATTCATGCGGACGGCAGGCAAACCGGACGTGGAGAAAACGTGGCAAAAATCATCATATCGCGTGATGGCGAGCGCATCGAGGAAGTTCAGCTGAACAAGGAACGGATGACCATCGGGCGTCATCCGCACAATGACGTCGTGATCGACCATCGCGCCGTCAGCGGTGAGCACGCGTCCATCACCACCATCTTGCACGAATCGTTTCTCGAAGACTTGACGTCGACCAATGGCACGTATGTGAATGGTCAACGCGTGGGCAAGCATTTGTTGGCCGATAAAGACGTGATCGTCATCGCCAAGTTCCAAGTCATGTTCGTGGCCGGCCCCCGCGAAGCCGTCTCCACCATCACCCAGGGGCAGCGCTCGATGCCGCCGACCCGCCCCATGCCCTTCGCCGACAGCGCGCCGCTGGCGGCGGCCCAAGTGCTGGGCATGATAGAAATCCGCAATGGCAGCAATGCCGGCAAGACCATGCCGCTGACCAAGGCATTGACCACGCTGGGCACGCCTGGTGTGGTGGTGGTGGTCATCTCGCGCCGCGCCGACGGCTACGCGGTGGCCCACCTCGAGGGCGACACGGTGTCGACCTGCAACGGCCAAGCCTTGACGGCCCAGCCGCGCAAATTGGCCAAGGGCGACTTGATTGACCTGGCCGGTACGCAACTGCGCTTTTCGCTTGCCTAAAAGGGCAAGCTGGCCCGGATGGCGGACGCCCCCAGCGCGATGCGCAACCCGCACCGACAATAAATGTGCCGACTGACAAGAAGTGTCACATCCCGAACAGAAATTGGCAGTAAATGTGTAAAAAAGTCACGCAATTTCCTGTTTGAATGCCATAAATTAGCTGGCACGGCCTTTGCGTATAGTCCTGTGCAGGAAAAAGATTCTTTGTTCCAATCAATAGGAGAAGCAAAATGAAACTCATCAAAAAAGCACAAGCCGGCTTCACGCTGATCGAACTGATGATCGTTGTGGCGATTATCGGTATCTTGGCCGCCGTCGCGCTGCCAGCGTATCAAGACTACATCAAGAAGGGCCGTTTCGCCGAAGTGCAGGGCTTGGCCGAAGCGCTCAAGAAGGATGTCGTGATGTGCATGGTTGATGCCTCCACCCAGGGCTCTTATACGGGTTGCGACAGTGGCGCACTGGGCATCCCAGCTTCGCTGCCTACCGCGACTGAAAACACCGCCACCTTGGCCGTCGCATCTGGCAAAATCACGGGAACGGCTACGGCGCGTGCAGACAGCACCACGACGATCTTGACCCCAACCGCACCGGATTCCGCCGGTGTCGTGCGCTGGACCAACAGCGGTAGCTGCGTCACCAACGGCTGGTGCAAAGCTAACTAATTCCCTGGCTCCGGGCCAGCAGGATGCTCGCTTGCGTGAATGGCAAGCGAGTGGGCTGCAAAGCCCCACCCAGGCGCGCTGTTCAAACACCTCGATTTTGAAAGAAATCGAGGTGTTTTTGCATGCGCGCAACGCTTGAGGCCAGAGGCTTGAATTGCCAATCGGCTACAGGTAAAATCCGGAAAAATAGTGTACCGTTTTCCTTATGATGAAAGACAAAATCCGCGCCGCTTCCATTCATTTGCTGATCAGTATTTGCTTGGTCGCCTGTGTGCTTGCCCTCGTCATTTTCGTTTGCTATCCAGACCCGTATTACAAAGTCATGGAAGCGGGGAAGATCTTGCTGGTATTGACTGGCGTAGACATCGGCTTGGGGCCTTTGGCGACCTTCGTCGTTTTCAATCCCAAAAAAAAATGGCTTATGCTTGATTTGGTATGCATCGGGCTGGTGCAATTGACCGCCCTGGCCTACGGGGCAAGTGTTTTCTACACGGCGCGCCCGACCTTTGTGGTCTTCGCCGATGGACAATACACGCTGGTGTCCGCGTTTGAATTTCCCAAATCCCTGCTGCGGGATTTGAACTACCCCGAATTATCGAAAACCGGCCCCAAGCTGGTCGGCGCGCGCCTGCTCGACAGCGCGGCCGCGCGCAAGGTGTACTACGATGAAGTGCTCGTCAAATACCACGTCAGCCTGCCGCGCTTGCCGCAATATTATGTGCCGTATGAATCCATGGTGGCCGATGTGAAGGCAGAGATGCATCCCCTCGATCTCTTGCTGCAAGGCCGTTCGCCCCAGGAGCGCGACGCGGCGGCCGACATCGTGAATAAAGCGGTGGCGCGCAGCGGCCTGGCGCGCGAGGCGCTGGCCTGGGTGCCGATGGCGCAGCGCGACAAACTCATGGCAGCCCTGGTGCGTCGCAGCGATGCCGCCTTGCTCACGGTGCTACCAATCGGCCCGCCGTAAGCGCAGGCGCGCCGTGCTCGCGGGGCGCCTACGCGTTCCAATCGCCGGACTTGCCACCGCGCTTTTCAAGCACGCGCACGCCCGTGATCACCATGTCCTTATCGATGGCCTTGCACATGTCGTACACGGTCAGTAAGCCCACCTGCACCGCCGTTAATGCTTCCATTTCCACGCCCGTCGGGCCGACCGTTTCGACGCGGGCGCGGCAGTGGACGCTGCAAGCGGGCACGTCGGTTTCGAAATCGACAGTCACGCGCGTGAGCGCCAGCGGATGGCATAGCGGCACCAGATCGCTGGTGCGTTTGGCGCCCATGATGGCGGCCACGCGCGCGATGCCCAGCACGTCCCCTTTCTTCGCCGTGCCTGCCAACACCAAGGCAAGCGTCTCTGGATTCATCTGGATCGTGCCGGTGGCAATAGCGATGCGGTGCGTGGCGGCTTTGCTTCCAACATCGACCATGTGGGCCTGGCCGGCGGCATCGAAGTGGGTCAATAGATCAGTCTGTTTCAGTGTCGTCATGGTGTCGGATGCCATTCCCGCCTAAGGGTAACAAAATGTTTCAGTGGGCTTGCCCCAGCGCGGAGCACAGCCGATCCGGTTATCATAGCATTGTGAAAGCGAAAACCCATTCCCGCCTGCCGGCCTTGCGCCAACCTTGGCAACGCTCCATGGGCGCGCTGTGCGCGGCCGCGCTGCTGCTGACCGCGCCGGCAGGCCTGGCGCAATCGGCCGCCGGCGCGGCCAATCTGCCCACGCTGGGCGACACCGAACGCGAAGACCTCCCTCCCATCATGGAGCGCAAGCTGGGCGAGGAAATCATGCTCGACATCCGGCGCGATCATGATTTCCTCGACGACGAGGTCATCCTCGACTATCTGAACAATTTTGGCACGCAACTGGTGCAGGCGCGCCCCGGCGCGCGCGCCGACACCGGCTACGATTTCTATTTCTTCGCTGTGCGCGACCCCATGCTCAACGCCTTCGCCTTGCCGGGTGGCTTTGTCGCGGTCCATTCAGCCTTGCTGCTGGCGGCCCAGACCGAGTCCGAACTGGCGTCCGTGCTGTCGCATGAAATCGGCCACGTGGTGCAGCGCCACATCGCGCGTCAGATCGGCCAGCAACGCCAGGACGCCCTCATTCCGCTGGCGTCGGTGTTGCTGGCGGTGCTCGCTGCGCGCTCGAGTCCGGACGCGTCGATGGCTTTGCTCAGCGGCGGCCAAGGCTTGACGCTGCAGCGCCAACTGAACTTCGGGCGTGACGCCGAGCGCGAGGCCGACCGCGTCGGCTTCCAGATCATGGGCGCGGCCGGCTACGACACCTCGGGCATGGTGGCGTTTTTCGGGCGCTTGCAAACGGCCAGCCGCAATTACTCCGACCTGACGCCGGCCTATCTGCGCTCGCATCCCCTCACCAGCGAGCGCATCGCCGACATCCAGGCGCGCATCCGTGAAACGCCTTACCACCAGCGCCCCGACAGTCTCGATTTTCAATTGATGCGCGCGCGCACCCGCGTCTTGCAAGACGAAAGCGCCCAGGGCCGCGTCGACGCGCAAGCGGTGTTCGACAGCCAGCTCGCGCAACCGAGCCGCGCGCAGCAGGCGGCGGCCCAATACGGCTTATCGTACCTGGCCTTGAAGCGCAGCGACCTGGTGGCGGCGCGCAAGTGGCTGGCCGCCGCGCGCGCGACTATCCACCCGGCGCCGGTGGCCGGCAGCTTTTCGGCCGCGCCCCAAGGCTCGGACGGTGAAGCGGTGTTCGTGAGCATGGACCTGGACATCGCGCTGGCCCCGGGGCAGGGCGCGGCGGCGGCGGGCAAGGCTGTCAAGCAGGCCGAGCTGGCATGGCAGCGCTTCCCGCTGGCGCGCGGCATCGCGCGCCAATATGCGGACGCGATGCTGGCGGCCCAGCAGCTCGACGGCGCCGAACGTTTCCTGCGTGACCAGGTGCAACTGTACCGCCAAGAGCCCAAATTGCAGCAATCACTGGCGCAGGTGTACGCGGCGCAAAACAAGCTCGCCTTGCAGCACATGGCGCTGGCCGAATCGTATGCGCTCAAGGGCAATGTGTTGAGCGCGCTCGACCAATTGGCGATCGCGCGCAAGGCGGGCGACGCCTCGTTCTACGATATGGCCGTGATCGACGCGCGCGAGCGCGAGTTGCAGGCGCGCCGGCGCGAGGAATTGAAGGACAAGAAGAAGGACAAGGACAAGGAATAAAGCCATGCGCCGGCGGCCAAGCGCGCCCCGTACTCGTGATGCGGCCCTAGCGTCCAAGCCCTTTTTGCGTATGCCAACGTGCATGCGCCATCATCAATAGCACGTACATTGAAGGCTCGCCTTTGAAAGTGCTCGCTACTTGCCTAAGTTGTGTCCATTTCCCTTGCTGAAAATACGAAAGTAGCAAGGCGTCGAACGCATAGTCATGGATCAGGCGCGATCGCGCGGGACGGCTGTCGAGGATCGTGATGGCCGCCCGCTCCGTCGCCGGCATGTCGCGCGCGGCCAAGGCTGACATCAAGGTCAATATTTCGCGTGATGGCTGGGCTGGTGGGGCGTCGCACACCTGTCCGCGCAAGAAGCTGAGAATTGGATTTACCTGGGCGCCGCTCATATTCGGTATTGTCACGATCGCCAAACTGGCCAGCCGCTCGCTCCAGAGCTCGTGCGCGAGCGGATCGGTGCAGTCTGGCTTATGCTTTAACGCCGCAGCCACACCGGGCCAATCGCCGGGAAGCTGTGGCAGCTGGCCATGGGCGCCCGCCCCAATATATTCACCCAGCACCCTGCCAATTTGCGCGTTTCGATGAGGGCGGAACTCTGAAAGGCTCGTTTGTGACACATTCAATGCACCGTCATAGTTATTCCCCGGCATTGGAACGGGACTGTTTTGAAGGCTTGCCAAGCCGACGCCTGTGCGTAAATAACGGGCTTTAACGGCGTGCTGGTCGACATACGGAAAGAAATCGGAGTTGATCGGTGCGCCCGTTGTGACGAATAATGGCTCGAGCAATTGGCGATTGCCAATATAGTATTTATTGAGGTCGTCCAGCGATCGCACATGGATGCGCTCGAGCAGCGACGCGATTTTTTGATTTTGCAACACAGCCGGGCCGGGCGCGCCGACCTGTCCTTTTGCCTTCGCGACGATGATGATGTTTGAATCATTGGCGGCATAGACGCCATAATCTTCAAAATTATTCCCAATCGCCTGGAATATGGAGCTGACCAGGGCTGGCGAAGTCTCATAGGTATGAAGCCATTGGACCAGTACGCCATCCTTGCTAAGGTGGTGGCGTATGCGCTGATAAAATTCGTCGGTAAATAAATTCGATACGCCACTGACCCACGAATCGGATGGTTCGGAAACGATCATGTCATAACGCTTCTGGTGCGCGGCAAAATAGCTCTTGGCGTCATCGATATGGATGTGACTGCGCGGATCGCTGAATACGCCAGCGCTAAAGGGGCCGAATAGACGCGCGCCCTCGACCATCGCGCCTTCGATTTCAATGATGTCCAGGTGTTTGAGTCGGGGGCTCATCAGCAGCACATTGGCGCTCATTCCCGCGCCCATCCCAATGACTGCAGCAGTTTCGGTGTCGGGCTTGAGCGCAAGCGGCAAGGCGCCCAGCATCGTCATGGTCGATTCGTCACTAAGCAGAGGCACGCTGGCAGCCATCACGATACTCGCATCGGCTTTGCCATTCGTCGATATCGTCAGGGAATTGTTTGCGGAGTTGCTATAGACGTCGACCGAGGCAGTCTTGCCATCGATATGCATGAGGGGGTGGATGAGCATCCTCGGTGATCTTGGACGCATGCGAAATGGACCGCTGGCCATGCTTATAGGATCGAATCGTGGCGTCAACTGGACCACAATGAGACCTCCAAGAATCACGATTGCCGTCGTCACCTGCCATCCGCGCCGCGCCCTCGCGATATACAGCAGATAGACGGCCAAGGCCAGGTCCAGCGACGCGCCCACCATGACTGCCAGCTTCAGTCCCAACTGGGGCAGCAGTACCATCGCGGCAAGCGCGACGCCGATGATGGCGCCGGCGGTGTTCGACGCGTACACCTTGCCGATGGCCGATTCGCCAGCTCCGCTGCGAAACAATATGAATGTAATGAGGGGCAGTGTCATCCCCGCCATGAACGTCACCGGCAGCATCAGCGCGATGGCGAGCAAATGGCTGCTGACATTGAATAGGACGTATCCGACCTCGTTTGCTTGCAGGGCGTCGAAGACGCCGTACATCAATTCCATGCTCGGATTGTAGGCAACAACGGTGAACAATGCCAGCAATCCCATCAAAAACTGAATCACCCCGAGCGCCAGCAAAGGGGCGCGATAGCGGTCGACCCGCGTGCGCAAGTACAGTCCGCCGAGCGCCAGACCGAGTATGAAGGCCGATAGCATCAACTCGAACGCATGGGTGGAGGAGCCGATGATCATGGCGAGCATGCGGATCCAGCTGATCTCGTAGATAAACGACGATAGGCCGGTGACCATCGCCACCACAAGCAGCGGCCGCAAGTAGGGAACGTCGGCCCCTGCGCCGCTTGACGGGGCGTCGGCGTTCAAGCCCGTTTTCTTGGCAATCAAGTAAACAAACAATGCCAACAGAAAATTCATCAAGGCGGCGCTCAATATCGTGCCGGGCAAGCCCACCGCGCCGATGAGGACGAACCCACTCACTAGCACGCCGACCACGGCGCCTATGCTATTTGTGAAATACAAAAGGGAAATCGAGCTACCTGGCGTGTCTGGAAAGGCGCGCAAGATCCCGGCCGAGATAAGCGGGAAAGTTGATCCCAGCAATATTGTCTGCGGCAAGATCAACATGGCCGCGAAACCCCAGCGAATAAGCTCGATCGATAGCGGTGAGTCGAGTCCGGGCAGGACGCTGTCGAACAGGAAGCCGCTGGTGGCGAGAAATATCTTGTGAAAGAACAGGCCAAAGACGCCAATGAGCAATTCCACCATGGCGTAGCCTAGCAGGGGATTGAGTATGTGGGCGCTATATCGGCTGGTCAGCCAGGAGCCGCCGGCCATGCCGCCCATGAACAAGGCCAACACCAGGGTTTGGGCGTACGCGGCATGACCAAGAAAAAATTTCAGGTAATTCGCCCACACCGATTCGTAAATCAATCCGGAAAAACCGGATAGGGAAAAAAGCGCAAACAGCGCATACTGCCAAAATGGAGCGGAACGCGTTTTCATGAAATCCTAGTGGGGAATTTCGACCATGGCGAGTGTAGCATGGGCTTGCGGCGCAAATGGTCATATCGCAAGGCGCACAACAGCGCTTCGCGCAGTGCGGGGCGCCCCGGACCCGACTATCAGCTGCTCGGCTCGCGCACGAAGTCGAAGCGCGTTTCGACGTCGGCGTGGGCGAGGCGTTCGACCCGGATCGCTTGTTCCTTCAAGCGCAAGTTGAGCGAGCCGATTCCACCGCCTAGCCAGGAGAGCAGGGCGTCATCGGAGACGGCCGCGCCATCGAGCGTCAATGCACCGAGTAGCGGCAAGAAATCGCGGTCGTCGAGCTGTGCCACGCTCGGCCCGCTTTGCACGATCAGCGCACCGGCCTCGGTGAGCCAGGCTTGGTCGAGGCGCGCCAGCGGCGCACCGGTGTGCAGCACCAAGCCCTCGCGCGGATCGGTGCGCGCGATGTAAGGCGTCGCCTCCAAGCTTACATACACACGCTGCGGCCCGTTCTGGAAATACCAGCAGCCACGCTCATCGCTGGCGTAATTGCGGTTGATGAAATCGCGCAGCGCCGCCTGCGTGATCTTGTCGCCGGCCAAGCCCAAGTGTTGGGCGCGCTCGTCGCGCATGCGCCAAGCGCCGCGCGCGTCCAGCGCCAGCCAGCCATAGCAATGCGGCACATTCGGCCACTTGGCCAGCGCCTGCTTAACGACTTCATCCATGCTGCGGCCTCAAGGCAGGGCGCCAGCGGTCAGCGCGCGCTCGCCTTCGAGGAAATGCAAGAGGCGGCGCGGCAACCAGTCGATCTGGCCAGGCATGCGCCCCACCGCGAAGCCCACATGGCCGCCGTGCAGCGGATAATCGAGCACCACGCAAGGGGCGGCACGGCGCGGCAAATGCACGCCCGGCAGGAAGGGATCGTTTTGCGCGTTCAGCACCAGGGTCGGCACCGTGATGTCTTGCAAGACGTGCTTGGCGCTGGCGCGGTCCCAGTAATCGTCGGTGTCGCGGTAGCCGTGCAGCGGCGCCGTCACGATATTGTCGAAGGTGTACAAGTCGCGCGCGCCCAGCATGGCGTCGCGGTCGAACAGGCCGGGAAATTGCGCCAGCTTGGACAGGCACTTGGGCTTGAGCGTTTGCAAGAACATGCGCGTGTACACCAGGTTGAAACCGGAGGAAAGGGCGTCGCCCCCGCGCGCCAAGTCCAGCGGGGCCGACACCGCGCAGGCGGCATCGACAATCTCGGCCCCGTGCTGCGCTTCGCCCAGCCAGCGCAGCAGCGCGTTGCCGCCGAGCGAGACGCCGGTGGCGTAGAACTTGCCGGCGGCGCGCTGGCGCAGGCGCCGCACGATCCAGTCGATTTCCGGCGCGTCGCCCGAATGGTAAAAGCGCGGCGCCAGGTTCGCTTGCCCCGAGCAGCCGCGGAAATGCGGCACCGCGCCCGACCAGCCGCGCGCTTTCACCTCGGCCATCATGGCGCGCGCGTAATGGCTGGCAGACGAACCCTCGAGCCCGTGGAACAGCAGCACGAACGGCGCGCCCGGCTGGCCGTCGATGAAGTCGACGTCGACGAAGTCGCCGTCCGGCGCGTCCCAGCGCTCGCGCCGGAACGCCAGTTGCGGGCGCGCGATGCACATGGCCGGGTAGATTGTTTGCAGGTGTCCGCTGGGCAGCCAGCGCGGGGCGGTGTACTTCATGCTGTGTTCAATCCAAGGACGGGGCGGGGGCCTCAGTGCAGCACGGCCGATGGTGCGCTCGCGCCCGCCACCGCGCCCGGCGCCACCGACACGTGGTGCAGCACGATGCGCCAACCCTGCGGCGTCTTGATGTAGACATTGGTCGCGATCAGGTGGGCCGGCTCGCCGCCGGAGGAACTGACTCCTTCGACTACCGTGTGTACCGAACTCATTAAATTATGCGTCTCGTGCAACTGCGAGGGGCGGATCTGCAAGCCGCCGCGCTCGAGGATCGCTTCCCACGATGCCTGGATCGCCGCGTGCCCATGCAGGCGCGGCCCGCCCGGGTGGATGCAGACGATTTCCTCGTCGTCGGCCCACAAGGCCATCAAGCCGACCACGTCGGCGCGGTTCAGGGCTTCGTAGAATGCGGCTTCGACCTCGGCCGCGCTGCCATTGAGTTGCTTGACACGTTTCATGGAGTCTCCGCCCCGCCTCGGGCATCAGGGAAAAGTATAGGCGCGCCGCTTCAGCGCGCTTGGCGGCCGATCAATGATGGGCCGCGACGCTGCCTGGTTTCAAACGGTACTCGGTGCCGCAATACGGGCATTTGGCGGTCTCGCCGTGGCCGAAGTCGAGGAACACGCGCGGATGCGAGGACCATAGCGCCATGGCCGGGTTGGGGCAGTGGGCGGGCAAATCCTTGCCGTCGAGCTCGACGGGGGATGTTTTCTTGTCATTCATGGAAGCTCCGGAAAGGCGATGTGCAAAGCAAGGATTTTAAAGCATTCGGGCACGCTTGCTGAATGATCGTTAAAATAGCGCCTCGACGCTCTGAGCGCCGCTACAAAAGCAATCCAAGCAACCCAAGCAACCCAATCCCGTGTCCATGAACGAGCCGCAGCCCGCCCCCGTCCAAGCGATCGCCGCCGATCCGGCCGATTTCGACAATTACGACGCGCAAGCTTGGCGTGAAGGCTTCAAGACCGGCGCGCCCACCCTGTTCGGGATCGGCGCCTGGGGCTTGGTGGTGGGCATCGCGATGGTCAAGGCCGGCTTGACGGTGACGCAGGCGCTGGGCATGACCTTGACCGTGTTCGCCGGTTCGGCCCAGCTGGCCGCCTTGCCCTTGATCATCGCCCACGCGCCCATCACCGTCATCTTCGCCACCGCGCTGGTGGTCAATCTGCGCTTCGTGATCTTTTCCGCCTTGCTGGCCCCACATTTCGCGCATTTGCCGTGGCGCTCGCGTTTCGCGCTCGGCTACGTCTCGGGCGACATCACGGTCGCCCTATTTTTGCAACGCTACCCGAGCGAAGCGCGCCAGCCGGGCAAGCTGTCCTACCTCAAAGGCTTGATGATTCCCAATTTCATCGCCTGGCAAGTCGGTTCGATCGCCGGCATCTTCCTCGGCAGCGCCGTGCCGCCGGCCTGGGGGCTAGGCTTCGCCGGCACCCTGGCCATCATTTGCATCATGGTGCCGCTGGTGGTGAGCCGCGCCGTGCTGTGCGGCGTGCTGGTGGCCGGCGCCGTCTCCGTGCTGGCCGCTGGCTTGCCCTACAAGCTGGGTTTGCTCGCCGCCGTGCTGGTGGGCATGGTGGTGGCCATGGTAGTGGAAGAAAACTTCGGCGCGCGCGCCGCCCCCGCCGTTAGCAAGGAGGCGCCATGAGCGACTGGGAAATCTGGGCCGTCATCGCCGTCATGGTGGTGGCCACCGCCGCCACCCGCAGCACCTTTTGGATGATCGGCCACCACATCACAATCGCGCCGCGGGTGCAGGAAATGCTGCGTTTCGCGCCCGCTTGCGCGCTGGCAGCCATCATCGCGCCCGACCTGCTGCTGGGCGCGAACGGCCAGTTGCAGCTGGACCAGGACAATTTGCGCCTGTTGGCCGGCGCCGCTGCCATCGTTTTCTACCTGTGGCGGCGCCATATGCTGCAAACGATCGCCTTCGGCATGGTGTTTTTCACGGTGTTGCGATTATTGCATCATGCGTGAAGCGGCGCCGCCATTGGGGTAAAATAGCGGCTTTCCTCCCACCTGATTGCCAAGCCCAAGATGCCAGCCGTGCCCAAATTCACCCGTCTGCAAGACCTGATCGACCACCACGCCCTGCAGGGCAAGCGCGTGTTCATCCGCGCCGACCTGAACGTGCCGCAAGACGATGCCGGCAACATCACGGAAGACACGCGCATCCGCGCCTCGGTGCCGGCCATCCGCGCCGCTGCCGCCGCCGGCGCCGCCGTCATGGTGACCTCGCACCTGGGCCGCCCCACCGAGGGCGAGTTCAAGCCCGAGGACAGCTTGGCGCCGGTGGCCGCCCGCCTGTCCGAGCTGCTCGGACAAAAGGTCGAGCTCAAGCAAAACTGGGTCGACGGCGCCGGCCTCGAAGCGCTCGCGCCGGGCCAGGTGGTGTTGCTGGAAAACTGCCGCGTCAATCCCGGTGAAAAGAAAAACAGCGACGCGCTGGCCGAGAAAATGGCCGGCTTGTGCGATATCTATGTCAACGACGCCTTCGGCACCGCGCACCGGGCCGAGGCCACCACCCACGGCATCGCCAAGTTCGCGCCGCGCGTGTGCGCCGGTCCCCTGCTGGCGGCCGAGCTCGACGCGCTGGGCAAGGCCCTGGGCGCGCCCGAACGGCCGCTCTTGGCCATCGTGGCCGGCTCCAAGGTCTCGTCCAAGCTCACCATCCTCAAGGCCTTGGCCGGCAAGGTCGACAATCTGATCGTCGGCGGCGGCATCGCCAACACCTTCATGAAAGCCGTCGGCCTGAACATCGGCAAGTCCCTGGTCGAAGCTGACCTGGTGGACGAGGCCAAGGCCATCATCGAGATGATGGCCGCGCGCGGCGCCCAGGTGCCCATCCCGGTGGACGTGGTGTGCGCCAAGGAGTTCTCGCCCAGCGCAGAAGCGAGCGTCAAACTGGTCGCCCAGGTGCAAGACGACGACATGATCCTCGACATCGGCCCGCAGACGGCGGCCCTGCTGGCGCAGCAAATCGCGCAAGCGGGCACCATCGTCTGGAACGGCCCGGTCGGCGTGTTCGAGTTCGACCAGTTCGGCCACGGCACCAAGACGCTGGCGCTGGCGATCGCACAATCGAAAGCATTCTCGATCGCGGGCGGTGGCGACACTTTAGCCGCGATCGCCAAATATGGCATCGCCGAGCAGATCGGCTACATCTCCACCGGCGGCGGCGCCTTCCTCGAATTCCTCGAGGGGAAGACCCTGCCGGCGGTGGAAATTCTGCTGCAGCGCAGTTCGCAGTAATAGCATCGAGCGCAGCCACGGCTGCGTTTTTCATTGTGTTTTCAATATTATCCGTTGGCTCACCCATCAAGGAATTTTATGACTCGTGGTACCAAAATTGTCGCAACCATCGGCCCGGCATCAACGGAGATCGGCATTTTGATACGCATGATCAACGCGGGCGTGGATGTCGTGCGCCTGAATTTTTCCCATGGCAAGGCGCAAGACCATATCGACCGCGCCAACCTGGTGCGCCGCGCGGCCGCCGAGTGCGGGCGCGAAGTGGCCATCATGGCCGACATGCAAGGCCCGAAAATCCGGGTCGGCAAGTTTGAAAACGGCAAGATCGAATTGCAGAACGGCGACAAGTTCATCCTCGACGCCAAGTGGGGCGAGAACGGCGAGCTGGGCAACCAGGAGCGGGTGGGGCTGGACTACAAGGCCTTGCCGCGCGACGTGCGCCCCGAGGACAAGCTCTTGCTCAACGACGGCTTGATCGTGCTGATCGTCGAGCGCGTGCTTGGGAGCGAAATCCACACCGTCGTCAAGGTGGGCGGCGAGCTGTCCAACAACAAGGGCATCAACCGCCAAGGCGGCGGCTTGACCGCGCCCGCGCTCACTGCCAAGGACATGGAAGACATCAAGACGGCCATGAGTTTCCAGGCCGATTACCTGGCCATCTCCTTCCCGAAAAGCGCCACCGACATGGAAATGGCGCGCCAGCTGGCCAATATCGCGGGCGAACCTTTCCACCACAAGCCGATGATGATCGCCAAGATCGAGCGCGCTGAAGCCATTCCCGCGCTGCAGGAAATCCTGGACGCCTCCGACGGCATCATGGTCGCGCGCGGCGACCTGGCGGTGGAAGTGGGCAACGCGGCGGTGCCGGCGCTGCAAAAACGCATGATCCGGATGGCGCGCGAATCGAATAAATTGGCCATCACCGCCACCCAGATGATGGAGTCGATGATCGTCAACGCCGTGCCCACGCGCGCCGAAGTGTCGGACGTGGCCAATGCGGTGTTGGATGGCACCGACGCGGTGATGACCTCGGCCGAGACGGCCTCCGGCAAGTATCCGGTCGAGACGGTGGAAATGATGGCCGCCGTCTGCGTCGAGGCCGAACTGTCCGAATACAACAAGCTCGACGCGGACTTCTTGAACGTGCGCTTCACCCGCATCGACCAGTCGATCGCCTACGGCGCCCTGTTCACGGCGCACCACTTGCGCGTCAAGGCCATCGTGGCGATGACGGAGTCGGGCTCGACGGCGCTTTGGATGAGCCGGCACAGCATCGACACCCCCATTTTCGCGCTCACGCCCTCGACCACGACGCTGCGCAAGGTGGCGCTGTACCGCAACGTGATGGCTTACCACATGGTGCAAACGGGCGATTCGGCCGAAGTGCTGCGCCAGGCCGAAGACTTGATGATCGCCAGGGGCATCGTCAAGAAGGGTGACATGATCGTGGTGACCTGGGGCGAGCCGATGGGCCAGGTTGGCGGCACCAACGCCTTGAAGATTGTGCGTGTCGGAGAATTTTAAATTTTAGTGTTTCATTGAGTTGGCGTTTGCAATATTGACGACCGCGCGGCCCGATGGCCGGCGCGGTTCCTGAATCAGACGGGCGCCGGGCCAGCAAGCCGGCGCTTCCCAGCGCAGTACAGCTTTCTTAATGTTTGGAGGTGAAGCAGGAGTTTCGCGGGACATTGTCCCGTGCCTGCGCAACGGACTGGCCATGCTTGGCCAGTCTCCTTACGACCTAACCAGTTTCTTAATGTTTGGAGTTCACCATGTCCCTCGTATCCATGCGTCAATTGCTGGACCACGCCGCCGAACACGGCTACGGTCTGCCCGCCTTCAACGTCAACAACCTCGAACAGGTGCAAGCGATCATGGCCGCCGCCGACGCCGTGGGCAGCCCCGTCATCATGCAAGCGTCCGCGGGCGCGCGCAAGTATGCGGGCGAAGCCTTCCTGCGCCACTTGATCGACGCGGCCGTCGAAGCCTATCCCCATATCCCGGTCGTGATGCACCAGGACCATGGCCAGTCGCCGGCCGTGTGCATGACGGCGATCCGCTCCGGCTTCACCTCGGTGATGATGGACGGCTCGCTCGAAGCGGACGGCAAGTCTGTCGCCTCCTACGAATACAATGTCGAAGTGTCGCGCGAAGTGGTCAAGTTCTCGCACGCCATCGGCGTGACGGTGGAAGCCGAACTGGGCGTGCTCGGTTCGCTTGAAACCATGAAGGGCGACAAGGAAGACGGCCACGGCGCCGAAGGCACGATGACGCGCGAAATGCTGCTCACCGACGTCGCGCAAGCGGCCGATTTCGTCGCGCGCACCCAGTGCGACGCGCTCGCCATCGCCATCGGCACCTCGCACGGCGCCTACAAGTTTTCGCGCAAGCCCACCGGCGACATCCTGGCCATCGACCGCATCAAGGAAATCCACGCGCGCATCCCCAACACCCACCTGGTGATGCACGGTTCCTCGTCCGTGCCGCAGGAATTGCTCGCTGAAATTCGCCAGTTTGGCGGCGACATGAAGGAAACTTATGGCGTGCCGGTCGAGGAAATCCAGGAAGGCATCCGCCACGGCGTTCGCAAGATCAATATCGACACCGACATCCGCCTGGCGATGACGGCCGCCACCCGCCGCTACCTGTTCGAGAACCCGAGCAAGTTCGACCCGCGCGATTTCCTCAAGCCGGCGCGCGAAGCGGCCATGCAGATCTGCAAGGCGCGCTTCCTGGCCTTCGGCTGCGAAGGCCAGGCAGGCAAGATCAAGATCGTTCCAATGGACAAAATGGCCGAGCGCTACAGCCGTGGCGAACTGGCCCAGTTGGTCAAGTAAACGCGATCGAGGTGGGGTCAGAGTTTTTTTTCACCGCAGGTGAAACACTCTGAGCCCACCGATGACTTAGCCGCAGCGCGGCGCAAGATTTTTATTTTTACGGTAGAAAAAAATGAGCGAAAAGACTTTGGTAGGTATCGTGATGGGTTCGGCAAACGACTGGGACATCATGAAAGAGGCGGCCCAGATCTGCAAGGATTTCGGCGTGAGCTACGAGGCGCGCGCGCTGTCGGCGCACCGCACTCCTAAGGAACTGGAAGCGTGGATGGCCGACATGGAGTCGCGCGGTTGCGCCGCCTTCATCGCCGGCGCCGGTGCCGCCGCCCATCTGGCCGGCGTCGTCGCCGCCACCACCATCTTGCCCGTGTATGGCGTACCGATCCCGTCGAAGTACATGAAAGGCCTCGATTCGCTGCTCTCGACCGTGCAAATGCCAAAAGGCATACCCGTGTCGACGCTGGCGATCGGCGAGTCCGGCGCGGCCAACGCGGCGCTGGCCGTGGTGTCGGTGCTGGCTTTGAACGATGCCGGCTTGAAGACCAAGCTGCGCGCCTTCCGCGACAGCCAGGCCGAAAAAGTGCGCAACACGAGCTTGCCCGCACTGAACTGATCAATAAACGCTAGGAACCCAAGATGTCCGGAATTCTCGAAACCAATCTCAAGTCGCTGCCTTTCCTGCACCGCGGTAAAGTGCGCGACATCTACGCCGTCGGCGACGACAAGCTGCTGGTGGTGCAGACCGACCGCCTGTCCGCCTTCGACGTCATCCTCGACGACCCCATCCCCGCCAAGGGCAAGATCCTCACCAGCATGTCCAATTTCTGGTTCAAGAAATTCGGCAGCATGATGCCAAACCACGAAACGGGCATCGACCCGGTCGACGTGGTCGCGCCCGAGGAGCGCGCGCAGGTGGAAGGGCGCGCCATTGTCGTCAAGAAGATGCAGCCGCTGGGCATCGAGGCGATCGTGCGCGGCTACATCATCGGCTCGGGCTGGAAGGATTACCAAAAGACGGGCAAGATCTGCGGCATCGACTTGCCGGCCGGCTTGCAGGAAGCGCAAAAGCTGCCGCAAACGATCTTCACGCCCTCGACCAAGGCACCGGTCGGCCAGCACGACGAAAACATCTCCTACGAGGAAGCGGAGAAGATCGTCGGTGCCGACGTGGCGCGCCAGGTGCGCGAGATGGCGATCCTTTTGTACACGGAAGCGGCGGAATTTGCCGCCAGCCGCGGCATCATCATCGCCGACACCAAGTTCGAGTTTGGCCTGGACGCCAAGGGCGTGGTGCACTTGATCGACGAAATCCTCACGCCCGACTCGTCGCGTTTCTGGCCGATGTCGAGCTACCAGGTGGGCATGTCGCCGCCCTCGTTCGACAAGCAGTTCGTGCGCGACTGGCTCGAAACCCAGCCTTGGAACAAGAAGGCGCCGGCCCCGCGCGTGCCGCAGGACGTGCTCGACCAGACCTCGGCCAAGTATGCGGAAGCGCTGCGCCTGTTGACCGAGTAAGGCCCACCGTGAAGCGTTCGCCCACAGCGGAAATGCAAGAGGCCGCCGCCATCCTGGCCGGCGGCGGCTTGGTCGCCTTTCCCACCGAGACCGTGTACGGCTTGGGCGCCGATGCCGAAAACCCGGCGGCGGTGGCCAAGATCTACGCGGCCAAGGGACGCCCGCAAGACCATCCGGTGATCGTGCATCTGGCACCGGAAGCGGATCTGGCGTACTGGGCTGTCGCGATTCCCGAACAAGCGCATGCGCTGGCCGCGGCCTTCTGGCCCGGTCCCCTGACCATGATACTCAAGCGCGCCAGCCATATTCCAGCGGCCGTCTCCGGCGGCCAGGACACGGTGGGCTTGCGCTGCCCATCGCATCCGGTGGCGATGGCGCTGCTGCGCGCCTTCAAGAACGGACGCGGCGGCGTGGCCGCGCCGTCGGCCAATAAATTCGGCAACGTCAGCCCGACCACGGCCGCGCACGTGCGCGACGAGTTCGGGCTCGACGCCGGCATCGGCCTGATCCTCGATGGCGGCCAGAGCGAGGTCGGCATCGAGTCGACCATCGTCGATCTGTCGCGCCTTGCCACCCACGGCCCGGTGCTGCTGCGCCCCGGCCACATCACACCCGAGGCGATCGCCGCCGTGATCGACCAGGTGCCGGGGGCGCCCGACGCGGCGGCCCCGCGCGCCTCCGGCACGCTCGAATCGCACTACGCGCCGCACACCCCGGTGGCGATGCAAGAGCATTTGACCCTGATGGGCACCCTCACGCGCTTGCAGCAATCGGGACGACGCGTGGCGCTCGTGCATTACTCCGATATGCCGGCGGCGTTTGCCAGCGCGCGCCTGCCAGCCACGCCGCACGGCTTCGCGCACGCCCTGTATGCCTCGCTGCGTGCGATGGACGGTGTGGGCGCGGACGTGATCCTGGTCGAGGCGCCGCCGCATAGCCAAAGCTGGCTCGGTGTGAACGACCGCCTGCGGCGCGCCGCGCACGGTTCCTCGGGCATCGTGCACGGCCTGCTCAACGACAAGGTTCCCACGTGAGCGCGCGCGGCCGCGCCAGCGCCCTCGCCCTCGCCCTGATATTGGGCGCCTGCGGCGGCGGGGGCGACGTGCCGCGCGCGCCGGTGGTGGTGCCTCAACCGCCACCGCCACCGCCGCCGCCGCGCGGCGCGATCGTCGGCAGCGGCCCCACCGTGGTGCCGATTGGTGCCGGCGCGGCCGCCGTCGCCAAGCTCGAGCCGGCCGTGTTCGCAGCCCTGCTCGAGAACGCGCAGTCCGGCACCACCGCCATCACGGGCACGCCCAAGTGCGCCATCACCACCTACAGCGTCAAGTACAACACCGTGGGCGCAGTCGGCGAGGCCACCACCGCCAGCGCCGCCATCATGGTGCCGTCCGGCGCGGCGCCCGAGTGCAGCGGCGCGCGCCCGCTGCTGCTGTACGCGCACGGCACCAGTGTGGAAAAAACCTACGACATGACGAACCTGGCGGCCAATACGGAAGCGCGCCTGGTGGCGGCCATGTTCGCGGCCCAGGGCTTCATCGTGGTCGCGCCCAACTACGCGGGCTACGCCGGCTCGGCGCTGCCCTACCATCCCTACCTGGACGCGAACGCGCAGGCGAGCGACATGGTCGACGCGCTGCGCGCGGCGCGCGTCGGCCTGGGCGCGACCGCTGCCACCGCCTCGTCCAAATTGTTCATCAGCGGCTATTCGCAGGGCGGCTACGTGGCCGTGGCCACCCAGCGCGCCATGCAGATCGAGTATCCCGGCGAATTTTCGCCCAGCGCCACCGCCGGCATGTCCGGCCCCTACGCGCTCACCCAATTTGGCGACGCCATCTTCGCCGGCGCGCCGCGCCTGGGCGTGACGGCCTTCCTGCCCTTGCTGATCAACGCCGGCCAGCGCGCCGGCGGCGCCTTGTACGCCTCCACCAGCGAGGTCTACGAAGCCCAATACGCGAGCGGCATCGACACCCTGTTACCGAGCTTGCTTTCCATCGACGACCTGGTCAAGGGCGGCAAGCTGCCGGCGAGCGCCTTGTTCGCACGCGACTCGCAGCCGCAAGGGGCCGACGCGGGCGCCTTTTTCGGTGACGGCAACCTGGTGCGCAGCAGCTACCGCAGCGCCTATCTGGCCGACCTGCAGGCCCACCCCTGCGGCGCGAGCGCGGCCGATCCGCTGGCCTGCGCGCCGCAGCACGCGCTGCGCAAGCACGTGCTCAAGAACGATTTACGCAACTACGTGCCGGCCACCCCACTGCTGTTGTGCGGCGGCGACGGCGACCCCACGGTGCCCTACCTGAACACGGCCTCCATGCTGGCCTACCTGAACGCGCGTGGCATGCATGGCGTGGCGCTCACCGAGGTCGACCTCGATTCCCTGCCCGGCGTGAACGACCCATACCGCACGCCCAAGCTCAGTTTCGCCTCGGCCAAGCTGGCGCTGCGGCTGGCGGCCATCAAGAATGGCGACTCGCCCAGCACGGCGGTGGAAGTGAACTACCACGCCGGCTTGGTGGCGCCGTTTTGCATGATGGCCGTGCGCGACTACTTGCGCGCCAAGCTCACCGAATAGGCGAGGGCGGGCATGGGTGGGCACGGCCCCAAGGCTTGACAAAGAAATGCGCCTGGCCGATATTCAATCATGACAAGAACATCGACCTATTGCGCGCGCGTTCTGGCGCTGCTGGTCGCCATGGGCGGCTGTGCCACGGCGCGGGCCGAGGATTTGGCCGTCTTGATCAAGGAAAAATCGCAAGGCGCGAGCGGCACGGCGCCCGCCAAGTCGTTCCAGGAATACCTGGGCGAGGAATTGGCGCGCGCGCTGGGCCGCAAGGCCAAGTTCGTGTTCGTGCCGCGCAAGCGCCTGCCCTTCGCGCTGGCCGCGGGCGACGCCGACATCCTGTGCGGCTATGTCGAACAGTGGCTGCCCGGCCAGTTCGGCTGGAGCCGCCCCTTCGTGCCCGTGACCGACCTCATCGTCACCAACAAGGACGCGCGCCGCCCGCTCAAACTGGCCGACCTGGCGGGCCAACGCATCGGCACCATCCTCGGCTATCGCTATATCGAATTGGAGCAGGCGCTCGGCGACGGTTTCGTGCGCGACGATAGCCAGACGGGCGAATCGAACCTCGACAAGCTGTTGATACGCCGTTTCGACCACGCCGCGGTCACCCAATCGACGCTTGGCGCCTACCTGCGCCATGCGCGCGCCGGCAATGCGGCGCTGGCGATCCATCCGCCTTTGATTGTCAAGCAGATCCAGACCCAGTGCGCAGTGGCGCCGCGCAGCGCGGTGTCGGTCGATGCGCTCAATGCTGCCATCGGCGACATCGTCAAGAATGGTGTGCTCGAACGCCTGCTGCTCTTGCAGGAATAGGGCGAAAGAAACACCCCTCGCGAGGGGTGTTCCGGTGCCACGCCGCTGCGCCGCTGCGCCGCGGCGAGACTTAGAAGCTGTACGCCACGTAAGCGGTGTAGACGACCGGCTTGAAGTCGATCGTGGTCTTGCGCTCGATGCTGCCGGTGGTGGCCGTCATATCCGACTTGACCTTGGCCGTGGCGACCGATGCGCCGATCGACCAGCCGTCAAACAGCTTGTAGTTCAGGCCCGCTTGCAGCGCCAGGCCGACCGAATTGGTCAGCGAGATCTTGGTCGGGCCGCCGGTGGCGATGTCGCCCGACGCCGTCGACTGGCCATCGTAGAAGTGGGTGAAATTCACGCCCACGCCGACGAAGGGGCGCAAGGCATCCTTGGCCGCGCCGAAGTTATAGTTGCCGAACACGGTGGGGGCGGCTTGCTTGACCTTGGCCGTGACGCCGAAGGGCGCGAGCATGTCGCGTCCGCGCACGTCATGCGCCGGCGGGATGCCCAGTGCGAAGTCCAGGTCCCAGTGCTCGTCGAGCGCGCGCGTGTAGCCCAGCATGATGGTCGAGGCATTGTCGACCGTGATGCCAGCCGGTTGCGGCGTCAGGAAGTCCGGACCGTTGCTGGTGAGGTTGGGCGAGGACGAATGGATGGTCAGGTAGGCCAGGCCGCCGCGCACCGTGTTTTGTTGGGCGCTGGCCGCGTGGCTAGCGAGCATCGCCAGGCCGGCGAGCGCACAAGCGGCAAATGGAGTCGTTTTCATCGTTGCGTCTTTCGCTTAGTGAGCCAGAACTTGTTGGAAGAATCCGCGCGCCGCGGCGCTGCAGAACGGTGGCACCAGGGTGCCGTGGTATTGGCTGGCGACGGCCACAGTCGGGTCGACGTGGGCGCTGACGGCGGCGCTGATGGCGGCCGCCTTGGCCATGCCGAAGCCCACCTTGGCGGGCGCGAACGGATCGCTGGCGCCCGTCGGCGTGGAATCGACGTCGAGCACGGCCAACGCTTGCGCCGGCATGCCCTTGGCCTGGAAGAAGCCGGCCGTGGCCTGGGTGCTGGCGAAGAACACGGTCGGGTCGCTATGGCCGCCGCACAGCAGCACCGGCACCGTCGGCACGTAGGTGCGCAAGTCGTTTTTCAAGCCGGCCTTGCGCAAGGCGTTGGCCGGCGCGCAATTGAGCGGATCGGCGGGATTGACGCCGCAAGGGTGCGCTTGCATGTCGGCCAGGTAGCTATTGCGGTAGCTGGTCTTGACCAGGTTGTCGGCGCCGAAGAAGGCGCCAAATTGCGGCGCCGACGGGCCTGGCAGGGAGCTACTGGAAAACAGCGCCGTCTGCGGCAATTTGCCGCTTGAGAAGATCTGGCTGAAGGTCAGCGTCGCCGTCGGGAACAGGGCGTCGATGCCGGCTGCGTACTTGTCTTCATAGATGTCCGACGCGCTGCCATAAATGCCGCCGTAGGATTTCTGGAAGCTTGTCGTCAACAGCGGCAAGAACACGGTGCCGCCCAGGGCCGGGCTGCCGGCGAAACTGGCGTCGCCCAGCAAGCCGAGCGCGTACGGGCCGGACAAGCCGGCCAGCGCCGTGACCGTGAATTCCGAGGCGTAGCTCGTTTGCATGGCGCGCTGGGTCGCCATCGCCACGTGGCCGCCTTGGGAATAGCCGGTGAGCAGTAATTTGCCCGAATCGGTGGCGCCGATGGTGCCGAAGGCTTTGCGCGCCGCGCGCAAGGCGTCGATCATGTCGTTCGCTTGCTGCTCGGCGTTCAGGTAAGGGTGGTAGCTGAGCGAGGACACGTCATAGCCGGCGTAGTTCGGGGCCACCACGATGAAGCCCTGGGCCGCATACATGGCCGCAGCCAGCGCCGCTTCGGTGTTGTCGCGCAAATTGGCCATATTGTTGGACTTGCCGGTGGCCGTGCCATGCGCGTACAGCACCACGGGGTGGGCGCCGCTGCAGCCGGCGGCCGCGCCCGACGGCACCATGATGGCGCCGGTGGCATCGGTGGCCTCGCCGGCGCCGCCGACGGTGGCGTACTTCATGTAGTAGGTCGACACAGTGCAGCGCGGCGCGCCCGTCACCTGCGTGATGCCCGGTTCGGCTGCCTCGAGCATGGCCGCGAAGGCCGCCGGCTCCAGGGTGGGCACGGCGCTGCCGTCGGCTTGCGGAATCGGCACCAGATTGGGCGGATTGGCGAACAGGGTGCCGCGCGCGGGCGAAGCGTCGATGGTGGGGCCGGTGCTGCCGCCGCCGCAGGCGCTCAGCACGGCAGCTGCCAGCGCGCATAGCGCGATGTGGGTATGACGCATGATGTCTCCAGTGATCAATCGGGGGTGCGGGGAAAAAGCACGGGTGTTCAAAAAAGCGCGGATAGTATAACTGTTAAGTTTGCATCCACGGCACGAAACCGTTCTGGATTCTCCGGCAATACAAAAAAACAACGCCAGCCCAGGCTTTTTCCGCATTGTTCGAAGCGCGCCGACTTGTTTGTTAAAATTTTGAACGGGCATCGCGGCAGCTTGGTGCGCGGGGCGTTTTGCGTGCGCTCCAGACGCGACAGCTTCGTAGTTTCCCGCTATACAGCGAGCACAAACACTGGCATATTAGTCAGGTGGTAAATAGCACGGGCGTTCGATTCACCCAACAGATCATTTAATTCCAGGAGACATAATGCGTCAAACCAATCTTGCCTTGGCACTGCTGACGGCCGCCGTACTGGCAGCCTGCAGCGGCGGTTCAACCGGCGGCGATCAAACCCTCAAAACAAAATTCAGCGCCCAGGTCAGCTTTGGCGACAGCCTCTCCGACGTCGGTACTTACGCGGTCGGCACCGTCGCCGCCCTGCATGGCGGCAAGTGGACCATCAATGGCGACAACACCGCCGTCAACGCCACCCTGACGGGCAAGAACTGGACCGAATTGATGGCAGCCCAGTTGGGCCTGCCTGCACCGTGCCCGGCCATGACGGGCCTCGATGGCGCCGCGGCCCAAGGCTTCTCGGTGGCGGCGGTCAAGCACACAGGTTGCTTCGGCTACGCCCAAGGCGGCGCGCGTGTGACCATTCCTTACGGCCCGGGCAACAAGGCCACGGGCTCGGCGCTCGGTGCGCTGACCGTGCCGGTGGTGACGCAAGTGCAAAACCACCTGGATGCGAGCGGCGGCAAGTTCAAGGGCGATGAGCTGGTGCTGGTGATGGCCGGCGCGAATGACGTGCTGTCGCAAAACGGGGCCTTGGCCGCGGCCGCGACCAAGGCCGGCACCGATGCCGGCAATGCCAAGGGCGCGCAAGTGTTCATCGGCACCTTCATCACCGAACTGACCTCCTTCCTGGCCGCCGGCGCGACCAACCCGGCCACCGCCGCGCAAGCGATCGGCGGCGCGGGACAAGGCGCCGTCGGCGCCGCCTCGGTCAAGCCTGGCGCCACCCTCGATAGCATCGCCGCCGACATCACGGCCGCCATGATCCCGGCCGCCGCCACCCAGCCGGGCAATGCGGCGGTCGCGTCGCAAGCGATATGGGGCCCGATGGCCGTGAAGGCGGGCGCGGACGCGAAAACGGCAGCGACGACCGCTGGCGCCGCCGAGGGCGCCAGAGCCGGTGCCGCCTACTTCGCCACCAACGCACCGGCGACGGTCGATGCGGTTGGGCAAGCCGCAGCCGAGCTCGTTGCTCTGGTCAAGACCAAGATCATCGCCAACGGCGCCAACTATGTCGTCGTCAACAATATGCCGGACGTGGCCACCTCGCCTTCGGGGCTGGGCCAGACCGCCGACGTGCAAAAATTGATCAACGCGCAAGTGGTGAAATTCAACGAGGTCCTCAGCGCTGGTTTGGCTGGCGAGTCGAAAGTGTTGCTGGTCGACGTGTTCGCCGCCAGCCACGACCAGGCCACCAATCCTGGCCCATACGGCTTGACCAATGTGAGCACCCCGGCTTGCGACCTGTCGCCAGCCAAGAACCCGCTCGGCGCCTCGCTCGCCTGCAACGGTTCGAACCTGATCGCCGGCGATATCAGCCACTACTCGTTCGCCGACACGGTCCATCCGACGCCGTTCGTCTACTGGCTGCTGGCGCGTTACGTTTCCGAAAAGATGGTTGTGAAGGGCTGGATGTAAAGCCTTCAAATACCCGGCCCGCGCGCGGGCCGGCTTTGCTGCACACCTGAAAATGGCGACAGCCACAACTGAAAAAGAATCTGGAGAAAAAATGAAACTTCGTTTGAACCCTGCAGTACAAATGCTGGCGATGCTTGCCGCCATGGGAGTGGCCACCGGCGCCGCGGCGCAAAGCGCCGGCGAATGGACCATCAAGGCTGGCGCCAACCGCCTCATGCCCAAGGTCGAGAGCGGCGATGTGTCGCCACCGGCGCTGCCGCACACCAAGGCTTCGGTGGGCGACGCGACCGGCCCGACGGTCGTCATCGATTACGGCCTGACCGACAATATCACGCTGGAATTGCCGATCGGTTTGCCGTTCAAGCATGAACTGTCCGGCGACGGCGCCATCGCCGGCACCGGCAAGCTGGGCACGGCCGAAGCGCTGCCGGCCACGCTGCTGGCCCAATACCGCTTCTTCAGCCCGAAGGACATGGTGCGTCCTTACGTGGGTGTGGGCGCGACGTATGCCTACTTCATGAAGGAAACCGGTAGCGGCCAGTTGACGGCCGTGATCAACGCCGGCGGCCCGCCGACGACCTACAAGATCGACAACAAGCTGGCCGCCACCATCCAGGCTGGCGTAAGTGTCAAATTCAACGAGCGCTGGTTCGCCGACGTGATGGTCACCAAGACTTACCTGGAAACGGGCGTGACCTATTCGACGGGCCAGACCCAGCGCATCAAGTTCGACCCGGTCAGCGTGGGCATGTACGTCGGCTACGCTTTCTAAGCTGACGCGCCTGCGCGCATAAAAAAACCGCCGCTGCGTGAATAACGCAGCGGCGGTTTTTTATTGCGCGCGCCGTGCGTGTGAACGCGGGCGCGGCGCGACCCGGGCGATTCTTAGCTGAACGCCTGGATGCCGGTCTGGGCGCGGCCCAGGATCAGGGCGTGGATGTCGTGCGTGCCTTCGTAGGTGTTGACCACCTCGAGGTTGACCATGTGGCGGATCACGCCGAACTCGTCGGAGATGCCGTTACCGCCCAACATGTCGCGCGCCACGCGGGCGATCTCGAGCGACTTGCCGCAGGAGTTGCGCTTCATCATGGAGGTGATTTCGACGGCGGCGGTGCCGGCGTCTTTCATGCGGCCCAGTTGCAGACAGCCTTGCAAGCCGAGCGTGATTTCGGTCTGCATATCGGCCAGCTTCTTTTGCACCAGCTGGTTGGCCGCCAGGGGGCGGCCGAATTGCTTGCGGTCGAGCGTGTATTGACGCGCCGTGTGCCAGCAGCTTTCCGCCGCACCCAGCGCGCCCCAGGCGATGCCGTAGCGCGCCGAATTGAGGCAGGTGAACGGACCCTTCAAGCCGCGCACGTCCGGGAAGGCGTTCTCTTCCGGGCAGAACACATTGTCCATCACGATTTCGCCCGTCACCGAAGCGCGCAAGCCGAACTTGCCGTGGATGGCGGGCGCGGACAGGCCGGCCATGCCTTTTTCCAGCACGAAGCCGCGGATCGCGCCTTCGTCATCCTTGGCCCACACCACGAACACGTCGGCCACCGGCGAATTGGTGATCCACATCTTCGCGCCCGTCAGCGCGTAGCCGCCCGGCACCTTCTTGGCGCGGGTGATCATCGAGCCGGGGTCGGAGCCGTGATTCGGCTCGGTCAAGCCGAAGCAGCCGATCCACTCGCCCGTGGCCAGCTTGGGCAGGTATTTTTGACGCTGCGCTTCGGTGCCGAATTCATAGATCGGCACCATCACCAGGCTCGACTGCACGCTCATCATGGAGCGGTAGCCCGAATCGATGCGCTCGACTTCGCGCGCGATCAAGCCGTAGGCCACGTAGTTCAGGGCCGGGCCGCCGTATTGTTCGGGAATGGTGGGGCCGAGCAAGCCCAATTCGCCCATTTCGCGGAAGATGGTGTTGTCCATCTTTTCGTGGCGGAAGGCGTCAAGGATGCGCGGGGCCAGCTTGTCCTGGCAATAGCTGGCGGCGGCGTCGCGCACCATGCGCTCATCGTCGCTCAACTGGTTGTTGAGCAGCAGGGGGTCGTCCCAGTGGAACTGGGCTTTGCGGGTCGTGTTCATCGTAGTCCTGATGGGTGGGTTGTTCTGGCGAAACTTGTATAGACTGCATGGCCGAATCCGCGATTTTACCGCGTTTTTGCCCGTTTTTGCGGCCCGGCCTTCAATGCCCCTTACTTGCCCGTTTCTTGCCCCTTACTTGCCCCTTACTTGCCCCTTACTTGCCCCTGAATGCCCCTATCCGCTGCTGCCGAATTGGCCGCCGTGGAAAATCAGCGAGGCTTGGCTGTGGTAGGCGCATTGCTCGACCTCGCCGACGAAAATCACATGGTCGCCTTCCGGATAGCGGCTGCGGTTGTGGCATTCGAACCAGGCCGACACGCCTTTGAGGATGGGCAGGCCGGTGCGCGAGAGCTCATAGTCCACTCCGGCGAAGGGATTGTCGCTGCGGCGCGCGAAACGCTCGGCCAGCTCGGACTGGCCCGCGCCCAGCACATTGATCACGTAATGCGAATTGCCGCTGAAGATGGGCAAGCTGTTCGCTTGCGCGCCCAGGCTCCACAGCACCAGCGGCGGCTCGAGCGAGACGGTGTTGAAGGAGCTGGCCGTCAAGCCGCGGTAGCTGCCGTCGGCCAGGCGCGTCGTCACCACCGTCACGCCGGTGGCGAACTGGGCCAGCGCCTGGCGGAAATGGGCCGCGTCGAAGGCGCGCTCGAGGGCGCGCGGTGAGACAGTATTCATCATGGGCCTGCTGGTATGTGCACGAGTGGCATGCGCGCCACTGCCTGATGTGCAGGGTTGGCCCTATTATGCCAAAGAATCGCGCCGGGCACCGCCGCCGCGGCCTGGTCGCAATTTGCTGCACGGGCGGCGGCTTTGCGTTACAGTGGACTATCGATGGAAAAACCCAGTTTGAGGTGTGTGATGGCGCAGCAAGAGGCAAAGCAAGGGGCAAAGCAAGGGGCAAAACAAGCCCTGCAGGTGGCCATCCTCGGCGGCGGCTGTTTTTGGTGCCTCGAGGCGGTATACCAGCAGGTGCGCGGCGTCGCCCGTGTCGAATCGGGCTATATGGGTGGGCGCGACCCGGCCCCCACCTATGAAGCCGTGTGCGGCGGCCAGACTGGCCACGCGGAGGTGGTGCGGCTCGAGTTCGACCCGGACCAGATCGCTTTGCGCGAGCTGCTCGAAGTGTTTTTCACGATCCACGATCCGACCACCCTGAACCGCCAGGGCAATGACGTGGGCACCCAGTACCGCTCGGTGATTTTCCATAGCTCGCCCGAGCAGGAGGCGACGGCGCGCCAGGTGATCGCCGAAATGGCCAATGTGTGGGACGCGCCCATCGTCACCGAACTGGCGCCGGCCGAAACCTGGTTCAAGGCCGAGGATTATCACCAGGATTACTTCCGCCAAAACCCGCTGCAGGGTTACTGCGCTTTCGTGGTGGCGCCCAAAGTGGCAAAGTTTCGGAAGACCTACGCCGACAGGTTAAAATAAAGCTGGTGCCGGCAGTGCCGCGCGCGATGGGGCGGCGGACTTGGCGCGCACCTCGAGAATAAAACAACAGGATTGGCAGGCGCAATGAAGGTTGTCATCGTCGACGATACACACATCAATCTGGTGTTGATGTCGCGCTTGATCGAAAAGCTCGACGACGTCACCACGGTCGGCTTCAAGGCGGCGCGCGAGGCTTTGGCGTGGTGCCAGACCAATCCCTACGACCTCTTAATCCTCGACTACATGATGCCGGACCTGAACGGGCTCGAATTCATCGAGCAGTTGGGCGGCGCCGTGCGCGAGCGCCCACCGGTGCTGATGGTCACGGCCAGCCACGACGTCGAGATCCGCCACCGCGCGCTTGAGAACGGCGCCAACGACTTCCTGATCAAGCCGATCGACAAGGTCGAATTCCTGGCCCGCACCCGCAATATGCTCGAACTGCGGCGCGCCACGGTGGCGCTGCAAAACCGGGCCGCCTGGCTGGCCGGCGAGGTGGCCAAGGCCACCTCCGAGCTGCGCGCGCGCGAGCAGGAAACCATCTTGCTGCTGTGCCGCGCCTCCGAATACCGCGACCCCGAAACCGGCGCCCACATCCAGCGCATGGCCCACTATTCGAGCCTGATCGCCAATGAGCTGGGCATGTCGACCGAAGAGCAGGAATTCCTGCTCAACGCCGCGCCCATGCACGACATCGGCAAGGTCGGCACGCCCGACCATATCTTGCTCAAGCCGGCCCGCCTCACGCCCGAGGAGATGACGACCATGCGCCAGCACGCGGAGATCGGCTACCACATCCTCAAGAGCAGCAAGGCGCGCATGCTGCAGCTGGCCGCCGAAATCGCCTACTCGCACCACGAGCGCTTCGACGGCAGCGGCTACCCGCAAGGCTTGAAGGGCGAGGCCATTCCGCTGGTCGGGCGCATCGTGGCGGTGGCCGACGTGTTCGACGCGCTCACCAGCGTGCGCCCCTACAAGAAGGCGTGGACGATCGAGGACGCGCGCGCCTATCTGCTCGAGAACCGCGCCAGCCACTTCGATCCGCGCTGCGTGGACGCCTTGCTGCGGCGCTGGGACGACGTGCTCGCGATCCGTGCCCGCTTCCAGGACGCGGCCTGGCTGCACCAGAGCTAGGCGATGCGCCACAAGCTCTTGCTGCGCCAGATGCGCCTGGCGCTGGGCACGCCGAGTGACAAGACGCTGCAAGAACGCCTGGCCGCCCTGCGCGCGCGCGGCGAGACGGCGCTGGCCGACGAGGTCGACGCGCTGCTGGCCGATGGCGCCACGCGCTACCGCCATGCCGGGCGCGGTGCCAATATGTCGTCCGAACGGCTCATCAGCGCCAACGACCAGCTGCGCATCGAGGCGGCGCGCCAGCGCAGCGCCGCGCGCGAGGCGCTCGCCGCTACCGAGGCGGCCAACCGGCGCATCCTCGACAGCTTGCGCGAGATCGTGTTCCAGACCGATTTGCAAGGCAACTGGGTCTACCTGAACCCGGCCTGGACCAGCGTGACCGGTTACCCGGTGGAGCAGTCGCTGGGCCAGCGCGCGCTCGGCTTCGTCGAACCGCAAGACGTCGAAACCCATGTGGCCGGCTTGAACGCCTTGAGCGCGCGCGAGCGCGATTTTTTCCGCGAGCAGATGCGCTTTCGCTGCAGCCGCGGCGCGCCCCGCTGGCTCGAGGTGTTCGCCACCCGCATCGAGGACGAGGGCGGGCGCATGCTCGGCCTGTCCGGATCGCTGGCCGACGTGACCGAGCAAAAGCTGGCGCAAGACCGCCTGATCGCCAGCGAGGAGCGCCTGAACCAGGCCTTGCGCGCCACCGACAGCCGCCTGTGGGATTGGGACTTGACACGCCCCCAGCCCTACGTGGACCCGGCCTGGATGGCCTACCTGGGCCATCGCCCGGACGAGGCGGGCCTGGCCGCCATCGAATGGCACCGCCAGCTGCACCCGCAGGACTTGCCGCGCTGGCGCGCCCACCTGCGTGAGCACTTGCTGCGCCTGCGCCCGGAACTGGACATCGAACTGCGCTTCGCCACCGCCCATGGCGACTGGCGCTACGCCGCCCTGCGCGGCAAGGTGGTGGCCTGGGACGGGCCGCGCGCGCTGCGCCTGGCCGGCACCTTGCAAGACATCAGCGGGCGCAAGGAGGCCGAGGAAGCGGTGCTGCGCCAGCAGGAGCTCACCGAGCAGATCCTCGACCAGTTGCCGATCCCCGTGTTCCTGAAGGACCGCGAAGGGCGCTTCGTGCGCTTTAACCGGCGCTTCCAGGTCCTGTCCAAGCGCACGCGCGCCGAGATCCTGGGCCACAAGATTGAAGACTTCGCCTCCACCGGCTGGGCCGTGTCGACCCTGCGCGAGGATGCGCAAGCCTGGAGCAGCGGGCAAATGGTCACCACCGAGCGGCGCCTGACCAACGTGGACCCGCCGATCGACCTGCTCATCATGCGCATCGTGATCAACAGCGGCGGGCAATCCTATCTGCTCGGCTTCTCGATCGACATCAGCGAGCAGCGCGCCGCGCGCGACGCGATGGCGCGCGCGGTGGAATCGGCCGAGGCGGCCAGCCGCGCCAAGAGCGAATTCCTGGCCAATATGAGCCACGAGATCCGCACGCCCATGAACGGCATCCTGGGCATGACGGAGCTGGTGCTCGAATCGGACTTGAGTGGCGAGCAGCGCGAAGACATCGGCCTGGTCAAGGCCTCGGCCGGCGCCCTGCTCACCATCATCAACGACATCCTGGATTTTTCCAAGATCGAGGCGGGCAAGCTCGATATCGAGGAGGTGCCGTTCGAGCCGGCCACGCTGGCGCTCGAGACGGTGCGCGCAATGTGGCTGCGCGCGCAGCAAAAGTCGCTCGAGCTGGTATGCGAGATCGCGCCCGAGCTGCCGCGCACCATGAAGGGCGATCCGGGGCGTTTGCGCCAGGTCCTCATCAACCTGCTGGGCAACGCCATCAAGTTCACCGAGAGCGGCAAGGTGGTGCTGTCGCTGGCGGCCGGCCCCGAGATCGATGGGCGCATGGCGGTGCGCTTCGCGGTGCGCGACACTGGCATCGGCATCGCGCCGGAAAAACAGAAGATGATCTTCGACGCCTTCTCGCAGGTCGACGGCTCGACCACGCGCCAGTACGGCGGCACCGGCCTGGGCTTGACCATTTGCCGGCGCCTGGTGATCCTGATGCAAGGCGAGATGGAAGTGACGAGCGCGCCCGGCAGCGGCAGCACCTTCAGCTTCACGGTGCCGCTGCGGCGCACCAGCGCGCAGGCGGCGCAGCCGCTGTCCTGGATGGCCGGCAAAACAGCGCTGCTGGGCTACCCCGACGATAGCGGCCGTCATTTGCTGGCGGCGCTGTTGGCGCGCGCCGGCTTGCAGGTGCGCGAATGCGCCAGCGCCGAGCAGGCGCACCAATTGCTGGCCCAGGCGCGCCCGGATCTGCTGGTGCTCGGTGCGGGTATGCTGGACCTGGCCAGCTTCGCGCGCGCGCGCATGTCGAACCGTGCGCCCTTGCTGTGGATCGGCGAGGACGGCGATGCGGCCGAGCCGGACGCCCGCCTCGAACGCGCGCCCAGCGCGGCGGCGCTGACGGACGCGGTGCTGCAACTGGTTGGCGTACCGTTCGACGCACCGCAGGAGTTGGCCAGCATCGCCGGGCGTGAGAACGCGCGAGCGCCGCACCAGCGCACCGAGGCGGACGCCCACGAGGACGCGAACGCCGCGCAGACCGGTTTGCGCATCTTGCTGGCCGAGGACAATCCGGTCAACCAGCGCCTGGCCTTGCGCCTGCTCGAGAAGATGGGGCACCGCATCACCCTGGTCGACAATGGGGTGGCCGCGCTCGAGCGCGCCGTGCAGGGCGGCTTCGACCTGGTCTTGATGGACGTGCAGATGCCCGGCCTGGATGGCTTGAGCGCGACGCGCCATATCCGCCAATGGGAGCAAAGCCATGGCGGGCACGTGCCGATCATCGCGATGACGGCGCGCGCCATGGCGGGCGACCGCGAAAGCTGCATCGAGGCCGGCATGGATGACTACCTGTCCAAGCCGATCGACAGCGCGCGCTTGCGCCAGCTGGTCGCGCAGTTCGACCCGGAGCAGCAGGAGCCGGTGCTGGCTTGGCGCGGCGCCTTGCAAAGGCTCGACGGCGACACCGATCTTTTGCTCGAGCTGGCCGCGCTGTTCCTGGACGACGGGCCGGCCATGCTGGCGCTGTTGCGCGAGGCTTTGGGGCGCCAGGATGTGCCGGCCTCGCAGCGCGCGGTGCATAGCTTGAAGGGGGTGCTGGTTAATTTTGGCGCCCAGCGCGCCATCACGCAGCTCGAGCGTTTATCGGCCAGCTTGCACGATGGCCGGGACGCGGCGCAGTGGCCGGCGCGCGCCGAGGCGCTGGCGCCGGCGCTCGACGAGGTGTACGGCGCCTTGCGCGAGCTGATCGCCGCCGGCGCGCCGCCGTAGCCATCGCCGCTGGCCGAACGCATGCGCTGTCACCGAGCGGGGGTTCGTTCACGCGTACATATAGCGGCGCGACCAGGGCAAGCCGGACGGGCTGCGCCCGGCCTTGCGGCACACGATTTGATACAGACTGATCCAGTCGTGCTCGAAGGCGTAGGCGCAGCCGGCCAGGTAGACTTGCCAGATCCGGTAACGGCGCGCGTCCGTGCTGCGCTTGATCTGCTCGGCGCGTGTCTCGAAATTGTCGCTCCAGTGGCTGCAGGTGCGCGCATAGTGGCGCCGCAGGTTTTCCACATCGAACGCTTCCAGGCCGCCCCGCTGCATCGCCAGCAGCACCGTCCCCAGGTGGGCCAGCTCGCCGCGCGGGAACACAAAGCGCTCGATGAATTCGCCCGCCCCATAAGGCGCGCGCGCATGCTCGGTGCTGGTCGAGGTCAGGCCATGGTTCATGGCCACCCCTTCGTCGGCCAGCAAGGCTTCGATGCGCCTGAAGTAGGCGGGCAAGTGCGCCACCCCCACATGCTCGAACATGCCCACGCTGGTGATGCGCTCGAAGCTGCCGCGCACGTCGCGGTAATCCTGCACCCGGATCTCCACCAGATGCGCCAGCCCCGCCTGCGCCACCCGCTCGCGCGCCAGCAGCGCCTGGTTTTCGGACAAGGTGATGCCGACGCAGCGCGCCCCGAAGCGCCCGGCCGCGCGCAGCACCAGCGCGCCCCAGCCGCAGCCGATGTCAAGCAGGGATTGCCCGCGCCGCAAGCCGATCTTGGCCAGGATGTGGTCGATTTTCTTGGTCTGGGCGCTGGCCAGGTCTTCGTCGCCGTTTTCGAAGTAGGCGCAGGAATACACCATGGCCGGGTCGAGCCAGTGCGCGTAGAACGCGTTTGACACATCGTAGTGGTAATGCACCGCGTGCGCGTCTTGCTGGCGCGAATGGCCGCGCCCACGCGCCAGGCGCAGGCGCTCGGCCCAGCCGCGTGGCGGGCCGCCCGCGCGCGCCAGCGCGTTGACGATGGCGATCATGTCGGCCGCCCGCCCCCTCACTTCGATGGCGCCCTCGACATAGGCGCGCCCCAGACCGTAGAGCGAGGGCGCGAGCAGGTAGCGCAGGGCGCGCGCGTCGGGCAGGCGCAGCGTCACGCGCGCCGGTTCGGCGGACAGGTCGATATGCTGCCCGTTCCATAATTCCACCCGCAGCGGCAGCGGCCATTGCTGGCGCACCGCCGCGCTCCAGGCGTTCAGTTTGTTCTGGCCAAGTACGCTTAGCACAGCCACCTCCGGCATTGGGCGCGTCGATCAAGGCCGCGCCGCGGTGCTTGCGCGGCCGGCTACGGTTGCAGGCGCTGCCGCATCCAACTGCCGTCGTCTTGAAGCAGGTACACGATGCGGTCGTGGAAACGGGAACGGCGCCCTTGCCAGAACTCGATGCGTTCGGGCACGAGACGGTAACCGCCCCAATGGTCCGGGCGCGGCGGCGCGTCGCCGAACTGGCTGGCGACGGCGTCGTATTTGCCCTCGAGCGCGGCGCGGTCGGCCACCGGCTCGCTTTGTTGCGAGGCCATGGCGGCGAGGCGGCTCTTGAGCGGGCGGCTGTGGAAATACTTGTCGCTCTCCTCGGGCGACGTCAGCTCTACCTTACCTTCGATCCGGATTTGACGCTCAAGTTCGCTCCAAAAGAACAGCAGGGCCGCGTGCGGATTGCTGGCCAGCTGGCGCCCCTTGTCGCTGTGGTAATTGGTGTACCAGGTGAAACCACGGCTATCGAATTGCTTGATCAAGACGATGCGCGAACTGGGCTTGCCATGCGCGTCCACCGTTGACAAGCCCATCGCGTTCGGCTCCGCCACCTGCGCCGCCAGCGCCTCCTCGAACCACTTGCTGAACTGGGAGTACGGGTCGTGCGCCACGTCCGCCTCGGACAGGCTGGCCTGGCCGTAGTCGGTGCGCAGCTGGGCCAGGCCGGCGGCCTTGTGCGCGGCCTGCGCGGCCATGTGCACGCCGTCCGGTGCGCCGTCTTGTGATGCGGCGTGCGGCGCCAAGCCGCGGCGCGCCTGCATGGATTGCCCTAGCTGCGCCATCTGCGCCGCGCTGAACAGGCGTTTGGCCATCGGCGCCACCTTGCCTTCCTCGCGCTCCATGTGGCCGGCATAGCAGTCGGCGAAGCGCTGTACCTCGGCGCCCGACAGCGTGGCCGCGCGCGCGTCGGCGATCGCGGCCAGCTGTTCGTGCAGGCCTTGCCACATGGCGTACATTTGGTCGTGCTCAAGCAGGATCAGGGGGACGATCTCGGCCAGCATGGCCGCGTCGGCGCCGCGCGCGCAGGCGTGCAGCATCGGCAGCAAGTCTTGTTCCTCGTCCGCGTGGTGCAGCTCGGCCGCCTTTTCGAAATAATTGAGCACGGCGCGTGCCGCTTGCTGGGCTTCGGCGTCGGCGCCATGCACCGGCAAGTGGTCGAGCAAGCGGCGCAAGGTGGCCAATTGGCGCCGGATGCGGTCGTGGCAGTGCTTGAGGACGGCGATCGGCTGGTCAAAGCCAGGCGCGGGGTCGAACAGGGTATCGGTCATGATGTTCACTCGTGGTGGGACGAAGGCGCTGCAAAACGGGCGCGCGCCGGGACATGGCTTGCGCGCGCCGGCGCACGGCAGTGCGGGGTGCTTCCATTTTAGAGCAGGCGCGCCGGCCGTGTCCGTTAAAATATGGGGATGAACCTGACCCAAGATACGAATTTGACGGCGCCGGCCGCCAGCGTGGCCGACGAGGCCGACTTCGAGCGCCGCTTCGGCGGCATCGCCCGCCTGTACGGCCAGGCGGGGCTGGCGCGCCTGCGCGCGGCCCATGTGTGCGTGGTCGGGGTGGGCGGGGTCGGCTCCTGGGTGGTCGAGGCGCTCGCGCGCAGCGCCGTCGGGCGCCTGACCCTGATCGACCTGGACAACGTATCCGAGTCGAACATCAATCGCCAGATCCAGGCCTTGAGCGGCACCATCGGCCTGCCCAAGATCGCGGCGCTGGCCGCGCGCATCGCCCAGATCAACCCCTGGTGCCAGGTCGAGCTGATCGAGGATTTCATCGATGCGGGCAATCTCGACCAGATGATCGGCGCGCATGCCTACGATTACGTGATCGACGCCATCGACAGCGCCCGCGCCAAGGCCGCCCTGATCGCCTACTGCCGCGACCACGCAACGCCGATGCTCACCAGCGGCGGCGCCGGCGGCCAGATCGACCCCACCCGCATCGCCGTGCGCGACCTGTCCAAGACCGAGCAGGAACCGCTGCTCAAGCGGGTGCGCAAGCTGCTGCGCAACCAGTATGGCTACCCGCGCGGCGAAAAACATAAATTCCACGTCGACGCCGTGTTTTCGATGGAGCCGCTGCGCTATCCGGAAGACCCGGACGCGGCGGGCGCCTGCGCGCTCGACGCCGACGAGCGCGGCGTCACCGGCCTCAATTGCGCCGGCTTCGGCTCGAGCATGGTCGTCACCGCCAGTTTCGGCATGGTGGCGGCGGCCCACGTGCTGCGCCGCCTCGCTTTCGGCGCGCCCGGAGCAGACGCTGTGCAGGGCGCCGAAGCCTTGCTATGATAGCGTGCGCTTAACCCCGTTCACGCAACTTCACCGAAAGACACCACCATGATTAGTCGTTCCCTGCGTCGTTCCCTGCGTCGTTCCCTATTTGTCGCCCTCATCTGCGCCGCCACCGCCGCCCAGGCTGGCGAGCCGGCGGCCCAGGCTTCCGCCGCCGCGTCCGCGCCGGCTGCCGTCGCCGCGCCGACCGGCCTGCCCGACGCCAATGGACTGGTCAGGATCGACACCGTGGTCGGCACCGGCAAGCTGGCCGAGTCGGGCAGCGAAGTGTTTGTCAACTACACGGGCTGGCTGTACAAGCCGCTCGCGGCGCAGCAGCACGGCAAGCAGTTCGACAGCTCGGTCGGGCGCGGCCCCCTCAATTTCCCGCTCGGCGCCGGGCGCGTGATCAAGGGCTGGGACCAGGGCGTGGCTGGCATGCGGGTGGGCGGCAAGCGCACCTTGATCATCCCGTCCGAACTGGCCTACGGCAAGCGCGGCGCACCTGGCGGCGTGATTCCGCCCGATGCCGCCCTGATCTTCGACGTCGAGCTGATGGACGTGAAATAAAACCGCATTGAGCGCGGCGCGCGCCGCACCAGAACAGGGGAACACGATGAGAATCGCGAACGATGTCACGGAATTGATTGGCAATACCCCGCTGGTGCGGATCCGCCGCCTGGTGCCGCCGGGCGCGGCCCAGGTGCTGGGCAAGCTCGAGTTCTACAATCCCGGCCACAGCGTCAAGGACCGGATTGGCCTGGCCATGATCGAGGCGGCCGAGCGCGCGGGACGGATCGGCCCCGACACCATCATCGTCGAGCCCACCAGCGGCAACACCGGCATCGCGCTGGCGATGGTGTGCGCGGCGCGCGGCTACCGCTGCGCCTTGACCATGCCAGATACCATGAGCCTGGAGCGGCGCACGCTGCTGCGCGCCTACGGGGCGCAGCTGATCCTCACGCCGGGCAGCGAAGGGATGCTGGGGGCGATCCGCAAGGCCGAGGAATTGGCCGCCTCCGATCCGCGCTACCTGATGCCGCAGCAGTTCAACAATCCCGCCAATCCGGACGCGCACCGCCGCACCACGGCCGAGGAAATCTGGCGCGACACCGACGGCAAGGTCGACATCCTGGTGGCCGGTGTTGGCACCGGCGGCACCATCACCGGCGTGGGCGAAGTGCTCAAAGAGCGCAATAGCGCGGTGCAGGTGATCGCGGTCGAGCCGGAAGCCTCGCCCATGCTTTCAAAGGGCAGCAAGGGCCCGCATCCGATCCAGGGCATTGGCGCCGGCTTCGTGCCGGAGGTGCTCAACCGCGCCATCTACGACGAAGTCATCACGGTGGCCAACGAGGACGCCTTCGAGACGGCGCGCCGCGCCGCCAGCATGGAAGGCTTGTTGGTGGGGATTTCATCGGGGGCGGCCTTGTGGGCCGCGTTCCAGGTGGCGCAGCGCCCGCACAATGCGGGCAAGCTGATCGTCACCATCATTCCATCCTACGGCGAGCGCTACCTCAGCACCGCCTTGTTCGCCAATCTGGCCACCTGAGGCGCGCGCGCTTCAATGCTCGGCGTGCAGGCTGCACGCGTGAACGGTGGTGCCGTGCTCGATCTGCAGTGTGCAGTGGTGGATCGCGAAATCGGTCTTGAGCTGGGCCACGGTGGCGTCGATGAATTCGTCGCCCGGATGCCCAAGCGGCATCACCAGGTGCACGGTGAGGGCGGTCTCGGTGGTGCTCATGGCCCAGATATGCATATCGTGCATGGCGGCTACCCCGGGGCGCTCGGCCAGGAATTGGCGCACGCGCGCCGCGTCGATCGAATCGGGCACCGCCGCCATCAGCATGCGCAGCGATTCGCGCAGCAGCGACCAGGTGCCGGCCACGATGGCGAGCACGATCGCGATCGACAGCAGGGGATCGATCCAGCTCCAGCCGGTGGCCATGATGGCCGCGCCCGCGAGCAGCACTCCGAACGAGACCAGGGCGTCGGCCGCCATGTGCTGGTAGGCGGCGCGCACGTTCAAGTCGTCCTTGCTGCCGGCCATGAATAGCCAGGCCGAGACGCCGTTGACGACGATGCCGACCCCCGCCACCACCGATACCGTCAAGCCCGCCACCGGGCCCGGCTGCGACAGGCGGTGCAGCGCTTCCCACGCGATGGCGCCGCAGGCGGCCATCAGCAGCATGGCGTTGAGCATGGCGGCCAGGATGGTCGAGCCGCGCAAGCCATAGGTGTAGCGCAGGTTCGGCGCGCGCCGCATCAGGGCGGCCGCGCCCCAGGCCAGGGCCAGGCCGAGCACGTCGGACAGGTTGTGGCCGGCGTCGGCCATCAGCGCGGTCGAGTTGGCGATGAAGCCGTAGGCGAATTCGACGCCCACGAACACCGTGTTCAGGACGATCGCGATCAGGAAGGCGCGTCCGGCCGTGGCGGGGTCGAAGTGATGGGCATGGCCGTGCGCGTGACTGTGGCCGTGATGATCGTGCCCATGCCCATGCCCATGATCGTGCGCGTGATCGTGCGCGTGATCGTGATTGTGATCATCGTGACCGTGCCTGCGCCCGTGATCGTCCTCGTGCTCGTGCTCGTGCTCGTGTTTGTGCGTGTCTGTCATGGCTCGTTTCCGGTGACGGGTTCCGCGATGTGCTCGAGCATGTCGCCGAGCACGTCGCTGATGTGGGCATCGGCCGCGGAGTAAAAAATCTGGCGGCCCTGGCGTTCGGACTTGACGATGCGCGCCGCCCGCAGCAGGCGCAAATGGTGGCTTACCAGCGAACTGCTCAACTGCAGGCTGGCCGCGATGTCGCCCACCGCGATCGGGTCGTCCAGGCAGGCGAGCACGATGTGCAGGCGCGTCGGATCGCCCAGCAGGTGGAACAGGTCGGCCAGTTCGGCGACGGCGCCGTCGGGAATGGTGGGATTGTTCATCTTGATATGTGAATAGCTGTTCACATGTTAGCGAACTTCGCGCCGCACGGCAAGCGCTGGAGGACGCAGCCAATGGCGTGCGCTATTTGGCGCCGTTGCCTTCGTCTTCCAGCGCTTGCCGGTCGAAGTTGCTGTATTCGGTGCGCCAAGTCGCGCCGCCGTCGCCGGAGGCGCGCAGGTAGAACAGGCCGCTGCGCCCGGCGTGCACCTCCAGCAGGGGGCCGCCCGGCACCGCCAGCAAGCTGCTGTCGTCGGCGAACTGGCCCAGCTGCTGCCAATGCCCGCCCTGGTCGGCGCTGGTGTAGAGCATGCCGCCGGCCGCTGCCAGCAGTGCCGTGGCGCTGGCCTGGGGCGGGCCGCGCAGCGCCGCCGGCGGCGCCGCCAGCGTTTGCCAGTCGTGCGCGCCGGCGCCCGCCAGGTAAGCGTTCCCGCTGCGTTCGCCCAGCGCGGCAAGGCCCCCGTCGGGGCGGGCGGCGATGCCGGCCAGGCGCTCGGGCGCCATCCTTGTGATGCACACGCCGGATGCGAAGTCCAGTTGCACGATCGCGCCGCTGGCGCGCGCGTAGCCCATGCCGGTGGCGCTGCGCCAAGTCCAGGGCTGGGCCTGCGCACCTTCCTGGTCCACATGCAGCGCTTGCCAATGACCGCCGAACAGCGCCGCGGAATGGTAGATCGTCAAGCGCGCGCCGTTCCGGTGCAACAGGTACCAGCCGGCGGCCGCGCTGCCGCCTATGCTCAGCAAATCGCCCGGCGGCAGGTCGCCGGGATCGGCCGGCAGCAGCGTGGCGGCGCCGGCGGGCAAGCGCTGGAAGCTGCCGTGTGCGCCGACGGCGACCAGGGTCGTGTCGGGCCAGTCGAGCGCCAGCAAGCAGTTGAGTGACTCGATGGTGCTCGCGTGCAGTACGCGCCAATGTCCTTGCGGCGAGCGCTGCAACACCGAACCGAGGCCGGACGCCACCACCAGGCGCCCGTCCGCCAGCATGCTGGGGCAGCGCGCGCCGACCGGCCGCACCAGCGCGTAGTCTTCGACGTTGTCCGTGGCCGGGCGCGGCGCGCTCCAGCCGGACGCGGCGTCGCCCGCGCGCCGGGGCGCAAGCGCGGGCGCAAACCGGGGCGCCAGCGCCGGCGCCAAGCGCCGCAGCAGGGCCAGGTTCGAGAGCGCGTGCGCGCTGCGGCCGAACACGGTGCGCTCGTTCATGGCCGTGAGCACCAGGCGGCCCAGGTCGGCCGGCTGGCGCGGCGCCACCCGCAAGGTCCCCAGCCGATTCAAGGCGTTGTCGGCCAGCGCCACGCGCAACACGCCGGCGCCATCTTGCAGACCGACCAAGGCGTATTCGCCGGCCGGCAGCGCGCCGGCGAACAAGGCCGTGTCCTGTCCATGGTCCGGCGCCACGCGCTCGAGCGCCGCCACCGGCGCGCCCTTGCCGTCGAGGCGGCGCAGCAGCAGGCGCCGCAGCGGCGGCAGGAAGGTTGAATTGGCGCTCACGCTGAGCGCGATCCAGCCCTGCTGCTGCGGCGCGGCGGCGCGGGCGCCTGGCGCGCAACTGGCCGCCAGCGCCAGCAGCGCCAATAGCGGGGCGGCGCGGCGCGCGTGCGCGCGGCAGCGCGCCACGCGCCGTTCAGCGTTACTTGTCATCGGGCCGTGTGGCATTGCGTGGCACGCCATCTGCGTGCGTGCCATCTGCGTGTGCGCCAGCGCGCAGCGTGCCATCTTCATCGCGCACTTCCGGCGCACCCAGCTTGAGGCGTGAAAGCTGGGCATCGATCTTGGCGCGGTCGCCCACGCCGACCACGATCAAGCGCTCGGGCACCAGGTATTGCTTGGCGACGGCCTGCACTTGCGCGCTGGTGACACTGGCGAAGCGCTGCGCCAAGCCGCTGTAATAATCGAGGCCCAGGTCGTACACATAGGTGCCGGCCAGGCTGTAAGCGATGCTGCGGTCCGAGTCGAACAAGCCGGGCAGGGACAGGATTTGCGAATTGCGCGCCTGGCTCAGTTCGGCCGGCGTCATGGCGCGCGCGCGCATGCCGCGCACTTCCTTGAACACTTCGGCCAGCGCGGCGCCGGTGACGTCGGTGCGCACGCTGCCGCTGATGGCGAACGGCCCGGCCGAGCGGTGGTAGATGAATTGCGAACCGACGCCGTAGGTGTAGCCTTTCTGTTCGCGCAGGTTATTGTTCAGGCGGCTGGTGAACAAGCCGCCGAGCGCCGCGTTCATCACCTCCAGCGCGGCGAAGTCCGGGGTCTGGCGCGCCGGGCCGAGGGTCGTCACGCGCAGCGCCGTTTGCGGCGTGCCCGGTTTGTCGACCAGTACCAGGCGCGCGCGCGTGGGCGCCGGCACGGCCGCCGCGGGCGTTGGCACGGGGCCGCTGCGCCAGCTGCCGAACACGCGCTCGGCCAGTACCTTCAAGTCGGCCGCGCGGATGTCGCCGGCCACCACCAGGGCGGCGTTGTTGGGTAGGTAGTGGCGCTGCCAGAACGCTTGCAGGTCGGCGCGCGAGGTCGCCTCGATCGCCGCGCGCGTGCCAAGTTCGCCGTAACCGAGGGGATGGTGATCGCCGTACAGGGCGCCGGCCGCGGCCACGGTCGCGACCGAGGCCGCGTTCTCGCGCAACTGGCTCAGGTCGCCGATGCGGCTGCTGCGCTGGCGTTCCACCTCGGCCGCCGGAAAGGCCGGATTGCGCGCCACGTCGGCCAGCAGCGCGAGCGCACCGGCGAAATGGTCTTTCAGCGCCAGCACCGCCAGGCGCGACGAATCGGCGCCGCTGGCGATATCGATGGCGCTGCCCAGTTGGGCGAAGTCGTCGGCGATCTGGGGCGAGCTGCGCGTGCTGCTGCCCTCGTCGAGCATGTCGGCGGTGAAGCTGGCCAGGCCGGGGCGCTCGAGCGGATTGGCTTGCGCGCCGCTCTTGATGACCAGGTCGGCCGACACCAGCGGCAGGGTCGGGTTGTCATGGTGGATCACGGTCAAGCCATTGGCCAGCGTGAACGTGCTCGCGCGTGGCAGCGCGATCGCCGGCGCCGGCCCCGCCTTCGGGACATGGCGGCGCCAGGCCTGTTCCACGTTGACGGCCTCGGGCGCGGCCAGGCGTCCCTTGGGCAGCGGCGGCGTCGGCACCTCGGGCGCCAGCTCTTGCTTGCCCGGGATGCCGTGCACGACGGCGCGCGCGTCGCTGCGCAACTGCGCGATCATCACGCGCTGCACGTCGGCCGCGCTGACGCGCCGGATGCGCGCGATGTCCTCGCCCAGGTAAGCGGGGTCGCCCACATATTGGTTGTATTGATTGAGCTGGTTGGCCAGGCCGGTGCCGCCCAGCTTTTCGATCGACGTCAGCATCGCCGTCTCGATGCTGTTGCGCGCGCGTTCGACTTCCTTCTCGCTCGGTCCGGTGCTGCGCAGCGCTTGCAGTTCGGCGTCGATCGCCGCTTCGATTTCTTGCGCGCTGTGGCCGGGGCGGGCGGTGGCGTCGACCACGAACATCGAGGTCAAGGCGTTCGCGTTCTGGGCCGCCGAAACGTCTTGCGCGATCTGCTTGTCGTACACCAGCGCCTTGTACAGGCGGCTCGACTTGCCTCCGCCAAGCACTTGCGCGGCCACCGCCAGTTCGGCGTCACCTGGCTTGAACGCCGGCGCGCTCAGCCAGCCCATGAACACGCGCGCCAACTCGACCCGGTCGGTGACGACGGCGCGCCGCTCGGCCGTGATGGGCGGCGTCGGTACGCTGGGCCGCTCGAGCCGCGGGCCGCGCTTGAAGCTGCCGAAGTATTTGGCCACCAGCGCGCGCGTGCTGGCCTTATCGATGTCGCCGGCGATCACCAGGCTGGCGTTGTTGGGGACGTAGTAGCGCTTGAAGAAGGCGCGGATGTCGCCCAGCTTGGCGTTCTGGATGTCGGCGTGCGAGCCCATCACGCTCGCGTAGTACGGATGCTCGCGCGGCAGCATCAAATGGACCAGCGCTTCGCTGACGATGCCATAGGGCGTGTTCTCGATGGTCTGGCGGCGCTCGTTGCGCACCACGTCTTGCTGGATCGCCAAGCCCTTCTGGTCGAGCACGTCGAGCAGGTAGCCCATCCGGTCCGAATGGGCCCACAGCGCCAGCTCGAGCTGGTTCGACGGCACCGTGTCGTAGTAATTGGTGCGGTCGAAATCGGTGCTGCCGTTCGAGTCGGTCGCGCCAGCCCCTTCGAGCAGCTGGTCCGACATGCCGCGCGGCAGATGCTTGGTGCCGGCGAACATCATGTGCTCGAACAGGTGGGCGAAACCGGTCAGGCCGGGCGCCTCGTTGGCCGGGCCCACGTGGTACCACAGGTTGACGGCGACGATGGGCAGCTTGTGGTCTTCCACCATGATCAGCTCGAGACCGTTGGGCAGCGTGATCTTGTCGAGCGCGATGCGCGGCAGGGCGGACGCGGGCGGCGCGCTTGGCACATCAGGCAGTGGCGCGCTGGCGCCCACGAGCAGCAGCAGAACGGGCAGGATCAGGGCGGCGGACAGGCGCGGTGGCGAAACGGTGAACTTCATGGGCAGGCGGGCAGGTGGTGCGGGTAGGCGGCGCGATGGCCGATTCAAGGTTTCTGCATTTCGGCAGCGATGGTGTTGCGGGTTTTCTGGTCGAGCTTTTGGACAATGCGGGCCAGCTTTTCGCCGTTGCGGATGGCGGCGCTTTGTTCGGCGCTCAGTTCGCGCGCCTGCAGCACCGGCGCCGGCGGCGGGGCCGGCTTGAACCAGCTCGCCAACACCAGCTGCATGAGCAGCACGCCAGCGAGCGCACCGGCGGCGCCGGCGGCGGCGCTGCGCAGCCAGGGCGTGGCGCCCTCCCGCTTGCCGGCGTCCCGCGCCACTTGCGCCGTCGCCGCGGCGGGCGCCATGAGCAGGGCGGCCGGCCGTTCGCCGCCCGCATGGTAGCGGCAATGCGCGCCACCGTCGAGCAGCAGCTCGGCTTGCTCGGCCAGCGCGCGCGTGGCCGCTTCCAGCATGGCGGCGTGGCGCTCGGCCGCTTCGCCCAGCACCGCTTCATTGAGCGCGACGAGCGCGAAGATCGGATCGTCGACATCGACCTTGATGCCGGTCTTGTCGAACACCAGGCTGCGCAGTTTTTGCGGATCCATGGCGCTTACCACTGGACTTTGTCGAGTTGTTCGAACAGGTCGCGGAACACGACCTTGATGCGCTGCTTTTCCATCACGTTGAACTTGTCGCTTTCCTTGACTTCCTCGGCCGTCAGGCGCGCCGTGTTCATCTTCTTGATGTCGGCGCCGAAGGTGTCGGCGTTGCGCTGGGCCAGCACCACGCGCCCGCACACGCGCTCGGCATGGTCGGCAAAGGTTTGCGATTCGGTGAAGACCTTGCCGGCGGCCGATTGCAGCAGACCGAAGTGCTCGTTTTCCCACAACACCAGCGGCACGTTGGTAGCCTTGGCGGTCGACACGAAGCCCATGGCCGTGTCGTGCAAGGTGTCGCCGCCGCCGACGATGGTGTGGATGTAGACCTTGCGTCCCGATTCCTTGAGCAGGTCGAAGCAATCGTTTTCGATCAGGTAGCCCATCAGGGGCGAAAAGGTGTTGGCGCCATTGTCGATCACGCAGTTGCCGTCCTCTTCCAGGATATCGATCATCAGGGCGTCGAAGCGCTTGGGGTCGATGTTGCGCGCGTCCGTCATCACCGGCACGTGCTTGACCGCCATCGCCTTGTAGCGCGAAAAGGTGGCGTTTTCCTGGTCGGTGTCGTAGCAGCGCAGCGCCTGCTCGTCCTTGGGCGCGATCCATTGCGCCAGGATGGTCGAAACCAGCGTCTTGCCAATGCCGCCTTTGCCTTGCAAGATGAAGTGAACCGTGTTTTGCATCGCCTGCTCCCCTAATGATTCGATCTGTCCGTACTCAAGCCGCCATCCCCGCGCTCACGCGCCCTGGCGCGCATGGCAGCGGGCCTGGCCATGGTCGGGCGGCGCGCCGTTCGGGAAGCCATCATACGACGCCTCCATGAAGTCCCAGGCATAGCCATCCTGGCCCAGCTGCAGGCGCAGCACGCCGCTGCGCGCGCTATCACGCGCTTCGCTATTGGCCAGCGCGCGCACGAAAGGGGTGGCGTAGGCGCCGCCGGTGCCCACCACGAACTGGCGCAGTCCGCGCGCGGTGTCGACGCGCCCGTTTGCGTCCTGCGGCGCGAAGCGCTCGTAGTCGTGGTCGTGCCCGGACAGCACCACGTCGGCGCCGGCTTCATACAGGACTTGCCAGGCCGCGCGCATGCGCGCGTCCGGCGCGTGGCCGCCCGAACTATACAGGGGGTGGTGCCAATACGCGAGCGTGCAGCGTTGACGGTGCGCGGCCAGGTCGGCGCGCAGCCACTCAAGCTGGCGCGTGCGCGCCTGCGCCGTCAGCATGCTGTTCAGGGCCACCAAGTGCCAGGCGCCGAGCTCGAAGCTGTAGTAGCCGCCGCGCGCGGGCGCCGCGGCCGCGCCGAAGTAGTCGAAATACGGGGCCGCGCCGGCGCTGGCGTATTCGTGGTTGCCGGGCGCCGGGCGGGTGGCTTGCTTGAAGCGGCCCCAGGTCGGCGCATAGCAATCGGAAAATTCGGCGGCCGCGCCGCGCGGATAGGTGGCGTCGCCCAGGGTCAGCACGGTGCCGTCGGGCGCGCGCGCGAGGGCGGCCGCGACCAGCTCGGCGGTGGCGGCGGCGCCGCTCCAGGCGGGCGGGCGGTGGCGGCAGTCGGCGATGTCGCCGGCGGCATAGATGGTGACGCTGGCGCGCGCCGCGTCCGCAACGGGCGCCGTTGCCGCGCCGGCGCAGTTTGCCAACATGGCCAGCGCGGCCAGCGCGCGCCGCAGCGAAGCGCGGCGCGGCGATGAGGCAAGGGGACGGGGCACCGGGAGCGCGCTACTCGATAAAACGCAGCAAGCCTTGCAAGGCGTGGCGCACTGTTTGCTCGCGCACCGCCTGGCGGTCGCCCGCGAACACCAGGCGCTCGGTGTGGCACTGCTCGCCGCGGGCCCAGCCGAAGCACACGGTGCCGACCGGTTTGCCAGGCACCGCGCCGGTGGGACCGGCGATGCCCGTTGTCGATAGCGCCACGTGGGCATTGCTGTTGGCGAGCGCGCCTTCAGCCATCGCCGCCGCCACTTCCTCGCTCACGGTGCCATGCTGGGCGATCAGGGCCGCCGGCACTTCCAGCAGTTCGGTCTTGGAGGCGTTCGAATAGGCGATGAAGCCGCAATCGAACCAGCCGGTCGAGCCGGCCACCTCCGTGATGGCCATGGCCACACCGCCGCCGGTGCAGGACTCGCCGGTGGCCAGCAGCAGGCCCTTCGCTTGCAGTGCCTGGCCCACCTTGGTGGCCAAATCCATTATCTCGTTCGTCACGTCAAGCTCCTTTGGATAGGGGGTCCTTGCGCGCCGCCATACCAGGGGCGAGGGCGCGCCTCACTTTACCATGCGGGCAGGCGCAGCGGCAGCCCGTCCCAGCGCCAATTCTAGCGCTTCCGCCATGCTGCTGGAAACGCAATCTTTCAATTCATGCCCATGCGCGCACGAAATATGCGGAAAGCGCGCCGGAAAACAGGTAGACTCGTTTATGTTAAATCAATCGAACACGACTTAACACTTGCGTGTGTGCGCCGCTGCGTTTTGTTATCCTGTCTTGTCACGGTGTTGTGTCTTGTCCCTGGTCTTGCAAACTGCGCCTTCGGAGGATACCTTGTCGATGCTGCCTGATGATATAAGGGCTCGTTTGCTGCGCGCCCTGGCCGCGCTGGCCGCGGGCGCCGCGCTGCAAGCGCCGGCGCGGGCCGAAGCGGGCGGCGACAATTTCGCCAACCTGTCGCTCGAGGAACTGGCCGACGTCAAGATCACATCGGTGTCGAAGCTGCCCGAGCGCCTGGGCAACGCGGCCGCCTCGGTGTTCGTGATCAGCGCCAACGACATCCGGCGCGCCGGCGCGGCCACCTTGCCCGAGGCGCTGCGCCTGGCGCCGAACCTGCAAGTGGCGCAGGTGGACGCGCGCAATTACGCGGTGACGGCGCGCGGCTTCAACAACCCCTTCGAAAACAAGCTGCTGGTCCTGATCGACGGGCGCACCGTCTACAGCCCGCTGTTCTCGGGAGTGTACTGGGACGCGCAAGACCTGGTGCTCGACGATATCGCGCGCATCGAGGTCATCAGCGGGCCGGGCGCCACCTTGTGGGGCGCGAACGCCGTCAACGGCGTCATCAACATCATCACGAAAAGCGCGCTCGATACCCTCGGCGTGCTGGCCACGCTCGATGGCGGCGGCGCCTTGCGCAGCGGCGCCGTGCGCGCCGGTGCCAAGCTCGGCGCGGGCGCCTGGCGCGCCTATGTCAAGCAAGCCAGCGCGCTTGACACCGTCAACGCGGCCGGCAAGGACACGGCGACGGGCTGGCGCCGCCTGCAAGCGGGCTTGCGCTACGACGGCGGCGGCATCACCGTGCAAGGCGACGCCTACCGCGGGGCGCTGCGCCAGATGGGCACGCGTGACATCGACATCGGCGGGGCCAATCTATTGGCGCGCCTCGAGCGCGCGCTTGGGGCGGGCGCGGCGCTGCGGGTGCAAGCCTACCTTGACCATACCGAGCGCGACCAGCCGAACGCGTTTGCCGAACACCTCGACACGCTCGACCTCGAAGTGCAGCACAGCCTGGCGCTGGGGACGGCGCAGCAACTGGTGTGGGGCGGGGGCCACCGGATTGCCGTCGACCGCGTGCAAAACGGCGCCGCCTTCGGCTTTCTACCCGGCGACACCGAGCTGCGCTGGACCAATCTGTTCGCCCAGGACGCGCTCAGTCTGACGCCGGCACTGCGCCTGACGGGCGGCCTCAAGTTCGAACGCAATAGCTACACGGGCAATGAGTGGCTGCCCAGCGCGAGCCTGGCTTGGCAGGCGACGGACCGGCAATTGCTGTGGGCCTCGTTGGCGCGCGCGGTGCGGGTGCCCTCGCGCATCGACCGCGACCTTTATTCGCCCAGCGCGCCGCGCGTGGTGAATGGTGTGCCGGCCTTCAATATCGCGGGCGGCCCCGATTTCGTGGCCGAGGTGGCCAAGGTGGCGCAAGCGGGCTACCGCGCCCAGTTCGCCACCACCGCGTACGCGCTGACCTTGTTCGCGAGCGACTACGACCGTTTGCGCACGATCGAGCGCAATCCCGACGGGCCCGGGCTGGTGTTCCAGAACCGTGCCAGCGGGCGCAGTCGCGGCATCGAAGCGTCCGCCACCTGGGACGTGCGGCGCGGCTGGCGCCTGATGGCCGGCGCCACCGTGCAGCACCTGGCGACCGCGGCCGAGCCGGGCAGTGCTGACATGAGCGGCGCCAGCGCGCTGGCCAACAACGACCCCTCTGCCTGGTGGCAGCTGCGCTCCTCGCTCGACCTGTCGGACAATCTGGAACTGGACGCGACGCTGCGCCATGTGGGCGCCCTGCCCAAGCCGACGGTGCCGTCTTACACGGCGCTCGACCTGCGGCTGGGGTGGCAGCTCGACAAGCACCTGGACCTGTCGCTGATGGCGCAAAACCTGCTTGCCGCCGACCACGTCGAGTTCGGACCGCCGGCCACCCGCAGCCTGTATCAACGCAGCTTGGTGGGGCGCTTGACATGGCGCTTCTGAGGCTACTGACGCGCACGCATCTGCTGCCCGCGCTGCTGCTGGCGCTGCTGCTGGCGGGGACGCTGGCGCCGGCCGCGCCGGCCTGGGCCGAGCCGGGCGCGCCCCTGATCGAGCACCAGGTCAAGGCCGCCTACCTGTACAAATTCACTGGCTTCGTCGAATGGCCCGAAGGCAGCTTCGCGCGCGCCGACAGCCCGATCCTGATCGGCGTGGCCGGCAACGAGGCGCTGGCCGAGCAGCTCGAGCAAATCGTGGCCGGGCGCAGCGCCAACGGCCACCCGATCGAGATCCGGCGCCTCAAACGGGGCGAGCCACCCGGCGCCCTGCACATCGTCTACATCGGCGGCAACGACCGCGCTCTGGTGAGCGAACTGCTGGCGGCCACGCGCGGCCAGCCGGTGCTGACGGTGTCGGACTCGGACACGGCGTTTTCGCTCGGCTGCATGATCAATTTCGTGGTGGCGGACGAGCGCTTGCGCTTCCAGGTGGCCTTGAAGCCGGTGGCGTCGAGCCGCCTGCGCATCAGCGCGCGCATGCTGGCGGCGGCGCAAAAGGTGCACACGGAGGGCGTGTCATGAAGCTCCCGCGCCTGCGCTCGGTGCGCCACAAACTGGTGGCCGTGGTGATGCTGACGGCGCTGCTGGCGCTGCTGGTGTCGATCGGCACCCTGATCGCCTACGACTTGCGCGGTTTTCACCGGCGCCTGTTGTCCGACATGAGCACCCAGGCCGAGCTGCTCGGCCATATGAGTTCGGCCGCGCTCGCCTTTGACGACACCCGCCTGGCCGCCGAAAACCTGGCCTTGCTGCGGATCCGCCCGGTGGTGCTGGCCGGCGCCATCTACCACGCCGACGGCAAGCTGTTCGCCAGCTACACGGCGCCCGGCGCGCTGCGCAGCTTCCCGCTCCAGCCGCAAGCCGATAGCACGCGCGTCGACGGGGGCGAGCTGATCGTCTACCGGCGCATCATCGACAACGGCGAGCTGCTCGGCACCGTCTACCTGCGCGCCGAATACGCGCTCATGTCGCGCCTGCTCGATTACCTTGCGATCGCCGCCGTCGCCATCGTGCTGGCGATGCTGCTGGCCTACCTGTTGATGCGGCGCCTGGACCGCATCGTCACGGCGCCGCTGCTGGCGATCGCCGACAGCGCGCGCGAGGTGGTGGCCACGCGCGACTATTCACGGCGCGCGCCGCGCCTGAGCGACGACGAGGTGGCCGAGCTGGCCGATTCCTTCAACGCCATGCTGAGCGAAATCGAGCAGCGCACGCGCGCGCTCGAGACGTCCAACAGCGAGATCGCGCGCGAGGCGGACGAGCGCAGCCGCGCCCAGCAGGAAGTGATGCGCTTGAACGCCCAGCTCGAGCAGCGCGTGCACGAGCGCACCATGCAGCTCGAGGCCACCAACGCCGAACTGGCCATGGCGATGCAGGCGGCCGAGGACGCGAACGCGGCCAAGTCGTCCTTCCTGTCCTCGATGAGCCACGAGCTGCGCACCCCGCTCAACGCGATCCTCGGCTTCGCGCAAATTCTCAATTCCGAAGCGCTGCCTTCGACCCTGCAGCAAAAGAAGGAGTTCGCCGGCCACATCCTCAAGTCTGGACGCCACCTGCTCACCTTGATCAACGAGATCCTGGACCTGGCCAAGGTTGAATCGGGCAAGGTGACGTTGTCGATGGAGCCGGTGGCGCTGCGCGAGATCCTGGCCGAGTGCCGCAGCATGATCGAGCCCTTGGCCGATAGCCGCCATATCCGCGTGCTGTTCCCCGAGCACGGCAGCTACATCGTGCTGGCCGACCGCACCCGCCTCAAGCAGGTGCTGCTGAACCTGCTGTCGAACGCGGTCAAGTACAACCGCGAGCAGGGCGCCGTGGTGCTCGACTGCAGCCTGGTGGGGCCGCAGCGGGTGCGCCTGTCGGTGCAAGACACCGGCTTGGGCTTGAGCGCGGCCCAGCTGGACGCGCTGTTCGAGCCCTTCAACCGCCTGGGCCAGGAGGGCGGCGCCGAGGAGGGCAGCGGCATCGGCCTGGTGGTGACCAAGCGCCTGGTCGAGCTGATGGGCGGCGCCATCGGCGTCACCAGCAGCATCGGCGTGGGCACGGTGTTCTGGATCGAGCTGGCCCTGACCGAGCCGCAGCGCTCGGCGCTCGAGCACGGCGTGGTGCTCGCGCTGGGCCAGCGCGAGGCGGCGCACGCCGGCAAGAACACGATCCTGTACGTGGAAGACAATCCCGCCAACCTCAAGCTGGTCGAGGAGATCGTGCGCTTTCGCCCCGACCTGCGCCTGCTGGCCGCGCCGGACGGGCACCTGGGGATCGAGATGGCCAAGGCGCACCAGCCGCAGATCATCCTGATGGACTTGAACCTGCCCTGCGTGTCCGGCACCGACGCGCTCAAGGTCTTGCGCGACGACCCGGCCACGGCGCACATCCCGGTGATCGCCCTGACCGCCAATGCGATGCCGCGCGACGTGGAAAAAGGCTTGGCGAACGGCTTTTACCGCTACTTGACCAAGCCGATCAACATCGACGAGTTCAACGCGGCGATCGACGCCACGCTCAGCTACGTCAACAGCCGCAACCCGGCCAACCGGAGCCAGTCATCATGATCAGCACCGACGACTTGTATCGCGCCAAGATCCTGGTCGTCGACGATCAGGAAGCCAATGTCCAGCTGCTCGAGTTTCTGCTCGCCGGCAGCGGCTACACCAGCGTCACGACCACCACCGACCCGCGCCAGGTGGCCGCGCTGCACGAGCGCCAGCGTTTCGACTTGATCATCCTCGATTTGCACATGCCGGTCATGGACGGTTTCGCGGTGATGGCGGCGCTGCGTCCGCTCGAGGCCGATGGCTACCTGCCGGTGCTGGTGGTGACGGCCGAGCCGGAAAAAAAACTGGCGGCGCTCGACGCCGGCGCGCGCGACTTCGTCAGCAAGCCCTTCGATCCGGTGGAGGTGCTCACCCGCATCCGCAATATGCTCGAAGTGCGCCTGCTGCATGCCGAGTCGCTCAGCTACAGCGCGCGCCTGGAGCAGACGGTGCGCGAACGCACGGCCGAGCTGCAGCGCTTTCGCAGCGCGCTCGACGCCACCCGCGACGCCATCTTCCTGATCGACACCCACAGCATGCGCCAGGTCGATGTGAGCGACGGCGCTTGCCGCATGCTCGGCTGCGAACGCGCCGAACTGCTGCGGCAGGAGCCGTCCGAGTTCGGCCTCGCGTCGCGCGCCCAGCTGGCCGCCCAGGCCGACCCCGCGCACGACCGGCTGCTGCTGCCAGACCTGGCCGAGGCCGAGCTGCGCCGCAGCGATGGCGCCGTGGTGCCGGTCGAGGTGCGCTGGCAAATGCAGACGGACGGCGCCGGCATGCTGATCGCGGTGGCGCGCGACATCAGCGAGCGCTTGCAGGCGCAAGAGCGGCTCAAGCACCTGGCCAACTACGACAGCCTGACCGGCCTGCCCAACCGCACCCTGTTTTACCGCACCCTGGGGCAGGCGATCGAGCTGGCGCGCGACAAGGAGTGGCGCGTGGTGGTGCTGTTCATCGCGCTTGACCGCTTCCGCAACATCAACGATTCGTTCGGCGCCGCCCTGGGCGACGAGCTGCTGCGCCAATTCTCGAACCGGCTGGTGCAGTGCGTGCGCCTGCGCGACACGGTGGGGCGCCTGGGCGGCGACGAGTTCGCCCTGATCCTGTCGATGCCGCGCAATCAGCAGAACGCGATCGCGGTGGCGAGCGATGTGCGCGAGGCGCTGCGCGCGCCGTTCGAGCTGCGCGGCCACGCCGCCGCCTTGACCGCCTCGATCGGCATCGCCATGTACCCGGACGACGCGGACGACCCCGAGACCCTGGTCAAATACGCCGACACGGCGATGGAGCGCGCCAAGCAGGCCGGGCGCGACGGTTACCGCTTCTTCACCGCCGGCATGAACCTGCAGGTGCTGGCGCGCCTGGACTTGGAAGCGGCCTTGCAGCACGCGCTGGAAAACCACGAGTTCGTGCTGTACTACCAGCCCAAGGTGGAGGTGCAGACCGGGCGCATCTGCGGGGTGGAGGCGCTGCTGCGCTGGCGCCGGCCCGACCTTGGCCTGGTGATGCCGAGCGAATTCGTGCCCACCATGGAAGACACCGGCTTGATTGTGCGGGTGGGCGCCTGGGTGATCGATGCGGCATGCCAGCAGATCGCGCAGTGGCATCGCAGCGGCGTGGGCGACGTGCGGGTGGCGGTCAATGTGTCGAGCCGCCAGTTCGTGGAGGGCGACCTGGAGGGCGACATCGCGCACGCGCTGGCGCGTCACAAGGTCGACGCCAGCATGCTCGAGCTCGAATTGACCGAGAGCGCCCTCATGTCCAACGCCGAGCACACCATCGCCGTGCTGAACCGCCTCAAGCAGCTCGGCATCCGGGTCGCGATCGACGACTTCGGCACCGGCTATTCGAGTCTGGCCTACCTCAAGCGCTTCCCGATCGACAAGCTCAAGATCGACATCGCCTTCGTGCGCGAGGTGACCACCAATCCGGACGACGCGGCCATCGCGCTGGCCATCATCAGCATGGCGCACAGCTTGAAGATGCAGGTGGTGGCCGAAGGGGTGGAGACGCGCTCGCAACTGGCTTACCTGCGGCGCCACCGCTGCGACGAGATCCAGGGCTTTTACTTCAGCCGCCCGCTGGCGGCGGCCGAACTGGCCGAGATGGTGGTCAAGAACCGCAACCTGCTGCCCGAGCCGGCCGGGCCGGACGCGGACCGCCAAACCCTGCTGCTGATGGACGACGACGTCAACGTGCTGTCCTCGCTGCACCGCCTGCTACGGCGCGACGGCTACCGGATCTTGATGGCGGTGTCGCCGGCCGAGGGTTTCGAGTTGCTGGCCTTGAACCCGGTGCAGGTGATCGTGTGCGACCAGCGCATGCCCGTCATGAGCGGCACCGAGTTCCTCAGCAAGGTCAAAGAGCTCTATCCGGACACGATCCGTATCATCCTGTCCGGCTACACGGGGCTGGAGGCGGTGCTCGACTCGATCAACCGCGGCGCCATCTACCGCTTCTACACCAAGCCGTGGGACGACATCCAGCTGCGCGACAATATCCGGCTCGCCTTCCATCACTACTGGCTGATGAACGGGCCGCGGGACGACGCGCACAACGCCCACTTCATCAAGGATGAAGCCGAGCCCTACGATTCGCCCGAGCAGGACGCTTGAGCGCGGCGGCCCGGCGCCTTGCCCGACACACTCCGCCGCGCCTAGCTCGCGAAGTGGTCGAAGCCGGCCAGCGCCAGATCGAGCGCGGCGCCGGCCGCGTCGCTGATGCGCAGGCCTGGCTTGGACTCGATCACGCCCACGCGCGCCACCGGCGTGCCCGCCAACTGCGCGGCCGCCAGGACGGCGGCGCGCTCGCGCGGCGCGGCCGTGAAGCATAGTTCGTAATCGTCGCCGCCGGCCAGGCAAAAGCGGCGCCGCAAGGCGCGCTCCTGACGCGCCAGCATGGGGCCGGCGGGCAGGGCGTCGGCGTCGATGGTCGCGCCCACCTTAGAGGCCGTGAGAATATGAGCCAGGTCGCCCACCAGGCCGTCCGAGATGTCGATGGCCGCGTGCGCCAGCGGCGCCTGCGCCAGCGCGCGCCCCAGCGCCACGCGCGGCGTGGGCGCGTGCATGCGCGCGCCGGCCGTCTCCAGGGTGGCCGCGTCGAGCGCCACTTCGCCCGTGTAGCCGGCCAGGGCCAGGCGCGCGTCGCCCAGCGTGCCCGAGACCCAGATGTCGTCGCCGGCCTGCGCGCCGGCGCGCCGCAGCGCGTGGCCGGGCGCCAGTTGGCCGAAAATGGTGATGCTGATGGTGAGCGGGCCGCGCGTGGTGTCGCCGCCGATCAGTTCGCAATCGTGGGCGTCGGCCAGCTCGAACAGGCCGGCCGAGAAGGCTTCCAGCCAGCGCGGCTCGGCCGCCGGCAGCGCCAGCGCCAGCGTGAAGGCGAGCGGGCGCGCGCCCATGGCGGCCAGGTCCGACAGGTTCACGGCCAGGCATTTGTGGCCAAGCGCGCGCGCGTCGGCGCCGGCGAAGAAATGGCGGCCCTCGACCAGCATGTCGGTCGAGATGGCCATCTGCATGCCGGGCGCGGGCGCGAGCAAGGCGCAGTCGTCGCCGATGCCCAGCACCGCGCGCCCGGGCACAGCGCGCGTGAAGTACTGCTTGATGAGGTCAAATTCGGAGAGCATGGCCCGATTGTACCGAAGCGGCGCGCCCAAGGTGCGAGCGCAGGGCGCACGGCCATGGTGGACAGACCATTGCGCACGCGGGCATTGCGCGCGCGGCGGCGCCGCCGCGAGTTTGCGATTGATCAACTGATGCGCGGCCAGTCCGTGCTAATGCCCGCGCCCCGCCCGTAGAAATACCTAGTGATGGCGCCAGACGCGGTCTGCTAGAATCGAACCCTCCCGAAAGAAACAACAGGAAGGTGCGCACAGCATGGATTCGTCATCGGACAAAAAAGAAGAATTGCGCCAGCAACTGCGTCTGGCCGCGCTCGAATATCATGAAATCCCGCGCCCCGGCAAGATCAGCGTCACCCCCACCAAGCAGCTATTGAACCAGCGCGACCTGGCGCTGGCCTATTCGCCCGGGGTGGCCGCGCCCTGCGAGGAAATCGTCAAGGACCCGGCCAATTCCTACAAATACACGGCGCGCGGCAACCTGGTGGCCGTCATCAGCAATGGCACCGCCGTGCTTGGCCTGGGCAATATCGGCCCGCTCGCTTCCAAGCCCGTGATGGAAGGCAAGGGCGTGCTGTTCAAGAAATTCGCCGGCGTCGACGTGTTCGACATTGAAATCAACGAACAAGATCCGGACAAGCTGGTCGACATCATCGCCTCGCTCGAACCCACCTTCGGCGGCATCAACCTGGAAGACATCAAGGCGCCCGAGTGCTTCTACATCGAGCGCCAGTTGCGCGAGCGCATGAAGATTCCCGTCTTCCATGACGACCAGCACGGCACCGCCATCATCGTCGGCGCCGCCATCTTGAACGGCATCAAGGTGGTGGGCAAGGATCTGCGCCACTGCAAGATGGTGGTGTCAGGCGCTGGCGCGGCCGCGCTCGCTTGCCTGGAATTGATCGTCGACTTGGGTTTTCCGATCGAAAACATCTTCGTGACCGACCTGGCCGGCGTGGTCTACCAGGGCCGCACCGAGCTGATGGACCCGGACAAGGCGCGCTTCGCCCAGGACACGGCGCTGCGCACCCTGGCCGACGTGATGCCGGGCGCCGATATATTCCTCGGCCTGTCCGCCGGCGGCGTGCTCAAGCCGGCCATGGTGGCCATGATGGCGGACAAGCCCCTGATCTTGGCGCTGGCCAATCCGACCCCGGAAATCCTGCCCGAGGAAGTCAAAGCCGTGCGCAGCGATGCCATCATCGCCACCGGCCGTTCGGATTACCCGAACCAGGTCAACAATGTGCTGTGCTTCCCGTATATATTCCGCGGCGCCCTCGATTGCGGCGCCACCACCATCACGCGGGAAATGGAAATCGCGGTGGTGCACGCGATCGCGGCGCTGGCCCACGCCGAGCAGTCCGACGTCGTCGCCACCACCTACGGCATCTCGAACTTGTCGTTCGGGCCGGAATACCTGATCCCGATGCCCTTCGACCCGCGCCTGTTGATGCAGATCGCGCCAGCGGTGGCCAAGGCGGCCTTCGAGTCGGGCGTGGCGACGCGCCCGATCGCCGACTTGCGCGCCTACGCCGACAGCCTGACCCAGTTCGTGTACCGCAGCGGCACCTTCATGAAGCCGCTATTCCAGGTGGCCAAGAGCGCGCCGCCCGAGCTCAAGCGTATCGTGTACGCCGAGGGCGAGGACGAGCGCATCTTGCGCGCGGTGCAAGTGGTGGTCGACGAAGGCTTGGCGCGCCCGATCCTGGTGGGGCGCCCGGCCGTGCTGCTCGCGCGCATCGAGAAATTCGGCCTGCGCTTGAAGCAGGGCGAGCACTTCGACATCATCAATCCGGACCAGGAGCAGCGCTACCGCGACTATTGGCAAAGCTATTACGAGATGACGATGCGCAAGGGTGTCACGCGCGAGTACGCCAAGCTCGAGATGCGCCGCCGCCACACCCTGATCGGCGCCATGATGATCCATAAGGGCGACGCCGACGGCATGATTTGCGGCACCTTCGGCACCAACGCCTTGCACCTGCACTATATCGACCAGGTGCTGGGCCGGCGTCCCGGCACCCATGTGTACGCGGCCATGAATTTCCTGATCCTGCCGGAGCGCCAGCTGGCCCTGGTCGACACCCACGTCAACGAGAACCCGAGCGCCGAGCAACTGGCCGAGATCACCATCCTGGCGGCCGAAGAGATGGAACGCTTTGGCTTGCGTCCGCGCGCGGCCTTGTTGTCGCATTCGAACTTCGGTTCGGCCAATAGCGAATCGGCGCAAAAGATGCGCGCCGCGCTGGCCCTGATCCAGCAGCGCGCGCCGCTGTTGGAAGTGGACGGCGAAATGCACGGCGACACCGCGCTCGACTCCAAGCTGCGCGCGGCCATGATGCCCCATTCGACCCTCAAGGGCGACGCCAACCTGTTGGTGATGCCCAACCTGGACGCGGCCAACATCACCTACAACCTGCTCAAGACGGCGGCCGGCAATGGCATCGCGATCGGCCCGGTGCTGCTCGGCTGCGCAGGTCCCGTGCATATCTTGACGCCCTCGGCCACGGTGCGCCGCATCGTCAACATGACAGCCTTGTGCGTGGTCGACGCGGTGGCCGAGCGCTAGCAAACCTGGGCGCGCGCCAGCAAGGGTGGTGCGCGCCAACATCGCCACGGCCGCACTTGAGCGCCCTCAAACGGCCGGGGGCCGTCCGCGCGGTATCGTTGAACTCGTAAGAATTAAAAGTAAGGGCGCGTAAGAACGCAAGCCTGGCGCCGCCCGGGGCCGCATAATACTGCAGCGATTATTGCATTATTGACATGCAAATGATTGCGAAAGGGCACTGCTACGGCTCTGTTACAATGGCGGGTTAATAAAAGCCTGTTGGGGCCGCTTCGTTCACCGCTGCGCGGCCCGCAATCACGAGTACCAAAAATATGCAAAAAACAAAGAAAGCGCTCATCACGGGCATTACCGGCCAGGATGGCGCCTACCTCGCGCAATTGCTGCTGGAAAAAGGCTACCTGGTGACGGGCACTTTCCGCCGTTCCAGTTCGGTCAATTTCTGGCGCATCGAGGAATTGGGCATCGCCACGCACCCGAACTTGTCGCTGGTCGAATTCGACCTCACCGACATGAGCTCGAGCTTGCGCCTGCTGCAGTCGGCCGAGCCGGACGAGGTCTACAACCTGGCCGCGCAAAGCTTTGTCGGCGTGTCCTTCGAGCAGCCGCTGGCCACGGCCAGCATCACCGGCCTGGGTGCCGTGCACCTGCTCGAGGCGATCCGCGTCGTCAACCCCAAGATCCGCTTTTACCAGGCGTCCACCTCCGAGATGTTCGGCAAGGTGCAAGCGATTCCCCAGGTGGAAGAAACGCCCTTTTATCCGCGCAGTCCCTACGGCGTGGCCAAGCTATATGCGCACTGGATGACGGTCAATTACCGCGAATCCTACGACATCTTCGCTTCTTCGGGCATCTTGTTCAACCACGAGTCGCCGCTGCGCGGGCGTGAATTCGTCACCCGCAAGATCACCGATTCGGTCGCCAAGATCGTGCAGGGAAAGCTTTCGGTTCTCGAACTGGGCAACCTGGACGCCAAGCGCGACTGGGGTTACGCGCGCGAGTACGTCGATGGCATGTGGCGCATCTTGCAAGCCCACACGCCCGACACCTTCGTGCTGGCCACCAACCGCACCGAAACCGTGCGCGACTTCGTCAGCATGGCGTTCAAGGCGGCCGGCATCGTCATCGAATGGCGCGGCTGCGCCGAGGCTGAGACTGGCCACTGCCAGCGCACCGGTCGCGAATTGGTGCGGGTGAGTCCAAAATTCTACCGCCCGGCCGAAGTGGAACTGCTGATTGGCGACGCCTCCAAGGCGCGCCGCGAACTGGGCTGGGAGCCCGCCACCACGCTCGAGCAGCTGTGCCAGATGATGGTCGAGGCCGATCTGCGCCGCAACGAACTGGGCTTCTCCTTCTAATATGCAGGGCGCGTCCACCGCTGCGGCACCGGCCTCCACGGCGCTGGCCGAGGGAGCGGGCAAGCGCGCCCTGATCACCGGCTTGCACGGCTTCACCGGGCGCTACCTGGCGCGCGAGCTTGAGCAAGCCGGCTACCGCGTGTTCGGCAGCGTGATGCATGGCGAGGCCGCCGGCGCGGACACCTTCGTCGTCGACCTGTGCGACCGCGCCGCCGTGCAGGCCATGGTCGAGCAAGTGCAGCCGGACGTGGTGGCGCACCTGGCCGCCATCTCCTTCGTCGCGCACGCGAACGCGGACGCCATCTACCAGGTGAACCTGCTGGGCACGCGCCATTTGCTCGAGGCGCTGGCCGCCTGCCCCCACAAGGCCTCGTGCGTGCTGCTGGCCTCGTCCGCCAATGTGTACGGCAACGCCGCGGTAGAAGTGATCGACGAGTCGGTGGCGCCGGCGCCCTCGAACGACTACGCGGTGAGCAAACTGGCGATGGAGCATATGGCGGCGCTGTGGCGCGAGCAGCTGCCCCTGACCATCGTGCGCCCTTTTAATTACACCGGCGTGGGCCAGCACGAGAATTTCCTGCTGCCGAAGATCGTCAGCCACTTCCGGCGCGGCGCGCGCGATATCGAACTGGGCAACCTGGCGGTGGCGCGCGATTTTTCCGACGTGCGCATGGTGGCCAATGTGTACCGGCGCCTGCTGGCGGCGGCGCCCGCCGGCCAGAGCTTCAATGTGTGCTCCGGGGTCGCCCATTCGCTGGGGGAGGTGATCGACATGGTGGGCCAGATCGCCGGCTACCATATCAATGTGCACGTGAACCCCGCCTTTGTGCGCGCCAACGACGTGCTGCGCCTGTTGGGCAGCAACGCGCGCCTGCGCGCGGCCATCGGCGCGCTCGAGCCGGTGCCGCTGGCCGACACGCTGCGCTGGATGTTCCAGGCATGAGCCGCGTGCGCGTCGGCCTGGGCAGCACCATGATCGAGCCCTATCATAATGGCGGTCGCTTCGACGGCATCGGCGTGTACACGCGCGCCCTGATCGAGCACTTGCCGCTGGCCGACTGCGACGTTGCGCCGTTTTCCTGGCCGCGCCTGCGCGGCGCGCACCAGGGCACCGCAGTGGGCACCGCAGTGGGGGCCGCAGTGGGTACCGCAGTGGGTACCGCAGTGGGCACGCTAATGCCGCAATCGTTCGAAGTGGCCTCGATGGTCGACCTGCTCACGCCGGCCGCGCATCGCGTGCACATGCCGGCCGACCTGTTCCACGTGACCGATTACCGCGTGGTGCGCATGGATTGCCCGGTGGTGGCGACCTTGCACGATGCGCTGCCCATCAAGTATCCCCAGTGGTGCAGCGAACGCCTGCGCCGCACCAAGAACTGGCTGCAGAAAAAAGCCGCGCGCAAGGCCGACCATGTGATCGCGCTGTCCCATTTCGCGATCGCCGAGCTGGTTGAATGCTTCGGCGTGGACGAGAACAAGGTCAGCGTGGTGCCGTGCGGCGTCGGCCGCGACTGGGAGACGGTGCCCGACCCGGCGTTGACCGCGGCCACGCTGGCGCAGTACGGCCTGCGCCCCGGCTACTTCCTGTTTGTCGGCACCCTGCAGCCGCGCAAAAACATCGAACGCCTGTTGGCGGCCTACCTGGGCTTGCCGCAGGCGCTGCGCTCCGAGCGCCAGCTCGTCATCGTCGGTGGCGCCGGCTGGCGCTGCGAGGAGCTGGTGCGCCAGATCGAGGCGGCGCGCCAAAACGGCGAAAACGTGGTCTGGCTGGGGCAGGTGGCGCAGCAGGCGCAGCTGCGCCAGTTGTACGCCGCGGCCGGCGTGTTCGTGTTCCCGTCGCTGTACGAGGGTTTCGGCATTCCCGTCGTCGAGGCCTTCGCGGCCGGCGTGCCGGTCGTCGCCTCGAACACCACTTCGCTGCCGGAAGTGACGCGCGGCGCCGCCGTCGACGTCGATCCGCTCTCGAGCGGCGAGATTGGCGCGGCCATGCAGGCGCTGGTGCGCGACGAGGCGCTGCGCGCGCGCTGCATCGCGGCCGGCCACGCGCGTGCGCGCGAGCTGACCTGGCATCAGACGGCTTTGCAAACGGCCGCCGTCTATCACGCTGTACTTACCCATTGAAGCCTATGCGCGTCCTCCATTTCTACAAGACCTATTACCCCGATTCGCTGGGCGGCGTCGAGCAGGTGATCCGCCAGCTGTGTGTGGGCACGGGCAAACTGGGCGTGCGCAACGAGGTGCTCACGCTCACGCGCGACAAAAATCGCCCCGTGTTCGATTTCGAGGGCCATACCGTGCACCGCGTGCGCCTCGATTTCGAGATCGCATCGACCGGTTTTTCGATGGCGGCCATCAGCGCCCTGGCGCGCCTGGCCAGCGAGTGCGACGTGGTGCACTACCATTTTCCGTGGCCCTTCATGGACCTGGCCCACTTCGCCGCGCGCATCAAAAAGCCGAGCGTGGTGACCTACCATTCGGACATCGTGCGCCAGCGCCATTTGCTGCGCGTGTACCAGCCGCTCAAGCACCGCTTCTTGCAAAGCGTCGACCAGATCGTCGCCACCTCGCCCAATTACATGGCCTCGTCGGCGGTGCTGGACCAATACCGCGACAAGACGCGCGTGATCACCTATGGCCTCGACAAGACGATCTACCCGGAGCCGGACCAGGCCAGGCTGGAACGCTGGCGCGCGCGCGTGGGCGAGCGCTTTTTCCTGTTCGTCGGCGTGCTGCGCTACTACAAGGGCTTGCACATCCTGCTCGACGCGGTGGCCAATTCCGATTACCCGGTCGTGATCGTCGGCGCCGGGCCGATCGAGCAGGAACTCAAAGCGCACGCGCAGCGCCTTGGGCTGACCCATGTGATTTTCGTTGGCGCGCTCGACGACGCCGACAAGGTCGCGCTGCTCACGCTGTGCTACGCGGTGGCTTTTCCTTCGCACCTGCGCTCGGAAGCGTTCGGCATCTCGCTGCTCGAAGGCGCGATGTACGGCAAACCGATGATCTCGAGCGAGATCGGCACTGGCACCACCTACATCAACATCCATGGCGACACCGGCCTGGTGGTGCCGCCGTCGGACCCGCAGGCCTTCGGCGCGGCCATGCGCACCTTGTGGGAAAACCCGCAGATGGCGGCCGAGATGGGCAAGCGCGCCGAGGCGCGCTACTGGCGCATGTTCACCGCCGAACAGATGGCCAGCAGCTACGAGGCGCTATACCGCGAAGTGGCCGCGGCCAGCGGCGCGCTGGTGCCGCAGGCGCTGCCCCAGGGCTGAGTTTTGCCCTAGGGTTGAACCCGCGCGCCGGCGCGCAGGTCAAGGTTTGAAAGACCCGGCTTAGTGTTCGGCCCAGCGGTCCTTGATCGCGCGAATGGCCGGCAGCTGGGACAGGAACAGCTCGACCAGGGCTGCTTCGAAGTGGCGCCCTTTTTGCTCTTGCAGGTAAATCACCGCATCCTCCACCGACCACGCCTTCTTGTACGGGCGCACCGAGGTGAGCGCGTCGAACACGTCGGCGATGGCGACAATGCGCCCCTCCAGTGGAATCGTTTCACCCGCCAGGCCGAGCGGATAGCCGCCGCCATCCCATTTTTCGTGGTGGGTGAGCGCGATATTGCGCGCCATCCCCAGCATGCCACCGGCCTGTTCGCCGATGATGTCGCCGCCGATGGTCGCGTGGCTTTGCATGATTTTCCATTCGTCAGCGTCGAGCGCGCCGGGCTTTTGCAAGATGCGGTCCGGGATCCCGATCTTGCCCACATCGTGCATCGGCGCCGCGTGCAGCAGGTCGTCCGCCTCGAGTTCCCCCATCCCCGCCGCCAAGCCCAGCACCTTGGCGAAGTGACTCATGCGGATCACGTGCAGGCCGGTCTCGTTGTCTTTGTATTCGGCCGCCAGGCCCAGGCGCTGCACGATGGCCAGGCGCGTCTCGCGCAGCTCGTCCATGCGCACCAGCGACAGATGGGTGCGCACGCGCGCGCGCACGATGGCCGGGCTGACCGGCTTGGTGATGTAGTCGACGGCGCCGGCCTCGAAGCCGTCCACCTCGTCGGCGGTGTCGGTGAGGGCGGTGACGAAGATGACGGGGATAGCCGCCGTCAGGGTGCTGGCCTTGAGCGCGCGGCAGGTGGCGTAGCCGCTCATGCCGGGCATCATGACGTCGAGCAGGATCAGGTTGGGCAGCTCGGTGCGGGCCAGTTCGAGCGCGCGCTCGCCATCCTTGGCGAACAGCAGGCGGTAATCGTCCTGCAGCACCTGGCGCAGCAGTTGCAGGTTGGTGGCCTCGTCGTCGACGGCCAGGATCAGGGGTTGCGGTTGATGAATCATGGTTCGTCTTTCCCTTCGGGTTTGGACGCCAGGCTGGCAAGCGCGGTGTCGATGCGGCGCTGCGCCAGCGCGAAATCGAAGTCGGAGATGGCGGCGTGGATGGCGCCGATCTGGGCTGCGGGAATATGCCCCTCCACGGCGTCCGCCAAGTCGTTCAAGGCGGCGTCGTCCAGGGCGCCGCGCGCGAAGGCATGCGCCAGCGCTAGCGCGGCGGCGTCGATGCGTGGCTGGTCGAGCGCGCCACTGGCCGTGCGCTCGCTCACCGGCGCCGGCGGCGGTTCCGGGCGCGGGCCGATCGCCGCCACCGCCGCGGCCAGGTCGCCAGTGAGGCGTTCGATCAGTTCCGGCAAGGCGGCATCGCGGGGCGGCCCACCGGCTTGCTCGCACAGTTCTTCGCCGGCGAGCAAGGTGGCGCTTAGTTGTTCGAGCCCCAGATTGGCGGCCACGCCGCGCACGCGATGCAGTTGGGCCTGCAATTGCGCATAGTCCCGCGTGCGCGCATGGTTGGCGAAGGCGGCGGCGCTGCCATGCTCTTGCGCGAAATGGAATAGCGCCTGGCGATAGGCGTCGACGCGTCCGGTCCAGCGCCGCAAGCCCGCTTCGCGGTTGAGCACCTGGGCCGCGTCGGCGCCGGGCACGGGCTCGGGCGTGCCCTCGGTCGACAGACCGAGCACGCGCGCCATTTCGTGCGACAGCGCGAACCAGTCGACCGGCTTGGAGGAAAAACCATCCATGCCCGCTTCGGCGCAGGCGCGCCGGTGCGCGTCGAGCACGCTGGCCGTCATCGCCACGATCGGCACGCGGGCTCTCCCGTCGCGCGAGGCGGAGGCGCGGATCGCGCGGGTGGCGGCCAAGCCGTCGGTGCGCGCCATCTGCACGTCCATCAAGATGATGTCGAAGCACTCGCGCTCGGCCAGGTCGAACGCTTGCGCGCCGTCGCTCGCGCCCACCATGGTGTGGCCGCGCCGCGTCAACAGCAAATTGAGCAGCTCCAGGTTTTGCGGCACGTCGTCCGCCGCCAGCACGTGCAGCGGCGGCAGCGCCACGGCGGCGCGGTTGCGGCGCTGCTGCGGCGCGAACTCGGCCGGCACCAGGGGCAGCAGCACATGGAAGGCGGTGCCGGCGCCGCTGGCGCTCTCGGCCCAGATGCGCCCGCCCATCAAGTCCACCAGCTGGCGGCTGATGGTGGTGCCAAGGCCGGTGCCGCCAAAGCGGCGCGTCATCGACGCGTCGGCCTGGGTGAAGGGCTCGAAGATGGCGGACAATCGCTCGGGCGCGATGCCGATGCCGGTGTCTTGCACCAGGAAGTGCAGCTGGCCATCGTGCTCGTCGCACACCAGCTTGACGGTCCCGGCGGCGGTGAACTTGATGGCGTTGTCGAGCAGGTTGGTGAGCACCTGGCGGATGCGCAGCTCGTCCCCGCGCAGGCAGGTCGGCAAGTCCTGGTCGTAGCCGATATCGATGGTCAAGCCCTTGGCGCGCGCGTTCGCGCCCAGCGTGGACGAGAGTTCATCGATCAGGGCCAGGAGGCTGAAGTCGGACAGCTCGAGTTCGACCGCGCCCTTGTCGAGCTTGGCCGTGTCGAGCACCTCGTTGAGCAGGCGCAGCAGCGAGCGTCCGGCGTTGCGCACCGTGTCGAGGTGGCGCCGCTGCTCGGGCGTGAGCTCGCCGTCGAGCAGCACGTCGGTGAAGCCGAGGATGGAATTCATCGGGGTGCGGATCTCATGGCTCATATTGGCCACGAAGGTGGCGCGCGCGGCGGCGGCCTGCTCGGCCTTTTCCTTGGCCAGGCGCAGCGCCTCCTCCATCTGGTGGCGCGCGCTGATGTCAAGGATCACGCCGTCGAGCCACTGCACCTCGCCCGCCTCGTTGCGCACGGCCGTGCCGTTTTCCCACAGCCAGCGGGTGCTGCCGTCGGCGTGCTGCAAGCGGTATTCGATCAGGTAGGTTTTTTCGTTGAGGATGGCTTGCTCGACCACGCGCGCCACGCGTGCCCGGTCGCCCGGATGTATCATCGAGCGGAACGAGCGCAAGATCGGCGTGCCGAGGAAGTCGGCGGCCGGATAGCCGGTGACGCGTTCGACCGCGTCGCTGATGTAGACCATCTGGTGCTCTCCGACCATCAGGCGGCGGTAGGAAACGCCCGGGATATTGCCGATCAGGGAGCGGAACTGCTGCTCGCTGTCGCGCAGCGCCTGCACCATGGCGCGCCGTTCGCTGATGTCGGTGATGAAGCACACGAATAGGTCGCGCGCGCCCATGCGCGCGTGCCCGACGGCGCGCCGGATCGGCACCACGCTGCCATCCTTGCGCAGGCCCAGCACTTCGCTGCCGCTGCCGACAACGTCGAGCCCGCCGTCGCGCAGATAGGCCAGCAAGCCGTCCTGCCTGGAACGCTCGACATCGGCCATCAGCACGCTGACGCTGCGCCCAAGCACTTCGTCGCGGGTCCAGCCGAAAATGCGCTCGGCCGAGGCATTGAATTCACGGATGCTGCCGTCGCCGTCGACCGTGATCACGCCATCGACCGTGGTGGTGAGCAGGGCGCGCAGCCACCCCTCGCTCTGGCGCAGGTGCAGGAACAGCTCGCGGTAGCGCAGCATGCCGTTGGCGGCGGCCACGAAGACGGTGAAAGCGACCGTGATAAGGGCGATCGACATGGCCAGGAAGGCGCTGTTGGACGAGCCGGGGGCGCCGCTTGGCACCTGGCCGACGAAGCGCGCCGCCGCCATGCCGGTGTAGTGCATGCCGGCGATGGCGCAGCCCATCACGACGGCGCTGGCCAGGAGCAGGCGCTGCTGCGACAGGCGCGGCCCCATCTCGCGCAGGCCGAAGCGCACCCACAAGGCGAGCGTGGCCAGCACCACGGCCACCACGATCGAGAGCGCGAACATCCACGGGTCGTAGCGCAGCAGCAGGTTCATTTTCATGGCCGCCATGCCCATGTAGTGCATGCTGCCGATGCCCGCGCCCACCAGCAAGCCGCCGCCGGCCAGGTGCCAGCGCTGCAAATGCGCGCGCCCGATCAGGGACAGCGCGACGAAGGAGGCGGCCACGCTGGGCACCAGCGAGGCGATCGTGATGGTGGGGTCGTAGTCGACGCGGGTGCACAGGTCAAAAGCGAGCATGCCCACGAAGTGCATGGCCCATACCCCGCTGCCCAGCGCCAGGCTGCCGGTGAGCAGGGTGATGGCGCGTAGCGCGCGCCCGCCCCGGGCCTGGCCCGCCATCTGCAGACCCATCCATGAGGCGAAGATCGCCACCAGCAGCGACAGCAGCACCAGGCGCGCATCGTAGCTGCCGTGGCTGAGCAGCGACGGATTGGCCGGCGTGGAAAACAGCTCGGACAAATTGCTCTGATACATAGTCCTCGACCCGGTGGCAGGGAGTGGGCAAGCGTGGGCGCTTTGCCAGCAAAAGTCGAAAATAAAGTGACAATTGGTAGCAATGTTGCATCGGCGCCCTCCAAGTATGACATTTTCTACGGGGAAATGGTGGTTCCGGCGCGACGCTTTGGGCCGCCAACGCTGTGGTCGGCGCGGTATAATTTTTAACACTTTGCGGGCCGCGCCCGCATCAGGGAAAGGCCAAACCACGATGAGATGGTGTTTGCCCCGGATCGCAGTGATGCTGTTGGCGCTGGCCGGCGCAGCGCCGCTGCGCGCCGAGACCATCACCGTGTACACCAACGCCAGCTTCGCTCCCCTGATGATCGATGCCGGGCACGGCTTGTACCCGGACATGGTCGACTACCTGAACCGGCAGAATCTTCCCGGCCTGAGCTTCCGGCTCGAGCACATGCCACGCAAGCGCCTGCAAGTGACGCTGGAAGAGCAAAAGCTCGACGGCATCGTGATCGGCATGATGCCGCAGTGGTTCGGCGACGAGGCGCAAAAAAAATACCACTGGACCCTGCCTTTTATTTTCGACAGCTTCGTGCTGGTGTCGACCGCGGCCAAACCCTTCAATTACGACTTGCCGGCGGCGCAAGATGGCGCGCGCATCGGCGTCACGCTCGGCTACGTCTATCCCGGCATCGACGAATGGATTGTCTTGCACAAGCTGCAGCGCGACGACGCGCCGACCGAGGAAAAGAATCTGGAAAAGCTGGTGCTGGGGCGGGTCGACGCGGTGATCGTGGCCGAATCGGTGTTACGCTACTTCATCAAGACCCATCCCTTGGCGGAAAAACTGAAGGTGTCGGCCTTGCCGGGCCAGCAGACCGAGCGCCGCTTCCTGGTTCCGCACGCCAACCGCGAGGTGTACGAGCGGCTGGCGCCCGTGATCCGTAAGCTCAAGGACGATCCGGTATGGCAAAGCATACGCGCGCGCTACGAGTGAGCGCGCTGAAAACGAAAGCGGGGCCCAAGTGAAAAAAACTTTGCGTCGACTCGCCATGGCCTACGGGGCCTTGCCCGCCAACGTCGTGCTGGCCCTGCTGCTGGGCGCCTGCGGGCGCTGGCTGTGGCATTTTGATTTGCCCAGCGCGCTCGAGGCGCCGGCGGCCACGCCGCTGTTTCTGGCCGCCGGCATCGGGATGGCGGCGGTGGCGCGCTGCGGCAGCGGCATGTTGCCGGGCGTGGCGCTGGGCGCGCTGCTGTTCCAGTGGCCGCCCGCATCGAACGACCTGGCCGCCATCGGCGCCCAACTTGCGGTGGTGGCGGGCGCCGTGCTGCAAGCGGCGCTGGGCGCGCGCGCCGTGCTGCGCTGGAGTGGCATGGCGCTGGCGGGCGGCGGGCAAGTGCTGCGTTTCCTGCTCATCGCCATGGCCTGCGGGGCGATTGGCGCGTCCATGGCCCTGTTGCCGCTGGTCGCCATGCACTTGCTAGGCGTGAGCAAGCTGTGGCCGAACTGGCTCAATTGGTGGGCGGGCGACACCCTGGGCATCGTGCTGGGCGCGCCGCTGCTATGGACGGTGTTGGCGGCGCCGCGCGCGCTGTGGCGCGCACGCTTGTTGCGCCTGGCCGCGCCGCTGCTGCTGGGCGCGCTGGCCTTGACGGGCGCGTTCGCGCGCGTGTCCGCCTGGGACCAGGAACAATCGCGCTACCTGTTCCAGCTCAAGGCGAATGAAGTGGGCGACTTGCTGCAGTTCCAATTTAATGAGCATGAGCGCTTTCTGTTCGCTGTCGGCAAGGTATTCGATGAAAGCGATATCGGCTCGAGCGCCAAGTTCTCGCGCCTGGCGCGCGGCTATCTGGACAACCGGCCGGAACTGCGCCTGATCTCGTTGGCCAAGCGCGTCACGGGCAGCGAGCGCCCCGCCTTCGAACAATGGGCGCGCGCCCATATTTCGCCGGCCTTCCACATCAAGGACAATATCGTGGGCGACGACCAGGCCGGCGGGCGCGCCGAGTATTTCGCCACCACCTATATCGAACCGATGGCCGGCAACGAGCGCGCGCTCGGCATCGACTTGCTGTCCGAAACCGTGCGCGCGAACATGGTGCAGCGCGCCGTCGATCGCCATCTGGCGGCGGCCAGCGCGCCCTTGACGCTGGTGCAAACCGGACAGCGCCAGCAAGCGGTGCTACTGGCCCAGGAAATCAAGCAATTCAGCGAAGGCAAGCAGTCGGCCCAGACCTATGGCGTGCTGGTGGCCGTGATCGAGATTGGCAGCTATCTCAAGCGCACCATGTCGCATACCGATTTCGACGGTTTCGCCGTCAAGTTCGAGGATGTGAGCCAGGCCAAGCCGGTGGTGGTGGTCGACGAATTGCATGGGCAATCCTCGCCCAGCGATTACCAGCGCCCCCTGTCCCTGGGCGGGCGCAATTACTTGCTGACCTTGCCGTACACGCCAGCCATGTTGCAGGAGACGAGCTGGCAAAGCCGCGCCGTGGTGGTGGCCGGCCTGTGTCTGCTGGCGCTGTTGAGCTTGCTGCTATTGCTGCTCACCGGGCACGGCGAACCCGCGCGCAAGGGCGACGCCGCGGCGTGACGGGGCGTGCCCGCTGGCGCGCTTATTCGTGGGTGTTGGGGAAGCACAGGGCGATGAGCTGGTCGCCCCATTGCCAGCCATACGACATCCATAGGATGAACAAGCCGATACCGAGCAAGATCCAGGCGAAGCCAAAGCGCGTGCCGAAGGACAGGGACGCGTTCTTGGCCGGATTGTCCTTCTCGTACATGATCTTGATGACGTCGCCCACCGCGTGCGCTGGCGGGTTCGACGACCAGGACGACACATATTCCCGACTGGTGCCCTCGTGATCGCTAAATTGCGCGCGCACCTTGTAGGTGCGTCCCTTCGAGCCGCTGGTGGGAACGAGCTCGGTCACCGTGCCGACGGTGATTTCCCGGCCCTGGACGGTGCGCCATTGATTGAACAGGAAGGCGATGCCGGCCAGCGCGATCAAGATTCCCGTGATTCTGGCAAAGCCCATGGCGCGCTCCCTGTGAATGCAGTGTGTGAAATGCGAAAACCGTAAGTTATAGCAATAGAACGAAGCAAAAAGAAAGAATATTGATCTGGCTCAAAATAATTTCAGCTTTCCAGGTCCATAGTTTATTCAGGGCAGTATATCGGACGAGGGCATCCATGTTAAGCACAGCAGATGGCGCAATCGACGGGGCGGAGACGATTTCTCCCGCCGAACTGGCGCGCCGCATGTCCTTCTATGAAATTGGGCCGGACGAGCTCGCTTGCTTGGTGGAGGCGCGTGCCACCCTTGGCCAAGTCCAGCAACAATGCACGCAGGCGCTGCACGCCCACATGTTGCAGTTCTCGAACTTGAGCGGCATGCTGGCGAAGGAAAATTCGCTGGGCGTGCTGGCCGAGGCGCACCGCCGTTATTTCGCCGACATGACGGCGGGCCGCCTGGACCAGGACTACGTCGACAATCGCTTGCGGGTGGGCTACGCGCACCAGCGCATCGGCCTCGAGCCACAATGGTATTTGGGAGCTTACCGCAAATACCTGTCCGAATTGATGCTTGCATTGTATCGCGAGCGCAGCGACGACCAGGCGTTCCTGCAAACCTACGACGCCGTGCTCAAACTCATTTGTTTCGACATGAGCTTGGCGATCGACACGTATATCCATGCCGACCGCCAACACATCGTGCGTCTCAAGGACTACGCCGAGCAAGTGATCGGCAGCATCCCGTGCGGGGTCATGGTGATCGATTTGCAGGGCCAGGTGTGCACGCTCAATCCCGCCATCGAAGCGATGCTCGACTTGCCCCCGGGTGGACCGCGCCAGGTCGGCGCGCTGGTGCGCGAACCGGCAATCGGGCGGCGCATCGCGCTCGGTTTGGAGCGCAGCTATTTTCACGAGGAGTTCGTGATCGCGAACGGCAATCGGCATCTGCGCTGCCTGCTCTCGCGCGCCGTGCTAACCGGCAAGGAAGTGTTGATGCTCATCGCCGAGGACATCACGGTGCCGCTGCAGGCGCGCGCCGCGCTGCACGATAGCGAGGAGCGGTTCCGGGTCGCCTTCGGCCAGGCGGCGGTGGGCTTGGCGCAGATCGCGCGCGATGGCCGTTGGCTGCGCGTGAACCGCAAGCTGCAACAGATCCTCGGTTACGACGAGGCGCAATTGGCGCATATGCGTTTGCAGGACTCCAGCCTGGAGGAGGACCGCGATGCCGACGAGCAAGCCATGGCCATGCTCGCCAGCGGCGCTTGCGCCGACGTGAGCCGCGACAAGCGCTGCCTGCACAAGGATGGCCACCTGGTCTGGACCACGGTGACGATGTCGCCCATGCGCGCGTCCGACGGTGAACTCAGTTTCATCTGCGTGGTCGAGGATATTTCGCAGCGCAAGGCGGCCGAGCTGGCCTTGCTGCATCAAGCCACCCACGACGCGCTCACCGGCCTGGCCAACCGAGCGCTGCTGCAAGACCGGCTGGACCAGGCGATCGCGTTCGCGCGCCGCGCCGGCCATATCGCGGCCGTGCTGTTCATCGACCTCGACCGCTTCAAGAACATCAACGACAGCCTGGGGCACGAGGCGGGCGACGACGTGATCCTGGAAGTGGGGCGGCGCTTGCAGATGTGCACGCGCGCCGGCGACACCATCGCGCGCCTGGGCGGCGACGAGTTCGTGCTGATCCTGCCCAACCTGGCCAGTGGCGACCAGGTCGCGCCGCTGGCCCAGGCCGTGCTGGACGCCTTGATGGAACCGATGGTGCTGGGCGGGCACGAAGTGTCGCCCGTGGCCAGCATCGGCATCAGCCTGTTTCCGCGTGATGGGGCGGACCGGCAAGCGATGCTCAAGAACGCCGACACCGCCTTGTACCGCGCCAAGGACCGCGGGCGCGGCTGCTTCCAATTCTATGCCCAGGAAATGAACGCGCGCACCCTCGACCGCCTGGCGCTCGAGAGCCGCTTGCGCCACGCGCTCGAGCGGCGCGAATTCGTCGTCCATTACCAGCCGCAATTTGACGTCGCCAGCGGGGCGATCGTCGGCACCGAGGCGTTGCTGCGCTGGCAGCAAGCCGATGGGAGCTTGCTGGGGCCGGCCGATTTCATTCCCATCGCCGAGGAGACGGGCTTGATCGTCCCGATCGGCGAGTGGGTCTTGCGCACCGCCTGCGCCCAGCGCGCGGCTTGGCAGGCGGCCGGCTTGCCGGGGGTGAGGATGGCGGTCAATCTGTCGGTGCGCCAATTCCAGCAAGCGGGCCTGGAAGCGATGATCGAGGCGGCGCTGCGCGAGACTGGATGCCGGGCTGAATGGCTGGAATTGGAAATCACGGAAAGCATGCTGATGGATCGTCCGGACGAGGTGGCCGCCACCTTGCACCGCTTGAACGCGATGGGTGTGCAATTGTCGATCGACGATTTCGGCACCGGTTACTCGAGCTTGACCTATCTGAAGCGCTTTCCCATCCACGCGCTCAAGATCGACCGCTCCTTCGTGCTCGATGTCACGACCGACGAGGACGCGGCGGCGATCGCGCGCGCCATCGTGGTGCTAGCCCACAGCATGAAGCTGACGGTGGTGGCCGAGGGGGTGGAGACGCAGGCGCAATGGGACTTCTTGCGCGCGGAGGCTTGCGACCAGGTGCAAGGGTTCTTGATGAGCCGGCCGGTGGCGGCGGATGCCATAGCGGCGCTGCTCGCGGCTGGCGCCTGATGTGTCCAAACGCGGGGACCGCGTCGCGTTCAATCGCGCTTGCAGTCGCGCGTTGCAGTCAGACGGTTGTGCCGGTCCCGCACAATCACGTCACACCAAGGTCCATCCATTGCGGCAGGTACTCGCGCACGACGGCCTCGACTTGCTGGGCTTGCAGTGCGTCGCGTCGGCGTTTGAGTGGGTCTCGATCGTGCAAGGCGCCCATCCATTTTTTAAAGCGGACAAACGCCATCGGCGCCAGCGTGCTCATGCGGGCCATATCGCCGTTGGTGGCGACGACGACTGCCGAAAATTGGGGGGCGTCGAGCAGCTCCTGCGCGCGCGGCGCTTGTGCCACCCAGAAGCCGTCTTCATCATCGCTCAGCCTGATCGGATGCGGGTCGCCGCTCGCTTGCTCGCGCCGGATGATGTCGACCTCGAAACCATCCTGATTGACCGCCGTATATTTTTGCGCATCGCGAACGCGAAACGTCGGATCGACTTTGCGCAGCACACCTAGCATCGAACTGTCGATCTGGCCGAGGGCGGTGGCGAATGCCACCCGTTTGCGCACGTCCCATAGCAGGTCGATGTCGCGCGTCGCAGCTGCAGCATCGTCGAAGGTGATGCCTGCGGCCGATTCGTAGGCGTAGAGCGCATGTGTACCCACCACGCGGAAGTGTTCGTGCAGCTTGGTCGCCGCCAGGCGGTTTAGGATGGCCACGATCAGGGGGGCCACGCGTCCGACCCGTAGCGCGCGGTTCATTCGCTTGTGTTTGACGAGCGCCTCTTTCAAGCCGTCGCGGCGTTGGTCGGCCAACGCTTTTCGCTTTTGAAAATTTTCATAGATGGCTTCGGTGTCGGGCGAGCGCGGCCCCAGGCTTTTCTCACTGCCGGCAGCGCTGGTGCGCACCAGATACGCGGACTCGGGCGCCGAAGCCGGTCCTTTGTGCCAGTACATGCCTCCTCGCACTTGCGCCGCTTCTGTCAGCGCTTCATCGTAGGCATCGAACGTGGAGACCGCGTCAATGTATTGGCGCATGGCGTCGGCAGGACGCTCTTGCATGGAAGTCTTTCGGTAGTTTTAGCTATTTTTGTACTTTATACCGAAAAATTAATAAAATCAATGATGTACAACATTTTGCGCAAGCCTGGTGCGGATATGGAGTGGGTGGCCGAAGGCCATGCTTGGCGCTTCTGGAACGAAACGTCGGAGCCGCATTTCTGATTTTCTTCCCTTATGACGCACCCGCGCTTAGCTCGGCTGTTCAAGATTTTTGCGGGGAAAAGGCCTTTTGCGGAAAAACAAAAAAGGCCTTCATCGCTGAAGGCCTTCTGTCTGGTGGTGCCGGGAGCCGGAATCGAACCGGCACGCTGTTTCCAGCGCGGGATTTTGAGTCCCGTGCGTCTACCTATTCCGCCATCCCGGCAACGCGAGCCGCATTATCTCTGATTTGCGCCAATCCGGCAACCCTTTCCGCACGAATGCCACGCGCGCGCGCCGCCAGACGCCTTGGCGCTGGCATGACGGCAGGGGCCGGTGTAATCTGGCGCCACCCCAGCCAAGGAGCAAACCCATGCAACCACTACTTGCAGCGAGCGCGGCCAGCCTCGCCATCTTAGCCGCGTCCGCCCAGGCAGCCCCGCCCCCGCCCGCTTGCCAGGGCCCGGAATATCGCCAATTCGATTTCTGGATCGGGCACTGGGACGTGTACGGCCCGGCCGGCGCCAAGGTCGGTGAAAACCTGATCGAGCCTTTCGCGAACGGCTGCGGCTTGATCGAAAACTGGACCGGCGGCGGAGGCACCACCGGCAAGAGCTTGAATATGTATGACGCGAGCGACAAGCAATGGCATCAAGCCTGGGTCGACAGCAGCGGCAGCCGCCTGTTGCTGGACGGCCATTTCGCCGACGGCAAGATGGTGCTCGGTTCAAACGGCCCCAACCCGGCCAAACCGGGCACCACGTTGCGCCAGCAAATCACCTGGTCGCAGGCGCCCGACGGCAGCGTGCGCCAATTGTGGCAAACCAGCGTGGACGAGGGCAAGACTTGGAGCACGGCATTCGACGGCAAATACGTCAAGCGCGCGCCGGCGGCCAAATGAGCCGCGCCCGCTTAATACTCGGCTATGTGGGCGCCGCCATCCTGATCGCGTCAAGCGCCATGCATTCGCTGCTGGGCTGGCCCGCCGCCGCCGCATCGCTGGCCAAGGCCCAGGTCCCGGCCGACTTGGTGCTGGGATTGGCCTTGGGCTGGCATTTCGGCGGCGTCGCCATGCTGGTGCTCGGGACCATCGTGATCTTGCAATTGCGGCGCGGGCTGGACGGGGCCGCCATGGCCAATCGGGTGATCGGCGCGGCCTACGTCCTGTTCGGCAGCGCCGGCCTGGTGGCCAGCGTTTTCGACCCATTCATGCTGATTTTTATCGTGCCGGGCGTCCTGCTGTTGGCGTCGAGCTGGCCGCAGCGCAGCCCTACCTGATCCGGCGGTACAGGCGGAAGCGCTCGTCGCGGTCGGACGGGCGCCGTCCTTCCCACAGCAAGGCCCAGTTGCGGCTGTCGTGGCCTTGCAGGTTTTCCTTGTCGTCGCGCAGCTTGACGCTGTCTTGCAGCAGCAGCGCCTGGCATTTGCCGCCGTTCACGCCAGTGAAGGGCAGGTGGCCGAAATAGGCGAACGATTCGCGCTGCGCCGCGCCCACATTGGTCTCCACGCAATCGAGTTGGGCCGGCAGCTTGGCCGCGATCTGGCGCGCCACCTGGGCGTAGCTCTTGCTGTAATTGAATTCGGCGATGAACAAGGTGGTCAGCAAGACCCAGAACAGGATCAAGCCGCCGGACGATAGCACCACTGCGCGCCACAGCACCGAGGGTTGGCGCGAAATGCGCCAATGCACCAGCGCGATCCAGCCCACGCTGGCGCTGGCGGCCACGATGAAGGCGGCCAGGTGGAATTCCGGCGCGAAGCCCGGCAGCAGCTTGAGCGCGTTGCGCGCCATCCAGAGCGGCCAGCCGGTGAATTTGGCGGCCCAGAACATCCAGATCAAGCCCGCCACCATCGTCAACACCATCACCGAAAACCAGTCGATGGCGTTGATGGCGCCGCGCTTCATGGTCGGCAAGCCGAAAGCGGCCATGATGGCCAGGGGTGGCAACAGCAGCAGCAGGCTGCCTTGTTCGGGCATGCGCACCGCCACGCACAGCAGGGTCAGGGTGCCGACCATGCTCAGCGGCAGGACGATATGCAGCAAGCCGCTTTGGCGGCGCCACGCATACACGGCCCAGCCGGCGAAGGGCCAGGCTGGCCAAAAGAACCAGATGCCGGCGCGGAAGAAGTGGGCGAGCGAGGCGCGCGTGGGCCAGTCGATGTCGGTGAGGGTGGTGTGCAGCCAGCTCGGCAGGGGCGAGGCGCCGTAGGGCGCGATCAGGCTCGCCGGCAAAGCCCACACCATCACCAAGGCCAGCGCGCACAGCACGGCCACGCCCATGTGCAGCAGCGAGCGCAGGGCTGGCATGCGCAGGAAGCGCGTGCACAGCAGCAGCGTGACGGCCAGCGCGATGGCCGGGGTGGCGTCGCGCGCCAGCGTCAAGGCGCCCAGCGCCAGTCCCGTCAAGGCCGCGTTGCCCAAGGTGGGCAATTCGACGTAGCGCACGGCGCGGTACAGCAGGAAGGCTAGCAGCGACACTTGCAAGGTGGCTGGCGCGATCAAGTGGCTATGCCAGAGCAGGCCGAGCGAGCCGATGTAGATCAAGAGGGCGGTGTCGGCCAGCGTGCGGCCATAGTCATCCGGCTCGGGCTGGCCGCCGAAGGCCAGGCGCAGCGGCTGCGCTTCGTTGCGCCGTCCCAGGTGGAAGGCGCAAAACCAGACCGACAGCGCGCCGATCACGAAAAACGCGATGTTCGACAGGCGCGCGGCCAGCATGTCGCCCGTCAACCAGCCAAACAGCTTGATGCAGACGGCGCCGATCCAGTAGGCCAGCGGGCCGTCATCCAGGGCCGGCAAGCCGGCGATATTCGGGTACAGCCAGTCGTTCAAGCTGCCGTGGGCCATGGTCCACATGGCGCCGAAGCTGCCGGCGTCGTCTTTCCACGGGTCGCGCCCAACCAGGCCGGGCAGGATGTACAGCAGGCCGAGCGCGAACATGGCCCAGCGTGGCAAGGCCAGCGTGGCGGCAGCGGAGAGGCGGACTGGCTTCATTCAGGGCGGCTTTGGTGTGGTCGGCGCGGTGCGGCGCTTCAAATAGTAGAGAGTATCAACGAAAAAAAAGCAGCCGTGGGCTGCTTTTTTTCATCGCGGGGCAGAAACTTAGCCGGCGGCGATGGCGGTCTTGGAACCGACGCTGCCGAACTTCTGGCGGAATTTCTCGACGCGGCCAGCGGTGTCGACGATCTTGTGCTTGCCCGTGTAGAAAGGATGCGATTCAGCGGACACCTCGATCTTCACCAGCGGATATTCTTGGCCGTTGTGGGTGATTTTTTCGCGGGTCTGGATCGTCGAACGGGTGACGAATTTGAAGTCGCAGGACAGGTCGTGGAAGACGACTTCGCGGTAATCTGGATGGATATCGGTTTTCATGTGATGCCTTTTATGTGTGGGTAGCCAAACAGCACTTCGGCGGTCGTCTTGCCTCTTGACCCGATTGCCGCTCACTTGTCCGGTGGTTAAATATACTGCAACCGGCGATTATACAGTGCTTTTCGGCTGAAATGCAAATGCCGCGAAGGGGAGCGCCGGGGCCGCCGCATTGCCAACGCCACAATGAAAAAGGGCGCCCCTCGCGGAGCGCCCTGTGCACGATGCCAGACGCGGACTTAGCCGCCGCGGCGCATCATGTCGAAGAACTCGTTGTTGTTCTTCGTTGCCTTCATCTTGTCGAGGATGAACTCCATCGCCTCGATCTCGTCCATCGAGTACAGCAGCTTGCGCAGGATCCAGATCTTTTGCAGCTGGTCGGCCTTGATCAAGAGCTCTTCGCGGCGCGTGCCGGACTTGTTCAGGTTGATGGCGGGGTAGACGCGCTTCTCGGCCAGGCGGCGCTCGAGGTGCACTTCCATATTGCCGGTGCCTTTGAATTCCTCGTAGATCACGTCATCCATGCGCGAACCGGTTTCGATCAGGGCGGTCGCGATGATGGTCAAGGAGCCGCCTTCCTCGATATTGCGGGCCGCGCCGAAGAAACGCTTCGGACGCTGCAGCGCGTTCGCGTCCACACCGCCGGTGAGGACCTTGCCGGACGCCGGGATCACGGTGTTGTAGGCGCGCGCCAGGCGGGTGATCGAGTCGAGCAGGATGATCACGTCTTTTTTCATCTCGACCAGGCGCTTGGCTTTTTCCAGCACCATTTCGGCCACTTGCACGTGGCGCGTGGCCGGCTCGTCGAAGGTCGAGGCCACCACTTCGCCGCGCACCGAGCGCTGCATTTCCGTCACTTCTTCCGGCCGTTCGTCGATCAACAGGACGATCAGGGTGCAATCGGGATGGTTGGCCGTGATCGCATGCGCGATATGCTGCAGAATCACCGATTTGCCTGATTTGGGCGAGGCCACCAGCAAGCCGCGCTGGCCTTTGCCGATCGGCGCGATCAAGTCGATGATGCGGCCGGTGATGTTTTCCTGGCCCATCATTTCGCGCTCGAGGCGCAGCGGCTCGTTCGGATGGAGCGGCGTCAGGTTCTCGAACAGGATGCGGTGCTTGGACGCCTCGGGCGATTCGCCGTTGACCTTGTCGACCTTGACGAGGGCGAAATAGCGCTCGCCATCCTTGGGGGTGCGCACTTCGCCTTCGATCGAATCACCCGTATGCAGGTTGAAACGCCGGATTTGCGAAGGCGAGATATAAATATCGTCGGTCGAGGCCATATAGCTGGCGTCGGGCGAGCGCAGGAAGCCGAAGCCGTCGGGCAGCACTTCGAGGGCGCCGTCGCCGAAAATCTGTTCGCCTGATTTCGCGCGCTTTTTCAGGATCGCGAACATCAGTTCTTGTTTGCGCAGGCGTGCCGCGTTGTCGATGTCGAGACCGATAGCCATTTCCAGCAGGGCGGAAACGTGCATGGCCTTTAGTTCAGATAAATGCATAGTGTGTCCCGTGACGGGATTAAAGGTAGGGGAGGGAGTTGCGTGGTTTGATTAATTATCGGGCGCGCCTGCTGGCAGGCGGGCCCGGCCTGCTGACGGCAGCGCGAGCGCGCCGCCGTCCGTTTGCTGCGACTACTTTAATGCGTGAATTAGATATTGCTGTCGATGAAGGAGGTCAGCTGACCCTTCGCCATCGCGCCGACCTTTTGCGCGGCCGCCACGCCGTTCTTGAACAGGATCAGGGTCGGGATGCCGCGGATGCCGAATTTGGCGGGCACGGCCTGGTTCGCGTCCACGTCCATCTTGGCGATCTGGATCTTGCCTTCATATTCGCGCGCCACTTCTTCGAGCATCGGGGCGATCGCCTTGCACGGACCGCACCACTCGGCCCAGAAATCGACCAGGACCGGACGGTCCGATTTCAAGACGTCCGCTTCGAAAGATGCATCGCTGATATGTTTAATATTTTCGCTCATATTTTCCTCAATCAGAGGTGGGGTTGTGGCCTGCGGACTAGCCCGTCCTGCCTGGTTTTCGTCTGCCGACTTCCGGTCTTGCCATCACTATACAGCTGTGCATGCATCGCTGCCTGCCACTTAATGGTGGCGCCGAACTGCGCGAATTCAATGGCTGGGAGGACGGTAAGAGGATAGGCAGGCGGGGAATTAGCCGAAATAATAACCTATTTTTTTAAAAAGTGTCGTGAGATTGCAGAAAATATCAGCGCGGCAGCGCCTGCAGTGTGTGCAGGGCGCCGCGCATGTCTTCGGCGCTGATCGGTTTGCGGAACGCGCCCAGCAGTTTCAGGCCGGCCGCGCGCGCCAGCCGTTCGGCCGCGTTGCGTACACCCGAGTGCAAGCCCGACAGCAGCATCACATGGCCGCTAAAGCCGGTATCGGCCGCCACATGCAGAAATTCGATGCCATCCATGTCCGGCATCGACAGGTCGCACACCAGCAAATCCGGGCGCCGTTCGCGCAACACGGCCAGGGCGCGTTTGGCGTCCGATTCGGCGATGACGTCGAACTGGCCGATCTGGTCCAGCATTTCGGCCAGCAAGTCGAGCGTGAAGCTGTCGTCGTCAAGCAGCAGCACGCATAGGCGCGGCGGGGATGCGCAAGCAGTTTGGTTCATCGGCTCGGGTTCCACCCTGTATCGGTAATGGGGCGCGCCAGCGGCGCATGCGCGATGATCGCAGTTTGTGCTTCGCGCGGCAATGTTTTTTGGTGCCCGCCCAGCAGCAGGGGCTCACTTATCGTTGGCGAAGGTGGTGTTGTGCATGATTTGCTCGGTCACTTTTTCCAGTAGCGGCCATAGCTGCACGGTGATGACGCGCGCCGCCGCCTTCTCGCCCGCCAGATCGGTGTGCGGCAATTCCTCCAGGCGCAGGCACAGGTCGGCGATGCCCATGGCGCCGACGGTGCGGGCCGAGGACTTGATGCGGTGGCCCAGCTCGCGGATGGCGTCGATGTCGCCGGCGGCCAGCGCATGGTCGATTTCGGTGAAGCCCTCTTGGGTCGTCTCGAGGAACTTGAAGGCGAACTTGCGCACCTTGTCCGGGTTGTAGCCCAAGAGCTTGGCCAGCACCGTCAAGTCCACCACTTCCGGGTCGCCCGCCAGCGGGCGGAAGGTGTTGACCTGGGCCGGCATCGGCGCCGGCGTGGCGGCCGCCACCTTGCGCTCGGGCAGCCAGTTGACGATGGTCTGGCACAGCAAGCCAGCCTGGATCGGCTTGGTGATGAAATCGTCCATGCCGGCGGCCATGCAGCGCGCCCGGTCTTCGTTGGTGGCGTTGGCCGTCATGGCCAGCACCCTGGTGGGCGCGAGCTGGGCGTCGGCGCGGATGCGGCGCGTCGCCTCGAGTCCGTCCATGATCGGCATCTGCACGTCCATCAGCACGCAATCGAATTGGGCTTGGCGCAACAGGTCGAGCGCCTCGACCCCGTTGTTGGCCAGGCAGACGGCGGCGCCCGCTTCTTCGAGCATTTCGAGCGCGATTTGCTGGTTGAAGGTGTTGTCTTCCACCAGCAGGATGCGCGCCCCCTTCATGGCCGCCAGCACGGCCGCCGTTTGCTCGACCACGCGCGCGGCCGCGGCCACCCGGTCGGCCTGGTCGGCCGCGCCGTGCAGGGCGCCGGCCACCTTGCGCACGCGCGCGGTGAACCAGAAACAGCTGCCCTGGCCCAGGCCGCTTTCGACGCCCACCTCCCCATCCATGAGCTGCGCCAGCTGCTTGCAGATGGCCAGGCCCAGGCCGGTGCCGCCGTATTCGCGCGTGGTGGAAGTGTCGGCCTGCTGGAACGATTGGAACAGCTTGGCTTTCTCCAGCTCGCCCAGGCCGATGCCGTTGTCGCGCACCTCGAAGCGCATCAGGCAGTCGTGTTCGCCGTCTTCGGCGTTGATGGCGCGGATCTTGATTTCACCTTCCTCGCTGAACTTGATGGCGTTGTTGGTGTAGTTGATCAAGACCTGGCCCAGGCGCAGCGGATCGCCCTGCATCACGCGCGGCAGCGTCGGGTCGATCTCGAACACCAGCGCCAGGTGTTTGCTGGCGGCCTTGGGCGCGACCACCGTGGTCAAGGTCTGGATCACATGGTCGAGCGAGAATTCGACGGTTTCAATCTCCAGCTTGCCGGCCTCGATCTTGGAAAAGTCGAGGATGTCGTCGATGATGCCGAGCAGGTGCTCGCCGGCGAAGCGGATCTTTTCCAGGTAGTCGCGCTGACGCGGGTTGAGGTCGGTCTTGAGCACCAGGTAAGCCATGCCTATCACGCCGTTCATGGGGGTGCGGATCTCGTGACTCATATTGGCCAGGAACTGGCCCTTGGCCAGGCTCGCCTCCTCGGCCACCTTCTTGGCATGGTCGAGCTGTTCGGTGCGTTGCTGCACGCGCTCTTCCAGGTGCTCGTTCAGTTCGCGCATCTGCTGCTCGGCGAGCCTGCTGGCGGTGATGTCGACCGTCATGTAGATCAGGTAATCGGGCTCGCCGCGCACGTCGTACACGGGTTTTTTCAGGGTGCGCAGGTGGATCTCGCGTCCCAGCTTGGCATTGAAGATGGCCTCGACGCTGTCGACCAGCACCCCGCCGGCGAAGGCTTCCTGGTCGCTGCGCCGGAACTCCGCCGTTTGCTCCTTCGAATAGTGGTAGCGCGGATCGGGCCCGCGCAGCTGCTCGAGGGTGAAGCCGAACTGCTGCTCGCAAGCGCCGTTCATCAGCAGCAGGCGGCCGTCGGCATCCTTGATGAACAGGCCGATCGGCAGCATCTGGATGATCTCTTGCAGGCGCTGCTCGCCCTGGCGCACCGCGTCCTCGCTGCGCTTGTGGTAAGTGATGTCGGTCAGGCTCGACACCACCATATACACCTGGTCGTCCTGGTCGCAGATCGGCTCGGCGTTGACCGATAGCCAGCACAGGGTGCCGTCGGGCTGCTGCACTCCCATCACCACGTCGCGCACCGAGGAGCCGGTGGCGAGGGCGCGCTGCACCGGATGGTCTTGCGGGGCGAAGGCGCGCCCGTCCTCGTGCAGCGCCGACCATAGTGGCGCGGTGCCGGGCCCGAGCGCGAGCATGCGCTCGGCCGCGGCGTTGCTCTCGAGGATATGGCCGTCGCGGTCCTGCACCACCAGGCCGCTGGCGACGGCGTTGAAGACGGAGGCTTGGCGTGTGTTCGAGTTCACCAGCGCCGCCTCGGCCATGCGGCGGTCGCTGATATCGGTGAGCATGGCCAGGCTGCCGCCGTACTCGCCATTGTCGGTGTGGATGACGGTCGTCGAGAGCATCACCCACAGGTCGCCGCCGTCGCTGCGGCGCAGGCGGAAGTCGCCCTGGCCGGGTTGGCCGCCGTCGCGGCTGCGCTGCAGGTGCAAGGCCAGCGCGGGCAGGCCGTCGGCGTCGACGAAGTCGGCCAAGGGGCGCCCGATCATGTCCTCGATCGCGTAGCCGAGCATCTGCGCCATGCGCGGATTGACGAAGGCGGTGGCGGCGTGGGCGTCGAACATCCAGATGCCTTCGGCGGCGGTTTGCACGATGCGGCGGTAGCGCTCGGCGGAGGCGCGCAGCGCTTCCTCGGCGCGCTGGCGCTCGCTGATGTCGCGCAGCGAGACGATGGTCAGGCGCTGGTCTTGCAGCTGCATCGGGGTCAGGTTGATTTCGGCCGGGAAGGTGCTGCCGTCCTGGCGGTAGGCGGTCATGACGCGGTTGGGCAGGCCGGCGCTTTGCTCCGGCTGCACGCCCGGCGCCAGCCGCGTCGCCTGCATGCCCGCCAGTTCAAGCATGGTGTAGCCGAAGCTGCGCACGCTATGCTGGTTGGCGTAGCGGATGCGCCCTTCGGCGTCGATCACCAGCATCGCCTCGGGCGAGGCTTCGAGCACGGCGCGCACGCGCAATTCCTCGGCTTCCTTGCGCTCGCTGATGTCAGCCATGGTGCCGGTCAGGCGCAGCGGCTTGCCGTCGGTGTCACGCGCGATCACCATGCCGCGCGAGAGTGTCCACTTCCAGCTGCCGTCCTTGCAGCGCATCCGGAATTCGCAGTTAAAGCGCGGTTCCACGCCGCGCAGGGGGCGGAAGAACACGCTCACGTCGGCCTGCACGCGCTGGACGTCGTCGGGGTGCACATGGTGTATCCATTGCTCCGACGTGACTTGGAATTCGTCGCTGCCGTAGCCGAGCAGTTCCTTGTAGCGGCTTGACAGCTTCAATTCGTGCGGCCGCCGGTTCCAGTGCCATACCCCTTCGCCCGAGCCCTCCAGCGCGAAGCCCCACAGGTTTTCGAAGCTGGCCAGGCGTTCTTCGGTGGCGCGCAGGGCGGCGCGCTGTTGGCGCAGCGACATGGTCAGGCGCGCGAAGCGCAGCGCCACGAGCGCGCCCACCACCATCAGGATGAAGGTGGCCACCAGCGCCACGTACAGTGGATTGAGCCGGTCTTCCGGCGGGCGGTACAGGAAGCCGTCGAGCGAGGCGCCGGCCGGCAGCGCGCCCTCGTCGGCGTAGGTGGCCGCGATGCGGCGCCAGCGCTCGGGATTGCTGTAACCGAGTTCGATCATGTCCGGCTGGATCAGGGTGGCCAGTTGCTGGGCCTCGAACAGCAAGTGTTCGCGGCTTTGGCGATGCGGATAGCGCGCGCGGATCAGGTCGATGATTTCTTCGCTGTGGCGCATCGCGTACTGCCAGCCGCGCAGCGTGGCCGCGCGCATGGCGGCCGCGCGTGCCGGGTGTTCGCGCAATTCGCTCTCGCTGGTGAAGAGCACGTCGCCGTAGAAATCGATGCCGGCCGCGCGCGGCGTGCGCTGCTCGAAGGCGATATGTTCGCGCCGCAGCTGGTAGGGCAGTTCGGTGTCGAAGGCGGACATGGCGTCGACCTTACGGGTGGCCAGGTCCTCGCCGTTGAAGCTATGCGCGAGCAGGCGCAGGCTGGACAAGGGCGTGCCCTCTTTTTTCAGCATGGCCTGCAATTCGACGTTCATGGGGGTGAGCATGATGCGGCTACCCTTGCCAAGCTGGACCGGCTGGCCGTTTTCGTCCTTGCGCACCAACAGCACCACCGGCGAATGCTGGTAGATGGTGGCCAGCACCACCAGCGGCATGCCGGCCTGGCGCTTGAGCAGCAAGCCGGTATGCGAAATGCCGTATTGCGCCGCGCCGCCGGTGACGACCTGGGCCGCGTCGATGCCGCGCGTGCCTTCGCGCAGGGTGACGTCGAGGCCGGCGTCGCGGTAGAAACCCTTCGCCTGCGCCGCGTAGATACCAGCGAATTCGAACTGGTGGGTCCACTTGAGCTGGACGGTGACGCTCTCGGTGGCGCCGGCCGGGGCCCAAGGCGCGAGGGCGCCGCACAGCGCGGCCAACAGCGCGCCCAGCGGCCGGATCATGGCACGCTGCACGGCCCTGCTGCGTAATAGTGGGCGTCGCGACAAGAACTTCCCTTTCGCCGGTTTCCCCGGGTGTGCCTGGTGGTCGTAAAACTATACCATCGAATTTTGCGGCGCCAGGCACTTTTGGGGGGCGGCTCTTACAACAAAACGACAGCGTGGCCAGGGTGCCGGGCCGGCGCCGCCGCCGCGGCGCTCAGAAACTGCCGGCGAACTGGTAGCGGTGGCCGGGATGCCACATGGTCGCGATCGAGGCCACCTGGTCGCGCGAGATGGTCTTGCGCTTGAGGACCAGACAACATTGGCGCGCCTCGATGGCCAGCATGTCGGCGATCTCGCGCGGCGCGTTCAAAGCTTCGATGCTGTACTGGGCGCCCTGCAAGGGCGCGGCCGCCATCAGGTATTCGTTGGGGGTGATGGTGGAAAAGTCCTGGCTCATGTAATCGGGCGCGCAAGCCGGGTTGGCCCAGCGGTCCTCGACCTGGATCGGGACCGCGTTCTCGAAATGGACGATCACCGAATGGAACAGCGGATGGCCGGCCGCCAGGCCGAAACCGTGCGCCAGCAGCTCGCTGGCCTTGGCGCGCTCGAGCAGGTGCAAGCTGCTGTGATGGGTGTGGCCGCGCGCGCGGATTTCGTCGGCGATGCTCTTGATCTCGACCAGCGTGGCCTGGTATTTTTGCTGTGCCACATAGGTGCCCGAGCCCTGGCGGCGCGTCAGTACCTGCTCGGCCGTCAGTTCGCGCACGGCGCGGTTGACCGTCATGCGCGAGACCCCGAACTGCTTGACCAGCGCTTGTTCGGACGGGATCACGTCGCCCTCCTTCCAGCGCCCGGCCTCGATTTCGGCGAGCAGATAATCCTTGATACGCTGGAAAATAGGCGTGTTTTCTGGCTGGTTTTGCTCCAAACTACTCTCCAAGGCGGGGCGTGAGTGGCGATTCTAGCATCGCGCCCGCGCCCAATTCGAAAGCAAGAGGCGGAGTGCGCGCTGGCGCGCTGGCGCGCATGATGGCGTCAAGGCGGGCAGGGGCCGGCTGCGAGCGGAGATGGACATGGCAAGGACCAAGGCAAAGGCGGCAGGGGCGGAGCCGGCGGTGGACGGGGCGGTGAGCGCGATGGCGAGCGCGGCCGGTGCGGGAGGCGCCTACGCCAGCGACGAGGCGCGCTGGGCCGCGGTGCAGGCGCGCGACGCCCAGGCCGACGGCCTGTTCTATTACTCGGTGCGCAGCACCGGCGTGTACTGCATGCCCTCGTGCGCGGCGCGCCCGGCCTTGCGCAAGAACGTGGCCTTCCACGCCAGCCGCTTCGACGCCGAACAGGCTGGCTTTCGGCCCTGCCTGCGCTGCAAGCCGGACCAGCCGCCGCTGGCCGAGCGCCATGCCGCGGCGGTGGCGCAGGCCTGCCGTATGATCGAGGCGGCCGAGGAGGCGCCCGACCTCGACAGCCTGGCGGCGGCTTGCGGTATGAGCCGCTTCCATTTCCACCGCGTCTTCAAGGCCCACACCGGGATCACGCCCAAAGCCTACGCCGCGGCCCGGCGCGCCGGTCGCGTGCAGCGCGAGCTGGGCAGCGCCGCCAGCGTCACCGAGGCCATCTACGCGGCCGGCTTCAACTCGAGCGGGCGCTTCTACGCCAGCTCGCCGGCGCTGCTGGGGATGACGCCGAAGGCTTACCGGGCCGGCGGCAGCGGCGAGGTGATCCGTTTCGCCATCGGCGCCTGCTCGCTGGGGGCAGTGCTGGTGGCGGCCACCGACAAGGGCATTTGCGCGATTCTGATGGGGGACGATCCACAGGCGCTGGCGCGTGACCTGCAAGACCGCTTTCCGCGCGCCGAGCTGCGCGGCGCCGAGGCCGATTTCGAACAAACCGTGGCGCAGGTGCTGGGCCTGGTGGAAGCGCCGCACCTGGGCCTGGACTTGCCGCTCGACGTGCGCGGCACCGCTTTCCAGCAGCGTGTGTGGCAGGCCTTGCGCGAGATCCCGCCCGGTTCGACCACCAGCTACGCCGAGCTGGCCGCGCGCGTGGGCTCGCCGGCGGGCGCGCGTGCGGTGGCCGGCGCCTGCGCCGCCAATGCGATCGCGGTGGCCATTCCCTGCCACCGGGTGGTGCGCAACGACGGCGCGCTGTCGGGCTACCGCTGGGGCGTCGAACGCAAACAGGCGCTGCTCGAGCGCGAAGGGGCGACGTAGCGCGCTGGCCTGGGCTTGGCTTAAAGTGGGCCTGCTTTCTGGCGCGCGCAAAATTCTATACACTCTGCTCCTTGTGTTTGAAACTAGCCCGAGGAGAGATGATGCGTTTGACCCGCTTGCAGTGTGCCGCCTTGCTTCCCATATTCGTCCACCTGGCCTGGAGCGCGCCGGCGCAAGCGGGCACGGTCGTTGACAACGCCAATGGCTACACGCTCAACGCGCGCAACGAGGTGGTGCAGTTCACGGCGATGGCCATCGACGACGCCGGACGCATCAGCGCCATCGGCAGCGCGGCCGAGGTGGCGGCCAAGGCGCCCGGCGCGCGCCATGTGGACTTGAAGGGCAAGACGGTGCTGCCCGGCCTGATCGACGCGCATGGCCACGTGTTCGAGCTTGGCGCGATACTGGGCCAGCTTGACCTGGAAGGCACGGCCACGCTGGCCGACGCGCTCAAGGCCACTAGCGCCTACGCGCGCGCCAATCCGGGCCAGCCGTGGCTGCGCGGGCGCGGCTGGAACCAGGAGATCTGGAAGCTGGGACGCTTTCCCACCGCGTTCGAACTCGATGCCGTGGTGGCGGACCGGCCGGCATGGCTGGACCGGATCGACGGCCATGCGGGCTGGGCCAATAGCCGCGCCTTGCAATTGGCCGGCATCGGCCGCGACACGCCCGATCCGGCTGGCGGCAAGATCATGCACGACGCCCAGGGCAAGGCCACCGGCGTGCTGGTGGACGCGGCGATGGAGCTGGTCTACAAGGTGATGCCCAAGGCGAGCGAGCTTGAAAGCCGCGCCATGCTCGATGGCGCGCTGGCGCGCATGGCGGGGGTGGGTTTGACGGGCGTGCATGACGCCGGCATCGACGCCAGCCAGGATGCGATCTACCGCGACTATGCCACCCACGGCAAGCTCAGCACCAGGGTGTACGCCATGATCGCCGGCGCGCAAGGCGACTTTGACAAGCTGTCGAAGGGCGGGCCGGTAGATGGTATCGGCAACGACACCTACGCGCTGCGCGCGGTCAAGCTGTTTGGCGACGGCGCCTTGGGCAGCCGCGGCGCCGCCCTGATCGAACCGTATAGCGACGAAGGTGCTTCGCGCGGCCTGCTGTTCCATTCCAACGCCGAGATGCTGGCGTTGATGGACAAGGCGATGCGGGCGGGCTACCAGGTCAATGTGCACGCCATCGGCGACGCCACCAACCGCCAACTGCTCGACGCCTACGAGGCGCTGGCCAAGCGCTATGGCGGCCACGACATGCGGCACCGGATCGAGCATGCGCAGGTGGTGGCGCCGCAAGATATCGCGCGCTTCAAGGTGATTGGCGTGGTGCCGTCGATGCAGCCGACTCACGCCACGTCCGACATGAACATGGCCGAGAAGCGCATCGGCGCGGCGCGCATGCAAGGCGCCTACGCGTGGCGCAGCTTCTTGCAGCAGGGCTCGCGCATCGCCTGCGGCTCCGACTTCCCGATCGAGTCGCCCAATCCCTTCTTCGGCATCCACGCGGCCGTCACGCGCCAGGACGCGAGCGGCCAGCCGATCGCCGGCTGGTACCCGGAGCAGGCGATGTCGCTCAAGGAGGCGCTGCGCTGCTTCACCCTCGACGCGGCCTGGGCCGCGCACCAGGAAGGCAGCGTCGGTTCGCTCGAGGTGGGCAAGTGGGCCGACTTCGTCGTCATCGACCAGGATTTGTTCAAGGTTTCGCCCTATGCGATCGCCAACACGCAGGTGCTGCAAACCTGGCTCGCCGGCCGTCCCGTGTTCACCCGCCAGTGAAGGGAGGGAGGAGGGCGCGCGGGCGCGAAAAATCGTTTGACTTAGTTGTATAGACAACTTAGACTGCGAGCATGCAAGGAGCGCTGCAGGCGCCGTGCTCCGTGCGCCCGTCCACATCCTAGGAGCTGCCATGACCACCGACTCGAACCACCTCGACAACGACCCACGCTACGACGCCAGCCGCGAAATCCGCGCCCCGCGCGGCAGCGAGCGCGTGTGCAAGAGCTGGCAAACCGAGGCCGCCTACCGCATGGTGCAGAACAATCTGGACAGCGAAGTGGCGGAAAACCCGAAGCACCTGGTGGTCTACGGCGGCATCGGGCGCGCCGCGCGTAACTGGGAGTGCTACGACCAGATCCTCGCGTCCCTGCGCGATCTGGAAGACGACCAGACCCTGTTGATCCAGTCGGGCAAACCGGTGGGCATATTCCAGACCCACGCCGACGCGCCGCGCGTATTGATCGCCAATTCGAACCTGGTGCCCAAGTGGGCCAACTGGGAGCACTTCAACGAACTCGATCGCAAGGGCTTGTTCATGTACGGCCAGATGACGGCCGGCAGCTGGATCTACATCGGCACCCAGGGCATCGTGCAGGGCACCTACGAAACCTTCGCCGAAGCCGGGCGCCAGCATTTCGGCGGCGACTGGGGCGGGCGCTGGATCCTCACCGCCGGCCTGGGCGGCATGGGCGGCGCGCAGCCGCTGGCGGCCACCTTCGCCGGCGCCGTCTCGCTCAATATCGAGTGCCAGCAAAGCAGCATCGATTTCCGCCTGCGCACCCGCTACCTCGACAAGCAAGCCAAGGACCTGGACGACGCGATCGCCCTCATCAAGCACCACACCGAGCGGCGCGAAGCGATCTCGATTGGTTTGCTGGGCAACGCGGCCGAGGTGCTGCCCGAGCTGGTGCGGCGCGCCAAGGCGGGCGGCATCGTGCCGGACATGGTGACCGACCAGACCTCGGCGCATGACCTGGTCAACGGTTACCTGCCGCGCGGCTGGAGCGTGGACGAATGGAAGGCGGCCCAGAAGGACCCGGCCCAGCACGCGCGCCTGGTGGCCGCCGCCACCGAATCGTGCGCCGTGCACGTGCAGGCGATCCTCGACTTCCATGCGATGGGCGTCAAGGCCGTCGACTACGGCAATAACATCCGTCAGGTGGCCAAGGATCACGGCGTGCTTGACGCCTTCGCCTTCCCCGGCTTCGTCCCTGCCTATATCCGCCCGCAGTTTTGCGAAGGGCGCGGCCCGTTCCGCTGGGTGGCGCTGTCGGGCGACCCGGAAGACATCTACAAGACCGACGCCAAGATCAAGGAGCTGTTCCCGCAGCAGAAGCAGGTGCACCACTGGCTGGACATGGCGCGCGAGCGCATCGCCTTCCAGGGTCTGCCGGCGCGTATCTGCTGGCTCGGCCTGGGCGAACGGCATATCGCCGGCCTCGCTTTCAACGAGATGGTGCGCACCGGTGAATTGAAGGCGCCGATCGTGATCGGACGCGACCACCTCGACACCGGCTCGGTGGCCAGCCCCAATCGCGAGACGGAGAGCATGCGCGACGGGACCGACGCGGTGTCGGACTGGCCGCTGCTGAACGCGCTCCTCAACACCGCCGGCGGCGCCACCTGGGTGTCGCTGCACCACGGCGGCGGCGTGGGCATGGGCTATTCGCAGCACTCGGGCGTGGTCATCGTGGCCGATGGCACCGAAGCGGCGGCCAAGCGCCTGGCGCGTGTGCTGGTCAACGACAGCGGCTCGGGCGTGATGCGCCACGCCGATGCGGGCTACGAAACGGCAATCGCCTGCGCCAAACGCAATGGCTTGAATCTGCCGATGATCAAGTAAGCGAAGAAAATAAGCACAGACATCCAATAAACCGAATCGAATCGAGAGCAGCAATGGAAAACAAAGCAAATGGCTGGACCCTGACGCCGGGCGAAATGAGCATGGCGCACTTGCGCAGCGCGTGGGCCGCACCGGCGCGCGTGACGCTGCACCCAAGCGCCTACCCGATCATCGAAGCGTCGGCCGCCGCGGTGCAGGCCATCGTGGCCAAGGGCGACGCGGCGTATGGCATCAACACTGGTTTTGGCCTGCTGGCCAAGACCCGCATCCCGGATGAAAAACTCGAGCAATTGCAACGTAACCTGATCCTGTCGCACTCGGTGGGCACCGGCGAATTGTTGTCCGACGCCGTGGTCCGCCTGATCCTGCTGATGAAGATCGGCAGCTTGGCGCGCGGCTATTCGGGCGTGCGCCCCTTGATCATCGACACCCTGATCGCGCTCTACAACGCCGGCATCATGCCCGCCATTCCGGCCAAGGGTTCGGTCGGCGCCTCGGGCGACCTGGCGCCGCTGTCGCACATGACGCTGGCCATGCTGGGCGTGGGCCAGGTGCGCATGAATGGCACGCTGATGGCGGCGACCGAGGCGCTGGCCGCGGCCGGCATCAGCCCGATCGTACTGGCGGCCAAGGAAGGGCTGGCGCTGATCAACGGCACCCAGGTGTCGACGGCGCTCACGCTGCACGGCTTGTTCATGGCCGAACGCCTGCTTGAAGCGGGCATGGTGGCCGGCGCCCTCTCGCTCGACGCCGCCAAGGGCAGCGACGCGCCGTTCGACGCGCGCGTGCACGCGGTGCGCGGCCAGCCCGGGCAGATCGCCGCGGCCGGTATCTATCGCCAACTGGTGGCGGCCAGCGCCATCCGCGCCTCGCACCTGGTCGAGGACGAGCGCGTGCAAGACCCGTACAGCCTGCGCTGCCAGCCGCAGGTGATGGGCGCCTGCCTGGACCTGATCGTCAACGTGGGCCGCACCCTCTTGATCGAGGCGAACGCCGTCACCGACAACCCGCTGATCTTCGCCGAGGCCGGCGCTGGCCTGGCCAGCATCGTCTCGGGCGGTAACTTCCACGCCGAACCGGTCGCCTTCGCGGCCGACACCCTGGCACTGGCCATTTCCGAAATCGGCGCCCTGGCCGAACGGCGCATCGCGCTGCTGATCGACGCCACTTTGTCGGGCTTGCCGCCATTCCTGGTGCGCGACCCGGGCGTCAATTCCGGTTTTATGATCGCGCACGTGACGGCGGCGGCGCTGGCGTCCGAGAACAAATCGCTGGCCCACCCTGCCAGCGTGGACAGCCTGCCGACGTCGGCCAACCAGGAAGACCATGTAAGCATGGCCACCTTCGCCGGCCGCCGGCTCGACGACATGGCCCACAACACGGCCGTCATCGTCGGCATCGAATTGCTGGCGGCGGCACAGGGCATCGATTTCCACCGTCCGCTCAAGACGTCGCCGCATCTCGAGCACGTGCATAGCCAGTTGCGCCAGCGCGTGCCGTTTTTCGACGCCGACCGCTTCTTCGCTCCCGACATCGAGGCGGCCAAGCAGATGGTGCTGCGCGGTGAATTGAGCGCCAGCTGCAAGAGCCTGTTCACGCCCTTGTACGCATAAGCGAAAGCGAGGCCGAAATGGATTTCCAGTTCAAGGCGGGCAGCATTCCTTTGCTGGTGTCGATGCCGCACGTGGGCACCGATATTCCCGACGATATCGCGGCGCGCCTGGCGCCGCATGCGCGCACCTTGGCCGACACCGATTGGCATCTGGTGCGGCTGTATGATTTTCTCGGCCAGATGGGGGCCTCGACCCTGTCGGCGCGCTGGTCGCGCTACGTGATCGACTTGAACCGTCCGCCGGAAAACACCAATCTGTATCCGGGCCAGGACACCACCGGCCTATGCCCGATCGACACCTTCGGCAGCGCAGCGCTGTACCTGCCAGGGCAGCAGCCCGACGAGGCCCAGGTGCGCGAGCGTCTCGAGCGCTACTGGCGTCCCTACCACAATCAGCTGCGCGCCGAGCTTGAGCGCCTGCTGGCCATCCATGGCCGCGTGGTCTTGTGGGACGCGCATTCGATCGCATCGAAGGTGCCGCGCTTCTTCGAGGGCAAGCTGCCGGACCTCAATTTCGGCACCGCCGACGGGGCCTCGTGCGCGCCCCAGATGCAAGACGCCATCGTCGAGGTGGCGCGCGCGCAGGATCAGTTCACGGTGGCCGTCAACGGCCGCTTCAAGGGCGGCCATATCACGCGCTTCTACGGCAAGCCGGCCTCGAACGTGCACGCGATCCAGCTCGAGATGTGCCAGTGCGTGTACATGGACGAGACGGCGCCGTTCGCCTACCGTCCCGACCTGGCTGGCCAGGTGCAGGGGCTGCTCGCCGGCGTCGTCGGCGCGGCCTTTGATTGGGTGCGCCGATGAGCCGCCTGTTCGCGCGCCAAGCCTTGCTGGCCGACGGCTGGCAGGCTGACGTGCTGCTGGAGTGGGACGAAGGCGGCACCTTGACGGCGGTGACGGCAGGCGCCAGCGCGCCGGCCGGCGTGCCGCACGCGCAGCTGGTGGTGCCCGGCATGGTCAACCTGCACTCGCACGCCTTCCAGCGCGCCCTGGGCGGCCTGACCGAGCAGGCCGGTGATGGTCCGGACAGCTTCTGGACCTGGCGCGACCTGATGTACCGCTTCGCGCGCAACATCACGCCCGAGCATATCGAGGCGATCGCGGCGCAGCTGTTCTCGGAATGCCTGCGTCATGGTTACACCTCGCTCTGCGAATTCCACTATGTGCAGCGCGACCCGGCCGGGAATATGTACGCGCGTCCGGCCGAAACGGCCGAGCGCGTGATCGCCGCCGCGCGCAGCACTGGCATCGGCGTGACCATGCTGCCGGTCCTGTACAGCTACGCCGGCTTTGGCGAGCAAGCCCTCAAGGACGAGCAGCAGCGCTTTCGCACCGACGCCGACCAGGTCCTGCGCATCATCGAAGCGCTCGAGCCCATGCGTGATGCGCAGACCGAGGTGGGCGTGGCCCCGCATTCCCTGCGCGCCGCCTCGGTCGATCAGATCCGCCAGGTGCTGTCCGCCTTGCCAGCCGCGCGACCGGTCCATATCCACATCGCCGAACAGCAGGCCGAAGTGCAGCAATGCCTGGCCTACAGCGCGCGCCGGCCGGTGCAATACCTGATGGAGCAGATCGAGGTCGATGCGCGCTGGTGCCTGGTGCACGCGACCCATTTGATGGAAGACGAATTGCTGGCGATCGCGCGCAGCGGCGCTGTCGCCGGCTTGTGCCCGACCACGGAAGCGAACCTGGGCGACGGCTTGTTTCCCTTGCTGCCTTTCCTGGAAGCGGGCGGGCGCTTCGGCGTCGGCAGCGACAGCCACATCTCGCAAAGCGCGGTGGAAGAACTGCGCTGGCTCGAATACGGCCAGCGCCTGCAGCATCAGCGCCGCAATATCGCGGCCTCGGATCGGCAGCGCCATGTCGGCGATTTCCTGTGGCAGGGCGCGCTGGCGGGCGGCGCCCAGGCCGCGGGCCGTCCGGTTGGCGTGCTGGCCGCCGGCAAGCGCGCCGACCTGCTGGTGCTCGACGACGCCCATCCCAACCTCGATGGCACGCCGGTCGACGCGGTGCTCGGCACGCTGGTTTTTTGCGGCAATGACAATCTCGTCAAAGACGTGCTGGCCGGCGGGCGCTGGGTGGTGCGCGGACAGCGTCACGCACAGCAGGACGCGATCGCCGAGCGCTTCAAGCGCACCGTGGCCGAACTGAGGCGGTTTTGAGCATGGCGCGCCTGATACCCCATGCCAGCTTGCGCGCGGCGCCGTGGAAGAACGGCGGCGGCAGCACCACCGAGATCGCCATCGAACCCGCGGGCGCCGGCTTCGACGACTTCGACTGGCGCGTGAGCCTGGCCACGATCGCGCAAAGCGGCCCTTTTTCGGTCTTCCCCGGCATCGACCGCACGCTGGCGCTGGTCGAAGGCGCCGGCGTGGCGCTGCAGATCGACGGCGCGCAGCGCTTCGATTTGTGCGCGGAGACCCCGATGATCGCGTTCGCGGGTGAGGCGGCGGTGCACGCCAGCGTCCTTGACGGCGCCACCACCGATTTTAACGTCATGACGCGGCGCGCGCGCTGCAGCCACACGTTCGCGCGCCTCGCCGTCGATGGCCTTCATACCTTGCGCCATGCGGGCACGCTGCTCCTGTTCCTGGCCGATGGCGAGGCGCTGCTCGCTTGCCGCGGCGCCGAACGCCATGCATTGGCGCGCCACGACGCGCTCGTTCTCGACGAGGGCGCCGGCTGGACGCTCGAGGCCACGCGCGCGCGCGTGTTCGTGGTTGAACTCATGACAAACACCGACCCGGAGCGAGCGCAATGACGGCCAAGCTCGATGCGCTGTTCACGAACGTCCATCTCGCGACGATGGCCGACGGCTATGGCCAATTGCGCGACGGCGCCATCGGCGTCAAGGATGGCCGCATCGCCTGGATAGGTCCGCGCGCGCAAGCGCCGCAGGGCGCGCCGCTGGTGCACGATTGCGCCGGACGCTGGCTCACGCCGGGCTTGATCGACTGCCACACCCACATCGTCCATGCCGGCAACCGCAGTGACGAATTCGAGGCGCGCTTGAATGGCGCCAGCTACGAAGACATCGCGCGCGCCGGCGGCGGCATCATGTCGACCGTGCGCGCCACGCGCGCGGCGCTTGATGATGATCTGCTGCGCCAAAGCGCGGCGCGCATGGCGAGCCTGTTGGCCGAGGGGGTGACGACCATCGAAATCAAATCCGGCTACGGTTTGAACCTGGAAGCGGAGGCCAAGATGTTGCGGGTGGCGCGCCGCATTGGCGCGACCATGCCAGTCGGCGTGGCCACCACCTTCCTGGGCGCGCACGCGCTGCCGCCCGAGTTCGCCGGTCGGGCCGACGACTACATCGAAGAAGTCTGCGAGCGCATGCTGCCCGCGCTGGCCGATCAAGGTCTGGTCGACGCGGTCGACGCGTTTTGCGAACGCATCGGGTTTTCGAACGCGCAGACCGAACGTGTGTTCGAAGCGGCGCGGCGCCTGGGCTTGCCCGTCAAGCTGCACGCCGAGCAGCTGTCCGACCAGGGCGGCGCGCAATTGGTGGCGCGCTTTGGCGGCCTGTCGGCCGACCACCTCGAGCACCTGAGCCAGGCCGGCATCGACGCGATGGCAGCCGCCGGCACGGTGGCGGTCCTGCTGCCGGGCGCCTACTACTTCCTGCGCGACACGGTGCCCCCGCCGATCGCGGCGCTGCGCGCGGCGCGGGTGCCGATGGCCGTGGCCACCGACTGCAATCCAGGTACCTCGCCCATGACGTCGCTGCTGCTGGCGCTGAACATGGCGTGCACCCTGTGGCGCTTGACGCCCGAGGAAGCGCTGGCCGGCGCGACCATTCACGCCGCGCGCGCCTTGGGGCTGCACGGCGAGATTGGCAGCCTGGAACTGGGCAAGCGCGCCGACTTCGCGCTGTGGGAAATCGCCCGTCCGGCCGACCTGTCGTATGCGTTCGGCTTTAACCCCTGCCGCGGCGTGGTCAATCGCGGCGTGCTGCGCGAACCGGGCGCCTGCGTGCGCGCGCCGTAAATACAGGGCGGCCGGCGCCGTTTTTTGGCGTCGGCGAGCAACACGAACGCGGTCTTTGCGGGTACATTATCGGTTCGGCATCCGCTGCACCTTCAAGACAGTGGAGCCTTAACCAAAGGACCCATATCATGTCGCCCATGCTGCCATCCCCCATTGCCTTGAAACGCCTAAGCGCGAGCATCATGCTCGCCTTGACCGCCAACGCCTTCGCCCAGGAACCGGCACCGCCGGTCGCGCCGGCCGCGCCGGTGCCGGGCGCTCCCGGCGCGCCTGGCGCGCCCGCCGCCGAGAGGCCTGATCCGGCCGCGCCGAAAGCGTTCCGCGACGTCGTCAAGGGCGCCACCGAAAAAAAAGGTTACTTCACGCTGCACCAGCGCGACGAAAAAGTATGGATCGAGATTCGTCCCGAGCAGTTCGGCCAGCCCTTCTTCTTCACCCAGAACGTCACCAATGGCGTGGGCGAGCGTGGCCTGTACGGCAGCCAGATGGGCGGCTCGCATGTCGCCGTGTTCAAAAAGATCGGCAACGTCATCCAGCTCATCGCCAAGAACATGGAGTACATGGCGGCCCCGGGCACGCCGCAGGCGCGCGCCGTCGCGCAAGGGTTCTCGGACAGCTTGATCGCCAGCGCACCGGTGGCCAGCGCGGCCAACCCGGCCAACCGCGCGGTGCTGGTCGAGGCCAATGCGCTGCTGTTCTCCGACATCCCCGCCTACGCCACGCATCTTGAGATGGCGTACCGGATGCCGTTCGCCCTGGACGCGCGCAACACCAGTTTTTCATCGGTGCGCACCGACGACAGCATGTCCGGCTTTGGCGTGAGCGCGCACTACGCGGTGCCCAAGCTGAACGTGCCGCCGCTGGTACCGGTGCCGTCGCCGGTGCCGATGCCAACGCCGCCGACCACCACGCCCGATCCGCGCAGCCTGTTCATGGGTTTCTATTACAGCTTCGCGCCGCTGCCGCGCGAGCCCATGAATGGGCGCAAGGCGGATGACCGGGTTGGCCACTTCGTGACGACCCATCAGGATTTCACCGAAGACCTCACGCCCAAGTTGAGCCACCATATGGTCAACCGCTGGCGCCTTGAAAAGAAGGATCCGACGGCGGCGCTGTCCGACCCGGTCACCCCGATCACCTACTGGCTCGACAAGAACATCCCGCAGAAGTACCGTGCTTCGATCACCCAGGGCGTGCTCGAGTGGAACCAGGCGTTCGAACGGATCGGTTTCAAGAACGCGATCGCCGTCAAGCAGCAGCAGGACGGCGACGAGTTCGACACCCTCGATGCACGGCACGCCTCGATTCGCTGGTTCGTCGGCGCCGACGTCGGCTTTGCGATCGGGCCTTCGCGCGTTGATCCGCGCAGTGGAGAAATTCTGGACGCCGACATCGGCATGTCAGACGTGTTCGCGCGCGGCGCGCGCCGCTTCATCGGCGAAGACGGCGCGCTGGCCCAGGCCATGGCCACGCCCAATCCCGAGCGTTGCGACTTCGCGGCCGAATCGGGCGGCGAAATGGGCTTCGCGCTCGAGTTGATGGAAGCGCGCGGCGAATTTGACATGGACAGCCCGCAAGCGGACGCGCTGGCGCAGGCCTACGTGAAGGCGGTGATCACGCACGAGATCGGGCATACGCTCGGCCTGCGCCATAACTTCCGCGCCTCGACCATCTATAGCCTCAAGCAGATTGGCGACAGCGCATTCACCAAGAAGAACGGCCTGGGTGGGTCGGTGATGGACTACACGCCATTCAATATCGCCGTCAAAGGCGAAGCCCAGGGCGAATACGTGATGTCCACGCTCGGCCCTTACGATTACTGGGCGATCGAGTACGCGTACAAGCCGATTGCGGCGGACGCGGAGAAAAACGAACTGGCGAAAATCGCGGCGCGCTCGACCGAGCCGCTGCTGGCCTTTGGCACCGACGAGGATTCCGGCTTCAACGTGTCGGACCCGGACGTGAACACTTTCGACCTGGGCGGCGATCCGCTGCTGTACTTCAAGAAGCGCCTGACGCTGTCGCGTGAGTTCTGGGACCGCCTGCAAGAGCGCAAGGTCAAGGATGGCGAAAGCTACGACACGCTGCGCCGCAGCTTCGAGTACAGCTTCGGCCAGTTCGCGCGCATCGTTCCGGTGGCCGCCAAGTTCGTCGGCGGCGTCAGCTCGGTGCGCGACCATGCCGGCAGCGAGCGCGCGGCCTTCACGCCGGTGGCGGCGGCGCGCCAGCGTGAAGCCCTGGCCTTGATCACCAAGAGCCTGTTCCAGAGCGACAGTTTCAAGTTTTCGCCGGGGTTGGTGAGCCGCCTGGCGGGCGACCGCTTCGACCGCCATCAGCGTGGCGACGTGTCGATCGCCGGCCGCGTGATGGGCTTGCAAACCTTCGCGCTCGACATGCTGCTCAACGACGGCGTCGCGATGCGCCTGCTCGACTCGCAAGAGAAGGTGGCCGATCCGAAGAAAGCGCTCGGCTTGGCCGAACTGTATGACAACGTGCAGACGGCCGTGTGGAGCGAGCTGAAAAACGGCAAGGACATCTCGGCCTCGCGCCGCAATCTGCAGCGCGAGCACCTCAAGCGCATCGCCAACACGCTGCTGCGCCCGGCGCCATCCACACCGGCCGACGCGCACAGCCTGCAGCGTGAGAACGCGCTGGCCTTGCACAAGGCGATCCACGCCGCCATGGGCAAGCCGATGAGCGCGGAAGCGCGCGCCCACCTGGCCGAGAGCTTCCACACGCTCGACGAGGCGCTCAAGGCGCCGTTGGCGCGCACCGGCGTGTGATGCGCCGCCCGCGCGCATGATGCCTGCCTGGCTCCGCTCCTTGGCCAGGCTGGGCATCGGCGCACCGCCGTCGCTGGCGCGATGTCTTGCGTCGTGCCTTGCGCCGTCCCTTGCGCAGTGTTTTGCGCTGTGCCTGGCGCTGGCGGCGGGCGTCGCCAGCGCGGCGCCGGACCAGGTGCTGCGCGTCGGCTCGAAACGATTCACCGAATCCTATGTGCTGGGCGAGATCGTGCGCCAGACGGCGGCCCCGTTTGGCGCCGTCGAACATCGCCAGGGGCTGGGCAACACGGCCATCGTGCTGGCCGCCCTGCAGGCCGGCAGTATCGACCTCTACCCGGAATACCTGGGCACGATCGACCTTGAAATCCTCAAGCACAAGACGCCGGCGCCACTGGCGCAGATCCGGCGCGAGCTCGCGGCGATGGGACTGGGGATCGGCGTTTCGCTTGGCTTTAACAATACCTATGCGCTGGCCGTGCGCCCGGACGCGGCCGGCGTCGCGCGCTTGTCCGACCTGCAGCGCCGTCCGGACTTGCGACTGGGGCTGTCGCACGAATTCATCGGACGCGCCGACGGCTGGCCCGGCCTGGCGCAGCGCTACCAGTTGGCGCAAGCGCCGCGCGGCCTCGATCATGGCATCGCCTACGAGGCGCTGATGCAGGGCCAGGTCGACGCGATCGACGTCTATGCCACGGATGCGAAAATCGGCAAATACGGCTTGCGCGTGCTGGACGACGACCGCGCCTACTTTCCGCGCTACGACGCGCTGCTGCTGTACCGGCTAGATACGCCGACGCGCTTTCCGGCGGCCTGGAATGCGATCGCCAAGCTGGAAGGGCGGATCAGCGCCGCCGACATGATAGGCTTGAACGGCGCGGTGGAGCTCGAAGGCAAAAGCTTCGCCGAGGCGGCCAGCGCCTGGCTGGCGCGCGGCGCGGGGCCGGTGGCTGGCGCGGCGGCGACGGCACTGGCCGCAGCGGCGCCATCGGCCGCAAAGGCGCCGCGCTCGGCCGCGCAAAGCCGCAGTAGCCTGTTCGCTAAATTGTTCGACGACAGCTTGTGGCCCTTGACGCGCCAGCACCTGATGCTGGTGCTGCTGTCAGTGGCGCTCGCGTGCGTGGTCGGCATCCCGCTCGGCCTGGTGGCCGCGTTCGCGCCGCGCTGGCGTCAGGCGGTGCTGGCGCTGACGGGGGTGCTGCAGACGGTGCCGTCGCTGGCCCTGCTGGCGATCTTGATTCCTCTGCTGGGCACGATCGGCACGCTGCCCGCGCTGGTGGCCTTGTTCGTGTACGCGCTGCTGCCGATCGTGCGTAACACTTGCACCGCCATCGTGCAGCTGCCGCCTGGCCTGCGCATGGCCGCGCTGGCGCTGGGAATGAAGCGGCGCGACCGCCTCCTGTGCGTCGATCTGCCGCTGGCCATGCCGGTGATCCTGGCGGGCGTGAAGACGGCCGCCGTGATGAGCGTGGGCACCGCGACCATCGCCGCCTTCATTGGCGCCGGCGGCTACGGCGAGCGCATCACCATCGGCCTGGCGCTCAATGACAACGACATGCTGCTGGCCGGCGCCATTCCCGCGGCGGTGCTGGCGCTGCTGGTGCAAGCGCTGTTCGAACTAGCCGAGCGCCTGCTGGCGCGGCGTGGCGCGCGCGCGCCGGCCTAGGAGTCCTTGCTACAGCGACTGCAGCTTCGAGCGCATCTTCGACATTTCGCGGTGCAAGATGCGTTCGGCGTGGAAGTCGTTCTCGCGCTGCGCCGCGATCGATTGCAAGTCGCGCGAGCAGCCATCGAGGCGCGAACGCAGCCAGGCTTTATACAAACGCGAGGTGATGGGCTTGACGGAAATTTTCATGGTCGGCGCTCCGCCTGTCAATGAACGAGAATTCATTCTGTTTGACAAGGCGATTTCGCATTTGCGATTGCTCAACTTCGTTGCACGCATGAGCTTGTATTGAGTTTGCGCATAACAAGCCGATGGCGCTGTGCGATGCTGGCCGGTTTTGCGCGCGCTTGTGTACAGCGGTAAGCAATTGTAAAGTTGAACGCGCGGGCGACGCCATCGTCCTATAGTGGAGATGTTGATTCTCCCCTCCCCGTTGACATGGGTTGGCCCGCGCCGCATACGACGCGGGCATTTTTTTGCGCACCTTGTTTTCAGCGCCCCCCGCTATGCTTGCCTGTAGCGCGCTCAAGGAAATCGGAACTTGGCCGCTATTACTATTACTTGTTCGGTGGTAAGCAGGAGGGCGCGATGAAACAGCAACAGCACAGCGGCGTGAAAGCGCAGGCGCCCGCACGGCGCCCGGCCCCGCATCAGGCGGCCCCCGATCTTGAACGCATCCGGCGCGAGCTAGGCTGGGGATTGCAGACGCCGGCGCGCGCCTAGGCGTCTGCGCGGGCGGCGGCCAGCGCTTGCAGGGCCGGGCCCGCGACGCGGCAAATGCGCCAATCGGGCAACAGTTCGGCGCCCATGCCTTGATAAAAACTGATCGCGTTGCTGTTCCAATCGAGTACCGACCATTCGAAGCGCCCACACTGGCGCTGCACCGCCAATTGCGCCAGCGCCACCAGCATCTGGCGGCCGTAGCCCTTGCCACGGTGCGTTTGCTTGACGTACAAGTCTTCCAGGTACAAGCCGCGGCGCGTCAAGAAGGTCGAGAAATTGTGGAAAAACAGGGCGAAGGTGACGACTTCGCCGTCTTCCTCGCCGATGATGGCCTCGCACGCCGGTTTGGCGCCGAACAAGCCTTCATCGAGCATCGCCTCGGTGGCGACGACCAGATGCTCGAGTTTTTCGAACACCGCCAGTTCGACGATCATGCCGTGGATGTGGGCGACGTCGGCCGGCGTGGCCGGGCGGATGCTAAAGCGGGTGTTGGCTTGGTTCATGATTTCTCGCTGATGAGGGGCTTATTTGGACGCGCCAAGCGGCTGCAGCGGCGTGGCGGGCGCGCTGGGCGTGGGACTGCGCAAGGCCCACGCCACACTGGCCAGGCATAGCAGCATGCCCAGCCATTCAAGGACGCCGGGGCGGTAGTGTTCGAGCTGGATCGACAATAGCACCGAGATGACGGGCGTGACCACGCCGATATACACGGCTTTTTGCGAGCCGATCCGGTTGATCAGGGTGAAGTAGGCGTTGAAGGCGATGACCGAGCCGAACATCGACAGATATAGCAATCCCATCCAGTAGCGGGGCGCGGCCGGCAGCTTGAATTGCTGCCCGCTCAACAGGGCCCACGCCGTCACCAGCACAGTGCCCCAAAGCATGGACCAGGCCATGGTCAAGTGCAAATTGGTGGCGCGCTGGCGCACCTTGACCACCACCACGTTGCCGGCCGAACTGGCGATGGTGGCCATCAGGGCCAAGGCCAGGCCGAGCAGGAAATGGCCCTTGCCGCCGCCCGTGATTTCTTGCCATGCGTTTGCGATCGAATGGTAGAACAGCAAATTCACGCCGCCGATGGCCACCGCGCCGGCGGCCCAGGTGCGCCAGCTGATGGGGGTGCCGAAGGCGATGCGGCTGCAGATGGGGTTCCAAAACACCATCAGCGCGAACAGCACGGCCACCAGGGCCGACACCAGGTATTGCTCGGCGCCATAGGTGCCCATATACGACAGGGCGAAGGTGAAAAAGCCTTGCAGCATCATCCAGCGCTGCACCGCCCATGGCAGGCGCAGGCGGTCGCCGCGCAGCAGGCACCAGGCGAACAGGGTGGCCGAGGCCAGACCAAAGCGGTAAGCGACCGACACGGCGGGCGCGACCTCACCAAGCTGCAAGGTGATGGCCCAGAAGGTCGAACCCCAGATCAGCGAGGCGATGGCGAACAGGAGGGGAGAAGACATTGCGAAAGTATACGATCAATCGCAATTTCTTGCCGGCAATGCCAAAAAACGGCGGGCGCTGAGCAGCGCGGCGCGCGCCTGCCCGAGGCGACCCCGGGCTGGCCGTCGCCGGGGCGCGCCAATTCTTAGTGGGTGACGCGGGTGCTGCGTCCGTTGCTGAGCAGGCGCACGCGCTCGCCGGGGCGGAACAATTCATCGGCCTCCTGCGTGATGGCGCGCAATTCGCCATTGTCGAGCTTGACCGTGATTTCGTAGCCGCGCCGGTTGTTCATATTCGCTTCCACGCTTTGTCCGATCAGGCCGCCGGCGACGGCGCCGACGATGCCGGCCGCCACCGAGCCATTGCCCCCGCCCACATTCGACCCGGCGGCGATTCCGCCCAGCGCCGCGCCCGCCATGGTGCCGGTGCCGCTGTTGCGGTTGACGATGGTGACGTCGCGGATCGATTCAACCGTTGCCATGCGCACCGATTGCTCGTTCTGGGTCTGGTAGCCTGTGTACACGCTGGCCGAGTGGGGGGCGACGGCGCAACCGGCAAGCACGCTGACCAGGCTGACCGCGATAAGGGCTTTCATATTGGACTCCATAGGGATGCGATTAAGGTTCGAGCATAAATCTTAATGGGATTTTGGCGCGCCAGCCATCGTAAAAGCGTAATAATCTGTTACCGCACCCGCTACGCCTATGCGGCCAATCAATACGCGAGCTTGAGGCGTCGGTACAGAAAACCGAGCACGAACAGGGGCCCGATCAAGAGAAAGCGCAAGTCATCGAAAAACGAAGGTTTTTTGCCTTCGATCATGTGGCCGATGAATTGCCCTATCCATGCCAGCACGAAAATGGCGAGCGATAGCGGCAGCACGGCGCGCGGCGGCAAGGCGTTCAGTACGCCTAGCATCAGCGCCGACATCAACAGCATGCCCAGCGCGAAGGGGCGCGATAGCTTGAAGTAGTACAGCAGCGCCAACACCACGGTGGCCAGCGCAGCCAGCGGATGGATTGACCATACCAGGCCGAGCAAGGTGAAGACGATCACCGGCACGCACACGAAATGAATGATTTCGTTGGTCGGGTTCAAGTGGCTCTCGCTGTACTTGGCGAGCAGGGCATCGATCGGACGGGGCGCGCTTTGATCCATCGTGGTCTCCGGGCAGGGGATTGGTCGGGCTGCGAGCCGATTTTACACGTTTCCGTGATGCGCATGCCGGGCTGCGCTCGCTGGTCCTGGCGCTCGCCCTTGCGTACAATCGATCCCATGAAGACCCCGCCCAGCGCGCCCGACCCGTCCGACGCCAGCGCGCGCAAGCGCTGCTTCGCGCCGGTGCTCGACGCGCGCAGCCGCCTGCTCATCCTGGGCAGCTTGCCGGGCGAACAGTCGCTGGCGCGCCAGGAATATTATGGCAACCGGCAAAACCGCTTCTGGTCCTTGATGGAGCATGTGACGGGCACGCCGCTGGTGCCGCTCGACTATCCCGCGCGCCTGCACAGCCTGCTCGCGCACGGCGTGGGCTTGTGGGACGTGGTGGCCGAAGCGCGCCGCCATGGCAGTCTCGACAGCAATATCCGGGCGCGCGACGACAACGACTTGCCCGGCCTGCTCGAACGCCACCCGGCGATCGAGGCGATTGCTTTCAACGGCGCGACCGCGGCCCGCTTGGGCATGAAAGTGCTGGGGGCGCGCGCGCTCGCCTACCGCGTGCTGCCACTGCCATCGAGCAGCCCGGCCTACACCCTGGCCTATGCCGAGAAGGCAGCGCGCTGGCGCATCTTGCAAGACGTGCTTGCGCGGTAGGCGAACGCGCAGCGCGCACGCTTGCCGCAGTTGGAGTCGGGCCAGCCCAGGGCGCGCAGAATGCGGGAACGATTCCACCCTAGGCCGCAGCCGAGAACACCATGTCGCGCGCACCGCTCACCATCACTTGCTACCACCATGACGTGCCCTCGTTCGCCCTCGATGCGCTCGACCGCCTGTACGGCGGGCGCTATTGCTGCGCTTCCCATTTCCAGATCTACGGCTTGGCGCATGACACCTGCACCTATGTGGCGCGCCGCTCCGGCGAGCTGGTCAGCGTATTCCTGTTCCGCCTGCGCGGCGCCAGCGCGATCGTGCTCAACGAAGGTATGCGGGTGGGCGCGGAGGAGGCGGGCGCGTTCGCGCGCTACCTGTTCGCGCACTACCGGGCGGCGACGGCGCTGCGCTTTCGCATGATCGAGGACGCGGCCCTGGCGCTGGCGCTGCCGGCCCAGCGTTGCCGGGGCGCCCAGGAATCGATGCTGGTGTTGCCGCCCAGCGCGGCGCGCTACCTGGAAGGCCTGGGCACGGCCACGCGCGCCAACCTCAAGCGCTACCGCGCCTTGCTGGCGCGCGACTTCCCGGCCATGCGTTTCGAGCTGCTGCGCGGCCCCGCCGTCAGCGCCGAGCAGGTGGGCGCCATCGTCGCGCTGAATCGCGAACGCATGCGGCGCAAGGGTAAGCGCTCGAGTATCGATGCGCGCGAGGAACAATGCATCCTTGCCTACGTGCGCGAATGCGGCTTGGCCGGCCTTGCCAGTGTGGACGGACGCGTGTGCGCTGGCTTGCTCATCTACCGCGCCGGACGCGATTTTTCCGCCCGCATCGTGGCGCACGATCCGGCCTACGACCGTTACCGCCTGGGCTTGCTGTGTTTCTACTTCAGCATCTGCGCCTGCATCGCGCACGGCGCCGGGGCGCGCCTGTATTTTGGCTGGGGAATGGACGAGTACAAGCGGCACCTGGGCGGACGGCCGCGCCAGCTCGGGCACCTGGCGATCTACCGCTCGCGCGTGGCGATGGCGCGCCACCCGGTGCTGGTGTTGCGCATGGCGCTGGCGCGGCCGCTGGCGCTGGCCGGCCAAGCCCTGCGCGACGCGGCCGATGGCGGCCACCCCTTGCTCACACCGTTGGCGCGCGTTGGCCGCGCTGGCGTGCGGCGCCTGCGCCAGGGCGCGGCGCGCCTTGGCGCATGGGCGCGGCCGCCTTGACGCAGCTGCGCGCTGGCGCGCCCCTCAGTGCAGGGCGCGCAGCCGTTCCAGCTTGGCCGAATAGGTCGCCTTGTCTTTGCCCGTGGTGCTGGTCTGGATGGCGACGGCCAGTTCCTCGTCCGCCTTGGCGTTCTCGCCCAGCCGGTAATAGGCCTGCGCCAGCCAGAAATGGAACTCGTGGTAGTACGGGTCGCGTTTGACTTCCTTGGCGAACAGCGTGCGCGCGGCCTTGAAGTCGCCGCTGCGCATCGCCGCCAGGCCCTGGTTAAAGTATTGAAAGGCCTGGTGCGGCTCGAGTGCGCGCAGGCGCACGTCCAGCGCCGCCGCCTCGTCCGCCTTGCCCAAGGTCTTTAGTACGGGAATCAGGTTGCTCATGGCCAGGGTACTGTCGGCATCGCGCGCGAGCAGTGCGCCAAACACCCGCTCGGCCAGAAAGAGGTCGCCATGGCGCTGGTAGATCACGCCCAGCGTATTCCATGCCGGCAGAAATTGCGGGTGCTCGGCGACGCCGCGCCGCGCCCACCAGTAAGCGTCATCGAGACGCCCGGCGGTGAGGGCCTCGGCCGCCCGATTGTTCATGAACATGGCGGCGATTCGTTCGTCGTCGATATCGTCGGTGCGGTGCCCCGAGGTTTCGCCTTGCGGCAGGAAGTCGACCGTCAGGTGTGACTGCTGGTCGCCAATCCAGCGCTTTGCGCCGATCGGATTTTCGAGCACCACATTGACATGGCCATTGCCCACATACACGCCCCCGGTGCGGCTCCAACTGCGTTCCACGTCCACGCTTTGAAAGTGCGCATCGAGCCCGGCTTCGCGCGCGAATACGGCCGTCATGACGGCCAGGGACAGGCAATTGCCGCTACGGGCGGCGAAAGTCTGGGCCGCCGTGCGCGTCAAGCTGGTGTCGTAATCGATTTTCAGCTCGCCCTTCTTGTAGAGCGCGTCGAACAGGCGCTTGCGTATATCGTAATTGCCGCCCAGGTGAGATTGCGCCGCCAGCTCGGTGCGCAGGTAGGTGCGCATGTCCTCGGTCATGCCAAACAGGTTCTCGGTGCCGATTTGCTCGCGCGGGGGGGCAAAACGGGAATCGTCGAACAAGCCCGCCACCGGTGGCGCGATAGCCGGAGGGGCGCTGGCGCAGGCGGCCAGCAAGGTGGTCATGAATAGACTGGTCCAAGTTTTCATCGCATCCTCCGCCACAATGAAATCCGTCTCACACACTGGACGGTTCTCTGATTTGAGTATCGGCGGCGCGCGCGGGACTGTCAATGAAAAATGCGGTCCGCCAACTTCAATGTTCGGCGTGGAAGGCTTCGTGCAGCTCGTCGAGAAGGTCGGCCGTTTCTTCCTCTTCCAGGCCAAGGTGGGCGCTGGCGAGCGCGCCGCCCTTGTCCCATTCGATCGATTGGCTCAGCCCCTGGTATTTTTGGATCGCCCATTCGGCCACCAGCGACAGCGCGATCAAGGAACGCACCGCGTCATCGGTGGCGCCGTCCGACAGCACCGCGTAGTCGTGGTGGTGCAAGATGGCCCAGCAAACGTCGCTCGACAAGCCCCAGTTGCGCGCCAGCAGGCACCCGATCGCGGCATGGGTGGTCTGGTGGCGCTCCTCCTCGAGCGCGGTGGCCGGGCGCAGCGCATCCATGCCCGCTTGCGCGTAGGTGGCGGCGTAGTCGGGAAAGCGATCCATCAGCAGCGGCACGCCGGTGTCGCAAAACAGGCCGAAGGTGTGGGCGACGTCGGGCGCGCCGATCCGCAGCTTGCGCGACAGCAGCAGCATGGCGTGGGCGCGCCGGGTCGACAGATCCCAGAAATTGGAGAGGGCGGCGTTGTCGGCGGCGATGGCTTGCCGCGCCAGCAAGCCCGTCATCAAGGTGGCCACCTGGTTGATGCCAAGAAAGGTGATGGCTTGCTCGATGGATTTGGCCTTGCGCACGCTGCCATAGATGGCCGAATTGGCAAGCTTGAGCAAGGCGCCGGCCATGCCCACGTCGCTGGCGATGATGCCGCTGATGGCGCGCGGCGAGGGTTCGGCCGAGGCCAGCTCGCGTTGCATGTCGGCCAGCAGGCTGGGACGCGGCGGAATGCGGATCGACTTGATCAGGGCATCGACCGGATCGGCGGCGGCTGTGGCGGGGGCGGCAACGTTGCTCATTTTTATAGGGGTGGCTGGGCGGACGATCGGCGCGATCGCGTTCCGGACATCACAGCGTATCACTATAAGCGGGCCGGTGCCAGCGCGCCGCTCGGCTAGAATGGGGGCATGGAACAACTGTTGGCGGGGATCGATTTCAACGCCCCCTCGCTCGAGGTGGCGCAGCGCCTGATTGGCGCCATCGTGCTGCTCGACGGCGTTGGCGGACGCATCGTGGAAACGGAGGCGTACGACCGCAGCGAGCCGGCGGCCCACAGCTTTGGCGGCCAAACCGAGCGCAATGCGGCCATGTTCGGGCCAGCCGCGCACGCGTATGTGTACCGCTCCTACGGCATCCACTGGTGCCTCAATATCGTCTGCCGCGAGGCCGGGCACGGCGCCGGGGTGCTGATTCGCGCGCTCGAGCCGCTCGCCGGCCTGGAGGCGATGCAACTGCGGCGCGCCAACACGCAGCTGCGTCAGCTCTGCTCGGGGCCAGGCAAGCTTTGCCAGGCCTTGGGCGTGACGCGCGCGCACAATGGCTTGGCGCTGGCGGCGCCGCCGTTCGCGCTGCTGGCGCCGCCGCACGCGGCCCGGATCGTGGCCGGTCCGCGCATCGGCATTTCCAAGGCGGTCGAACTGCCATGGCGCTTCGGGCTGGCTGGTTCGCGCTTCTTGAGCCGTCCCTTTCCCTGAAGCGGCGCGCGCCTGACGCTGATGGGACCAGGCTGGCGGCGCCGATTGTCAGAGCTTGCGCTGGCGTGTGCGACTTGGCGCCGCGGGCTGGCCACGCAGCGGGCTCGCTGGCGCATCGAGTTCGAAAACGGCCACCGCGTGTGTCAAGGTGGCGGTTTGTTCATGCAGGCCGCAGGCGGCGGCTGCGGCTTGCTCGACCAAGGCGGCGTTTTTTTGGGTCATGTCGTCCATCTGGCCGAGCGCTCGGCTGACATCAAAGATGCCGCCCGCCTGTTCCGCGCTGGCCGCGCTGATGCGCGCGACGATGGCGCTCACCTGCCGCACGGCGGCCACGATCTCGCCCATGCTGGCGCCGGCCTTTTCGAAGGCGTCGGCGCCGCCGTCGATGCTGGCGACGGAGGCGCCGACGAGCACCTTGATTTCGCGCGCGGCGGCGTTCGAGCGCTGCGCCAGCGCGCGCACTTCGGCCGCCACGACAGCGAAACCGCGCCCCTGTTCGCCGGCGCGCGCCGCCTCCACCGCCGCGTTCAGCGCCAGGATATTGGTCTGGAACGAGATGGCGTCGATCACGCCAACGATGTCGACGACCTGGCGCGAGCTGGCGCGAATGGCGGCCATCGTCGCCACCGCCCCTTGCACCGCAGCGCCGCCGGCGCCCGCCAGTGCCGCCGCACCGGCGGCCAGTTCGCTGGCCTGGCGCGCGTGGCCGGCGTTGCCGCGCACCGCTTCAGTGAGCGTGGCCATGGCGCCGGCTGTCTCCTCCAAGGAGCTCGCTTGCAACTCGGTGCGCGCCGACAGGTCGGCATTGCCGTGCGCGATATCCTGGGCCGCCGCGTCGATCGCATGCGCCGCCGCGCGGATCGCGCGCACGCTGCCATTGAGGGTGGCGATGGTGCGCTCGAGCGCGCGCGCGGTGTCGCCGATCTCATCCTGGGCGGCGCTGGCGGCGCCGCCCAACAGGCGCCCTTGCGCCAGCGCCACCACGCTCGCCTTGACGGCGCCGATATCGGCCAGCATGGCGCGCCGCACCCGCACGGTGGCGACGCCGGCCAACGCCATCGACAGCAGCACCAGCAGCGCCATGCCGATGCCCAGGCGCCGGAACTGGGCGCGCGCGCGCGCGTAGCTTTGTTCGCACAGCGTTTTTTCGAGCGCTGATAAGCGCGCCAGCTGCGTGTTGAAGGCCACGAATTGCTGCTCGGCCTTGCCCATCGCGTTGGCGGCGATGGCCTGGTCCATCTGCGCCAGTTCGGCCGTCTCGCGCACCGCCTTGCGGTAGGCTTCCAGGGCCGCGCCCGCCGCCGCGCCGATGCGGCGCTCGTCCGCTTGCGCATCCTGGTCCAGCCGCGCCAGTTGCTCGGCCAACCCCTGGTGGCGGCGCGCGATCTCGCCGTTCAAGGCCGCCAGCCGCTCTGGCGAGAAGCTGCCATTGATCCAGGCGAGCAGCTGGTAGATGTTGGCGTGGGCGTAGCGCGCTTCGGCTGCAATGTCGGCCGCCGCCTGCATGCGCGCCGTGCGCACCAGCACCATGTTCTCGAGCGTGGCGTTTTGGCGCAGCATGCCGTAACCCGCCGCCGCCGCCAGCAGCACCAGCAGCAGCAAGGCCAGCCCAGGCGCGAGCAAGAGCTTGGGTCCGATCCGCAGTCTGTCGAGCATGGCGACCCTTCCCGCGCCGGCCGGCGCTATTTTTTGTAGATGCCCGCTTCGAGCACGAGCTCGCCGACCCGCAGGATGAAGGTGGTTTTCGGTTCGATCTTGCCGGTGGCGGGATTCTTGTACTGGTAGTCGACCCAACCCTTGCCCTTGGTCTGGGCCAGTTCGATGATCTCGCGCCGATACTTCTTGCCGCTCGGGTCTGGCACGTCGAGCAAGTCCTTGCCGACGATCGAGGGATTGATCGGGTGGGCCAGCACGACGCCGCTGCGCAGGTCGCGCATATCCAGATAGAGCGAGCCTTGCAGCACTTCCGGGTCGCGCGCCTTGATTTTGGCGATCAGTTTTTCCTTGCCCTGCGCGGCGATGAAGGCGGCCGCGCGCTCGACCATGGCGACGGCGTCCTTGGCATTGGGTTCAGCCGCCGCGGCCGTGCCGGCTGCCAGCCAGAACAGGAAGATGCACAGCCGTTGCCGCATGTCGTTTCCTTTCGCCTGTGGCGCGCCGCGCCAGTGAATCTTGCCTCATTGAATGGCGTAATGTACGCGCACTGCCGCTGGGCAATTTGCGCCCGCGCAAGCGTGGAGGGGCACCGGCGCGCCACCCGCTGCTTGTTGTTTATGCCACGTGGAAATCTTCTTTGCTCTGCTTGATATCGGGCAATCCGCCCGGCAAGAGCGCCACCTATGATGAATTCCTGCCGCCTCGGTCCATTGGCAAAATCGACGGCAGCCGATTTCCACTTCGACCAGGGAGGCCGCCGTGATTCCAGAAGCCCCAGTTGCGCTGAGCGTCAAGTTCAAGCCCTACACCCGCCAAACCATCGCCCAGGCGCGCCAGTGGCAATGGCTCACGCCGGATCTGCAGGAAGCGGTGCAGGTGGTGTCGCACGTGCTGCCGTTTCGCACCAACGAGTACGTGCTCGACCGCCTGATCGACTGGAACCGCGTGCCGGACGACCCGATCTTCCGCCTGACCTTCCCGCACCGCGACATGCTCGAGCCGCACGAGTACGCGCACTTGCGCGATTTGGTGCTGGTGCGGCGCGACAGCGTCGCCACCGCGCGCTTCGCGCACGCTCTGCGCATGCGCATGAATCCGCATCCGGCCGGCCAGTTGACCCACAACGTGCCGCGCGTGAACGACGCGCCCGTGCGCGGCTTGCAGCATAAGTACAAGGAGACGGTGCTGTTTTTCCCCAGCGCCGGACAGACCTGCCACGCCTACTGCACTTTTTGCTTTCGCTGGCCCCAGTTCGTGGGCATGGACGACCTGAAGTTCGACGCGCGCGAGTCGCACGAACTGGCGGCCTATTTGCGCGGCCAGCCCCAGGTGACCGATGTACTCATCACCGGCGGCGACCCGATGGTGATGAACACGCGCCAGCTGGCCGCCTACATCGAACCGCTGCTCGATCCGCGCCTCGAGCACATCCAGAACATCCGCATCGGCACCAAGTCGGTGGCCTACTGGCCGCAGCGCTTCGTGAGCGACCGCGACGCCGACGATCTGCTGCGCCTGTTCGAGCGGGTGGTCAAGGCCGGCAAGAACCTGGCCATCATGGGCCACTACAGCCACGCGGTCGAACTGCGCCAGGAAGTGGCGCAGGCGGCCGTCAAGCGCATCGTGTCCGCCGGCGCCACCTTGCGCATGCAGGGCCCCTTGATCCGCCACATCAACGAAGACCCGTCCAGCTGGGCCGAACTGTGGCGCACCGGGGTGCGCCTGGGCGCGATCCCCTACTATATGTTCGTCGAACGCGACACCGGGCCGCGCCGCTATTTCGCGCTGCCGCTGGCGAAGGCGCACGAGGTGTTCCAGGCCGCCTACCAGATGGTGTCGGGCTTGTCGCGCACGGTGCGCGGCCCGTCGATGAGCGCCTTTCCTGGCAAGGTGGTGATCGACGGGATCGTCAACATCGGCGGCGAGAAGCTGTTCGCGCTCCAGTTCCTGCAGGCGCGCAATCCCGACTGGGTGCGTAAACCTTTCTACGCCAAGTTCGATCCGCACGCGACCTGGATGGACGAGCTGGTTCCCGCCTTCGGCCAGCGCAAATTCTTTTTCGAGCAGGACGAGGCGCCCGCGCGCGTGATTCCGATCGTGGCCGCGCCGCGCCAGCACGCGTGCAGCGCCGAACCTGACGCGGCGTGACGGGCCCGCGCATGGACCCGTCCAGCCCCCGCTTGTCCGGCATGGCGGTCTTGTTGACGGTGTTCTTGCCGTTCGCCTTGGGCCACTACCTGTCGGCGCTGCTGCGCAACGTGAACGCCGTGCTCGCGCCCAAGTTGGTCGGCGCGCTCGGCCTGAGCGCCGGCCAGCTTGGCGTGCTCACCAGCGCCTACTTCTTCACCTTCGCACTGGTGCAGCTGCCGGTGGGGATCGCGCTTGACCGCTTCGGTCCGCGCCGCGTGCAGGTGGTGCTGCTGCTGGTGGCCGCCGGTGGCGCGCTGCTGTTCGCGCGCGGCCACGGCTTCGCGCAACTGGTGGCGGCGCGCGCCATCATCGGCGTGGGCCTGGGAGGCTGCTTCATGTCGGCGGTGAAGGCGACGTCCACCTGGATCGCGCCGGCCAAGCTGCCGTCGGTGCACGGCTACATGATCGCCGTCGGCGGCCTGGGCGCCGCCTCGGCCACGCTGCCGGTACGCTTGGCGCTGCAATTTACCGATTGGCGCGGCGTGTTCGGCGCGCTCGCCGCCATGGCCGCCTGCGTGGCGCTGCTGATCTGGCTGGTGGCGCCGCGCGCCGAACCGCGCGCGTGCGCGCCGGTGGCCGCGCACGCGCTGCGCTCGGTCTACCGTGACCCGTCCTTTCGCCGCACCATCGGCCTGCTGCTGGTGCCGCACACCGTTTTCTTTGGCGTGCAGGGCTTGTGGATCGGGCGCTGGCTGGCCGACGTCGCGCATTTCTCGGACGCCGCCGTCGCCTACCTGCTCTACCTGAGCATGGCGGGAGTGATTTTCGGCGCCATCGCGGTCGGCATGATCACGGAATGGGCCGGGCGGCGCGGCATCGCCGCGCTCGAGGTGGGCGCCTTTGGTGTGGCCGTATTCGTGCTGGTGCAGTGCGCGATCGTCGCCAATTTCAATCCCGGCTACCAGCTGCTGTCGGTGCTGTTCACGCTGGTGGGCACGATCACCGGGGTCGAATACGCGATCGTTGCGCAAAGCATGCCGCCGGCCCTGACGGGGCGCGCCGCCACCTGTCTGAACCTGTTGATCTTCGTGGGCGCTTTCCTGGTGCAGGCCGGCTTCGGGCAGATCGTGGGCGCCTGGCAGCCCGACGCGCACGATCATTATCCGGCCATCGCCTACCGGGTCGCGTTCGCCACCCTGGTGGCGCTGCAGCTGCCCGGCTTGCTGTTGTTCTGGTGGCGCCGCCGTCCGGTATCATGGCGGGGAGCATGCGAGTGTCGCATCGCCACCGCAAAGGAAGAATATGAAGCTGGTTCGCTACGGCCGTCCGGGGAAGGAAAAGCCCGGCTTGTTTGACGAAGAGGGAAGGGTGCGCGACCTGTCGGGCATCATCGCGGACATCGGTCCGGCGCAATTGTCCGACAAGGCGCTGCGCAAGCTCGCCAAGATCGACCCCAAGAGCTTGCCGCTGGTGCGCGGCAATCCGCGCCTGGGCGTGCCCTTGACCGGCGTGGGCAAATTCATCGGCATCGGCTTGAACTACGCCGACCACGCGGCCGAGTCGGGCATGCCCGCGCCCAAAGAGCCGATCGTGTTCATGAAGGCGATCAGCTGCCTGTCCGGCCCGGACGATCCGGTGATGCTGCCGCCCGGGTCGAAAAAAACCGACTGGGAAGTCGAACTGGGCGTGGTCATCGGCACGCGCGCGCAGCACGTGAGCGAGCCCGACGCGCTTGGCCACGTGGCCGGCTACTGCGTCGTCAACGACCTCTCCGAGCGCGAATACCAGCTCGAGCGCGGTCCGCAATGGGACAAGGGCAAGGGCTGCGACACCTTCGGGCCGGTCGGCCCCTGGCTGGTCACGCGCGACGAAGTGTTCGACGTGCAGCGCCTGGACCTGTACCTGGAACTGAACGGCAAGCGCATGCAGACCGGCTGCACCGACACCATGATCTTCACGGTGGCGCAACTGGTGAGCTATCTGTCGCGCTTCATGACGCTCGAGCCGGGCGACATCATCGCCACCGGCACCCCGCCCGGCGTGGGCATGGGGCGCCGGCCGCAACGCTTCCTCAAGCGCGGCGACACCCTGCGCCTGGGGATCGCCGGCCTGGGCGAGCAGCGCCAGGACGTGCTGGCCTACGCGAAGGGTTGAGCGAGCGCGTCCTTGAGCGCGTCGGCCAGGCGCGCGACGATCTCGCGCAGGTCGGCCTCGCTGGCGATGAAGGGCGGCGCCAACAGCACATGGTCGCCGTGCTTGCCGTCGATGGTGCCGCCCATCGGGTACACGATCAAGCCGTTGGCCAGGGCGGCGGCCTTGACGCGCGCGTGCATCTGGTGCATCGGCGCGAACGCGCGCTTGCCGCTGCGCTCTTGCACCAGTTCGAGCGCCAGCAGCAGGCCGCGCCCGCGGATGTCGCCCACGTGCGGATGGGCGCCGAAAGCCTGTTCCAGCATGGCGCGCAGGGCGGCCCCGCGCAGGCGCGCCGCCGTCAGCAGGTCGTCGCGCGCGATCACTTTTTGCACCGCCAGCGCGGCCGCCGCCGCCACCGGATGGGCGCTGTAGGTGTGCCCGTGCTGGAACGCGCCACTGCCATGGCGCAGCTGTTCGACCAGGCTGGTGCGCGCCAGTAGCGCGCCGATCGGCTGGTAGCCCGCGCCCAGGCCCTTGGCGATGGCGATGATGTCGGGCGAGACGCCGTCCTGCTCGATCGCGTACATGGTGCCGGTGCGGCCCACGCCGCACATGACTTCGTCGGCGATGAACAAGATGCCGTATTTGTCGCACAGCGCGCGTACGCCGCGAAAGTAGCCGGGCGTGGGCGGGATGGCGCCGCCGGTGGCGCCCACCACCGGCTCGGCGCAAAAGGCGATCACCTTGTCGGGGCCGGCCGCCAGGATCGCGTCTTCCAGTTCGGCCAACAGGGCCGCCGTGTACTGGTCGCGCGACTGGCCAGGCGCGCGCTCGCGGTACTCGTAACATGGCGCCACGTGCATCACGTCGATCAGGAGCGGCGCGTAGCTGCGCCGGCGCCAGGCGTTGCCGCCGACGGCCAGCGCGCCCAGCGTGTTGCCGTGGTAGCTTTGGCGGCGCGCGATGAACACGCTGCGCTGGCCCTGGCCGATCTCGACGAAGTACTGGCGCGCCAGCTTGAGCGCCGCCTCCATGGCCTCCGACCCGCCCGACACCAGATACACCTGGTCCAGGCCCAGTGGCGCGCTCACGGCCAGCCAGTCGGCCAATTCCTCGGCCGCGTCGGTGGTGAAAAATCCCGTGTGGGCGTAGGCGATGGCGTCGATTTGCGCGTGCATGGCGGCGACGACGTCGGGGTGGCCGTGGCCGAGTGAGGACACGGCGGCGCCGCCGCTGGCGTCGAGGTAGCTGTTGCCGGCGCTATCGCGCACGTACATGCCTTGGGCGCTGACGGCCAGCGGCGGGGTGTGGCGCAAATTGCGGTGCATGATGTGCGACATGGCGCTCCTCCAGTGGACTGTGGATGCTGACGATAGGCCAGCGCGGCGCCGCCGATTTTGATTTTTGCCGTAAGCTGTGCGAATATTTTTTCACGCGCGCCCCCTGGCGCGCTTTCAAGAGACCAGTCCCATGAACGAGCGCCTCGGCCCGATCGCGGCCGATCAAATGAGTCAGGCCCAGCGCGCGGCGGCGCAGGCGGTGATCGACGGTCCGCGCGGCGCCTTGTACGGGCCCTTCGTGCCCTTGCTGCGCAGTCCGGAGCTGATGGAGCACGCGCAGCGCATGGGCGAATACCTGCGCTACCGCAGCGCGCTCGGCCCGCGCCTGTCCGAGCTTGCCATCCTGATCACGGCGCGCCACTGGGACCAGGCGGTGGAGTGGGCGATCCACGCGCCGATCGCCACCGCCAGCGGTGTGAAAGCCGAGCTGGTGGCCTCCATCGGCAGGCGCGCCCGTCCGTCCGGCATGGCCTTTGACGAGAGCGCGGTCTACGATTTTTGCAGCGAGTTGCACCAGCAGCGCAAGGTGGGCGAGGCCAGTTACGCGGCGGCGCTGGCGCTGCTGGGCGAGCAGGGCGTGCTCGATTTGACGGGCATTTGCGGCTACTACAGCCTGCTGGCGATGGTCATGAACGTGGCGCACACCGCCGTGCCGGCGTCGGCGGCGGCGGCGCTGCCCGACTGCTAGCGGCGCGTTTCGTCGACCACGTCCGTCTGCATGCCCCACTTGGCGAATTCGCCCGCGAAGTCGGCCAGGCGCAGCCAGCCGATGCTGGTGGTGGCGCCGCTTTTGGCCACTTCCCCGCGCGCCAGCCGGCGCGCCAGCAAGATGGCGGCCATGCAGGGGATCTCGGGGCCGCTGTCGTCGTCCGCCATCACATGCCAGGCATGCTGCACCGGCTGGCCGTTGGCGCCGACGCCGGCCGCGCGCACCACCATGCCGCCGCGGCCGGAACCGAGGAAGTCGAAGCCGTTGGCGCTGCGGTTGAGGAAGGCGGCGTAGTGCACGGGCTGGCGCAGCAGGCCAAGGCGGCGCAGCAAGCCCATGATGGCCAGGGCGCGCTGGCAGATGCCCACTTCCAGCGCGGCCCGGAACATCACCGATTGCACGCCTTTGTAGTGAAGCGGGAACAGTTCGAGGTCGGGCACGTCACACAGGGCGCCGAGGCGGCTGCGCAGGCGCGCAAAGCGCACCCGGCGCGGACGCGACCAGCCGTATTGCGTGGTCCACTGGCCTTTTTTCCAGACCTGGATGGGCGCGCCGCAATAGTCGAGCACGGCCGCCATGGTCGCCTCGCCGCGCGGCGCCGACTGCGCCGGCGCGATGCACACGTCGATCGACTCGAGCGCCTGCCAGTGCAGGATCAGGTGGTCGAGCGCGGCGTTCGAGAGCGCCGGCAAGGTGCTGGCGCCGCTGATGCCCACCCGCCCGGCTGCGCGGAAGGCCGCGTCCAGCGCCGCCGGGAAGTCGCACACGAAGCGGCGCGCGTCGGCCAGATCGATGTAGTGGGCGCCGGCCGCGGCGGCCGCCTGCGCCACCGCGTAGCCCTGTTGCTGGAACGGGCCGGCCGCGTGGATCACCAGCTCGGCCTTCATTTCGCGCAAATCATCGGCCAGGTCCGGCTGGTTCACGTTCAGGTACAGGCCGCGCGTGCCGTGTCCGAGTTCGGCCGCCAGAGCCGCCGCGCGCTGCTGGCTGCGTCCGGCCACCACCAGTTCGATGCCGGGGTTGCCAGCGAGCGCGCGGCAGATGCGCGCGCCGAAATTGCCATATCCGCCCAAGACCACGGTGAGCATGATTTACTCCGCTTCCGGCTGCGCTTCGGGCGCGGCCTGGGCGAACGCGGGCAGCGCCAGGCAGGCCGCGTTGATGCGCATGAGGGTCGGCAGCTTAGACAGATCGCTGTGCATGCGCTGCGCGTTGTAGATTTGCGGGATCAGGCAGCAGTCGGCCAGGGTGGGGGTGTCGCCAAAGCAGAAGCGGCCCACCCGCGGGTCGCCCGCCAGCTGCGCCTCGAGCGCGCCCAGGCCAAGCTCGCACCAGTGGCGGTACCATTTGTCCTTGTCCGCTTCGCTCACCCGCATTTCCTGCACAAGATAGCGCAGCACGCGCAGGTTGTTAAGCGGGTGGATGTCGCAGGCGATCGCCAGCGCCAGCGCGCGCACGTGGGCGCGTTCGCCCGCGTGCGGCGGCAGCAGGGGCAGCGCCGGATGGGTCTCGTCAAGGTATTCAATGATCGCCAGCGATTGGGTATAGAGCTGGCCCTCGTCTACCAGCGCCGGCACCAGACCCTGCGGGTTCAAGCCGAGATAGGGCGCCTGCAGCTGCTCGCCGCCATGGCGGGTCAAATGAATTTGTTCGACCTCGACTGGTAAGCCCTTGAGGGCGAGTGCGATGCGCACGCGGTAGGATGCCGAGCTGCGAAAATAGGCGTACAGTTTCATGGCGTTTTTGGAGTGGCGGACAGCTAAATCATACCGCGTTCGGCGCGCCTGTGGCGGGCGCGCCACGCACACGTCAAGCCGCGCTGCCGTCCTGGCCTGCGCGGCACACCACGGGGTTGCGCGGGTCCAGGCTCCACTCGAACCAGCCGCCGTCGTACACGCTGATACCGTCCCATTCCATCAGCCAGGCGAAGTAGAAGGCGAGCGAGGCGCGCCAGCCGGTGCCGCAGTAGAAGGCGGTGCGCTGGCCGCGCCGGATGCCCGCGCGCGTCCACAGGCGGCGGATATCGGCCGCGTCGCGCAGCGTGCCGTCGGCGTGGTGATAGTCAAGCATGCTGTTGACATCGTCGTCGTTGCCGGCCCGGCCCCAGCGCGCGCCCGGGATGTCGCCCTTGGCGTCGATATAGCTGTAGCCGGAGGTCTTACCGATGAATTCGTTCCAGCTGCGCGTGCTCACCAGGGCCGCGTCACGCCGGCGCAGCAGTTCGCGCGCCTGCCGCATGTCGATCAGGTATTCCGGGCGTGCCGGGAAGTCGATGCCGAATGCGTCGATGGGTGCGTGGCGGGCCGACGTGCCGGCCTCGCTGCCGTAGCCGGCCGCGCACCAGGCGCGCCAGCCGCCGTCGAGCAGGCGCACGTCGGCCACGCCCGCGTACAGCATCAGGTGGGCGGCGCGCGCCGCCGCCAAGGGATTACGCCCGTACAGCACCACGGTGCTGTCATGGCGTACGCCGTTCGCCAGCAGCACGTCCAGCAGGGCGCGGTCCGACACCTTGTTCCACAGTGGTTGCTGTTCCAGCTGCTGGGTGTCGAGGTAGGTGGCGCCGGGGATGTGCGCTTGCGCGAACGCGGGCGAGCCGTCGCAGCCGACCTCGAACAGGCGCCAGTTCGCGCTGGGCGCGGCCATCACCGCCCGCCCCGCCAGACAGGCGTGCAGCCAGGCCGGCGCCACCAGTTGGCGCCAGCGCGCCAGGTCATGGCGAAATGCAGGGCCGGCCGGCGCCGGCGCAGGGACTGCGGCGTTCATGCGTGATTGAGGCGACTAGGCCAGCACGCGGCGCAGCCAGGCGCCGATATGATCGACTTCTTCCTGGCACAGGCTGTGCTGCATCGGGTATTCGTGCCATTCGACCTGGTAGCCCAAGGCCTTGAGCAGGTCGCGCGACTGTTCGGCGCGCGCGATCGGAATGACGGGATCCTGGCGGCCGTGCACCATGAAGATGGGCGTGGCCACCCCCGCGTAGGCGCGCTCGTTCGACAATTTGTCGGCCAGCGGCACGTAGCCCGACAGGCACATCAGGCCGGCCAGGCGCTCGCTCTGGCGCAAGCCCGTTTGCAGCGTCATCGCGCAGCCTTGCGAGAAACCGGCCAGCACGATGCGGCTGGCGGGAATGCCGCGCGCCTTTTCGCGCGCGATCAAGGCCTCGATGCGCTGTTGCGAGGCGCGCAAGCCCGCTTCGTCTTCGCGCCGCACCAGGTCGGTGCCGAGGATGTCGTACCAGGCCCGCATCACATAGCCGTTGTTGATCGTCACCGGCATGGTCGGCGCGTGCGGGAAAATGAAGCGGATGGCGGGCAGGCCGCGCAAGTCCAGTTCGCGCGGCATGGCCGCGAAGTCGTGGCCGTCGGCGCCCAGGCCGTGCATCCAGATGATGGTCGCGCCCGGATTGGGCGCGGTTTCGATTTCGATATGTTCGAGGAGTTCGCTCATGGTTTCGCTTGGGGAGTAGGGCGCGCTAGGCGGCAGGCGCTTGGCGCAGCGCGGATTTGGGCCGGAACGCCTTGCACAGTTCCGGCCGCGTTTCGATGTAGGGGCCGCCGATCAGGTCGATGCAATAGGGGACGGCGGCGAAGATCCCGCCCACCAGCTGCTTGCCATCGCCATCCTTCAAGCCTTCGAGGGTTTCCTTGATGGCCTTGGGCTGGCCCGGCAGGTTCATGATCAGGGCGGCGTGCTCTAGCGTCTCGCGGATCACCGCCAGTTGGCGCGACAGGATCGCCGTGGGCACGAATTGCAGGCTGATTTGCCGCATCTGCTCGCCAAAGCCCGGCATTTCGCGGGTGCCGACGGCGAGCGTGGCTTCGGGCGTGAGGTCGCGCCGCGCCGGGCCGGTGCCGCCGGTGGTCAAGACCAGGTGGCAGCGCTGCACGTCGACCAGCTCGATCAGGGTCGCTTCAATGAGGGCGCGCTCGTCCGGGATCAGGCGCGCTTCACAGCGCCAGGGCGAAGCGAGGGCCGCGCCCAGCCATTCCTGCAATGCCGGGATGCCCTTGTCCTCGTACACGCCGCCGCTGGCGCGGTCGGACACCGATACCAGGCCAATAACGAGCTCCACCACCGGCTCCACCACCGGCTCCAGCGCCGGCTGCGGCGCGGCGCCGCTATTATTCGTCGTCGGACTCATCGTCGTCCTGCTCGGCCTCGAGGCCATCCTCGATGTCGACCTTCTTGGCCGGCGCCGATACATCCTTGAGGATCTGGAAAATCTCGCGGTAAGCCTTGGGCGGCTTGGACTCAAGCTGTTCCTTGCGCGCGTTGCGGATCAGGGTGCGCAAGTGCTGGCCGTCGAGCTCGGGATGCTCGGCCAGCAGCGTGGTCAAGGCCTTGTCGTCGGCCAGCAGCTTTTCGCGGCGCCGCTCGAGCGCGTGCAGGGCGGCCGTGTCGGCCTTGGAAGCACCCTTCCAGCTGTCGATGGTGCGCTGGATGGCCGCCACTTCCTCTTCATCGAGGGTGCGCATCTTCTTGCCCACGAATTGCATCTGGCGCCGCCGCCCCTCGTGGTTGGTGATGAGCTGGCAGGCGAGGATGGCGTCGCGCACGTCCTCGGGCAGGGGCACGCGCTTGACGCGTTCGCGCGGCTGCTCGACCAGCTCTTCGCCCAGCTTTTGCAGCACCGTCATCTGGCGCTTGAGCTCCGATTTGGATGGGCGCTCGTATTCTTGCTCGAACTCGGATGATTGGAAGCCGCAGGCGCCCCGATTTGGATTTGGCATGATATGGGATACGGTAGGCGCGAGGCCGACCGGTAGAAACACTAAACGACTGCTATGATAACTGTTTTATCGCCCAGCCGAAGAAAACACCCATGAACGACTCCGTTTTTATCCACACCCAGGACCAGCTCAAGCAGCTCGCGCGCGACGTGCTTGGCTATGCGCGCGACATGGGAGGCTCCGACGCCTCGGTCGAAATCAACGAGGGCAGCGGCTTGTCGGTGTCGGTCCGGCGCGGCAAGGTCGAGACGATCGAGCAAAACAAGGACAAGGGCATGGGCGTGACGGTCTATATCGGCCACAAGCGCGGCAATGCCAGCACCTCCGACTTTTCCCAGGCGGCCCTGCGCGCCACGGTGGACGCGGCCTACAATATCGCGCGCTTCACCGCCGAGGACGAATGCGCGGGCCTGGCCGACGCCGACATGCTCGAGATGGCGCCGCGCGACCTCAAATTGTGCTACCCGTGGCGCATCTCGACCGAGGAGGCGGTGGCCCTGGCCCAGCGCGCCGAAGCCGCCGCGTTCGAGGTCGATCCACGCATCACCAATAGCGAGGGCGCCAGCGTGCACGCCCAGCAGTCGCACTTCGTGGCGGCCAATTCGCGCGGCTTCATCGGCGGCTATCCATTTTCGCGCCACACCCTGTCGGTGGCGCCGATCGCCGGCAAGGGCGCCAAGATGCAGCGCGACGACTGGTATTGCTCGGTGCGCGACCCTAAAAAACTGGCCAAGGCCGAGGCGGTGGGCCGTTACGCGGCCGAGCGCGCGCTGGCGCGCCTGAACGCGCGCAAGCTCGACACCCGCAACTGCCCGGTGCTGTTCGAGGCGCCGCTGGCGGCCGGCCTGTTGGGCGCCTTCGTACAGGCGACCTCGGGCGGGGCTTTGTATCGCAAGTCCAGCTTCCTGCTCGATTCGCTCGGCCAGGGCGTGTTCCCTTCCCATGTGCAGATCGTAGAAGACCCGCACGTCGTCGGCGGCGTCGGTTCGGCCCCCTTCGACGAGGAAGGCGTGCGCACGCTGCGGCGCGAGGTCGTCAAGAACGGGGTGGTGCAGGGCTACTTCCTGTCGTCCTATTCGGCGCGCAAGCTTGGCATGAAGACCACGGGCAACGCGGGCGGCTCCCACAACCTGACGCTCGCGTCGAGCCAGACCAAGCGCGGCGACGACTTCGCCGGCATGCTGCGCAAGATGGGGCGCGGCCTCTTGGTGACCGAGCTGATGGGCCAGGGCACCAACTACGTCACGGGCGATTATTCGCGCGGCGCGTCCGGCTACTGGGTCGAGAATGGCGTGATCCAATATCCGGTCGAGGAAATCACCATCGCCGGCAATATGAAAGACATGTTCGCCCAGATCGTAGGCATCGGCAACGATGTCCTCATCCGCGGCAACAAGCAGACCGGTTCCATCCTGATCGAAAACATGGTGGTGGCCGGCAGCTAGGCTGCCAAGCGCTGTTGCATCGCGGCAGATATTTCCATTGCAAGCTTTCTGTGCCGCAAATACACTAGCGGCTGCTGAACGGCGCCAGGCTTAGGGCCGCGTTTTCCTTTGAAGTACATAACCATCAGGAGACTACACAATATGGAACGTCGTTCCTTCCTAAAAAAGGCCGCAGTCGGCACCTCCGCAGCGGCCATCGCGGCGCCGGCCCTGGCGCAGTCCTTGCCAACGATTAACTGGCGCCTGGCGAGCAGCTTTCCCAAGTCGCTAGACACGATTTTCGGCGCAGCCGACACCTTCAGCAAGCGCGTCTCCCAGCTCACCGGCGGCAAATTCAATATCCGCATCTTCGCCTCCGGCGAAATCGTCCCTGGCCTGCAAGTGATGGACAATGTCCAAAACGGCACCGTCGAAATGGGCCATACGGCCTCCTACTATTACTTCGGCAAGGATCCTACCTTCGCCTTCGATTGCGCGGTGCCCTTCGGCCTGACCTCGCGCCAGCAAACCGCTTGGTTCGACCAAGGCGGCGGGCGCGAGCTGATGCGCGAATTCTTCAAAGGTTACGGCATCATCAACTTCATGGGCGGCAACACGGGCACCCAGATGGGTGGCTGGTTCCGCAAGGAAATCAAGGCGGTGTCGGACCTGAAAGGCACCAAGATGCGCATCGGCGGCTTCGCCGGCGCCGTGATGTCGCGCCTGGGCCTGGTGCCGCAACAGATCGCCGGCAGCGATATCTATCCGGCGCTGGAAAAAGGCACGATCGACGCGGCCGAATGGGTCGGTCCCTACGACGACGAAAAGCTGGGCTTCCACAAAGTGGCGCCTTACTACTACGCGCCGGGCTGGTGGGAAGCGGGGCCGCAGCTGTCCTTCTACGTCAACATCAAGGAATGGGACAAGCTGCCCAAGGAATACCAGGCGGCGATCGAGGCGGCCACCTACGAGGCGCATGTGGTGATGCAGGCCGAGTACGACGCCAAGAATCCGGCGGCGCTCGGTCGACTGCTCAAGAGCGGCGTCAAGCTGCGCAGCTTCTCGCCCGAGATCATGGATGCCTGCCAGGTGGCGGCCAATGAGGTGATGGAAGAGACTGCGGCCAAGAACGCCAAGTTCAAGAAAGTCTACGACCATTGGAAGAAATTCCGCCACGACCAGAACACCTGGGCTTCGGTGGCCGAGGCGCCGATGCAGGAATACCTGATCAAGATGGCGCAGACGCGCAAATAACCTTCACCCGCGCGGCGCTGGCCGCACACGAGAAACCCGCACTGGCTGCGGGTTTTTTTACGAGTGCTTGGAGTAGGGATTGCTGCGCCGGCCCAGCAGCACGTGCACAAGGATCAGCGCGCCGAGCGCCAGTCCGACGATCCAGTGCACGGCCGACCAGACCGGGCGGTCGCCCTCGCTGGCGAGGTAGTACAGGCCGTAGCCGCTGAACACGAGCACCAGCAGCGTGGCCATCATCGCCAGGCCGGAACTGCGGTTGCGGCCGGTCTTGAGGGCGCGCCGGATATGGCTGTTGACCAGACTGCCGAGGAAGAACAGCGCCACCATCACGGCCGCGCCGTGCAGCTTCATCGCCCACGGTTCGATCGGGCTGGCCGCTTCGCCGAACTGGCCGGCGCTGCGCAGGAAGAAGTGCGCCACCAGCCAAGCCACGCCCGACACGAACAAGGCCGCGCAGCTGCCATAGATGCAGCGGCGGTGCCAGCGTTCCAGGCGCAGGTTGACGTGGCGCGGGTGCGGGGCGGGATTGGCGTGTTTGGTGGGCATCGCTCAGATTATAAAGGCTGTGGCGCCAAAGGCGCCCAAGGCGGGGTGCGCGAGATCGCGCGTGGCCAGCACCAGCTTGGTGAGCGCGTCGGCCACGGCGCAGCGCGCGGCGCGCACCGAGGCGCTGGCCGCGTGCTTGATGGGGGCGCCGCTGCGTCCGTCGACCAGCGCGCATACCGCTGCGCCTTCCCACTCGCCGGCGGAAAAATAGCTGGCCGAGGTGGCCATCGCTTCGTTCTCGAGCGTGAGCCGGTGTGCGGCGCGCTGTGGATGGCGCGGGTCGCGGATCGCCACCGGGTGGCTGCCGATGACGCGCAAGTCGCCGCCGGCGTTGACGCAGGCGCGCGCCACGCCCGCGTCGGCCAGCGCCGTGACGGCCAGGTCCACCGCATAGCCCTTGGCGATGCCGCCCAGATCGACCCAGCCGGCAGCGCACTTGCGTACCGTGCCGTCGCCCTGGCAGGCTAGTACGGGCTGGCCTGCCAGATAGGCGGGCAGGTGGGCGGGCAGGTGGGCGGGCGCGGCGGCGGGCGCGGGCAGCATATTCCACGCCACCAGGCGCGGCGCGCACGCGATGTTGAAAACGCCGCCGCAGGCCGCCGCGATGTCTTCGGCCAGCCGCAGCACCGCGTAGGTGTGCGCGTCCACGGCCACGCTGGCGCCGGGCGCGGCCGCGTTCAAGCGCGTCACGTCGCTGTCGGGCGCGTGAAAGCTCATCAGGCGCTGCACCAGGGCGATCTGCGCGAACGCCAGGTCGATCGCCTGGTGCGCGCGCGCCTGGCTGGAAGCGCCATCGGCGCTGATGTCCACGCTGATGTCGACCAGGGTGCCGAGCCAGGGTTGCGCGCGCCGCATCATGGCGCGCCGCTACGGGCGCGGGGTGTCACTGCTTGAGCGCGACCTGGGCGATGGCCGCGATGCGCCGCACGCCGTCGGTCACATGGGTGCACGAAAGAGTGGCGCCGCTGATGTTGGCGATGCCGTCGCCGATCACCACGCCGGATTGGGCGCGCTTGCCGACGAATTGCTTGCGCCAGGCCGGATTGCGGATCTCGCCGCCGTGGCTTTCGCGGTAAGCGAGGATTTCCACTTGGCGCACGGTCGCGTCGAGGTTCACGCCCACCGCGTAGCTGATCAGCTCGAATTTGCCGATGACGTCGTCGACGATCATATAGCCGATCGCCGCCTCGCCCTTGTAGGCGCTGAACACGCGCCAATGCACCGAGCGCGCCGCCAGGCCGGCCACCGTTTCGACCTGCTTCATTTGCGCGCTGGTGAGCGCCACATCCTGTTCGCGAAAGGCGCTCGCGTCCGGGAACATCAAGCGCTGCGCCTGTTCCACGCTTAGGTACTGGGTGGCGAAGGCCGGCGCGCAGGCGGCGCCGGCGGCCAGCAGCGGCAAGCTACGGGTGAATCTGCTCGGGATGAAGTTCATCGCGTCAGTGTAGTACGAAATAACAATGAAATCAGTACGAAAAGCCCAGGCCCAGGTTCAGGCGGTCGCGCGTGCTGTCTTCGCTGAACTTCTGGTAGTCGGCCTTGAGCACCACGCCTTCGCCGATGCGCAGGTTGGCGCCGATGGTGAGCACCTTTTCGCTCACGCCGGGCGTGGCGCCGAGGGCGGTGGCGCCGTAGCTGTTGGCGGTGTTGAATTGTTCGTAGCGCGCGAACGGGCTGAAGGTGTAGTCGCCCGATTTGTAGAGCTGGTAGGCCGCCTGGGTGTACCAGCCGGCGAAGCTGCTTGGCACCGGCGTCGGTTCGCCCGCCAAGCTGGCGTTGAGCGCGTCGACATTGCTGATCGCACCGCGCGCGTACAGCGCCGACAGGTCCCAGTGGCCCGGCGTGTAACGTCCGTGCAGGTCGAACAGGGTGACGCGCGCGTCCTGGGCGGCGAAGCCCTCAAGCTTGTGGCCGGCCTGGCCGGTGAACAGCGAGCCGCCCAGCAGCAAGCCCGGCACGCCGCGCCAATTGAGGGCGCCGTGCACGCTCAGATTGCGCGCCTTGGCCAATTGGCCTTCCTGGTGGATGCTGGCGAGCGGCGACTCGCGTCCTTCCTCGGCGCTGCCGTCCCATTTGCCCAGGTCGAAGCCGGTGGTCAAGCCCGTGTCCCACGTGAAGCCGTCGCCAAATTCGCCCGACAAGCCGATGCCCGCTTCGCGCCAAGTGGTGGGGATGATCGCCGTTTCGACGAAGTTGCGCTCGACGCCGTAGTAGGCGGTCGGCTCATGGTTGGTGTTGAGCAGGCCGACGGGCATCAGGAACAGGCCAGCCTTGGCGCGCAAGCCATTGTCGAACTGGCGTTCGACGAACAACTGCTCGACTTCGCTCTCGCCGCGGTCGTCGGCCGAGACCACGCCATGCTCCCATTCGAATTCCGAGACGAGCTTGGTCTTGTCGTCGAAGCGGTGCGCGATGCCGATGACGGCGCGGCGCACGTCGGCCTGGGCGGCGCTGGCGTTCTTGCTGGGGCGGTTGTAGTTGATCTCGCCGTAGCCGGTCAGGACGGTGGCGGCGGGCGCCGGGGCGTAGGCCGACATAGCCACCGCGGCGGCTGGCGCGGCGGGAGCTGCCGCCACCGAAGGAGCCGCAGTGGCTGGCGCGCCCGCCACTGCGCCCGCTGTGTTGCCATGACTAGCCTTGAGCTCGGCCTTGAGTTGCTCGAGTTCGGCAGCCAGCTTTTCAATGCGCTGCAACAGCTCGGCATCGCCGGCGCGGGCGTGCAGTGGCGCGCCAAGGAAGGCGGCGGCGAGGGCGGCGGCAACGAGATGCTTGTTCATGGATTTCCTTTGCGTGGTTTGCTGATAATCTAAATGAGAATGATTATAATTTGCGATTGTGCGATTTGCAAACCAAAAGCTTGATCTCGGATAAGCCGGGTCGAAACAATCTTGCGGGCGATGGGGCGATGGGGCGATGGGGCGATGGGGCGATGGGGCGATGGGGCGATGGGGCGCGCGGCGCTTAAGGTGCGGCCGGGCAAAACGAGCAAAATCGAGTACAGCGCGCCGCGCCGCCGTCCCCTGCGGGACCGGGCGCGGCGCTGCCATTAGCGTGCCGAGCGCAAGGCCTGCAATACCGGCTGCAGGACGGCGCGGCCCAGGCGCGCACTGCGCGCGCCATTCCAGCCCGTGTGCGGGTCTGGATCGTTGGCGTTGTCCTTGAAGGGCAGCTCCAAGGTCAGCGCCAGGCAGCCGAAGGCGTGCGTGATGTGCGGCGAGCCCATCGTCAATACCTCATCCGTATAGGGCGCGCTCGGGTAGCCGTGCACGTCCTGGAAATCGGGGCTGGCGATCTTGAAGTCATCGGCAAAGCGCTTTTCCTCGGCCGCTTGCGCGGGCGTGAAGGTCGGCAAGGCATCGCTGCCGGCCACGAATACGTAGGGCAAGCCCTCGTCCCCGTGTACGTCAAGAAACAGATTGCATCCCGTTTCGAGCATCTTGTTTTTGACCAGGAACACTTCAGGGCTGCGCTCCAGGCTGGGGGTGGCCCATTCGCGGTTCAGGTTGGCGCCGGCGGCGTTGGTGCGCAGATTGCCATGCACCGAGCCGTCCGGATTCATATTCGGCACCACATAGAACACCGCTTCCTTGAGCAAGGTGCGGCCGAAGGGATCGGCCGGGTCGAGCAAGGCGTCGAGCATGCCCTCGACAAACCATTCGGCCATGGTCTCGCCCGGATGCTGGCGCGCGATCACCCACACTTTGTGCGCCGCGTCCGGCTTGCCCACCACCAGCACGTTCATCTCGCGTCCCTCGACCGTGTTGCCCAGGTCGAGCATGCGCACCTGCGGCGACGCTTGCGCGCGGCCTAGCAGGGCCAAGTGCCGTTCCCACGAGTAGGGCTCGAAATAGGCGTAGTAGACGCTGTCTTGCTGCGGGGTGTGTGAGATCGTCATGACCTCGCCGTCGAAGGCGGTCGGCACGCGGAACCAATTGAGGCGGTCGTAGCTGGCGCAGGCCTGGTAGCCGTTCCAGCCGTCCGGATAGGCGCTCGCGCCGGCGTTCAAGAAGCGGATCGTGCACGCTTGCTCGTGCGCGCCTTGCAGGCGGAAATAAAACCACTGCGTGATGTCGGCGTGGCTATCCTTGCGGATGTTCAGGTCGATGGCGCCGGCGCTGGTGGCGCGCACGACATCGATGGCGCCAGCGTCGAACTGGCTGCTGATTCTAAGTGACATGGTAAGTCCTGTAGATGAAAAATTGCGCAAAGACAGGATGATACTCGACGCGGGCGGTGGCGCCTAAGGCGCGTCGCGTTGCGGGTCGAACCACAGCGTGGCGTCCGACAGCGGCGTTTCCTTCGGCAGCATGGGATTGGGAATGCGGATCACGCGGCGTTCCTTGAGCTTCGCTTGCGCGATCGCCTTGCCATTGTATTTGCGAAACAGCGCATCGAAGGAGCCATCCTTGATCATCATGCGGATGCCGGTGTCGATGCGCTTGTATAGAGCCTGGTCATTCTTATTGAAGAAAAAATAATACGGCCACGGGTAATACAAGAGCAGGTTTTTTTCGATCGCCAGGTTGGGATCGACTTTCACATGCAAATCGTATTCGGGAAACACTTCCGCTATGCCGCGCGGGAACAGATCGAAGCGGCCCTGGCTGGTCATGCGGAACAGGTTCTCGTATTTTGCCTGCGTCACCTTGATGCCGTTCGCTTCGTACAGCTTGACGTCGCCCCAGCCGATCCCTTGCCCGATCGACAGGCGGCGCAAGTCCGCGAGCGTTTGCACGCGCGCCAGCGCGCCTTGCTTGTCCTTGGCGATCAGGGCGATGCGGTAGCCGAGGATGCCTTTGTTGAGTGGTATGCGCAGGGGCAGGAAATCCTTTTCCTTCTCCACTGAAGTGGAACTCCAGACGATGTTCACACTCTGCCCCTTTTGCAATTCGGACAGATAGCGCGCCTCGGTCATTTGCTGGGTGGAGGGCGCCAACTCGAAAGGGCCGAATTCGGGCACGGTTTTTTCCAGCGCAGTGCGCAGGATTTCGATCAAGTCGTCGAAGCGGGTGTCGGCCACGGTTTCATACGGCGGATAGGCCACTTGCAGGTCGCGGCCCCAGGCGAGGGTGCTGCAGGCCGCGCTGGCAAGCACGAACAACAGCGGTGACAGGCGCATGGCGGTTCCTGGCGTGGGAAAAGGGCGAGACCAGCTTAGCATGGCGTGCGCCGGCTGAGTTTAACTACAGGTAGTATTTTCCTGATGGCAACCCAAGTGCATCAATTACTGCGCAAAATCAAATGTCCACCCTTCCAGTTTGTTACGGTAGAGGTCGACCGCGGCCTTGCCGGCCGTGGATTTCCACTGCTGGCTTACCGCAAAAAAGGGGACGAACATGGAAAAACTGGACGATCATATTCTGCAACTGGATAAAAAGATCACGGGGCTGAGCGATGCGCTGGCGCACCTGGGGCAGGGCAGTTCGCTCAAGGAGCTTGTCAAAGTGATCCGATTTCCCGGCTACACCACACCGGCCGAGCTGGCGCTCAGCCACCTGATCCTCGATGGCATGCAAGCCCAGGTGGGCGCGCTGGCGCGCATGGAAAGCGAGCTGCTGGCGGCCAGCAAGCGCATCGTCGAACAGCACGCCCACACCAAGTAATCCGGGAACTTCCATGTCAAACATCGTGCTGGCGCGTGCCGCCGTGACCACCATTTCTCCCAACGGCTTTTGGCTGCAAATGGACGAGGAGGAATTGTATTTGCCGTTTGTCGAATTTCCCTGGTTCGAGCACGCGACGGTGGCGCAGATCTGCCAGGTGCAATGCGTGAGCGCATCGCGCTTGTATTGGCCGGCCTTGGACCTGGATCTGGCGGTGGCGGCGATCCGCAATCCCCTGGCCTATCCGTTTAGCGAGCTCAGCTACGACAATTAAGGTCAAGAAGCAACAAAGGGACAGACCCCTGTTTCGAGGAAATGCTGGCATTTCCTCAAAACAGGGGTCTGTCCCTTTGTTGTTTCTTCAAAACAGGGGTCTGTCCCTGCATTGTTCTTTTGCTTACTGCAGGCCGCCGAAGCGCTGGTAGAAGGCGGCGTCCGCGTCCGGCGCCGCCGGGTCTTCGCGCCGCATCGTCTCGATGATGTGGCGGTCCGCTTGGGCGAAGGTGGCGCGGTATAGCTGGCGCGCCAGCGCGTAGGCTTGCGAACCCGGCCAGGGAGCGGGCAGCAGCTCGACCGGCAATTGCGGGTCATGCAATTGCACACGCCGATAGGCGTGAATCAACAGAGTGCGCACAACATAGGCTTGCTGCGCCGTCACGGCCGGGTCGCGCAACACGGCCTCCAGCAGGGGCGCGAACTGGGCGATGAATTGCGCATAGCCCGCCGCCACGCCGGACAAATCCCAACTCTCGCCCACCAGCTCGCGCAAGGGGCGGCTGGCAACACCGGCCAGTTCGCTCGCCTTGCATATCAGCAGCTTGCCCTGCACGCCCACCCGCTTGACGATTTCATCAAGAATGGCCGCGTCCGGCGCGGGGTGGCCAAAGCTGCCCGGCGCGAGCTGTCCATACCCTTCCCACAGCAATTCCTTGCGCAGCGCCGCGCGCGCCGGCGCATCGATGGCGGACGCCGCGCCCAGCACCAGGGTCCAGTTGCCATCCCATTGCACGCCCGGCTGCGCGTAGATGCGGCGGTTGGCGCGCTCGAAGCGGGGCAAGGCTTGCGGCAAGATCGCATAGGCGCTGCGACGCCCGTCCCGGTTCGCGCCCAGCCAGCCTTCTTGCGCCAGGCGGAACACGCTGGTGCGCAGCAAGCGGTCGTTCACGGCCAAGGGCGCCAGCAATTCGATCAAGCTGCCCAGCCACACGGCGCCGCCATGCGGGGCGATGGCGTCGCCGAAAATCGTCATCACGAGTGACTTGGAACGGGGCGGGTCGCTGGCCAGAAAGGCTTCGACCCAGTCGCTGATGGTGTGTGCTGTCATGGAGGCCGGCGGTGGACGCGTGCGCGCGAGAAAAGCAAGAGTTTACTTTGCGGCGCGATGGGCGCAGCATTTATTTCCGGTTTAAAAAACAGGATCTTGCATTAAAACAAGATAGGATACATGTTTTTGATGTGATTCACAAAGTTTGTGTACTTTCCTTATTCTGTATCGTATCATCGTGTTTTGCTTCGCGAGGGAGATAGACCATGTACGCCCAACAGGTAGAAACCGGCCTCAAAAATGTCCGCACGATCGAGGACATGGGTGAGCAAGAGCGCGCCTTCCAGGCGCGCATCGACGCCGGCATCAAGATCGAGGCCAAGGATTGGATGCCCGAGGCATACCGCAAGACCTTGATCCGCCAGATCTCCCAGCACGCGCATTCGGAAATCGTCGGCCAGCTGCCCGAAGGCAATTGGGTCACGCGCGCCCCCACCTTGAAGCGCAAGTCCATCTTGCTGGCCAAGATACAGGACGAGGCCGGCCACGGCCTGTACCTGTACAGCGCGGCCGAGACGCTGGGCGTGTCGCGCGACGAATTGCTCGCGGCCCTGCATTCGGGCAAAGCCAAATACTCAAGCATCTTCAATTACCCGACCCTGTCGTGGGCCGACATGGGCGCGATCGGCTGGCTGGTGGACGGCTCGGCCATCATCAACCAGATCCCGCTGTGCCGCTGCTCGTACGGCCCGTACGCGCGCGCCATGATCCGTGTGTGCAAGGAAGAATCCTTCCACGCGCGCCAGGGCTACGACATCATGATGAGCCTATGCAAGGGCACGCCCGAGCAAAAGGCGATGGCGCAGGATGCGCTCAACCGCTGGTGGTGGCCGTCCTTGATGATGTTCGGTCCGTCCGACGCCGCTTCCGTCAACAGTGCGCAGTCGGCGCAATGGCGCATCAAGCTGTTCTCGAACGACGAACTGCGCCAGCGCATGGTCGACCAAACGGTGCCGCAGATCGAATACCTGGGTTTGACCGTGCCCGACCCCGACCTCCAGCTCAATCCCGACACCGGTCACTATGAATTCGGCGAAATCGATTGGGACGAATTTCACGCCGTCTTGAAGGGCAACGGGCCGTGCAACCGCCAGCGCCTGGCCACGCGCGTCAAAGCCTACGACGACGGCGCCTGGTTCCGCGACGCCCTCGTCGCCTACGCCGACAAGCACGCCAAGGCGCAAGCGGCCTAAGGGCGCCCGCGCCACACGCACCCCGAGCAGCACACGCTTCACACGCATACCGAAACGGAGAACAGCATGAGCAAAGAATGGCCCCTGTGGGAAGTCTTCATCCGCAGCCAGCACGGCCTGGCACATAAGCACGTGGGCAGCCTGCACGCGTCGGACGCCGAAATGGCCGTCAACAACGCGCGCGACGTCTACACCCGCCGCAACGAGGGCGTCTCGATCTGGGTGGTGAGGGCGGCCGACATCGTCGCCTCCAGCCCGGACGACAAATCGGCTCTGTTCGAGCCGTCCAACAGCAAAGTCTATCGCCACCCAACCTTCTTCCCGATGCCGGAAGAAGTCAAGAACCTGTGAGCGCGCCCGTGACTGATCAACAATCGAAGCTGTTCGACTACCTGCTGCGCCAGGGCGACAACGCATTGATCCTGTCGCAGCAGCTGTGCCAGCTGTGCGGCAAAGGCCCGGCGCTGGAAGAAGACATGGCGCTGTCGAACGTGGCGCTCGACCTGCTCGGCCAGACCCGCATGTGGTACAGCTATGCGGGCGAGGTCGAGGGCGCGGGCCGCGACGAAGACCAGTTGGCCTTCCTGCGCGACGCGCACCAGATGCGCAACTGCCTGATCCTCGAGCAGCCCAACGGTAACTACGCCGACACCATGATGCGCCAGTTTTTCTTCGACAGCTGGCACTACTTCCTGCTGCAAGGCTTGGCCAAGGCTAGCGACGCGCGCGTGGCTGAAATCGCGGAAAAATCGATCAAGGAAGTGAGCTACCATCTGCGCCGCAGCGGCGACCTGATCGTGCGCATGGGCGACGGCACGCCCGACAGCCACGCCAAGACGCAAGCTGCGGCCAACGCCCTGTGGGCCTACACGGGCGAGATGTTCGTCTACGACGCGCTCGACCAGGCAATGGTCGACGCGGGCGTGGCGCCGGCGGCGGCGCCTTTGCGCGCGGCCTTTCTGGCCCACGTGGCCGAGATCTTCAGCGAGGCAACCTTGGCTCTGCCTGCGCCGGACGCCTGGATGCAAAAGGGCGGCAAGCAGGGCCGCCACAGCGAATACCTGGGCTATATCCTGGCCGAGATGCAGTTCCTGCAGCGCGCCTATCCCGGCGCCGAGTGGTGATGAGCGGCGCGCCGGCGAGCGTCGACGAAGTCTGGGCCTGGTTGGGCGAGGTGCCCGACCCGGAGATCCCGGTGATCTCGATCATCGACCTGGGCATCGTGCGCGCCGTCGCGTTCGATGGCGACGCCTGCGTCGTCACCATCACGCCCACCTACTCGGGCTGCCCGGCCATGGCCATCATCGCCGAGTCGGTCAAGAGCGCCTTGCAGCAGCGTGGCGTCGCCACGGTGCGCCTGGCGAACCAGCTCTCGCCGGCCTGGACCACCGACTGGATGAGCGAGACCGGCAAGGCCAGGCTCAAGGACTACGGCATCGCGCCGCCGGCGCAAAAGGTGGTCGACATCAGCGGCTTGAGCGCCGGACGCGACACCAGTATTCGGCGTGGCGCCACGCCGGCGCTGCGCGTGGCCTGCCCCAACTGCGGCTCGGCCAACACCGCCCTTACCAGCCAATTCGGTTCGACCCCGTGCAAGGCGCTCTACAAATGCCTGGACTGCCGCGAACCCTTCGATTACTTCAAGTGCCACTAAAGCCAGACCATGAGCAAATTCCATTCACTGACCGTCGCCAAGCTCACCCATGAAACGCGCGACACCATCGCCGTCACCTTCGCCGTGCCGCCGGAACTGCGCGAAGCGTTCCGCTACCAGCAGGGCCAGCACCTGACGGTGCGCGCGAAAATCGGCGAGGAAGACGTGCGCCGCTCGTATTCAATTTGCGCTTCGGTGCAGGACGAAACGCTACGGGTGGCGATCAAGCGCACCCAGGGCGGCTTGTTTTCCAGCTGGGCCAACGAGCATCTGCGCGAAGGCATGGCGCTCGAGGTGATGCCTCCGATGGGCCACTTCAACGTCGCCCTGGACGGCGGCAACCGCAAACACTACCTGGCCTTCGCCGCCGGCAGCGGCATCACGCCGATCCTGTCGATCATCAAGACCACGCTCTTGGCCGAGCCGCACAGCCAGTTCACGCTGGTGTACGGGAACCGCGCCTCGTCCACCGTGATCTTCAAGGAAGAGCTCACCGAGCTCAAGGACCGCCACATGGAACGCCTGACGCTGGCCTATGTGATGAGCCGCGAGCAGCAAGACCTGGAGCTGTTCAACGGGCGCATCAACAAGGAAAAGTGCGAACAGATCGTCAAGCACTGGGTCAATCTGGCCGACATCGACGTCGCCTTCATCTGCGGCCCGGAAGACATGATGCACGGGGTGTCGGCAGCCCTGCAAGAGGCTGGCCTGCCCAAGCAGAACATCAAGATCGAGCTGTTCGCCGCCAGCATCCCCAAGCACGAACACAAGCCGCGCCAGATCGACGCCACCGCCCGCCACGAGACGGAAGTGACCGTGGTCATGGACGGCAACCACACCACCTTCGTGATGGACAAGGACAAGGAATCGATCCTCGACGCCGGTCTGCGCGCTGGCATCGACATGCGCTACTCCTGCAAGGGCGGCGTGTGCTCGACCTGCCGCTGCAAGATCATCGACGGCAAGGTCGACATGGACGTGAACTACGCACTGGAAGACTACGAGATCGCGCGCGGCTTTGTGCTGTCCTGCCAAAGCTTCCCGGTGACCGACAAGGTGGTGGTCGACTTCGACCAGGCCGAATAACCAAAATAGGACGCACAGCGAATGAACTTCGAGAATATCACTTACGAACTGAAAGACGGCGTCGCGCAGTTGACCTTGATCCGTCCCGACAAACTCAACAGCTTCACGCAAGCGATGCACCTGGAAGTGCGCGCCGCGCTCGACGCCTTGGAAGCGGACGGCAGCGCACGCGTGCTGGTGTTGACCGGCGCGGGGCGCGGCTTTTGCGCGGGCCAGGACTTGTCCGACCGCGCCGTCGAACCGGGCGCCGCGGGCGTGGACCTGGGCGAGTCGGTTGAAAAATTCTACGCCCCGCTGGTGCTGCGCCTGCGCGCGCTGCCCATGCCTGTGATCTGCGCCGTTAATGGCGTGGCCGCCGGTGCTGGCGCCAACCTGGCGCTTGCTTGCGACATCGTCATCGCCGCCAAGTCGGCCAGCTTCGTCGAGGTATTTTGCAAGCTGGGCCTGATCCCGGATACGGGCGGCACCTGGATCTTGCCGCGCCTGATTGGCCACGCGCGCGCCACCGGCCTGGCCATGCTGGGCGAAAAACTGAGCGCCGAACGCGCCGAGCAATGGGGATTGATCTGGAAATGCGTGCCCGACGAGGACTTGATGAAGGAAGCGCTGGCGATGGCCCTGCATTTCTCGACTGCGCCGACCAAAGGTTTGGCCTTCACCAAACGCGCGCTGCAGGCAAGCTACGCCAACACGCTGCCCGAGCAACTCAAGCTCGAAGGCGAGATGATGCGCGAGCTCGGTTATAGCCACGATTACCGCGAAGGCGTGGCCGCCTTCATGGCCAAGCGCGCACCGCAATTCAAGGGGGAGTGAGCATGGGCGCAGAAAACGTCAATCCGTCGCCGTTGGTAAAGGGTAGCGTCGTTGCTGTCATCGGCGCCGGCGCCATGGGCGCGGGCATCGCCCAGGTGGCCGCAGCCGCCGGCTACCAGGTGCTTTTGCACGACACGCGCACCGATGCCGTCGAAAAGGCCATCGCCGATATCGGCAAGGTGTACGGCAAGCTGGTGGAAAAAGGACGCATGGACGCGCTTGAGGCCGATGCGGCGCGCGCGCGCCTGCATGCCGCCGCCGGCCTGGAGGCGGTGGCCGACGCGGCCATCGTGATCGAGGCGATCGTCGAAAACCTCGACGTCAAGCGCAAGTTGTTCCTGGACCTCGAAGCGATCGTCGCCGAGGGCTGCATCCTGGCGACCAACACGTCCTCGATCTCGGTGACGGCGATCGCCGCGCCGCTGCGCCTGCCGCAGCGCCTGGTCGGCATGCACTTCTTTAATCCCGTGCCCTTGATGGCGCTGGTCGAAGTCATCAGTGGCCTGGCCACCGACCAAGACGTGGCCGACACCGTGTTCGCGACCGCCAGCGCCTGGGGCAAAAATCCCGTGCACGCCAAGTCGACCCCCGGCTTCATCGTCAACCGGGTGGCGCGTCCCTTCTACGCCGAAGGCTTGCGTCTGCTGATGGAGCAGGCTGCCGACCCCGCGACGCTCGACGCGGTGATGCGCGAAGGCGGCGGGTTCCGGATGGGCCCCTTCGAGTTGATGGACTTGATTGGGCACGACGTCAATTTCTCGGTGACGCAGTCGGTGTTCCATGCCTACTTCGGCGACCCGCGCTTCACGCCCTCGGTGCTGCAGCAAGAGATGGTCAACGCCGGCTTCCTGGGCCGCAAATCCGGGCGTGGCTTTTATGCCTACGGCGAGGGCGCGGCCAAGCTTGAGGCGCGCACCGAGGCGCCGCGGCCGAAACCCGAATTCGTCAGCTACAGCAGCGAGAGCGGCGCCAAATGGGCCAACACGGACGCGCTTGAGCTGCGTTTGAAGAACGCCGGCATGGCCATCAGCCACCGCAAGCCGCTGGCTGGCGCCGGCGAAGTCGAGGCGCCTGCCTTCCATTGCAATGGCGCCGCCGTGTTCCTGAGCGACGGGCGCAGCGCCACCGAGCGCGCGCGCGCCAACGGGCACGCCGACACCGTGCTGTTCGATCTGGTCCTCGACTTCGCCAACGCCACCCGCATCGCCGTCGCGCGCGCCGACCAATGCAGCGACGCCGCCTACGACGCCGTCGTCGGCATGCTGCAGGCGGGCGGCTTGGCCGTCACCCGCCTCGACGACGTGCCGGGCATGGCCGTCATGCGCACTGTGGCCATGCTCGCCAACGAGGCGGCTGACGCCGTCAACCAGGGCGTGTGCACAGCCGCCGCCGTCGACATCGCCATGCAAAAGGGCGTCAACTATCCGCGCGGACCGCTGGCCTGGGCCGACGCCGTCGGCATTGCACACATCGTCAAGGTGCTCTCGAACCTGGCCGAGAGCTACGGCGAAGACCGCTACCGCGTCTCGCCGCTGCTGCGCCGCAAACTGGCTGCTGGAGCGCGCTTCCATGGATAAGGGCGCGCTGGCATTGGCCGAACTGGCCGGCAAGACCATGTTCGAGCGCGACCCGGCCAGCCAGGCGCTGGGCATGGCGCTCGTCGAGATCCGTCCTGGCTACGCGCGCATGACGATGACGGTACGAGCCGACATGCTCAACGGGCACCAAACCTGCCATGGCGGCTTCATCTTCGCGCTGGCCGACAGCGCCTTCGCTTTTGCCTGCAATTCGCACAACCTCAACACCGTAGCCGCCGGCTGCAGCATCGATTACATCGCCCCTGGCCGCGCTGGCGACGTGCTGTGCGCCGAAGCGCACGAACAGGCACTGTCGGGCAAGACGGGCGTCTACGACATCAAGGTGTGCAACCAGGATGGACGCACGATCGCGCTTTTTCGCGGCAAATCGCACCGCGTCAGCGGCCATGTCGTCGAGCTGGACGCCTGAGGAGGACAGCGATGGTGCAACGCATCCCCGCTCCGGCGGACCTCGAAGCGATCGAGCGCGCTAGCGGCGATGAACTGCAGGCGCTGCAGCTCGAGCGCATGCAGTGGACACTGGCGCACGCCTACGACAAGGTGCCTTACTACCGGGCCGCGTTCGATGCCGCCGGCGTGCATCCAAGCGACTTGAAGTGCTTGGCCGACCTGGCCAAATTCCCGTTCACGGACAAGAAAAGCCTGCGTGACAATTATCCGTTCGGGATGTTCGCGGTGCCGCGCGAGCAGGTCGTGCGCATCCACGCCTCGAGCGGCACCACCGGCAAGGCCACCGTGGTCGGCTACACCCAAAACGACGTCGACATGTGGTCAACCGTGGTGGCGCGCTCGATTCGCGCCGCTGGCGGGCGCGCCGGCGACATGGTGCACGTGTCCTATGGCTACGGCCTGTTCACTGGCGGGCTGGGCGCGCATTATGGCGCCGAGCGCCTGGGCTGCACGGTCATCCCGATGTCCGGCGGGCAGACCGAAAAACAGGTCCAGTTGATCTGCGACTTCAAGCCCGACATCATCATGGTCACGCCCTCGTATATGCTCAACATCATCGAGGAATTCACACGCCAGGGCATGGACCCGGCCGCGTCTTCGCTCAAGGTCGGCATCTTCGGCGCCGAGCCCTGGACCGAGGCGATGCGCGCCGAGATCGAGCAGCGCGCGGGCCTGGACGCGGTCGACATCTACGGCCTGTCCGAAGTGATCGGGCCCGGCGTGGCCAGCGAATGCATCGAGAGCAAGGATGGCCCGGTGATCTGGGAAGACCACTTCTACCCGGAGATCATCGATCCCGAAACGGGCGAAGTGCTGCCTGACGGGGCCGATGGCGAACTGGTGTTCACCTCGCTGACCAAGGAAGCGCTGCCCGTCATCCGTTACCGCACGCGCGACTTGACGCGTCTGCTGCCGCCGACGTCACGCTCGATGCGCCGCATCGGCAAGATCACCGGGCGCTCGGACGACATGCTCATCATCCGCGGGGTGAACGTCTTCCCCAGCCAGATCGAAGAACTGATCCTGAACATGCCGATGCTCGCACCGCACTACCAGCTGCACGTGTCGCGCGAGGGCCACCTCGACCAGCTCGCCGTGTTCGGCGAACTGCGCTTTGACGCGCTGCTGTCGCAGGCCGACAGCGACGCGTTGGCGCGCGAACTGACGCACCGCATCAAGACCCACGTCGGCGTGAGCACCCAGGTTACCCTGCTCGCGCCCAATGGCATCGAACGCACCATGACCGGCAAGGCCAAGCGCGTCATTGACCATCGACCGAAATCCTAGAAACCTTTGGAGTAATCACGTGAACGACACCATCAATCAGGCATTCATCTGCGACGCAGTGCGCACCCCGTTCGGCCGCTACGGCGGCGCGCTGGCCGGCGTGCGCGCCGACGACCTTGGCGCGCTGCCGATCGCCGCCCTCATGGCGCGCAATCCCGGCGTGGACTGGACCCAGGTAGACGACCTGTATTTCGGCTGCGCCAACCAGGCCGGTGAGGACAACCGCAACGTCGGGCGCATGGCCGCCCTGCTGGCCGGCTTGCCGGTGGAAGTGCCAGCCAACACGATCAACCGCCTGTGCGGCTCGAGCCTGGACGCGGTGGGCATCGGCGCGCGCGCGATCAAGTCGGGCGAAGCGGGCTTGATCATCGCCGGCGGCGTCGAGAGCATGACGCGCGCGCCTTTCGTGATGGGCAAGGCCGATTCCGCATTTTCGCGCGCGGCCAAGATGGAGGACACCACGCTCGGCTGGCGCTTCGTCAACGCGCTGATGAAAGCCAAGTACGGCATCGACACCATGCCCGAGACGGCCGAGAACGTGGCCGAGCAGTTCGCCATCAGCCGCGTCGACCAGGACGCCTTCGCCCTGCGCAGCCAGCAGCGTTGGGCCAAAGCGCATGCCGCCGGCTTTTTTGCCGGCGAGATCGTGCCCGTCACGCTGGCGCAAAAGAAGGGCGATCCGAAGATCGTCGACACCGACGAGCATCCGCGTCCGGACACCTCGCTCGAGATGCTGGCCAAGCTCAAGGGCGTCGTCAAGCCGGACGGTTCCGTCACGGCTGGTAACGCCTCTGGCCTGAACGACGGCGCCTGCGCCGTGCTGATCGCGTCAAGTGCCGCCGCCGAACGCCACGGCTTGACGCCGCGCGCGCGCGTGGTCGGCATGGCCACGGCCGGCCTGGCGCCGCGCATCATGGGCTTTGGCCCGTCGCCGGCGTCGAAGAAGGCGCTGGCGATGGCGGGCCTCTCGATCGGCCAGATGGACGTCATCGAATTGAACGAAGCCTTCGCCGCCCAGGGCCTGGCAGTCACGCGCGACCTCGGCTTGCCGGACGACGCCGAGCATGTCAACCCGAACGGTGGCGCCATCGCCATCGGCCATCCGCTGGGCGCCTCCGGCGCGCGCCTGGTGATGACAGCGGTGAACCAGCTGCACCGCAGCGGCGGGCGCTATGCCCTGTGCACGATGTGCATCGGCGTCGGCCAAGGCATCGCGCTGATCCTCGAGCGGGTGGCCTAAGCATGGTCAAGGTGTATGAAATCGACGGCGTGCGTCCGGTGGTCCATCCGAGTGCCTTCGTGCATCCGAGCGCGGTGCTCGTGGGCGACGTGATCATCGGCCCGCGCTGCTATGTCGGCCCGCTCGCCTCGCTGCGCGGCGATTTCGGGCGCCTGATCCTCGAGGAAGGCGCCAATGTGCAGGACACCTGCGTCATGCATAGCTTCGCCGGCTACGAGGCGATCGTCGAAGTCGATGGCCACATCGGCCACGGCGCCGTGCTGCACGGCTGCCGCATCGGGCGCAATGCGCTGGTGGGCATGAACGCTGTCGTGATGGACAAGGCCGAGATCGGCGCCGAGAGCATTGTCGCGGCGATGAGCTTCGTCAAGGCAGGCATGCTGGTCCCGCCGCGTAGCATGGTTGTCGGCGCTCCGGCGCGCATCCTGCGCACGCTCACCGACGACGAAATCAAGTGGAAGAGCTACGGCACCGGCGAATACCACGCGCTGGCGGTGCGCTCGCTGGCGAGCATGCGCGAAGTGGATGCCTTGACCGAGGTCGAGCCGGACCGCAAGCGCATCGACGCCGGCCCCAACGCCCACGACCATAAAAAATAATGTACACGAACCGATATCAATGGAGACTCGCATGACCAACGTAGCAACCCTGCAAAGCCTGATCGCCGGCCGCTGGCTCGGCGCACAGGCGGCCGTGCCGCTGCACAGCGCCCTCAACAACAGCCTGATCTACCACACGCACGCCGAAAAGATCGACTTCGACCAGGCTGTCACCTACGCGCGCAAGACCGGCGTGCCGGCCCTGATGGCGATGGACTTCCAGCAGCGCGCCGCGCGCCTCAAAGCCCTCGCGCTCTACCTTTCCGAGCGCAAGGAAGAGCTGTACAAAGTCTCGCACCTGACCGGCGCCACCCGTGCCGACAGCTGGGTCGACATCGAGGGCGGCTACGGCACCTTGTTCGCCTACGCCAGCATGGGTAGCCGCGAACTGCCCTCGTCGAACGTGCTGCACGAAGGCCCGGCCCTCGCGCTGGGCAAGAATGGCGGCTTCGCCGGTACCCATATCCTGGTGCCGCGCGGCGGCCTGGCCGTGCACATCAACGCCTTCAACTTCCCGATCTGGGGTTTACTCGAGAAGTTCGCGCCCAGCTTCCTGGCCGCGATGCCCTGCATCGCCAAGCCGGCCAGCGCAACGAGCTACCTGACCGAGGCGCTCGTGCGCATGATGCACGCCTCCGGCCTGCTGCCCGAGGGTAGCCTGCAACTGGTCATCGGCAGCACGGGCGACCTGCTCGACCGCTTGAACGGCCAGGACGTGGTGACCTTCACCGGCTCGGCCGACACTGCCGCCAAGCTGCGCACCAACCGCAACCTGATCACGCAGTCGGTACCGTTCACGGCCGAAGCCGATTCGCTCAATTGCGCCATCCTGGGCCCGGACGTGACGCCCGACGATCCCGAATTCGACCTGTTCGTCAAGGAAGTGGCGCGCGAGATGACCGGCAAGGCCGGCCAGAAGTGCACGGCGATTCGCCGCATCATCGTGCCGGCGCCGCTGATCGACGCCGTTGGCACGCGCTTGCGCGAACGCCTGGCCAAGGTCAGCGTGGGCGATCCGTCGATCGAAGGCGTGCGCATGGGCGCGCTCGCCTCGAAAGACCAGCAGCGCGACGTGGCCGAGCGCGTGCAGACGCTCGCGCGCGGCAACGAGATCCTGTTCGGCGCTGGCGACGGCTTCGCACCCAAAGGAGAGGGCGTGGCCGACGGCTGCTTCTTCTCGCCGACCCTTTTGCTGTGCCGCGACGCGATGGGCAACGATGCCGTGCACGACGTCGAAGCCTTCGGCCCGGTCAGCACCATGATGCCGTATGGCGACCTGGACGAGGCGCTGGCGCTGGCCGCGCGTGGCAAGGGCAGTCTGGTGAGCACCCTGGTGACGAAGGACCCGATGATCGCCGCGCGCGCGGTGCCGGTGGCGGCGGCCTCGCACGGCCGCGTGCACATTCTCGATCGCGAATCGTCGGTCGACTCGACCGGTCACGGCTCGCCCCTGCCGCAGCTCAAGCATGGCGGCCCGGGCCGCGCCGGCGGCGGCGAGGAGTTGGGCGGCATCCGCGCGGTGCGCCACTTCCTGCAGCGCGCCGCCATCCAGGGCTCGCCCACCATGCTCGCCGCTGTCACGGGAGAATACGTGCGCGGCGCGGCCGTGCGCGAGAGCGCGCTGCACCCGTTCCGCAAGTACTTTGAAGACCTGGTCATGGGCGATTCGCTGTTGACGCACCGCCGCACTGTCAGCGAAGCGGACATCGTCGCCTTCGGCGGCATTTCGGGTGACTTCTTCTACATGCACTTCGACGAGATCGCGGCCAAGGATTCGCAGTTCGGCAAACGCATCGCGCACGGCTACTTCGTGCTCTCGGCCGCCGCCGGCCTGTTTGTGTCGCCCGCGCCGGGACCGGTGCTGGCCAACTATGGCCTGGACAACCTGCGCTTCATCACGCCGGTGGCGATCGGCGACACCATCCGCGCGCGCCTGACCTGCAAGCGCAAGGTCGACCGCAACCGCACCGACGAGCGCGGCGTGGGCCAGGGCGTGGTGGCGTGGGACGTGCAGGTGACGAACCAGAACGAGGAGCTGGTGGCCAGCTACGACATCCTGACCCTGGTGGCCAAGCGCAGCTAAGGGACGCGGGCGCTCGCGCGCCCCCGGCAAATCGCAAAGCACGGTGCGCACCGTGCGAAATGGGCGCTATTTGCAAATAGCGCCCATTTCGCATTCGGATTCGCGTTCCAGAAGTGCGACAAGCGCGCAAGTGTGATGTAATCGAAGCTCGCATCAAACATGGTTCCACCAACGGCGATCAAGATGAAAAAAATCCTGTCTCATTGCGTGAGCGCGACCGCGCTACTGCTCTTCGCTTGTGGCACGAGCCAAGCGCAAACCGTTCAATTCACCAAAACCCAATTGGCCATTGGCATGAATCAGATCAAGGCAGAAGTGGCCGCCACCAATGCGCAACGTGAACAAGGCTTGAAGTCGCGCGATAAGATGGCGACGGACGCCGGCATGGTGTTTGTGTACGACGCGCCAGCGATGCAATGCGTGTGGATGAAGGACACCTTGATGCCGCTATCGGTCGCCTTCATTAACGCCAGTGGCAAGATCGTCAACATCGAAGACATGCAGCCCCAAACGCTCGACAACCATTGTTCGGCCAATGGCAAGCCGGTGGCGTACGCGCTGGAGATGAATCTGGGCTGGTTCAAACAAAAAAATATCAAACCAGGCACGATGGTCGACGGTCTGCCACCCTTGCCGAAGCCGTAGCATGCGGCGCACGCCGGGCCGCCGCCTTTGAGCAGCTCAGGCGGACGCGCGGTGGAGCATGCTGATGCGCACCAGGTCGGCGACATTGTCGACACCGAGCTTGCTCATCAAACGCCCCTTGTGCACCTCGACGGTGCGCACGCTGATCCCCAGCGCGGGGCCGATTTCGCGATTATGCTTGCCCAGCACGACCAGCTCCATCACTTCGCGCTCGCGCGGGGTCAGTTCGACCAGCAGCGCTCGTGTCGCTTCGCGCCGGCGCGCCTCCTTGAGCGCGGACGCTTCGCGCAGCAGCGCCTCGTCGATGGCGGCGATGAGCTTGACGTCGTCGAAGGGCTTTTCCAGGAAGTCGCAGGCGTGCGCCTTGAATGCCTGGCGCGCCAGGGCCACGTTGCCGTGGCCGGTGATGATGATGACCGGCAGGTGGCAGCCGAGCGCCTGCAGTTCCTGCTGCAGGCTCAATCCATCCATGCCGGGCATGCGGATATCGATCAAGAGGCAGCCCGACCACTGCTTTTTCCAGGCGTTGAGGAAGTCCTCGCCGCTGGCGAACATGGCGGTGCGGTAGCCGCGCACGCCAAGCAGCAGGCCGAGGGCGTCGCGCACCGAGGGATCGTCGTCGACGATAAATACGGTCAGTTCACTCGACACTGTCTTCTCCCATTTCTGCCAGCGGCAGCACAAACCTGAAAATGCCGTGGTCGGCCATTTCGGCCCACAATTTACCGCCGTGGGCCTCGACGATGGCACGGCTCAGTACCAGCCCGAGTCCCAAGCCGCTCGATTTGCTCGACACGAAAGGCTCGAACAGGCGCGCCGCCACATTGCCCGACACCCCGGCCCCACTGTCCTCGACCGATATCCGAATGGTACCGTCTCCCGGCACATCGGTCGAGATGTCAATACGTCGCCGCCCCGGCGCACGCGTGGCCACCGCGTCGACGGCGTTGGCCAGCAGGTTGCGCAGCACCAGCTCGATCTGCAGGCGGTCCGCGTCGATGGCCATGCGCGCGATCGGCGCCACCGTCAGGCGCACCGCCGGATCCGCGCACTGGCGCTCGAATTGCGCCACGCTCTCGTGCACCAGGGTGGCCACCTCCAGCGTCTCGATCTGCATCGCGCCGGAGAGGAAGAATTCGCGCAGGCGTCGCACCACTTCGGTGGCGCGCCCGGATTCGACGATCATCTTGTGGATGGCGTCGGTCAAGGCCGGTCCGGTGTCGCCGCGCGCGAGCAAATGCTCGCACGCCTTGCCATACACGGACAAGGCCGTCATCGGCTGGTTCAATTCATGCGCCAGCGCGCCCGCCATTTCGCCGGCCGCCGCCAGGCGCAGCGTGTGCTTGAGTTCCTCGGCCACCTGGCGCTGTTCGTCGACGACGGTGCCGACGAAATAGCCGACCAGGGCCAGCACGGTGCCCAGCATTTGCAGCTCGAAGACGGCGATGTCGCTCGCGTTGGCCCACTTGACGATGGCGATGATCCCCACCTGCAGCACGAAAGCGATGCAGGCGGTGCCGTACAAGCCCTGGCGCGAGGCGGCCCAGATGATCGGCGGGAACAGGAAGTAGAAGTGCTTGAATTCGCGTCCGGCCACGATCCCGAACACCAGCCACAGCATGCCCACGGCCAGGGCCAGGATGGCCGCGCTTTCCCAGTCGAGCACGACGGCACGCAAGCGGGCGCGCCCCTCGCGGCTCGACAGAATCCACAGCAGCGGCATCGACACGGTGATGCCGACGATGTCGCCAATGCCAAAGCGCGTCATGGCGATCAGCCAATGCTGTGGCGCGAGTAAGCCGGTCAGGCGCAGCATGCTCACATACAGGATGTCGTTGGCGACGGCGCCGCCGATGACGATCGCCAGCCAGGTCAAGAGGCGCCGGCGGCTGTCGAAGATGGCGCTGTTGCGAAAGCTGCGCCGCAGGGCTTCGCCGATCAAGCCGTAGCCGGTGGTCAGCCAGGCCGAGCAAAACAGCGTAGCGCCCAGCCCGGCCGGCATGCCGCGGATGAGCATCTCGCCCAGCACCAGGGCACAGAACCAGGGCAGGGCCGCGCGCCGCCCATAGCGCAGCCAGAACACCAGCCCCAGGGCCGGGTCCGGATTCCATGGAGTGATGTTCAGGCCGAACAGGGGATTGATGTAGCTGACCGAGTCGAACAACAGGTACAGAGCCACGAAGCCAAGCGCGGGCAGCAGCACCTGCAGGCGCGCGGGCGCGCCGCGTACGAAGGGCGCCGCGTCGCCCTCCATGCTCAAGCGTGCAGGCCGAACGGGTCGTCGATGCTGTGGGCCGGCTCGGTGAACCAGCGCGGCCCGCTCGCGCTCATGTAGAAGTGGTCTTCGTGCCGGATCCCGAATTCACCCGGGATGCAGATCATCGGTTCGTTCGAAAAACACATCCCCTCCTCGAGCGGCGTGTGGTCGCTGCCGACCAGGTAGGGCCATTCGTGGATATCCATGCCGATCCCGTGCCCGGTGCGATGCGGCAGGCCCGGCAGCTTGTAGCCGGGGCCGAAGCCGCTCGCTTCGAGCGAGGCGCGCGCGGCGGCGTCGACGGCGCTGCACGGCACGCCCAGCTGGGCCGCGTCGAAGGCGGCGCGCTGGGCCGCTTTTTCCGCGTTCCAGACGGCGCGCTGGCGATCGCTCGCCTGCCCGAACACATAGCTGCGCGTGATGTCCGAGATATAGCCCTTGACCTGGCAGCCGGTATCGATCAACACCATATCGCCGTCCTTGAGCGTTTGCGGATAACTCACCCCGTGCGGATAGGCGGTCGGCTCGCCGAACAGCACGATGCAAAAATACGAACCGGGCGCGCCGACCTTGCGGTGCGCGCGCGCGATGAATTCCTCGACCTCGACCGTGGTGATGCCCGCGACCAGGATGCTGGCGGCGGCCTTGTGCACTTCGAGCGTCATGTCCTTCACGCGTTGCATCAGGGCCAGCTCGGCGCCTGACTTGCGGCTGCGGCAGGCGGCGGTGACGGGCTTGGCGTTCTCGAGCGCGTAGCCGCGCGCCAGCGGCGCGATGCCGTCGACGATGAAAAACGGCGTGCTTTCGCAGATGCCCAGGCGCGGCGGCGCCGCCGGGTTGGGCGCGATGCCCATGCGGGCGACGACGTCGACGAACAGTTGGTAGGGACTCTCGTGCTCTTCCCAGCAGTTGACCGCGCCCTCGACGACCATGAAGCCCTTGAGGGTGCATTCCTCGAAGGCGGGCGCGATGTATTCAAGCGCGCCGACCGCGGGCAGGATGGCACCCACCATGCGCTCACTCTGATACCACTTGGTGCCGGTGAAGTAGGCCAGGTTGGTGCCGGCGTTCAGGTAGATGGCTTTGACGCCGCGTTCGCGCATCAGCGCTTGGGCCTTGGCGATGCGGCGTTCGTGCTCGTCTTTGCCGATGGCGACCATATTGCCGGTCATGTCGGTCAGTTTGGCGAGCGCCTCGTCGATGGTCTTGGTACCGATGCTCATCGCGTTTGGCTTTCAGAGAGTTGGGCGCGCACGCGCGCGATGGCCGCGCGCACCTGGCGCGGCGCGGTGCCGCCGACATGGTCGCGCGCGGCGACCGAGCCTTCGAGCGTGAGCACGGCGAACACGTCCTGCTCGATCAGGCTTGAAAATTCGCGCAGGCGCTCGAGCGGCATCTCGGCCAAGTCGCAGCGCGCCTCGTCGCAGGCGCGCACCGCGCGTGCCACCGCCTCGTGCGCGTCGCGAAACGGCAAGCCCTTCTTGACCAGGTAGTCGGCCAGGTCGGTGGCGGTGGCGTAGCCCTGCAGGGCAGCCGCGCGCATCGCCTCGGGCTTGACGCTGATGCCTCCTGCCATGTCGGCGAAGATGCGCAGCGTGTCGACGACGGTGTCGACCGTGTCGAACAGCGGCTCCTTGTCTTCCTGGTTGTCCTTGTTGTAGGCCAGCGGCTGGCCCTTCATCAGCGTCAGCAGCCCGGTCAGGTGGCCGAAGACGCGCCCGGTCTTGCCGCGCGCCAGTTCAGGCACGTCCGGGTTCTTCTTTTGCGGCATGATCGAGGAGCCGGTGCAGAAGCGGTCGGCGATGTCGATGAAGCCCACCCGCGGGCTCATCCAGATCACCAGTTCCTCCGACAGGCGCGACACGTGCGTCATGATCAGGGCGCTGGCGGCGCAAAATTCGATCGCGAAGTCGCGGTCCGAGACGGCGTCGAGCGAGTTGTGGCACACGTCGTCGAAGCCAAGCGTGCGCGCCACGCGTTCGCGGTCGATCGGGAAGGTGGTGCCGGCCAGCGCGGCCGCGCCCAGCGGCAGCCGGTTCACGCGGCGCCGGCAGTCGCGCATGCGCTCGCCATCGCGCCCGAACATTTCGACATACGCGAGCATGTGGTGGCCGAAGGTGATCGGCTGCGCCACTTGCATGTGGGTGAAGCCCGGCATGATGGTGTCGGCGTGCTTCTCGGCCAGGTCCACCAGGGCGCCGCGCAGGGCCGTGAGCAGCACGCCGATGTCGTCGATGGCGGCGCGCACGTACAGGCGGATGTCGGTGGCCACCTGGTCGTTGCGCGAGCGCCCCGTGTGCAAGCGCTTGCCGGCGTCGCCCACCAGTTCCGTGAGGCGCTTTTCGATATTCAGGTGGACGTCTTCCAGGTCGAGCAGCCACTCGAAGCTGCCGGCCTCGATTTCGCCCTTGATCTGGGCCATGCCGCGCCCGATCTCGGCATGGTCTGCGGCGCTGATGATGCCCTGCGCCTGCAGCATCTCGGCGTGCGCGAGCGAGCCCTGGATGTCGAACAGGGCCAGGCGCTTGTCGAAGAAGACTGAGGCGGTGTAGCGTTTGACGAGGTCGGAGACCGGTTCCGAAAAGCGCGCGGACCAGGCTTCGCCTTTCTTGGAGAGCTGTGCTGTCATGATGGGGGGATCCTTTGATTAACCCGATTATAAACAAGGACAGGCGCGAGCATGTATTTACCACGCGTTTCGCGCCGCCGGCGCCGGCGCCCGGCCTGTAATAAAATGACATCCATTTCGGCGAGGGCAGGGACGATGGACGAACTCCAGATCGACAACGACACGGCGCGGCTCGACATTGGGCTGATCCACCGCTTCCTGAGCGAGCAGTCGGGCTGGGCGATCGGCATCCCGCGCGCCACCTTGGAGAGCGCGATCGCGCATTCCCTGTGCTTCGGCGCCTATCTTAACGGGGGCCAGGTGGGATTTGCGCGCGTGATCAGCGACTATGCCACTTTCGCCAACCTGGTTGACGTATTCGTGCTGCCCGAGCAGCGCGGCAAGGGCTATAGTAGGCGCCTGATGGAGGCCGTGATGGCGCATCCACGCCTGCAGGGTCTGCGCCGCTTCACCCTGGCGACGGGCGACGCGCATGGCTTGTACGCGCGTTTTGGCTTCGCGCCGCCGCAGCGCCCGCAAGCGCTGATGGAGCGCTATTTCCCGGACATCTACCAGCGGCCAAGCTGAGGCACGCCAGCGCGGCGCTTCAAGTTTGCGCTGCGCCGATTTACAATGCACCACCACCACCCGCTCAAGGAATGCCATGACCCCCAAGCCGTTCCAATTCGCAGGCGCCGCCCTGGCGCTGCTGGCCACCCTGTTGTGCGGAGCCGCCCGCGCCGACGCGAAGGCGCAGGCCACGGCGCAGGCCACAGTACGTCTGGACTATCTGCATAGCGGGAACGCGCTGGCCGAGGAGTATGCGATCGAACGGGTCGTGATCGAGCCGCTGCCCTGGCCGGGCGACCCGGCCCAGCCTTTCGACAATACCAACCGTGGCTTGAACCGGGTCGAGGTGGTCGACGCCAAGACCGGCGACGTGCTCTATTCGCGCGGCTTTTCCACCATCTTCGGCGAATGGCGCAGCACCGACGAAGCGGCGCGCGTGACGCGCGGCTTCGAGGAATCGGTGCGTTTTCCCAAGCCAGACCGTCCGGTGCGCGTGCGCATTCTCAAGCGCGACGAGCGCAACGCGTTTTCGGTGATGTGGAGCGTGGACGTGGACACGGACGCGCCCGACGTCGTCAAGAAGCAGGGCCCGGCGCCGGCCAAGCCGATTGCGATCCGGGTGAGCGGCCCCTCGCCGCAAAAGGTCGACCTGCTCATCATCGGCGACGGCTACACCGGCGCCGACATGAAAAAATTCGAGGCCGACGCGCGCCGATTGAGCGCGCACCTGTTCGAGGTGTCGCCGTTCCGCGAGCGCGCCGACGACTTCAATGTATGGGCGCTGGCGGTGCCGACCCAGGAATCGGGCGTGTCGCGTCCGTCGACGGGCGTGCATCACGCTTCGGCGCTGGGCACGCGCTACGACATCTTCGGCAGCGAGCGCTACGTGCTCACCCTCGACAACCGCGCGCTGCGCGACATCGCCCAGCACGCGCCCTACGAATTCATCGAAATCCTGGTCAACAACGATACCTACGGCGGCGGCGGCATCTTCGGGCAGTTCAGCACCGCCGCGGCCAGCAACGACTGGGCCAACTACCTGTTCGTGCATGAGTTCGGCCACCACTTCGCCGGCCTGGCCGATGAATATTACACCTCGCCCGTCGCTTACCAGTCGAGCGCGGCCCGCATGGAACCGTGGGAGCCGAACGTGACGGCGCTGCGCGACCCGGCCCAACTCAAGTGGAAGAGATCGGTCAAGGAGGGCACCGCCTTGCCGACCGCCTGGCCCAAGGCGGACTACGAGGAGTATTCGCGCGCCTACCAGAAGCGGCGCGCGGCGCTGCGCGCGGCCAACCGCCCGGAGGCGGAGATGAATGCGCTGTTCCGCGAAGACCTGGCACACACGGAGGCGCTGTTCTCGAAAGCGCCGCAGCGATCGCTGATCGGCGCGTTCGAAGGCGCCAACTACGAGGCGAGCGGCTACTACCGCCCGGCCATGCAGTGCATCATGTTCGACCGCAGCGAAAAATTCTGCGACGTGTGCCGCGACGCCGTCGGCGCCATCATCGACTTGTACGCGCACCACTGAGGCACCGCTCTGGCCATGTCAAAGCGTATGGATGCCAAACTCGGATGGGCCGCCGCCGCAGTGCTGGCGGCGGGCGCGGCGGCGCTATACCTGTGGTGGCCGTCCGACCCTCCACCCGCCGCCGTCGCCGTTTCGCACACCGGCAACGCCCCGTGGGACACGCCGATTGGCCCGGGCCAGCTGCGCTCGGCGCCGCAAGGGCAGGCCAACGTGGATGTCAATTTCGAGTTCGACGAGGTGCCAGAAGGGATGGCGCGGGTCGACGAGCGAGGGCACTTGATCGTCGACGTCCAGCTCCATAACGCCATCGATGCCTACCTGCTGCATACCGACGTGCCATCGCGCCAGGTCGCCGCCCAGGCCCTGAGCGCCTACTTCCGGCGTAAGCTGCCAGCGGGCGCCGTCGACGAGGCCGAAGCCTTGAGCGCGCATTACCTGGCCTACATGGACGCCCACGACGGCGCCTTGCAGCGCCTGCGTTTCCTGGCGCCGGGCGCGGACGGCTTGTCGGCCCAGGCGGCCGACCAGTTCGCGGCCTGGCACGCGCAGCGCCGCAATCTGCGCCAGGCCATGCTCGGCGCGAGCGTCTATGCGCAATGGTTCGCGGCCGAGGATGGTCGCTGCGGCGGCTTGATCGATGCCATGCGCTCGCAAAACCGCGAGCCTGACAGCTTTGAGCAAAACGACCCGAACGCGGCCATCCGCGAGCCGCGTCCGAATGGCGCGGCGCGCGAGGATGTGCAGATGCGCGATGCGCTCGAATGCGCCAATGAGCTCGCGCGCAGCTTTGCCAGCATCGAGACCCAGGAGCGCCAGTGGACGCGCCACCTGGCCAAGTACCGGCGCGCCGTGGGCGAACTGGTCGAACACAACGCGGCCAAGCGGGCTTTGCTGATCGCTGCCTTGCGCCAGCAGATCTTCAGTACCGACGCCGAGCGCGAACGGGCGCAGGCGCTCGGGCCCTTGTAGGACGCGCGCCGGGAGCCGGTGTGTCGATACCCTACGCGGGGCCGGGCGCCGCGTCGCGCCGGTGCATGCGCCCGGCCTGATCGATGGCCAGGTAGGCTAGGCCACTCTGGTCCAGCATGGCCAGTCCCTCTTCCTGCATCAGCATGGCGATGGTGGCGAAACTACCGGCGGCGATGGCCAGCGGCGCGAGCACGCTCACCGAACGCCAATGGCGCACCGGCATGCCGCTGCCCGGATCGAGGATGTGGCAATAGCGCTGCCCGTCCAGTTCGAAGTAGCGTTCATAGTCGCCGCTGGTGGCCAGCGCGCCCGTCTGCACCGGGATGGTGGCGCACAATGCGTCGCGCCGGCGCGGGTCCTGGATGCCGATGCGCCAGGCAGCGCCATCGGCTTGCGGCCCGACCACGCGCAAGTCCCCGCCCAGGTTCACGTAGCCGCACTGCTGACCGAGCGCGGCGGCGGCGCGGTCGGCCGCATACTCCTTGCCGAAGCCGCCGAAGTCGATTTCCATGCCCGCTTGCGGCAGGCGGATGCGCCCCGGCGCGCGCTCGACCCGCTCCCAGCCGATCAACTCCAGCAGCGGTGCGAGCTCGCTTTGCTGCGGGCAGCGCGGCGCGCGGAAATTCCAGGCCCGCCGCAGCACCCCGGAGGTGATGTCAAAGCGAGCGCCGCTGTTGGCGTAGAGGGCGTCGGCGTAGCCGAGCAGGGCCTCGGTTTCGGCGTCCAGTTCCACCCAGTCGCGTCCGGCGCCGGCGTTGATGAGCGAGACGATGGTGTCGGGGCGGTAGCGCGAATACTTCGCTTCGATGCGGCGCACCTCGTCGATGGCCGGCTGCGCCAGCGTGGCGGCATGCGCGGCGTCGCGCGCGGCCAGGTGCACCACGCAGTCGCTCGCCATCGCACCGAAGGGCACGCTGAAGCTGGGCGCCGCCTGCGTCATCGCGACCTTACCATCGGCTCGTCAGTCCCAAGGTGATCGAGCGCGCCGAAAAGCCTTCCAGGCCCGGACTGCCGCTGCCGAACTGGCGCCAATGCGAGCGCTGTTCGTAGCTTTCCCATTTCAGGTCCAGCGTGAGGTCCTTGCCGATTCTCTTTTCCAGCTTCAGGCCGACGGTCAGCGCGCCAAAGGCGGACAGGCGCTGGTCTGCGCTGAGGATGGCGCCGCTACCGAAGATGTAACCGGGCGGGAAGGGCGCGCGCAGGCGGCTGTCGTACACCGGATCGAAATAGAAGCTGGCGGCCGACTGCGTGTACAGGCGCAGCGAGGGCGTGACGGTCCAGCCGCCCGCCAGCGGTTGCGCGTATTCCTCCTGCAGCGTGTGGGCGTGCACGTCCCAGCTGTCGCTGAAGTAGCGGTAGCTCAGGCGGTTGCTGGCGCCGGTCGCGTCGATGTGGTGGTTCCAGCGCAGCAGCAGGGTGTCCTGGTCGTGCTCGCGCGGGCGGTTGTCGACGTATTTATAGGGATTGGAAAAATAGCCGCGCCCGCGCGTGTGGGTGAGCACCGCCTGCCCCAGGTCGTGCGTACCCAGCACCTCGGTCAAACCGGCCATCAGGTCGGTGCTGTGCTTGGCCTCGTCGGTGACGAGCAAGTTGACCGGGTTGATATGGTCGTTCGAGACCCCGGCGCCGACCAGCCAGCTGCGGTTATTGTCCGCGCTCGAGAAGCTGGCCTGGGACGACAGGAAGCGCGACAGGTAGTCGTTCTCGCCCGAGCGCCCGGCGCTCACGCTCACGCTGGCGCGCGCGAAGTAGCGCGTGACGGTGGCGTCGACGGCGCTGCGGCGCTCATCGAAGTGGGAAGCGCCCGAGACGGCCGTGTGGTAGCGCGGCGACGCGCCCGAGATGGCGTCCGACACCAGCGCTGCGCGCAGCGACCACACCCCGGCGATCGGCACCAGCAGCTCGACCGAGGGCGAATGCACGCTGATACGGTCAAGCGTGCTCTGGCTGTCCTTGTAGTCCAGGTATTTGACGCTGATGCTGCCATTTTCCGGCGCGTTGTCGGCCGCGGCCAGGCCCGGCAGCGCCAGCGCCGCCAACAGGATCGCGCCGCCCGGCGCCTTAGTTGCAGCCACAGCCACCTCCACCGACGCCGGCCCCGCCCGCTGCGCCTTCCTTGCTGCTGTAGATATGGTCGGCGAATTTCGCTTCCAGCCGGTCTTGCTCGAAGCTCATTTCCGGTTTGGCGAGGATGCCTTTTTCCCACGGCTGCACCTGGGCGCAGGCGCCCAGCAGCAGCACGGCGGCGGCGCAGGCGGCGCGCCGGATCAATGTGTCAAGGACGCTCATGGTTGGGATTTTCCTTCCTTGCTGCTGCGCTGCAGGGCGTGCGCGATTTCGCTCTCGACCTGCGCCGGGGTATCGGCGGTGAAGCCCGTGTGCACATGCAGCACCTGGCCGTTCGCGTCGATCAGTAAGCTGCTGGGCATGCCCTTGATGGCGTAAGCCTTGGCGGTGGCGCCGCTGGGGTCGAACGCGACCGTGAAGCCGGCCGGGGTGGTGGCCAGGAAGCGCTCGGCGTCGGCGCGGCTGGTGTCGACGTCGATGGCGATCACTTGCACGGCGCCGCCGTGGCGCTTTTGCAGTTCGCCCATCCACGGGAAGGAGCGCTTGCAGGGCGCGCACCAGGAAGCCCAGAAATCGAGGTACACCAGCTTGCCGCGATAGGCGAGCAGCGCGATCGGCGCTTGCAGGCCGTCGAGCTTGAACTCGGGGGCGCTGGACCCGGGCGCGGCGGCGCGCGCCGGCGCGCTCGCTGCCAGCACGCCGGCCAGCAGCAGCGCAAAGCACGCGCGCGCCGGAGCGCCATGCCACCGCATTTTCCACCCCATGCGCCGCGTCATGGCGAACCCAGGTCGTGCCAGGCGCCGATCACGGCGCGCTCGTCGTCCGTCATGTGGGTGGCGTTCCCGAACGGCATGAACTGCGACACGAAGGCGTTTTGATAGATGTCCTCGGCGCGCGCGTGGATTTGCGCGCTGGTGTCGAACATGATCCCCAGCGGCGCCGCCGTGTATCCGAAGCCGCCCGGGTGCGCCGAGTGGCAGCCCACGCAGCGCAGGTGGATGATGTTCAGGACGCTGTTGAGGGTGTTGGTCTTGAGCGTGTTGATGAGGGTGTTCAGAGCGATGTCGATGCTGGCCTGGTAACTGGCCGGGTCGGTGCTGGCGCCCACCGTCAGCAGCAGGTTGCGCACCACCACATTGGCGTCGAGCCCGGAGTAGGCGGCGCGCGCGGCATCGCTGTTGAGCGAGCTGGTGAAGGCGGCGGCCATGCCGGCCTTGTGAGAGATCACGTCGACGTCGGCAAACTGCGAGCCGGCCATGATCTCGATGGCGGCGTCGGCGCGCGTGATGTCGTGATTGTCCAAGTGACCGACCCAGAACGACTTGCCGCCGTCCGGCTCGCGGCTGTACAGGTTGTGGTAGACGGCGGTGACGAAACTGTCGTTGCTGCCGGGGTAGAGCGCCTGCGATTCGGCGCTGGTGCCGAAGGAATTGACGACATCGACGATCACGGGATCGAGCGCGCCATTGCGGTAGGCGCCGGCCAGGCCGACGATCTCATTGGGCGCGTTATGCGACAGGAAATGGCCGGCGTAGAAGTCGAGCCCGCCCGGATCGGCCGGCCGGCCAAAGTAGGCCAGGTAGATATGCTGGATCACGTCGTAGTAGTCGGCGCGCGTGCGCACTTGCACGCTGCTTTGCACGGCCGCCAGCATGCGCGGTGCCTGCGCGTTGGCGGGCGGCGCCGTGTTGCCGCCGCCGCAAGAGGCAAGCAGGAGGGAAAGCGCGCCCACCAGGGCGCCCGTCAAGGCAAGTCGGATCGAGGTTTTCATGGTCATCCTGAGACGTTGGTGTGATTGTCCATACGCGCTGCGCGAGAGGCCGCCCGCGTGCCTGGTGACGGTATATGCCATGCTAAGACCAAAAGGTTCAGTTCACCTATCGAAAAAATTTGAAAACCCGGGCCGGCGCGGCGCCGTCGCCGCCCTGTCGCCCCGGTGCTACACTTGTGAATGAACCTTTTTCACCCGACGCGGTATTAACGGTTGGATACAAGGGGAGAGGGATGCAGGAGCAGCGCAAGGATGGCGCCGCCGCCGCCCGGTCGACGGCGGGGGAGGCGAACGAGGTACGCTTGATCGGTCTGATCGCGGGCGGGGACCGGCTCGCCTTCAGCGAGCTCTATCGCGCCTATTTCCCGCGCCTGGTGCGCTTCCTCGACCGTATGACGCGCAGCGCGCCGCTGATCGAGGAAGTGGTCAACGACACCATGCTGGTGGTGTGGCAGCGCGCCGCGCGCTTTAACCACACTTCCAAGGTGTCGACCTGGATTTTCGCGATCGCCTACCGCACCGCGCTCAAGGGCATCGCGGGCCTGGACGAGCCGCTCGAGGCCGACGCCGACGCCGGCCCCGGCGCCGCGCACTACGAACCGGAAGCGGCGCTGGGCTGGCTGCAGCTGCAGCAAGACGTGGCGCGCGCCCTCGACGCGCTGCCGGCGCCGCAGCGCACCGTGGTCAACCTGGCCTACTACCACGGCATGGCTTATGAGGAAATCGCGGTCGTTATGGACTGCCCGACCAACACTGTGAAGACGCGCATGTTCAATGCGCGCCTGCGGCTCAAGCAACTGCTGGCCGCCCAACTGGAGTGAATGCAATGAACGCCGACGTCGTCGAACTGGAAACCTCGATCCACCAAAAGGTGCAAAAGCTGCTGCCCTGGGCGCCGGAGCGGCTGCGTGCGGACGAGCGCGCGTTCGTCGAGCGCCACCTGGCCACCTGCCCTCAGTGCCAGCAAGACCTGGACTGGCAGCGCCGGCTGCAGAGCATCGGCCCGGCGCCGGGCGCCATGCCCGACATGGAGCGCGCGCTGGCCAAGCTGCTGCCGCGTCTGGAAACGCGCGCCAGCGGGCCGCGGCGCGCCATGTCGCAGATGGCCGCGCGCCTGTTCGACGGTGCGCCGGGATGGACGCGCTGGGCGCTGGCGGCCCAGCTGGTGGCGATCGTGGGCTTGTCGGGCGCGCTGCTGCGCCCGGGCGACAGCTACCGGCTGCTGGGCGCGCAGGCGGCGCCGGCCAATCTGGTGGTGATGTTCCAGCCGGCGGCGAGCGAGCAGCAGTTGCGCGCCATCCTGGAGCAAAACGGCGCGCGCGTGGTCGACGGGCCGACCGTCACCAATGCCTGGCTGCTGAGCGTGGCGCCGGCGCGGCGCGACGCCGCGCTCGCCGCCCTGCGCGCCCATGCCCAGGTGCAGATGGCCGAACCCTTGACGGCCGAGCGTGCGCCATGATGCGCTGGCCGCCTGCGTTGAATCTGCAGCTGGCGCTGATGCTGAATCTACGGATGCCGCTGCGCTTGAATCGGCCGCTGCCGATGCTACTGCCGCCGCCGCTTAATTTTCCGCTGAATTTGCTGCGTTTTGTGGTGCTGCTGCTCGCTTGCGCCGGGCCGGCCGCCGCGCTGGCCCAAAGCGCTGGCGCGGCTGTCCCGGCGGCGCCCGCCCAGACTGGCCCGGCGTCGGCGCCGGACAGCGCGGCCGTGCCGGACGCGGCGCCCGCGCAAGTGCTGGTGATGTTGCACCTGCCGGCGCCGCACTACCGCGCCGATGGCGCCTATGCGGGCGGCTACGGCGGCGCCGAGGGCGGCCAGGCGGCGCGCCGGCGCATCGCCTCTGAGCTGGCGCGCGCGCACGGCTTGACCCTGGTGTCCGATTGGCCGATGCCGGTGCTGGGCGTCGACTGCTACGTGCTGGCGCTGCCGCCCCATGCCGACCCGGTCCAGGTGGCGGCCTTGCTGGCCAAGGATGCGCGGGTCGAGTGGGCGCAAGCGGTGACGTCCTTCCACACGCTGGGCCAGGGCGACCCGCTCTATCCGGTGCAACCGAGCGCGCTGGCCTGGCATTTGAGCGAGCTCCATCGCGCCAGCACCGGGCGCCGGGTGCTGGTGGCCGTCATCGACAGTGGCGTCGACGGCGCCCATCCGGACCTGGCCGGCCAAGTGGCCACGTCCGCCAATTTCATTGACGGCGACCCCTACCTGGCCGAGAATCATGGAACGGCCGTGGCTGGCATCATCGCGGCCCATGCCGACAATGGCATCGGCATTCGCGGCGTGGCGCCCGGTGTGCGCCTGCTGGCCTTGCGCGCCTGCCACGAGAGGGGGCAGGGCGGGGCCCAATGCAATAGCTTCAGCCTGGGGAAAGCGCTTCATTTTGCCATCATGCACGACGCGAACGTGATCAACCTGAGTTTGTCCGGCCCGCCGGACCGGCTGGTGCAGCGCCTGCTCGAAGCGGCGCAGGCGCGCGGCATCAAGGTGGTCGGCGCCGTCGACGGCCAGCTCGGCAATGGTGGCTTTCCCGCTTCGCTGCCGGGCGTGTTCGCGGCCGGCGTGGCGCGCGGCGAGATGGCGTCGGCGCTGCTGGCGCCAGGGCGCGACATCCCCACCACCTTGCCGGGCGCGCGCTTTGGCTTCGTCACCGGATCGTCGTATTCGGCCGCCCACCTGAGCGGCTTGCTGGCGCTGATGGGCGAACTGCGGCCGGACGACGACGCGGCCCAGGCGCAGGCTATGTTGCGCAGCGTGCCCGATGGCTTGGCGCGCGCCGGTGCGTCCGGTGGGGCGCTCGATGCGTGCGCCGTGCTGGCAAGCGCCGCGCACGCCTGCGTGTGCGCCTGCGCCGGCGCCCGCTTGACGGCCTTAACCAACTTGTCCCAGCCGTGACGGTGGCGCGGCCCCAGCCGGCCGGACCAGGCGCGCGCGGCCGCTATCTGTGCGCGGCGCTGTTGGCCGCGTGCGCATTCGCGCCGCTGCGCGCCCACGGCCAGTTGGCGCTAAGCGCCTCGCTGCTGTCCGAATACCGCTACCGCGGCGCCGCCCTCAGCGACGGCGGCCCCGTGGCCCAGCTTGGCCTCAATTATGACGGTCCGAATGGCGTGTTCGTCGGGGTGCATGCCTCGGGCGCGCGCTTGCGCCGCACCGACGCGAACGCGCAAGCGATTCTCTACGCCGGCCTGGCGCGCCGCCTGGGAGCGGCCGCCAGCTGGGAAGCGGGAGTGAGCGCGGTGCGCTTTCGCGGCGCCGCCAACTACGATTACCACGAACTGTTCGCCGGCCTGTCCGCCGAACGCATGCATGCGCGCCTGTATTATTCGCCGCACTACTTCGGCGTTGGCGGGAGTACCGTGTACGCGGAAGCCGGCGCCAGCGCCGCGCTGGGCGCTGGCGTCGAGCTGTTCGGACAGTGCGGCTACCTGCGCCCCGTGGGCGAGGCGCCGCGCTACTGGTATGTGCAAAACGCGCGGGCCGACCTGCGCGTGGGCCTGTCGGCCCGCATCGACGCTTGGAGCGCGCAGCTGGCATGGGTGGCCGCGCGCGAAAAAACCGTCCCCTACGCGCCGCCGGGCCCTCCCTCGCACGCGCTGGTATTGGGCCTCACGCGCGCCTTTTAGCCATTCAGGGCGGCGCCGATTGCGCCGCCAGCGCCACGTATTTCTTGGTCAGCCGCTCGACGGTGCCGTCGGCGCGCAGGCGCGCCATCGCGGCCTCGATCTGCGGCAGGTATTTCAGGAAGCGCGACTTGCGCGAGATGGCGATGTAGGTGCCTTCGGTCGAGATTACGTCCGGCAAATTGACGATGCGGCCCGCCAAGCCCATTTGCTGGACCTGGATCTGGCCGCCGTACAGGCTGAACGGATAGTAGCTGACCCGTCCCGCATCGAGCATGCGCAAACTCTGGGTTGGCGCGCTGACCCATTCGATGTGCAGGCTGTCCTTGATGAAGCGGTCGAATTTTTCGCCATAGCTCTCGCCCAGCATGGCCGTGCCTGAGCGTCCGATCAAGTCTTCCCATTTGTGGAAGGGGAAGGGGCGCTCGCGCGCCACCCACACCACGTTGGCGTCGTTCATGAACGGCTGGGCCGGATAGGCCAGGTATTGATTGCGCTCCTCGGTCAGGTAGGCCGCCACGATGATGTCGACGGCGCCGACCTTGGCCTGGGCCTGGGCGCGCTTCCAGTTGCCGGCGGCGCTGCAGTCGACGCCGATGCCCAGCTCGTGGAAGATGATGTCGAGCAGTTCGGGGCCGATGCCGACGATCTTGTTCCCGTTTTGCCAGGAAAAGGGTGGCCAGTTCGGGTGGCCGGTGGCCTTGGCGAGGTCGGGCTCGGCGCCCGCGCAGGCGCCGGCGGCGAGCATGAACGCGCCAGCGGCGCAGCGGCGCGCCAAGCTTCTGAGCGTGGCGCCGACCGTCGCGCCGGCCTTGAAAATGGCAATCGTTCGGCACAGGTTCATCCGCCTAGGATACTCCAAGCCCGGATGAACGCAAACGCGGGCGTTGGCCCGCGCCAGGGCTACAGGGCGGCCAGCGCCAGCGCCTTCACCTTGGCCGCCAGCGCCTTGCCCTTGCGTGCGCGTTTGCCGAAATGGACCGCCAACCCTGAGGCGGACAAGTCCACCTCGCGCGGCTTGGCACCGGCCCAGGTGCCATGCACCTTCACGCCTTTTTGGCTGATCGGCTGGGTGGCCAGCAGCTTTTCCTTGTCCTCGAGTTCCATCAGGATCACGCCGCGCCCGCCGTTGGCCAGCATCTTCAATTCGTCCATGCCGAACACCAGCAGGCGTCCCTTCTCGGACAGGCAGGCCACCGCGCTGGCGTTGGCCTCGATCACGCGCGGCGCCAGCGGCAAGTCGCCCTCGTCGAGCGTCATGAAGGACTTGCCGCCCTTGAGGCGGCTGGCCATGTCGGCCGCCTTGGCCGAGAAGCCGTAGCCGGCGCTCGACGACAGCAGCAGCTGGGTGGCGCCGCCACCGGCGAAGTAATGCAAGATGCGCACCGGGCGCCCGGCCGCGCCGCCGGACAGGTCGACCAAGGTGGTGATGGGCACGCCGTCGCCGCGTGCGCCGGGCAGGGCGGCCACCGGCACCGAGTAGATCTTGCCGTTGTCGGCAAAGCCGAGCAGGGTGTCGACGGTGCGGCATTCGAAAGCGCCGTGCAGCGCGTCGCCGGCCTTGAAGGTGAATTGCGCGATGTCGTGGCCAACACCGGTGCGCGCGCGCACCCAGCCTTTTTCAGACACGATCACGGTGACCGGTTCGTCGATGACCTTTTGCTCGGCCACCGCCTTTTGCGCTTCCTCGATCAGGGTGCGGCGCGCGTCGCCGAACTGCTTGGCGTCCGCTTCGATCTCGCGGATGATCAGGCGCTTCATCGAGGCCGGATTGTCGAGCAGGTCTTGCAGCGTTTCCTTTTCCTTGCGCAGGGTGGACAGCTCTTGTTCGATCTTGATCGCTTCCAGGCGCGCCAGCTGGCGCAGGCGAATTTCCAGGATGTCCTCGGCCTGGATGTCGGTGAGCTTGAACTCGGCGATCAGGGCGGCCTTCGGTTCGTCGGCGTTGCGGATGATGTGGATCACCTTGTCGATATTGAGCAAGACCGTGATCCGCCCTTCCAGGATATGGATGCGCGCGTCGACCCGGCCCAGCTTGTACTCGGTGCGGCGGCGCACCGTCACGAAGCGGTAATCGATCCACTCCGAGATGATCTCGGCCAGGCCCTTCTGGCGCGGGCGGCCATCGCCGCCGATCATCACCAGGTTGATCGAATTGGACGATTCGAGCGAGGTGTGGGCCAGCAGCATGAGCATGAACTCGGTCTGGTCCTGGTTCTTCGACTTCGGCTCGAACACCAGGCGCACCGGGGCGGCGCGGCCGGACTCGTCGCGGATGGTGTCGAGCGAACCGAGGATCAGCTGCTTGAGCGTGAGCTGTTCCGGCGAGAGCGCCTTCTTGCCCAGCCTGACCTTGGGGTTGGTCAGCTCCTCGATCTCTTCCAGGATTTTTTGCGAGGAGGTCCCCGGCGGCAGTTCCGTCACCACCGCCTGCCACTGGCCGCGCGCCAGTTCCTCGATCTTCCAGCGCGCCCGCACCTTCATCGAGCCGCGCCCGCTGGCGTACATTTCGGCGATCTGGCTAGGCGGCGTGATGATCTGGCCGCCGCCCGGGAAGTCCGGCCCGGGAATATGCTCCATCAGTTCGGCGTGCGTGATCTTTGGATTGCGGATCATCGCCACCGCCGCGCGCGCCACCTCGCCCAGATTGTGCGAGGGGATCTCGGTGGCTAAGCCCACCGCGATGCCGGAGGCGCCGTTGAGCAGCACCATCGGCAAGCGCGCCGGCAGCGACTTCGGTTCCTTGTGCTGGCCATCGTAGTTGGACTGGAAGTCGACCGTTCCCTGGTCGATCTCGTCGAGCAGCAGGGTGGCGATGGGGGACAGGCGCGCCTCGGTGTAGCGCATGGCGGCCGCGCCGTCGCCATCGCGCGAGCCGAAATTGCCCTGCCCATCGATCAGCGGATAGCGCAGCGAGAAGTCTTGCGCCATGCGCACCAGCGCGTCGTAGATGGATTGGTCGCCGTGCGGGTGCAGCTTACCCATCACGTCGCCGACCACGGCGGCCGACTTGCGCGGCTTGGCGTTGGCGGCCAAGCCCAGCTCGTTCATCTGGTACAGGATGCGGCGCTGCACCGGTTTCTGGCCGTCGGAGACATCCGGCAGGGCGCGCCCCTTGACCACCGAGACCGCGTAGTCGAGGTAGGCGCGCTCGGCGAAGGTGGACAGGGTCAGTGTTTCGCCGTCTTCCGGCGGTTCGCCGCCGGACTGTTCGAAAAGATTAGCTTGTGTGGACATAGTGTTTGTTCTGATCGTCTATCAAATGTCGGCTTCGGTCTCGTTGCCGTGCTCTTCGATCCAGGCGCGCCGCGCCGCCGCTTCGCCTTTACCCATGAGCATATTGAAGCGCGCGGCCGCATCGATGTGCGAGAAGTCGCCCAGCGACACCGGCAGCAGGCGCCGCGTGTCCGGGTTCATGGTCGTTTCCCACAGCTGCTCGGCGTTCATCTCGCCCAAGCCCTTGAAGCGCGAGATGGCCCAGGCGCCTTCGCGCAAGCCATCCTTCTTCAACTTGTCTTCGATGGCCACCAGTTCGCCGTCGTCGAGCGCGTACAGCTTCTGGATCGGCTTCTTGCCGCGCGCCGGCGCGTCGACCCGGTACAGGGGCGGGCGCGCGATGCAGATGTGGCCGTGATTGAACAGGGCCGGAAAGTGTTTGAAGAACAGGGTGAGCAGTAGCACCTGGATGTGCGAGCCGTCCACGTCCGCGTCCGACAAGATGCAGATCTTGCCGTAGCGTAGAGCGCTCAAGTCCGGCGTGTCGCCATGGCTGTGCGGGTCGACCCCGATGGCCACCGCAATGTCGTGGATCTCGTTGTTGGCGAACAGGCGGTCGCGGTCCGTTTCCCAGGAATTGAGCACCTTGCCGCGCAGGGGAAGAATGGCCTGGAATTCCTTGTCGCGTCCCATCTTGGCCGAGCCGCCGGCCGAGTCGCCCTCGACCAGGAAGATTTCGTTGCGCGTGATGTCGGACGATTCGCAATCGGTCAACTTGCCTGGCAACACGGCCACGCCCGAGGACTTTTTCTTTTCCACTTTTTGGAGCGAACGCAGGCGCGACTGGGCTTGCTTGATCACCAGCTCGGCCAGCTTCTTGCCGTAGTCCACGTGCTGGTTGAGCCACAACTCGAGCGGCGGCTTGGTGAAGGACGACACCAGGCGCACCGCGTCGCGCGAATTCAAGCGCTCCTTGATCTGGCCCTGGAATTGCGGGTCCAGCACCTTGGCCGAAAGCACGA
>JAZKBP010000008.1:0-69883 GCA_040388555.1 Pseudomonadota bacterium
TCCGCCTGATCGCCCGCCTTGGCGGTTTCATCGGTCGCAAGAGCGACGGCGAACCTGGAGTAAAGACGATCTGGCTTGGTTTGAAGGAGGTTCATGTGGCCGCTAAAACACTACGCGGGCTACGAGCCGCAGGTAACGATGTTAGTTGTGTATAACCCGATGAGTCTAGTCTTGTTTCAATTTGTGCGCCCATCCTCCTTTTTTCGCATGGCGTTAATTCGCGATCAAGAGCTTCCGACACAAGGCGGTGAATTTCCTTACACTTGCATGTTGAATAAGCTTCCAAGTATGTCCCTCTCAAGCGCGGACATGCCCGGATGTCACGCGCTCGGAGAAGCGCGCCCGGTACTGTAATGGATTGATGCCAAAATTACGAAGAAATACCCTGCGAAGATTTTGTTCCTCTGCATATCCGATCTTTGCGCAAATTGCCTTCAAAGGCAGCGCAGTCGATTCCAGCGCCCGGCATGCCGCTTCCATCCGGATTGCCTCGACAGTCTTGGCCGGCGTCCTGCCAACGGCTGCCGTGTAGACGCGAACAAAAGTTCGAAGCGACATATTGGCCTCGTTGGCCAGCCGCGCCACGCTCATGTCTTCGTCGATATGGGCTGCGATCCAGGAATGCAGGCTGGCGAAATTACCATCGTCGCGTGCCTGTGCGGCCAGGGGCACGCTGAATTGCGATTGCCCGCCTGCCCGCTTGATGAACATGACAAGCTGGCGCGCCGTCTGGATCGCGATCTGGTGGCCGTAGTCAGCTTCGATCAGGGCCAGACTCATATCGATGCCGGCCGTTACTCCTGCCGAAGTCCATACCGCACCATCTTGGATAAACAGGGCGTCGGCATCAACCTCGATCTCCGGGTAAAGCCGCTGTAGGCGCTCCGCCCAAGCCCAGTGCGTTGCCACACGGCGGCCGTTCAATTGCCCCGCCGCTGCGAGCAGAAACGCGCCAGTACACACCGAGCACAGTCGACGCACGGCGCCAGCGCGCCGGGCGATCCAGGCCTCCAGTTCCGGGCAGGCCGTGAACTCTTCGCCCTTGCAGCCGCCCGCCGAGATGAGCGTATCGATCTCCACGGCGTCGAGAGTGGAAACTGCCTGCGTATCGACGGACAGTCCGGCACTCGACGTCACGCCGCCGCCTCGCGCCGATGCGACGACGGTGTCATACAGCAGCGCGCCGCCAGCGCCAACGCTGATGCGATTCGCGGTGGAAAACGCCTGTAACGGCCCGGCCAGGTCGAGCAGGTTCATGTCGTCATACGCGAGAAAAACGACACGACGCGGTATCGAAGCAAGCATTCCTGTTCCTCAGAAGGTTCGTGGCTCGGGCGCGTGTCCCGCAACGTCCACATGTATGGCACGCCAGCGGAAGTTTCTCATAGTCCTTGCCACGGATATTCGGCTTCCAGTACGACAAAGCGGGCCGCAGTTGCACCGTATCTTGCGGCAATGTCGGCAAGTGCCTTATCGAGCACCTGTCCCGACGGTGTCGCATCCCATTCTGGCAGGACCCTGTCGAGCCGTTTGCCCTGTCCGGCAACCCGATCCGGAACCACCATCAAGCCGCTGCGCGTCCTTACCGGCGCCGCAGACTGGGAGACGGCATAGACGTGAGCGCGCAGTGTCGCGGAATACGCTTCGGCGGTCAGCGCAAGCGCGATCTCGTCGATGCCGGGAGCGACTGGCACGCCAATGTCCTGCCTTGCATGGAAAACCGAACTCGTGAAGGCGCCCACGCCGTCACTCGTTTTGAAGTGAAACGCATCGCTATTGTGCCGCGGACCCCAGTAGGCCACGCCAAGACTCTTGGCGAGCACATCGGCGCGCTCGGTGCCGCCGATGGCCTCGACCAGCGCAAGCGAAGTTGGCAACGCCGCTGAAATACCGGCACTCGAGACGATCTTGCCATCGGCGACATAGCGCGTATTCTTCACCCACTGCGTATCGGGAAATTTATCCAGGCGCGACTGATACGTGCTCCAATGGCCGGTGGCGCGGTGGCCGCTCGTCAGGCCGGCACGCGCCAGCACCTGTGAGCCATTGCAAATGCTGATCATCGTTGCTCCCTTGCCCGCTTGCGCGGCTATCCAGGCGAGCAAGGTCGGATCGTCCTGCTTCATTACCGCGGGCACGAATACATAGTCGGCGCCTTCCGGATAGCGTTGGTCGAATTGCGCGACTGTATTGTCTGGGCTGATCTGCAGGGGCGGCAGCTTGAGCAGGCCCGGCTGGGTGGCCACGCTGACGACGTCGGCAACGCCAGACTGTGACAGCACGCCATACGGAATCACATAATCGGCGAGCACCGTGCTGCCGTTTTCACCAACGACGGCGACGATCGGACGGCTGCGCCCGAAACGTGCCGCATAAGGAGCGATCTTTTCCGCCGGCTGATTGGTTGTTGTATTCGCCGGCAACGAAACAGTGGGCGTATCGGCAGCAACAGACGGCTGATTGAGCGCAAGCGACGCCAGCGCGAGGAGCGCAAGCCGTGTGAATCGAGTCATTGAAATCTCCAGCAAAGGGCAAAACGGGGACCGCACATGTGCGGTGGGCGACGGGATGGCTGCTCGGCTTGTCCAGTCTCGTATCGTGGAGATGATCTTACGGGCAGGCGTGCTTGGCGCAAATGACAAAATACATTCATTTTGCGCCAAACCATATGAATGTGCTAACAGGGGGGCGTTAAAACGCTGTGACTTATTTGTGACGTGCCCACGAGGGAGCATCATTTGACGCCCTTGGCTGGCATTGTTAGGTGTTTGGATTTTGCTTCAATATTTACTCTTGGGGATAATTTTGAAGCAAAAATCAAACGCTGCAAGGAACTTTGGCAGACTCGCTCGAACGTAGAATCCCGGTGATGAATGCGCGCGCTAAAAGCGTCCGTGCATTGCCCGGATATCAAAACACCGATCGGGACCGCATGTATCGTTCCTTCCCGGAATAGGCACTGCGGGCTGGCGATCGAGTTCCACAATGTCAATTCTTTCGCGAAATCACTGTCTCAATGTCCTTCCATAGCGAGATCGCTTGAAAACTGTCAGAAACTGGCGCATGATTCTACCAATTAGGAAATCTAACCATGCAAACCCTCGCCAAACAAGTCTTGGAACACGCTGCCGGGCTGCCGGAGGGCACCCCTTTGGTAGCAAAGGAACTATTGCATCTAGGTAAGCGCGCGGCCATTGATCAAGTCCTTTCTCGCCTTGTAACGCGCGGTACACTGTTGCGTGCGGGGCGCGGCATCTATGTCCGTCCTGTGGAAAGCCGTTTTGGAACCCGCGCACCGTCGGCCGTCAAGATGGTCGAGGGCTTGGCAAACCAACGTGGGGAAACCATCGTGTCGCATGGCGCCGCCGCAGCGAACGCGCTTGGCCTGACAACACAGGTGCCGATGCGGGCGGTCTATCTCACGTCCGGACCCAACCGCCGACTGAAACTAGGTGCACAGACGGTCGAATTCAGGCACGCGCCGATTTGGCAACTGATCTTTCCTGGACGGGTTGCAGGAGAGGTCGTGCGGGCGCTTGCGTGGCTAGGTCCGGAAAAGGCCGGAGAAGCAATCCCCAAGCTACGCGCCAAGCTGCTGCCAGCCGAATTGAAAGAAGTTGCATCGGCGCGTTCGCGCTTGCCAACATGGATGGCCAAGGAAATTAGCGGCCTGCTGATGCATGGCTGAGTTCTTCGAGCTCTCAACCTTCGAGCGCCTGGACGCCCTCAACGCGGTCGCCAACGCCTCGGCGCTCTACCACTTACCGCGCTGGCCGTCCATTTCCACTGAAAACGGCATAGAGCCCCAAACTCCGCATCAAAGTGACGCTGCACATTCTTTGCGGACGAGATCAAAAACGCTCGCGCTAGAGTGGTCGCGCCTTGTCTACCAGCCAGAGTCGCGTGCCAAGTAGCCGTCGCCAAACCTCGCAGTCGCCCTTCAAAGTGTTCTACTTTGCGGCTGGACCATTTCCACGAACGCGTTTGAGGCATAAGGCGCGATCATCCGGCTCCAAGGGGATGCAGCGTCTTTCGGCGTTCGCCTGGAAAGTTGCCGGGTCGTCGTTGAGCTTGCCTGTTTTTGCCTCCTGATAAGCCGCGCGTGCCTCTTTCTGGCAGGTTGGGCGGTCTTGATTCGTCTCGCCGCGGTTACATGCCGCCATTTCTTGCTGAAACCGCATTTTGGCATCGGACAGGGTGTCGCCGGCTTGCGTTTGAAAGGCGAGCAAGGTCAAGCCAAGTGCCAGCAAGCCCGTGGCAATTGCTGATCGGCTTTTCAGCTTACGGTGGCTGTGCGTGGTAAAGCGTTGAATATGCATTATGCTCATGATGTGCTCTCATCGATTGGGGCAATGTGGTCAATTTACCGTGCCCCAGCTACCGCGTATGTGCGGAGACATACATTGCTCAGGTTGGCGTCACTTGCGCGCTATGCGATCACGAAACGGAAGAGGGTGTTTTACCTTGACACCAAGGCTCGGCTTGCATATAGTTGATTAACAAATTCGTTAATTAGTTAATTAATGAAATGCGTCAAATGCCGATCAACCTCAAGCTGGAATCATGATGGCTACTCTCCCTCCAAGTCTGAAGCAACACCGGGCCCAAAGCCCCAATCCGCGCAGTGTCATTGACGGTACCGTCCGATACTCTCCCGTGAAATCGTTATGGTTCATCGCAATGGCGGCCGGCGCACTGGTCGGCGGCGTGGCGACTTTTTCCTGGGCCGCGGTGTGCGTCTTCGTCGTGGCGACAGCTTGGGTTCTGCTGTTTGGCCATTCCCTCGGCAGCCATCGCAAACTTATTCACAACAGCTTCCAGTGTCCCCAATGGCTGGAGTATTTTCTGGTCTACTGCGGTGTGCAAGTGGGCTTGGCCGGACCGCTAGGGCTATTGCGTCAGCATGAGCTGCGCGATTATGCGCAGCGCCTGCCCGATTGTCATGACTATCTGCGCCATGGAAGCGGCTTTTGGCGCGACGGCTGCTTGCAGCTTCATTGCGATCTTGTACTCGATGCGCCACCCGCCATCACGCTTGAACCGCGCATCGAGAACGACCGTTTTTATCGCTTCATGGAACGCACATGGATGCTCCAGCAATTGCCACCTGCGCTGCTGTTGTTTGCCATCGGAGGTTGGGGCTTTGTATTCTGGGGCGTATGTGCACGCATTACCGCCGGCGTATTTGGCCACTGGTTAATCGGCTACTTCGCACACAATCACGGCCCGATGCATGTCGCGGTCGATGGCGCCGCCGTCCAAGGACACAATATTCGGTTCACGTCGCTGCTGACAATGGGCGAGTGCTGGCACAACAATCATCACGCCTATCCAGGATCTGCGCGCTTGGGCTTGCATGACGGCGAGTGGGACCCGGGATGGTGGATGCTCTCGCTTTTGGCCCGGGTCGGCCTGGTTTCGCATTTGCGCTTACCGCATGATCTGCCACGGCGGGCTGAACTTAGGCAGCTCGATGCGATGGTATGGTCCGCAAATGCGCTAGCGGCACACTGTGTCGACAGGAAAGAAACAATAATGGACAATGTCATCGCCACTTCGTCTGAAAGGCATGCGTGAACACCAAGTCCACCACGGAATCGATATTGACCTGCCCGCATTGCGGAATAAGTAAGCAGGAAACCATGCCCACCGACGCATGCCAGTTCTTTTACGAATGCACGGGCTGCGCAGTCTTGCTCCGGCCGAAACCCGGTGACTGCTGCGTATTTTGTTCCTATGGCAGCGTGAAATGCCCGCCAATTCAAGCGCAGGGCGGATGCTGCGCAAAGTCATAGAGTACGGAATGCGCATCGCGCGCGTCCGCGGCATCGATTCTTGGAGAATGAATGAAGAAGCTAGTCACGGCGTTGTTGATACTCGTTGCTATCGCGGGCTGTTCGGATGGAGGAAAGCTAGGGCGTAGCGCGCCAATGGCAATGAGCAAACCTTCGGCCAACAGTCCCAGTCGATATCTGGCTTATGAGCATTCAATTCAAATCGACGCCGAAGAGGGCAAAGTCGCGGCGATCTATGCGGCTGGACAAGCGGCATGCAGGGATGCGGCCGCCGATCTGTGCACGGTCCTGGAGTCGCGGATCAATAGCGGCCGCGCCGCCTCCGCATCACTAAAATTTCGCACCACACCCGGCGGAATTGGCAAACTCATTGCCGCGCTCAGTCAGCAAGGGGAAGTCACCGAGCAATCGACATCGGCCGAGGATTTGGCCAGTCCCATCGCGGACGCGGCGAAAAAGCTGGCCATGCTCACCGACTACCAAGCCAAGCTTGAAGCCCTACGCGCGCGTGCCAGCACCGATGTCGACGCCTTAATCAAGGTCAATCGCGAGCTGGCGCAAGTGCAAAGTGAGCTTGAGGATGTCGCCGGAAAACGCGCCCATCTGGTGCAACGGGTCGAAACGCAGATTCTCAATGTGACCATCAGCGCCGATCACAAGCAGTCCTTTTTCAAGCCGATTTCGCTCGCCATGTCGGACTTCGGCACGAATCTCTCGCAAGGCGTGTCGAGCGCCATCATCGGTTTGGCCTTTCTGATTCCCTGGGGCTTAGTATTCGCGCTGTTTGTCTGGATCGGCCGCACGCTGTGGCGGCGCCGAAAACAGAAAAGTGCAGGCCAGACTTAGGGACAGTATATTATTTGCAAAGCTGCTGCCGCGCGACGGCCAAATGCCGGAGCCGGCCCTATTTAAATCCTCCACGATTGACGGGACCTCTGATGAAATTAAAGATTGTGTTTGCCACCCTCATGCTCGCCGCCAGCCAATTGGCGTACGCTGCGGCGCCGACCGCCGCGCACATCAAAGCCGTGCACGACCTGCTGGCCGCGATGAAAACGGAATTTCGTATGAACGCGACTGCCGGCCGCGTCCGCTACGCCAGCGACCAGCAGCGCAAGGACGTGTACGCGGTCCTGGCCAAACACAAACCGGAAGAGATTCACACTCGCTTGGCAAAGCCGGTCGCCGCATTGGTGACGCAGGAAACGGCCGAAGAAATGACGAAATTCTATTTGTCGAGCTATGGACAAAAGATCTTAAAGGACTTGTATAACTCGAGCGCCCAGTTTGCAGGCGGATCGCCGGGGAGCGCGCCCACCGCCGCGGAAAAAGCCATGCTCAAAAATGCTGCATTCGTGAAGGCGGATAAGGCCCTGAAGGACGTGGACGGCGCAATTGACCATGAGGCATTCTTGCTTCTCCAACAGTTAATAAACGAGAAGTAAGCCATGCGCTTTCTTAGAAAGCAAGGTGCTTGAATGCTAGGAGTGCCCGTTCGCGCCGGCAGCAAGCATTGGCGTGCGATCTAGGACAAATTTGATCTTGATCATGGAATAGCTGATATAGCTTGAGGAGGATCAAATTTCCGCCAGATCCGGCAGTAGTATTTGGCTAATAGACACACATTAGCCTGCGGCCCGTCTCGACATCCCGTTGAACGCCGCGGCACGAAAGTGCCGAATGGAAACCATTACTTGCGATGTCGCCATCATCGGTGCCGGTGGCGCCGGCTTGCGCGCCGCCATCGCCTTGGCCGAAACCGACCCCACCCTGCGCATCGCCCTGATCTCCAAGGTCTACCCCATGCGCAGCCATACCTGCGCGGCCGAAGGCGGGGCGGCCGGCGTGATCAAGCCTGACGACAGTTTCGAATTGCACTTCGACGACACCGTCGGCGGCGGCGACTGGCTATCCGACCAGGACTGCGTCGAGTATTTTGTGCGCGAGGCGCCCAAGGAATTGCTCCAGCTCGAGCATTGGGGTTGCCCGTGGAACCGCGAAGCCGATGGCTCGGTGGCTGTGCGCCCCTTCGGCGGCATGAAAAAACAGCGCACCTGGTTCGCGGCCGACAAGTCGGGCTTTCACATCCTGCACACCCTGTTCCAGACCACCTTGCAATACCCAAGCATCGTGCGCTACGACGAATATTTCGCGCTCGACTTGCTGCAAGACGAAGGCCGCTGCCAGGGCTTGACGGCGATGGAGATGCGTAGCGGTATGATCAAGCAATTCCACGCCAAGGCCGTCATCATCGCCGGCGGCGGGGCAGGGCGCATTTTCCCCTTCAGCACCAACGGCGCCATCAAGACTGGCGACGGCATGGCCATGGCTTACCGCGCCGGCGTGCCCCTCAAGGACATGGAATTCGTCCAATACCACCCGACCGGCCTGCCCAACACCGGCAGCCTGCTCACCGAAGCTTGCCGCGGCGAAGGCGGCGTGCTGCTCAACAAGCACGGGCGGCGCTATCTGCAAGACTACGGCATGGGCCCGGAAACGCCGCTGGGCAAGCCTCAGTTGAAGACGATGGAGCTGGGCCCGCGCGACCGGGTCAGCCAAGCCTATTGGCATGAGCTACAAAAAGGCAATACGGTGAGCACGCAATGGGGCCAGTGCGTGCTGATGGACATGCGCCACCTGGGCGAGCGCACCATCAACGAACGCCTGCCGCTGGTGCGCGAACTGGCCATCGCCTATCTGGGCGTCGATATTGTCAATGAACCGGTGCCGATCCGGCCCGTGGTGCACTACATGATGGGCGGCATCTCGACCGATATGTCGGCCTCGACCACCTTGCCCGGCCTGTTCGCGGCCGGCGAGTGCGCTTGTGTGAGCTTGAACGGCGCCAACCGCCTGGGCTCGAATTCGCTCGTTGAACTGCTGGTCTTTGGCAAGGCGGCCGCCCTGTCGGCCATTGCGCATGTGCGCCGCCACGGCCCTGGCGACACGGCCACATTGACGCGCCTGGCGCAGCAATCGCAGGCCGGCATACGCGCGCTGTTCTCGCGCACGGACGGCAAGGAATCGATGTCAGGCCTGCGCAAGGAAATGATGGACACGATGGAAAAAAACGTCGGCATCTATCGCACCGAGGCGGGCTTGCAGGAAGCCGTTGAAGTCATCGCCAACTTGCGCCGCCGTTACCAGGACGTCAGTCTCAACGACAAGAGCAATGTCTTCAACACCGATCTGTTCCAGGTGCTCGAGCTCGGTTCCATGCTCGATTGCGCCGCCGCCATGACGGAGGGCGCGTTGGCCCGGCGCGAATCGCGCGGCGCCCATCAACGCCTCGACTACAGCGCGCGCGACGACCAGAACTACCTGCGCCACAGCATGGCGCATTTCCGCGGGCTCGAGCGCCCCGGCATCGACTACCTGGACGTCGTCATCACAAGCTCGCCGCCGGGTGTGCGCGATTATTCGGGAGAACACAAATGAGCGAGCGCAGCGCAGAACGGCTGGTCGAACTCGAGGTCTTGCGCTACAACCCCGAGCTCGACAGCGAACCGTATTTCCAGCGTTACCAGATACTGTGCCAGGAAGAATGGGTGGTGCTCGACGCGCTCAATGCCGTCAAGGAAAGCAGCGACCCGACCCTGTCCTACCGCTGGTCTTGCCACATGGCCGTGTGCGGCAGCTGCGGCATGATGATCAATGGCGAACCCAAGCTCGCCTGCCATGCCTTTCTGCGCAGCTACCCCGGCCTGATCCGGATCGAGCCGCTGGCCAATTTCCCCATCGCGCGCGACTTGGTGACGGTGGCCGACGACTTCATCGACAAGCTCGGACGGGTCAAACCTTTCTTGATTCCCAAGGAGTTGCGCCGCATCGAGCAAGGTGAATACAAGCAGACGCAGGCTCAGTTGCTGCGCTACCGGCAGTATGCGATGTGCATCAATTGCATGCTGTGCTACGCCGCCTGTCCCGAATATGCCTTGCAGCCAGGCTTTCTTGGCCCCGCGGCCATCACCTTGGCGCACCGATACAACCTCGATTCGCGCGATGGCGGGCGCATGCAGCGCCAGGAAGTGCTGGCCACCGACACCGGTGTTTGGGAGTGCTCCTTCGTGGGCGCCTGTTCCGAGGTGTGTCCTAAAGCGGTCGATCCGGCTGGCGCATTGCAGCAGGTGAAGGTGGCCAGCGCCATTGACTGGTTCAAGGAACACTTGCCAGGTGGGAGGAAATCATGAGCGGCAAACCATTCGTGCGGCCGGTGTCGAAAACGGGCTGGTATCTCAAGCATCCGCGCTACCTGCGCTATATGTCGCGCGAGATCACTTGCGTATTTGTCGCCGCGCTGGCCGTGCTGATGTTGTGCGCGCTGACCCAACTGGCACGTGGCGAGGCCGCCTATGCTGCTTTTCTTGCCGAAATCACGGGCCGCTGGAGCGCCCTGGGCTTGCTGCTGATCCTGCTCTTTACCGTGCACAACGCGCTGAGCTGGTTCAAGGTCACGCCCAAGGCCTTGCCGGTGCAAATCGGCGAACAGTTTTTGGCAGGGCGCTATATTGTGGGCGCCCACTATCTGGCCTGGGCCGTGCTCAGCGCTGTCGTGTTCGCGTTTGCGGGAGTGATCTAGCCATGGCCAAGTCGAACAAGGCGTTCTTTTGGAGTTTGTTTGCCGCCGGTGGCACGCTGGCCGCGTTTTTGGCGCCGGTGCTGGCCTTGTTGTTCCTGCTGCTGACGTTGGGGCACGCGCCTGCCATCTTCAGCTATGCCAAGCTGCACGCGTTTGCCGCGAGCTGGATGGGCGCGCTTGCCCTTCAAGGTGTTGTCACTCTATTCCTGTGGCATGCGGCGCACCGCTTGCGGGTGACGCTGCACGATGTGGGGCTGCGCTGCGATGGCATGGTGGCGCCGCTCGTTTATAGCTTGGCGGCCATTGGTACGCTGCTGTGCGCGTGGCAATTGTGGCGCCTGTGATGGCGATCCCGTTCAACGGAAAGGAATTGTATGCCTAACTGGTTCATTTATTTCGCGACGGCGGTAAGCTTCGTTCTGCTCGGCACGGCGCTGTTTTTCTTCACGCTCACGCGCGGCGCCTTGATCGCGCGCGCCCTGTCGGGCCGGGCCGCGCACGACACCACGCATATCTATCCGCTGTATTCGAACCTGCGCTTGATCAAGCTGGTCGACTTCCAACCCATGATCGCGGCTATTTTGCTGTTCCAGTACGACCGCCTGGTGTCGCTTATTGCCGCCGGTTTGCGCGCATCGGATTTGAATGAGCAGGACGTGATGATTACTTCCTGCGCATTTGGCAACGTGATTCCGCGCGTGGTCGATGCGTCGATCGAGGCTGGGGTGCGCAAAGTGCTGATCGTCGATATCATCCGCAACGAGTTGATCAACGCCGGGAGCAAGCTTGGCGCGCAGCGCGATCACGTTGAGTTTATCGAAGCGAATGCGGTGGCAACGCAGCTGGCCGACGCATCGGTGTCGGCGAACGTGATCTTTTTTCTCTTGCATGAATTGCCGCACGAGCTAAAGCGGGTGGCGCTGCAAGAGGCGGTGCGCGTCTTGCGGCCCGGCGGCAAGCTGTATCTGGCGGAATTTCACCGCCCGAGCCTGCCTGTGCTGCGCGCACTGAGCTGGACTTACTTCAAGGTTTTCGAACCGCTGGGTTTGGCGCTGTGGAGTACCCACGATCCGCTGGCCCAGTTGGAAAGCATGGGCAATCTTCACTGCGAACGGCGTACCGTCTTCTTTAGCAATTTCCAAGTGATTGTGGCGACCAAGCTGGCGTAGCAGCCTGTCCGGCCTGCGATTTTTGGCCAGTTGATGTCGCAAGCGATGCGAGTCGCAAACGCGAGCGAAACTGGGGGAGAGGGGGGCGCCGAGCCTTTTTTTGTCGCGGCTTCATGCGACAAATTACTCTGACCCCACTTTCGCGGGCCGGAGTCGATAAGGCATTTTCGTCGAAATCTGTCAGTTTATTTGCGTGAAAGGGCTCATCGACGCCCCGCTCGCGCATTTATGATTTCGCCTCCATCGCCAGGCTGTAATTACTGCGAGGCTGGCGCTGCCGACTTCGGCACGCGAAAGCGGGGTCAGAGTGTTCGCAAAAGCCGCGACAAAAAAAGGCTCGGCGCCCCCCTCTCCCCCGGTTTCGCTGCGGTCAACAATACATATATTTTGCGACTTCGACTAAACACTGTCCGACATACTGCCAGCGATGACTCGCACGATGCCTGGCGCAAGCCGCGCCTGGCTATCGATACAGCTTGCGCGACACCGAACTCATCATCGCAATGAGGCGCCAGCGCGACAGCAGGCGCGGCATCTGGGCCATCATGAATTTTTGCGGCCCCGTGATGACGAAGACGCGCTTCTTCATGAACGCGTCGACGATGTCCTGCGCCACCCGTTCGGCCGTGTCGTGCGGCTTGTCGTCATAAAAGTCGGCACCGGCGCCAGCGCCTTCGCCAAATCCAGTCTTGGTCCGGCCAGGGCAGGCGCAGCAAATCACGACCTGCGTGCCGATCATTTCCCCGGCCAGCGATTCGGACAGCTTCAACACGTAGCTTTTCGAGGCGCTGTACACGGCCATGTAAGGTCCTGGCATCAAGGCGATATTGGAGGCAATGTTGATGATGCCGCCCGCGTTTCTCGCTTTCATTTGCGGCAAGAACAAGCCGCAAAGCTTGGTTAGCGCCGTGACATTCAGTTGAATCATATTGTCGTAGAGGGCCGCGTCGCTGGCGCTAAATTCACCAAACCGGCCCTGTCCGGCGTTATTGACCAGAATATCGACCGCCAGTCCTTTGGCGAGCGTCTGCGTGTAAATCGATTCGACTTCGTCGTTGCGAGACAGATCGGCGCCGATCAAATGCGAGGTGGTGCCGTAGCTTGACTTGAGCGTGGCGGCAATCGATTCGAGCTTGGCGCGCGACCTGGCGACCAGGATCAGGTTCGCGCCCAGCATGGCGAATCGATGGGCGAGTTGCTCGCCGATGCCGGACGTGGCGCCGGTGATCAAAACGTTCTTCCCATACAACTGGCCATGGCGTGCCGGTACCTGGATCATGATGTGTTCCCTCAGTTTGCGCTTGCGATTGACGCGCGATGGCGGCATTATGGGCTGCCATTTGCCATGCTGACTCGCCCGACGCGCCAACTTGCTTGCCGCGCACGCCAATATGAAAAACGCGACCGCTCCCTTGCCGCGCACCTTGCTCGATGCGCTAGCTGACGCCGGCGTCAATCTCGACGCCGCGGCGGCCGCGGTTGGCATCGAACCGGCCAGCCGGCTCGAAACCGGCTTGAGCGCCGCCCAAGCCGATCAATTCCTTGTGCATATCTGGCGCACGGTGGGGCAGCCGGCAATGGGATTGCATGCCGGTGTGAATGTGCGCCCGGAACGGTTCGGCATTTCCGGCTTGACTGCCATGATGGCCAAGGATTTGCGCGGTGCGCTCAAACTCAAAGGCCGTTACAACCGTTTGATATGGGGCGACCTCTACGAGCTGCATGAGGACGGTGGTTTGCTGACCGTGACGGCGCGGGTGGCCGACAGCACGCGCCCTTATTCCGCCGCCAAGATCGACCTTGAATTTTCCTCGCTCATTGCGTTCGGGCGCTATTTCACGCGCGTTCCCATCGTTCCGGTGTCGTTGAGCCTGATGCAGGCCGCGCCCGTCTATCGGGACGAGTATCTGCGCCTGCTCGGCGTCGCGCCATTATTCGGCCAAGCGCAGAACGCGTTTCAGATCCGCAGTTGCGACGCCGACCTTGCGCTGGTGAGCGCCAATACGCCCGCGATGGCGGCCTTGCAATCGATTGCGGAAGCGCAGTTGGAAGGGCTCCAGGACGCCTCTTTCGGCACCAGTGTGCGCCGCGCCTTGGCCACCTCCTTGAATGGCAGCGAGCCTGTCCTGATCGACATCGCCCGGCAGTTGCACGTCAGTGCCCGCACCTTGCAGCGCAAGCTGGCGGCGGACGGGCTATCGTTCAGCCGATTGCTTGACGAAGTGCGGCGCGAATACGCGCTGCAGCGTTTGCGCGGCGGTAGCTTTCACCTGGCCGAGCTTGCGTATATGTTGGGCTTTGTCGATACCAACTCGTTTTACCGGGCGTTTCGCCGCTGGACCGGAACGACGCCCGAAAAATACCGTCAATCCGGCGCCTAGCTGTTTCAATCGCGCAGCGGCAAATGGCGGCCCACGGAAATGCGATAATCCTGCCCAATGATCCTAGCAATGGATGGTCCAAGATGATAATTCTTAAAGTTCCGTATGCGGAAAAGGACGAGGCGAAAGCGCTCGGTGCCCGTTGGAATAGCGCACGCAAGACCTGGTACGTTCCTGACGGGCAGGCTGCGGCACCCTTCGAGCGTTGGCTGGTGGCGCAAAAGGCGGTAGAAGGCGGCGCTAGCGCTGGTTCATCGACCGCCTCGGGCGCACGCACCGACTCGTATGTTGGCAAGGTGGTGGTGGGCGCGCATTTCATCAGTCTGGAGCACGCCTGCGATCCATTTGCGCAATGCGCCGAGTGCCACCCGGCCCTGGAGGCGTCCGGCTGGATCGCCGTGCACGCCGCGTCGGTGCGCGCGCTTGAAGCGCTCGATGCACGGTAAGTTCGCTGCAGCGCAGCCAGTCGTCTCACATTGGAGCACCGCCAAGCGGCGCGCAGCGGGCACGGCCGATCAATTAATACGTGTTATGCGCGCCTGCGCGGGCACCGTCACCGTGCCAAGGGCGCGGAAGTAAGCGACGCCCGCGTCCATGTCGAGCTCGCCTTGCTGGATGTTCTTTCCCGCCAATAGCAGCGTGAAATTATCGCCCCCGTTCGCCATGAAATTGTTGACCGTGATGCGATAGACCTCGCCCATATCGATGGCCACGCCGTTCAGTTTCATCGAGCCGGCGATCACGCGCGCGCCGCTGCCGGGCGCCGCTCCGCCAGCCTGCGCGCCATCCCAGGTGTAGGTAAATCCTTCCGATACTTGCATGACGTGCCCGCCCGCCGGCTGTGGCGCTTCCCATTGCTGTTCGAGCAGGCGCAGCAATTGCGCCCCTGTCAGGTCCAGCGTCGTCAAGGTGTTCGCAAATGGCATCACCGCAAACAGCTGGCCAATCGTCACGTCGGTGCCGTCAGTCAAACCGGCGCGAATGCCGCCCGGGTTCGCGAACGCGATCTGGGCCGCGCGGCCAGCGTAGCTTGGGCCGCTGGTCGCGGCCAGATACATGTCGCCCACCACGTCGCCCATCTTGCTTTCGCCGGCGCGGTTGGGGACGTTTGACAGGGGGCCGCTCACCTTGCCAATCACCACGTTCGTCACCGGTGCGCTCAAGTCCACATAGCGTTGCACCAGCGCGGCCATGGTGGCGTCGGCGGGCAGTGCGCTCAAGCCCGCCGGTAAGGCAATGACGGCACCATTCGCATCCTTGACGCCCAGCGGGTTAATTGCCGCGATATTGTCGGCCGACTTCGCGAGCACTCTCCCGGTCCTGGCATCGATTTTCAAATCGATCTTGGTCGCCATCAGCCCGTATAAACCGGCCTGTGTCAGCAATTTTCCATCGGGCCGCGCGCAGACGTATTCCTGATGCGTATGGCCGCTGATGACAACATCGATGGCCGGATCGAAGCGATCGCTCAATGCGACGATCTCGCCGCTCAAGTTAGGGCAGGATTTATCGTTGATGGTGGCGGCCGTGGTGGACCCGCCTTGATGGATCAATACGACGATCGCGGCCGCGCCTTTCGCTTTCAATTCCGGTACCAGTTTGTTGACGGTGTCGGCTTCATCGGTGAAACTCAAACCGGCCACGCCCGATGGAGTGACGATGGACGGCGTGTCCTTCAATGTCACGCCGATGAAGGCGATGTCCACGCCCGCGACGCGCCGTATTTCATAGGGCGCGAACAGGGTTTTTCCGGTCGACTGCTCGATCACATTGGCCGCCAGGTAGCTGAACTTCGCGCCGCTGAATTTGCCGTCACTCATGCAGGTGTCGACGCCGACTATGCCCGCACTGGTATCGGCGCTTTTCGGATAGCAGCCGCCATATTGAATGCGCAGCAGTTCCGCGCGCCCCTTGTCGAATTCGTGATTGCCGACCGAGCTGATGTCCAGTCCCAGGCTGTTGAGCGCATCGACGGTGGGTTCGTCGTGAAATAGCGCCGATACGCTGGGGGATGCGCCGATCATGTCGCCGGCGGCCACGACCAAGGTATTGCCGGGATTTTGCGCCTTCAAGCGCGTGACCAGCGTTGCGAGGTAGGCGATGCCGCCGGCCGAGACGCGCGTGCCGCCCGCATGGGCCGGGTCGGCGACGCTGACGCCATTGTTTGGGATCGGCAAAAGATTGCCATGAAAGTCGTTCAGGCCGATCAAGGAGACAGTGACCGTTTCGCCCGCCACATTGCCCGTCGGTGGCGCAGGACTCGGGCTACTGCCACCACCACCGCATGACAACAGGCCGATGGCACTCGAAACGAGCGCGGCGCCCGCAAGAAGTTTGGCAAGTTTCGACATAGCGCTGCCTTTGTGTGCGTCAAATCGCGCGAAGCGGTGCGGCGCGCGCCATGCCGCCTAATTGACTGGCGGCGTGTAGGCCAGCTTGCGCGCGTACATGGCCTGGTCGGCGCAGCGTATCAATTGCTGCATATCGTCACCATGCTCGGGGAAATGCGCTGCACCGATGCTCGCCGTCACCTGCAGACAGTTTCCCTCGCCCACTTCAATGTCGGCCGCCAGGCGCGCGTGGATCTTGCCCTCGACCAGATGCACGTTTTCCGGCTGTGTGACGCTTTCGAGCAAGATAACGAATTCGTCGCCGCCCAGTCGCGCAACGGTGTCGATTTCGCGCACACAGCTTTTGAGGCGGCGCGCCACTTCTTGCAGTAATTTGTCGCCCGCGGCGTGGCCGTACTGGTCATTGACCAATTTGAAGCGGTCTAGGTCGATGAACAACAGTGCCAGGCGTCCTTTCTGGCGCTGCGCGCGCGCCAGCGCGAGCTTCAGGCGATCATGGAACAGGCGGCGGTTGGGCAGGTGGGTCAGTTCATCGTGCTGGGCCATGAAGTGCAAGCGCGTGTGCAATTGCTTGCGCTGGATTGCGGTGGCCACCTGGGCCGACACGAACACCAGCAAGTCCTGGTCCAAGCTGGTGTAACCGGCTTCGCCCGGCGCGCTGCTCACGGCCAGCACGCCGATCACGCCTTGCGCCGTGCTCAATGGCACGCCTATCCAATGTTGGCGCGCCAGACAGGGCGCCACTTGCAATTGCTCAGGCGTGGCGCCGGCCGCGTCGGGTGGCAAGAACATCGGCTCGCTGCGCCGCAACACTTCCTCGCACAGGGCGGCGGCCACCGGCGGCGGCGCGATTGCTCCGCTGGCGCTGGCGTAGTAGGCGAACTCGAGGGCCGCTTGCGCGTCCGTTTGCAGGTAAATGGCCACGCACGATACGGGCAACAGGCCGCGGATGATGGCGTGAATGCGCTCGAACAAGGGGGGCAACTCTTCGCTCGCATGGGCCGCTTCCGCGATCGCGTACACGGCCGCCTGCTTGGCCTCGGCGTGCTTGCTCGCCGTGATGTCGCGCGCCACCGCCAAACGTAGTTGATCGGCTTCCGACCAGCGCGCCGACCACATGATGTCGACCAGGCTGCCATCCTTGCGGACGTAGCGGTTTTCAAAGCGCACATGCGCTTGTCCGTCCATGATCGCTTGGGCGGCGGCGAGGGTGCGTTCGCGGTCTACCGGGGCGACCATCTCGCTCACCGACATGCCGACCATTTCCTCTTGCGTGTAGCCAAAGATGCGCTCGCAGGCGGCGCTGACGTACACGAAGCGCCCGCTTGCATCGACCATGCAAATGGCATCGAGTAGCAAGTCGGTGAAATTGGCGATGTGATTGCGGAAAATTTTTTCCATACGAAACATATTATGCTAAATGCCTAAGTTATGCTGCACAGGCACGCGCTGGCACGGTCCGGATCCCCATGCCAAGTGGCGCGGGTACGACAGGCGCAATCAGCCGGCGCGGATGTCGTGCAAGATGATTAATGTTCCCATCCTAAAATTTTTACCTCGTATTTGGCGCTATTCCTGCTGCTATAATTTATCGGCGCCTGATCGTCGGCACTCAATTGAAAGCCGGTACCGGAATCACACGCGTAGCAATACCCATAGCCTTCGATTTTCATGGTTTTTTACGGATGTTTTTTTGCGGGAGATCTTGCAATGAAAATGACGAAATCTGTATCGATGTTGGTGAGCGCGCTAGTCCTGGTAGGCCTGTCAGCGCCGGCATTTGCCGAACTATGCGTCCAGGGCCGCAAGACCGAGGTCTACTGGAAAGGCGAGTGGTACAAGGCGACGATTACGCAGGGCGAGGCGACGCGCTGTCGCGTCACCTACGAGGGCTATGGCAGCGAATGGGATGAATGGATCGGCCCCGAGCGCATGAAAATCAAGGTGCTGTGGAAGGGCGAATGGTATCCCGCCCGCGCAGTGCGCCGCGAAGGCGCCAATTACCTGGTTCATTACGATGGCTATACCGACGACGATAACGAAATCGTTCCGGTCTCGCGCATGCAGGTGAGATAAAACCGGCCGGCCGGCGTTAAGCCGATGACAAGCTATACCGTCAATGTCGCGGTCGATAAAAGTCGATAAACAGACCAGCGGCACCTCGTGCTGGGCCGCCGTCATGGCCGGTATCCTGGGCGAGGGCTACAACCAGGCCGGCCTGGTTCAAACCTATGCCCATCTGGCCGTGCAAAATGGTCCACGTGCCGGCCAGATGAATGTCACCGATGCGTTGAGCTTGGCTGAATTGGGCCCCGCCAAGCGCGCCTTGCTCAATTTGAACAGCGGCATTGTCGCGAGCGCCTTTAAACTCATCGTTCCAGGCTGAGTACGCCAAGGCGTCGGCGCCGCCCGCTTCGCATAAGCCGTTCGGGGCGACGCGCAGCTTATGCCGCTACGCCGCGCCCATCGCGCATCAAGCGCTGGATATGCCCGATCAGGGTATCTTCCGCATAGGGCTTTCCCAGCAGGATATCGACGCCTGCTTCCGCAGCTTTACCCGTGTAACTGTCGCCGGCGCTGATCATGATGACCGGAATATGCGAGGTGAGGGGGCTAGCACGCAAGTGGCGCGTCAGTTCGAAGCCGTCCATGCCGGGCATTTCCACGTCGGTGATCAAGAGGTCGGGCATGCGGTCTGCAATCTGGCGCACCGCATCGAGGCCATCTTCGGCCAGCTGCACCTGGAATTGGTTGTTGCCCAGCAGGCGGTTGGTTTTTACACGCACCACCTTGGAATCGTCGGCGATCATGATGACGGTGTCGGCGGCGCTTTTTTGCGTGTGCGCACGTGCCGGCGGCGCTATTGCGGCATCTACAACAGCGGGTGCGGGAGCCGCTTGCGCAATCGGGGCCGGCGCTGGCGTTGGTGCCGGCTCCGGTGCTGCCGTCGTGGTGGGGCTTGCCACCGGCGCGGGCGCATGCGCGCCTTCGCGCGCCTTGGCCGCGATTTCCGCGAACCGGCGCGCTGCGGCCTGCTCGGCCACTTCCTTCCCCATGCGCTGTTTTTCTTCTTCCTCCTTGCGCCCGGACGCCGCCGCGATCCATTTCGCTTCAATGACCGCCAGGCGTTCCGATTCGATGCGCGCCGCTTCTTCGGCCGCAGCGCGCTCGCTCGCCAGGCGCGCCTTGTTTTCGGCCGCGATGCGGTCGGCGACGGCGCGCTCGGCGTCGAGCACTGCTTGGCGCGCCGCTTCCGCGCGCGCCGCTTCCTCGGCCAGCAGGCGCGCCGCTTCCAGGCGAATCGACTCTTCGGCTGCCCGGCGCGCCGCTTCCTGATGCGCCTTTTCTTCTTCCTTGAGGCGCAGCGCTTCGAGGCGCGCTGCTTCGAGCGCGGCGCGGCGCGCCGTCTCCTCGCGCTCGGCCCTGACGTGCGCGGCCGCGATGCGCTCGGCTTCGTGGCGTGCTTCTTCTTCGGCGGCCACGCGCTCGGCTTCGAGCAAAGCGTCTTCTTCGGCCAAGCGCAGTTCTTCAAGGCGAAGCTCTTCAGCTTCTGCGGCGAGGCGCTCGGCCTCAAGGCGCGCCGCTTCCTGCGCCGCGTGGCGCTCCGCCTCGAGGCGGGCCGCTTCGGCTGCCGCGCGGCGCTCTTCCTCGAGCCGCTCCGCCTTGATGGCAGCGAGCCGTTCTTCTTCCAGGCGGGCCGCTTCGGCTGCGGCAAGGCGTTCGGCTTCGAGCCGCGCCGCTTCTGCCGCCGCAATGCGCTCGGCTTCGATGCGCGCCGCCTCGGTGGCGGCCAGGCGTTCGGCCTCAAGGCGTGCCGCTTCGGCAGCGGCCATGCGCTCCGCTTCCAGGCGCGCCACTTCGGCGGCCAGGCGTTCGGCTTCGATGCGCGCCGCTTCGGCTGCGGCCAAACGTTCGGCCGCCAGGCGTGCTACTTCCGCCGCCAGGCGCTCAGCTTCCTGCCGTGCCGCTTGCGCCGCGGCCAGTTGCTCCAATTCGAGGCGTTTGGCTTCGGCGGCTGCCTGCGTTTGCTCGTCCAGGCGCGCCGCTTCGGTTTGCGCGCCATCGGCGTCATGGCGTGGTGCTTCGATTTGGGCGTCGTCGGCGTCATGGCGCGCTGCGTCGGGCGTGAAGCGTAGCGCGACCGGCGCTGCCTCGGCGCCGTCGCGCGCGTCTGCAACTGGGGCGTGTTCAAATGGCGCGTCGGCCGCGTCGTCGCTCTTCGATGGCGCGTCGGCTTCGCGCTCTATCGTCCGGTCGTCCTGTTCCCAACCTTCTCCGAAGGCTTTGCCTAGCTCTTCGCCAAGCTCCTCGCGATCAGCCTCGCTCGGATTGAAGTCGACGTTGAGGCGCTGCACCGGCGCGCCGGGTGTCGGTCCGATGTCGACCTTGCCGCGCCAGGCGGCGTTGGGCGCGAGCTCGCTCGGCTTTTTGATGACGATCATTTCGTCGATTTCGACTTCGACCGCCTTCATTTGGGCGCGAATGCGCGCTTGCTCGGCACGCGCCGAGGCGGCGATTGCCTCTTCCTCGCGGCGCGCCGCTTCCTCGGCTTCCTGTTCGGCCGCCAGGCGCTCGGCCGCGTCGATCTCGAATTGGGTGTCTTCCCACACCAGCACCGAGTGCGGCGCTTCGGCGTCGTGCGGCAGCTCTTCGGCGCGCAGCGGCGTGGTGTCGATGATCGTCATCGGCACCGTCGGCTCGGCTTCGAAGATGGTGGTTTCTTTTGCCAGCGGCAGCGGCGCCGGCGGCGGCTTGCGGCGTCGCTTGCGCGCGATGTAGGCGAACGCACCGCCAGCGGCCGCGACGAGCAGGACGATAATCAGAAGGACAGTAGTCGACACGCAAACGGCTCCGTGTAGGCGCGATGGATAAGATGACCGGTGCTGGGTTTATTGCAGCAAGAGGCAAATGTTACACCAAGGCAACCGCCGAGATGAAGTAATTCCGAAAGAAGTCCCATTTGCTTCCGAAAAATCGTATATCGCAAGCTTAGCACCGAGTCGGCGCTCTGTTTCGTTCAATGGAACCCAATTTACACGGCGCGGCGCTTTTGTCGGCATGGCGCGCGCCGTGATGGTTTTTGTCGCAAGATTGCCAAGCGCTGACGGCGCCCGGCGATCCGGCTGAAAGCTTAAGGCAAGGTGACAAAATCCTTCAGGAAGCCGCGCGCCGACGCGGTATCGAGGCGGTAGATCACATTGCTTTGCACGCATTGCGAATCGCCGGTGATGGTGGTGCCGGCCAGGACCGAGGTTTCGCCGTCGCCGCCGCCAATGAAGTTTGGACCGCCCGAATCGCCAAAGCAGGTGCCGCCATTGTTGATGGCGTTGTTTTGCGACAGGCGCAGCCAGGTTTGCGTCATCGCGCCAAATGCCGACACTGCCCATTCGCGCCGGTCTTCGTAGGCGATATACGGTTTGCCCTTGCCGTCGAAGGTACGTTCCTGACCGCCGTAACCGACGGCCGTGTAATGGGTATTGGCCATCAAACCGCTCGCTTTGAGGGTATCGAACAATCCAGCCGCTGGCAGGCGCGCCGGCGTGATGCCGGGAACGTCTTGGTCGAACACGATGACGGCGATGTCGTGCGGATCGTTCTGCGATTTGTTGTAGTCGGGGTTGGCGATATAGCGCCCGACATACATGACGGCGGCGTTCTGGACTTGGCTCTCGAACGTCACTTTCACTTGCTCGACGCCTGGATTGCAGTGGGCGGCCGTGAGCATCACGGTGGGGCTGATCATGGTGCCGGTACAAAATGCGTAAGCGGTGCCGCGGCTGTCGTAATCGACCAGCGCGCCCACCGCCGGGTGCTTGTTACCGTCCGCCTGGCCCCAGGTGATGGCGTGGGCATTCGCGCACAGCAGTGCCAGCAAAGGTGCGCCAAGGCGGCAAAGTTGAATCATTTTCATTATTTATCGTCTCCGTCGAAAGGCCCGCGCGGGGCTGAAAGTGTTTGCCCTTGTCGAATGGGCTTTATTGGAATTCTTTCATGGTGCGGGGGCATCATGCTATGGCGGCATGGGCTTGTCAACGTGATCGCAAAGTTAAGCCCTGCCGATGGAGGCACCTTGCCGGTTTGTCGCGACGGCGTTCGATTGTCGCGCAGCGCCAGCGCCGTCAATCGGCTTGGGTGGCGGGCGGCGGGTGCTTGGCGGCGTTTTTAACGAGCTTGCGCCGGACGGCGTCTTGAATATCGACGCCGGTGTGGTCCGCCACCTGCAATAGGTAAAGCAAGACGTCCGCGATTTCGTCACCGATGCGCTCGTGCAGGGCCGCGTCCTGCGCCGTGGCGAGCGATTGTTCCGGCGTCATCCATTGGAAGATCTCGGCCAGCTCGGCCGCTTCGACCATCAAGGCGGTGCTCAGGTTTTTGGGCGTGTGGAAGGGCTGCCAATGACGCTCGGCGGCGAATTGGCGCAATAGGTGCTGCAGAGCTTTGATATCCAAGCGCATGCCTCGCGGTTTATTCATGAAGTCAGGCTGGAGTAGACCGTAAATGGCGCGCAAATGCAATGCGTCCGGTCTTTGGCTAAGCCCAAGGTTCGCTTCGTTATAATCGACGCATGCATATCTTGATCATCGAAGACGACCTTGAACTGGGCGCGGCGCTGCAGCAGGCGCTCAAGGCCGAAGGCGTCAGCAGCCAGTGGTTGCGGCGCAAGGCCGATGCGCCGTCGTGCGTGGCCGACCTGGCCTACGATTGCGTCTTGCTCGACATTGCGCTGGGCGACGGCTGCGGCCTGGATTTGCTGGCGCAATGGCGTCACGCCGGCGCGACGCTACCGATCATCATGATCACGGCGCGTTCCGCGCTGGCGGACCGGCTGGCCGGCCTCGATGGCGGCGCCGACGACTTCATCATCAAGCCCTTCGCGATGGCCGAGCTGCTCTCGCGCCTGCGCGCGGTGCTGCGACGCTATGCCCAGCAGGCCAGCGAGTTGTGGACCATCGGCGAGCTGCAGATCGCGCCGCGCAGCTACACGGCGCGCCTGGCCGGAGTGCCGCTCGACTTGTCGCCGCGCGAATTTCATTTGATGCTGGAGCTGGCGCGTAGCCCCGGCGCGGTGGTGCCGAAGGGGCAACTGGCGCAGCGTCTCGAGCCGCTTGGCGAGGCGATCGATTTCAGCGCGCTGGAGGTGCATGTGTCGAACTTGCGGCGCAAGATCGGCGCGCAGCGCATACGCACCGTGCGTGGCGTCGGCTACCTGCTCACCGAATGAGCGGGCTGGCCCGAGTGCGCGCCGCGCTCCTGCGCCCGACGCTGGCACGGCGCGTCGTGCTCGCCTTGCTGGCGGCCGGCGCCGTCGTGTGGATCGTCTTGATGGTCTATTACTATGTCCGCGTGAGCGGGCGTCATGCCGACGAGAGCGCGCAGCGCACCCGCGGCGACATCATCAGCGCGGCCCTGGCGAACATTGGCGAGGTGGAGCCGGCGCGCGCCGCCATCGCCCTGTACTCGGATTTCTTCAATGCCAGCCTGCGGCGCGAGGGCACGCCCGAACGCTTCTTGCTGCAGCTCGAGGATGGCCACGGCAATCGCCTATATGTCTCGCCGGAGAGCGGCGGCGCCCACCTGCGCGGGGAGGCCGGCCGCTTGACGCTGCAAAGCGTCGGCGGCAAGCAGTATCGCGTGTTCAGGTCCGACTCGGCGCGCTGGCGCGTGCTGCTGGGCGAACCGGCCGTCAGCGCCACCGTGCTGGTGGCAAGCCTGAGCAGCGACCTGACCATGTCGGTGTTGATCTCGCTGCCCTTCATCCTGCTGCCCAGCTGGCTCGCCGTCGCTGGCGGCCTGCGCCCGCTGCGCCGCCTGTCGGCCACGCTCGCCGCACGCGGCCCGGACGATTTGTCGCCGCTGGGCTTAGATGCAATCTATGCGGAGCTCGAACCGGTGGTGGCGGCAATCGACGGCCTGCTGGACCAGTTGCGCCGCAAGGTCGAACGCGAAGGCACATTTGTGCAGGATGCCGCCCATGAATTGCGCACACCGCTGGCGCTGATCGCGGCCCAGGCCCACGTGCTGGCGCTGGCGCCGGGCCAGGCGGAGCGTTTGCATGCGAGCGCCCGGCTTGAGCAAGCGATCGCGCGCGCCTCCCATCTGATTGGTCAGTTGCTCGAGTTGGCCCGGCTCGACAAGCTACCGCATGCAGATTGGCGCATGCTCGATGTCGCCGCGATGGTGCGCGCGCAGCTCGCCGCCTGCGCGCAGGATGCGATCGCTGGCGACATCGAACTGTCGCTCGACGCGCCGGACAGCCTGGTGCATGCGCTCGAGCCGCATGCCTTCGAATCGATCGTGCAAAACCTGGTTGGCAACGCGCTGCGCTACAGCCACCCCGGCGCTCATGTGGACCTCACGCTGTCCATGCACGACGCCGCACTGCAACTGGTGGTGGCCGACGATGGCCCAGGCATTCCCGAGTCCGAGCGTGCATTGGTGTTCGAGCGCTTCCATCGCGGCGCCGGCAATGACGCCTCCGGCTCAGGCCTTGGCCTGGCGATCGTGACGCAGGCAGTGGCGCGGCTGCACGGGACGGTGCGGTTAGAGCCGGCGCCTTCCGGCACCGGCTGCCGATTTATCGTCTTGCTGGCGCCCGCCGCACCGATTTCACAAGGAGAACAGCGATGAGATGGTTACGCCGTGCGGGGTTCGCCCTGATCGTTCTGGTGTGCGGCGTGGCCGCCGCCGCGTGGGCCACGGCGCTGCGCGCGCAACGCCCGGTTGGCTTCGAGCTGGTTCGCGCGCTTGACGCGCAGGGACAGGACTTCGCCGTCGGCGTGTGGTATCCGACCCGCGCGCGCACCTGGCCGACAACCCTGCTCGGCGTGGCGCTCATGGATGTGGCGCGCGATGCGCCGGTCGACGGGCAGCATTTGCCGCTGGTGCTGATCTCGCACGGGAACGCCGGCGGGCCTGGCAGCCATGCGGACCTTGCGATGGCGCTCGCGGCAGCTGGCTACGTGGTCGCCGCGCCCATGCACGGCGGTGACAACTACGCGGACCAGAGCGGCGCCGCTTCGGCCTCGTTCATGATGAATGTGCGGCCGGCGCAGCTGCGCGCAACGCTCGATCATATGCTCGAGCGCTGGCCAGAGCGCCAACGCATCGACCGCGAGCGCGTCGGCGCCTTCGGTCTCTCGATGGGCGCGTTCACGGTGCTGCGCGCGGTCGGCGCGCGGCCGGACCTGGGCATGGTCGCCCGTCACTGCGCCGCGCAGCCGGAATTCGTCTGCACGCTATTGCGCAGCCAGCGCTCGCCGCTGTTGGACGGATATACGCCGGCGCCGGCCGATGCGCAGGCTGCCGACGCGCGTATCAAGGCCGTGGTGCTGGCCGCACCCGGATTGGGATTCACGATGGTGCCGCCGGCCGTGGACAAGGTGTTCGTGCCGGTCCAGCTATGGAGCGGCGACAGCGACACGACGGCGCCGTACGCGAGCAACGCCAAAATACTGCGCGCGGCGCTTGGCGCATCGGTGCAGTTTCACGCGGTTGCGGGTGTCGGGCACTTGTCGTTCTTGACGCCATGCGGCATTCTGGCGCCACCGGCCTTGTGCGGCGAGGCGGGCGATTTCGACCGCAAGGCCTTCCATGCGGTGATGAATGCCAGCGTGCTGGCTTTTTTTGACGAGAAGCTCAATCGAACCAAGGTAAGTGCAAACGATGAAAAGTAGTTCAAACGGCGGCCTGGTCTACTCCACCGAAAGCGGGCGCATGTGTCCGCAGTGCCGGCGTGCGCTGGCCGAATGCAGCTGCAAGGCGCAGGCGCAGGCCGCGCCGGCGGGCGATGGCGTGGCGCGCGTGCAGCGCCAAACCAAGGGCAGGGGAGGAAAGTGCGTCACCGTCGTCAAGGGGTTGGCGCTGGACGCGCTCGCGCTGGCGCAACTGGGCAAGCAACTGCGCACGGCCTGCGGATCGGGCGGCACGGTCAAGGATGGGGTGATCGAGATCCAGGGCGACCATTGCGTTCTGGTGCTCGAAGCGCTCAAGAAGCACGGCCACGCGGCCAAACCCGGATAATCGAAAGCGCGCCAACATGCCCACCATTTTCACGCACGCCGTCCTTCCGATCGCGCTGGGCATCGGCCTGGGCGCGCGCCGGATCCCGCGCCGCTTGATGGCCGCAGGCGCGGTCGCCGCCATGCTGCCGGACTTCGATGTGTTGGCGTTCAAGCTGCATATCGCGTATGCGGACACATTCGGCCATCGCGGCGCCACCCATTCGATCGCCTTCGCCTTGCTGGTGGGCGCAGCAGCGATGCTGTTGGCGCGGCGCTTGCGGGCGCGGCCATCCGTGGTGTTCCTGTTCATGGCCGGTTCGGCGTTCTCGCACGGCGTGCTCGACATGCTCACCAACGGCGGCCTTGGCGTGGCGCTGGCTTGGCCGCTTTCGAACGAACGCCTGTTCCTGCCATGGCGCCTGATCGAGGTGTCGCCGATCGGCATGCGCTTTCTTAGCAGCCGTGGATGGCAGGTGATCCAGTCCGAGATGCTGTGGGTCTGGCTGCCCGCGGCGTGCATGGCGGCCGCGCTGGTGTGGATACGCGCAGCCGGTGGCGCGCGCGCTGGCGATCCGGCGGCGCGCCAATAGACGCGCCAATAGACGCGCCAGAAGCGGTGCCAGCAAAGGCAGCGCGCTTTTGCTATTGTGTTGGCATGTCACTCACCGCCACCATCACCAACGAGCCGGCTGCGGCGACGCAGCGCAGGCGCACACTCTGGGCCGCGTGCGGCGCCCATGCCATCCACGACGGCTTGACCGATCTGATCTACGTTTTGCTGCCGACCTGGCAGAGCCAGTTCGCCGTCGGTTACGCCGTCACGGGGCTGATGCGCACCTTGTACGCTGGCGCCATGGCCGGTTTGCAGATCCCGGCCGGCCGCCTGGCCGCGCGCTTTGGCCGCAAGCGCTTGCTGGTGCTGGGCACGGCGCTGGCCGGCATTGGCTACCTGATCGCCGGGCAGGTCGGCGCTTTTCCCGGCTTGTGCATGGCGCTGGTGGTGAGCGGCATCGGCGCGAGCACCCAGCATCCGCTCGCATCGTCCCTGGTGGCCGACAGCCACGAGCAGCATGGCTCGCGCGCCGCGCTGGCCACCTATAACTTCGCCGGCGACATCGGCAAGATGCTGGTGCCGGCGGCGGTCGGGGTGGCGCTGTCGTGGTGGAGCTGGCAGCAAAGCGTGAGCGCCGTTGGCGCGCTGGCGATCATCGCGGCCGTCGCCCTGGCTTGGCTGATACCCGACACGGCGCGCCCCGCGCCAGTGGCCAGCCCCGCCGCCATGGCGCCAAGTGCGAGCGCTGGAGCCAGCGCGTCTGCGCCTGGATTTCGCGCCCTGCTCGCCACCGGCGTGGTCGACACCGCGGTGCGCATGGGCTTTCTGACCTTCCTGCCATTCATCTTGCGCGACAAGGGCGCGCCCGTCGCCACGATTGGGCTGGCGCTGTCACTGCTGTTCGTCGGCGGCGCTTGCGGCAAGCTCGCCTGCGGCTACCTGGGCAGCCGGATCGGGATGATGAAAACCGTGTGGGTGACCGAGCTGCTCACCGCGCTAGCCATCGTGCTGGTGCTGGCCTTGCCGCTAATGCCTGCGCTGGTGGTGTTGCCTATCCTGGGCGTGGCCTTGAACGGCACGTCGTCGGTCTTGTACGGCAGCGTGCCGGAATTGGCCGAACCCGGCCAGCGCGAACACGCCTTCGCCCTGTTTTACACGGCCACCATCGGCGGCGGCGCGCTCGCGCCCCTGGTGTTGGGCGCCATTGGCGACCACCTTGGGGTGGGGGCGACGGTGCTGTTGACGGCCGCGCTGGCGCTATTGACCTTGCCGCTGTCCTGGCTGGTCCAGCGCGCGCTGCAGCGCGCCTGAGGCCGGTGCTTCAGGAAATGAGGCAGCCGCGCACGCGTTGCAGCGCTTCGATCAGCGGCGCGATATAGGTGCGGCTGGCGCGCAAGGGCGTGCCGTCGTGCAGGCGCAGCAAGGCGTCGCGGTTGGTCAAGGTGTGCAGTTCGGCCACCTGCCCGATCTGCACGATGGCCGAGCGGTGCACGCGCACGAAGCGGTCCGGGTCGAGCTGCAGCGCCAGCCTTTGCAAGGACTCGCGCACCATGTGCTGGCGCGCGCCCACATGCAGCGTGGCGTAGTCGCCGTCGGCCTCGATCCAGGCCACGTCACCAGCCTGGATGAGCAGGGTGCGCGCGCCGGTGCGCACGGCGAAGGTTTCGATGTGGCTGGTGGCGGGCGTGCCCGCCGGCGGCGCCTCGGCGTCGCCGCGCCGGTACGGCCAGGCCTGGCGCGCGCGCTCGATGGCTTCGGCGAAGCGCTCGTCGTCGATCGGCTTGAGCAGGTAGTCGATCACGTTCAGGGTGAAGGCGCGGATCGCGAAGTGGTCGTAGGCGGTCAACAGGATCGCCATCGGACGCGCGCGCGGCGCCAGTGCCGCGATCATGTCGAGCCCGTTCATTCCCGGCATTTCGATATCGACGAACAGCAGGTCGGGCGGCTTGGCCTTGATGCCTTCGAGCGCCGCGATGCCGTCGCCATATTGCGCGACGACCTCGATGCCGGGGCAGTGCGCCAGGCGCGCGGCCACGCCGCTGCGCGCGAGCGGCTCATCGTCGATGATCGCCACCCGCATCATGCCGGCGCGCCCGCCGCGTGCAGGGGCAAGTCGATGCGCACGCAAAAATTGCCGGCCGCGCCGGCGCTGACGGCGAAGCTATGGTCGTCGCCATACAGCTTGGCCAGGCGCTCGCTGACGTTGCGGGTGCCCAGGCCGAAGGAGGGGCGCGCCGTCGCGTCGATGCCGGGGTGCGCGGCCGGGCCTTCGTTCTCGAGTTCGATGTGCAGGCGATCGCCCACCCGCGCAATATGCAGGTCCAGCCGGCCCGGTTCGCTGCGCGGCGCGATGCCGTGGCGGATCGCGTTCTCCACCAGCGGCTGCAGCACCAGGTAGGGCACCAGCGCCTGCAGCACATCGGGCCCCACATGGATGGCGATCTTGAGGCGCTCGCCCAAGCGCGCTTTTTCGATGTCGAGGTAAGACTCGGTCAGCGCCAGCTCGTCCGCCAGCGGATGCTCGTTGTGGCCGGCGCTGTCGAGCGTGGCGCGCAGGAACTCGGCCAACTGGGCGATCATGCGGTTGGCGTCGCGGTTGCGTTCATTGGCCACCAGCGAGGAGATCGCGTTAAGGGTGTTGAACAGGAAGTGGGGATGGACCTGGTAGCGCAGGGCGCGCAGTTCGGCGTCGCGCGCCATGGCCAGCGCCTCGGCCACGCGCACTTGTTCACGCCCGAGCAGGGTATAGTAGGCGAGCACCGCGTGGATGGCGCAAAAGGCGATCAGGGCGAGCCAGCAGCCATCGAGCCCGCTGAACAGGCGCGACCAGCGCATCGAATCGCTGATACCGAGTCCCATCGCCAGCGCATGCCCGAGCAGGTTGTTCATCACCGACATCGCGTACGTGGTCGTCAACAGTATCGGCGCCATCGCGCGCCACGGCAGGCTGCGGCGCCACAGCACGCGCTGCAGCAGCGTCAGTGGAAAAATCCAGACCACGAAGGCGCACAGGAACAGCGCATCGAAGGCCAGGCCGCGCCCCTGGTTCAGGTCCGGCAGATCCATGATAGCCATGCACACGGTCAGTGGCAGGCCGGCCGCAAGCGGCATCCAGAATGGCAGGGCGGCCAGCTTGGGGCCGGTCGCCGGGGCGGGCTTGGGCGGGCGGATGGCCGCGCCGAACAGGTCGGTTTCGTTCTTCACAGGACAATTCTATCCTGTCGCCGCCATGCCAGCTCAGTCGCCGTCGGAGTAAATCATCGAACTGATGCGCCAGCCCTCGTCGGTTTTCACCAGATGCCAGGACTCGCTGCCGCGGTTGGTGACCTTGTCGTTCATGACGAAGACGAAGTCGAAGTAGACGGCGGCCACGCTGCCGTTGGTGTGGACCTGGACGTTCGAGAACTTCTCCTCGATGGCCTCCTTGGTGCTGCCGACGAAGCCCACGAAATCCTGGTAGGTCGAGGCCCGCACTTTTTTCGCCTCCGGCTTTTTCGCTTTGACGCGCGGGTACAGGCCGGCGTCGAGCACCGTCAACCAGCTGTTGTTTTCGCTCAGGAACAGCGCGCCGAGGGTCTTGGCATCCTTGTCGATGATCGACTTTTTGAAGGTGTGGACGATTTGCTCGATCTGGGCGACTGCTTCCGGATTGCCGGTGCTGCTGGCGCTCACTTCGGCATGGGCGCTGCCGATAAGTGCGCCCATGAGCAGGCAAGCGAATTTGATCGAGGCGGTGTGAAGGTTCATGCGTAGCTCCTGATGGTGAGGGGACGCATCAACTGTAGGGGCGCCGCGCCGCCGGCGCCAGCACTATGCGCCGAGGCGGTGGGGCGCTGCGCCGAGGCGGTGGGCGGGCCCCGTCGCCTTACTTCTTGGCGCGGAAGGGGAACAGCAACTGCTGCGTGAACCCGTCCGGCATGTAGTCGCCCTGCACGCCGTACTTCTCGGGGAAGCCGCTCTGGCCCTTGATCGCGGTGCCAAACAAATGGTCGAGGAAGGCGTAGTGGGCCGCGTAGTTGCGGTCGATGGCCACGTCGTCCGAGGAATGGTGCCAATGATGAAAGTCCGGCGTGACGATCAGGTACTTGATCGGTCCCCACGGCAGGTGCACGTTGGCGTGGTTGAACACGGCCTGGAAGCCCACCACGATGATGTACACGTCCATCACTTCCTTTTCGAAGCCCAGCACGTAGAGCGCGCCGAGCACGCCCACGCGGGTGCAAATGAGCTCGAGAATGTGCTGGCGCGAGCCGGCCAGCCAGTCCATGGTCTTGGCCGAGTGGTGCACCGCGTGGAAGCGCCACAGGAAGGGGATCTCGTGATAGGCGCGGTGGGTCCAGTACTGCACGAAGTCGGCCGCCAGGATGCACAACAGCAGCTGCGGCAGGAAGGGGACCGCTTGCACCGCGCCGCGCACGCTGTCGTTGGCCATCCAGCCGAACAGGCGGTGGATGGCGAAGTTCACCGTCAGCAGGGCCAGGCCGACGATGAAGTGGTTCACCGCGAAGTGCACCATGTCGGTCTGCCATTCGGCGCGGAAGATCATCTGCCCTTTGTAGAGCGGGAACAGCTTTTCGATGGCGGCGAAGATCACAGTCGAACCGAGCAGGTCGAGGATGAACCAGTCCAGGCCGATGTAGGGGGTATGGTCCGGGAAGTCGGCCACCGGCACGTGCGAGCCGCCCAGCGCCACGCAGGCGAGCACGATGACGGCGGCGACGGCGTTCAAGCCGCGGCTGCGCTTGAACATCACGTTGAGCAGGCTGATGGCGCCGGCCAGCACCAGGGCCGCGAACATCAGGTGGCGGATCAGGTCGGGCGAATAGGCGTGCCGCAGCTCGGGCGTGGTCAGATACTGCGGATAGTGGAAGGCGGCCACGCCCAGCAGCGACAGCGTCGCCAGCACCAGCGCCACGATGCCGCTGGCCAGGCCATAGCCTGGCTTGAGCGGGCCGCTTTGCTTGAGCAGGCCGCCCGTTTCGCGCACCGCGCCGCTGACGTTTTGGATCACTGCCTTGGCCGGCTTGACGAGCTTTTTCTCTTGCATGGTTGGATGTCCTTTGACTGCTAGCTGTTTCGTGGTGCGCAAAACTTTACCATACTGGCAACGGCCAGAGCGTAAATTCCTGCGCTTGACGGCCCGGATCCGGCGCCTGATTCATCGTTTTTCGCAGTTCGTGTCAGGGGGCTGGGAAGGGCGCCCGATTTGGGCGATACTCGCCGCATGAATACTTACGCACAAGGATACCTATCATGACGCGCCGGATGTGGCAGCTGTACGCGGCAGCCTGGCTCCCCTTCATTCTGGTGCTGGTGCTCGCCACCCAGGCCGAAGCGGTGATGAAAGGGCATTTCGATCCGATGCTGGCGCTGCAAACGGCGCTGGGCATGATTCCGGCCGTGCTCGTGCATGTGCTGGTGTGGCCCTTCTCCGGGTATCTCGAGCGCAGCGCCTTGCGAGCTGGTGCCGTGATCGCCGTCCACGTGGTGGCCTCGGTCCTGTTTACGATCACCTGGATGGGCATTGTGTACGGCGTGCTGTCGCTGCTGCATGCTCCGGACATGAGCAGCAAGGCGCCGTCCTATGCGGTCATCTGGCCCTTCCTGTTTTATATGATGATGTATGGCGTCATCGCCGGCATCTTTCATGCGGTGCGCGCCAGCGCCAAGGCGCGCGAGCATGCCATCGCGACGCTGCAGGCGCAAAGCCTGCTGGTGGCGTCCGAACTGGCAGCCTTGCGCAACAAGCTCAATCCCCACTTCCTGTTTAACACCCTGCATTCGATTATCGCCCTCACGCGCAAGCAGCCTGCCGCGGCCGAGGCGGCGCTGTTCAAGTTTTCGGACATGCTGCGCTATGTGCTCGATACCGAAAAGAGCGGCAACGACCGCGTCACGCTCGACGATGAGCTGCGCTTCGTGCGCGATTATCTCGACCTTGAAGCGCTGCGCCTGGGCGCGCGCCTGACGGTGGAGTGGGATGTGGACGATTCGGCCACTGGCTACTGCCTGCCGGCGCTGAGCGTGCAGCCGCTGGTGGAGAACAGCATCAAGCACGCGTTCAATCCGCGCAGCCAGCCGGGCCGGCTGACCATCCGCACCCGCATCGACGCGCTGGCCAATATCCTGTGGGTGAGCGTGCGCGACGACGGGCCAGGGGCCGATCCGGCCATGGTCCGGCAAACCACTGGCCTGGGGGTGAGGACCGTGGAGCGGCGCCTGGCGCTTGAATACGGATCGCGCGCCACCTTCGACATCGACACCGCGCCCGGCGAGGGCTTCCAGGTGACGCTGACCATTCCGCTCGACGGCATCGCCGCCTGAGCCAACCGAGACAAGAGAGCCGCATGCAAACGAAAACCGTCCTGATCGCGGAAGACGAACCGCTGGCGCGCGAGAGCTTGCGCGATTCGATCCTTGAACGTCCCGAGCTGCGCCTGATCGGCGAGGCGGCCGATGGCGCGCAAGCGCTCGCGCTGATCAACCAGCTCAAGCCCGACGTGGTGTTCATGGATATCCAGATGCCGGAGATGACGGGGCTTGAAGTGCTCAAGCGCCTGACCCATTTGCCGGAGGTGGTCTTCACGACCGCGTTCGACCAGCATGCCGTCATGGCGTTCGAGCTCAACGCCGTCGACTATCTGCTTAAGCCGTTTTCGCGCGAGCGCTTCAACGCCGCAGTCGAGCGTTTGCAGGGGACGCCGCCGGCATCGGGCGAGGCGCTGCAACTGGCGCTGTCGCAGGCGGCCGCCCGCGATTCGGCCATGTTCGAGCGCATCCTGGTGCGCGACCGCGGGCGCATTTTTCCGCTGGCCGTGAACGCCATCGAATATCTGAAGGCCGACGCCAAATACACCGCCATCGTGTCCGAGAAAAAGACCTTCCTGGTGCGCGTCGGGATCGCCGAACTGGGCGCGCGCCTCGATCCGGCCAAATTCATCCGGATCCACCGCTCGGTGATGGTGAACCTCGATTTCGTGGAGTCGATGGCGACGGACGAGCAGTCGCAATTGCAGCTGCAGATGCGCGACGGCAGCTGCCTGACCGCCAGCCGCGAAGCGTCCAAGATGCTGCGCGATATGTCGATCTGAGGCGCCCGTGAAGCTTGAACTGAACTGGAGGCGGCCGATGTTCTACCTCTTGCTGCCGATATTTTTCGTGATGGTGTTTCTCGGCTTCCCGCTGCCGCTGGCGCCGCCGCTCGTGACCAAGGCGAAACAGGAACAGTCGGTCGGGGTGAAGAAAAGGAGGCGTTTATTCCTAAATTTGGAATAGTCAATTTACCTTGACGCTTATTCTTGTTCTTGATGGAATGCCTTATGGTGTCACCCTGTGCCTGGACCTTCAGCGCACGGCGCCTGCCCGCCTCGGTGCGCAAAACCCATCCCATTCAAGAGAGATCGACATGAAGAACGCCATCCACGCCAGCTTGCTCGCCTGCCTGCTGGGCGGCACGCACGCGAAGGCGGCCGAAGCGCCGCCCGCCCCGGTTCCGCTCAAGGCCAAGACCACCTACATCTGCCAGATGGCCAACCATCACCACATGGCCGGGCAAGAACTGAAGGAATACGACAAGCCGGGAATTTGCCCCACCGACGGCATGGAGATGATCGCCAAAAATTCGAGCCTGCGGGTGGCGGTGCTGATGTTCGACGGCGTGCAAGACATCGACTACGCCGGCCCGATGGAGGTGTTCGGCCAGTCCGGCGCCACCATCTTCACCGTCGGGCGCAGCACCGACAGCTTGCATTCGACCTACGGCGTGAAAATAACGCCCGATTACGACCTTGAGCATGCGCCGCAGGCGGACGTGCTGCTGATCCCGGGCGGCAATGTCAGCCCCGTCATGCACGACCAAAAGACCCTCGATTGGGTGCGCCAGCGCAGCGGTGAAGTGGGAACCGTGTTGTCCGTGTGCACCGGCGCCTTCATCCTGGGCCAGGCCGGTTTGCTCGATGGCATAAAGTCGAGCACGATCGCCGGCGCCAGCGCCCAATTGGCCAAGACGTTTCCGAAGACGCAAGTCGTGATGGACCGGCGCTATGTCGACAATGGCAAGATCGTCACCACGGGCGGCTTGTCGGCCGGTATCGACGGCGCCTTGCATGTCGTCGCGCGTGAAGCGGGCCGCCTGCGCGCCGAGGATGTGGCGCGCGGCATCGAGTACGAATGGCACCCGGACGGCAAGGGCGGCTTTGGTATGTTAGCCGGGATGCACATGCCCGATGTGGCGGCCATCTTGCCAAGCGGCGCCGTGTGGGAGCGCCTGTCCGAGCGCGGCGATCAGCGCTGGTGGGAAGTGCGCGGGCGCGTGGAAATCACGGCCAGTGCCAAGGACTTCCTCGACGCCAGCGCCTCCACCTTCAAGCAACAAGCCTGGAGCCCGGTCAAGGACAAGGACGCGCGCCACCGCAGTTTCGTGCGCACGGCCGATGGACGGGCGTGGCGCTTGACGCTCGGCCTGGTGGAGGCCGAGGCGCCGTCGGCCTACCAGCTCACCCTGGTGCTCAAGGCGGCACCGGCGTCCAAGTCTTGAGCGCTTACAGGGCCGTGCGCAGCGAGAACAGCTCGGGGAACAGCACCACGTCGAGCATCTTGCGCAGATAGCTCACGCCGGCGGTGCCGCCGGTGCCGGTCTTGAAGCCGATCACGCGTTCGACCGTCGTCACATGGCGAAAGCGCCAGAAGCGGAAGGCGGTCTCCATGTCGACCAGCTTCTCGGCCAGTTCGTACAGGGCCCAATGCTTGGACGGGTCCTGGTACACGGTGAGCCAGGCGGCCTTGACCGATTCGTCGGCCGTGGTTGGCTGCGTCCAGTCCCGGTCCAGGCGTTCGGGCGCGATCGCAAAGCCGCTGCGCGCGAGCAGCATCACCGCCTCATCATAGACGGACGGCGCGCGCAGTTCCCGGTCCAGGATCTCGAAGGCCGCTGGCGCGGTCTTGTGCACATTGAGCATGGCCGCGTTCTTGTTCCCCAGGATGAACTCAAGCTCGCGGTACTGGTGCGACTGGAAGCCGGACGAGGCGCCCAGGTAGGGACGGATGGCCGTGTACTCGGTCGGCGTGAGGGTGGCCAGCACATCCCAGGCATGCACCAATTGGTCCATGATGCGGGCCACGCGCGCGAGCATCTTGAAGGCGGGCGAGAGATCGCCGCTGCGCAGGTTGGCGCGCACCGCCTGCATCTCGTGCAGCATCAGCTTGAGCCACAGTTCGCTGGTCTGGTGCTGGACGATGAACAGCATCTCGTTGTGTTCGGGCGAGCGCGGGTGCTGCGCCGTCAGGATCTGGCCGAGCGAGAGGTAGTCGCCATAGCTCATCGACTCGCTGAAGTCCATCTTGGCGCCATGCCAGGCGCCGCCGTCTTTTTGCTCTGTGCTCATGCTGACCTTCTCGTGGTGATGTCTCGTGTGGATGAATGGTGCCGGCGCGCCGCTGTGACGGCACGCTTATCAAGTGACCGCGCCGCGGCTGGCGTCGACGTCGTAGGCGCGATCGTCGAGGATCGCGCGCAGGATCTCGACCGCGTCCCACACATCGGCGAAGCTGGTGTACAGGGGCGTGAAGCCAAAACGCATGATGGCCGGTTCGCGATAGTCGCCGATCACGCCGCGCGCGATCAAGGCTTGCATCACCGCGTAGCCATGCCGGTGCGTGAAGCTGACCTGGCTGCCGCGCTGGGCGTGCTGGCGCGGCGTGACCAAGCCCAGCTCGTGCGCGCCGCAGCGCGCCTCCACCAGCGCGATGAATAGGTCGGTGAGCGCGAGCGATTTGGCGCGCAGCGCTTGCATGCTGGTCTGCTCGAACACTTCCAGCCCGCACTCAAGCAGGGCGAGCGAGGCGATCGGCTGGGTGCCGCACAGTGCGCGCCCGATGCCGCTGGTGGGGACGAAGTTCGGTTCCATCGCGAACGGCGCCGCGTGGCCCCACCAGCCCGACAGCGGCTGGGTGAACGCATCCTGGTGGCGCTGCGGCACCCAGATGAAGGCTGGCGCGCCGGGGCCGCCGTTGAGGTATTTGTAGGTGCAGCCGACGGCCAGGTCGGCGCCGGCCGCGTGCAGATCGAGCGGCACCGCGCCGGCCGAGTGGCACAAGTCCCACAAAACGAGCGCGCCTTGCGCATGCGCGTGCGCCGTCACGCCGGCCATGTCGTGCTGGTAGCCGCTGCGGTAGTTGACGTGGGTGAGCATGACGACGGCGCAGTCGTGGTCGATGGCGCCGGCCAGCTCCTCCACACTGTCGACCAGGCGCACCGTGTAGCCGCGCGCCAGCCAGCTCGACAGGCCCTGCGCCATATAGATATCGGTGGGGAAGTTGCTGCGCTCGCTGACGAGGATGCGCCGGCCGGCGCGCGCCGGATCGTTCGCCTGCATGTGCACGGCCGCCGCCAGCGCCTTGAACAGATTGAGCGAGGTGGTGTCGGTGATGACCACTTCGCCGGCGCGCGCGCCGATCAGCGGCGCCAGCCGGTCGCCCAGGCGGCGCGGCATCTCGAACCAGCCGGCCGTGTTCCAGCTACGGATCAAGTCCTGCCCCCATTCCTGCTCGATCACCTGGCGCGCGCGCGCGAGCGCCGTGTGCGGGCGGGCGCCCAGCGAATTGCCGTCGAGGTAGATGACGCCGTCGGGCAAGGCGAAACGCTGGCGCAGCGGCGCCAGTGCGTCTTGGGCGTCGCGCGCCACGCAGTCGGCGCGGCTGGGGAGGGTGGGGATGGTGGCGGTGCTCATGGCGGTCCTTGTGGTATGGCTAAATGTGGGCGCGCGGCCGGGTGCTGGCGCCGATCAGGGGGCGGGGCGGCGCAACACGGCGCGCACCGGGCAGCCATCCTTGATTTCCCGGGCGGGCGTGGCGGCAAAGGGCGTGTCGTCCGGCCACACCGGCAAGGCGTTCGCGATGGTGGGGCTGAGGTCCCACAGGGTAGTTGTTGGCATGCAAAACCCGCAAAAATACTTGAAGCCTCATCTATTTCAGGCTGAGCTACGAAGTTTAACAAGATTCTTAGCCTTATCGGCAACAAATTCGACTATTTGTGATACCATGCCGGCAACCTTTCAAAAGGCTCAAGCGGGTGGCGCAAAGTTTTTCGCTTTTTTTTAAAAATATTTTCGAAAAACCCTAAAGTTCCTGAAAACGGGGTCGTTAGAGCTTCATGAAAGAAATTTGGGAATCCGCCAAAAATATTTCATCGGAACCCTAAAGTTCCTGGAAAAGCTGCCGTAACCGTTTCAGAACGTAGGTTGATGTCGATCAAAACGCATCGCCAAGCTACGGTTTCACACATCTCATTCCGCCCTTTTCATAGGGGCGCGACAATGGCTGGGTAGTGTTTGTCAGACAAACACCTACCTAGCACGTCCTTGTTTACCGACGAAAAATACAGTCCACCGCCTATTCCCACAATTTTTCCGTGGGATCAGAATGTATCTCACTGGCAATAACAAAACCGCGCCAAGTACGGTGTCCAAGGAGATGGAAATGACTGCGAATGACATGATGGCTGAAATCCGCGATGCCAACCTGAGCTACCTGATGCTGGCGCAGCAAATGATACGCGCCGACAAAGTCAGCGCCATCTTCCGCCTGGGCATCTCGCAAGACATCGCCGATTTGATCGAAGGCATGAGCAACGCGCAGATCTTGAAGTTGGCCGCAGGCAACATGATGCTGGCGCGCTTCCGCTTCGACGACAGCGCCATCCTCTCCATGTTGACCAACTACAACAAAGACCGCGTACTGGCCCAGTCGCACGCCGCCATCTTGATGGCCGGCCAAGCTGTCGAGGAAATTTCCTAAAAACGCAGCAGGAGTCGCGATCATGAGCAAGAAAAGCGTCGTCTCGGAAGCCCAGGAAATCCAGCTGGCCATCGAATTGATCCAGCTGGGCGCACGCCTGCAACTGCTTGAAACGGAAGTGTCGCTCTCGCGCGAACGCTTGCTCAAGCTCTACAAGGAGTTGCGCGGGGTATCGCCACCGAAAGGCATGTTGCCGTTTTCGACAGACTGGTTTTTGACCTGGCAGCCGAATATCCATTCTTCGCTGTTTATCAACATCCACAAATTCCTGATCGACCATGCGGGCGCCAGCGGCATCGAGGCGGTCATGAAAGCGTACAAGCTGTATCTGGAGCAAATGCCGCCGGAGCCGGGCGAGGAGCCGCTGCTCTCGCTCACCCGGGCCTGGACCTTGGTGCGTTTTTTCAGCAGCAAGATGCTGGCGATGGCTGCCTGCGAAAAATGCGAAGGCAAGTTCGTCGTCAATTGCCTGGACTTGAACCAGGGTTACCAGTGCGGCCTGTGCCACATGCCTTCGCGCGCTGGCAAGACCAAGAAGCTGCGCGACGCCGCCTTGCTCGCCGCTTGAGCCTTACTGGTTTGATATTTTTGCAAACTTCGGGCGCTGCCGCCACCGCAGCGCCTTTTGTTTTTGTGCGCACTATATACTAGGCGCATGAGCCTGCCACGTATCTGGCGCGCCCCGGCCATCCAAGCGGCGCTGATCCAACTACTTTCCCTTTTGCCCATGCTGGCCGCCGTCTACGCCCTGGCCCGCCTGGGCGCGAGCGTCTCTTATTTAGGCGTGGCCCTGCTGCAGGGAACCTTCGCCGCCGCCCTCAGCTGGTGGCGCGGCCTGGCGCCCTGGTGGCGCGCCATCGAATTGCTGTTTCCCTTGGCCGTGTTCGGCGCGCTGGCGCTTAACTTGCCGCCCGCCCTGTTTCTGGGCGCCTTCCTGTTCCTGTGGCTGCTGTTCTGGTCCACCTTCCGCACCCAGGTTCCGTATTACCCATCGAGCCGGCAAGTGTGGGATGCGGTCGCGCGCGCGCTGCCGCAGGGCAGGGCTTTGAAGGTGATCGATATCGGCAGTGGCCTGGGCGGCTTCACCCTGGACTTGGCGCGCCGCCGCCTCGATGCGCAGGTGAGCGGCATCGAGCTGGCGCCGCTGCCGTTTTGGGTGAGTGCGGCGCGCGCGCGCGCCTTGCCCGGGGCGCTGCGCGCGCGCGTGCAGTTCGTGCGCGGCGACTACGAGCAGCTCGACTTCGCCGCCTATGACGCCGTGTTCGCCTATCTGTCGCCGGCCGCCATGCCGGCCCTGTGGCGCAAGGCCAAGGCGCAAATGCGCGCCGGCAGCATGCTGTTCAGCCACGAGTTTTCCGTCCCCGGACAAGAGCCCACGACCACCCTGTTTGTCGAGGGCCGCAGCAGCCTTATTTACGTGTGGACCTTTTAGGCGACAGAGCGGTGTTTTTACTTGCTCGGTATGCATTCTCACGTTATTGTAGTTCCAAGTGTAAATTTATTGATGTGAGCGCTTATCACGCCAAAGCGCGCCCCGATGGCGCCAGAGCCGGCGGATTGGATGTGTCGGGGCGGCCCCGAACTCTCTTCAAGTAGGAGTCAGCGCACTTGATTCTCATCGTTGGATACATTGTTGTCTGCCTCTCGGTTTTCGGCGGCTTCGCGCTTAATGGTGGTCACCTTGCCGCGCTGATGCAACCGCTCGAACTGCTGATGATTGGTGGCGCCGCGTTCGGTGCCTTCCTTGTCGGTAACAACGTCAAGGCAATCAAGGCCACTCTCAAGGCCCTGCCCACCTTGCTGCAAGGTTCGCGCTACACCCGCGAGCTGTACATGGAAATGATGTCGCTCCTGTTCGACGTGCTCTCCAAGGTGCGCAAGGAAGGCTTGATGTCGATCGAGGGCGATATCGACTCCCCCGGCGAGAGCCCCCTGTTCAGCAAATACCCGGGCGTGCTGGCCGACCACCACATCGTCGAATTCATGACCGATTACCTGCGCCTGATGGTGTCGGGAAATATGGACGCCTTCCAGATCGAAAACCTGATGGACAACGAGATCGATACCCATCACCACGAGGGTGCGGTGCCGGCCCATTGCCTGGCCAAGCTGGGCGACGGCATGCCCGCCTTCGGTATCGTGGCGGCCGTGATGGGCGTGGTGCACACGATGGAATCGGTGGGTATTCCGCCAGCCGAGCTGGGCATCCTGATCGCGCACGCGCTGGTCGGCACCTTCCTGGGCATCTTGCTTTCCTATGGCTTCATCACGCCACTGTCGAGCTTGCTCGAACAAAAGCTGGAAGAGTCGAGCAAGATGTTCCAGTGCGTGAAAGTGACGCTCTTGGCCAGCTTGAACGGCTACGCGCCGGCGCTGGCCGTGGAGTTCGGCCGCAAGGTGCTGTACTCGACCGAGCGCCCCACCTTCAGCGAGCTGGAAGACCATATCAAGAAATCGAAATCGAAATAAAGGCAAGCAAAACATGCCAATGAAAGATGCTTGAGCTGGAATGGCAACAGTGGTTGTCAACAGTTAATTAAATGTGACAAGATGTGCCAGGAGCACAGAAAACTGATGGGCATGGACAGGAGCCGACATGGCCGATGAGGGATTACGACCGATCATCGTCAAGCGCATCAAGAAAGGCGGGGGCGGCCACCACGGTGGCGCCTGGAAGATCGCGTACGCGGACTTCGTGACGGCGATGATGGCCTTCTTCCTCTTGATGTGGCTGCTTGGTTCGACCACCAAGGGAGACTTGAATGGCATTTCCGAATACTTCAAGACGCCGCTCAAAGTGGCCATGTCGGGCGGTTCCGGCAGCGGGGAGAGCACATCCGTGATCCAGGGCGGGGGCACCGATTTGTCGCGCAAGGAAGGCCAGGTCAAGCATGGCGAGACCCAGGCCCAGCGCGCCACCAAGATCGACCCGAAGGCGGCGCGCGAGGCGGTCGAACGGCAAGAGCGCGAGCGCCTGCAAAAGCTCAAGCAAAAGATCGAACAGACCATCGAGGCCAGTCCGGTGCTGCAAAAGTTCAAGAAGCAGTTATTGATCGATATTACGACCGAAGGCTTGCGCATCCAGATCGTCGACGAGCAAAACCGTCCGATGTTCGCGCTCGCCAAGGCCGAGCTGCAGCCCTACACGCGCGACATCCTGCACGAGATCGGCATCGTGCTCAACGAGGTGCCCAACAAGATCGGCTTGTCGGGTCACACCGATTCGGTGCCTTATTCAAGCGACGCCGGCTACAGCAACTGGGAATTGTCGGCCGACCGCGCCAACGCCTCGCGCCGCGAACTGGTGCTCGGTGGCCTGGACGACGCCAAGGTGCTGCGGGTGGCCGGCCTGGCCGCCACCTCGCATCTCGACAAGATCGACCCGTTCAACCCGATCAACCGGCGTATCAGCATCATCGTGATGAACAAGGCGACGGAAGAGTCGGTCAGGCGCGACGGCGTGGCCATCGACGTGCCCGAGCAGAGCGCGCCGGCCGCGCCGGCCGTCCGTCATTAGCCGCACCCCAGACATGGAGGCACGCTGTGAGTAGAAAGAAGATACTCGGTTCGCATGTGAAGCGCCTGCTGTCGGGCGTGTCCGAACACGGCAAAAAGCATTTGACGGAAGTGGAGACGGACCTGATCCAGACCGAGCTGCTGCTCGAGGAAGCGATCGAGAAGCTGACCTCGGCCTTCATGGCCATCCACGGCATCGTCAGCACGCAGCAAGACAGCATCAATGCGCTGCTGGCCGGCGCCACCCCCAGCGCCGACGATGCCGCCCACCTGGCCGGCATGTCGGAGGAAGTGGGCGCGCACGTGACGACGGCCATCACCAGTATGCAGTTCCAGGACATGACGGCGCAACTGATCGACCGCGCCTTGAAGCGCGTGACGGGCTTGCGCGAATTCCTCGGCACCCTTGGCACGCACGGCGCGGATCTGGTGCCTGAGAGCGGCAATGAAGAAATCATCGACCTGCTCGGCAAGGTGAGCATGTCGCTCGCGATTCAATCGCTTGAATTGCGCAGCGTATTAAGAAAAGCAGTCAATCAACAGCATCTGGAAAGTGGCGACATAGAGTTGTTCTAGGGTGCCTAATTCGAACAAGTGGGAGCAAACTGAGATGGCTAAAACGATACTCGCAGTCGACGATTCTAGTTCCTTGCGCCAGATGGTCGCCTTCAGCCTGAAAGCGGCCGGCTACCTGGTGGTGGAAGCGGTCGACGGCCAGGACGGACTGGAAAAGGCCAAGGGCCAGACGGTGGACCTGGTGCTGACGGACCAGAACATGCCGCGCATGGACGGCCTGTCCCTGATCAAGCTGCTGCGCGGGATCCAGGCATACCAGAAGGTGCCGATCCTGATGCTCACGACCGAGTCCTCCGACGAGATGAAGGCCAAGGGACGCGCCGCTGGCGCCAATGGCTGGCTGGTCAAGCCCTTCGATCCGCAGCGACTGATCGAGGTCGTCAAGAAGGTGATCGGCTAGCGCCGTGAAGGCCCTGCCATGAAGTCCGAGAATACGATGCAGTCCAGGATGGAGTCTTAACATGACCATCGACATAAGCCAGTTCTTCCAGGTCTTCTTCGACGAAGCCGAGGAACTGCTGGCCGAAATGGAGCGCTTGCTGCTGGCCGTTGACATCAACGCGCCCGACGAGGAAGACTTGAACGCGGTATTTCGCACCGCGCATTCGGTCAAGGGCGGCGCTTCGACCTTCGGTTTGAATGACATGACCGAGGTCACCCACATCCTTGAATCGCTGTTAGATCGCATCCGCAAGGGCGAGATGGCGCTCACGTCCGAGCATGTGGACGCCTTCCTGGCGGCCAAGGACATTCTCAAGATGCAGCTCGACGGCCACCGCAACGGCGCCCATGTCGACACCGACGCCGTGGCCAATGTGCGCATGATGCTGCAAGAGCTGTCGCAAGACGCGGTGCCGGCCCACACCACCACGCCCTCGTTCGTGCAGTCGGTGGTCAAGGCCAGCGGCGCCACCAGCGAGGGCGGACGGCGCTACCGCATTGAACTGCCGAAGGTCGAGCAGCGCGACGTCAACGCGCTGGCCGCCGAGCTGGGCCTGCTGGGACGCATTTCGGTGATGCCGCTGGGGGGCGATCGCCACGCGATGACCTTGACCACCACCGAGACGCTCGAGAACATCATCGCGATCTGCTCCTTCGTGCTCAACCCGGACGACTTGAAGATCTTCGAGGCGCCACCCTTGACGCCCGAGCAGGAAAAAATCGAACTCGACGCGCGTGCCAAGGTCGAGAACGAGCAGGGCTACGGCTTTTTCGACCCGATCGAGCCCGACACGGTGGCGGCCGAGAAGAGCGACGACGAGCGCGGCTACGGTTTCTTCCAGCCGATCGAACAGATCCGCGCCAACGCCGCCAGCGTTTCGACGTCCACGGCAGCGGCCGCGCCAGCGCAGCAGCAGGCCAGCACCCGCATCGAACCGCTTGAAGTGACGGAGAACGACAAGAAGGCGGCGCAAAAAGGCGAGGCCAAGGGCGGCGGCGCGCCGACGGCCGAATCGTCCTCGATCCGGGTGTCGATCGAAAAAGTCGACCAGTTGATCAACTTGATCGGCGAATTGGTGATCACCCAGGCCATGATCGAGCAGCGCAGCGACGCGCTCGACCCGATGGTCCACGAGCGCCTGCTCGGCTCGATCGGCCAGTTGACGCGCAACACGCGCGACTTGCAAGAAGCGGTGATGTCGATCCGGATGATGCCGATGGACTTCGTGTTCTCGCGCTTTCCGCGCATGGTGCGCGACCTGGCCGCCAAGCTGGGCAAGAAGGTCGACTTCATCACCCACGGCGCTTCCACCGAATTGGACAAGGGCCTGATCGAGCGCATCGTCGATCCGCTCACCCATCTGGTCAGGAACAGTATCGACCATGGCATTGAAATGCCGAACGCGCGCAGCGCCGCCGGCAAGAGCGAGGCGGGGCGCTTGTTCCTGTCGGCCGGCCACCAGGGCGGCAATATCGTGATCGAGGTGGCGGACGACGGCGGCGGCCTCAATCGCGAACGCATTCTTGAGAAGGCCAAGCAGAACGGCTTGCCGGTGTCGGACAATATGGCGGACGCCGACGTCTGGCAGCTGATCTTCGCGCCGGGCTTTTCCACCGCCGAGCAGGTCACCGACGTCTCCGGACGCGGCGTGGGCATGGATGTGGTCAAGCGCAACATCACGGCCATGGGCGGCACCGTCGACATCCGCTCGGCCAAGGGCTTTGGCACCACCATCTCGATTTCGCTGCCGCTCACGCTGGCCATCCTGGACGGCATGTCGATCCGGGTCGGCGACGAGGTGTATATCCTGCCGCTCGGCTTCGTGGTCGAGTCGCTGCAGCCGACCCCCAACGATATCAAGGAAATCTCCGGCAAGGGCCGCGTGATCAAGGTGCGCGGCGAATACCTGCCATTGATCCCGCTGTATCAGATGTTCGACATCGTGCCGCGCTTTACCGACCCGTCCGAGGGCATCATCGTGATCCTCGAGTCCGATGGGCGCAAGGCCGGCCTGTTCGTCGACGACCTGGTGGGGCAGCAGCAGGTGGTGGTGAAGAACCTCGAATCGAACTACCGCAAGGTGACCGGCATCTCGGGCGCGACCATCCTGGGCGATGGCGGCGTGTCGCTGATCCTGGACGTGGCGGCGCTGATGCGCTCGTCGCGCCAGCTGGCCGATGAAGTTTTCTCTTAAGTTTTTTTGACTCGTAAATTTTAAGACTCGCAAACCAAGGAATCCATCATGTCAGTGATTGCTCAAAACTCCAAAACTGGCGACGCCAAGGATAGCGCCGGCAGCGAGTTCCTCGCCTTTACCCTCGGCTCCGAGGAGTACGGCATCGATATCCTGAAAGTGCAGGAGATCCGCGGCTACGAAGCGGTCACGCGCATCGCCAACGCGCCCGAGTTCATCAAGGGGGTGATCAACCTGCGCGGCATCATCATCCCGGTGGTCGACATGCGCATCAAGTTCAATCTGGGCACGCCGGTGTACGACCAGTTCACGGTCGTCATCATCCTCAATATCGGCGGGCGCATCATGGGCATGGTGGTCGATTCGGTCTCGGACGTGACCACGCTCACGCCCGACCAGGTCAAGCCGGCGCCGGACATGGGTACGGCCTTCAATTCCGATTATATGATCGGGCTGGGCACGATCGACGAGCGCATGCTGATCCTGGTCGATATCGACAAGCTGATGTCGTCCGGCGAGATGGGCTTGATCGACAAGCTGGCCGCTTAAATGTAGAACTACCCGAACGGTCCGAAAAGAGGCCGCGATTTCTGGAAATGATGCTGGCGCTGTCGGGGCAGGAATGGCGGGTCCGGTGAAGATAGTTCGTATTTCAGGGAGATGATGATGAGTTTGCGCGATTTTAGAATTGGCACACGCCTTGGCATTGGCTTTGGCAGCATCCTGGCGATCCTGGTCGGTATGGTCTTGCTTGCCAACCTGCTCAATTCCCAGAACAAGGCGAGCCTGATGAAGGGCTTGCAGACGTCGACGGAAAAGAACCTGCAGGCGGCGACGATGAAAAGCGCGATGCTGGAAACCGGTATTGCGATGCGCAATATCGGCTTGCAGTCGGACGTGTCGCTGATGCAGAAGGAGGAGGGCAAGGTCAAGGACCAGCGCAAGCGCTATGAAGACGCGCGCGGCAAGCTGCAATCGGCCGGCCTGGACGGGGCGGAAAAGAAAATCCTCGACGATATCGCGGCGCTCGACAAGGACGTCGACGTGGCCTTCAAGGAAGCGATCGGCCAGGTGCTGGCCTTTAATAGCGAAGGCGCGGCCAAGGTTATCGCCAGCCGCATCGACCCGCTCAACCAGCAGACCTTGGCGGCATTGAACAAGCTGGTCGAGATCCAGCAGGCGGCGGCGCGCACGGTGCTCGACAATTCGGTGAAAGCCGACACCACCCTGATGTGGATGCTGTTCGGCCTGAGCGGTGTGGCGGTGGCGATCGGCGTGGTGTGCGCGCTGGTGATCACGCGCTCGATCACGCAGCCGCTGTCGGGCGCGGTGGAAGTGGCCAAGAAGGTCGCTGGCGGCGAACTGACCTCCACTGTGTACGTGGAAGGGCGCGACGAGACCAGCGAACTGCTGCAGGCGCTCAAGGACATGAACGAAAGCCTGGCCAAGACGGTGGGCGATGTGCGCTCGGGCACCGAGACGATCACGGTCGCGTCCCAGGAAATCGCGTCGGGCAACGCCGACCTGTCTTCGCGCACGGAGTCGCAAGCGAGCTCGCTGGAAGAGACGGCGTCTTCGATGGAAGAGCTGACCTCGACCGTCAAGCAAAACGCGGACAATGCGCGCCAAGCCAACCAGCTAGCCGTGTCGGCTTCCTCGGTGGCGGAAAAGGGCGGCACCGTGGTGGCGCAGGTGGTCGACACCATGGGCTCGATCAAGGAAAGCTCGCGCAAGATCGTCGACATCATCGGCGTCATCGACGGCATCGCCTTCCAGACCAACATCCTGGCACTCAACGCCGCCGTCGAGGCGGCGCGCGCCGGTGAGCAGGGCCGCGGCTTCGCGGTGGTGGCGGCCGAGGTGCGCAACCTGGCCCAGCGTTCGGCCGGGGCGGCCAAGGAAATCAAGGCCCTGATCGGCGACTCGGTCGACAAGGTCGACGCCGGCAGCAAACTGGTCGACGAGGCTGGCCAGACCATGGACTTGATCGTCACCTCGATCAAGCAGGTGGCCGACATCATGGGCGAGATCACGGCCGCGACCCAGGAGCAAAGCACGGGCATCGAGGAAGTGAACCAGGCCATCACGCAGATGGATGAAATGACGCAGCAAAACGCGGCCCTGGTGGAAGAGGCTGCGGCGGCGGCCGAGAGCATGCAAGAGCAGGCCCAGATGCTGGCGGCGGCGGTGGCGATCTTCAAGCTCTCGTCGGACGATGGCATGCGCCGCTCGCCGGCGCGTTCAGTAGCGGCGCCGGCGCGTCCGAAGCGCGCCGCCCCGAGCCGTCCGGCAGTGGCCGCGCCCGCGCGCGCCGCGCAGGAACGCCCTGCGGTGGCGGCGCCCGCGTCCAAGCCCAAGAAAGTGGCGGCGGCCGCCAGCGACGAGTGGGAAGAGTTTTGACGCCTTGACGCGGCCGGCGCTGCTACGCCGCGCCGCGACAAGTGGCCCGGGCGCCGCCATCCTGGGGCGGCGGCCAGGTTTCAGCAGTATTCGCAGTATTCGCAGTATTCGCAGTATTCGCAGTATTGAACGGAGTGACGCAAGTGGCGCTAACTAAATCAGACGTGAGCAAGGAATTCGATTTCACCAAGGGTGACTTCGAACGGGTGCGCTCGATGATCTACAAGCGCGCCGGCATCTCACTGGCCGACAGCAAGCAGGAGATGGTGTACAGCCGCCTGGCGCGGCGCCTGCGCGCCACCGGCATCATGTCGTTTTCCACCTACCTCGATTCGCTCGAAGCCGGACGCATGGGCGACGAATGGGAGAGCTTCACCAACGCCCTGACCACCAACCTGACGTCCTTCTTCCGCGAGGCGCACCATTTTCCGCTGCTGGCCGAACACGTCAAGAAACTGAATCGCCCCGTCACCATCTGGTGCTCGGCCAGTTCAACCGGCGAGGAGCCATACTCGATCGCGATGACCTTGTGCGAAGCCTTCAACACCATGAAGCCGCCGGCGCACGTGATCGCCACCGACATCGACACCAATGTGCTGGCCACCGCCGCCAACGGCGTATATACGATCGACCGGCTCGACAAGATGGAGCCGGAGCGCGCGCGCCGCTTTTTTTTGCGCGGCAAGGGCGCGCAGGCGGGCATGGTGCGGGTGCGCCCGGAACTGCGCGAAATGATCACCTTCAAGCAGCTCAACCTGCTGGGCGACGACTGGCCCATCAACGGCCCCTTCGACGTGATCTTTTGCCGCAATGTGATGATCTATTTCGACAAGGCGACCCAGCGCGCCATCTTGTCGCGCTTCGTGCCATTGATGAAGCCGGACGCGCTGCTGTTCGCCGGCCATTCGGAGAATTTCCTGTACGTGTCTGAGGCGCTCAAGTTGCGTGGCAAGACGGTGTATGAACTCGAAGCGGGCCGTGCGCCAGCACGTCACAGTTAGCCGGACGGGAAAACATCATGAACCTGGACGCCAAAGAACATTTTGCCACCAATGTCTATTTCGACCGGACTTTCGCCTGCGACGCGGCCAAGATCTTGCCGGGTGAGTATTATTTCACGCCCAAGGACATGCTGATCGTGACCGTGCTCGGCTCTTGCGTCTCGGCTTGCATCCGCGACCGCGTCACCGGCTTGGGAGGCATGAACCACTTCATGCTGCCCGATGGCGGCGGTGATGCCAATAGCCCGGTGTCGGCGTCGATGCGCTATGGCACCTACGCGATGGAAGTGCTGATCAACGATTTGCTCAAGGCCGGCGCGCGCCGTGAAAACATGGAAGCGAAGGTGTTCGGCGGTGGCGCAGTGCTGCGCGGCTTCACCGCCATCAATGTGGGCGAACGCAACGCCGCCTTCGTGATCAATTATCTGAAGACGGAGAAAATGCGGGTGGTGGCCGAGGACTTGAACGATGTGTGGCCGCGCAAGGTGTATTTTTTTCCACGCACCGGCAAGGTGCTGGTCAAGAAACTGACCCAGACCCATAACGATACGCTGGCCAAGCGCGAACTCGAATACTCGAAGCGCCTCAAGGTGGACGACGTGGCCGGCGAGATCGATTTGTTCTAGGCGCACTGGAAAGCAGGCAAGGGGCAGGTCCCGGAAGGCAGTCGATATGAAGATCAAAGTCTTGATCGTGGACGACTCGGCGCTCATACGCAGCGTCATGAGCGAGATCATCCGCAGTCAGAGCGATATGGAAGTGGTGGGGGTGGCGCCGGACCCGCTGGTGGCGCGCGAGCTGATCAAGCAGACCAATCCGGACGTGCTCACGCTCGATGTCGAAATGCCCAAGATGGACGGGCTCGACTTCCTGGAAAAGCTGATGCGCCTGCGCCCGATGCCGGTGGTGATGGTGTCGTCGCTGACCGAGCGCGGCTCGGAAATCACCATGCGCGCGCTCGAATTGGGCGCGGTCGATTTCGTCACCAAGCCGAAGATCTCGATCCAGAGCGGGATGCGCGAATACACCGAGCTGATCGCCGACAAGATCCGGGCCGCAGCCAAGGCCCGCATCAAGCCGCGCACGATCCAGCCGGGCGGCAAGCCGACCGGCGGCGCGCCCCTGCCGGCTTTGCGCAACCCGCTCACCTCGTCGGAAAAACTGATCATCATCGGCGCCTCCACCGGCGGCACCGAGGCGATCCGCGAATTCCTGATGCAAATGCCGTCCGACTGCCCCGGCATCTTGATCACCCAGCACATGCCGGAGGGCTTCACCACCTCCTTCGCGCGCCGCCTCGACACGCTATGCAAGATCAAGGTGCTCGAAGCGGCCGGCGACGAGCGCGTGCTGCCCGGTCACGCCTACATCGCGCCCGGCCACTCGCACCTTCTGTTGGCGCGCTCGGGCGCGAACTATGTCACCAAGATCGAGCAGAGCGAGCCGGTGAACCGGCACCGCCCTTCGGTGGACGTGTTGTTCAATTCGGCCGCCGCGGCCGCCGGCAAGAACGCGGTCGGGGTGATACTGACGGGTATGGGCAAGGACGGGGCGGCCGGCATGCTCGAGATGCGCAATGCCGGCGCGTATAATTTTTCCCAGGACGAGGCTTCGTGCGTGGTGTTCGGCATGCCGCGCGAGGCGATCGCCATTGGCGCGGTGCATGAAGTGGGGGCGCTGTCTGCGCTGCCCGGCATGGTACTTGGTTATCTGGCAAGCCAAGGTGGACGGGCGCTGCGCGTGTAGCGTCGCATCCTGGGGATTGTGGCATTTATACCGAGACTTTAATCGCTTCACAGCAATGAAAAATGCTATCCTTGAGTTTGATACGGTAGCGCACAAGATATCGACAACCACGTAAGAGCAACGGAGCAATTCATGCCTGATCCAAAGATGAAGTTTTTAGTTGTTGACGATTTCTCCACAATGCGTCGGATCGTGCGCAACCTGCTCAAAGAGCTCGGTTACGCCAATGTGGACGAGGCCGAAGACGGCGTGATGGCCCTGTCGAAGTTGCGCAGCGAGCCTTTCGATTTCGTGGTGTCGGACTGGAATATGCCGAACATGGATGGCTTGACCATGTTGCAGAACATACGCGCCGACCCCACCTTGGCCAAGCTGCCGGTGCTGATGGTGACGGCCGAGGCGAAAAAGGAAAACATCATCGCCGCCGCCCAGGCCGGCGCCAATGGCTACGTGGTCAAGCCCTTCACGGCCGCCACCCTCGACGAAAAGCTCAACAAGATCTTCGAGAAGCTCGGTGGGGGTTGATATGGGCGAGCAGATGTCCGCCGGCGGCGCCGCTGCCGACGGCGCGGCGCTGCCGGCAGCGGCCGCCGATGAGTTTCTAAGCCGCATCGGACACATGACGCGCGCGCTGCATGACAGCTTGCGCGGGCTGGGCCTGGACAAATTGATCGAACGGGCGGCCAGCGAGATTCCCGATGCGCGCGACCGGCTCGACTACGTCGCGCGCATGAGCGAGCAAGCGGCCCAGCGCGTGCTCAACGCCACCGACGCCGCCTCCCCCTTGCAAGAAGCGATCGACGCCGACGCCAACGCGCTCGCTGGCGCCTGGCAAGGCTTGCTTGACGCACCGGGCGGCGACGCCGAATGGCGCGCGCTGGCGGCTCAGACCATCGCCAGCCTGGAAAAAGTACACGACGCCACCAGCCAAACCAAGACCCATCTGATGGATATCATGATGGCGCAGGATTTCCAAGACTTGACCGGGCAAGTGATCAAGCGTGTGACCACGATCGCGCAAAACCTGGAACAGCAACTGGTGCAGATGCTGGTCGATTTCGCGCCGGCCGAGGTCAAGCGCGAATTCGACAACAGCCTGCTCAACGGTCCCCAAATCAAACCAGACGGCAATAGCGAAGTGGTCTCGAACCAGGGGCAGGTCGACGATTTGCTCGATAGCCTGGGTTTTTAATTCGCCTCCTTATTCAAATTAAACAATGCATCAGACAAATTTCATCGTGCGTGAACCGCTGCTCGATCCCAAGCAGCGGGTGATTGGTTATGAGCTATCGTGGCAGCAAAACGGCGGCAAGGAACCCACCGATGCCGACCTGGAAGCCTTGATCGGCTTCGTGGCGGGCCAAGTGGTGGACGAGGACGATGGTTGGATGTTGCGCGACAAGGTCTTGTTCCTGGACGCGGTGCCGGCCATGCTCTCGACCGACGCGCTCTATTCGATGCCGCCCGAGCACACGGTGCTCACGCTCAAGGCTTCCGACCTGGCCAATCCGGACACGCTGGCGGCCGCGCAAGGCTTGCGCGCCGGCGGGGTGGGCATTTCGATCCGCGATGGCGACCTGGCCCACTTGGGCAAGAATCTGGGCACGTCCGCTTCCTACGTGGAAGTGCGCTTCACGGGCGCCGACGTGGCGACCCAGGCGCGCAGCTTCGCCGCCTTGAAGACGGCGTCGGTGCGCATGGTGGGGCGGCCGGTGACGACCTGGCCCGACTTCGACGCCTGCGCCGCGCTCGGCCTGGACGCCTTCGTGGGCAAGCTGCACTTGACGCCGCGCCCGGGCATCCCCGTCAAGGGCATGAACCCGGCCCAGACCATCATCTTGCAATTGATGCAGATGGTGCAGCAAAACGAAGACATTCCCAAGCTCGAAAACGTGCTCAAGCGCGATCCAGCCCTGTCCTACAAGCTGCTGCGCTTTATCAACTCGGCCGGTTTCGGGGTGGGGCGCGAGATCCAATCGCTGCGCCAAGCCATCACCATGCTCGGCTACGCGCCCATGTACCGCTGGCTGACCCTGCTACTGGCGACAGCCTCGACCAGCGGCTTCTCGCCCGTGCTGATGGAGACGGCGGTGGTGCGCGGACGCCTGGCCGAGCTGCTCGGGCAAAAAGCGCTGCCGCGCGGCGAGGGCGAGAACCTGTTCGTGACCGGCATGTTTTCCCTGCTCGACCGCCTGCTTGGCTTGCCGATGCAGGAAGTGCTCGACACCATCCAGTTGCCGGACGAAGTGGTCAAGGCCTTGCTCACGCGCGGCGGCATGTACGGCCCCTACCTGGCGCTGTCAGAAGCGTGCGAGCTCAATTCAGACCTGGTCGCCTCGCTGGCAGCCTCGCTCAATATCGCGCCCGTGGATGTCAACAAGGCGCATTTGTCGGCGCTGGCATGGGCCCAGAACGTGACGACGTGATGGCGTCGCCGCGCCTGCCAGCGCTGACCGTCACGGCATTCATTCTCCCGATCCTGCTTGGGCTGGCCTTTGGCTTGCCCTATCTGGCGGCGCTGCCGCCGCGCAACCCGCTGGTGGGGGCGCTGCTGGCCATGGGCTTGCCCTTCGCCGTGCTCTGTTATCGGCGCCGCCTGCCCGCTTGGGTGGCCGGGCTGGCCGGGCCTGGCCCTGCCACCGCGCGCTTCCTGCGCTGGGAACCCTATACCTACAGCGTGTTCTTGTTGGGCGCCGCGCGCAGCATGAGCGATCCGGCCGGGGTGGCCGGCGTGAGCGGTTTGGCCGCGCTGGTGCTGGCATTGCAGGCGCTCTTGCTGTACGTCGTGCTGGCACCGGCGCAGCGCCGTACTTTGTATTCGATGGAAAAATATATCGCGCTGCTGTTCCTGGTGTCGGGCTTTTCCGCCCTGATTTATCAGGTCGCTTGGCAACGCACCCTGTTCGCCACCTTTGGCATCAATACCGAATCGGTGACTGTCATCGTATCGGTGTTCATGTTTGGCTTAGGCATAGGCGCGCTGGCGGGCGGGGTGTTGCAAAAGCGCTTTGCGCGCCATTTGCTCGGTATTTTCCTGGTGCTGGAACTGTCGATAGGATTGTTCGGCGTGGTCAGCCTGGACTTGATCCATTGGGTCAGCCACATCGCAGGCAACACCTCGACCACGCGACTGGTGTTCTGGATCTACCTGATTCTGGCGCTGCCAACCCTGTTGATGGGCGCGACGCTGCCGGTGCTGGTGGCGTGGCTGCAAAGGTATGTGCGTAACATCGGCAAGTCGGTCGGCATTTTGTATGCGTTCAACACCATCGGTTCGGCCTTGGCCGCGTTTGCGACCGTGCAAGTGTTGTTCGTCTATACCGGCTTGCAAATGAGCGTCTACATCGCGGCGGCTTGCAATGTGGCGACCGCTTGTCTGATCGGCGAGGCGAGCCTGCGTTTAAAACGGCGCGCGCACGCCGCCGAGATGGCGCCGGCGACAGCGCCGCCGGTGGAAACGCCCGGCGCGCCGCCAGTGGAAGCGCATGGCGCGCCGCGCCTTGGCTTCGCCTTTGTGTTCGGCACCCTGGTGGCCATTGGCTATGTGTCGCTGAGCCAGGAAATCCTGTGGTACCGCCTGCTCGGCTTCTTGACCGCGAACGCGCCCCAGGCCTTCGGCATGATGCTCGCCGCCTTCCTGTTCGGCATCGCCGCCGGCGCCCTGCGCTCCGAGCGCGCCTGCGAAGCCGGCGCCAAGCCCCACGCCTATCTGGTGCGGGCCTTGTTTGGCGCGATCGCCGTGTTTTACCTGGCCTTGCCCTGCGTGGCTTGGCTGACTGGCCATATGGGCAAGGAAGCTGGCAGCGTCGCCGTCTATATCTTGATTGCCGTACTCGCGTTCATGACTGGCGGCGTCTTGCCAATGCTCATACATCTGGGCACGGCCAACACACGCAGCGATGCGACGCAAGGCATGTCTTACCTGTATTTCGCCAACATCCTGGGCGCCACGCTCGGGCCGATGGTGACAGGCTTTATCCTGCTCGACCACTTCACGCTTGAGGGCAATATTGTCCTGCTCAGTTTGCTGACCATGGCATTGCTGGCCGCGGTGCTGCTGGTGTCGCCATCGAGTACGCGCAGCAAGAGTGCGGCCTTTGCGCTGATGCTGGCCATGCTCGGGGGCGCGGCGGCCTTGCATCACAGCCTGTTCGAAAACCATCTCGAACGCTTGTTCTATGCGAGCGTGGAGCGGGCGCCGTTCAAGTACTCGCTGGAAAATGTCGGCGGGATCATCAGCGTCGAGAACGATCCACGCGGCGACATCATGAACGGCAATGGCATCTATGACGGGCGCTTCAATGTCGAGCCGCTCAACGACAGCAATATCATCACGCGCACCTTCATGATGGCGGCGCTGCATCGGGATCCGGCCGAGGTGCTTGAAATCGGCTTGAGCACCGGCTCGTGGACCAGGGTGATGGTGGACCTGGAACCCTTGCGCCAGTTGACGGTCGTTGAAATCAATAAGGGCTATCCGCAAATAATGCAGCATTATCCGGAGATCGCGCAAGTGCTGCACAACCCGAAAGTGGCGTTTGAATTCGACGATGGGCGGCGCTGGTTGCGCAACCATCCCGAGCGCAAATTCGACTTCATCTTGATGAACACCACCTACCATTGGCGCAGCAATACGACCAATTTGCTGTCGGCCGATTTTCTCGCCTTGGCGCGCCAGCATCTCAAGCCCAATGGCGTGATCTACTACAATACCACCGGTTCGTATGATGTGGTCTATACGGCTGCCAGCGTATTCAAGCATGTGACGATGTTTAGCAGTTTCGTCGCCGCCAGCGACGCGCCGTTCGACATGACTGTCGACGAGCGCTACCGCGCACTGATGCGCTTTAAGGATGCGAGCGGCGTGCCGGTATTCGAGCGCGATGAGGCGCACCGCGCGCTGGCACGCCGCCTCGCCGCGACACGCATTCCGGAGCTCCATGAAATCATCTTGGCCAGACGCGGCCTATGGCGTATCAGCGACGACAATATGGCAGTCGAATTCAAAGTGCCACACCATCGCTAGCGCGAACGGGCGCGCAGCCGGCGCAATGTGTAATCAACACCTCTTGACATCTATACCCACACCGACCGGATCACCGTTTGGGACCTCGGTGTAGCCAGAAAATACCGCGACGTCAGCCTCGACGTGCCGTTTTGCCGCGGCTGCCTCAACGCCAAGTGGAAATGGTATGGGGTGGCCGGTGTGGTCGCCGCCGGCGGCTTGCTGCGCGTCGCATCTTCGAGCGGCGCGAATGCGATGCCGATGGTCGCCGTGGTCTTGTTTTGCGTGGCAGCCGCGCTCGCCTATATCGGCGGGCGCAAGCCGATCCAGATCTTGCGCTACGTTGAACAGATGCATTCGCTCAAGATCCGACTGTCCAACGATGCGATCGCACGCGAAGTGACGCGCGCCAGCGCCAAGCGCCAAGCGCCTGCGCGGTCCGCCTGTCACGGCGGCGCGATCGCCTCGACCTGTTCCACGTAGACGATTTCGCAGGCGCCATTGCCCACGTCCTCGCGCGTGAGCGAGGACACCCAGGGCCGGTCCGGGAAGCGCTTGAACGTGACCTTGACCAGGTAGCCGCGCAGCGCCACCAGCTCGCCTTCGCCCAGCTTCATCAACTGCTTGCGTACCTGGGCATCGGCCGGGATCATGTGGTGGTTCGCGCTCTGGGTTTCAATTTGCTTGCGCGGAAAATCGGCAGCGTCGGTGCGCCAAAAATAAAAGCGGTTGGACTGGCTGATGCGCAGGGTGCCCAGCAGCGTATCCGAGGACATCGCTTGCCAGCCCAACGCCAGGTCGAGCGGGGCCACCGACGCAACAAAATCGCTATCGTAGGTCTTGGCGCCGAGCACGCGCGCCTTGATCTGGTAGCTGGCCAGGGCCGTGATCGTGTATTGATCGTTCTCGACCAAAATCTTGTTTGTTGACAGCTGCAGGGGTTCGTCCTGGATCAGCACGCCGGGGCCGTAGCTCGGGGCGCGCTTGTGCAACAGGACAAACAGGAGCGCGCCGGCCACGGCCGCGACCAGCAGCTTGCGCCCCCAGCCGGCACCGACGGCGCGCTCGTCGCTGTCCATGGCGCGCGGACGGCGCGCCGCGGTGCTTCCACTGGCGTGCGCGCGCGCGCAAGTCTTGCAACGGAACGCGCCGGCCAGCTCCAAGGCAATGCCGCAGCCAGAGCAGCGCTGCTGCGGCGCGCGCGCGGCGTCCAGTTCTGGCATGCGGGAGCTCAGATTTCCAGATTGTCGATCAAGCGCGTGGTGCCCAGCTTGGCCGCGGCCAGCACCACCAGCGGCTCGCCTTGGGCCAGGTCGCCGGCGGTGGGCGGCTGCAGGTCGGCGCGCTTGCGGATCGAAATATAGTCGGGTTTCCAGCCGCGCTTGGCCAGTTTTTCCATCGCCGCGTGCTCGATCTGGAACACGTCTTGCTCGCCCGAGCGCATCGCTTCGGCCACGAAGTTCAAGCCCTGGAACAGGGCCGGGGCCTCGGCCCGCTCCACCTCCGACAAGTACATATTGCGTGACGACAGGGCCAAGCCATCCTCGGCGCGCCAGGTCTCGGCCGCGATGATCTGGGTGGGCAAGGCGAACTGGCGGCTCATATTACGGATGATCATGAGCTGCTGATAATCCTTCTTGCCGAACACGGCCACGCGCGGCTGCACGCAGGCGAACAGTTTGAGCACGACGGTGGTCACGCCGGTGAAAAAGCCGGGCCGAAATTCGCCTTCCAGGGTGTTGCCCAGGTCGTCAGGTGGGCGCACCCGAAACTCTTGCGGCTCCGGATACAGGTCTTTCTCGGTCGGCGCGAACAGCACGTAGACGCCTTCCTTTTCCAGTTTTTCGACGTCGGCGTGGAAGGTGCGCGGGTATTTTTCAAAGTCTTCGTTGGGGCCGAACTGGAGGCGGTTGACGAAGATCGAGGCCACCACCGGGTCGCCATGCTTGCGCGCCAGGCGCATCAAGGACAGATGCCCTTCATGCAAATTGCCCATCGTCGGCACAAAGGCGGTGCGCAATTGGCCGCTCAACTGGTCGCGCAATTCTTCAATGGAGGAAATGATTTTCATGGCTGTGGGGACTGCGCAAAAAGGGAAAAGGGTCAAGCCGGCGAGTAGGCCAGGCGCACGTAGATTGGCGCGAACGGCTCGCCTTGGGTGATTTCAATCAGGGTTTCCTTGGCCAGCTCGAGCATCGCCACGAAATGGACGACGACGATGGGAACGCCGGCCAAGCCTTGGAACAGTTCGGAGAATTCGACGAAGCGCGCCGCCTGCAGCTGGCGCAGGATGCTCGACATGTGCTCGCGCACCGACAATTCCTGGCGGCTGATCTTGTGGTGGGCGGTGAGCGTGGCGCGTTTCATCACGTCGAGCCAGGCGCGCTGCAAGTCGTTGGCATCGACCTCGGGCCAGTTCGGCACCAGGCTTTGCTCGATGAATAGCTGGGGGCGGGAAAAATCGCGATCCACTTGCGGCAACGCGTTCAAGTCGTAGGCGGCGAGCTTGATTTGCTCGTACTCGAGCAGGCGGCGCACCAGCTCGGCGCGCGGGTCGCCCGCTTCCTCGTCGCCTTCGACACTGCGCTGGGGCAGCAGCATGCGCGACTTGATTTCGATGAGCATGGCCGCCATCAACAGGTATTCGGCCGCCAGTTCCAGGTTGTGCAGGCGGATCTGGTCGACGTACTTCAGGTATTGCAGCGTGACCTGGGCCAGGGGGATGTCGAGGATGTTGAAGTTTTGCTTGCGGATCAGGTAGAGCAGCAAGTCGAGCGGGCCTTCGAAGGCGTCGAGGAAAATTTCAAGCGCGTCCGGCGGAATGTAGAGGTCGGTCGGCATGCGCAGCAGGGGCTCGCCATACAGGCGCGCGACCGCGTCCGGGGCGGGCGGCGCTGCAGGCGCGGGCGCCGCTTCAGGCGCGGGCGCCGCTTCAGGCGCGGGCGCGGCGGGCTCGAGCGCAGGCGCGACAGGATCGTCCAGCGTCGCTGTCGCCATCTCGTCCGGCAACATGGTTCAGGGTCCGGGAATCAGGGAAGGGCTACGCGATCAGAGCTTGTTTTGATAGACGTAAGCTTGCTGCTTGACGGCCGAGGCGCGCTGGCTTTCTTGCTCGGACAGGGCGGTCGGGGCTTTGTCCCATAGCAGGGCGCGGCCTTCGCGCTGTTTGTCGTCGAGATCGGGGTGCTTGGCTTTGAGCGCCTTGATGAACAAGGTGTGATCCGATTCGTACAGGCTAAATTGTTTGGACAGTTTCATGATGGGCCGGTGGGATGAGCAAGCCCTATTTTACCGCGCCTGGGCGGGCGAAGGAACCTCCATGCCGGGATTGCCTGAGCGGCGATAGGAATGATCCTATTTTGATAATGTTTCACAGGTCTGGCGGTGGCATCAGCAGGAAATTGCGGGTTGACGTGGCGCCGGGCGGGGCGGGTGCGGCGCTCTCGTCCTTGAGGGCGACGCCGGACAGGCCGCGTTGGCGCGCCTGGCTCAGCAGGTAAGCGAGGGTCGCCGCCGCGTCCTGGCACGCCAGGCCGGCCGGGCGGATATTCGAGACGCAATTGCGCTCGGCATCGCTGCGTCCCACACGGGGCGCCCAAGTCAAGTAGGCGCCCATGCTGTCGGGCGAGGACAGGCCAGGGCGCTCGCCGATCAGCACCAGCAGCGCGCGCGCGCCGAGCAGGGCGCCGATGTCGTCGCCGATGGCGACACGCCCTCCAGTGACGATGACGCAGGGGGCGAGCGACCAGGACGCTATGGCCGGCTGGGCCAGCAGGGCGTCGATCAAGGGGGGCGCGCCCTGCGCGACCGCGCGCGCCGACAAGCCGTCGGCGATGACGATGGCCAGGTCGACGCCGCCGGGGACAGGCGGGCGCGCTTGCAAGATGGCGCGCGCCCCCGGCGCCAGGGTGCGGCCCAGGTCCGGGCGCTGCAAATAGGTATGGCGGTTGGGGGCGGCGCTGGACAGCACCACGCTGGCGTGTCCGCTGGCGGCCAGGGTGGCGGCCAGCGCCGCCGTGTCCAGACCTTGGTGGACAGCGTCGCGCGCACGCGCGTGGTCGAGCTGGAAGGCCAGCACGGCCGCGGTCGGCGCGCTCACGCCGCTGCGTCCTTGGGCGATGCGCGCGTCGGTGAAGCGGCGCAGGGCTTGCCAGGGATTGTCGATCAGCGTGGGCTTTGGCTGGTCCATTGCCTGTCCTTCATCCAAGGCGCAGCATGGCTTGCTGGAAGGGCGCGGGCAAGCGCGCCCCCAGCGCCAATTGGCCGTCGGGCCCAAAGATGCCCATGCGCTCGAGCCAAGCCTCGAATTGCGGCGCCGGCCGCAAGCCCAGCACGCGCCGCACGTACAGGGCGTCGTGGAAGGACGTGCTCTGGTAGTTGAGCATGATGTCGTCGGCGCCGGGCACGCCCATCACGAAGTTGCAACCGGCCGCGCCCAGCATGGTCAACAGCGTGTCCATGTCGTCCTGGTCGGCTTCGGCATGGTTGGTGTAGCAAATGTCGCAACCCATCGGCAAGCCGAGCAACTTGGCGCAGAAGTGGTCTTCCAGGCCGGCGCGCAGGATTTGCTTGCCGTCGTACAAGTACTCGGGGCCGATGAAGCCGACCACGGAATTGACCAGCAGAGGCTGGAAATGGCGCGCCACCGCGTAGGCGCGCGCCTCGCAGCTTTGCTGGTCGATGCCGTGGTGGGCGTTGGCCGACAGGGCGCTGCCTTGACCGGTCTCGAAGTACATCACGTTTTGCCCCAGCGTGCCGCGGCCGAGCGAGAGGGCGGCCGCTTGCGCCTCGGCCAGCAGCGCCAGGTCAATGCCGAAGCCGCGGTTGGCCACCTCGGTGCCGGCGATCGACTGGAACACCAGATCGACCGGGGCGCCGCGCTCGATGGCGGCGATGGTGGTGCTCACGTGGGTGAGCACGCAAGATTGGGTGGGGATCGCGTATTGCGTGATGATCTCGTCGAGCATGCCCAGCAAAGCTACCACCTGGGCTAGGTTGTCGCTGGCGGGATTGATGCCGATGACGGCGTCGCCGCTGCCGTACAGCAAGCCATCGACGATGCTGGCGGCGATGCCGCTGGCGTCGTCGGTGGGGTGGTTCGGCTGCAGGCGGGTCGACATGCGCTGTTCCAGGCCGAGGGTGTTGCGAAAGGCGGTGACGACGCGCACCTTGCGCGCCACCAGGATCAAGTCCTGGATGCGCATCAACTTGCTGACGGCGGCGGCCATTTCCGGCGTGATGCCGGGCGCGAGCGCGGCCAGGGTGGCGCCGTCGACGGCGTCGCCCAGCAGATAGTCGCGAAAGTCGCCCACGCTCAGGTGGGAGATGGGGGCGAAGGCGGCGCGCTCATGGCTGTCGATGATCAGGCGCGTGACTTCGTCCGTTTCGTAGGGCACCAGAGCGTGCTTGAGGAATTCGCTCAAGGGCAAGGCGGCCAGCGTCATTTGGGCGGCCACGCGCTCTTGAGCGCTGCCAGCGGACAAGCCGGCCAGGGTGTCGCCGGAACGGGCCGGGCTGGCCTTGGCGAGCAAGTCGCGCAGGTCGCGGAACTGGTAGGTCTTCGGACCGATCGTGTGGGAATACTGGTGGCCGCTCACTGTTTGCTCCAGAGAGGAGATGTCCCCACCATCACTTATAGCAGAATGCGCGCTGCCGCGCCATCGCGCGTGCGAACTGGAGAGTGCTCCCATGCATCTACGGGGATGTTAGGATAGCAATGAGGCGGGCCGAACAATTTGGCTATCATTCCATTGAGCTGGACGGGCGATGATTTCTTTAAAGCTGGTGTGGGTGTCGCTGGTGCAGTTGGCGACAGCGGCAGTGATATTGATCGTTGCCATTTTGGCGTACGGCCGATCCGCTGAGCACAGTGCAGAGGGCCGCGCTCGCGCATTTTGCTCAGCGACCAAGCCAGGCGAAACCGCCGACGTCCTGTTTGCGCGCGCCATGCTCGTCAATGCTGATCGACATCAAACACGCTGGAGCAGATCGGGTGAGGGCGGGCGCATCCTTTCAGTAACATTTACCGGGGCACTCCCCCTGTCTAGGCATATCCGCGCGGTCAGGGCGGACGCATTGGTCACTGAATCGAGTTATGCATATTTGGATTAATTTGAAAAAAATGAATAAACCTATTTCTAGAGCGCTATCGGTAGACATTGTTGGGTTTGTAATTCTCGCGATGCTCATGGCCTTGATACCCATATTCATTCCCCTAGCACGGCTGCTAAACATCGTTTGGATACCGATTTACGTGCTAGTTGCGGTGTGCGTAAGGGCTGCTTGGTATCACCCCGCAGCGCCCAAAAGTCCTTCTCAGTGGTTTCTCTATGCCCTGTATTCGCTTGGATTGGCCATCGTCGTTTTCATGTTTTCGAGGGGACTTGCCTATCTTGTTTTCGGCGACAAGGAAGGCGAGTTCTCTCGAGTATTTGATTACGGGATTGTCTTGGCACTCGCTCCAGGGGGGACGGTGATTGCCATCCTCGGGGGTGCTCGCCTTTGGTTTCTCGCGCCGAAGTAGGGAAACGCTTGCGCGCGACGGTGATGCGCGGGCGCAAAACGAGCATGTTCGAGTATAGGCATGGGGGCGGCGCCCGCACTTCGATACCCGATTCTGGCACTTCGTCCACCGTGGCCAATTGCGCCTTGCATGGCCGCACTAGACTACGCCTTCACTTAATTGCGTAGGAGCGCCATGAAAACCCGTCAAATTATTTCCTTTTTTGCGCTGTCCTTGTCCTTGCTTAGCGTGCAGGCGAGGGCGGGCGAGATCGCCTCGCCCAAACAGGCTTTGGTGCAGGCCTTGTTCAGCGAAGCGTACAACAAGCATGAGCTGGGGCATCTGGACCGGTATTTTGATCCGGCTTTCGTGCACCGCGACGCCCGTGGCGACTTGGGCTTGGCGGCGGTGGCGGCCAACTTCGCGCCCGTGTTCGCCGCGTTCTCGGACTGGCATGCACAGATCGAGCAAACCATGGTCGATGGCGATCGGGTGTTGGTGTTTGTCAGCTGGAGCGGTACCCACGATGGCACCCTGCGGGGGTATCCCGCCACGGGCAAGAAGGTGCAAGTGCGTACGGCCGATATGTATCGGATTGCTGATGGAAAGATCGTCGAACACTGGGATGTGGCCAGTCCCCTCGATTTGATGCAACAGATTGGATTGCTGGACTTTAAGTTCGGCAAATAAAGTGGTGCCGCGTGATTGGCCTTCACGACGGTACACGGTCACGAAAGCGCGGGTGCGACCTTAAGGTTTGCGCGATGCCGTCAATACCAGGCCCACACCGGCGGCGATCGAAATGATGCTGGCCCACAGAGGAATGTTGACCGTTTCCTTTTCGGCGACGGAGAGGGAAATCGGGCCGATGTCGGCCTTGTGCGTCTCTTTGGTGAAGCTGAAGCTGCCGAAGGTCAGGCCAAGCAGGCCGCCGACGATGAGCAGGGCGCCGATGATTTTGGCAGCGTTCATGATAGTGTCCTTTAGACGGGGTGGGGATTGATCAGGCTTGATGATGCATCTGATCAATCGTCCCTTCTGTGCGCCAGGACACCTAGCGTCTTTAGCCGATGCGCATGCCTGGCTCGGCCCCCGGGCGCGGGTTGAGGATGTAGATGCCGGGATTGCTCTTTTCGTCGGCGCTTGAGGCGGCCAGCACCATGCCTTCGGAGACGCCGAACTTCATCTTGCGCGGCGCCAGGTTGGCCACCAGCACCGTCAATTGGCCGATCAAATCTTCCGGCTTGTAGCATGATTTGATGCCGGAGAAGACGTTGCGCAAGCGGCCTTCGCCCGCGTCGAGTGTCAGGCGCAGCAGCTTGTCGGAACCCTCGACATGCTCGCAATTGACGATCTTGGCGATGCGCAAGTCGATCTTGATGAAGTCGTCGATCTTGATTTCCGGCGCCAGCGCTTCGATCCCGCTCGCCGCGGCCGCGACGGCGGCGGGCGCGGCGGGCGCGCTCTCGAGCACGGGCGGCTTGTCGAACAAGTCCTCGACCATCTTCGCGTCCACCCGCGTCATCAAGTGGCTATAGGCGCCGATGGTGCGTCCGAGCATAGGCTGCCAAGCGTGGCCGCTGGCAACAAACGTGTCGGCCCAGGATAGCTTGTCGTCGTTCAGGAAGGAGGACACGCGCGCGGCCACTTCCGGTAGCACCGGCGCGAGCATGATGGTGAGCTGGCGGAACAGGATCAGGGCGGCCGTGCACACATCGTGCAGCTCGGCTGTCTTGTCGGCGTCCTTGGCCAGGATCCACGGCTTGTTCTCGTCGACGTACTGGTTGGTGATGTCGGCGATTTCCATGATTTCGCGCAGGGCCTTGCCGAACTCGCGGTTCTCGAACAGCTGGGCGATGGAAGCCTGGCGCTCGGCGCCGTCGACCGTCAAGGCCTTGGCGATCCATTGCTGCGCGTTGGGCGAGAGGGTGGCGGCGAGCTTGCCGTCGAATTTCTTGGCGATGAAGCCGGCGCAGCGGCTGGCGATGTTGACGTACTTGCCCACCAGGTCGCTGTTGACGCGGGCGACGAAGTCCTCGCCGTTGAAGTCGAGGTCTTCCACCTTGGCGTTGAGCTTGAAGGCGATGTAGTAGCGCAGCCACTCGGGATTCATTTTCAAGTCCAGGTAGCGCAGCGGCGAAATGCCGGTGCCGCGCGACTTCGACATTTTTTCATTGTTCACCGTCAAGTGGCCATGCACATTGACCTTGAGCTTGTCGATCACGGGGTGGCCGGCGAATTGCAGCATGGCTGGCCAGAACAGCAGGTGGAAGGAGACGATGTCCTTGCCGATGAAGTGCACTTGCTCGGTGCCCGGGTCGGTGAGGAGGGCGTCGAAGTCCATGCCCTTCTTGGCGCAATAGTTTTTCAGGCTGGCCAGGTAGCCGACGGGCGCGTCGAGCCAGACGTAGAAGAACTTGCCCGGCGCATCGGGAATCGGGATGCCGAAATAGGGCGCGTCGCGCGAAATGTCCCAATCGGCCAGCTTTTCGCCCGCCTCGCCCAGCCATTCGGAAACCTTGTTGACCATTTCCGATTGCAGGCGGCCCGGCGTGTTGAGCCAATCCTTGAGGAAGGTGAAGCAGCGCGGGTCCGACAGGGCGAAGAAGTATTGTTCCGACGGCTTCAAGATGGGCGTCGATCCGGTGAAGACGGAAAATGGATTGACCAGCTCGGTGGGCTGGTAGGCCGCGCCGCACACTTCGCAATTGTCGCCGTATTGGTCCTTGGCGCCGCATTTCGGGCATTCGCCCTTGATGTTGCGGTCGGCCAGGAACATGCCTTTGACGGGGTCGAAGAAACGGTCCACCGTCTTGGTGACGATCAAGCCGGCTTCGCGCAGCTTGCGGTAGATGCCTTGCGAGAGTTCCACGTTTTCCGGCGAATCGGTGGAATACCAATTGTCAAAGGCGATGTGGAAACCGTCCAGGTATTGCTGGCGCCCGGCCGCGATCTTGGCCACGAACTCTTGCGGCGTGATGCCTTCCTTCTCGGCCGCGATCATGATGGGCGTGCCGTGGGTATCGTCCGCGCACACAAAGTGCACCTCGCGCGCCGCGCCTTGATCGCTTTGCATTCGCTGGAAACGCACCCAGATGTCGGCCTGGATGTATTCCATCATGTGGCCGATGTGAAAGGCAGCGTTGGCGTAGGGCAGGGCGGTGGTGACGAACAGCTTGCGGGTCATGGTGAAAGCGCGCTTATTGTGAGTGGGTTCGTGGGGAAAGCGCACATTTTAACAGCGGAAGGGGGCGGCTGTGTCCCTCCCGTCCTTGTGCAATGCTGATAATGTGGCCATTTTGCGCTAGACTGCGGGATTCATTCGGAGATTGTCATGAGCCTCACAGTAGAAGACGTCAAGGCAGCACTGACGGCGGTTATCGATCCCAATACCCAAAAGGATTTCGTTTCTTCCAAATCTGTCAAGAATATCAAGGTCGAAGGCGGCGCCATCAGTGTTGATGTCGAACTCGGCTATCCAGCCAAGAGCCAGGTCGCTGGCATGCGCGCGGCCATCGAGGCGGCCTTGGCGGGCTTGCCGGGCGCAGGGCCGGTCAGCGCCAATGTTTATACCAAGGTCATTTCGCACACGGTGCAGCGCGGCTTGAAGCTCATGCCCAATGTGAAGAACATCATCGCCGTCGCCTCGGGCAAGGGCGGGGTGGGCAAGTCGACCACGGCCGTGAACCTGGCGCTGGCGCTGGCGGCCGAGGGCGCCGCCGTCGGCATTCTCGACGCCGATATCTACGGCCCTTCGCTGCCGATGATGCTGGGCATTAGCGGACGCCCGGAAACGAGCGACGGCAAGACCATGGAGCCGCTCGAGAACCACGGCTTGCAAGTGTCGTCGATCGGTTTCATGATCGACCCGGACGAGCCGATGGTGTGGCGCGGGCCGATGGTTACCCAGGCTTTGCAGCAATTGCTCGAGCAAACCAATTGGCGCGATCTCGATTATCTGATCGTCGACATGCCTCCGGGCACGGGCGACATCCAGCTGACCTTGTCGCAGAAAGTGCCGGTCACGGGCGCCGTGATCGTCACTACTCCACAAGACATCGCCTTGCTCGACGCGCGCAAGGGCTTGAAGATGTTCGAGAAGGTGGGCATCCCGATCCTGGGCGTGGTGGAAAACATGAGCACGCATATTTGCTCGAATTGCGGCCACACGGAAGCGATTTTCGGCGCTGGCGGCGGGGCCAAGATGTGTGCCGACTTCGGCGCGGAATTCTTGGGCGCCTTGCCTTTGACGCTTGCCATCCGCGAGCAGACCGATTCGGGCACGCCGTCCGTGGTGGCCGAGCCGAATGGTCCGGTGGCCGCCATCTACCGCGATATCGCGCGCAAAGTGGCCGTCAAGATCGCGGAAAAGGCCAAGGACATGACGAGCAAGTTCCCCAGCATCGTCATCAAGAATGATTGAAAGGCCAAGCCAGGTGAAGATTCATCGATTGCTCTGGGTGGCCCTTGCCGGTGGCGCGCTTGCCTTCAGTGCGGGGGCTGGCGCGGCTGATAATAAGTCGCATCCGGTACGCTGCCAGGGAACTTATTCCAGTTTTGAATTCAATAAAGAAGGCGGCGATCTGTTGGGCCTGGAAATCAAGATCGTTCCAGCGGGCGAGCATTTTGAGGCGGTCGTGCAAAGCGCGCAGGGCGAGCCAGGTGCCTTGTTCTTGGCGACAGCGACATGCAGCAAAGGCCGCATCACGATCTCGATTCCGAAGCAACCAGACCGGCCTTTCGTGTCGCTCGAGGGCGTGGTTTCAAAAAACGGGATCAAGGCGCAGCTAAATTACGAGGGCGGTTCGGTGGAAAAGATCTTTGTCCCGCGTCGGCCGGGGTACTGGGACAGGTAAGCCGGGGCGCGCCTTTGCCTGCGCGGCATGGCATATGATTGAGTAGTCAAGTATTAGTACCCATGTATTTTCAACGCTTTATAAAAAGCAAAACAAGGAGAAGTGGCAATGCAAAAAGCAATGGTGGCAGTGAAGCGTTTGATGGTGGCGGCGGCCGTTGGCGGCGCGCTGTGCGTGGGCCAAGCGCAGGCGGCCGGTCCGTCCGTGTCCTTCGTCGAGCCAGCCGATGGCGCGACCGTGAGCAGCCCGTTCAAGGTCAAGTTCGCCGTTGCCGGCATGGAAATCAAACCGGCCGGCGACATGGCGGCCAACACCGGCCACCACCACCTCTTGATCAACGCCGAGTCGGTCAAGGCGGGCGAGCCAGTACCAGCGGACGAGCATCACCTGCACTTTGGCAAAGGCCAGACCGAGACCGAAGTCAAGCTCGCGCCAGGCAGCTACACGCTCACGATGCAGTTCGCGAACGGCTTGCACCAGTCGTATGGTCCGGAGCTGGCCAAGTCGATCAAGATCACGGTCAAGTAAGGCGGTCGAGTCAATTAGTCCAACAGCGCGGCGCGCCATGCCTTCCCTGCGACCGCAATTGACGTGCGCCAGTGCTGAACTGACGCACCCGATCGCGGCCGTCGACGAGCGCGGGCGCCGTTCCATCATCGATATTCCGGCCGAGCGCGCGCTCACGCTCTACCTCGACGCGCGCGAACTGGTCACCTTGATGACGCTGGGCGGGGCGCCCGAGGCGCTGGTGCTCGGTTATCTGCGCAACCAGCGCCTGGTGCGCTCGCTCGATGAAGTGGCCGCCATCCAGGTCGACTGGGAAGTGGCGGCCGCCGCCATCACCACGCGCCACGGCGTGGAGCGCATCGAGGAACGCACCGCGCAACGGGTTGTCACCACCGGCTGCGGGCAAGGCTCCGTGTTCGGCAGTTTGATGGACGAGGTGGGCGACATCCATTTGCCGGCGGAGGCGCGCTTGCGCCAGTCGGTGCTGTACGGGATCGTCGAGACCGTGCGCGGCCAGCAGTCGATCTACAAGCGCGCCGGTTCCGTGCATGGCTGCGCCTTGTTTTCGGGCGCGGGAGACTTAATCTATTTCATCGAGGACGTCGGGCGCCACAACGCCGTCGACGCCATCGCCGGGCGCATGTGGTTGGACGGCGTGGCCGGCGCCGACACCGTCTTCTACACCACCGGGCGCTTGACGTCCGAAATGGTGATCAAGGGCGCGCAAATGGGCATCCCCTTCCTGCTCTCGCGCTCGGGCACCACCCAGATGGGGCACGCGCTGGCCGAGCAGGTCGGCATGACCATGTTCGCGCGCTGCAGCGGCAAGCACTTCCTGCTGCTGTCGGGCGCGCAGCGCCTGGTGGCCGACGTTTCGTTCGAAGCGCCCGACGCGGTAAAATAGCGCCTTTCCCTTTTTCGCCGCGGCTAGGACACTAGAGCGCGGCGCACACCTACGCAATGACATCCGCCATGACTGTACGCACCCGTTTCGCCCCCAGCCCGACCGGCTTCCTCCACCTGGGCGGCGCCCGCACTGCCTTGTATTCGTGGGCCTATGCGCGCCATTTCGGCGGCACCTTCATCTTGCGCATCGAAGACACCGACCTGGAACGCTCGACGCCGGAAGCGGTGCAAGCGATCATCGACGGCATGCAGTGGCTCGGCCTGCAGCACGACGAAGGCCCGTTCTACCAGATGCAGCGCATGGAGCGCTACCGCGCCGTGGTGGCGCAGATGCTGGCCGAGGGCACGGCCTATCTGTGCTATTCCTCGCCGGAGGAAGTCGAGGCGATGCGCGAGCGCATGCGCGCGGCCGGCGAAAAGCCGCGCTACGACGGCACCTGGCGCCCGGAGCCGGGCAAGACGCTGCCGGCGGTGCCGCAAGAGCGCAAGCCCGTGGTGCGCTTCAAGAATCCCCTCGATGGCGAGGTCAGCTGGAACGACGTGGTCAAGGGAACGATCACGATCGCCAACAAGGAACTCGACGACCTGGTCATCGCGCGCCCGGACGGCACGCCGACCTATAATTTTTGCGTGGCGGTCGACGACTGGGACATGCAGATCACGCACGTGCTGCGCGGGGACGACCATGTGAACAACACGCCGCGCCAGATCAACATCTTGCGCGCGATCGGCGCGCCGCTGCCGCAGTATGGCCACTTGCCGATGATCTTGGGTTCGGACGGCGAGAAGCTGTCCAAGCGCCACGGTGCCGTCAGCGTGATGGAGTATCCGGCCCAGGGCTATCTGCCCGAAGCGATGCTGAACTACCTGGCGCGCCTGGGCTGGAGCCACGGCGACGAAGAGATTTTTTCGATGGAGCAGTTCTGCGCCTGGTTCGATGGCAGCCATTTGTCCAATTCGGCGGCGCAGTTCAACACCGAGAAGCTGGCGTGGATTAACAACCACTACATCAAGCTGGCCGACAACGAGCGCTTAGCCGCGCTGGCGCGCCCGCTGATGCTGGCCGAAGGCGCCGTGTTCGAGGGCGCGCCCGAGTTGCCGGCCGCGCTGGCCTTGATGAAGGAACGCGCCAACACCATCAATGAATTGGCCCAGGCTTGCATGTTGTTCTACCGCACGCCGCAAGCGGAGCCGGCTTTGCTGGCCCAGCACTTGACGGATGCCGTCAAGCCGGCGCTGGCGCAATTTGCCGAGCGTATCGAAACGCTCGAGTGGAGCAAGGAAGCGCTGTCGGCCATGATCAAGGAAGTGCTGGCCGCGCACGGCTTGAAAATGCCGCAGCTGGCCATGCCGCTGCGCCTGTTGTTGACGGGCCAACTGCAAACGCCGGCCATCGACGCGGTGCTGCTGCTGGTGGGGCGCGCCAGCGTGCTCGCACGCGTGCGGAAAAGCTTGTAGAAATTGCGCGGTGGCGGGGCGCGAAAAAAAGTTTAAAAATTTTCGCGTTTCGCTATTTGCATAAAGCAAGGACGTAGGCTATAATTCTGCTTCTTCGCCGGACGGGGGTATAGCTCAGCTGGGAGAGCGCTTGCATGGCATGCAAGAGGTCA
>JAZKBP010000009.1:0-16741 GCA_040388555.1 Pseudomonadota bacterium
CACCGTGCTGGCCGACATGATGGGAGCGCTGGCGGTGTCGATCAAGCAGCGCCCGATCCGTGTCGAGCTCGACATCGAGGCCGATCTGGACATGGACAGCTATCCCGGGCCCTTGGGCGAAGCGCTGGCCAATCTGTTCGACAATTGCCTGGTGCACGCCTTTGACGGGGAGCATGGCGGCACCATCAAGGTCGGCGCGCGCCGGCGCGGCCTGGACGCGGTGGCGCTATCGATCGCCGACGACGGCGCCGGCATCGCCCCGTGCAATCTGGCGCGCGTGTACGACCCATTCTTCACCACCCGGCTCGGCTCGGGCGGCTCGGGCCTGGGTTTGCACATCGCGCACAATATCGTCACCGGGGTGCTCGGTGGGCGCATCGAATTAAACAGCCAAGTCGGCAAGGGCAGCGACTTCACGCTGCTGCTGCCGCTGGTCGCGCCGCGCGCCGGCGCAGTCGCATGAAACACGCGCGCGCGCTGGGGCGCCGCCTGCTGGGCGCCGTGCTGCTGGCCGCCGCGGCCGGCGCGCTGGCCGTGCCGGCCCCATGGTACCAGTGGCGCAGCAAGCAGGACGGCAAGCTCGCCTGCGCCCAGACCAGTCCCGGCCCGGGCTGGGAAAAGGCGCACGGCCCTTTCAAAGATAGCCATTGCACAAAGCCGGGCCATACGAAATAATGGATGCACATCGCCAGCCATATTCAAGGGAGAATTGACCGACACGACGCACCGCCACCGCAACGCATACACCGCGCACAACGTCCCATCCATCCGAGGAGAAGTCCCTATGTTCACCAATCCCGAGCAATTTGCCACCGCTACCAAGACGCTGTTCGAACTGCAGATGATGACCTTCAACGCATTGACCAGCAAAGCCGTGCAAGGCGTGCAGCAGGTCGTGGCCCTGAATATGGCGACGGCGCGCGATTCCATGGCCGGTACGGTCGCCGCCGGCAAGGAGCTGAGCGAGGCGCGCGACGCGCAGGCGGCCATGGCCGCGGTGGCGGCGCGGGTGCAGCCGGGCATGGCGGGCGCGATGGCCTACGGGGGTGAACTCAAGGACATCATCGAGGATATCCACAACGAATTCGTGCAGGCGGCCGACGCCCACATCGCCGAGGCCAAAAGCAATTTGAGCGCCTTGATCTACGATGTGACGCAAAACGTGCGGCCCGGCTCGGAAAACGCGGTGCAAATCGTCAAGACAGCCATTGAAAACGCGTTCCAGGGCTATGAGCAAGTGACGGTGGCCACGCGCCAGGCGGTCAAGGCGGTCGAGGAGCATATCGCCAAGGCGACGGCGCAAGTGGTGCCGGAGGCGGCGGCCGCTCCCAAGACACGGAAAAAATGAAGCGCCACGGCGCAGCGCGTGAACGGGCCGCTTGCGGTCCGTTTTTGCTGACGCCCCTGGCATCGGTGCGATGAGCGTCGCGCGCGGCCGCCACAACCATTGGTGGCGGCGCGCCGCCCAAGCCACGCTCGACCTGCTGCTATTGAATGGCGCTATCGCGCGCCTGTCGTACCGCTGCGGCTTGCATGGCGCGCTCTCGGTCACCGAGCATAGCGTGACGCTGGCCGGGCCGCGCCTGGCGCGGCCACTCAAGATCGCGTTCGCCTCCGATTTCCACGCCGGCCCCAGCACCGATCCGGCCATCTTCGCCTGCCTGTTCGCCGAGCTCGAGCGCCAAGCGCCGGACTTGCTGTTGCTGGGCGGGGACTTCGTCAATAGCCGGGCCGGCGCGCTCGCGCAGCTGGTGGACGGCATCGCGCGCTGCCAGGCGCCACTGGGAAAATTCGCGGTGCTGGGCAATCACGACTTGTGGAGCGACGAAGACCATCTGCGCCGCGGCCTGGCCGGCGCCGGCGTGCAGGTGCTGGTCAACCGCAATTGCGCCCTGCCCGCGCCCTTCGAGGCGCTGTCGGTGTGCGGCATGGACGATCCGTGGACCGGCCAGGCCGATGGGGCGGCCACCTTCGCCGGCGCCGGCCCCATCCGCATCTTGCTCATGCACGCACCGGACGGCTTGCTATTGCTGGGCGCCGAGAAATTCGATGTCGGCTTCGCCGGCCACACCCACGGCGGCCAAGTCGCACGGCGCGATGGCAGGCCGATCGTGGTGCCGCACGGCCCCCTGTCGCGTCAATATTGCTACGGCCATTATGCACTGGCCGACAAGGGCAGCCTGGTGGTCAGCCGCGGCGTAGGCTGCAGCACGCTGCCGCTGCGCATCAACGCCGACCCGGAGCTGGTGCTGTGCACGCTGTATTGAATGAACGCCGCTGCTGCCGCCAAGCGCGATAGCGGCCCGACCATGGCAGTTGAAGGCGCAGCTGGCGCGCCGCCGCGCGCGCTGGCGCTATACTTGTACAAGGCGTGGTACGCAGCGTGGCACGCAGCGCATGCCTGCCCCCGCCTGGACTTGGCAATCTTGTGGCCAGTGTCATGAACCCATTGCAGGACAAGCCGTTTTACTACCTCGAGAACTTCGAGCGCGCGCTCGACTGGATCGGGCAGCGCTATGCCGATCTGCTCGATGGCCAAGAGCGAGCCTTTGTCGATGCCTTCCCGGCCTTGCCGCGGGCGGCGCGCGCCCTGTTCGTACGCATGCTCATGCGCAAGGGCAGCGCCTTTCGCACCAGCAAACTCACCTATGCCGAGATCGGTTGCGCCGAGGCGGCCGCGCGCGCGCTGCTGCGCACAGCGTGGGTGGAGAGCGATCCGGTGCTCGACATCGACACCCTGTTCACGCTCTTGTCGAAGGCCGAAATCGCTCAGGCGTTCGGCTTGAGCGCGCCGGCGCGCGCGGCCAAGAAATCCGAGCAGTTGGCCGCGCTGCGCGCGCAATTCGCCGATCCCCGTCCATTTTCTGCCTGGTATCGCGCCAGCGGCGAGTCGGTATTGCATGTGCGCGCCAAGCCCTTGTGCGAGCGTCTGCGCCTTATCTTCTTTGGCAACACGCACCAGGATTGGTCCGAATTCGTGCTCTCGGACCTGGGCGTGTACCGCTACGAGAGCGTGCCGTTCGGCCCCGGCGCGCGCGCCTTCCAGAACCGGCGCGACCTGGACGACTACCTGGCCTTGCAACGCGTGCGCGAGCTGGCGGGCGCGGGCGAGCTCACGCCCGAGCTGATCGCGGCGCTGCAGAGCCGCCACTACGACAATGCCTGGCTCGCCGGGCGGCGCGCACGCCTGCTGTACCAGTTGGGGCAGCAATATGAGCAGCGCGCCGACTGGGCCGGCGCGGGCGCGCTGTACGCCGCTTGCAACTATCCCGGCGCGCGTGCGCGCGCGATCCGCGTGCTGGAAAAGGATGGACAGACTGCCAAGGCGCAAGCCTTGCTGAGCGAGGCCTGGGGCGCGCCCGAAAACGAGGCCGAACGCCTGGCCTTGCGGCGCATGGCGCCGCGCCTGGCGCGCAAGCTCGGACTGGTGGCGGCGCGGGCGCCGGCCGCCGCCCCGCCGCCAAGCTGGCAGCTGAGCCTGGCGCGGCCGCTGCCGGCGCTGCCGGTGGAACAGCTGGTGCGCGCGCATCTGGCCAGCGCGCAAGCGCCCGTGTTCTACGTCGAAAACGCGCTCATCAACGCGCTGTTCGGCTTGTTGTGCTGGCCCGCCATCTTTTGCGCCCTGCCCGGCGCCTTCTTCCATCCCTTCCAGCGCGGACCGGCCGACTTGCACAGCCCGCATTTCCAGCGCGAGCGCGCCGCCCTGTTTGACGCCTGCCTGGCCGAGCTCGACGACGATCGCCACCGCCACACCATCGCGCGCCGCTACCGCGACAAGCAGGGCATCCAGTCGCCCTTCCTGGCCTGGGACAGACTGAGCGAGGAGTTGATCGCGCTGGCGCTCGACTGCATACCGGCGGCCCACCTGAAGCTGTGGTTCGCGCGCATCCTGCAAGACATCCAGGCCAACCGCTCCGGCTTTCCCGACCTGATCCAATTCTGGCCCGCCGAGCGGCGCTACCGGATGATCGAGGTGAAGGGGCCGGGCGACCGCCTGCAAGACAGCCAGTTGCGCGCCATCGCCTTTTGCGGCGCGCACCAGATGCCGGTGGCCGTGTGCTATGTGCAGTGGTGCGAGGCGGCGCCGCGGGACGCCACTAGCCGATCTTTTCCTTAAGCTTTGGGTAGCCGCTGCGGCTAATCGGCAAACGCGTGCCGTCGGCCAGCACGGCCGCGTGGCGCTCGCGCCCCTGCTGCTCGATCCGGCTCACAGAAGCGATATTGACGATGAAGGAGCGGTGGATGCGCACGAAGCTCGCCGCGTCGAGCGTCGCTTCGAGTTCGGAGAGGGTCTGGTTTTTCAGGTAGGACTTGCCGTCGCTATGGATTTGCACATAGTCGTCCTGGGCCTCGATCCACGCGACGCTGGCGGTGGCGACGACATGCACGCGCGCGCCGTCGCGGATCAGGATGCGCTCTTGCGCCTGGCGCGGCGCACCCTGCACCAGCATGGCGGCGATGGCGCGCGCGGGCGCGGCGTGCGCGCGCGCATGCGCGATCGCCTGATCCAGGCGCTGCTGGCTGAAAGGCTTGAGCAGGTAGTCGATCGCGTGCACCTCGAAGGCCTTGAGCGCGTATTGGTCGTAGGCGGTGACGAAAACATAGCGCGGCTTGCCCCCGGCCAGCTCGACAACCTCGAAGCCGTTCAGCTTGGGCATCTGGATATCGAGCAGCACCAGGTCCGGCGCGCATTCGACGATCGCCTTGACCGCCTCGAAGCCGTTCGCGCATTCGGCCACGATCTCGATGTCGGCGTGCGCACCCAGATATTCGCGCAGCACGGCGCGCGCCAACTCTTCGTCGTCGACGATGATCACGCGCATGGCGGCGCCTCCATGGTGTGGGCCGGCAGCGACAAAGCGACCCGGAAGCTGGCGGCGCCGCGCGTGGCGTGCAGGGCCGCCTCGTGCCCATAGGCCGCCCGCAGGCGCTGGCGCACATTGGCCAAACCGATGCCGTCGCTTGGGCGCGCGCGGCCGGCGTCGTTGGCGCCGGCCTCGGGGTCGACGTCGTTCTCCACCTCCAGGTACAGCAGCGAGGCGGCGCGGCGCGCCACGATGCGCACCGCGCCGCCCTCGGTGAGGGTGGCGATGCCGTGCTTGAGGGCGTTTTCGACCAAGGGCTGCAAGAGCATCGGCGGCAGCAGGCAGGCGCGCGCCGCGTCCTCGACCTGATATGCGACGCGCAGGCGTTGGCCGAAGCGGATGCCCTCGATGGCCAGGAAATGCCCAACCAGCTCGAGCTCGGCGGCGAGTGTGCTTTTCACGTGCGCGTCCATGGCCAGGCTGCGGCGAAAGAAGTCGGCCAGCTGCAGCGTCATGGCGCGCGCCCCGGCCGGGTTGCTGGCGGTGAGCGCGCTGATCGAATTGAGGCTGTTGAACAGGAAGTGCGGGTCGATCTGGGTGCGCAGCATGCGCAGCTCGGCCTGCTGGGCCACCAGCTTCGACTCCAGTTCGCGCCGCTCGGCCAGGCGGGCGCGCTCCGATTCGATCGCTAGATAATGGAAGGCGGCCGCCATCAGGTAGAGCAGCGTGGCCGCGCCGAACAGCGCGGTGCCCACGGCGCGCTCAAAAACGATGCCGGCCCAGTCCTGTTGCGCCGCTAGCAGCAGGTTATTCCATGCGAAGCAGGCGCCGCACCACAGCGCGCCGGCCGCGGCGGCGGCCACGGCGAGCATGGGTGCGATGGCCGCCGCGCCCTTGTCGGCCAGCGGATAGGCGCGGCACAGGTAGTAGGACGAGAAGCCAGCGCCCAGCCCGTACAACAACGTGGCCGGCAGCGCTAACAGCAGCGCGTTGGGCCAGCGCGCGGCGCCGGCCGCGACGATCAGCGCGGCCGCGAGCGCGCCCAGCAACAGCCATGCGAGCAAGTAGAGGAGCGCGCCGCGGCGCGTGGCGAAGGGAGCGGGCATGTTGGCTTGGTTCGGACTAAATTCAGGCTCAGGTGCGGCTCAGGTGCGGCTCAGGTGCAGCTCAATTGCGCACCTCGACCCCGCCCATGATCGCATAGCCGCGCACGATCAGCCGCTTGCTCGCATCCGGCGGGGTAGCGGTTTTTTCCTCGAAGCCGCCCAGGATGGGGGTGCCGTGCATGACAACAGTCCAGTCGGTGGGCACCTTGATGGCGACGCCGCCGCACAGGGCGAAGATCTTGATCTGCGCTTCACCGTCGAGCCCGGCCTGGCGCAAGTCCAGCTCGCAACCGCCCATGATGGCCGTCACCTCGCCGCCGCGAAAGCGCGCGCTGGTGATGCGGCGCTGGAAGCCGCCGAGGATGGCGGTGACGTCGACGACGTCCTCGCCCGCTTCGCCGCCGGCAGTGGACGGCGCGGCGCGCGCGCCGACGGCCTTGAGGACGATGGCCACGCCGGCGGCGATCAGCAACAGCGGCCACATGGTGTGCAAGCCGAAGCGGATCAAGCCCATGCTGTGCAAAGTCATCAGGACGCCCACCCCGATCAGCACGGCCCCGACCAGCAAGCCGTGCGCAGTGCGGGTGTCGGCGATCTTGAGCGCGCCGAACACGATGAAGACCATCGGCCAGAAATGCAAGACACCGTGGAAATCGATCAAGCCTAGACTGTCGAGCAGGAACAAGGCGCCCATGCCGATGGCCAGGACGCCCACCACGACTTGCGCGGGCAGGGTGCGGAAGTGTTTATTGCTCATGATCTTGCTCCATAGGCGAGGACAGGTGTTTTTGGATGAGGGGTTCGACGACCATGCCGGCGCCCCAGGCGATGATCAGGATCGGCCAACTGTTGTGAAAGCCCAGGCCGAACAACTCCTCGGTCGACACGTACAGCCACAGGCCGACCACCACCAGCCACAGGCCGCCGGTGAGATCGCGCGCGCTGCGGTAGCCGATCACTTGAACCAGGCCGAACACGACGATCAGGAAAGGCCAATATTGCCAGAATTGGCTGATTTCGAGCCAGCCCGCGCGGTCGAGCAGGAAGGCGGCGCCGATGGCGATCAAGATCACGCCCCAGGTCAGTTGCTTGCGTGAATCTCGGTGCATAGTGTGTTTCATGCTGACTCCTTTGGATGCGACAGCCCAAAGATACACGGCGGGCGCGGCGGCGCACAGGAGTTTTCGGCCAATGGCGGGTTTGCGTCGGTGAATCGTGCACGCGTCGGTGAATCGCGCACGCGTCGGTGAATGGCGCGCGGCCCGCACCCGAGCGGGATGCGCTGGCCCCGGCGACCGGCAGCGCGTGGCAACGGCGCGCCGCCACGCTCCGCTGCTTGGACTTACTTCGCGATCAAGACCAAAATGGCGCGAGCGCACAAGCCGTAGTTGCTGTACTCGCCGCCGATATAAGCTTCGGCGCCGGGCGCGGCCACCTGGCCCGGCCCCTCGGCCCAGGCGCAAGTATCGGTGACGCGATACCAGCTTTTCCCCGCGCCCGGCCACGGCAAGCTGAAGTTGACGCTGCCGCTCCAGCCGTTGTAGGCGACGTAGATGGCGGCGGCGCTGTCGCCGAACTCACTGGCGTCGATGCGCCAGGCCAGCGCGTGCTTGGCCCCATCGTTGAAATAGCTTGCGTCGGCCACGCCACCTTCGGGCGTGAACCAGCGCAATTGCTCCATGACGTTGCCGTTGGTGTCGACGCCCGCGTAGAAATTAGCCGGCCGCAGCGCCGGGTGGGCCTTGCGAAAGGCGATCATGGCGCTGCTGAAGGTCTGGAAATTACTCTGATTGGCGTCACGGCTCCAGGATAGCCAGTTGGCGATTGAGTCGAGGTTATAGGGATTGTTATTGCATGCCAGGCTGCGCAAGGCCTCGTCGCCAGCGCTGATCATCGGTACGCCGCCGGCCAGCAGCAACAAGGCCATACCGTTGCGCGCGGCTTTGCGCTGCTCTTGCGCCACGCCACCCTGGTCCCAGCTATTGTTGTTGTCGTCGCCGCCATCGCTCGGACCGTAGGGCCAGGCTTGCACATTGTTCTTGGCGTTGCAGCTGTACAGGTCTTGCAAGGTGAAGCCGTCGTGGGCCGTCATGAAATTGACCGAATGCCAGGGGCGGCGGCCATCGTCGGCGAACAGGTCGCTCGAGCCGGCCAGGCGCGTGGCGAGCTGGCCGGGCGTGATGGCCAGCGTGCCGAGCTTGTTCTGGCTGGCGCGCAAGGTGTCGCGGTAGATGCCGTTCCATTCGGCCCAGCCACTGGGAAAGCCGCCCACCTGGTAGGAATTGCCGCCGATGGCCCACGGTTCGGCGATCAGGTCGACGCCGGCGCCGCCGCCGGCCGGGCGCGGCGGCAACTCGCGCACGATGCGGTTCAAGGCGTTGTTCGGATCCATTTTGTCGAAGTTGTAGCAGCCGTGCTCGCAGGTGTTGCCCAGCACGGAAGCGAGGTCGAAGCGAAAGCCATCCACGCCCAGGGTATCGCGCCAATAGGCGAGCGAGTCGACAATCAAGTCTTGGGCGGCCCCGTTGTGGGTGTTGTAGTTGCCGCCGACCCCGGTGTTGTCCCAGGAGGACTGGCGGTCCCCGGTCAAGCTGTAGTAGGTGGCGTTGTCCAGGCCGCGCATGCCGTAGAGATTGTAGGTGCCGGTGTCAGCGGCGGACCAGGCACCCCCCTCCCCCGTGTGGTTGTAGACGACATCGATGAACACCTTGATGCCGGCATCGTGGAAGGCCTTGACCATGGCCTTGAACTCGCGCGTGGGGCCGCCGGCACTCTTGTCGTAGGCGTAGCGGCGCTCCGGTGCGAAATAATTGAGCGTCATATAGCCCCAGTAATTGTCGCCCGTGTCCGTGTTCGGGACCAGGTCGTTGGTCTCGTTTTGCGTCTCTTGCAGCGGCAAGAACTCGATCGCCGTCACGCCCAGGCCAGCGAGGTAGCCGGCCTTGAGGGCCGCGCCCTTGTAGGTGCCGCGATAGCTTGGGGCGACGGCGGGGTCGTTCATGGTCAAGCCGCGCAGGTGGCTCTCGTAGACGATGTCGTCCTTGAAGGCGCGCGCCGGCTTGGCGCCGACCGCTTGGGCATCGGCGGCGAGTACGATGCCTTTGGGCGCGACCAGGCCGGTGTCGATGTTGCGGTACAGGGGACCGCTGGCGTAGACGCTACCGTCGCTCATGGCCGGCGTCATCGGATCGTGGCTCAATTCGCGTGCATAGGGGTCGCTGAGCAATTTATTCGGGTTGAAGCGGTTGCCGGCGGCGTCGACGTCGCTGATGAATCCTTGCGCCGATCCCTTGGTCCAGGCGGCGCTGTATGGCCAGTTAGGGCCCCAGGCGCGGTAGCCATAGTAGACGGTGGAGCCGATGCCGGCGGCGTTGACGGTGGCGATGGGCAAGCTCGCGCTCCACAAGCCGCCCATGGCCGGCGTCATTTGCACGCGCAGTTTTTCCTGTGTGCCGCTGGCACTGCTGTAGAGATAGAGCTCGATGCGGCTGGCGCTGGACGAGTAGAGGCGAAACGCGATGCTGGCATGGGCGGCGTCGATGCTCGCGCCCAGGCTTTTTGCGTTGACGGCGCCATGGGCCGGTGCGGCGCCCAAGGCGAAGGTGCATGCAAGCAGCGCGCTGGCAAGGATGGGGGGGAAAGTCATGTTTGTCTCCTGTTTTTGATATTTTCAAGTCACACCACGGCATCGCGAGGCAACGCTGCGCGCGCGCGCACGGACGCCTCGCTGCCGCTCTGCGATAAAAACAAAAAAGGTGTTCGTCTCTTTAGGCTGCCCCGTTGTCGGGGTCATTGTTTTGAAGCTTATAAAGTATTTTAACTACCATCACCGCGAAAGCACTTCCACACCAGCACAGTAGTCAATGGCGATTCTGCGTCACGAGCATTTCAAAGTCAATTGAAAACAGGGATGAGCAAAGTAGTTTGACTACCACATCCATCAAAGACAAAGCGCGCAAGGCGCCAACATGTCGGAAAATTTCACAGTCAAGGCGCACGCACGCCATGGTGGGCCGCTTGCGCGCATCGACCCGCCTTGACGCGGCGACGGGCATGTTTTGTGCATGCACTGAGGCACGGGAAGGCCAAGCGCCTTCGTCCGCAGAAAGCTGCCATGAAAACGCCCGATTCACCCAGTGCTGGCCCGTCCATCGACTCCCATGCGCCGCATGCGAACGCGCGCCGCCTGGGCTACGTCCATGGCTGCCATGCGCTTTTACTTGTCAGCACACTGGCCTGCGCCAGCGTACACGACCACCGCCAGTTCGATGCGACGATCGACGTGCCCTTTCGCGCCCCCGCCGGCAGTGCGGGCCAAGCACGCCAACTGACGCTGCAGTTTGAATTCCCGGCCGCGCAAACGGCACAGACCATTGCCTGGAGTGTCGAGGTGCGCGCGCCGTCGGGGGCATTGCTGCAGCGCTGGTACGGCCTTGAAGCACTGTTCAAGGATGAGGTGCAAGTGACACTTGCATGGCCGGGACCGCGCGCCGCGGCCGCTGCCGATGGCATTTACCAAGTCAGTCTGGCGGCAAGCGCGCAAGATAGCGAAAGCGCCGGCGCACATGAGCGCGCACCAGGTGGCAAGCCGGTTCGCGCGCACGGACACGCGCATCGTCAGGCGCACGATAGCGAACTCGGCGCTGGTACGCGCGCTGGCCAAGGCCGTGGCCAACGCGATGCCACGCGAAACAGGCAGCGTGTTGATGCGCGCGCAACGGGCGTCAGCAGGAAGGTGCAGGCCTTGGTGGAGCGGCAACTGGCGGCGGCGGGTGCCGACATGATCGAGCAGCGCTGGCCCATGCAGATTGGCGCGCTGCCCAGGCCGGCGCTAGCGTCGAGCGCCCCCTTGCCCACCGGGGCCGGCCGGCGCCGCGCAAGCAAAGCGCAATCGCCTGACCCAGAGGTCCCCGACCTGCCCTACACCATCTATTACGGCAACTTGCACAGCCAAACGAACCACAGCGACGGCGGTGGCGCGCTCGACAATTGCAAAGGGGCCCAGGAGCCGCAGGCGGCACCTTTCGCCCCCTCCGACGCCTACGCGTTCGCCCGCGCGCATGGCTTGGACTTCCTGATGACGTCGGAACACAACCACCTGTTCGACGGCTCGACCGGCAGCAATGGCGGCGCCACACCCGCCTTCGCCACCGGATTATTCCGATCTGGCCTTGACAGCGCCGCCGCTTTTACGCGTGCCCATCCTGAATTTCTCGCCTTGTACGGCATGGAATGGGGCGTGATCGAGCATGGCGGGCACTTGAACATTTTCAATTCACAAGCCTTGTTCGGCTGGGAACACAATGCCAGCGGCGACTTGCTGGCCGATACCTTCACCCCCAAGGGCGATTACGCGCTCCTGTACAGCGTGATGCGCGCGCGCGCCCTGCTGGGGCAATTTAACCACCCCGCCAGCGCCGGCCAATTCGAGGCCGGCGGCGCCGCGCTCGGCTATAGCGCCGATGGCGATGCGGCGATGGCGCTGTGCGAAGTGCTCAACACCTCGGCCTTTTCCGCCAACGCACAAGAAGGCGAAACGCGCCGAAGCATCTTTGAAGGCGCATGCCAGAAGGCGCTCGAGGCGGGTTTCCATGTCGCATTTAGCAGCAATCAAGACAATCACTGCGCCAACTGGGGGGCCGCGTACAGCAACCGCACGGCCATCCTGATACCGAACGACACGGCGCTCACACAAGAGAGCTTTCTGGAAGCCTTGCAGGCGCGCCGCGTGTTTGCCACCATGGACAAAGCGGGACAGCTGATCCTCACTGCCAACGGCCACATCATGGGCGAGCGCTTTAGCAACCGTGGCCCGCTCACGCTGAACGTGCGCTACGCCAATGGCGCCGGCCATGGCGCCACCCTGCTCGCCCTGCTCGAAGGCGTACCGGGACGCCATGGGACGGTCAGCCTGCTCTCGAGCGCGCCCCAGACGATCATCACCCCGACGGCCGGCGCGCACTTTTATTATGCCCGCGTGACCCAGGATGATGGCAAGGTCCTATGGTCCGCGCCCGTGTGGGTGCAGCAAATGCCGGACGCGCAGCCCCTTAGGAGCCGTATTCGAGTTCGCTGATGTGGCCGTATTTATACTGGTAGCCATAATTTCCAAGGCGCAGGGCCAAATCATTGAACAAGATCCCCTGCGGTGCGATGCCCGCATGGTTCAAGCGCTTGATCGCTTCCTTGATTTCACCCTCGGTGGACAGGCCCGCGCGCACGAGCACGAACACGGCGCCGGCGTGAGCGCCGATGATCAAGGCGTCGGCCACGGCCAGGATAGGCGGCGGATCGAGCAGCACGACGTCGTAGTTGGCCGCCAGCGCGGCGAGCAAGGCGCCGAAATTCGGATGCATGAGAAACTCCGCCCGGTTCGCCGGCAGGTTGCCCGTTGAAATGAAGTCGAGATTGGGCATCACCTCGCGCCGAATCACTTGATCGACGCGCAAGGCGCCGTTGATGGCGTCGGACAGGCCACGCTGGCGCGCGCTGCCGAAATAGTCGTGCAAGTGGCCATTGCGCAAATCGGTATCGATGAGCAAGACGCGCTTGCCGCTGGCGGCGAGCACGCTGGCGAAATTGGCCGAGATGAAGGACTTGCCCAGACCCGAGGTGGGCCCGCCTATCATCACGATATTGTTGCGGAAGTGGGGCAAGGAAAATTGCAGGGCCGCGCGCAAGCTGCGCAAGCTTTCGATCGTCAAATCCTCGGGCAAGACCTTGGCCAGCAAGGGCACTTTGCGAAAGTCCCCATCGGCCTGGCGCACCAGTTTGTCCTGGTTGGCGCTGTGCGGAATGGTCGCGTACACGACGCGCGCGCCCAGCAATTGCTCGATCTTGGCCGGATCGTCGATGCCCGCCTGCATGGCCTTGCGCGCGAACGCGGCCACCAGGCCCGCGCACAAGCCAGCCACCAAGGCCGCGCCCAGGATCAAGGGCCGGTTCGGCTTGAGCGGACGCTCGGGCAACATGGGCGCATCGACCATGCGCACATTGCTGACCTTGCCAACGGAAATGATGCGCAATTGCTGCGCCGTGTTCGACAGCGCCGTGTACAAGTCGGTGTTGACCTTGATATCGCGCGTCAAGCGCACCTCGTCTTGTTCAAGCAGGGGCAAGCTTTGTATATGGTTGGCGATATTGCGCATTTCCTCGTCCAGATCGCGGATTTGCCGGTTCAAACCGATCAGGGTCGGATGCGCATCGGTGAAGCGGGTCAGCAACTCGGTGCGCTTTTGCATCAGCTCGATGCGGCGCGTCTTGGCCGCGGCCGCTTGCTGCAGGCTGATTTTGGCTTCCTCGCCCAGGTCGATGGTGCCATGGCGATGGCGGAACTGGTTGTATTCGGATTCGGATTGTTCGAGCTGGCGCTTCAGTTCAGGCAATTGTGTGTTCAAGAAAGCGAGCGACTTTTCCGCCTCTTCGGTCTTGCGCGCCAGGTTCTGGCGCATGTACTCGCGCCCAATTTCGCCCAGGATGGCCTGGGCCAGGGGCGCGTTGCGCCCTTGCAGGCGCACTTCGATCACCCCGGACTGCTTGCCCTGTTCGCTGATGAGCATGGCCGTCTGCACGTTTTCGATGGCGCTCAAGACCGAACTGCGGCGCAGGCGGAATTGAGCGCCGGGCAAGCCCTGGAGCGCATCAACCCGCAAGGCCAGATCACCATCGCTGGTATGGGCGCTCAAGGTGCGCCCGACCACGCCTTCGAGCACGATGCCGCGCTCGACCTGCTCCAGGCGGTAACGCTGCCCCTCGAGCGCCGTGAGGCTAAATTCCCGGTTTTGCAAAGCGCTGCCGACATCGAACAGGGGCACCTCGATTTTTTCTGCCGCCCATGCGTAGCCACCATAGCCGAACAGGCCGGGGGTGGACAAACCTTTGCCCGGATGCTGGGCCAGCCAGGCGGCGGCGATGGGGAAATACTTGGGCTGGGCGTCGATATACAGGCGCAGGCGCGTGACAGCCGGCGCGATGACCATGCGCGAACGGAGCAATTCCATTTCGGCGATCGCCGCCTTCTTGGTTTCAAACAGCGACGACACTTCGTTCAAGATGTTTTTCGACGCGTTCGGCGTTTGCTCTTCCACGTGGATCAGCATGTTCGCCTCGTAGACGGGCGTGGCCAACACCGCATAGAGGGCGGCCGCCGCGACGATGGCCATGGTGATGGTGGCGATCAACCAGCGCTGCTCGTGCAGGACGCGCAAATAGCTGCTCAAGGCGACGTCGGCCTCGTCACCATCGGGCGAGCCCGGGGGCGACGGCGCGGCCAGCGCGTAGTCGATGGGGCCGTGGCTGCGGATCAGGCTCGCGCCGGGATGGTCGTTGGCAGGGCTTGGCATGGTGGGCTCGCGATCGGTTCGGGCGCGCTGCTGCATGATTGGCATGACGGGCGTGGCGCGGGCCCATCAAGGCTTGACTGCGCCCAGGGCCGACGACAGCGCCCCCGGAAACAGCAAGCTGACGCGCCGGTGCCAGTTCGCCAGCGGCGAGGCGGCCACGTAGACGACGTCACGCGGGTTCAACTCGAATTCCTCGGCCATCGCCATGGCGTCGGGCGCGCGCGCGTCGAGCTGGTAGACCACGGGCGCGTTGCCCACGCGCCGCACCACATACACTTGGCGGCTGTCGCCGAGCGGACTGACCCCGCCGGACTCGCCCATCGCCTCGTTGAGCGTCAAGCGCCCGTTGTGCATGGTCAGGGACTTGGGCGTGATGACCTCGCCCGACACGAACACCTTGCTCTCGTCGCGGGACGGTACGCGCACCACATCGCCCTGGGCCAACAGGATGTTGCCCGGGTTGATGCCTTTTTGCATCAGTTGCGGCAAGTCGATTTGATAATGGGTGCCGGCATGCTCGAGCAGGATCCGGCTTTGGTCGGCCGTGGGCAGGGCGCCACCGGCGCGGTTAAGCGCTTCGACCAGGGTCATCGGGATGTCGTTGATGGCCTGCAAGCCCGGCGCCTTGACTTCGCCGTCGATATAGATGCGCTTGCTGCGGTAGGCCTGGATGCGCAGCGTGACGTTGGGCTGGTGGATATAGCGCGCCAGCTTGGCCGTGAGCAAGGCGCGCGCCTGGTCTTCCGTCAGCCCCGCCACTTTGAGCAAGCCGGCGTAGGGAAACTGGATCTTGCCTTCGTGGTCGACGACGAAGCCGGCCGGCGGCAAGCCCGATTGGGCCAGCTCGCTGCCGGCGCCCGGTGGGTTTTGCCCGAGCATGACCGCCCCCGCCAATTCCGGGTGATCCCACACCACGATCGAGAGGATGTCGCCGGCATCGATGGTGTAGGGCGCGGGATGGGCGACAAGGAGCTTGCTCACATCCTGGCTCTTGCGCTGCTCGCGCTGTTTCTTTTCAGCCTTGAGCAATTGCTCGGTGATGGGGGTGACTGGCGGTGCCCCGTCGGCCGTGGCGGAGGCGCGCACGTCGTAGGCGCCCGATGCGCAGCCGGCCAGTAGCGGTGCCAGAAACGCAGCACGAAGCGCAGCACGAAGCGCCGCAAGTAGCGTGGCAAAAAGCACAGCACTGAGCGGCGGCGAGGACGGCAGGAGTGAGTTTTTCATGGCTTGGCGATCGCTTTGGTGTAGCCGCGGCCAGCGCGACCGGCTGACAGGCAGGGGCACCGGTGAGCGCGCGCCGCCATCCTGCCCGATCAAGGGTAAAGAGCAGCGCGCATCGGACTTTGTGCCACATCAATCGGGTCCGGGCCGCGCGCCAGCGAGCGCATCCCCGCTTCCATCGAACCCATTCCCTGCATGCAGCATTTCCGAACATAAAAAAATTTGTATCTATCGGGAACTCAATTCTTTGACGCTGCTCAAACAAATCCATTCTTTTGGAAATTAAAGGGAACTCACATGTTAGAAAATCTATACTCGACAGGGAAGATACGACCTATGCTATGCGCAAGTGTGAGCATGCTGCTGACGGCGTGCGGGGGAGGTTCCAACGTGGACAAGCCCGCCAATGTGGCGCCGGAACGGCTCGCCGCGACCCTGGTCGCCAGTGCGGGCAATCTGGCGCAAGGGCGGCCGGCGTCGGCCTCGTCGACATGGAGCAGCAGCTTTCCGGCCGCCGCCGCCGTCGATGCCAATGGCGCGACGCGCTGGAGTTCACAAGCTTCCGATGCGCAATGGCTGACGGTCGACCTGGGCGGCGTCATGGGCCTCAATCATGTCGTTCTCAAGTGGGAATCGGCCTACGCGCGGGCCTACCAGATCGCCTTGTCGAATGATGGCGTGAGCTGGCGCATCGCGTACAGCACCAGTGGCGGCGCCGGCGGGACCGAAGATATCCACTTCTCCGCCAGCAGCGCGCGCTACGTGCGCATGGTCGGGGTGCAGCGTGCCACCAGCTATGGCTATTCGCTATTCGAGATGGCGGTCTACAACGACGCGCCAGCAGCCAACTTCGCTCTCAATAAGCCGGCCACGGCATCGTCGATGGAATCGGCGACGCTGGCGCCGGCGGCGGCCGTCGACGGCAATGCGGGCAGCCGCTGGAGCTCCCTGGCGAGCGATGCGCAATGGATCAGGGTCGACCTGGGCGCCGTCAGCACCATCAACCACGTGGTGTTGAGCTGGGAAGCCGCGTACGCGAAAGCCTACCAGATCCAGACCTCGCAAGACGGCAACAGCTGGCAAACGGTGTACAGCACCGGCAGCGGCGCCGGCGGCAACGAGGATATCCGCTTTAACGCCGTCAGCGCGCGCTACGTCCGGATGAACGCCAGCCAGCGCGGCACGCCATGGGGATATTCGCTGTACGAATTCGCGGTGTTGAACGACGTGGCGCCCACACCGACACCGACACCGACCCCGCCCCCGA
>JAZKBP010000009.1:16841-17910 GCA_040388555.1 Pseudomonadota bacterium
CACCAACACCAACACCAACACCAACACCAACACCAACACCAACACCAACACCAACACCAACGCCGACACCGACGCCGACGCCATCGCCAACGTCATTGCCGACGGACGCAGTGTTCGCCGCGACCAGTTTTTGGTACACGCCCATTCCCGCCAACGCGCCGCTGCACCCCAACTCGGCCGGCTATGTGTCGGACTTCCAGCGCCAGATCCGCACCTATTACGGCAACGTGACGATCAACACCAGCGCCTACGCCAGTCCCGTCTATACGGCGCAGGCCGACACCGCCACCGTGCAGGTGCGCGTGTGGGATTGCCAGAACAAGGGCTACACCGACGCCGGCTTGGCACAGCAATGGAGCGCGGTGCCGCTGCCGAGCATCGCGGCGCCGTCCGACGGCACGGATGGCGAAATGACGCTCTATCAACCGTCCAGCAACAGCATGTGGGAATTCTGGCAGACGCGCAAAGTGAATGGGCAATGGCAGGCGTGCTGGGGTGGGCGCATGCAAAACACCGCCAGCAATGCCGGCATCTGGCCGGGCAGCTACGGCACCACAGCCACCGGACTGCCCTTCCTGGGCGGGCAGATCACGGCCGAGGAATTGAGCCGCGGCGAGATCCGGCATGCCATCGGCATCGCGCTAGTCGAGCTTGAAAGCGCGAACGTGGTGTCGTGGCCGGCGGTGCGTTCGGATGGCTACAACCCGAACCATGCGGCGAACCGGATACCGGAAGGGTCGCGCTTCCGGCTCAATCCAAGCGTCAGTGTCGATGCGCTGGCGATCCATCCGGTGGCCAAGATCATCGCCAAGGCGGCGCAAAAGTATGGCTTCGTGGTGTGGGACAAGGCCGGCGCCATTTCGATGCGCGTGCAAAATCCGAAGTCGTACACGATGCAGGGCAAGACCGACCCTTACATCACCTTGTTTGGCGGCACCGCCAACTACGCCATCCTCAATGGCTTCCCTTGGGGCAGCCTGCAATTCCTGCCCAAGGACTACGGCAAGCCATGAAGCACTGGCGCACGCGCCGCACTGCAGGAGCGCGCCCGGCCGCTAGCGTGACGCAG
>JAZKBP010000009.1:17920-45081 GCA_040388555.1 Pseudomonadota bacterium
GGGCGCGCGCCCAGGCGCTGACGCAGGCGCCACCCCAGCGCGCTGGCCAGCAAGTAGAGGGCGAACGGAATGCCGTGCAACAGGTAGCGGCGCGCGAGCCGGCGCGGTTCCTGGATCAGGCGATGCAGCCATTCCAGGCCCGCGTTCTGCAGCCACGCAGGGGCGCGCCGCACGCTACCGGCAAGAAAGCTGAAACTGATGCCGATGCCGATCCACCAGGTTTGCGGAAAGGCGCGGCGCAAGGCGCCGATCAGGCATTCCTGCTTGGGGCTACCCAGCGCCACATAGACGATGTCGGGGCGCGCGGCGGCGAGCGCGGCGCGCAGGCTCGCCAATTGGGCCGGATCGCCATCGAAGCACGGTAGCGGAAATGGCGGACCGGCCAGGCGCAAGCCGGCTTGGGCCTCCAGCAAGACCTGGGCGGCCCGCTCGGCCATGCCGGGCGCGCCGCCCACCAGGAAGATCGAGCGCCCCGCGGCGGCGGCGGCCGCGCTAAGCGTGAGCACCAGGTTCGATCCCGTCACCCGCTGCGGCAAGGGGGTGCCGCGCAGGCGGCTGGCCCACACCAGCGGCATGCCATCGGCCACCACCAGGCTGGCGCCGGCGGCCAGGCGCCGGAACTGCGGATCGCGCGTGTGGCGGCGCAGGATGTCGACATTGGCGGTCACGATCCAGCCGCCGCGCCCCTGGCGCAGCGCGTCCATGACATGGCGCACACAAGCGCTCTCGTCGAGATTATCGAGCGTCATGTCCAGCAAGCGCACAGGCAAGGCGGACGCCCTGGCGCCCTCGCCAGGTTTCACGCAGTATTTCACGCAATATTTCATTCTCATGCCACTCCCCAGGCCGGTCAGGCGCAGACGCGCCACTCCACACTAGCGCCATGGCGCGCAGCATGCTTGATCTGCCTTAAGGACGGGGAAAAAATCGGACGCGGTCCACCCACATTTTCCCGTGCGCGCCCCGTGCGGGGCGAGTCCAGGAAATTTTCTTGAAAGGCGGAAAGAATGATTTGACTTGCATCAAGCAGCGTGCGCGTGCGCCGGCGGCGCCGCTGACGGCCGCACTATCCTGACAGGAGCCGAAAAGTCAGGCACAGCAAAAACCAGGCGCAAGGCCGGGCGGCAGGGGCAATGCGGGCAGCGGGGCAGCCAAGGAGAGCATATGCACGACTTAATCAGCAGAAATCCGTCCCGTCTCGAATGTTGCCTGCGCCTGCTGGACGTGGCCGTGCTGGTTGCCGCCGGCGAGCTGGCCGGCTTGCTGCAATTTCATCGGCTCTTGCACGAGGTCGCGCCCATCCACGCGATCTTGCTGTATTTTTGCAGCGCCTTGGCCGCCCTGGTATTCCTGCGGCTCGACATTTACGTGTCCTGGCGCGGGCGCGCGCTGGCGCAACTGCTGCTGCGCCTTGCCTTGTCGTGGGGTCTGGTGCTCTTGCTTGGCATCGTCTTCGGTTTCCTGATCCACCAGGCCGGCGCCCTCTCGCGCCTGTGGGTGTGCTACTGGTTCGCCGGCGGCCTGTTGATGCTGGTCGGCTCGCGCGCGCTCGCCTATTCGGTGCTCAACACGCTGCGCCGCATGGGTTTGAATTGCAAGCGCGTGCTCATCATCGGCTACGGCGCCATCGGGCGCGCCCTGCACCGGCGCGCCGTCGAGCAGGCTTGGTGCGGCTACGAAGTGCGCGCCGTGCACGCCGGCGCCGACGACGGCGCCGTCGCCCCGCCCATCGCGCCGGTCGCCACGCTGGCCGAGGTGCCCCAGTTCGTCGCCGCCAACCAGATTGACGAAATCTGGATCACGCTGCCGATGACCGCGGCCGCCCAGTTGCGCGAACTGCCCTTCCTGCTGCGCAACGCGCTGGTCGATATCCGCTGGATTCCGGACACCTTGAGCATGCAGATCTTGAGCAGCCGCATGGTCGATTTCCTCGGCTTTCCCGCCGTCGAGCTGAACCGGCCCAACTCGAGCGGCTTGAACGGCCTGGTCAAGGATGTGTTCGACCGCCTGTTCGCCGCCGTGGTGCTGGTGGCGCTGGCCCCATTGTTCGTGGCGCTGGCGGCGGCCGTCAAGCTGTCCTCGCCCGGTCCCGTCTTCTTCAAGCAGGAGCGCCTTGGCCTGGACGGCAAAAAATTCCTCCTCTACAAATTCCGCTCGATGAAGCTGCACCAGGAGCATGGCACGCTCACCCAAGCTAAGCGCGACGACCCGCGCATCTCGCGCATCGGCCACTTCTTGCGCAGCAGCAGCCTCGATGAACTACCGCAATTTCTCAACGTGCTAGCCGGCCATATGTCGGTGGTCGGTCCCCGTCCGCATGCCCTGCTGCACAACGAGATGTACAAGGACGTGCTCGAGCTATACATGCTGCGCCACCGCGTCAAGCCCGGCATCACGGGCTGGGCCCAGATCCACGGCTTCCGCGGCGAAACCGACACGGTCGACAAGATGGCCGGGCGCGTCAAATGCGACCTGTATTACATCCGGCATTGGTCGCTGTGGCTGGACCTGCGCATCATCGCGTGGACGGCGCTCAAAGGCTGGTCCGACAAGAATGCCTATTGAATCGCGCGCCGGCGCACGCCTGCGGCAACGCAAACATGCATGCCGGGCCCTGCTTATCATCAAAGCGCGTCGGCAAGGCCGAATTCACGGTGCCGCGACGCGCGGCGGCAAAGGGGGGCGGGACACATGGGTTTGATCTCCAGCGTCAGGTGGGTGGCGCTTTCCCAGGCGGTGCGGGTGGGCTCGCAACTGGTGAGCATGGGGGTGCTGGCGCGCCTGTTGCCGCCCGACTCCTACGGCTTGATGGCGATGGCGATGACGGTCACCAACCTGGCCTACCTGTTTCGCGACCTGGGCACCATGGTGGCCATCGTGCAGCGTCCGCAGGTCTCGCCCACGCTGGTGAGCACCCTGTTTTGGCTCAACACGGCGCTGGCGGCGGCCATCGCGCTACTGCTGGGGGTCGGCGCCGCCCCCATCGCGCGCGCCTATGGCCAGCCCCAACTTGCCCCGCTGGTCGGTGCGCTCAGCCTGGCGTTTCCCATCTCCAGCTTGGGCGCCGTCCAGCAAGCCTTGCTCGAACGCGATGCGCGCTTTCGCGTGCTGGCGCGGATCGAGGCCGTCAGCGCCCTGTGCGCGCTGAGCTTGGCCCTGGCCTTGGCCTGGTGCGGGGCCGGCGTGTGGAGCCTGGTGGCGCAAATGCTGGTGGCCACCGCCCTCACCACCGTGCAATCGATGCGGGCCCTGCCCTGGCGCCCATGCAAGGTGTTCGCGCTGGACGAGCTGCGCAGCATCTTTGGCTTTAGCGCCCATTTCTCGCTCTTCCAATACGTCAATTACCTCGAACGCAATGCCGACAGTGTCATCATCGGTGCCGCGCTCGGCCCGGGGGCGCTGGGCGTGTATGCGATTGCCGCCAAGGTCATGCTGTTCCCGATGCAAAACATCACGGGCGTGGCCACGCGCGCCCTGTTTCCCGCCATGAGCCGCCACCAAGGGGCGCGCGAGCAGCTCGGCCGCCTTTACCTGCGCGCCACCCGCAGCATCTCGACCGTCAGCGCGCCCCTGATGGCCGGCCTGTTTTTCCTGCGCGAACCGTTCGTGGCGCTCTTGCTGGGGCCGCGTTGGAGCGGCGCCGCGCCGGTGCTCAAATGGCTGGCCGCGGCCGGCTTCATCCAAGCCATCACGGCCAGCACGGGCGCCGTGTTCATGGCGCTGGGAAAAACCAGGCTCCTGCTCATGCTCGGCGTGCTGGGGGCCGCGCTGCAGGTGGCGGCCTTCCTCATCGGGGTGCGCTGGGGTATTGAAGGCGTGGCCGCGAGCTTCCTGGCGGCCAATCTGCTGAACCTCTTGCCCGCCCTGGCCATCGTCGTGTCCATGCTGCGCATCGCGCCGCGCGCGGCCTTGCGCGACATCGGCACGCCGGTGGCGGCCGCCGGCTTCATGCTGCTGGTGCTGTGGCTGGCCCAGGCAGGGGGCGTGATGGCGCTGGCCGGTCGCGCCACCGGTTTCGCCCTGTGCATCGTGATTGGCGCCATCGCCTACGCCTTCGCGCTGCTGGTATTGCTCCAGCAAGACCTCTCCGACATGCGCGCGCTGTTGCGCACCAGCTGGGCCAAGCCTTGATCGCGCCATGAACACGCCGCTCCTCGCCGTCGCAATTTCGTCTAGCAATGGCCTGGCCTTGGGCAGGCGCCTATCCGTCGACAGCGTGGCGGCGCAAGGCGTGGCCGGCTGCGCCGCGCGCGCCCTCGATATCAGCGTCATCGACGCCGGCTCGGGCGACGCTAGCGGCGTGCCACTGTCGTATTTGCGCGTGCGCCATGAATGGCATGTCGAGCGCACACTCCACCCGCCAATGCATTTATACAGGTGAGCCATGAACTGCACCGTTTCCGTCATCATTCCCGTGTATAACGGCGCCGACTTCATCGCCCGCGCCGTCGACAGCGCGCTCGCGCAAAGCCACCGCCCGCATGAGGTGATCGTCGTCGACGACGGTTCGCGCGACGCCACGCGCCAAGTGCTCGCGCCATTCGGCCAGCGCATCCGCCTGCTCTGCATCCCCAATGGCGGGGTCGCGCATGCGCGCAATGTCGGCATGCAGGCGGCCAGCGGCGACCTGATCGCCTTTCTCGACGCCGACGATGTGTGGCGCCCCAACAAGCTCGCGCTGCAGCTGGCGGCGCTGCGCGCCCATCCGCATGTGGGATTTTGCTGCTGTGACTTCCACGTCTACAGCCCGCGCGCGCGCGCCCTGGCGCGCCACTTCTCGCTGTGCAAGGGCGCCGCCGAGCTGGTGTTCGACCAGCCCTTGTGCGCGCCCTTTCCGATACTCGTCAAGGTCAACTTTGTCGGTACGGCGTCAAACGTCTTGATCACGCGCGCCCTGATGCAAAAGGTCGGCCTGTTCAACACCGCCTATCGGCAAGCCGAGGATTACGAATACTGGCTGCGCTGCGCCCAGTTCACCCACTTCATATTGCTCTCGCCGGTGCTATTGGAAAAAACCACGCACGAGAGCAACCTGACGAACAATTCGCTCGAGACCTTCCTGTGCCATGAACAAGTCTTGCTCGCCCTCGAAACCAAGCATGCCCAGGCCATCGCGCGCGGCGCCTGCCTGCCCGCCGCCCTCGCCCGCATCCGCTACGAGATCGCGCACCAGTTCTTTATCCGTGGCGCCACCGGGCGCGCGCTGCGCTATTACGTAGCCGGCCTGCGCAGCGATTGGTCGCTCGCCAATGCGCTCACCTTCACCTATCTGCTGGGGCGCAAACTGCTGCGCTTCGCTTCCATGGGCTTGCTGCGCTCCCGCGCCACGGCGCAAGCGAAGTCATCGTGATGGGCCACCCGATGCGCGCCTTGTTCTTCCTGATCCTGCTGTTGCGCGCCAGCGCCGAGCCCTTGTTCGAAGCCTTGAAGGCCGACAATGGCGCCGGCATGGGCGCCGGCGCCATCCTCAACGCCCTGGTCATCATGATCGCCGCCTACTGCTTGCTGCGCCAACCGGTCCTGTTGCGGCGTGTCGTGCTGCCGATGTGGGGGCCCTTCCTGCTCGCCGCCCTGGTCGCGGCGGCACTGGCGCCTGAACCCTTGAACGCGCTGCGCTTGTTCCTGGTGCAGGTGTCGTATTGCGCCGTCTTTGCCACGCCCTTATATCTGGTGCGCACGCAGCGCGACGTGAAAACCTGCGTCCACGTGATCTTGTGCTCGTCGCTACTGCCGGTCGCCTACGCGCTGCTCGAGCTGGGCATGCACGGCAGCTTGAGCAGCAGCGATGACTTTCGCATCAAGAGCACCTTCACCCATCCGAACATCTTTGCCTTCTACCTGGTGCTGATGGTGGCGCTGATCTTGTATGTGCAAAAATCCCTGTCAGCCGACGGCAGGCGCGCGCGCCTGGTAGCGGCGCCCATGCGCGCCACGCTCTGGATCTACATGGCTTCGCTGCTGGCCCTGCTGATCCTCACCCGCACGCGCAGTGCCTGGGGCGCTTGCCTGCTCGTGTTCATGGGTTATGGCATGTTTTTCCAGCGCCGCTTCCTGCTCTACGCGCTGGCCGTGCCGCTGTTGCTGCTGCTCGATCCGGGCGTGCGTGAGCGATTGCTCGACGTGGCCAGCAACAAGGGCAGCAGCGGCGACACGCTCAATTCCTACGCCTGGCGCGTCGTGCTGTGGCAAGCCGGGCTCGAATGGATGCAAGGCGCGCATGCCCTGTTTGGCTACGGGCTCGATTCCTTCAAATTCTATTCGCCGCGCTTTTTTCCGCTCGAGGGGCAAGACAGCTGGGACCCCCACAATGTATATGTCCAACTCCTGTTTGAAACGGGCCTGGCCGGCTTGTTCAGCTACGCGTGGCTGTTGACGCGTCTGCTGCGCCGCCTGCGCCACGGCATGGCTGCAGACCGGCCCGGCAGCGTGATCCTGATGTCGATCGTGCTCGCCTATATGCTCACGGCCTACTTCGACAATATGTTGTACTACCTGGCGTTCAACTGGTATTTCTGGTTCCTCGCCGGCAGTGCGTGCGCGGCGCTGCGCGTCCAGGGGCGCGCACGCCTGCGCGCGCACGCGATCGCGCAGGGCACGGCATACGCCTTCGCCGGCGCCGCTGCGCCCGCCGTAGGGAGCGCGCCATGAATAACTTTCCCTTGGCCTATCTGGTCAACCAATATCCAAAGACAAGCCACAGCTTCATCCGGCGCGAGATTGTCGAGCTCGAACGCCAGGGATTTTCCGTGCTGCGCCTGGCACTGCGCGGCGCCGACCAGGCGCTGGCAGACCCCGCCGACGACGCCGAACGCGCGCGCACCCGCTACGTGTTGGCCAGCCTGCGCAGCGGCGCCGCCTTGTTGGCGGCGCTGCTGCGCATGCTGGCGGCGCGCCCGGCGAAGTTGCTCGCCGCCGCCGCTCTCGCCCTGAAGATGAGCCGGCGCGGCGCGCGCCCCCTGCCCATCCACCTCGTCTATTTGGCCGAGGCCTGCCGCATCGTGCCCTGGCTCGAACAAGCGGGCGTCCATCACCTGCACGCCCATTTCGGCACCAACGCGGCCGAGGTGGCCATGCTGGCGGCGCGCCTGGGCGGCCCGCCCTACAGTTTCACCGTGCACGGCCCGGAAGAATTCGAACAAGCCGGCGCCTTGCACCTGGCCGACAAAGTGGCGCGCGCCGCCTTCGTGGTGGCGGTCAGCTCCTTCGGTCGCAGTCAGCTGTACCGCTTGCTGCCGCAAGCGCTCTGGCCCAAGGTGCACGTGGTCCATTGCGGCCTGGACCAAAGTTTCCAGGACGCGCCGCGCGCCGCGCCGCCCGCCCCGGCGTGCATCGTGTGCGTGGGCCGCCTATGCGCGCAAAAGGCCCAATTGCTGCTGCTCGAGGTGCTGGCCCAACTGCGGCGCGAAGGCTTTCACCTCGAGCTGGTGCTGGCGGGCGACGGCGAAATGCGGCCCGCCATCGAGGCGCGCGTCGCGCAGCTGGGATTGCAAGAGAAGGTGCGCATCACCGGCTGGCTCAGTGGCGAGCAAGTGCGCGCGCATATCTTGGCGGCCGCCGCCCTGGTATTGCCCAGCTTTGCCGAAGGCTTGCCGGTGGCGATCATGGAAGCGATGGCGCTGCGCCGCCCCGTGCTGAGCACTTATATCGCCGGCATCCCGGAATTACTGCGCCATGGGGAACACGGCTGGCTGTTCCCGGCCGGCGACGCCGACGCCCTCGCGCAAGCACTGCGCGCCTTCCTGGCCACGCCGCAAGCGACGCGCGAGGCCATGGGACGGGCGGCGCGCCGGCGCGTGCTGGCGCGCCATACCATCGCCACCGAAGTGGCCAAACTGGCGCGCTGCTTCCGCGCCGTCCACCCGACCCGCATCGGCCCGCGGGGCAAGCCATGATGCCGGCGCCGCTGTTGCCGCTCATCGCGCTCCTCCCCTTCCTGCTCTTGCTCGGTGTATTGTTGTGGCCGGCCTTGCTGCTGACCCTGCAGCTGGGCGCCGCCTTGTTCGCGCGCGCGGCGCGCCGCCCGCCTGCCCGCGCGACATCCGGGGGGCGCCCGCGTATTGCTGTGCTGGTGCCGGCGCACAACGAAGCGCTCGGCATCGGCGCCACGCTCGCCTCAATCGCCGCGCAATTGGCGGAAGGCGACCGCTTGCTCGTCGTCGCCGACAATTGCAGCGATGCCACCGCCGTCATCGCGCGCGCGCACGGCGTCGAGACGCTGGAACGGCACGAGCCGGCGCGCCGCGGCAAAGGCTACGCGCTCGACGCCGGCGTGCGCCACCTGGCGCAGGCACCGCCCCAGGTGCTGGTCGTCATCGATGCCGATTGCCTGCTTGCGCCGCATGCGCTGACGCATCTGGGCGCCAGTTGCAGGGCCCAGCGGCGCCCCGCGCAAGCGCTCTACTTGATGCGGGCCAAGCCCGGCGCCACCCCCGCCACGCGGGTGGCAGAATTCGCATGGATCGTGCGCAACTGGCTGCGTCCGCTCGGCTGCGCGCGCCTGGGCCTGCCTTGCCAACTGATGGGGACGGGCATGGCCTTCCCGTGGGAAGCGATCAGCGCCGCGCCCTTGGCCAGCGGCGCCATCGTCGAAGACCTCGCGCTGGGCCTCGACCTAGCCGCGGTCGGTCTGGCGCCGCGCTTTTGCCCGCAAGCGCAGGTGCTCAGCGAATTTCCAGACAACCAGGCCGGCGCGCGCTCGCAGCGCACGCGCTGGGAACATGGCCACCTGGACTTGCTGCTCCGGCAGGGGCCGCGCCTGCTGTTCAAGGCGCTGCGCGAGCGCAATGGCGCGCTGCTATTCCTGGCGGCCGACCTGTGCGTGCCGCCCTTAGGCTTGCTGGTACTGGCCAGCACCGCGTTGGCCCTGCTGGGGGCGGCGCTGGCCGCCGCCTGCGCATGCGTGTGGCCGTGGGCCTTGGGGGGCTTGCCCCTGCTCCTGGTCGTGCTGACGCTGGTGGCTGCCTGGTTCAAGGCGGGCCGCCGCGCCTTGCCGCCACGCGCGCTCGCGCACGTCGCGCTCTACCTGTTGCGCAAGCTTCCCCTGTACGCCGCGTTTGTGCTGCGGCGCCAGCGCGAGTGGATCGCGTCTTCGCGCGACCAGCCCTGATCTTGAGCGGCGTCCTCGATGGCGCGCCTATCGAGCGCGCCGGCTGGGCGCCGCTGGCGCGCCAGGCTTGCTGGACCGACGCGATTGGCGCGTCGAAGTTTGCGCTGGCGCCGGGTGCGCCCGGTGCGGGCGCAGGCGCGCGCCGCCTGGTCGGGTGGCATACCCTAGGGCGCGGCCTAGTCAGGCGGCAGGCTAGCAGACGCCGCTGGCGCCAACTAGTCAAGGCGCAGCGGCACGAACAAGCTGGCGTCGCCGCGCTTGATCAGCACCGCCAGCGTGCTGCCCTGCCCTGCGACGAGCCTGGCCATGCATTCGCCAACGGTGCGCACCGGCTTGTGGTTGAGCGCGAGGATCAAATCCCCCGGCAAGATGCCAGCGCGCACCGCCGGGCCGCTGGCGCCGCTCACCAGCACACCGGCGCCGACGCCGGCGTGCGCGCGCTGCTGCGCCGTCAGTTCGCGTAGCTGCAAGCCGGCCGGACTAGCCAGCGCCCCCGCATGCTCGGGCGGCGCGGCCAAAGCCGGCCGTTCGACGGCTTGCTCGGCCACCGTGACGGCCAGCGTCAAGTTCGCCCCCCCGCGCCACACCCCCAGCGCCAGACGCGTGCCGGGTCGGCTAGCGGCGACCATGCGCGCCATGTCCGCCGACGTCGCCACCGGCTTGCCGTCCACGGCCAGGATGACGTCACCGGCCATCAAGCCCGCCTTGGCGGCCGGGCCGCCGTCCTCGACGATGCTCACCAGGGCGCCGTTGACATCGTTCAAGCCGAAGGAGCGGGCCAGGTCGACCGTCAATTCCTGCACCTGCACACCGATGCGTCCGCGCCGCACCTTGCCCGTGGCGTGCAACTGGCCCACCACCTCCATCGCGATATCGATGGGAATGGCGAACGACACTCCCATGTAACCACCGGTGCGGCTGTAGATTTGCGAATTGACCCCGATCACTTCGCCCCGCATATTGAACAAGGGCCCGCCCGAATTGCCCGGATTGACCGCCACGTCGGTCTGAATGAAGGGGATGAAACTGCCGTCGGGAAGCGCGCGGCCCTTGGCGCTGACAATGCCGGCTGTGACACTGTTTTCAAAACCGAAGGGCGCGCCGATTGCCGCCACCCATTCGCCCACCTCCAGCCTGGCCGGGTCGCCAATGGGCACCACCGGCAAGCCGCTCGCTTCGATCTTGATGAGCGAGATGTCACTGCGCATGTCGGTGCCGATCACCTTGGCCTTGTATTCGCGCCTGGAGGTCAGGCGCACCGTCACTTCGTCCGTGTTGTCGACAACATGGGCGTTGGTGAGGATGAATCCGTCCGGGCTGATGATGAAGCCAGAGCCGAGACTGCGCGTTTGGAATTCCAGCGGCCCCGCCGGCGGCAGGAAGCGGCGGAAGAAATCAAATAGCGGATCGTCCGGCGGCACGTTCGTCAGCTCGTGCCCGTCGCTGCGCACGGTCTGGGTGGCGCTGATATTGACCACGGCCGGCCCTTCGCGCCGCACCAGCTCGACAAAGCTGGGCAGCGCCAAGATCGGCACGGGGGCGCCATCGCCGCCCGGCGGCCCGGTGGCGGCGATGGCGGCGCGCGGTGCGCGCGCGCCGAACTGGCCCGAACCGGAGCACGCCGCCACCAGCAGCGCCAGCGACCAGCAGCAGCACCGGACATAGCTGCTGCGCCAGTCGCAGCAGCGGCGCGGGCCGATCGGCCGCGCGCCGGGGGCGCCCGTGGTGGCGCGCATCGCCTCACTGTGCAACGCCTGCGTGTGCATCGCGCTCTCCTTTCGGGCCCGCCATCGACGATTAGAGCGCCCCGCCACGCGCGCATTCACACGCCTTGGCGCCCCCTTGATGCGACTCAATGTGGCGCCAAACCCCGCTTCGCGCACCTTGCATTGCTGCCGCTCAAGATGCGGCCCGGGTCCCTCACGTACAGTCGCTTCGGGCATTCCCATGCCTTCGACCGGCACACCCGTGCCGGCACCGACCCACACAAGGACAGGAGCATCATGAAGAAAATGGCTTTGATTTTGCAAGGTGGCGGCGCGCTGGGCGCTTTCGAATACGGCGTCGTGACCAGGCTGGCGGAACTGGGGTGGCAGGCGACGGCGGTGACGGGCGTGTCGATCGGCGCCATCAACGCCGCCGCCATCGCCGGCGCGCCCGACGGCGATGTGGCGGCCAGTCTGCAGCGCCTGTGGCAAGCGATCACCCTGCCCGAAGTGCCGTGGCTGCCGGCGGCGCAACAAGGCGCCATGTCCCTGCTAGGCAATCCGAATTTCTACCACTTGCGCGCCGATTATTTCAATCTACCGCACTGGACCAGCCTGTGCGACACCAGCCCCATGCTCGCCACCCTGGCGCGCCTGTGCGATTTCAGGCAGATCAACCGACCCGAGCACATGCGCGTGGCCGTCACCGCCACCGATTTGCAGAGCGGCGCCTTGGCCACCTTCTCGAACCACCTGGCCCATGGCAGCAAGATCGTCGGCGACAACCACATCGCCACCCATGCCCACCTCACGCCTGAGCACATCATGGCCAGCGGCAGCTTGCCGCCCGGCTTTGCCGCCACCGCCATCGATGGCCGCCAATACTGGGATGGCGGCTTGTTCAGCAACACCCCGATCGACGCCTTGCTCAATATGCTGTCGGACGAGGAGGTGGGCAGCTTGCCGATCTTCGTCGTCGACCTGTTTCCCAGCACCGGCCTGGAGGCGCCGCGCAACTTGCTCGAAGTGCAAACCCGGGCGCTCGCCTTGCAATACCAAAACCGTTTCTGGGCGCAATATGGGGGGGCCGGCCATTTGTCGGGCTTCCTTGAGATGCTCGACGACATGGAACGCGACTTGCCAGCGGCCAGCGCGCTGCGCCACCGCCCCGCCTACGCCTGGCTGATGCGCCTGCGCGCGCTCAAGACCATCAGGGTGATCCAGGCCGCCGCGCCCACGCTCACCGGCGGCAGCGATTTCTCACCGTATGGCGTGCAGCAGGCCAGGGAAGCGGGCCGCCTGGCCGTCGACCAGCACTTCGCCAATGCGCCGCAAGTGCCGGCCGGCAAATTGCTGGCCGCCGCCTAAGGCCTGCTCATGGGGCTTCTTCGAGCAGATGCAGCACCTCGTCGAAGTCCCAGATGCGCCGGATCTCCAAGACATCGTATTTGGCGGCGAGCTCCGGTGGGAAGGCCGCGTAGCGCGCGTTGACGCGCACAATGCGATGCACGGCTTCGTCCATGTCGGCGCGCCCGCTCGAGCGAATGATGGTGATTTCCTCGACGCTGCCGTCGCTGCGCAGGGCCACCGACACCAGGGGCGAGCGCGCCTGGCTCTTCGATATCTGCGAATAGTTCATGTTGCCGTTGCGCTCGACCTTGCCGCCCCAGCTTTGCGCATACAAACGCACCGACACCTCGCGCTCGAGCGCGCCCACCACCTTACGGCGCCGTCCGCGCGCCTCGTCGTCGCGCGCGCGCGCGCGCGGGGGCGGCGTGCCGCGCAAGATATCGAGGCCCTTGAGCTGCTCGCGCACGCGCGTGGCCAGCTCGCCACCGAGCGCATCGCCGCCTAGCTTGGCCTGGCCGCCGGCGCTGCCGCCAAGGCCTGCGCTATCGGCGCTGGCCTTGCCATCCTTGCCCGTCCCCTGGGTTTGGGCGCGCGCCGCCTCGCGCGCCAGCGCCTCTTGCTGGGCCGCCCGCTGCGCCTGCTGACGCGCAACCGCGTCCGCGGCGATCTTTTGCGCCGCCACCTCGTCGGCCCGTTTTTGCGCGGCCGCTTCGTCGGCGCGGGCAAGCTCGTCCGCTGTTTTGCGCGCGGCCAATTCTTCGGCCTTCTTGCGCGCGCCAGCCTCGTCGGCAGCCTTGCGCAGCGCCAATTGCTCCGCCTTCTTGCGCTCAGCCACCTCCTCGGCCGCCTTGCGCAGCGCCAATTGCTCCTCCTTCTTACGCTCAGCCACCTCCTCGGCCGCCTTGCGCAGCGCCAGTTCCTCCGCCTTTTTGCGCTCAGCCGCCTCCTCGCCCGCCTTGCGCAAGGCGAGCTCCTCCGCCTTCTTGCGCTCGGCCGCCGCGTCGGCCGCCTTGAGCAAGGCGAGCTCCTCGAGCTGCTTGCGTTCGACCGCCAGCGCCGCCGCCTTGCGCGCGGCAAGCTCCTCGGCCTGCTTGCGCAGCGTGCTCACTTGTTCTGCCTTGCTTGCGCTCAGTTCATCGCTCTTCTTGCGCTCGGCAAGCTGCGCCGCGGCCATGGCCGTTTGCTGCTCGGCCTTGCGCTTTTCCACTTCCTCGACACGCTGCTGTTCGCGCAGCGCCGCTTGCGCGCCTTGTTGCTGCTCCTTGAGCTGGGCGGCGCGCTGCGCTTGGCGCTCCTGCTCCGCTTTGTCGAGGGCAAGCGCCACTTCACGCTCGCGCTGCTGTTCCAGTTTCGCTTGCGCGGCCTGCGCCAGCTGCTTTGCCTCCAGCTCGGCCGCCTGCGCGGCGCGCTCCTGCTCGGCCTTGCGTTCGGCTTGCGCGCGCAGCGCCTGCTCCTGCGGCGCGGTCGGATCGCCCGCGTCGGGCACGCTGCTCACCTGCACACCGACGTCGGCGCCATCTTGCGCTTCCTTTTTGTCGAGCGTCTTTTGCGGCGCCTCTTCCGGCGTGGGCAGGGGAACGGTGAAGGCGCTGTCGGGATTCTGGTCTTGCGCGATCAGGCGCGCACGCAGCGCTTCGCTCTTGTCAAGCGGCGTGCTGATGCGCGCGTTGCGCAAGGCCTGCCCGTGCTTGCGCGGCAGCGGATCGGGCACCGGCGGCAAGGCTGGCGCGGGCGGCGCAAGCACGCTCAATCCCGTCGCCGGCGCGCCCGCCCCCGCAGCGGCGCTTGCGGCGGTATCGGCCGGCGCCGGCGCCAGCTCGGGCGCGGGCGCCGGCGCCCGAGGTGGCGCCGCATCGCTCAACACAATCTGCAGGGGCGCCGCCTGGAACTTCGGCAAACCCAGCGCCGGCACGCCAAATTGCAAGGCCAGCAGGAGTGCATGCAGGAGCAAGGACACCAGCAAAGCGACGCACAAGCGCTTATTGATGGGATCGGACAAGTGAGGCTGCTTCCTGTAACAAGACGCAGTCCAGGGGGCTGCGGGATCGGCTGAAGGGGGCCCTTCGGATGAAATATTATCGCACGATCAGGAACATCGCCTGGCCCGCGTCCAAGCCCACCGGAGCGCGCACATGGGCATTGCTATCGCTGCCGCCTTGTGTTCTAGTATGCACGTGGTGCAGCGATTTTCAGGAGCGAACATGCTTGCAATCATTTTATCAACTGTCTACTCACCAACGAGAGGTTGTGATGAATAAATTCCTGTTCCCACTGGTGCTGGGCATGGCCGCCCTGCCAGCGCTGGCCGATGACGGCGCCTTGCCCGCCTTCGCCGACGTGCAAATCCAAATCAGCAACGAGGGCAAGCCCGTGTACACGGCCTTTGTCTTGGTGCCGCGCAGCCAGGAAGTGGTCGACGACACCGTCAAGACCTCGACCATGGCCATTTCCTGCAGCCGCGACGTGACCGTCACCCCGCCCCCGGTGTACCAGGATGGCGTGCGCATCACGCTCGCCGCCGTGCCCTGGGGCAACGAGACCATGGTGAGGCTGCAGTATTCGGTCGCCACCTCCAAGCGCGACGAAGAATTCAGCCCCTTCGGCGAGCGCTGCAACCGCCTCAATGTCGACAATGTCAGCCATGGCGGCAATGTCGCGAACTTCATCCGCACCGGCGAGGCCATGAACATCAAGAACGACGACGTGAAAATCACCGTCACCGTCAAGGCCACCTATATGGCGGCGCCGGCCGGGCGCGTTCCCGGCCAGTTCCTGCACGGTTAAGGCGCTGGCGAGGCGCGCCCCGCGGCGCCTCAGTCGACGCTCAGCACCATCTTGACGCTCGCGTCGAGCGCTCCGCGTTCGATATACCCAATCGCCAAGGGGTCGGCCGCCACCGCGCGCTTGACCTCGGCGCTCGATCCCACTTGCAAAGGCGGCACGCCCTTACCCGTAAATACCAGCTTCGACCAGATCGCCTTGACCCGCGCCGGCTCCTTGCCCACTACCTTGCGATAAAACGCATCGCGGATCGGCGCCCCGTCGCTCTGGTCGATCGGATGCAATTCCAACGCGCGTCCGAGGAAATAGGCGGACGCTTCCTCGTTCGACAGGCGCGCCAGCGGATTTTTCGGATTGACGATCACGAGCAGCTCGGCGCCACAGGCCGCGCCGGCCAGGCTGGCGAGGATCAGGGCGGCGAGTAGTTTGTGCACGCGCGCGCCCTCAGAACAGGAAATCGATGCCGGCGGCATACACCGTCACCGGGCCCTTGAATCCGGGCGCGGCCTTGATGAAGGAACCGGCGCCGTCGCGTGGCATGATGCGGTCGAGCTGAAGCTTCAAGGCCGCCGATTTGTTGAAGTCCCAGCGCAGTCCGATCGTATTGGTGCTTTGCTGCCCGGTCTTGGTGACGGCGTTGGCCAGGGCCACCAAACCCGCCTGCGCCCCGCTGGTGGGCAGTTCGGCGAAACCGCGCGGGCTGTTCTGCGCGACGGTCGAATAGGTATAGTAGGGCGTGAACGGACCCAGTTGGTAGCCCAGCATCAGATAGTAGGCGGTGGTGTCCATCACGCTGCGCGCGTCGGTCTGGCGCCGGCCCAGTTCCGACTGCACCAGCCAGCCATGCCAGTCGAGCTCGAACCCGGCCGAGGTGAAGGCGCCGTGGGTGTCGCGCACCCGCACCAGCTCGGCCTGGCGCGGGTAGCCGGCCGCGATCAAGCCGTCCACCACGCTATTGAGCAGCACATTGTCGGGCACCGAAAAGACCGTGTCCAGGCGCGCCAGGCTGAAGGTGACGGGGCCGCGCTCGGCGACCAGCTTGAACTCGCGCAGGCGCTGGAAGTGGCCGGTCGAGCCGTCCACATTGTGCACCGCGCTGGCGCCGGCCAGCACTTGCAGCTTGAACGTGGTGGCGCCCGCGCGCCGCTGGTACAGCAGGTCGGCGCCATCGACATGGTCGATCTGCACTTGCCGGTACATCTCGATCGGGGTGCGCAGCATGGTGAAGGCGTAGCCGATATTGCGCGCGTCCGACACCATATACACCGGCATGCCCAGGCGTCCGACGCGCACGCTCACGTCGTCGCCCAGCTTGAGCTTGGCGTAGGCCCAGCTCAATTCCTCGCCGTAGCGGTCAAGGACGAATTTGCGCGTCAAGCCCTGGGCCGTGAGCGACCAGTTCCCGGACGCGGCCGTGACCTGCACCCCGAGGTTCGAATCGACGCCGCTGCGCGGCGCCTTCTTCACGCCCGCGGCCTGGGTCGGCCAGCCGAATTCGGCCTGGTCGGTATCGCTCATGGTCAGCGCCGCGGTGCCGAAGCCACTGAACGTGACTTGGACGCTGTCTTGCGCGCCGGCGCAGCGGGCAGCCAGGCACAGGGCCAAGCCCAGCATTAACTGGCGCGCGGCGGCGGCGCCCGCGCCATCCAACCGTAAGGTGGCCGGGCCGCGCATCGCGCTAGTCGCCCAGGCAAATGCCAAGATCGCGCGCGCACTGCACGGTGTCGCCATCGAGCGGCACCGCCTTCATGCGTCCGGCCACGTCGGCCAGCGCCACATAGACCACGTTCGGGAAGGCCAGCGCCACCATCACGCCGGACAAGCCCTGTTCCAGCGCGCGCACCGCGGCAGTGCCGAAACGCAAAGCGGCGAGGCGGTCGAAGGCGCTCGGGCTGCCCCCGCGCAGCAAATGGCCCAGCACCACCACGCGCGTGTCCTTGCCCGTCAAATCGGCCAACTGGGCCGCCACCGTCTCGCCAATGCCGCCCAGGCGCTCCTGCTGCCCGGGCGCGCCGGCGTTGATGACCGCGCGCTGCCCAATGATGGCGCGCGCGCCCTCGGCCACCACCACGATGGCGTGGCCGCGTCCGTGACGATCGCGCTGCGCGATCGCCGCGCCGACCTTGGCGATATCGAAAGGGATCTCCGGAATCAAGATGGCGTGCGCGCCGCCCGCGATGCCCGCGTGCAGGGCGATCCAGCCGGCGTAGCGCCCCATCACTTCGACCACCATCACGCGCTGGTGGCTGGCGGCGGTGCTGTGCAGGCGGTCCAGGCATTCGGTGGCGAAGCCGACGGCGGTGTCGAAACCGAAGGTGGTGAACGTCTTGTCGAGGTCATTGTCGATGGTCTTGGGCACGCCGATCACGCGCAAGCCACGCTCTGCCAGAGCTTGCGCGATCGTGAGCGAGCCGTCGCCCCCGACGGCGACCAGGGCGTCGATGCCCTCGCGCTCGAAATAGGCGACGATATCGGCGCCGCGGTCGACCTCGCGCACGCTGCCGTCGGCCTGCTGCATCGGAAAGGCGAAGGGATTGCCCTTGTTGGTGGTGCCCAGGATGGTGCCGCCCAGGTGGGCGATGGCGCGCACTTTTTCGTGGTTCAGCGCGATGACACCGCCGTCCGGATAGCGTTGCGGGCACAAGATGCCATCGTAGCCGTCGCGGATGCCCAGGCATTCCCAGCCGCGCGCCGCGCCCGCCAGGAACACCGCGCGGATGACGGCGTTCAAGCCAGGGGCGTCGCCGCCGCCGGTGTTAATCGCGATGCGCCGGATGGGCGCGCGGGCGCGCGCCCCGCCATCCTCACCTTGTGCCGCGCTCGCCGCGCCCTGCGCCAAAACCATGTGCCCGTCCTTTGCCCGCATCTGGAAACGGCGACGCTGGGATCTTGTCGCAAAACCATAGTACTAGCATTGGCGGCATTCATCAATATGCCGGGCCAACGCTCACGGGCGGCGCGGCCCCGTGTCCTTCACCTCGACCAATTCCCAGCCGAGCTGGCGGCGCACTTCCTCGGGCGTGGGCGGCGGCGTGTGGGCGCGCGCGCGGCCCAACAGGTACTGGCGGACGATCAGCTTGGAAGGGTGGTTTGCCGTTGTCATGTCGACCTCGCCGTGAAATGGAGCACACAGCCAGAGTACGCCCGGCGCGACGGCACCGATCGCGCGAACAGGATGGCAATCACGCGCCTCGAGTACCTTTGAAGGGGCGCGCCGGCGCCCCAAGCGTTCAGACCTTCTTGACGAATTCGGACTTCAAGCTCATGGCGCCGAAGCCCTCGATCTTGCAATCGATATCATGGTCGCTGTCGACCAGGCGGATATTCTTGACCTTGGTGCCCATCTTGACGGTGCCGCCCGAGCCCTTGAGCTTCAAGTCCTTGATCACGGTGACGGTATCGCCATCTTGCAAGACATTGCCGGCCGCGTCGCGGTAGACCTTGGCCGCCTCCTGCGCCTCGGGCGCGCCACCAGCTGGCCACTCGTGCGCGCACTCCGGGCAGATATACATGCCCCCGTCCTCGTAGGTGAATTCGGATTGACATTTCGGGCAAGGTGGCAAGGCGCTCATTTTCGGTCTCTCGGTTGCGGTAAAAAGCCGTAAGTATACTGCCTGGCCACGGCCGCGGCGCCATTTTCTGGCGCGCGCCCCGGCCGGCGCGGCGCATTGCTTGGCAGCAACGCGCCAAGTGTGCGACCATACGCCCTCGCAAAATTTCCAGAGACACTGATGAGCCGTCGCGCCGCCCCCGCCCTTCCCCCCATCCTGATGCGCCTGCTGCTGGCCGCGCCCGCCTTGGCCGGCGCCCTGGCCGCGGCGGCCGAGCCCCCCGCGACGTCCTCATCCCCGCAGCAGTCTTCCCCCCCGCCGTCGTCCCCGGCAAGCGCGGCGGCGCCGGCCAGCGCCCCGGCGCCGGCAAGCGCGGACGCGGCGCCGGCCACGCCCAAGGTGGAAGTGCGCGGCGCCGCCGCCAGCTACGACGCGCGCCGCAACGACACCGCCAGCAAGATCGTCGTGACGCAGGAAGAAATCCTGCGCAATGGCGACACCACCGTCGCCGAGGTGCTCAAGCGCTTGCCCGGGGTGACCATCGGCGGGGTGCAAGGACGCGGCGGCGACATCCGCATGCGCGGCCTGGGCGCCGGCTACACCCAGATTTTGCTCAACGGCGAACCGGCACCAGCCGGTTTTTCGCTCGACTCGCTCGCGCCCGACATGATCGAGCGCATCGAGATCTTGCGCGCGGCGACCGCCGAATTTAGCACCCAGGCCATCGCCGGGGGCATCAACATCATCTTGAAAAAGAGCATACAAAGCGGGCAGCGCGAAGTGAAAGTCGGGGCGCAGCGCGACAATGGCCAGCTCGGCGCCAACCTCAACGTCCAGCTGTCGGAGCGCAAGGGCGCGCTCTCGTACGCGCTCGGCGGCGGCGCCACCTACGCCCATTTCACGCGGCCCTCGCGTATCGTCAGCAGCGGCGGCCTCGAGGGCGCCGCCCCCACCCTGGCGCGCACCGCCAGCGAAGCCAGCAGCGGGCAGTTTTCCGCCCTGAACCTGTCGCCACGCGTGAACTGGACGCTCGGACCGGGCGACGTCTTGACTTGGCAAGGCTTCTTGAACCTGAACCGCTTCCACGCCGACAATGGGGAAAGCGTGGCGACGACGCTCGGCATGCCGCCCCCGTACAGCGGCACCCATGTGCACATCGAATCGCATTTCGACATGCTGCGCTCGGACGTGACGTGGACGCGCAAGCTGGCCCAGGGCGCCAAGCTCGACCTCAAAGCGGGGCTCAACTACAACGAGCGCGCCACCACGGCGCCGTCCGAACAGTACTATCAGGACGGCACGCTGGCCTTGAACCGCCTGATCACATCGAGCGCGAGCGAGCACGGCGCCAGCGCCAGCGGCAAGTATTCGACGCCCATCATCGAACACCACGCGCTGGCCATGGGCTGGGACGGCGCCTACGCCTTGCGCTCGGAAGAGCGCATCGAACGCGAGCGCAGCGCGGTGGGCGCGCCGGCGTTTGACCTCGACCAGCTGTTCGACGCCAATGTGGCCCGCCTGGCCCTGTTCGGCCAAGACGAGTGGACCGTCTCGCCGCAATGGTCGGTGTATGGCGGGGTGCGCTGGGAAGGCATCCGCACCCGCAGCGCCGGCAACAACTACCAGGCGGTGGAAAACCGCTCGAGCGTATGGAGCCCCCTGTTCCAAACCCTGTGGAAACTGCCCGACAGCAAGAACGACCAGCTGCGCCTTGCCTTGACGCGCACCTACAAGGCGCCGTCCGTGAACAGCTTGATACCGCGTCGTTTCGCCTCGAACAATAACAGCGCGACCGCGCCCGACCAGCAAGGCAATCCGGCGCTGCGTCCCGAATTGGCGTGGGGCCTCGATCTGGCCTATGAGCACTACATCGATGGCGGCGGCTTGATGACGGCCAGCACCTATGTGCGCCGCATCGACGATATCACGCACACCTTGGTGAGCTTGCAGAACGGCTTGTGGGTGGCGATGCCGGTCAACGATGGCCGCGCCAACACCCACGGCATCGAGCTGGAAGCGAAGATGCCGCTGCGCGCCCTCTTCAAGACGGCGCCGGCGCTCGAGCTGCGCGCCAACCTCACGCGCAACTGGTCGACCTTGAGCGCGGTGCCGGGGCCGAACAACCGGCTCGACGCGCAAACGCCGCTGAGCGGCACGATCGGGGCCGATTACAAGAGCGAGCGCTCGGCGCTCGCGCTGGGCGGCAGCTACAGCTATCAAGGCGGCGGACCGGTGCGCCTGTCGCTGCAGCAATCGCAATACACGGTGCCCAAACGCGCGCTCGACCTGTACGCGCTGTACAAATTCGACCGCAAGAATCAATTGCGCATCTCCCTGGCCAACGTGCTGCACCAAGACAATGTGCAAGAGACACACTACGCGCAAGGAGCCAGCTACCTCGCCGACAGCACCATCACGCCCACCACGGCGGTGCTGCGCGCCTTGCTCGAGATGAAGTTCTAGAGCCTGCGCGGCAAAGCGGCGAACTGAGGGCGAATCGGCCCCTTCCTTCACGCGCTGGCGGGCATGGCGCGCGTCGTACACTGGGGTGGTTGAATCGACGATCGCCATCCCATGCCTAGAATCTGTCCGCTGCGTGCCCGGGCCGCGCGCCTGTTGTTCGGTGCGCTGTGCACCTGCCTGCTTACCCTGCCCGCCGCGGGCGCGGGCTTCGATCCCTTCGGCACCGACGCGCTGGTATCAAACTCACCGACCCACGCGCTGGGCACGGCGCAAGCGCCAGCGTGTGCGCCGGCGTGTGCGCCGGCGCGCGCGGACCAGCTGGTGACACTGGCGCTGGCCATCGATATGGCCCTGTGCAGCAGCGCGCAAACGCAAAAGGATTGGGCCACGGCCAAGGCGATGGCGGCGCAACTGGGCGCGGCCAAGGCCAGCTACCTGCCCAGCATCAACGCCAGCGCCACCAGCATGCGTGAAAAGGACAGCACGCGGGTCGAGGCCTACCCCGACTACAACAACGACATCAATTCACGCACCCGCTCGGCGCGGGTGGACATGAGCCTGGTGCTGTACGACTTCGGCGCGCGCGCGGCCAACGTGGACGGCGCGCGCGCCCTGCTCGACGCGGCCAACGCGGCCCACGACGCGGGCTTGCAAGCGGCCTTCATTGGCGCGGCGCAAACGTATTACGACGCCTTGACGGCGACGAGCCATGTGGTGGCGGCCCGCTCGGCCCAACAATTGGGCGAGCAAACCTACAAGTCGGCCGAGGCGCGCCACCGCCTCGGCCTGGCCACCCTGGTTGAAAAGCTGCAGGCGGAAACGGCGTCGGCGCAAGAGACGCTCAAATTGATCAAAGCCGAGGGCGCGCTGCAAATTGCGCTGGGCAACCTGGCCGACACCATCGGTTTGCCGATCAATACGCCCCTGCAATTGGATACCAGTGAGAGCGAGCGCGCCCCCGACACTACCTTCGTCAAGGCGGTCGACACCTTGATGGAAGAGGCCAAGACGCGCCATCCGCACTTGATCGCGGCGCGCGCCCAGCTGCGCGCGGCCGAGGCGGGCGAACGGGCGGCGCGCGCATCGGGCTATCCGACGCTGAGCGCGAGCTTCAACAAGTCCGGCGCCACCCAACCCACCACCCAGCTCGGCTTGCCGCCCTTGACTACCAGCAGCCGCGGCATGCAAATCGGCTTCCAGCTCAATATTCCCCTGTTCGACGGCTTCGCCCGCAGCTACCGCATCCGTAGCGCGCACGCGCAAACGGCGGTGCGCGCAGCCGACCTGGCGGAACTGGAATCGCAAGTGGCGATGGGGGTGTGGAAGAATTACCAAGCCCTGCATACGGCGACGGCCGAGCTGAAGGTGTCGCAACAATTTCGCGCCAGCGCGGCGCAAACGGTGGAAGCGGCGCAGGGGCGCAACAAGCTGGGCGCGGCGCCGATCCTCGAATTACTCAATGCCCAGGCCACGCTGGCCGCGGCCGACCAGCAAAAGATCCAGGCAATGGCCGATTGGCGCACCGCACGCCTGCGCCTGGCATTTAACCTCGGCATTCTCGGGCACTGGGCCCTGCAGTAAGGAGCCCGCCTGCGCCGTGCCAGGCAGGGACGAAAAAAAAGCTTCCGCCATCACAGGGGAAGCCTTTTTTGAGCGCGCCCAGGCGGGCGCGCTGGGGCGGCATCAAAAGCCGAAGACCACGCCCACGCTCAGATTGCTCGAATCGCTGGTCGGTTTTTGGTATTCGACGCGACCGCTGATCTTTGGTGTGAATTCATAGGCCACGCCCAGGCCAAGCAAGGCCTTGCTGGTCGAACCGACACCGCACACGTTGCCGTCGCAGCCGTCGGCCTTGAGCTGGTTGTAGCCCAGGCGCGCGTACAGGCTCAGCTGGGTGAAATCGCCGCCCGCTGGCAAGGCGCCCAGCACCGAGACGGCCGTCTGATTGACCGACAGGCCGCCGGAAGAACCGAGACGGCGATAAGCGCCTTCGAAGGCGATGTTGCTATTGAGACGGAAACCGAGGAAGCCGCCGAAGCTATTGTACTTGCCCGAATAGTCATCCAGCGAGGAACGGCCAGCGTCAAATCCGGCATAGCCTTGTTGCATGGTGGCGGCTTGGGATGCCGACGCGAGCAGGGCCAGGGTTGCTGCAATAGCGATTTTCTTGAACATGAAGAGCCTTATGCAAAGTGAGACAAGTGGAATGGTCAAAGCTGCGGCGCGGCCGGCAAAGCGGTGCGATGCAGATCGGACCTAGCGCATAGTAACACTGTCGTTTTGCCAATTGAAGGGTTCCGCGTGCAAAACAACAACAGTGCGCGGGTCGTGCGGCTGCGGTACGCTGCGGGTCGTGCGGCTGCGGGTGCGGCTGCTCGTACCACCAGGCGTGCCGCCGCTACCACAGGAATAGCGTGATCACCTCGCCGGCAGCAAGCAGCTCGAAGGCCACGCTCACCACCATGCCGGGCACGAAGGGCGCGCACAGCGTTTCACGCAGCGCGAAGCTGATGGTGCGGCGCTGCGCATCGATGCCTTGCAAGTCGAGGGCGTCGAAATCGAAGTAGCGCTGCACGGTGGGATAGCAAGCCTTGAAAAAACTCTCCTTGGCGGAAAAAACCAGGGTCAGCGCCACATCCAGGGGCATGCGCAGCTCCGGCTGCCGCAACAAGGCGAGCTCGCGCGGCGAGACCACCATGGCGAGCATGGCGTCGCGCGCGGAAGCGCTTTCGACGACGTCTTCGATGTCGATCCCGATGCCGCGGTAATGGCCTGCACCGAGCACGGCGGCGGCGGCGGCCTTCTTCTTGTGCGTGATGCTGCCGATCGCGCCAGGCGGCCACAGGGGTTCGCGGGCCACGCCCACACCCACCGGCGTGGCCGGCATGCCGAGCGCGCGCAGGGCGGCGCGCGCGCAAGCGCGTCCGAAATAGAATTCGGCTTGGCGTTTTTGCACGCTGTTGACGATCGTCGGCGGGCAGCTCAAACCCGAGCGGGCGAATTGATCGAGTCCGAAGCGGCTCGCGTCGAAGCGGACCATGAATAGCGTCAACGGCGCCTGCCCGGGCAAGTCCCAGCTCCAGCGGGCGACGCCGTCGGCATCGGGGTCGGCGCTCTGCGCGAGCGCGCCAGGCAAGTGCAAGTTGTCGGGAAGCGAGTTCATTCGATCGTGCTGTCGCTTGTCCGAAGCATCAAGTTCATCAATATTGAGGGCACCGACGAGACATCGAATCCGCGGGCGCGGCAGTGCAATGCCGACATTGGATATTTTGCCATACTTTCGCTGGGTGCAAGGCGATGCCGAACGAAACCGTGGTGGTCTCGCGCATCCCGCCGCCAGAACAAAGTGGTCGCGATGCTCGCTAAAGGATAGGCCGGGGACAATATGCACGCAACGTCGACCGCTGTTTCTGCATCTGCCGCCCGGCGCGTTAGGCCTGATCGCGTACAATCTGCCACGACCGGCCGGTCGCATATGTGAAAACCGAGCTTTATTCTTCGTCCCATCCCATGCTGACTGGCGCGGGTGAACATCCTCGTTTGATTTCAATGCCTACATATAAAAACGCCCGTGAATGTCTCTCTGCAATAGCCACGCGCTACCAAATGTTGGACAGCTACATCGATGAAGGCTTCGTGCGCCCGTTTGGTTCGACTGGCCCCAATAATTGTTGGTTTGAAACTCAATTTTCGCGGCCAAGTTTATTTCGGTTTCAGTTCACGACTCCTCATCCTTATCCGCCCCTGCGCCATCTAGTTACCAAAACGGTTATTGGCAGCGATGGGACAACGCCGTACTCCTCAACCGAACATCCTGGCTCGGCTCCGAAAATCGAAATCGAAGAAAGTCTTGAACTCGCCGTCGCTGGAGCTACCGGAATTTCGAAGGGCACTGCACACACTATTGGCAACCTCTTGCTTGAGTGCGTAGGAGGCTTTTCACTTTCAATGCTAAAACGGCCGCGATTTCGTCGTTCGCGTGAATTCGCAGGCGAACATTGCGGTCGTATTACTGGCATTCACCCTCGGGGCGGTCGTGTTACTGTTTGGTTCAGTACACATGATCTGCTACTCCGAAAAATTGTGAGGCATCCGTTTAAGCGCGAAGAAGTGCGCAAGAATATTCGCATAGGCCAACCGCCCGATCAGGCTGCGTTTCGTGTTCCAAATGAGTCATAGCACTGTGCGTAACTGCGTGCGATCGCCCCTTTGACGCCGCATTTCGCCCCTCCCTGCGCGATGAGGAAAAAGTCACGCCGATCAATGCAAGACGACGATCGCGATGGTCCGCTTCGGGGCGAAAGCCGACCATGCAGACACTGCCGGATCTTCGGCCCACCGTTGGAGCATGCTCTTCAGTTCAGCGAGCACAAACCGAGCATCCATGCGGGTTTCCGGCCCTTGTCACAGTCCATTTTTCGCAAGTTCCATTGCAGGCTCGAGAACTAATCGCAGCTTAACGATCACATCATCAAGGGCCACAGGGTTTAGCGCGTTCTTTTTTAGGAACCCCTGCCACAAATCCAAGCGTGATGAATCTCGTGCGAATTCATCGGTAAGTCCAATTGGCAGTGTGCCAGGCACGGCTGTGCCGCGCCGAACGAATGTGGCCGCGATCGCAACGGCAAGCAAATCTGGGGCAAGCACCTCGCGTTCTAGCAGCACCCACAGATCAAGATAGTCCTTCAGGCGGGTATTGGTCATGCCAAGAATGGCGATCGCGTGCAGCTTCTCCGCGACGACCGTGTAGACGGGATAGGTCCGCAGTTGCGGCGCCGGGAAATCGCCAATCAAGACCGGGTAGGTGGAATCAACCGGCCCCGGCGTGACCGCGTCGCCGAATCCGATATCGATCTGCGTCTTGCATCTGGCCTTGGCGATCTCGGCGGTGATGAGAACGCGCGCCCCCGCGTATCCTGCCTCTTTCCGGATCTCATCAACCGTCACCGACGCGGCATCAAAAACAATGCCATCATCAATCTCAACGTTCGCAATGTCGCGGAACGTCTCGCCAATTGATTCAAGATCGCTCGGGCCAAAACCAAGCAGATCCGCGTCGCGCGTGGCGCGGTGCGGCATGTCATACCAGAGCGTAAAGAGCAAAGCGCCCTTGAGGACGAAACGATCGGCGTGCTTAGATACGCTGAGCCGGTACAGAAAACGCTCAAGCGCAAAGCGGATCAATATCTGATTGAAGTCCACGCCCTGCGCCTTGGCCAAGGTCAGCAGGCGGGCTCGTACGGATGCTGGAAGGTCCTTCTTCACGCAACCACTTCAAGATACGGCCGCATCACGTTCGCCACCCTGCACACCTTAGCGAAATGCCACAGCTCGTCAGCGCCCACCAGCCTGCGTGCGCGCGCATCCTTCAAGGCTTCAAGTGCCACATCGAGCCCGATCTTGTTCCTGTACTTGAAGCAGTCGGCGATGGTCTTGGCAATGCTGTAGACACGCAGCTCAACGCTGTCGCGCTCGTGGAGCTCGATACCCCGCGCGTAAGCATCCCCAGCAAACTGAACCATTTTGATGGGCGGATAGCCTATTCTGGGCTTATGACTACCCCGTGGCATCGCAATCCAAATCTCGCGCGGCAGCTGGGTGGTCAGTTCATGAAATTGCAGCGCGCTGAGCAGGCAAAATACCGCCTGCGGCACTTTGGCGGCGATGGCAACTAGGCCCTCATGCTCGGACAGCGCGCTGTCCGCTGCACGATACAGTCCGCGTCCTGCCTTTTCCAGCCGTCCATCGGCGGTCAGGCGGGCAAGGTAGACCCGTGGAACGCCAATCGCGTCCAGATCGCTCGGACGAAGCGTGCCCTTCTTGCTGACCAGATCGAGCAGGCGATCAGTGTGCGTTTCCTTGTGCATGGCCTAGTATGTTCCATTTTTTCGTCGAATGCAAACAAACGACGAAATATAGGAACAATGACATGCGACCGCGCAGCTCCTTGCGCGGCAGTCGAGAACCATTGACGTCCTGCTCCCACATAGCGTGCAGTCAGATTCTCACCGTCGACGAATGCCATAACTTTTGCCATGCTTTTCCTCTGGATGGATAGACGCCGCCTACATGGCGCCTACACACGAAAATAAGAGCAGAAATAAAGAGTTCAAATAACGACCAAGTCGTTGATTTTATTGGCCTGCCCGACAGGAATCGAACCTGTGACCCTCAGCTTAGAAGGCTGATGCTCTATCCAACTGA
>JAZKBP010000010.1:0-85227 GCA_040388555.1 Pseudomonadota bacterium
CGGCGTGGGCGGCACGCGCAACTGCGACTGGTGGTTCACCGACGAGGCGGTGCTGCTCGACACCGCTGGACGCTACACGACGCAAGACAGTTTTAGCGAAGTGGACAAGGCGGCCTGGGGCGGCTTTTTGCAGCTGCTCAAGCGCCACCGCCGGCGCCGCCCGATCAACGGCGTGATCGTCGCACTGAGCGTGGCGGACTTGCTGCAGCAGGGCGACACGGCGCGCCGCGCGCAGGCGCTGGCGATCCGCGCGCGCATCAAAGAGCTGCACGAGGAACTTGGCATCCGCTTCCCTGTGTACGTGATCGTCACCAAGTGCGACCTGCTGGCCGGCTTCATCGAATACTTCGACAACCTGGGCCGCGACGAGCGCAGCCAGGTGTGGGGCGTGACCTTCCCGCTGTCCGCGCCGGACGCCGCCGCGGGCATGCTCGAGCAGTTCTCGACCGAATTCGCCGCCCTCGAGCAGCAACTGCAGGTGCGCCTGTTCGCGCGCATGCAGCAGGAGCGCGACGTGCAGCGGCGCGCCCTGATCTACAACTTCCCGCAGCAATTTGCCGCCATCGGCGAGGTGCTCGACGTATTCCTGAACGACGTCTTCGGCACCACCGCCTACGAGGAAGCGGCCCTGCTGCGCGGCGTGTACTTCACCAGCGGCACCCAGGAAGGCAGCCCGATCGACCGCGTGATGGCGACGCTGGCGGCCAGCTTCGGCTTGGACCGCAGGGTGCTGCCGGTGAACGCCTTCGGCGGGCGCAGCTACTTCATCACGCGCTTGCTGCGCGAAGTGATCTTCCCGGAAGCCGAACTGGCCGGCGCCAACCTCAAGCTCGAGCGCAACCGGCGCATCCTGCAGTGGGGCGCCATGGCTGGCGCCGCGTTGCTGCTGGCGGTGACCAGCGCCGGCCTGCTCACCAGCTACGTCGGCAACAAGGCCTATGTGAAGGATGTGGCCGCGCGCACTGAAGATATCGACAAGCTTGCCAAGGCGGTGCCGGACCAGCCTTCACCCCTGGTCACGCTGGCTTTGCTCAACGCCGTGCGCGACATCCCGGGCGGCTACAAGGACCGCAACGCCGACGTGCCGCTATCGATGGGCCTGGGCCTGTACCAGGGCGACAAGCTGGGCGAGGGCGCCACTGGCGCGTATCGCCGCGTGCTGCGACAGGCCTTGATGCCGCGCATCGTCAGCCGCATGGAAGACGAATTGCGGCGCGACGGCGCCAACAACGCCGACTACCTGTACGAGCTGCTGCGCGTGTACTTGATGCTGGGCGAGCGCAGCCACTTCGACGCCGATGCCGTGCGCGCCTGGATCGATTTCGACTGGAGCCGCAACCTGGCCGATTCGAACGAAGTGCAGCGCCAGGAATTGTCTGGCCACGTGGCCGCGCTGCTGGACCAGAACAGCGCGGGCGACGCGCCGCCCCAGCTCGACGCCGCCTTGATCGCGCAAACCCGCCTGACGCTGGCCAAAATACCGGTGGCCGCGCGCATCTACAACCGCATCAAGCGCGATATGGCGAGCGCCAAGCTGCAGGAATTCGACGTCAGTTCGGTGGCCGGGCGCGACGCTGCGCTGGTGCTCACGCGCCAGAGTGGCCAGCCGCTCACGCGCGGCATCCCCGGCACCTTCACCGCCGTGGGCTATAAGAAGTTCCTCGAGCAGATCGACCTGGCGATTGCCGACGCGGTCAAGGACAGCTGGGTGCTGGACCGGCGCGAAGCCATCGACAGCCTCGATAGCGCGGCCCAGACCAAGGCCACCATCACGCAGATGTACTACGACGAATACATCCGCCAATGGGACAATCTGCTGGCCGACGTCGTCATCATCCCCTTCAACGGCTTGGACCAGGCGGCGCGCGTGGTGAGCCTGCTGTCCGGGACCGAATCGCCGCTGCGTAAATTCCTGCAGGCGGCCTCGCGCCAGACCTCGCTCGACAAGCTGCAGGTGGCCAAGTCGAGCGTGACGATGGCCAGCGACGCCGTCAAGAGCTTGCGCGACGCGGCCACCAAGCGGCTCGAGGCGGCCCTGTCGAGCGGCACCGAGGCCGCGCCCCAAGTGGACGCCAAACCGCTCAACCCGGTTGACGCCCACTTCGACGCCTTGCACAAGATGGTGGAAGCGGGGGCGGGCGGCGCGGGCGGCGGGGCGGCGCCTTCCGGGCTCGATGGCGTGCTGGTCAAACTGAAGGACGTCGCCACCTACTTCGACGCGGCCAATAGCGCCAAGGCGGCCGGCACGCCGCCGCCGCCGGCCGACGCGCTCAATAAACTCAAGCGCGACGCGGACGGCATGCCGGCGCCCCTGTCGACCATGCTCAAGACGCTCGACAACACCGGTGCCGGCCTGACCGCCGGCACCGAGCGCGGGCGCCTCGATGCGATCTGGACGGCGAACGCGGCGCCCTTTTGCAAGCGCGCGATCGAGGGCCGCTATCCGATGCTGCGCACGGCGACGGAGGAAGTGACGCCCGACGACTTTGGCCGTTTCTTCGGCCCTGGCGGCATGGTCGATGAATTTTTTCAAAAGAACCTGCAAACCTATGTGGACACGGGCGGGCCGCGCTGGCGCTGGCGCGTGGTGAACAACGCCACGCTCGACATCAGCCAGGAGACGCTCGACGAATTCCAGCGCGCCGCCACCGTGCGCGACCGCTTCTTCGCCTCCGGTGGGCGGCAGGCGTCGATGCGCTTCGAGCTCAAGCCGCAGACGATGGACGCGACGCTGACCAAGCTCACGCTCGAGATCGATGGCCAAACCTTGAGCTACGCGCCGAAGGAGGCGCTGCGCGGCACACCGTTCCAGCTCCCGAGCGGCAAGAACACCAACCAGGTGCGCTTCGACACAGCGCCTCCGCTGAGCGCGGACTTCAAGACCGATGGACCGTGGGCCTGGTTCCGCATGATCGACAAGGGCGTGCTGGAGAAGACGGCGCAGGCCGAACGCTTCAAGCTGAGCTACGACCTGGAGGAGCGCACGGTGGTGTTCGACCTGACGGCCAGCAGCGTGAACAACCCGTTCCGGCGCGATGCCATCGAAAAATTCCACTGCCTGGACCACCTGTGATGGGTGAACTCGAAGCAGCGCCTGGCGTGTTCGGCAAGGTCAGCACCTTGGGCGACTTCGTCACGCGCCGCCTGCCGCCAGGCTTCACGGCTGTGTGGGATGCTTGGCTGCAGGCGTGCATGCAGGGCAGCCGCGCGCAGTTGGGCGCCAGCTGGCTCGACACCTATCTAAGCAGCCCGATCTGGCGCTTCGCCCTGGCCCCCGGCGTGTGCGACGCCAACGCCTGGGCCGGCTTGATGATGCCCAGCGTGGACCGGGTCGGCCGCCACTTCCCCTTGACGCTGGCCGTCGGCGTGGCTGGCGACGTGCCCCTGCAAGCGTGGCTGGTCGAGGCCAAACCCTGGTTCGACCAGTTGGAGGATCTGGCGCTTTCCTCGCTGGAAGCTCACTTCGCCTTCGAGCAGCTGGACGCGGCCTTGCAGGCGATGGCGCCGCTGCCGCCGGCGTTGGCGCCAAGTGCGCCCGGCCCGTTCGGCGTGCATCTTCCCATCGAAGGCAGCGGCGCGCTCGACGCCGCCATCCCCGCGGTGACGGCGGCGGCCCTGTATGGCCAAGGCCTGTGGTGGACCGACGGCTCGGCACGCGTCGCGCCTTGCATGCTGCTGCAGCGTGGCTTGCCGACCCCGCCAGCGTTTGCCGCCATGCTCGCTGGCGCCGCCTAGGTTTGGATCGCGCTTCCCGGGCTGCTTCCCTTTTTGGCCGGATCGGCGCGCAGCTCAGTACAGGCTCGCGATCTGGCGCGCCGGCAGTTCTTCGTCGTATTTGGCGCCGTCGATGGCGCCTTCGCTCAAAGCCGCGAGCATGCTGCCGGCGCTGGGCAGCGTGCCCGGACTGGGCGGCGCCGCTTGCCACAGATTGGAGCGCCGGATGGCGCGCGCGCACTGGAAGAACGCGGTCTCGACCGCGATGGAGATGACACATTGTGGCGCCTTGCCGTCGACCGCGCAGCGCGCCAGCAGAACCGGGTCGACCGTGATGGTGGCGCGCCCATTCACGCGCAGCGTTTCGCCCGCGTGCGGAATCAGGAATAGCAGCGCCACGCGCGGATCGACCAGGATATTGCGCAGGCTGTCGATGCGGTTGTTGCCGCGCCGTTCAGGCAGCAGCAAGGTATGCTCGTCCTGCACCAGCACGAAGCCGGGCGCATCACCGCGCGGCGACGCGTCAAGCCCATCGGGCCCACTGGTGGCCAGCACCACGAAAGGGGACGCTTCGATCACGGCGCGGTAGCAGGGCGCTATGCGGGGCACTTCTTTTTGCAGCGAAGCCGCGCCCACGGCGCCGAACAAGGCTTCCAGGGCTTCCACCGTATCGATCGCATGGCGCGATAGTGAATCGTTCATCATCGTTTTGGCTTAAAAGGATCGCAGCCAGCGCAAGGTGGTGTTGCCCGTGTTCTTGCGATAGATAAGCGCTTCCATGTCGACACTGGCGCGATCCATATGCACGGTGCCGTACACCAGGAAGTAGGTACTTTGGGTCGTCACGCGCGCCGTGGGGCTGGTGATTTGCATGCGCGACGTGAAATTGTTCTCTTCCAAGAAGTAGGCCTGGGCGCGCGCGTGCACCACTGAATTCATTTCCATCGGCGACTTGTTGAACAGGGCTGCGAGCACTTCGGCCGGCGCCGTGTTCACGTTCACAAAAGTCTTTTGCGGGATCAGCGCGATAAATTCGCTCAAGCGCTGCACGCCGTCCGGCGTAAATCCCGGTATCGTCAACAGGTCGGCCGTGTGCGACAAGGCGGCCTGTTCGTGCGCCGCGTCGCCGCTGCCGGGCGCGCCCGGCGCGATCTGGGTTTGCGCGATGCGCTGCGCGGTCGCCATGGCCAGCGCGGGATCGAGCCGCACAATGGCCAACAGGCGCCGGAACTGGTCGAGCGCCTCCGGGTCGATCTGCCCGTTCTCGGCCAGGTTGGTCAGGTTAAAGCGCGCCTGCGCGTCCACGATGCGCCCGGACAGGGTGGCGTTCGACGCGGCGCCACCCTCGCGGCCATTCTCCACGTATTCGTCGAGTTCGATCTTGCTCATCGGCTGGGCCCAGCCTTCGCCCAGGTGATCGACCTGGCTGCTCATGGCGTCGTCGCGCAACACCTGGCGCGACCAATCGAGCGCCGCGCGCAAGGCCCATTTGGTCTGCAGCTGCAGGCGCTGGTTTTCCATCGAGCGGATCTGCACCTGCTGCTGCCAGAACAGGCTGGTGACGATGGTCACCGCCAGCGTCGTCAACAGCAGCGCCGTCACCACGGCCACCCCGGCTTGGCGCCGCGCGCGCATCAGATCGACCCCACCAGGAAGGCCTTGACGATGCCGGCGTCGCGCCCCTTCAGACGCAGATCCACTTCCAGCGCCGTCGGTGCGGGCGCAATCGACACCGCCGCGGTGATGGCCGCCGAGTTGTTATTGACGACAACGCGCTCGACCGCCGGCACCGCACCCACCCAGCCGCCGTTTTGGTAAGCCTGGATCGACATGCTCAGCACATCGGTCTGGAAGGTGATTTGCGGGTTGCTGTCGGTGTCCTTGAGTACCGCATCCCACATGGCGTCGAGCGCCGTCAGGTCGCGCGTGGAGGCGGACTCGCTGCGGGTCAGGCCGCCATCCTTGAAGCGGTAGGCCACCACCTCGAACTGGGAAGGCTGGCCATCGAAGGCGATGGTGCGGATCAGGGTCAGGCTGCCGCTTTGCGCCACCAGGGTCTGGCGCGTGGGCAGCTCGCCACTGCCGGCGATTTGCGCGCAATCGCTTTGCAACTGGGCGAACGCCAGTTGCAAGCCGCGCGTCTGTTCCATGTCCTGCACCAGGGCGCTGCGCGCGCGCACGATCGTGTCCAGGCCGCGCCAGCCCAGCACGGCCACGATGGCCAGGATGGAGATGGCAACGAGCAGCTCGACCAGCGTGAAGCCGGCCCGCCGCCGCATCATCGGCGTCGCGCTACAAGGCACTTGGCACCACCTGCACCAGTTTGACGATGCGGCGGCTGCGCTCGCGCCCGTCGTAGACGGCAATTTCGACGCGCCGGAAGCCGCGGTTGCCGGTGGCCGTCACTTGTTCCTCGCACATCAGGAACAGTTCGCCCTGACTGCAATCGTATTCGTTCTTGCCCACCACGGGAAATTCGCCCGCCACGCGCAGGCGGATGAAACGGTTCTCCGCCGACCAGGTGGCGAAGGTGATGGCGCGCATGGCGCCGTTATTCTGGGTCAGGCTGCCGACGGCGCGGATGCACGCGACCAGCGCGGTGCCGACGATGGCCAGCGCCACCAGCACTTCGAGCAGGGTGAAGCCGCGCGCGCGCGGGCGCCGGCGTGGCCGATGTTGATGCATGATCAAAACGCAGCGAGCTCCATATTGCAGTGTTTCCGGGAACGGCCAAGATGGTCCAGCATAGTCCAGCTAGCTTAAACGAAAAAGCCCCCGTTCCGAAGAGCGGGGGCTTTTTTAATTACAAACTACCGTGTTGACACAGTATTCATCCCAGCGGGATTAATACTTGCCCAGCAGCGTCACGCCGCTCGGTGCCGAGTAGCCGTACACCATCACGTAGTAGGTGCCAGCCGTTGGCGCCGTGATCGTGATCGTTTCAGCCGTGGTCGAACCGATCGAACGCTTCAGGTAGGAGCTCGTCGTTGGCTGTGCGTTCAGTTGAACGTACAGGTCGGAGTCGCCCGAACCGCCGGAGGTCGAGAAGGTCACGCTTGGGGTGCCGCTTGGCACGACCATGGTCCAGGTCTTGCTGGCGCTGGAGGCGAGCGAGATACCGGTCACTGCGACGTTATTGGTCAGGACGTTGCCGCCGCCGCCACCACCGGTCGAGTAGTCAGCCACCAGCGAAACGCCGCTTGCGCTAGCGTAGCCGTAGACCATCACGTAGTAGGTGCCAGCCGTTGGCGCCGCGACCGTGATGCTCTCGGTCGTGGTCGAGCCACCGGAAGTCCAGCCGTACGACGACGTCGTTGGTGCCGAACCGAGTTTCACGTACAGGTCCATGTCGCCGGTGCCGCCCGAGGTCTTGAACGTCAGGTTGGTCGCGCCAGCTGGAACGGCAAAGGTGTAGACCGTGCTGGTGCCGGTGGCTTGCGCCAGGCCCGTCTTGGCCACGCCTTTGGTCAGCGTCGTGTCAGGAGCTACGCAAGCGGAGGTGTCGTAGGAACCCGTTGCGACCTGGGTGCAGCTGCCGCCGCCCGTGTACGTGGAGTACATTTTGGTGTAGGCAGTGCCGGTGTAGCCGGACAGGCCAGCAGCGGCGCACGACAGGGAGGCGCCATTGACTGGCGTGGCGTTGCAGTTCGGCGTACCGCCGCCGCCACCGCCGACGATCGCGTGCGAAATATTGCAAGCGTTCGTGTCGTTCGACCAGGTCGATTGCATCGCGAAGGTGCCCGTTGCCATCGACACGTTTTGCGAACCAGCTTGTGCGCCGTCAGCCGACACCGTCAGCCACGAGCACTCGTCGGCGTTTTCCTGGCCGTTGTAGTTGGCGTCGCCAGTGTGGTTGGTCCAGCCGCCCGCAGGGTTCTGGTCGGTGACGGTCTCGGCGTACTCATGGCCTTCGACGATCGAGAAGCCGTCCAGCTTGCCGTTGGTGCTGCCGTTGACCGAGCCTTGGCCGCAGCTCGTGCCCATGTCGGCCACGTATGGCATGTTGGTGAAGGCGATGTCGCCGTATGGCGAGGTCACACCCTGGTCACCGGTCCAATCGTGCCATGCGCAAAAGCCGCCTTGTGGCGTGTTGAAGCCGTCTGGCTTGGTGCCCGTTGGCGACAGAATCACGTATTGCACATAGCGGTTCGAGGCGGCCGTGGTGTTGCCGAAATGGGCAGCGGCCCGGATCGCTTCGTTCGCCAGTTGCGCACCTGTTGCCGCCGATGGGGAGGCGGACGCGTTGTCGTACCAGATGCCGGCGAAAGCGCCGCCGGTTGGGTAGCCAACGTGCGGTGCGCCCGCTGGGCAGGAGGTTGCGCCATTGGCCACCAGAGGACCGTCGCAATATTGGGTCATGACGCCGGACCACAGTTCACCGTTGGTGCCCAGGCCTTTGAACATGGCTTCGAGGTAAGGAACAGCGCCCAGGGCGTCGCCCGACAGCGTCATGTTGCCGGCGGCATTGGTGCCAGCCGTGCCCCATTGGGTACCGTAGACCACCAGATAGACTTTTGGTGTGCCGCTGGTCACGCCGATGCCGTTGACACCGCCGCCGAAGGACAGCATGCGGTTACCGGCGACGGCCGTGCCGTTGACGATATTCTTGTCGGCTTGCTTCTTGATCCAGCCTTGCATCTGGCCATGCGCTTCCTTCGTGGCATGAGCGCCATGACGATAGCTGTGGCCCGCGCGTGGCGAGTAGGGATTGAGTTCGGATTCCGCCGCGCTGGCAGCGTAGGCGCTGGCGCCGAACAGGGATGCTGCGATCGAAATCGACAGTATCGTTGCTTTCTTTGAAAATTTCACAGAGGTGTCTCCAATCGGTTTATACGAAAAGAACTGCGCGAAAAGAACTGCTGTATTTACTGAAGATGGACGCGCGCCCAGTGTTGCCAGACGTTCGTCCCGGCGTGGATGTGATGAGGCCTTCTGTGTGCCTGCAACACGACGCCTTCTGGGATGGCTATCCAGGAAAAGTAAGCGATTTTCCCCTTGGGCGGCCGGTCCCGACCAGATCGTGTAGCTTGCAAATGATTTCCTACGCATTCGCCCTGTGTTGGCGCTGTTGCTGCCGTGAACAGAAATGCGACGAATGTCGTGCTGGTAATTTCAGGCTGGCGATCAAGTGCGAGCGACGATATGCTGCTATTTTCGCGCTGTCAATTAACTTAACAATTTGGACGAATTGCCCGAAAATGTCTCAACTTTGACATTTCCTCAACTCACTAAACGTGATCATTTTGCGCAGGAATTTTTCCGTTCGACATGGCGCCGACGGACCCGCCTTAGGGCGTGACGGTGATGGTGATGGTGGCGCTGAAGTGGGCCGGGTCGGTGCGGTCGGAGGCGATCACATGGTAGATGCCCGCTTGCGATGGGGCGGTGTAATTAACGGTCGAGACAATACCTTCCTGGACCGGCTGACCCAGGGTGCCGCCGGCGGCGCCTTCCTGCACCCGCCAATCGGTAAAGAAACGGATCGCCTCTCCACCGCCGTTATTGGCTTGCAAAAAGGCGCTGCTGCCAACGGGGAGGGAGAGCGCGTCCAGGCGCAGGCTGAAGGTGTGCGGCGGAATGATGGGCGCGGCCAGGGCCGCGGGCAGCGCGCACCCGATGGCGATGTACAACACCAGCATGGCCGGGGTGAGCGGTCGCATTGATCCTCCCTGAGATGACGCCGTTGCGGGCGCGAAGCACGCGCCGCCAGCTGTTGATTTTGCGCCGATTTGGCGCCGCGATCAAGCGCGCTTCACAGCGCCGCTTGTTGCTTGCAGTATAGAAGAACGACCGTGATGTTGTCGCGGCTGCCATCACGCTTGGCCATCTCGATCAAGCGCTCGCAGCACACTTGCAAATTCTCGCCATCGGCGCGTGCGAGCACGTCGGCCAGCGCCTCGTCGTCGCTGTGGCCGTACAAGCCGTCGCTGCACAGCATATACACGTCGCCCGGCGCCACCGCCTGGCTTTGCAGCTCCGGCAGAATGATGGGGTCGGGTCCGACCGCTTGCAGCAGCAGGTTGCGCGGCGGCAGATTCTCGAACGAGCCGGCTTCGATCGCCTGCTGATACATGGTCTGGTCGCGCGTGATCTGGGCCAGCCAGCCATTGCGCAGGCGGTACAGGCGGCTGTCGCCGACGTGGAACACAAACAAGGGACCATCGGGCGCGGGCTGCCATAAGCCGGTCAAGGTGGTGCCCATGCCGCCGCCGTCGGCTTGGTCCGTGGCCAGGTTGTTCTGGTAGACCCGTTCGTTGGCGAACTCGACGGCGTCATGCAGCACGATCATCGCGCCCATGGTGGCGTCGGTCCAGGTGGCGTCCGGGTCGGCCTGGCTCGGGTCGTAGTTGCTGGGGCGAAAACGCGGGCGCGTGGCGTCGCTGTCGGCGTCATGCTCGGCGCTGCGCGCGGCGCGGATGAAGCTGGCCAAGGCGTTCAAGGCGTCGCTGCTGGCCACTTCGCCCGCCGCGTGTCCGCCCATGCCGTCGGCCACGGCGAGCAAGCCCAGGCCCGCGTCGATCAGGAAATTGTCTTCGTTCGAGCGGCGCACCGTGCCCACGTCGGTCATGCCGAATGCCACCCCCAGCGCCAGTTGGTGCGGCACGGACGGTGTTAGTTGCTTCCACTGGTACAAGGCGGCTCCTGTGTTTTTGCCCAAACGCGATGTTCGCCATGCTAGCATGCACGCTGCAATCGGGGCGAGCTTCCCGGGAATATATGCGCCGCAGGGCCGGCGCAGGCACCAAATGAAAGAAGCGATGGAAAAAAGCAGCAATGCAAACAGCAATGCAAGCAGCAATGCAAACAGCAATGCGGGCAGCGCGGCAGCGGGCACCGTGAGCGAACGCGAAGACGGCGCGCAGGCGCGCGCCGCGATCCTGGCGCGCCGCGTGGCCGCCCTGGAAGCGGTGGTGGCGATCGAGCGGCGCTTGCGCCACGTGCAGGAAATGGCCCATCGCGGCACCAGCGCGCGCCTGGCCGCGCAGGAGGCGCAGGCCGACAAGACCGTGCCGCGCCCGGGCGCGGCGGCGGCGGCGCCGTATGACGACGACGCCACCATTCCGGTGCCGGGCGGGCGTCCGCCACAGTATATGGACGCGCCGGGCACGCCTGCCGCGCCCGCGCCACATCCTGTGCGGGCGCAGCGCGCGCCGTCGGACCGGTCGGTGCTGGCGGGGGCGGCCAGCCCGCTGGCGCTGGCGCCGGGCTTCGAATTGTTCGAGTATCGCATCGATGCGGTGCTGGGGCAGGGCGGTTTCGGCATCACTTACCTGGCCACCGACGTGCACTTGAACGTAAAGGTGGCGATCAAGGAATACCTGCCGGGCGATTACGCGTTGCGCGCCTCGGACAAATCGGTGGCGCCGCGCTGGCCGGAAGACGCCGCCTTTTACCAGAGCGGGCTCGAGAGCTTCCTGGTGGAGGCGCGCACCCTGGCCACCTTCCGCCATTCCAATATCGTGCGGGTGGCGCGCTTTTTCGAGGCCAACCGCACCGCCTACATGGTGCTCGAATACGAGCGCGGCAAACCGCTCAAACAGTGGTGGCAGGGGCGCAAGAACATGGCCGAGCAAGAGCTGCTGGGATTGATGCAGCCGCTGCTCGACGGCTTGTCGGTGGTGCACGCGGCTGGCTATCTGCACCGCGACATCAAGCCCGACAACATCTATGTGCGCAAGGAAGACGGCAGCCTGGTGCTGCTCGACTTCGGCGCGGCGCGCCTGACCGTGGGCACGGCCCATGCGATGGCCGACGTCGTCACCCCGGGTTACGCGCCGCCCGAGCAGTATCAAGATGGCGACCAGGGACCCTGGACCGATATCTACGCGCTTGGCGCCACCTTGTACTGGATGATCACCGGCGCCAAACCGCCGGCCGCGCCCGAGCGCATCAGCGGCGCCGAGATGATGGTACCGGCCGCGCAGGCCGGACGCGGGCGCTACAGCGACGCCTTCCTGGCCGCCATTGACTGGGCGCTGCACATCGATCCGGCCAAGCGCCCGCGCAGCGTGCAGCAGTTCGTGCAAACCCTGTATGCGTCGCACGCGGGCAGCCTGGTGCTGCAAGACGCGCTCAAACTGGGCGAGAACGAGGCCCACGTGGGCACCGAAAGCCTGCGTATGCTGCTCGATTCGCCGCGCCTGCTGCGCCGGCGCGCGCTGCAGATGGGGCGCGCCGTGCTGCGCCCGGCGTCCTGGCCGATGGTGCTCAAGATGACGATCGCGATGGTGCTGGCGGCTTTGCTGCCGATGGTGATCACCGCCTACTACAACCTGAACGGCTCGATGGCTGCCGTGCAAAGCAGCGAGCTGCGCAACCTGGAACGGCTGGCGCAAAGCACGGCCGGGCGCGTTTCGCAGCTGGTCGAGGACAGCGACAAGCTGGCCATGTACTTGACCACCGATGGCGACTTCCTCAATTACCTGAGCGAGCCGAACGCGGCGCGCAAGGAGCTGGTCGAGACCAAGCTGGCCAACCTGATCAAGTCCAATCCGGACGTGCACTTGATGTTCTTGATTGATCCGGACGGGACGGCGCTAGTGTCGAGCGAGCCGGGCGTGGCGGGCCGCAACTTCAAGTTCCGCGAATACTTCCAGCAGGCGATGGCCGGGCACGCCTTCAAGACCGGCATCATCGTCGGCACGACGGCGGGCCAGCCGGGCATGTATTACTCGAACCCCGTGTTCGACGCGCAGCACAAGTTGATCGGCGTGGTGGTGTTGCGCATCAAAGGGCCGGCCATCGGCGCGATCGTCGACGAAATGGCGGCTGGCAGCGGGCGTACCCCCTTCATGATCGACGGCGACGGCGTGCTGATCCACCATCCGGACCCGCACCAGTTGTACCGCAGCCTGGCGCCGCTGCCGGCGGCGGCGGCGGCGCGCATCGCGGCTGACCAGCGCTTTAGGCGCATGAAGATCGACAGCGCCAATATGCCCGCCCTGGCGCGCGCGATGATGGGCGCCAAGCGGGCCGGCAATATCAGCTACTTCTCGACCATCTCGGGGGGCGAGGAGCATGCCGGTTACGCCCCCGTGCCGGGCCATAACTGGGTGGTGGGAGTGACCGAATCGCGCCAGACTTTCGAGGCGCCGCTACGCCTGCTGTTCATGCACGTGCTCTATAGCGTGGCGGTGGTGGGGTTGGTGTTCCTGATCCTGGCGGTGCTGTTCGCGCGCAGCATCGTGCGCCCGATCGCGCGCCTGACCGAAGCGGCCAATGCGCTCAAGGATGGGGATTATGACCGCGCCAACATCAAGGTCACCAGCACCGACGAGATCGGGCGCCTGGCGCGCACCTTCAACGTGATGATCGACGTGCTGCGCCAGCGCGACCGCGAGAAGCGGCGCGGCCAGCTCGGTCGCCACGATGGCGCGCAGGGCGACGACGATTGAGCTTCGCCTCAGTAGTGCACTGACAGCTTGACGAACAGCTCGTTCTGGCGCTGCTCGCCGTCTTGCGCCGGGGCGTCGCCGTTCGAGCGTGTCAGGCCGGCGTAGACGGCGTTGCTCAATCCCACCGCGTGGGTGTAGACGAAGGACGTGACGGCCGTACGCTGGCGCGCGGCCACTGGCGCGGCATAAAATGCCGGGTCGCGCAGCACCTGCGAGCGCTGCAGCGTCATGCGCAGTGTGTCGTGTTCGCCTAAGTGGTAGATGCCGTTCAACTGCAGCGCGCGTTCGCGGTAGGCGCGCACATCGGCGCCGGCCAGGCCGGGCCCGTGGATCCAACTGCTCGAATAGCTCGCCTCGCACGCGAAGCGGTCGGCCGGGCGCAGCTTGGCGTAGGCCAGCACAAGGCCGCCGCGGCCAAGGCGCGCCGCGTCGACATCGACCTCGTCGCCCAGCTCGGCCTCGAGCGACACATGCGCGAACACGCTCCCCGGGTTCGAATCGATGCGTCCCCAGATTTGATTGGTGCGAAACAGCTGGCCGCCGCGCGCCACCCGCACCGATCCGGCCGGCTTGTAGCGCAGGTTCACCTGGGTGTCGAACGGCCCTTGCATCCAGATGCCTTCGCGGTAGTCGTTCGAAATGATGGCGCCTTGGCGGTCGGTCTTGCGTTCGATCTGCGAGTAGAGGTTCAATTCGTTGAGGATGCCGGTGGGGCCAAATTTTTTCGTGAACGAGGTGGACAGGTCGCGATAGCCCACTTGCGAAAAGAATCCATTGTCGGCGCGAAAACCGTCGGACACGTCCTCCACGCTACCATAGTAGCCATAGTTGTCGTCGTCGCGCATCCATTCGAAGGAGGCGGCGTGCCCGCTCGCGAGCGCGCCCCGTTCCAGCTGGCCGGCGCTTGACGCTTGTGCCGTCGTGGCGCTCACCAGCAGCTGGCCGCGCAGGCGTTCGTCGCCATTGCGCTGCCAGCTGAAGTCGGGGCCGATCACGCGGTTGTAGCCGCGCCCATCCATGTAGCTGCGGTCGGTGGCGAGCGCGCCGACGGCCAGGGCGCCAAAGCGCAGATTGGCGCGCGCCACCGTGGCCTGCGAATGCACATCCTGCGGCGCGAAATCGGTGCCATAGGCCTTGGGCAGCTGGACCAGGCCGCCGCCGCTGTCGAGCGCCGTCAGTAGCGTCACGTCGCTGGCGGCGTCGCGCCGCGTGTAGCGCACGCCCCAGGCTGGATTGCTGATGGCGCGCGTGCTCACGCCGCGCAGCAGCGTTTGCAGCATGTCCGAACCCTCCAGGAAGAAGGGGCGTTTCTCGCTCACGAACAGGCCGAAATTGGTATTGCCCGACAATTGAGGCGTGTCCAGTTCGATTTGCGAAAAGTCCGGATGGATGGTCGCATCGAGCGCCGTTTGCGGGTTCGGGCGCACTTTGAGGTCCAGGCTGAAGGCCGCGCTGGCGAAGCTGTGGCGGGCGCGGCCCGGCGCCTCGTCGGTGCCGCGGCGCGCCACCACCTGCGGCGTGGCGCTCCAGTTCCAGCCGGAGGGCAGGTCGCTCAAGCCCTCGATCACCTCGGCGTAACACAGCATGCAATTGCTGGTGCGCGGCATCGGCCCGCTCATCATCTTGACGCGCTGCTCGCGCGCCATATTGCGCACCACGACCAGGTTCCAGGGCGCTGTTTGGGCTTGGCTGTAGGCCAGCGCCGAAAACGGGATGCGCAGCTCAACGCTCCAGCCGCCTTCGAAGCGCGCCGTGGCGACATCGATATCGAAGTCCGGCGCGAAGTCTTCGCCGCCGGCGTCGCTGTACATGCCGTCGCTGATGGCGCCACGCGGATTGACGTAGATGAATTGCGCCGATTGCTTGCTGCCGGTCGGGTCGATGTACAGGGCCAGCCAATCCTGGTCGGCGCTGACCTTGTCGCGGCGCGCGAAGGGCGCGCGCAACAGCGCTGGCGCGGGATCGTGGGCTTTCAAGCCAACATAAAGATATTTGCCGTCGTAGGCCAGGCGCACTTCGGTGCGTACTGGCGCCGCCAGCTTCTCGCCCGGGAAAGCTTCGTAGAAGCTGTCGAACACGGGGGCCTTTTTCCATGCGGCTTCGTCGAGGACGCCGTCGAGCGCGATGGTGCCCTCGGCCGCGCCGATCCGGTGGGCTTGAAACGCGGCGAAGGCCTGCGCCTTCGGTGCTGCCAGCGCCAGGCCGGCCGACAGCAGGCAAACGAACAGACCATGGGACAGACGCGCGCAAGAACTCATTTGTGGGGGAATGTACATGGAAGACGTCGGCCGGACGGGATACTACGGCGCTGGGGCCGATTGCCGTGCGCTCGCCAAAGCAGGCATCGTAGAAGATGGGCGTTACAGAAGCGTTACGCGGGCTGGACGGCCCACGCATTCACGGCTTGTGGACGTCTTTGTATGCCAGCATTTGCAGCAGCTTTTGTTCGCGCGCGTCGTCGAAACCGCAGTGATGGCGCCATTCCTTGGGATTTTCGTAGGTCCCGAACAGCATGTCCCACCAGGTGATGTCGCCGTAATTGTTCTTGTGGCGGCCATACTGGTGGTGAATGCGGTGCATTTCCGGGCGCTGGAAAACGAAACCCACCCAGCGTGGCGTCTTCACGTTCGTGTGATAGAAGAATTCGCCGAGCGCCGTGCACAGCGTGTATATCGCACCCGCCGCAGGTGTCAGGCCCAGCAGCGTGTAGACAAGCAGGCTGCCGATGATTGAATTGACGACCATCTCGCCTGGATGCTTGTAGAACGATGTGATGACCTCGAGCCGCTGCGGGCTGTGATGGATCTGATGGAAGCCGCGCCATAGGAAGTCGCGCTCATGGCGCAGGCGATGCCACCAGTAGAAAATGAAGGTGGCGATGAAGTAGGCGATCATGCCAGCGGCGGGCGGCGCGACGTGGGCAGACAGGTGGAACAGCGACGCCGACGCCAGCCAGCGCTCCCAGCTCAGGCCGGCCAGCAGCACCACGCCCAACTGGGCGCCATTGATCAGCAATACGCGCAAGGGCCAGCTGCGCACATTCGGCAGCGGCCAGCCCGGAATGAGGCGCTCGAGGATGAAGCAAAACGCGAATACGGCAAAAATGGTCGGTAACATGATGTTCCTCCGGTTGGCGAGCGGCGCGTGTCTTGGTATTGCTGTGTGTGTCAGGGCTGCATGCTGGCGCGCACGGTCACGCTGTGGCGCGGATCGATTAAGGGAATCAAGGTGGCGTATTGGCCCGTTTGCAGGTCCATCACTTTCACGGCAAGCATGGCTTTGGGGCCGACGAAGTTGCTGTTGTTCGCCGTCGTGCCGTGCGGCGCGCTGGCCGCCGGCGCGCCGCTGTAGATCAGGTAGCGGCTGTCGATGAGCGCGATCGGGGTGCGCAGGCCGTGGGCGCGCATCACAGGGTGCTCGGCGCGTGTGAACAGGTCGAGCTGGACGATGTCGCCGCGCGTGCCGCGCATGAGCAGCACGGAGGCGCCATCGCTCGAGACGATGGGCCCGTGTCCGCTCGCCAGCACCGTGTCGGCGCCGCTGACGGTGTCGATCATATGCACCAGTGTTTCGTCCTGCTCGCATGGACATGGCTGATGCGCGCGCGCCGCTGGCGCCACGTACACCAGGTGGCGCCCGTCCGGCAGCCACGCGGGGCGCTCGCCCGCCGCATTCACGCCAAGCTCGCGCGCGGCGGCTCGCTCGACATCCCACACCCGCAGCGGACCCTGGCGCAGTCGTTTGAAGCGAAAGTCACTGTCCGGCGGCTGTACCACATAAGCCAGGCGCGCGCCGTCGCGCGTGAGCGCCAGGGCGGAAATCGCGTGGTCCCACAGTGGGTCGCCCGGGCCGCTGAAAAGCTGTTTTTCATGCTCGCCGGCGCGCACGCTGACGCCGTAGCCCTTGCCCCATCCGGATGCCGCGCTGACAAAGGCGAGTGCGCCATCGCTGTCGGGCTCGGACAATCCCATGGTCGGGCCCAAGCCGGCGTTCGCCGGGCGCAACAGGTGCCGGCGCAGCGATGGCAGTTCCAGCGCGGCGATGCCGCCGACGGGCGCCTCGGTGACGATCAAGCCATGCAGGCGCTCGCGCAAGGCCGCTGTCTCGCCGCTGCCGCTGCCGGGAAGCGGGGCTGGCGGCATGCCGTGGTGGGCGTCATCGACGCCGGCGCAGCCGGCCAGGCAGGCGCTCAGCAGCAGTGAGCGGAAAACAAGGCTAGCAGGGCGGCGCATCGGGGCTCCAATCGTCACGTCAGTGTGAATGAAGCGTGCATGATAGGCCGCGCTGGCCGCGCCGTAATGCGAAGCGACACGGGTAGCGCCGCGCGCTACCGCAGGGTGCGCCCGGCGCGACCGCCGGCGGATTGTTTTTTCATTGCGCGCGTCAGTTGCGCAATCGTGTGTCTGCTGCGCGCGTCAGTCGCGCAATCGTGTGTCTGTAGCGCGCGTCAGTCGCGCAATCGTGTGTCTGTAGCGCGCGTCAGTCGCGCAATCGTGTGTCTGTAGCGCGCGTCAGTCGCGCGCGTCGGGAAAGCCGTAAGCGACGCACCAGGCGCCGCTCGCGTCGCGCTCGCAAGCGTAGCCATGCATGCCGGCGGCCAGCGCGTTGCGGTGTGACAGATGGTCCGCCGCTTGCACGCGCAGCTCGCAATGCCAGGCGTGCGCGCTTGGGTCGACGGCGCGCCGCACTACCAGGCGCGCCAGGCCGCCGTACATGATGGCGAAGTGGACGACCTCGAAGCCTTCATGAAACAGGCTGCGCAAGCTGCGGATGTTTTCGGGTGCGGCGGTGGCGGCGACGACGGCGCGCCCGATGCGGCGCGCCTGGTTGATGCGCTCTGCGATGGCGGCGCGGTGCAGGCCGTGGCCGCGCCAGGCCGGGCGCGTTGACGCGCCGTCGAGCGCGCACAGCGTGTTCGCGTCCGCGCCGATCAAGCCTGCCAGATGCTGTACGGTCGCCGACTGCAGGCCCAGCACGCCGTATGCGACCAATTCGCCGCTGTCGAGAAAGCAGCCGATGGTTTGGCCGCTCGCACCTGTGTGACGCTCGAAGTGGCTAAGCGCATCGGGGCGCACCATGCCCGGTGGTGCCTTGGCGGCGACCGCGCTGTGGAGCGCGTACAGGGCCGAGGCGTCGTCGGTGAGGCGCCAGTGGAAGGCGGCGGGGGCCGGTGTGGTGGATGTCATCGAATGACCTCTGCGTAATTGATAACCTTGAGTGGCGGGTAGAAGTCGAGCGCGGCCGCCACCGACATATTGACCAGGTAGGAAAAGCGCGCCAGGGTCTCGATCGGAATAGCGCTCGCTGGTATGTGTTGTTGCAGGATCTGGCTGGCCTTGAAGGCAGTCAGGCGTCCCACGTTTTCGTAGCCAGACACCAGGCCGAACAAGGCTTTGCCATCGCGTAGCGCGGTTTCGGTGGCCGAGAAAGTCGGCAGGCGCTGCGCCAGCGCGCTTTCAGTGAACAGCTTGCGATTGACCGCCAAAAAACTGTCGGGGCCCATGTAGAGCATCTGCACTTTTTGGCGCGCCATGTCGGCCACCAGCTCGGGCAGGGCGCTCGCGCTCGCCTGGCCCTTGGCGTCGAGCGGCAGCGCGCGCTCGATCAGCACGAAGCGCTCGCGTTCGGCTGCGGTGCGCAATTCCTTCACATTTTGCAGCGAATTCGGCTCGGCCGGATTGTAGATCATGCCGATGCGCTGGAACGGCCGGTAGGCGCGCATCGCGCTCAGTTGCTGGTCCATCGGCACCACGTGCGAGGTGCCGGTCAACTGGCGTCCAGATCCTTGACGCGAGGTGATCAGGCCCGCGCCCTCGGGTGAGGCGACCATCGTAAAGAGCACCGGAATATCGGTCACATGGCGTTTCGGATCGACCTTGTCGTGGCGCCCGACCACGGCCAGCGTGACGGGAGTGCCCCAGGTGTAGATCAGGTCCGCGCCCAGCGCGCGCGCCTCCTCGATCAAGGCCGGGACCTTGCCGATGTCGAGCGCGACGTCGCGCACGACCAGCTCGACCTCGATATTGTTGGTCTTGAAGTAGTTGCGAAAGCCTTTTTCGGCCGGCGTTTCGCCGCGATACAGGATCATGTAGATCAGCGGCGCCTTGCGCCGTGCCAGCGCGGCGCATGGTGCGCCGGCCAGCGCCAGCGCGCACTGCAGCGCGCGGCGGCGCGCGATCATGCGGTCACCTCGCTCTCGCCGCTGCCAAGCGCCAGGAAGGCCGCGCCAAAGAGCAGGGACGCGAGCACGGCGAACACGCCCAGCGCCAGCATCGCCTTGGCCGCGCCAAAGGCGGCCACCAGCGCGCCGGTGACGAGCGGGCCGGCGGCTGCGCCCAGGCGCTCGAGCAGGCGGAATACGCCCAGCACGGGGCTGGTGCCAGTGCCGCGGGTTTCCTCGCGCGTTACGCGCGCCACCAGCACCAGCTGCGCCGAGATGCTCATCGACTGGCCCAGGCCGAGCGCGGCAATGCCAAGCATGACGACGTTGGTGTCGGCGCCGCGCAGCACCGGCAGCAAGCCCAGCCCGGTCAGCGCGCCGCCAAGGCCGACCATCAGCGCGTAGGCGTTGTAGCGGTCCGCCAGGCGCGCGAACACGGGCGCGAGCGCGAGCGCGATCAAGCCGTACAGCATGGTGTAGCGGCCGATCTCGGACTTGGTATTGCCCAGGTTCGAGAGCAGCATTGGCACCAGGAAGATCAGGAAGCCCGAATACAGGAACTTGGCGGGAATGCCCGACAGGATCGACAGCGTCAGGAAGCGCCGGTTGCGCACCAGCACCGACCAGCGCAGCGGCAGCCTTGGCGCGCCATCGCGCGCGGCGCGCGCGCTGGCGTTGTCGAGCACGCGCACGGCCAGCAGCGCCGCCAGCGCCGCCACGCAGGCGCCCACCACGAACACCATGCGATAACCGATGCGGTCGGCCAGGATGCCGCCCACGGCTGGCGCGCAGATTTCGGCGACCATGATCGCGCCGACGAACATGGCCATGCCTTTGCCACTGTTGCGGCTGGTCGTGTTGTCGAGCACATAGCCCTGGCAGGACATGAACATCAGCGCATAGCCCACGCCCGTCATGGCGCGCGCCAGCACCAGTACCAGGTATTCTGGCACCAGACCGGCGCAAGCGAGGCCGCCGGCCACGAACAGCGCGCCGGCCACATAGCTGCGACGCCGGCCGATCTGGTCGGACCAGCGTCCGGCGAACGGCATCGACAGCGCCACGCCGAGCAGGAAGGCCGTCACCGGTATGCTCGCGAGCAGGCCGTCGGACAGGCCGGCCACGGGCGAAGGCAGGGAGCCCGCATACAGGGGCAGGAAGGAGCGCGACAGCATTTCGGCGAACATGAACAGGAAGCTGAGAATACGCACCACCACCACGCGCTGCTGCACCAAGTCGTGCGCGTGGCCGCCCTCGGCAAAACGGTAGGCGTCGCGCAAGCCTTGCAGCATCGGTTCGGCGATTGCCTTGCGCATCGGGTCGACGGCCAGCTTGACCACCTCGTTGTAGCCCTGGTTGATGCGCGCTTCGATGCGGTTGAGCGTGGCGGCGAGCGATTCGCCGGCGGCGCTCAGGGCGCGATGGCGGAAGTCACCGCCGGCCATGCACGTCATCAGCTCGACCAGTTGGCGCATTGGCGCCGAAAAATTCAGCGTCACGACGAACCACAGGATTTCGAAAGCAATCAATAGGCTGGTCAAGAGAACGATGCCAATGTCGTAACGTAGCTCGCGCACACGTGAGGCGATGAAGCGCCGGTCGACGCCCACGTGCAACTGGGCGGCGGTGGCGCCATGGAGCAGGACAGGGGTGGCCGTATCCATGAACAGGGCGCTGTCCGCGCTGGCGCCACCGCGATACATGACGGTGCCGTCGCTTCGCGCCAGCGCCAGGTAGGCCAGGTCGGGATTGTCCTTCAGGATGTCGTTGAAAAAATCAGGCACGCCTTCGAGCTTCTCGGGCGGAATGCCGTAGTCGAGAGCGCGCGCCAGCTTGCGCGACACCGACGCTCCCACCGTGTGCGCTTTGCGTTCGAGCTCTGGCAGGAACTGGCTTTCGGTGAGCGACCAGGCATAGGTGGAGATGGCCAGCTGCGACAGCAGCAGCACCGACAGCACGAACACGAACAGGTGCCGCACCGGCCGCGCGTACAGTTGGCGGTTGTTGGCGCGGTTCACGGGCCGGCCTCGATGGCGCACAAGGTCTGGTGCACGGCGCTCACATCATCCTGGGCCGCCTGCGCCGTCTGGCGCACGTGGCGCGCCAGCGCGGCGGCGTCGCTGGCGCCGTCGACCTGGCCGTGTGCGCCTTCAAGCACGGCCTCCATGGTGTCGAGCGAAGCCTGCATGCGCCGCACCAGCATATGAATACCCGCCAACAGGAGCAGACCTGTCGCCAGCAGCACCGCCAGCGCGGCCTTGCCAAGCTGGCGCGAGATCGTCGCCACGAAACCGTTGTGGCGCGCCGCCGAATAGCGCAGCACCACCGCGCCGGCCACTTTGCCGAAGTTGTTGGACAGCTTGGTGCCGATGGTGACGGCCAGGGGGGCGCGCACCACCCAGTCGTGGCTGTGGATTTGGGCTGGCGGCTTGAACGCGGCGGCGTCGGGCGCGCCAGTGTGGAAGACAAGCGCGCCGGTTTCGTCGATGACACTGATCGACTCGATATCCGGATCCTGCTGCGCCTCGTAATCGATGGCCGCTTGCGCGTTGCCCAGCGCCTTGACCGGCAAGCCCAGGTCGAGGCCTGTTTCGAGCGTGTCGCTCAGATCATTGAGGGTGTAGCGCAGGCGCGACTGCTCGACCTCGCCCAGGGTGCGGTCAAGCTTGCCGACGTTGAGGAACAGCGTCAGCCCGATCGCCAGCGCCGACACCAGGACGATGGGCACCGAAATTTTCAGACTTAGCCGGGATTTCGCCATACGCGGGAAGCATCGAAGCCATCATGGGACAGGGCACGAGTTTAACATCGATCGGCGCAAAAATATGCGCCCGATCGGCCCGCGAACCGCGCCTTCACGGCGGCGCCGGCGCAGGCGCGGGGGGCGCCGCGGTGTCCGATGGCGGCGTGACTGGCGCGTCGTCCAGGTCGATCGAGCGCACCGCGCCGCCATCCTTGAATTCATCGTACACCCAGTCGCCGTCGACCTGGCTCACCCCTTCTGGCACGCGGCGCTCGGCCTGCGGCTGCCGGGCCAGCGCCACACGCATGAAGTCGGTCCAGATCGGCAACGCAAGAGTGGCGCCAAATTCGCGCCCGCCGAGCGACTTCGGATCGTCGTAGCCCATCCACGCCACCGCCACCACGTTGGCGCCGTAACCGGCGAACCAGCCGTCGACGGCGTCGCTGGTGGTGCCGGTTTTGCCGGCCAGGTCCATGCGTCCGAGCTTTTGGGTGGCGGCCGCGCCGGTGCCGTAGCGGACCACGTCGCGCAGCATTGTGTCGACCACGAAGGCGTTGCGCGGATCGAGCACGCGGTTAGCTTCGTCAAAGGCGGCGGCCGGCTTGGCTTCGGAGATGACGTTGCCGCGCGCGTCGGTGATCTTGGCGATCAGGTAGGGCTGGACCTGGAAGCCGCCGTTGGCGAAGATCGAATAGGCGCCGGCCATCTGCAGCGGCGTGACCGCGCCCGTGCCCAGCGCCATCGTCAGATTGGGCTGGTGGCGCGCCACGTCGAAGCCGAACTTGCCCAGGTACTGGTGCACATAAGGCACGCCAAGGCGGCGCAGCAGGCGCACCGACACCACGTTTTTCGAGTGCGCCAGGGCGCGCCGCAGCGTGATCGGGCCGTCGTACTTCATGTCGTCGTTTTGCGGCGACCAGGTGGCGCCTGCGTCTTCGCCGGCCAGGTCGAGCGGCGCGTCGTTGACCAGGGTCGCCGGCGAATAGCCCTTTTCCAGCGACGAAGAGTAGAGGAAGGGCTTGAGCGAGGAGCCCGGCTGGCGCCATGCCTGGGTCACGTGGTTGAACTTTTGCAGGTTGTAGTCGAAGCCGCCCACCATGGCGCGGTAGGCACCGCTATGGGCGTCGAGCGACACGAAGGCCGCCGCCACCTGCGGCACCTGGGTGATGCTCCAGCGCTTGCCTTCCTGGCTGATGCGGATCACGGCGCCGGGGCGCAGCTTGATGCTGGCCTTGGCGTTGGCGGCCAGCGCCGGCGCGGCGAATTTGAGGCCTTCGCCGCTGATGTCGAGCGTCTCGCCGGTGCCGGCATCGACCCGCACCAGCTTGGACGAAGCCGAGATGACCACCGCCGCCATCAGGCGGTCGCTGTTTGGGCGGTCCTGCAGGGCCTCGTCGATGGCGTCCTCCCGTTCGTGCTCATCTTGCGGCAGGTCGATGACTTCCTCCGGACCTCGGTAGCCATGGCGCTGGTCGTAGGCCAGCACGTTGCGGCGCACCGATTCATAGGCCGCATCCTGGTCTGCTTTCAGGATCGTGGTGGTGACGGTGTAGCCGCGCGTGTAGGCGTCGTCCTTGAACTGCGCCACCACCGCCTGGCGCGCCAGCTCGGCCACGAATTCGGCGTGCGTCTCGAAGCCCTGGCCCTTTGTGCTGATGTGCAGCGGTTCGCGCAGCGCCTGCTGGTACTGCGCGTCGCTGATGAAGCTCAGTTCGTGCATGCGCGCCAGTACCACATGCTGGCGCTCACGCGCGCGCTTGGGGTTGCTGATCGGGTTGTGCTGGGACGGGTTCTTGGGCAGGCCGGCCAGCATGGCCACCTCGGCGATGCTCAACTGCGAAAGCGGCTTTCCAAAGTAGGTGCGCGCAGCGCTGCCAAAGCCGTAGGACCGTTGCCCCAGGTAGATCTGGTTCATGTACAGCTCCAGGATCTGGTCCTTCGACAGTTTGCCTTCGATGCGGTAGGCCAGGATCATCTCGCTCAGTTTGCGCGGCAGCGAACGCTCGCGCGAGATCACGAAATTGCGCGGCAATTGCATGGTGATGGTGGAAAAGCCGCGCAAATGGCCATGCGCGAGCGATTTAAGCGAGGCGACCATGCCGATGTAGTCGACCCCGTGGTGGCTGTAGAAGCGCGTGTCCTCGATGGCCACCACCGCCTTTTTCATCATGTCCGGGATTTGCGCGACGGGCGTGAAGTCGCGATGTTCTTCACCGAATTCGCCAATCAATGCGTGGTCGGCCGTGTACACGCGCAGCGGAATCTTGGGCCGGTAGTCGGTGATCGCGTCCAGCGCGGGCAGGCCGGGCAGGATGAACACCAGGATGTAGAGAATGAAGCCGAGGACCAGCAGCGCAATGGCCGCGCCGATCAGGGTCATGCCGCGCGCACTGACGATGCGCTTGGCCCAGGTGCGGGCCAGGTTGCTGGAAGGTGTCACTGCGCTACTCTCACGGTTATGCTGGGGGCGCCCGTTGGGGGCGGCGATCGGTGCGGATTATAGTCCATCGCCATGCCTCCGGCGCTTTCCATACAGGCACGCTTGTGCTAGTCTCGCTGCGCGCTACCCTAAGGCCCGTCCGACGGGCTGTATATCACCAAAGAGACCCCTGTAGAGAAGGACCACCGCATGCCAAAAGACCGAGTCAGCACGCTCGTCAATCCCGGATCGCTGCCCGCCAGCGACGACTTCCTCGGCCACCCGAAAGGCGTCTACGTCTGCTTTTTTACCGAGATGTGGGAGCGCTTCTCCTTTTACGGCATGAAGGCGCTGCTACTGCTGTATTTGATCGAGCATCATAAATTCGGCGACGCCGGCGGGCTCGACCTGCTGGGCGCCTACGGTGGCCTGGTCTACTGCATCCCCGTGTTCGGGGGCATGCTGGCCGACCGCTACCTGGGCATGCGCAAGGCCGTCATCTTCGGCGGCTTGCTGCTCGTGTGCGGGCATGCCGGCATGGCTTTCGAGGGGCAGGCGGCCCAGCTGGTGAACGGCGTGATGGTGCGCGACGAAGGTGCGCTGCGCATCTTTTACCTGTCGCTGTCGCTCATCATCATGGGCGTGGGCTTCCTCAAGCCGAATATCTCGACCATCGTCGGCAAGCTCTACGCGCAGGACGATCCGCGCCGCGATTCCGGTTTTTCGCTGTTCTACGCTGGTATCAACCTCGGTGCGCTGTTCGCCTCCATCGTGTGCGGCTACCTGGGCCAGACCTATGGCTGGAAGTACGGTTTCGGCGCGGCCGGCATCGGCATGCTGCTTGGCCTGGGACAGTTCCTGTGGGGCCAGCGCTATCTGCATGGCCACGCCGAAGCGCACCAGCCGCTGGCCCGTTCGACCGAATTGAAAATCTATGGCGGCGCGCTGGCGGGTTTGCTGCCGCTGGCGGGCTTGATGTGGGCGGTGGCGAATGGCGCCTTCAAGCTGCCGGGCGGGATTTCGCTCGCGCTTGGCTTGATGATCCTGGTGATGATCGGCGTGCTGGTGTGGTTCATGTGGTTCACGCTGCGCCAGTGCACGCGTGAGCAGCGCCACCAGATGACGTCCTTGATCGTGCTGATCTTTATGTGCCTGGTGTTCTTCGTGCTTTATGAGCAGACCTATGGCAGCTGGGTGACCTTCACCGATCGCCAGATGACCAAGGATATCGCGCCGTCGATGCTGGTGCAGGGTTCTTTGCCGCTGCCGTGGTCGATCGTGTCGCTGCTGCTGGCGCCCTTGTCCTTTGTGCTGGCGGCTACCCTGCAGGATCGTAATCCGAAGTCGCGCGCACCCAAGCTGGTGTTTGGCGGGGCGTTCGCGCTGATGTTGGTGTTCCTTCTGCGCGACTCGATCGTGCTGCCGCAGACGGCTGGTTCGCTGACCTATCTGGGCGGTTTTTTCCTGGTGGTGCTCGCGCCCATTTTCACCGGTCTGTGGGGGTGGCTTGATAAGCGCGGGCTCGATCCTTCCAAACCGATCAAGAGCGCGGCTGGCTTGATGTTTGCCGGCTTGAGCTTCGTTCCACTGGCGCTCGCCGCGCAGCAGACCGGCGCGACCGGCGCGCAGGCGAGCGTGTGGTGGCTGGTGGCGGCGTACTTCATCCTGGAAGTGGGCGAGATGTGCCTCTCGCCGGTGGGTTTGTCGGCGGTGACGCAATTGTCGGTGCCGCGCGTGGTCAGTCTGATGATGGGGACCTGGTTCCTGGCGACGGCGTTCTCGGAGACGCTGGCGGCGCTATTTGGTAAATTCGCTGCCATCGATATTCCCGACGGCGCCAAGCTCGCCGCGCACAGCGCCGAGTGGACGGCTGCGGCGGCCAAGTATGAGCACCTGTTCTGGATGATGATGTGGATTGGATTCGGGTTTGCGGTGCTGGCGGTGTTGGCCTCGCCTTTGATACGGCGCGGTATGCATGGTGTGAAGTAGCGGCGGCGCTTGATGCTCGTGCGGCGCGCGGGCGCTGCGGGCTGCGGTCCGTGAAAGCGGGGTCAGTGTAATTTTCGCCAAAGGACCGGCGAAAAAAAACACTGACCCCGGTTTCACTACTTTGCGGGTCTGCCGGAATCAGACCAGGGCGGGGCTTGCGAGCGGTGCGGGCGCTTGTGCTGGCGTCGGCGCCATCGCTGCGGTTCCGTTCAGTTCGAGGTCGAGCTGTGCGCGGTCCAGTTCATTTTCCCAGTGCGATACCACGATGGTGGCCACGCCGTTGCCGACGAAATTGGTCAAGGCCCGGCATTCGCTCATGAAGCGGTCGATCCCCAGGATCAGGGCCATGCCGGCCACCGGAATGCTCGGCACCACCGCCAGCGTCGCGGCCAAGGTGATGAAGCCGGCGCCGCTGATGCCCGACGCACCCTTTGAGGTGAGCATGGCCACCCCCAGGATGGTGAGCTGCTGCGTCAAGCTCAGCTCCGTGTTGGTCGCCTGGGCCACGAACAGGGCCGCCATCGTCATGTAGATATTGGTGCCGTCGAGGTTGAACGAGTAACCGGTCGGCACCACCAAGCCGACCACCGGCTTGGAGCAACCGAGCTTTTCCAGTTTGCGCATCAGGGATGGCAGGGCGCTTTCAGAAGAGCTTGTGCCCAGCACCACCAGCAGCTCTTCCTTGATGTAGGCGACGAAGCGCCAGATCGAAAAACCCGTCAGGCGCGCCACCGTGCCCAGCACCACGAACACGAACAGGAAGCAGGTCAGGTAGAACGAACCCATCAACTTGGCCAGCGGCAGCAAGGACGCGAGGCCGAATTTGCCGATCGTGAAGGCCATGGCGCCGAACGCGCCGATGGGCGCGGCCTTCATGACGATGGCCACGACGCCGAAGATCGCATGCGAGAGCTCGTCGATGGCCTTGCCGACCGGGCGGCCGCGCTCGCCGAGCATCGACAGGGCGAAGCCGAACAGGATCGCGAACAGCAGCACTTGCAGGATGTCGCCCTTGGCGAAGGCGTCCACCACCGTGTTGGGGATGATGTTGAGGATGAACTCGACCGTGCTCTGGCCCTTGGCCTTGGCCGTGAATTCGGCGATGGCCTTGGTGTCGAGCGTGGCCGGGTTGGCGTTAAAGCCCGCGCCCGGTGTGAGGGTGTTGGCCACGATCAGGCCGATCAACAGTGCGAAGGTGGACACCACCTCGAAGTACAGTAGGGCCTTGCCGCCGACGCGTCCGATTTTTTTCATGTCCTGCATGCCGGCGATGCCCGACACCACGGTGCAGAAGATAACCGGCGCGATGATCATCTTGATCAGCTTGATGAAGCCGTCGCCCAGCGGCTTCATGTCCACCGCCAGGGCGGGGTAGAACACGCCCAGCAGCACGCCGCAGGCGATGGCAAACAGGACCTGGATGTACAGGACTTTGTAGAATGGCTTGTTCATGGCGGGCCTCGGCGCTCGATGGTGATGATCCATCATCGTCCATCGATGCCGGTCCCGCTATTGTGGATAACCGCAGCTTAGAAGTTGCGTCCCGCCGTCACCAGCAGCCGGTTGCCAACCACGACTTTCGAGGCGCCGTCGGCGTCGAACCACGTCCAGTATGGCGCGCCACCCTTGCTGGCGATGCCATTGTTGTGGATCGCGCTGGCCGAGACCACCCAGTTGTCCCAGGTCTTGGTGATGCCGACCTTGAGGTCGAAGAAGTTGAAGTCTTCCAGGTGGCGCACATTCTGGCGTCCGATGTGCAGGTTCACCACCGAACCGGGCGCGATTTCCGGGTTCCAGTTCGCTTCAAAATAGGTGGTGCCGCGCGTGTCGGTGTAGTTGCCGTTGGCCGGATCGATGGCGAAGCCAAACCAGTTGCGGCTCACCGTCAGCCAGCCGTAGGCGTTGAAGGCGCCGCCGTTGTAGCCAAGCTTGAGGTCTTGCGTGTGGTATTTGATGTCGCGCCCGTCGGCGGCGTAGTGGGCGCCGGCGTACCAATAGGTGACCAGGCCCAGGTCGATATTGGTGTCGGCCGCCAGCGGGTAGCGGTAGCCGCCGTACAGGTCGATCTCGGAACCGGAGCCGTTGTTGTAGGCCGCGTGCGAGACGCCCGAGCCGAAGGTGCCGAAATACAGGCCTTGGGCGTGGGTCCAGTCGATATTGAATTGGCCGGTCGGCTTGCCCTGGGTCTGGGTCACGCCGCGAAAAACGTAGTCCGACACCATCGACGCGTTGCCTGTGATGACCCAGTCGGGCGCTGGCTTGGCCGCTTCGGGCGCCGGGGCTTCGGCGTGGACGGCGGCGCTGGCGAGCAGCAAGGCGGCGGACAACAGGCGCAGGGGGAGTGTGGCGAACACGGTTTTGCTCATCATCGGATTTCCCTTTTTTGGTGGTCGAAGGAGGATGCTGCGGTGTTGCGATTACTTCCAGGTGGTTTCGATAGCCTTGTACTTGCCGTCGCCGAGAATGCCGTCGAAGCCGGCGTTGAAGCGCTCAAGGATCTTCGCGGCGTTCGGATAGGTTTTGCCGACGGCCATGAACAGGCCCACTTCGGCCGTCATGCCCACGACCTTGAAGTTGCCGCCCAATTCGGCTTTCTGCTGGGCGAACACGCTGTTGGCGACTTTTTCATAGCAGACCATATAAGGCACCTTGCCGCTCAACACTTGCCGAAATCCCTGCACGTCGTGCTTGGAGACGACACGGTTGATCTTGGTGTTGGCGTCGAAGGCTTCGCCGTATTCGTAGTCCTGGGTCACGGCCACGCTTTTGCCTTCCAGGCTCTTGGTGCTGAGCTCTTTCTCGTTCGAGTCTTTTTTGGCGTAGATGTTGATCTTGGCGACGAACAAAGGCTTGTTGTGCCACAGATAGCTGCTCTCGAGCAGGCTGTTGCGGGCGGCGTCGAAGCAGCCAAAGATCTTGCCGGCCTTCGCTTCCTCCATGCAGCGCGCGTACGGCATCGATTGGAACACCACCTCGATCCCGGCTTTCTTGAACGCTTCGCGCACGATGTCCACGGCCATGCCCTTGGGTTTGGAATCGACCGTGCCGGCGTAGGGATACCAATCGTCTTCGGCGCCGACAGTGACGGTGTCGGCCGCCAGCGCGGGCAGGGCGGTGGCGCACAGCAGGGCTGCCGTGAATGCAAGTTTCATCATGATTCCTTTCGTTAGGCGGGGCAAACGAGCGAGGCGACATCGATGTAGTGCAAGACGGATCGACTATATCAGGGAGTTTGTGCAGTGCGGCAATAGTTTGCGGTGAGCGTGGTGTTTTTGCACAGGCCGGCGCGGCTGTGCGCACCGGCCCTGCGCGGCGTGGGGAGTTGATTATTGCGCGGCCCAGCCTCCGTCCATATTCCAGGCCGCGCCACGCACCTGGCTGGCGGCCGGGCTGCACAGGAACACCGCGAGCGCGCCAAGGTCGGCCGTGGTGACGAAGTCGCCGGAGGGCTGCTTTTCGCTCAGCAGCGCTTTTTTCGCCTCCTCGCCGCCGATGCCATCGCGCGCGGCGCGGTCATCAACTTGTTTTTGCACCAGCGGCGTCAACACCCAACCCGGGCAAATGGCGTTGCAGGTCACGCCCGTGTCGGCCGTTTCCAGCGCCGTGACCTTGGTGAAGCCAACCAGGCCGTGCTTGGCCGCCACATAGGCCGATTTTTGCGCCGAACCCACCAAACCGTGCACGGAAGCGATGTTGACGATACGCCCCCAGTTTTCTTTCCGCATGCCCGGCAAGGCCAGGCGCGTCGTGTGGAAGGCCGAGCTGAGGTTAATCGCGAGGATGGCGTCCCATTTTTCGGCGGGAAAATCTTCGATGGCGGCCACATGCTGGATGCCGGCGTTGTTGACGAGCACATCGACGGTGCCGAATTTGTCGGCCGCGAAGGCCATCATGGCGGCGATCTCGGCCGGTTTGGACATGTCGGCATTGTGATAAGCCGTCTTGATGTCAAATTCCTTGGCGATGCCCTGGTGAAGTTGCTCGATGGCCCCCGCGTCGCCAAAGCCGTTGAACACGATATTGGCGCCTTGTTCGGCCAGCGCGCGCGCCAATCCCAGGCCGATACCCGAGGTGGAGCCGGTCACGAGTGCGGTTTTTCCGGCCAGGAAAGCGCCGGCCTTGCTGTTTGAATTCATGGTGTCCTCTGCAATGAAATAGGTGCTTCGATGGTGGCAAGGCAGCGCTTGCGCTACACTTGCCTGGAATTCTAAGCGCAACGACCATTAAAATGTGGGGCGCGCGCAAGAATGGGCCAAAAGCGGCCGCGCCGGCCGCGCCACCGCATATTCCGGAACCGGGCATCAGGGAGCACACTATGCAAGCGAGACTCAAATCGGTGCAATGCATTTCGCCAGCGGGCTTGCATCAGATGGCCTACACGGAATGGGGCGATCCGGACAACGCGCGCGTGCTCATTTGCGGCCACGGCGTCACACGCGTGAGCGACGACTTCGACAGCATGGCGCGCGCCCTGTCCGACCATTACCGCGTGGTTTGCCCGGACATCGTGGGACGCGGACGCTCCGGGCGCCTGCGCAATCCCCAGCTGTACCGCATCCCGCAATACGTGAGCGACATGGTGACCTTGATCGCGCGCGTGACGGCCAATAGCGCCAGCGAAAGCGTGCACTGGTTCGGCACCTCGATGAGCGGCTTGATCGGCATCGGACTGGCCTCCCTGCCTGATTCGCCCATCAGCAAGCTGGTGCTCAATGACATCGGCCCGTCCCTGGACGCGACGGCCTTGCAGCGCATTGGCGACTACATCGGCCAGGACTTGCGTTTCCCCAGCTTCGAGGCGGGCGCCAAGTTCGTGCGCGACGTTTCCCTGCCATTTGGCGAGCATACCGAGGCCGAATGGCACAAGCTGTGCGCCGACGTGCTGCGCCAGCAAGAGGACGGCCAGTGGGTGCGCCACTACGACATGGGCTTGGCCGTGCCGTTTCGCGCCGCCACGCCCGAGGCGGTGGCGGCCGACGAGGCGATGCTGTGGGCCGCCTACGACGCCATTGGCTGCCCCACCTTGCTGGTGCGCGGGGCCGAATCGGACTTGCTCACACCGGCCGTGGCGGCCAATATGACAACGCGCGGCCCCAAGGCCACCTTGGTCGAAATTCCCAAGGTTGGGCACGCGCCAACCTTCATTCACGACGACCAGATCGCAATCGTGAGAAAATTCCTTATTGGCTGATGCAATGGGCCGGTTTTAGCGAAAGAGTGCAAGGTAATGGAAATTAAGAGACTGCATGCCGGAAAGCGCATGTCCGAGGCGGCGATCTACAACGGCACCGTCTATCTGGCCGGCCAGGTGGCCGAAGACGCCACGCAAGACATCGGCGGCCAGACCCGCAGCGTACTCGAGCAGATCGACCGCTTGCTGAGCGAGGCGGGAAGCGACAAGAGCTGCATCGTGATGTGCCAGATTTTCATCGCCGACCTCGCGCATTTCGCCGGCATGAACGAGGTGTGGGACGCCTGGGTGGCTCCGGGCCACACGCCGCCGCGCGCCACCGTCGAGGCCAAGCTGGCCAATCCGGCTTGGCTGGTGGAGATTGTCGTCACCGCCGCGCTGCGCTAATTCCCATGGTGTCGATTGCCGCGCTCGGTAGCGCAAGGACCCAGCTCGTCCAGGGCTTGAGCCTTGAGGACAGCGCGCGCGTGCAGGGCGCGCTGGAGTACGCCAATACGGTCTACGGCGACAAGCTGTGCAGCTTCGGCCAGGGCGCCTTCGACTTTTCGCTCGGCGTGGCCAGCACCCTGGCCGTATTGCGCAGCGACGCCGAGACGCGCATCGCCGGCTTGATGTTCGAGATGACCATCATCGACCCGGCCGCGGCCAGCGGCTTGGAGACGCGCTTTGGCAAGGAAGTGACCGATCTGGTCAGCGGCGTGCGCCAGCTGATGCGCCTGCGCGAGATCACCTTGATGCAGCAGCAGCAGGACGGGCAAGCGGGCCCGCGCGCCAAGGGCGCGGCGCAGCAAGCGGTGGCCCAGGTGGAGACACTGCGCAAGATGCTGCTGGCGATGGCCTCGGACATGCGCGTGGTGCTGGTGCGCCTGGCCTCGTCCTTGACCACCTTGCGCTACTTCGCCGAGCAAAAACTGTTCAACCCGATGACCCAGGCATACGGCAAGGAAACGCTGGACTTGTACGCGCCACTGGCGAACCGGCTCGGTATCTGGCAGCTCAAGTGGGAGCTGGAGGATTTGTCCTTCCGCTTCATCGAGCCCGACACCTACAAGCGCATCGCCAAAATGCTCGAGGAAAAGCGCATGATGCGCGAAGGCTTCGTGCATTCGTCGATTGTGCGGCTCGAGAATGAATTGGCGGCGGCCGGCATCGCGGCCGAGGTGTTCGGACGGCCCAAGCATATCTTCAGCATCTGGAACAAGATGCGCGGCAAGGAGCTCGACTTCAACGAGCTGTACGACGTGCGCGCCTTCCGCGTGATCGTGGCCGACGACAAGACCTGCTACACGGTGCTGGGCGTGGTCCACAATATCTGGACCCCGATCCCGAAGGAATTCGACGATTACATTTCGCGCCCAAAAGCCAACGGCTACCAGTCGCTGCACACGGTGGTGATGGCCGAGGACGGGCGCCCGCTGGAAGTGCAGATCCGCACCCAGCAGATGCACAATTTCGCCGAGTATGGGGTGGCCGCCCACTGGCGCTACAAGGAAGAGGGCGGCTCGAACTTCAAGGGCCAGAAGTACGACGAGAAAATCGCCTGGCTGCGCCAGCTGCTGGCGTGGAAGACCGAGGTGGCCGACGCCGTTGTCGAGCAAGAGGAAATCCAGCGCGAATGGGTGGCCAAGCTCAAGTCCACCTCGCTGGACGACCGCATTTTCGTGCTCACGCCGCAAGCGCGCGTGCTCGAGTTGCCGGTGGGCGCCACGCCGATCGACTTCGCCTACCATTTGCACAGCGAAGTGGGGCACCGTTGCCGCGGTGCCCGCATCGATGGCGTGATGGTGCCTTTGAACACGCCTTTGAGGAACGGGCAAACCTGCGAGATCATCACCGCCAAGGGCGCGCCCGGCACGGCCGGCCCCTCGCGCGACTGGCTAAGCCCGGGCTATACGGCCAGCAATCGCACGCGCTCGAAGGTGCGCGCCTGGTTCCACGCGATCGACCTGGCCGAAACGCTGGCGCATGGGCGCGCCTTGGTGGAAAAATCGCTGCAGCGCGAAGGCAAGACGGCCGTCAACCTGGAAGCGCTGGCGCACAAGCTGGGCTTCGCGCGGGTTGACGATTTGTTCGTCTCCGTGGGCAAGGAGGAGTTTAGCCTGCGTCATGTGGAGCAAGCCTTGCACGACAGCGGCGAGGCGGCCGAGCCGGAAGACGCGGTCGTCTTGAACAAGAGCCGCGCCTCGAGCGTGGAGCAGGGCGCCAAGTCGGGCGTGCTGGTGGTGGGCACGGATGGCTTGATGACGGCGCTGGCCAAATGTTGCAAGCCGGCGCCGCCGGACGGCATCGTCGGCTTCGTCACGCGTGGCAAGGGGGTGTCTATCCACCGCGCCACCTGCAAGAATTTCGCCGAGATGCGCAGCAAGGCGCCCGAGCGCGTGATCCACACCGAATGGGGGCGGGCCGGCGCCGAAACGGTGTATCCGGTTGACTTGTTCATTCTCGCAGGCGACCGCCAGGGCTTGCTGCGCGATATCTCCGAAGTGTTTTCGCGCGAGAAGATCAACGTGATCGGCGTGAACACGCAAAGCGCCAAAGGGCAGGCGCGCATGACCTTCACGGCCGAAATCGGCTCGACGGGGCAATTGCAAAAGGCCTTGAACGCCATCATGGAGGTGGGCGGAGTGCAAGAGGCGCGCCGTCAATGATGGCGGGATTCTAGCGCGTCCTGCGGTGCGCGCTAGCGCTGCGCTTCCGGCTGCAAGGTGATGTGATCGATGCCATGGCGCGTGAGCAGCATCGCCTTGACCGCCTTGAGCACCTCGGGCCAGGCGGCCAGTTCGCCAATTTCCAGGTGGCCGATCAAGGCCGGTTGACCCGGCGACATATCCCACACGTGCAGGTCGTGCACCGACAGCACGCCCGGCACTTGCGCCAGGTCGCTGCCAATTTGCAGGTAATCGATATGGTGCGGCACCCCTTCCATCAAGAAATGATAGGACTCGCGCAAGATGGCGATGGTGGACTTGAGAATCAATAAGGACACGAACACCGACAGCAGCGGGTCGATCTGCATCCAGCCCCACAGATAGATGACCCCGCCGGCGGCCAGCGCGGCGATCGAGCCGAGCATGTCGCCCATCACGTGCACCAGGGCGGCGCGCGTGTTCATACTGTGCTTGTCGTGCGAGAGCACCCAGGCCACAATCACGTTGATCGCCAAGCCGATGCCGGCGACGATGAACACCATCGCCCCCTTGACCGGTTGCGGCTGGGCGAAGCGGTGCGCCGCCTCGATCACGATCCAGCCCACCACGGCGAGCATCACCAAGCCGTTGACGAAGGCGGCCAGCGCCTCGGCGCGGCCAAAGCCGAAGGAATGCTTGGCCGAGGGCGGGCGCTTGGCGATCATTTGCGCCAGCAGGGCCAGGCCGAGGGCGGCCGCGTCGGTGACCATATGGCCGGCGTCGGAAATGAGGGCGAGCGAATTGGACAGGAAGCCGGCCACCACTTCGACCACGGCGAACACCAGGGTCAGGCCGAGCGCCCAGGCCAGCACGGTTGGGCTGCGCTCTTCCACGAAATGGGCGTGTTTGGCGTCGCCGTCGTGGTGGGCGTGCAGATGGGCGGACGAGGGCGTTGGTTGTTGGGCGGGCATGGGCGAGGGCGGTTTTCGAGTTGGACTGCAGTGTAATGGAAAATCGCGCCCGGAGGTGCCGCGAAGCTATCCGCATCCAGGGGATTGAAATGATATTGCTTTGAAAAACTTTCCATGGCAGCATGGACGGCTATTTCGGGCGGGCGGCTTTCTTGCGATGGATCAAAACGATTTGAAAAACATCACGGCGCGCGTCAAGGCCAAAGCGGCACTGGAAGCAGTGCGCGGCGAGCGCCCGCTCGACGAGATCGCGCGCGCGGCCGGAGCCGACACGGCGCAGCTGGCGCGGTGGCGCGACCAGTTGGCCACACGGGCGGCGCGCCTGTTCGAGGATGAGGAGCGCGACGTGTTGATGCAGCAGCAGATGCGGGCGAATGAAGCCTTGCTCATCAAACTGTTCGAGCACAAGAGCGAGGAAGACGCGCTGCGCGCCAGCTCCCGTGTGCTGCACCAGTTGCTGGCCCATCAGGACCAGACGGGGGAAGATGAACGCAAGCGCATCGCGCGTGAAATCCATGACGATCTGGGGCAAAACCTGCTAGCCGTGCGCATCGATATTTCGATGCTCCATGCGCGCACGGCGCAACGCCATCCGAGGCTGCACCGGCGCGCTGGGCTGGCGCTCGAGAATATTGACGTGACGATCACCTCGATCCGGACCATCATCAACGATTTGCGGCCCTTCGAGCTCGATCTGGGCTTGCAGGCGGCCGTCGAATGGCAGCTGGGGCGCTTTGAGCGCTTGAGCGGCATCGTGTGCGTGCTCAAATGCGAGGGCATGGCGGCGGAGGTGAGTCTGGGCGACGCGTGCACGCTCGCCGTGTTTCGTATCTTGCAAGAGGCGCTGAGCAACATCGTGCGCCATGCCTTCGCCAACAAAGTTGAGGTTGAGCTGGTAGCCAGCGAATGGCAATTCTCGATGCGCGTGCGCGATGACGGGATAGGCTTCGACCCGGAAGCTGGGAAAAGTGTGGAATCCTTTGGATTGGTGGGCATCAGCGAACGCGTCAGCGCGTTGGGCGGTGAATTCGTCGTCGAAAGCGGAGGTGGCCGAGGCACGCTCGTCGTCGTGTCGATTCCATTGGCAGAGCATGGATTCGCGGCTAAATAGTGGTGCGACATGAATACCCTACCCACGGGTCTAAATGATGCCGCGAAAATCTTATCAAGTTAATTATTGTAATATCAATAGACAAACGGATATGATCTGTGAAACAATGTCCATCTATTTGTTTTATGAATAACTTCCAGCGATAGTTTTCGGGCGGCTTGGTACGTAAGGATCGCCCCATGCGTTCCGCGTAGCTGTCGCATGAGAGCTTGCTACCGACCGCCGCCGGCTCATTTTTTCTTCGTTTCCCCTGCCATTGATGACCACTATTTTTTTGGGCGCGCTTCGCTCGCACCTACGGCTCGTGCTGTTCTTCGCCACGATACTTACCACACCATTCGCTGGCGCCGCGCAAACCCGCTATTGCGTCGTGGGCGGATATTATGGAGGGATATCGAAATGCGACTTTAGCACGCTCGAAGACGCCGGTATCTGGAGCTATACATATGGATTTCTCTACGGTAAGGCCGAGTACTCATACGCCGGAATCCTACCTCCTAACCCGCCTTTTGGCAACTCGTGGGGCTACATGTCTCATTCGTCGAATGGCACGGTTACTGGGCCATGGCCATATTACTATATTACTCCCTTGGTTTGTTCAGCAGGCACGCGTTACATGGAGGACGTCCACCAGTGTGTTCCAGTGACCCAGATTCCACCGCCTCCCCGGTCGAACAACAAGTCGGAAGGGCCTAGCTGTCCGGCTTGTGGGCAGCCGATTAACCCCGGGACGGGGAATATGTGGCATGACGAGACCGACTATGTCAGTGCTAGTCCAGGTGGACTTTCCATCCGTCGCACTTACAACAGTAGTCCGTATGACTGGGATGCCTCGGCCATCCATGGATTTGGCGTGCGGTGGACAAGCGAGTACGACGCAAGTATATCCTTGTTACCACCAAATACACCGCTACTTGATTCTGGCATTTGCTGGCGCCGCGAAGACACTAAATACGTTTGGTGCGAAAGTCCAATCATCACCGATTCCGCTCCGCCCATGACATTGCGCAGCGCCGTCCCGGCTGCTGTCTCTGTGTCGCGGGGAGATGGAAAGAAATTGGTATTCAAGTTGTTCAACAACACATGGACTTCTGATGTCGATATTAGCTTAAGGCTCAATATGCGTCTGAGCGCCGATTCAGCCTATGTCACGGAGTGGACGTTGACGTCGGATATGGCCGACGCAACGGAAACATTTGATGCAGATGGTCGTCTACTTTCGATCAGGTCTCGAAATGGTACGGAACGTCGCTTGACCTATAGCGGCGGCACAACTAACAATACCGCCACAGCTCGCATGCCCGTAGATGCTCCGGTGTGCTCCAGCGTGCAAACGGGACCTGCGCTCGCGGGCGGGGTGCTAATGTGCGTGACCGACACTTGGGGGCATCAGCTCAATTTTGAACACGATCGTATCGGTCGAATCGTCAAAATTCTTGACCAAGCAAATCAGGCGATTCGTTATGTTTATGATGGTGTGACTGGGGGGTGTCCAGGTACTGGCTCAAGCCTTCGTTCCTGCTGGGCAAATAATTTGGTCGCGGTAACCTACCCCGGCGGCGCGTCCAAGACGTATAGCTATAACGAAGCATCCAACATTAACGGAGGCGTCGCTTGCCCGTCCTCGCATGAAGTCGGCGGTGGATTCGGCGCCTTGGTTAACCTGATGACAGGTCTCTCCGACGAAAACGGTACGCGCCATATCAGCTGGACTTATGACTGCATGGGTAATGCGACATCATCGCTGGTTGGCTCCGGTAAGGAAAAGGTCGTGCTTGCATACGGTCCCGCGGAGCAGAACGGCTCCTCGACCACGACCGTCACGCATTATCTAGGTGATGACTTGCACCCGAGCACGACTGTGACCCAATATAGTTACGGAAAAATCGTCGGTGCCATGAAGAACACCAGTGTGAGCCAGCCTTGTGCCGAGTGTGGTCCTTATTCTGCTCGTCGCTATGATGGAAACGCGAATATTACGTCCACCACTGACTGGAAGGGCAACATAAACAATTACACGTACGACATGAGACGCAATCTTGAAACGAAGCGAATTGAAGCTGTTGGAACCCCACAAGCTCGCACCGTGACCACCGATTGGCATTCGATCTACCGGCTGCCGACCACGATTGCAGAACCGAATCGCATCACATCGTTGACATACGACGCGAACGGCAATCTGACATTAAAGCGCATCGACGAGACGAACGATAGCGATGGTTCACTTGGGATGTCCGCAGGATTGACTGGCAAAACTCGCACGTACACGTATACCTATAACAGCCGGGGACAGCTATTGAGCTCGACTGGCCCCCGCGCGGATCTTGTCAATATCACGACGCTGACATATGACGACGGCGGCAATCTTGCGACGGTCACGAATGGTGCGGGACATGTCGTGACCCTGTCTAATTATGACGCGAACGGCCACGTCGGAAGGATAGTCGACGCGAATGGAGTGACGACCGACATGATTTATGGACTTCGAGGGCAATTGATTTCACAATCCGTGCGGGGTGGCGATGGCCCGACATTGACGACGACTTACGATTATGACGATGCCCGGCAGTTAAAGACTGTGACCACGCCAGACAACAACATTGTGCGTTATACATACGACGACGCCCACTGGCTGACTGATATCTCAGACAATGCCGGAAATACGATCCACTACGTCCTGGACAAGGCCGGTAATCGCGTTGGTGAGACCGTCACCGACCCGAATGGTGCTTTGGCACGTCAAATTACTCGAGCATTTGACACGCTCAACCGTTTGAAGCAAGTGACCGGAGCCGCCCAATGAAGCGCACGTCTTTCCTACTGCGCGTCATAGCTGGCGCGATTTTATTTGTCGGTGGCGTAGAGGCCTTCGGTCAGGCACAAAACACAACAACGACGTTTGAATACGACGCCAACGGCAATTTGATCAAGACCACCGATCCATTGGCGCATAGCACAGTGTTCGGCTACGACGCCTTGAACAGGCGGATCAGCAGCACGGACGCCAACCAGGGAACGACCCATTACGGCTACGATGCGCTTGGCCAATTAACCCAGATCATCGACCAGCGCAATCTTGTCACCAATTACGTCATCGACGGGCTGGGAAATCAAACTGTGGTCTTAAGCCCGGACACAGGCACCACAGTGCGAACTTTCGATGCTGCGGGGAATGTGTTGACTTCGCGTGACGCCAAAGGTCAGAGTACCAGCTATCAATACGATGTGCTTAACCGGATCATCTCGATTCAGTATGCCGACGCCACGAGCGTCATGTACATTTATGATGTGGGCACGAACGCCATTGGCCGGCTTTCGCGTATCACTGACGCCAATGGAATAATTGATTACAGCTATGACGCCTTGGGACATGTGATTGCCGACACACGTACCAATGCTGGTGTACTTTATACCACCAGCTACCGCTTCGATAGCGTTGGGCGCCTCGCGGGTATGGTTTACCCGAGCGGGCGCAGCGTCGACTACGCGCGTGACGCAATGGGCCGCATCAGCCAGATCACCACTACCAAGGACAACGTCACTATGACACTGGTGTCCGCCGTGCAGTACCAGCCCTTCGGCCCGGCGCAAGCCGTCACCTACGGCAATGGCCAGGTCTACCGCCGCGGCTTCGACCTTGATGGGCGCATCGCCAGCTTCACGCTGGGCAGCCAGACGCAGGCGATCACCTATGACGCGGCCAGCCGCATCACGGACATCGCGGACGCGGCCAACGCCGCCACCGGAAACAGCTACGGCTATGACACGCTCGACCGGTTGACCAGCTACGTGTCTCCGACGGTCGGCCAAAGCTACGCCTACGACGCCGTCGGCAACCGTACGCAGAAGTCCAACAACGGCGCGGTGACCGGCTACAGCATTGGTGCCACCAGCAACCGCCTGACCCAGGCCGGCTCGCAGCCGGTGGTGATGGACGCAAACGGCAGCATCACCAGCAACACGCGCAACCAGTTTGCGTACGACGCGCGCGGGCGCATGGTGTCGGCCTCGACCGCCATTGGCCTAGTCACCTACCGCATCAATGCGCTGGGCCAGCGCGTGCAAAAGAAGACGCCACTCGAGACGACGGTGTTCCATTACGACGGCGGCGGCAAGCTCATCGCGGAATCAACGACAAGCGCGAGCGCCGGCACCACCACCCAGGAGTACGTGTACCTGGGCGATCTGCCGGTCGCGGTACTGAAATAAGTACCCGTCCACACACCGAACCGTCATCGAAAAATTGAACGTCCCCGCCACGGCGGGCGGCGCTTAAGGAGCTACTGTGTTTCAACGTTCATTCATCGCCCTCGTGGCGGCCCTGGCCTGCGCAGCGGCGCAAGCGAGCCCGGTGGTCAGCCTGACCACGCCGGCGGCCAACAGCAAATACCTGCCGCCAGCCAGCGTGGCCATTAGCGCCACGGCCACCGACAGCGCCGACACCATCGCCAAGGTCGATTTCTACGCCGGCACCACGCTGATCGGCACGGCCACCAGCGCGCCTTACGCCACCACCTGGACCAATGTGGCGGCCGGCACCTATGCGCTCTCGGCCAAGGCCACCAACAGCCACGGCATCGTCAAGGCCAGCGCCGCGCGCAGCATCACCGTGAACACGTCGCCGACGGTAGCGATCATCAGCCCGGTGGCGGCCGCCAGCTTCACCGGCCTGGCCAATGTGACCATCAACGCCAATGCGAGCGACCTGGATGGCAACCTCGCCAAAGTGGACTTCTACCATAACGGTGTGTTGATCGGCACCGCCACGTCTGTACCCTACAGCGCCACCTGGGCCAATGTGGTGCCGGGCAGCTACAGCTTGACCGCGAAGGCCACCGACAGCATGGGCGCGGTGACAAGCTCAAGCGCCGTTGCCATTACCGTGACCAACCCGCTGACCGTGTCGCTCGCCGCCCCGGCCACCAACAGCCGCTTTCTGCCTGGCGCACCGATCACCTTCACCGCGAATGCGGCGGACGCGAACAGCGCCGCCAGCATCGCCAAGGTCGACTTCACGGCCGGCGGCACGCTGATCGGCACCGCCACCGCGGCGCCGTACAGCATCGTGTGGAACAACGCGGCCAGCGGTATCTACCCCGTCACCGCCACGGTTACGGACAGCCAGGGCTTGAGCAAAACGTCCAGCGCCATCAAGGTGACGGTGGACGCGCCGCCGACGGTCGCCTTGACTTTGCCAGCGACGGGCGCCACCTTCGTCGGCCTGGCCACCATCAACCTGGCGGCCGACGTGGGCGACCAGGACGGCGCCATCGCCAAGGTGCAGTTCTACCGCAGCGGCACTCTGATCGCCACGGCGACGTCGGCGCCGTTCACGGCCACGTGGGCCGGCGCCGCACCAGGCACCTACAGCATCACGGCACGCGCGACGGACAACCTGGGCGTCGTGACGACATCGACGGCCTCGACCATCACGGTCACGAACCCCGTCACGGTGAGCATCGCCGCGCCATTGAGCAACGCGCGCTTCGTGCCGCCGGCCGCCATCGACCTGAGCGCGAATGCTGTGGATAGCAACGGCAGCATCGCCAAGGTGGATTTCTATAACGGTACGGCGTTGATCGGCAGCGTGACCACCGCACCATACACGGTGCCGTGGACGAACGTCGCGGCCGGCAAATACACGATCACGGCCAAGGCCACGGACAACCAGGGCATCAGCAAAACGTCAAGCGCGGTGACGATCATCGTGGACACCTCGCCCAATGTGGCCATCACGACGCCGGTGACGCACACGGCCTTCAACGCGCCGGCCTCGATTGACATCGCCGCCGCCGCTTCGGCCCCGGACGGCACCATCGCCAAGGTGCAGTTCTACCGCGGCACCACGCTGCTGGCCACGAGCACGAGCGCGCCCTACACGGCGACGTGGAGCAATGTGGCCAAGGGCAGCTACAGCATCACGGCCAAGGCGACCGACAACCTGGGTGTGACGACCACGTCCGCACCGGTGCTGGTGACGGTGGGCAGCAACGCCGCGCCGACCATCACGCTGGCCAACGGCACGCCGGCGGGCGCCATCGCGCCGGCCACGGTCAACCTCAGCGCGACAGCCAGCGACAGCGACGGCACGATCGCGCAAGTGGAGTTCTTTAATGGCGAGGCCCTGATCGGACGCAGCACAAGCGCACCGTTCAGCTTCAACTGGATCAATGTCGACGCCGGCAGCTACGCCATCACGGCCAAGGCCACCGACAACCTGGGTGCGAGCTCGAGCAGCGCACCCTTGAACGTATTGGTGGTGCCGAACAACGCACCGACCGTCGCCTTGACCAGCCCGACCGATGGATCGCGCTTGATCGGCCCGGTGGACATCACACTCGCGGCCACGGCCAGCGACCTTGACGGCAGTGTGGCGAAAGTCGAATTCCTCGATGGCGACACCGTCCTTGGCAGCATCGACGCGGCGCCGTACACCCTCAAGCTGGCGGGCGTGACGCCGGGCAGCTATCAGTTCGCCGCGCGCGCGACCGACAACCGCGGCTTGGTGAGTACGAGTGCGAGCGCGGCCGTCACGGTGGTGACCAACGGCGCACCGTCGGTGACGTTGACGGCCACACCAAGTGTGGCGACGGCGCCAGCAACTGTCACGCTCGACGCAGTCGCCTCCGACGGCGACGGCAGCATCAAGCAGGTGGAATTCTTCAACGGCGCCACCTCGTTGGGCAAAGTCGCCGCCGCGCCATTTATCTTCACCTGGACCAACGTGGCAGCAGGCAGCTACAGCGTGAGCGCGGTAGCGACCGACAACCTGGGCGCGACGACGACATCGCAAGCGGTAGCCGTGATGGTCAACACCCCGCCGACGGTCGCCATCGGCGTGCCAGTGGCGAACAGCATCTACGCCGCGCCAGCATCGGTGACGCTGACGGCCGACGCCAGTGCGGCCAGCGGCGCGCGCATCGCGACAGTTGACTTCTACAATGGCGTGACCTTGATTGCTACGGCAAAGCAGGCGCCATATGCCGTCAGCGTGCCTGACCTGGCTGCAGGCGACTACACGATCACGGCCGTGGCCACCGACAGCGTGGGCGCGAGCGCCACCAGCGCTGCGGTGAACTTCACGGTGGTGACCAACGCCGCACCAACGGTGACCCTCACCGCAGGTACGATGGCGCCCGGCGCCCCGGCTACGATCATTTTGACTGCGAACGCCATCGACATCGACGGCACCATCGCCAAAGTGGACTTCTACAGCGGCGCGACGCTGCTGGGCAGCAGCACGCAGGCGCCATACGCCTACACGCTATTCAACGCGGTTGCCGGTACCTACAACTTCACGGCAGTCGCCACCGACAACCTCGGCACGAGCATGACTTCGCAAGCGGCCAGTGTGACGGTCAATGCCTTGCCGACGTTGGCCATCACGCTGCCGGCAAGCACGAACTACGCGGCCCCAGCCACAATCAACCTCGCCGCGACGGCGGCCGCCACGGCAACCGGTGCCAGCATCACCCAAGTGGCCTACTACCGGGAAAACGCCCTGATCGGTACGGCCACAATGCCACCATACAATCTTAGCGTGGTCAACGTCGTGGCAGGTAGCTATACGATCAGCGCAGTCGCAACCGATAGCTTGGGCAACACCGCGCGCAGTGCGTCAATCACGGCCTTGGTGGTAGACGATCTCGGACCATTGGTCAGCGTCACTGCCACGCCCGGCACCGCCATCGCACCAGCCGCGATCACGCTGAGCGCGAGCGCCACTAGCGCCATTAGCGTAACGAAGGTCGATTTCTACAATGGACAGACATTGCTGGGCACGGCAAACAAGGCACCATACCAATACAACTGGACAGGCGTGGCCGCCGGAACGTACAACATCACGGCAAAGGCGACGGACAGCCTGAATGTTGGCACTACCTCACAGCCAGTCGCCGTGACAGTGACTGGTGTGGGCGCTCAGGTGTACTATGTCTTTGCGGATCAGATCAATACGCCAAAATTGGTAACGGACTCAACTGGCGCGCCGGTATGGCAAATGGATACCGATCCGTTTGGTGCGAATCTGCCGAACGAGAACGTATCGGGCCAAACATTTACGTACAATCAGCGCTTTCCCGGCCAGTATTACGATAAAGAGACCAATCTGCACTACAACGTCTTTAGGGATTATGATCCGCAGACGGGCAGGTACGTTGAATCTGATCCTATCGGACTTGATGGTGGCATAAATACTTTTGCGTACGGTCTAGGTAATCCAGTCTCAAACGTTGACCCGCTCGGGTTACTCGTTCCCCCGGGAATTCCGCCATCTTTGCTTCCGCTTGTAACGCCGAAGGTCTCTCCAAATCCGTTTATTTTAGTTGGCTCGATTGCGGGAGCAGCAGGAGCATGGACTTACGCCTATTGCCATAAGGATGATGACAAAGATAAAGCTGACAAGTGCAAAGAGATCTTGGAGAAATTGTGGGGAGCGATGAACGTCGTCGAAGGACGCATGGGAGATCTAATCCAGGACAAACTAGATTTGTACAATAAGGCTTATAGCGCTCCTTCCCCAAGTTTGCCGAAAGGATCTGGTAGCTGGACTGGGCACATTGAACAGGCTAGCGGTTGGCAAAGGCGAGTGCGTGCATTGATTAAAGAAGCACTTGACAATGGATGTAAGGTGCCCAAATGGGCATGGGACATCGCCTATACACCTATACCTAGTAGACCAGGAGCACGTTAATGAGCGCGCTTAAGAAGATTGATCAAGTCGTAATGCTGCTAAGCACTGATTGGTTTCGGGAGCATTGGGCTTTGCTCGGTATCCGTGCCGACGCTGGGAAAATCAAGAAATTGCAGTCGCTGTGCAGAGAAATTGTTTGCGATATGCTTTCAGGGGAGGAAAGTTACTGGATGATTTCGTTTGACGATGCGCGTATTCAAAATACAACTCAGCAATTCGAGCGAGCTTTGAAGGATGTAAAACTAGACCAATCAAGTAGCTCAATTGTTCGAAGCTTCACTTCCCCAGCTAATGCTGATGTGAGTGAAGTGGATGTCGTTTCGTTGCTTGAAAATCTTACGCTACTACTTATGTCGGATGACGATGAGGATGTGCGCAAAAATATCTCGCCCGAGCTGCTGAAAGTGATTCGCGCCACTTTTGAGATTTCCAATTTGAGTCAAGTGGACTTCATCAAAGTCTGTGTTAATTCGCAGACCGAATGGGATTGTAGGATGAGGTCGCTTACAAATGACCTTCCCGAATATTTGGCCGACTTCGCGGCGTCACTTCATGAACAAACAATTCAATTTGTGAAATTTTGGACGCAACTTTCACTAAGAACTTCCACGGAAGACCGATTGAAATTGTTGGCATGGTACGAGGAAACTTCTATCGAATTAACGGGGGCAAGACCAAGCTTTCCTAACTGGTTGGCCACGGATGTTTAGTACTTGCGCAGCCCTTGTTTTTTAAGAACCGAAAACCGGGGACGTAGCACGGTTCTTTCTGCGATGTTGTTGATGGTGGTTTTGTTCTTACCTGACTGCCGGCGCAGCGCGGCGGCAAGCGCCATCGGCGCGCGCCCTGTGGCACTGACTGGCAGCACCCCGTATGGTTGGCGCGCGTAGCGCCTGACCGAAACCATGCGCAGCGCGCACGCATTGGCTTGACAGTCCCGCAGGGGCGCGAGACATAAAGCCCATTACGTAAATCCGAAGGACGCGAAGCGCAGCGCAGCGATCGGCCCACCGAGCGCAACGCAGTGGAGCGAATGGGCCGATTTTGCGTAATGCGGCTTTATGTGGAATGGGCGCAGCCCACTTCCCCCGGAGGGGCTGTGCCGTTGCGTGGTCCTTGACCTGGCTGACGGCGGCGCGCGGCGACCAGCGAGGCACGAGCGCGCTTCGCAGGTGTCGCGTGCAGCGTCAGCGCAAGCGCGCCTCAAGCGCCTCGTATCTGGCCCGACACTCGCGCAACATCTTGGTTTTCGGTAACTAACCTGCAAAACCGACAATTCCTCCCCCGTATCGTGCAGTTCGTCGGATTTTGGCGAAAAGTCCACGGCCGATCGGCGACACTTCCGGCTTGCCAGGCTCGAACATTCCTACGATTCGAGCCGGAACCACACGAGAGTCTCCCATGCTAAAGATCCGCAAGCTTTCCAAAACCTATGCGAATGGGGTGCATGCCCTGAAGAATATCAATCTGGATATCCCGAACGGCATGTTCGGTTTGCTCGGCCCGAATGGCGCCGGCAAGTCGAGCCTGATGCGCACCATCGCCACCTTGCAAGAGCCCGACAGCGGCAGCATCACCTTGAACGGCATGGACTTGCTGGCCGATCCCACCGCCGCGCGCTGCGTGCTCGGCTATCTGCCGCAAGACTTCGGCGTCTATCCCAAAGTCAGCAGCGAAACTTTGCTCGACCATTTCGCCGTCTTGAAAGGTTTGACCGCGCGCGGCGAGCGGCGCGATGTCGTCGAATCGCTGCTGCGCCAAGTCAATTTGTGGGAGGTGCGCAAACAGGCGCTGGGCGGCTTTTCCGGCGGCATGCGCCAGCGCTTCGGCATCGCCCAAGCCTTGCTGGGCGACCCCAAGCTCGTCATCGTCGACGAACCCACGGCCGGCCTCGACCCTGAAGAGCGCAACCGCTTCCTCAATTTGCTCGCCGCCATCGGGCAAGACGTGGTCGTGATCCTGTCCACCCACATCGTCGACGACGTGACCGACTTGTGTCCGCGCATGGCAATCGTGTGCAAGGGCGAGGTTTTACTGAGCGGCGAGCCGCGCGCGGCCATCGCCACGCTGCGCCAGCAAGTGTGGCGCAAGACCCTGCGCGCCGAGGAACTGGCCGACTGCCAGCGCCGCTTCACCATCTTGTCGACCCGCCTGGTGGGCGGCGCGCCCGTCATCCACGTGCTCTGCGCAGATTGCCCGGACGCCGGCTTCGAGCAAGTTGATGCGGACCTGGAAGACGTCTATTTCTCGCACCTGCAGGCCCACCAAGCCCGCGCGGCGTGATCAGGGGAACGCGATGATACGTCACTTTTTCCTGTTCGACTTGCGCTTGCAAAAGAGCAGTCCCTTGCTGTGGATGACCGTCCTCCTGTTTTCCCTGATGGCCTTTTTCTCGGCTGAATCGATAGGCCTGGGCGGTGCAATCGGCAATGCCTATACCAATTCGGCCGCCATCACCTTGCAAAAAACGGCCATCTTCACCTTGATGAGCATGTTCTTCATCACCCTGTTCATCGCCCAGCCGCTGCTGCGCGATCATGAGCAAGGCGTGGCCGACATGTTTTTCTCCAAGCCCATGCGCAAGCGCGATTACGTGCTGGGGCGCTTTTGCGCCGGCTTTGCCATCAGCGCCGCCCTGTTTGCCTTCATGCTTTCGATGATGGACCTGGGCATGCGCATGCCCTGGACGGACGCCGCGCGCGTGGGCCCGCACACGCTCGCGCCCTTCGTGTTCGCGTACTTTGTCATCGTCATTCCGAACCTGCTGTTCATGGGTGGCGCGCTCGCGCTGCTGGCCGTCGTCACACGCAGCATTTTGGCGGTGTATGTCGGCATCGTGGCGATGCTCGCATTGTGGGGCGCGGCCCAAGGCATGCTCAATATCGAGGATAGCCGCACGCTCGTGATCTTGCTCGATCCAACCGGCCTGCAGGCGCTCAGCTCGGACACCCGCTACTGGTTGTTGGCCGACTTTAATTCCCGGATACCGCCCTTGTCGGCCATGTTGCTGATCAATCGCCTCATTTGGGGAACGCTGGGGTTGTCCATGCTGGGCCTGGCTGTGGCCATGTTCCAGAGCCGGCGCAGCGGTACCGGCAAGGCCTGGCTCAAGCGCGCCAAGCCAGCGGCGCCCGCGGCAAGTGCCGTCGTCAACTCGGCCGTGCATCAGCGCCGCCGTTTCACACCGGCGACCGGCGCGCGCGTGGCAGTGCGCCAATTCTTGCATTTGAGCGCCTTCCATATTGGCGGAATTGTCAAATCGACCGCCTTCCTGGCCTTCGTCTTGCTGGGCGTGTTCCTTTATGTGACTAACTTGAACGGGAACATGAATTTCATGGGGGTGCCGCAGTATCCCATCACTTCGTGGACCCTCGAGATCGCCACGAAAGGCATGGGTCTGTTCCTGAGCATCATCATCATCTTTTATTCGGGCGAATTGTTCGACAAGGAACGCGCCGCCAAGCTGCATGAGGTGAGCGGCGCCTGCCCAACGCCGGACCTGCTGCCGCTGCTGGCCAAGTGCACGGCCTTGATCGCCGCCGCCATCGCTTACATTGGAGCGATGGCTGCCGCTGGCATCGTGTTCCAGCTCGCGCATGGCTACACCAGCCTTGAGGCCAAGGTGTACGCCGGTGGGCTGTTGCTTGAAGTGCTGCCTTACGTTTCCTTCGCCGTGCTGGCGCTGGCCTTGCAGGCGTTTGCGCGCCAAAAATATGTCGGCTATATGTTGATCGGTGTCTTGCTGATGTTGCGCCTGAATGCGCGCACGCTCGGCGTGGAAGACAATCTGCTGGTCTTCGGTGGCGCGCCCATGCTCGAGTATTCGGATATGAATGGCTATGGCAACAACTTGATCGGCCATCTGGCGTTTCAAGTCTACTGGTTCTTGTTCGCGGCCAGCATGCTCATGCTTGCCGCAAGCACCAGCGTGCGTGGCACCGTCAGCACTTGGCGCCAGCGCCTGGCACGCGCGCCACGCGCCATGCGCGGCGGCCTCGGCGTCGCGCTGGGCGCATGCGCGCTGCTGTTCATCGGCGCTGGCGCCGCGCTGTACAGCAACACGCACGTGCTAAACGCCTATCGCAGCAGCAAGCAGATGCTCGACCTGCGCGAAGCGTATGAGCGCGAATACGCCGCCACCGCCACCATGGCGCAAGCCAAGATCACGAAGGCCGACGTGACGCTCGACATGTCGCCGCGCGCGAAGTCCTTGGCGCTGACGGTGCGTTACACGGTCACGAACACGCATCCGCAAGCGATTAGCGACGTGCATTTGCTGGTCAGTCCGGAATTGTCGCTCGACATGGCCACGCTCGCATTCGCGCAACAAGTCCGCGAGGACGCGCGCTTCGGCTTGCACGTGCTGCGTCTGAACACGCCACTGGCGCCGGGCGCGAGCGCCGTTTGGGAATTGCGCATGACCCAGCGCGTGCGCGGCTTCGGCAACAACGGCGACGCCGGCCTGGTGCTCGAGAATGGCACCTTCCTGCACAGCTATCGCGTCTTGCCCAGCTTTGGCTACAACCTGGAAGGGCGCATCAAGAATCCGCAGGAACGCGCCAAGCGCCACCTGCCGGCGCTGGCGGCCGCGGCCAAGCTCGAGGACATGAAGGCGCGCAACGTCGCCTTCAACGTGGGCGAAGGCGTGGACCCAAGCGACGATGCGGACTGGATCGACTTCAACACCGTCGTCAGCACGGATGCCGACCAGCTCGCCCTGGCGCCGGGCCAGTTGCAAAAGGAATGGACCAAGGATGGTCGGCGCTACTTCCACTACGCCATGCAAGGCAAGATGGACTTTTACGCCGCTTGGCTGTCGGGCCGCTGGAGTGCGCAGCGCGATAGCTGGAACGGCGTGCCGATCGAAGTCTATTTCGATCCCAAGCATGCATACAACGCCGCGCGCATGGTGTCGACCGCGAAAGCCTCGCTCGCGTATTTCAATGAGGCGTTTTCGCCTTACCAGCAAAAGGAATTGCGCATCGTCGAGTTTCCCAAGACGGTGGGCCAGTTCGCCGAATCGTTTGCCGGCACCGTGCCGTTTTCCGAAAGCGCCGGCTTCATCGCCGACGTGCGCGATCCGGACTCCTTCGATATCGTTTCCTACATCACGGCCCATGAAGTGGCGCACCAGTGGTGGGGCCACCAAGTGTTGCCGGCCAGCGTGCAAGGCGCGACGATGGTGGTCGAGTCGCTGGCCCAGTATTCGGCCTTCATGCTGGTGCAAAAGCAAATCGGCAAGGCGCGCATGCGTCCCTTTCTGCGGCGCGAACTCGATGGCTACCTGATCGGGCGCGGGCGCGACCGCCAGGGCGAACAGCCATTGCTGCGCGTGGAGAATCAGCAGTACATCCACTACAGCAAGGGTTCCTTGGCCTTTTACCGCCTGGCCGACGAGGTGGGCGAGGATGCGGTCAACCGCGCGCTCAAGAAGTTCCTCGCCGCCGCCGCTTACCGCGCCGAGCCGTTTCCCACCTCCGACGAGTTGATCGGCTATCTGCGCGCCGAGGCCGGTCCCCAGCACCAGGGCTTGATCACGGACTTGTTCGAGAAAATTTCGCTCTACGACAACCGGGTGCTCGAGGCCAAGGCCGTCAAGCGCAAGGATGGACGCTACGAGGTGAGCATGACGGTGAGCGCGGCGAAGTTCTACGCCGACAGCAAAGGCAAGGAAGTGGGCGCGCCGATCGACGACTGGATGGACGTGGCCGTGTTCGCGCGCGCCCCGGGCGCGGCCGAGCGCGACGAAAAAGTGTTAAAGCTCGAACATCGCCACATCACGCGCGACAAGCAAACGATCCGCTTTACGGTCGACGAAAAGCCGTTCGAGGTGGGCATCGATCCCTACAACAAGTTGATCGACCGCGTCTCGGGCGACAACCGCATGCGTCCGGTCATCGAGTGAGGCGCCCGCGCTAGCGCCAAGCGAGCGAAAAGCCACATCCGCGGATGTGGTTTTTTTTTAGGTGCTGCTGCGCGGGCTGCCCGTGAGCACGCCCGCGTAGGGCACGGGTGCGTCGCCAATGACGATGCCTTGCGCGCCGATGTCGAACTGGCGCAAGTCGCGGCTATGCGCGCTGCCACGCACCTTGACCACGGAAATGACGGTCTTCAATTGGCCTTCGGTTTCGATGAAGCGCTGCATCACGATGGCGTCGACCAGGAAAGCGCTGCCGTAGGGGCTAAAGCGCAATTCGCCGTAGCGGTCTTCCAGTTCGGTCGTCATCAAGAGCGTGACGCCTTTGTCGTTAAGCACCGTGATCATGCGATAGAGCGATTCGCGGAAATCCTCGCGAAATTCCGGGGCCAGCGACAGCTCGAAACCGGACAGGGAGTCGAGCACCACGCGCGTGGCGCCAAGCTGGTCGACCATGCGCACCAGCGCTTGCAAGGTTTCGTCGATCGACAGGTCGAGCGCGCGCATGTTCAGCAGCGCCACTTCGCCCGAGCGCACCATCGCGTCGAGCTTATCGCTCATCACCTGGTGCGGGGTGCGCTCGAACAGGGCCAGCACGGCCGTTTCTTGCTGGCGCACGGCGGCGGCCAAGAACTCGATGGCCAGCATGGTCTTGCCGGAGCCCGAAGGCCCCACCAGCAGCATCGAATAGCCCGTGGGCAGGCCGCCGCCCAGCATCTCGTCGAGCATCGGCACGCCAACCGAAACGCGCTCGGTCGCGCACGCCGCGCGGCCTTGCCCGAGCAGCTCGGGCCCGCCCACGGCGCGTGGAAAGATTTCGATCCCGGCACGGCTGATGCGCAGGGTGTGCAAACCCGGCCTTTGTTCCTGGCCGCGCATCTTGAGCACCTGGATCTTGCGCACCATGGAATTGCGGTGCACGTTTTGGCTCAGCCACAAGATGCCGTCGGCCACAGTGAAGATCGGGTTCTTGTCCGTCTCCGACATTTCGTATTCGCCGATCAGGAAGGTCGTCGCTTGCCAGCTCGTCATGTGTACCACCAGTTGCTGGATGAACAATTGCAGCACGTACACCTCTTGCTGGGCGCCTTTCGCGCCCTGGATGAAGGAGCGGAAGGAGTCGATGAACACATAGGCCGGCTTGTGCGTTTCCACTTCCTTTTTGATCTGATTCAAGACGGTGTCGTAATTGCCGTCCAGCGCTTCATTGGCCAGGCTGATGAACTTGACGGCGCCACCGACTTTATCGAAATTGAAAAATGAAAACTGCTGCTGGTAGCGCAGCATTTTCACGGCCGGCTCGCCCAGCGCGGTGAAGAACAAGGCCTTGGCCGAGGGTTTGGCCAGGGAGAACATGATTTGCTGGGCGACGGTGGTCTTGCCGCTGCCCGGGGGGCCGCCGATGATGTTGAATGATAGTTCCGGCAAGCCGCCGCCAAGGATGGTGTCGAGTCCCGGCACGCCGGTCGCGAGCAGGCTCAGATCTAGTTTGTCGGTCATTCCTGGTTCTCCTCTGAATTCTCGGTGGGGCAGGCGTCCGGAAAGGCGGATCGCAAGATTTGCATGGTCAAGCGGGCGCCAATCAAGGTCGCCAGCAAGTCGATAAAATGGTCCAGCAAGACGTCGTTGGCGGTCGCGGCCAAGGGCGCGTGTTTGCGCAGGGCAGCCGCCAGCGGCGCCAAGGCCGCGGCGCCGGCGTCCTCGCCCGGCGGGACGGCCGCGGCCAGCCAAGGGAAAGCGTGGCGGGCGGCGTCGATGCTGCGGATATAAATAAGGCGCACGCCGCTCGGGCCGATCACGCTGGCGAACTTGGCGTCGATGCCTACCCATGCCGCCAGCATGCCTTCGATGGCATCGGCCTGTGCGCGCACCTGATGCGCCAGGATGGCGTGGACAGTGGCGTGCAGTTGCTCGTTGCTAGTTGGCATGGGCTGTGTAGGCGCGAATGCTAGGGTCGCCCGCGCGCCACCACGGGAACGAATGAAAATTTATGCAAGATCATAATTTGCAATTTTAGCGCAAAGGCAGCGGGCCTGCGAATTTGTCGGCGCGGCCTGGGGCGGGCTCGGCGTGCGTGGGGTGGGGGCATGATGTACGCATCGAGTAAGCATCAAGTGCTCATTACGTCGTCATCAAGTGGTCACATGCGGCGCCTATATTGGCAGCATCAAGGACGGGAGAGAGCCATGATCACGCGCCAAATTGCCGTACCGTATCCCCGCAGCCTGCGTACTCAGGGCTTGCGCCGCGCCATCTTGCTCATGCTGGCAAGTTGGCCGTGGCCGCGCAGTGGCATGGCGGCCATGTTCGTGTTTGTCGCCTCCTTGGCCATCGCCTGCACCTCGCCAGCCGGGGCCGAGCTGTCGGGCCTGGATGCGCGCCAGGTATGCAAGCTGCGCGCGGCCGCCCTTGGCGACGACGGCGCGCTCGACACCTTGCGCCGCAGCGCGCGCCTGGGCAATATTGCGGCCATGCGCGCGCTCGGTTCTGTATTGATCGGCAATGTCGACTATGCGCTTTCCCTCGAAGGCATGCAATTCGCGGAGCAGGCCGCCGCGCGCGGCGACGCCGGCGCGCAATCGGTGCTCGCGCATGCTTACCGCGACGGGCGCGCCACGCTCAACAACGTGCCCGATCTTGTGCGCGCGCAAACCTGGTTTGAATTGGCGGCCGAGCCACGCGCGGCGGGCGCGCGCGGCGAGCAAGCTTGCACAGGACAGTAGCGAGCGCTAGACTGGCTCGAAGCTGTGGAAGAAGGAAGTGCCCGATGCCGTCACGCCTTATGCCGCGCCTGCTGCTCGCTTGCATGGCCGCATTGCACTGCGCGCTCGCTTGCGCCTTGACGCAAGAGGAAGTCATGCGCGGCGCGGCCCGCCTGTACCAGGAACGCCTGCTCGAGATGGGGCGCCGCTACGCGCTCGATGCCGATCCCGCCTTTGTGGCGCGCGCCCAGCACATCATGGACAAGTTGCTGGTGCAAGCGCGGCGCGACTATCCCGAGGCGGCGCACTGGCAATGGGAAATCCACGTCACCAGCGACACGGACGAAAATGCCTTTTGCATGGCCGGTGGCAAAGTGTTGCTGGGACAGCCGTATGTGCTGCGCCTGGGTTTGAGTGAAGCCGAGCTGGCGATGTTGCTCGCGCACGAGCTGCAACATTCACTGCAAAGACATAATTTGCGCGAATACGAGGAAGCGATGCGGATCGATCCTGCCTGGACCGCGCGCCCATTCGCCGAGCTTGAACTGGCGGTGGACGACGATAGTGCGCTGGTGCGCAAGCTGGCCGAGTTCAACGCCGCGCAAGAGGACGAGGCCGACCGCGAAGGCTTGCGCCTAGCGTGGCGCGCCGGTTGGCCGGCCGCGCATCTGGCCAATTATTTCCGCAAGGTGCAAAAAGCGAGCCCCTATCCGAATTTCGACAGGCTAGGGTACGCGGCGCCGTCCCAACGCTGGCATGCCGCGCGCAGCTTGGCCGCTCAGCTCGACCTAGCCCCGGCGAATTGACGGGGCAGGCATTGCGCCCTATCAAGCGCGGGAAAAAAGCCCTTGTAATTCTTTTGGCGCCTCTCTATAATGCTGGTCTTCGGGCGGTTAGTTCAGCTGGTTAGAATACTTGGTCGACATCCAAGGGGTCGGGGATTCGAATTCCTCACCGCCCACCAGAATATATGTAAGAGCGAGAAAGGCACACCGGTTATGACACCGCGAACTACAACGACGTTGTGGGGGCTACGCTAGGCGCGGGGTGGGATTCTTTTTGCTTGTACAAAGGAAAAAACGCGGCTAGTCCGCGTTTTTTTTCGTCTATACCTTTTGATTTAACAGTGGCACTTTACAGGCGCGCGCAGCGCCGCATGGAGATCCTTATGCTTTCAGTCCGACTTCCAGATGGTTCCGAGCGTCAATTCGACGGCCCGGTGACGGTGGCCCAGGTGGCGGCGAGCATCGGCACCGGTTTGGCCAAGGCCGCCTTGGCCGGCAAGGTCGACGGCCGCTTGGTCGATACCTCGCATTTGATTGAAAACAACGTCGAGCTGGCGATTATCACGGACAAGGATGCCGATGGCCTGGAAGTGATACGCCACTCGACGGCCCACTTGCTCGCCTACGCCGTCAAGGAATTGTTTCCGGACGCCCAGGTGACGATCGGCCCCGTGATTGAAAACGGTTTCTACTACGACTTTTCCTATAAGCGCCCCTTCACGCCGGACGATCTGGCGGCGATTGAAAAGAAGATGGGCGAGTTGGCCAAGAAGGACGAGCCGGTCACGCGCAAGGTATTGCCGCGCGACGAGGCGGTCGCTTACTTCAAGTCCATAGGCGAAGCGTACAAGGCGGAAATTATCGCCTCGATTCCCGCCGACCAGGATGTGTCGCTGTACACGGAAGGCAGTTTCACCGACTTGTGCCGCGGCCCGCACGTGCCATCGACGGGCAAGCTGAAAGTGTTCAAGCTGATGAAGCTGGCCGGCGCCTACTGGCGCGGTGACTCGAAAAATGAAATGCTGCAGCGGGTCTACGGCACCGCCTGGGCCAAGAAGGAAGACCAGGAACAATACCTGTTCCAGTTGGAAGAGGCGGAAAAGCGCGACCACCGCAAATTGGGCAAGCAACTGGACTTTTTCCATTTCCAGGACGAAGCGCCTGGCTTGATTTTCTGGCACCCGAAAGGTTGGTCGATCTGGCAGCAGGTTGAGCAATACATGCGCAACAAGTATCAGGTCAATGGCTACCAGGAAGTGAAAGCGCCGCAGATTCTCGATCGTGGTCTGTGGGAAAAGACGGGCCACTGGGAAAACTACCGCGAGAACATGTTCGTCACGGAGTCGGAAAACCGCACCTATGCTTTGAAGCCGATGAATTGCCCGGGTCACGTGCAGATCTACAACTCGGGCATGCGCAGCTACCGCGATTTGCCGCTGCGTTACGGCGAATTCGGCCAATGCCACCGCAACGAGCCGTCCGGCGCGCTGCATGGTGTGATGCGGGTGCGCGGTTTCACCCAGGACGATGGCCACATTTTCTGCACGGAAGAGCAGATCGAACCGGAAGTGACGGCTTTCCACGCGCAAGCGATGCAAGTGTATGACGACTTCGGCTTTGAAAACATCGACGTCAAGCTCGCTTTGCGTCCGGATAACCGCATCGGCAGCGATGAGATTTGGGATTCGGCCGAGGACGCCTTGCGCTCGGCCTTGCGCGCCTGCGGCGTGACGTGGACGGAGTTGCCGGGCGAGGGCGCCTTCTACGGTCCGAAGATCGAATACCACCTGAAAGACAGCCTGGGCCGTCCATGGCAGGTGGGCACCATGCAAGTGGACTTCTCGACCCCGGGCCGCCTGGGCGCCGAATACGTGGCCGTCGACAATAGCCGCAAGATTCCCGTCATGCTGCACCGCGCGATCGTCGGTTCGCTCGAGCGCTTCATCGGCATCTTGATCGAAAACTACGCGGGCGCGCTGCCGATGTGGCTGGCACCGGTGCAAATCGCGGTGCTCAACATCTCGGACGCGCAAGCCGAGTATGCGCAAAATTTAGCCACACAATTGCGCAAATCGGGCTTTCGCGTACAGGCTGATTTGCGAAACGAGAAGATAACCTATAAAATACGTGAGCATTCCGTCCAAAAACTGCCCTACATCCTCGTGATCGGGGATAAAGAGCGGGATGCCAACACTGTAGCCGTGCGAGCCCGTGGCAATGTCGATCTAGGCGTCATGTCGATCGATGCCCTGGTGGAACGCCTCAAGCAAGAGGTCGAGTCCAAGGCTTAATGACTGGGCCGGAGGCAACTCCGGCACCAATACCGGCTCTCATAAAACATTAAAAGGAAACAACATAGCTACTGACAAGTCGCATCGCATCAATGGCGAAATCACCGCCCCTGAAATGCGTTTATCCGGGGTCGAAAACGAGCCGCTGGGCATTGTGAGCCTGGCCGAAGCGTTTCGTCTGGCCGAAGAAGCCAATGTGGACCTGGTGGAAATTGCGCCCACCGCGCAGCCACCCGTTTGCCGTTTGATGGACTACGGCAAGTTCAAGTATTCGGAGCAAAAAAAGGCCCACGAAGCCAAGCTCAAGCAAAAAATCATCCTCGTGAAGGAAGTTAAATTCCGTCCGGGTACCGATGATGGCGATTACAACATCAAGCTGCGCAACTTGATCAAGTTCCTCGACGAGGGCGACAAGACCAAGATCACGCTGCGTTTCCGCGGCCGTGAAATGGCGCACCAGGATATTGGTTTTCGCATGCTCGAGCGCTTGAAGGCTGATCTGGAGCCGTACGGCCAGGTCGAGCAATTCCCGAAAATGGAAGGGCGCCAAATGATCATGGTGCTCTCGCCAAAGAAAAAGAAGTAAATACAGCGCAGATGGCGCGGCCGCGGTCGCGCCCACGGGGCTGGCGCCACGGTGCCGGCCCTTGTTTTTTGCGTGCCCCCGCCATGCGGTTTTACTGGCGCAGCGCAACAAAACCGTGCTAGAATCTATGCTTCCCGTTTTTTTATAGACGGGAATGCAAGATGTAGTGGACTCGCATCCGCTGCAAAACAAGTGAAAGCAGGCATCTAAGCGCAGCGTCGTGTTGCCACCTGCAATCCTGTTAAATAATGGAGCTGCCCGCAAGGGGCAGAACATCTATGCCAAAAATGAAGACCAAAAGCTCCGCGAAGAAGCGTTTTCGCGTGCGTCCAGGTGGAACTGTTAAATCGGGCATGGCTTTCAAACGCCACATCCTGACCAAGAAGACCACCAAAAATAAACGTCAATTGCGCGGTACTCGCAACATCAACGCTTCGGATGTCACGTCCGTCATGCGTATGATGCCGAACGCTTAATCTCACACCTAAGGAGTTACTATGCCTAGAGTAAAACGTGGGGTTACAGCTCGTGCCCGTCATAAGAAAGTCTTAAACCAAGCTAAAGGCTACCGTGGTCGCCGCAGCAAGGTATACCGTATTGCCAAGCAAGCAGTCATGCGCGCTGGCCAGTACGCTTACCGCGATCGCCGCAACAAGAAGCGCGTTTTCCGCGCTCTGTGGATCACGCGTATCAATGCCGCTTCGCGCGAGCATGGCATGACTTACAGCGTGTTCATGAACGGCCTGAAAAAAGCCTGCATCGAACTCGACCGTAAGGTCTTGGCCGACATGGCCGTGATGGACAAGCCAGCCTTCGCTGCGATTGTCAACACGGTGAAAGCAAAGCTCGCCGCTTAAGTCTAGCGCGAACGATGTGAACGTCGCCAACATGGCGGCGTGAAAAGAGCGGGGCAGAGGTTGAAACCTGTGCCCCGTTTTTGATTGTGGACACAGGAACATATACGCATGAACTCCCTGGAAGAACTCGTCGTCACCGCGCAGGCTGATTTCCTCGCCGCTGCGGACGCTGCCGCCCTGGAAAACGCCAAAGCCAAGTACCTTGGCAAGACCGGCCAGATCACCGAACAGATGAAGGGTTTGGGCAAGCTCGACCCTGAGCAGCGCAAGGCGCAAGGCGCGCTCATCAATGCGGCCAAGGAGCAGATCGAGGCGGCGCTGACGCAGCGGCGCGACGCGCTGGCCAACGCCCAGCTCGAGGCGCGCCTGAACGCCGAAGCGATCGACGTCACCCTGCCGGGCCGCGGACGCGCCACCGGCGGCATCCATCCCGTCATGCGCAGCTGGGAGCGGGTCGAGGAAATCTTCCGCTCCATCGGTTTCGACGTGGCCGACGGCCCCGAGATCGAAAACGACTGGACCAATTTCACTGCCTTGAACAGCCCGGAAAACCATCCGGCCCGTTCGATGCAAGACACTTTTTACATCGAAGGCAATGACAGCACGGGCAAACCGCTGCTGCTGCGCACTCACACCAGCCCGATGCAAGTGCGTTACGCGCGCTCGCACCAGCCGCCCATCAAGGTGATCGCGCCCGGGCGCACTTACCGCGTCGACAGCGACGCCACCCATTCGCCCATGTTCCACCAGGTCGAGGGCTTGTGGATCGCCGAAGACATCAGCTTCGCCGACTTGAAGGGCGTGTACATGAACTTCGTCAAGGCCTTCTTCGAGACCGACGACTTGCAAGTGCGCTTTCGCCCGTCCTACTTCCCGTTCACGGAACCGTCGGCCGAGATCGACATCGCCTTCGGCAGCGGCCCGCTCAAGGGACGCTGGCTGGAAGTGTCGGGCGCCGGCCAGGTGCATCCGACGGTGGTGAAGAACTTCGGCCTGGATCCGGAAAAATATATCGGCTTCGCCTTCGGCTCCGGCCTGGAGCGCTTGACCATGCTGCGTTACGGGATCAACGACTTGCGCCTGTTTTATGAAGGCGATTTGCGTTTCCTCAAGCAGTTCAATTAAGCGCTGGGGGGATGTGCGTGCGCGTGCGCGGCACTCCCCTTGAAACGAAGTTTGATCAGTCTCGCTCCTGAAAGCTAAGAATTATGCAATTTTCTGAAAATTGGCTCCGCACCATGGTCGACCCGAAGATGACGTCGGACGAACTGGCCCATATGCTCACCATGTCCGGCCTGGAGGTGGAAGAAGTCGAAGCGGTGGCGCCCCCGTTCTCGAACGTGGTGGTGGCCGAAGTGCTGGAAGTGGCCAAGCATCCGAACGCGGACCGTTTGAACGTGTGCACGGTCAACGTTGGCACCGGCACCCACTTGAACATCGTGTGCGGCGCGCCGAACGTGCGCGCCGGCATGAAGGCCATTTGCGCGATGGCCGGCGCCGTGCTGCCTCCTGGAGCGGACGGCAAGCCTTTCGTGATCAAGGTGGGCGAATTGCGCGGCGTGGAGTCGCAAGGCATGATGTGCTCGGCGCGCGAACTGAAATTATCGGAAGAGAGCAGCGGCTTGATGGAGTTGCCGGGCGACGCGCCGGTGGGCCAGAATATCCGCGATTACCTCGCGCTTAACGACTTGAAATTCACCATCAAGCTGACCCCGAACAAAGCCGATTGCCTGTCGGTGCTGGGCGTGGCGCGCGAAGTGTCGGCCTTGACCGGTACCCCCCTGCATGTGCCGCAAACGCGCCCGGTCGCCGTCACCAGCGCCGAAGTGCTGCCCGTGAAAATCAGCGCGCCGGATTTGTGCGGCCGTTTTTCCGGCCGCGTGATCCACGGCTTGAACGCGCGCGCCGCCACCCCGGACTGGATGCGCCAGCGCTTGGAGCGCAGCGGCCAGCGTCCGGTGTCGGCCCTGGTCGACATTTCCAACTACGTGATGCTGGAACTGGGACGCCCCTCGCATGTGTTCGACCTGTCCAAGATCCATGGCGGCTTGAACGTGCGCTGGGCCAAGGCGGGCGAGTCGCTCAAGCTCTTGAACGGCAACACCGTCGCGCTCGACGAATGGGTGGGCGTGATCGCCGACGATCAAGACATTGAATCGCTGGCCGGCATCATGGGGGGCGACGCCACCGCCGTCACTCTCGACACCGAAAACATTTACCTGGAAGCGGCATTCTGGTGGCCGAACGCCATCCAGGGACGCGCGCGCCGCTTCAATTTTTCCACCGACGCGGCGCACCGTTTCGAGCGCGGTGTCGATTTCGCTACGACGGTTGAACACATCGAGCGCATCACCGCCTTGATCGTCGAAATTTGCGGCACCACCCACACCCAGGTGGGGCCGGTCGATGACCAAGTCGTTAACCTGCCCAAGCGCCAGCCTGTCGTGATGCGCACGGCGCGCGCGCAAAAAGTGATCGGCGTGCCGCTCACCGACGCGCTGGTGGCCGACATCTTCACGCGCCTGGCCTTGCCGTTCACGCAGCAGGCGGGCGAATTTTCCGTCACCTCTCCGTCCTACCGTTTCGACATCGAAATCGAGGAAGACTTGATCGAGGAAGTGGCGCGCGTATATGGCTTTGAAAACATTCCCGCGCTCGCGCCCGTGGCGCCCAACACCATGCACATCGCGCCGGAAAACACGCGCTCGCTGTTTGCGGTGCGCCACCAGCTGGCCGACCTGGGCTACCAGGAAGTGGTCAATATGAGCTTCGTGGAAACCAGCTGGGAGCAGGATTTCTCCAACAACAGCGCGCCCATCAAGCTGCAAAACCCGATCGCCAGCCAGATGAGCGTGATGCGCTCGTCCCTGATTGGCAGCCTGGTGGCCAATGTGCGCTATAACCTGAACCGCAAAGCGGGGCGCGTGCGCGCCTTCGAAGTGGGCGCCATTTTTGAGCGCGACGCGCAAGTGGCGGACGGCGCGTTGACGGTGGCCGGCTTCGCCCAGACCAAGCGCGTGGGCGCCATCGCCTACGGCCCGGCCTTCGATGAGCAATGGGGCGTGCCGACGCGCGCCGTCGATTACTTCGACATCAAGGCCGACGTCGAAGCCTTGTTCGCGCCGCAAGTGCCGCGTTTCACCAAGGCCGAGCATCCTGCCCTGCATCCGGGCCGTTCGGCCCACATCGAAATCGATGGCAAGGTGGTGGGTTTCATCGGCGAATTGCATCCACGCTGGCTGCAAAAATATGAGCTGCCGCAAGCGCCGGTGCTGTTCGAAGTCGATGCCGTTGTGTTGCAGCAACGCGCACTGCCAAGCTACGCCGACATCTCGAAGTTTCCCGGCGCCACCCGCGACCTTGCCTTGCTGGTCAAGCAGGACGTGGCGGCGCAGGATTTGCTCGACGCGTTCTGGTCGACCGTGGCCGCGAGTGCATCGGGCAACATCGTGCAAGCCATTGTTTTGTTTGATGAATATCGAGGCAAAGGACTCGAGGCAGACGAAAAAAGTCTTGCTTTCCGCTTTGCCTTGCAAGATACTCAAACTACCTTGCAAGACGACGTCGTCGACACGCTCATGGCAGCGCTGGCCGAGTCGGCAAAGCAAAAGCATCTGGCGCGTTTGCGGTCCTGAACGGTCCGCACCCACCTTCACTCGCATATAGGCAGGACAGCAAAATTAATAATAATGACGTGGATTCCGCGGTCCTTCAGTCCGCGCTGACGGCCGATTTGCATCGCGCGATGCAAGTGGCCAAGGTGCGGCAAGAGGCGGAAAAAGATTTGCCGACCTTGACCAAGGCCGAGCTTGCCGAACTCTTGTTTGAACAAGTGGGTTTGAACAAGCGCGAGGCCAAAGACATGGTCGAGACTTTCTTCGACGAGATCCGCAACGCGCTCGAGCGCGGCGAAGCGGTCAAGCTGTCGGGCTTTGGCAATTTCCAGTTGCGCGACAAGCCGCAGCGGCCGGGGCGCAATCCGAAGACGGGTGAAGAGATTCCCATTACGGCGCGCCGCGTCGTCACCTTTCACGCCAGCCAGAAGCTCAAGAGCATGGTCGAGGATAGCAATCCGATGGCGCGCGCCGCCTGAAACGCCCCGCGCCACCCTACCTCATAAAGTAGACCGAAATGAACGATCGCATCAGCAAGACTGAGCTCGTCGTGTTGCCATCGATTCCGGCCAAGCGCTACTTCACGATCGGCGAAGTGAGCGAGTTGTGCGGGGTCAAACCGCACGTCTTGCGCTACTGGGAGCAGGAATTCACGCAGCTCAAGCCGGTCAAACGGCGTGGGAACCGGCGTTATTACCAGCATCACGAGGTGCTGTTGATACGCCGCATCCGCGAGCTCTTGTATGAGCAAGGTTTTACCATCAGCGGCGCGCGCAACAAGCTCGACAGCCGTATCAGCGCCCCCCTGCAAGATGTGGAAGGCAGCGAGGCCGAACTGCATGGCGGCGCCCATCCAGGATTATTGCAAGCCCAGCTCGATCGGGAAATGATACGCGGCGAGTTGGCGGCCATCCTGGCCTTATTCAAGTAGCCGGGCCATTGGCGCCGCTGGCGACGCGACATGGGTATAATGCGCGTATGCCAATGTTAAATTTTTGTCGCCAATTGTGCCGTGCCGGGGATACTCCATGATACGCGTTGCCATATGTGACGATCACCAGATAGTCCGGGCCGGCTTCAAGCAAATCTTTTCCTCGTCCGAGGAGTTCAGCGTTGTGGCCGAGGCCGGCAGTGGGCGCGAGGCGCTCGATATCGCGCGCCGCAACATCTGCGACGTGCTCTTGCTCGATATCGCCATGCCCGACCAAAGCGGCATCGATATCCTGCGCACCATCCGCCAGGGCCAGCCCGATTTGCCGGTGCTGATACTGTCGGGCTATCCGGCCCAGCAATATGCGGTGAATCTGTTCAAGATGGGGGCCAACGGTTACCTCAACAAGGAATGCGAGGCGGACGAGCTCAAGCTAGCCGTGCGCACCGTGTTCCAGGGGCGGCGCTACGTGAGCGCCGTGGTCGGCGAACTGCTCGCGCAAACTTTTGATCGCGACCCGAACACGGCGCCGCACACGGAATTGTCGGACCGCGAATTCCAGGTCTTCCTGCGCCTGGCCAAGGGGGCGACCGTTTCCGACATCGGGGTGGCGCTGTCGCTGTCGATCAAGACGGTGTCGACCTACCGCACCCGCATCATGGACAAAATGGGGCTGCAGTCGAACAGCGACCTCACTTATTACGCGATGAAAAACAATCTGCTCGAATGAGCACCCCGCCAGCACGCCGCCCTTCCTAACTGGCGCGCCCGTTGTGGCGCGCGGTCTATAATTGCTCTCCAGACTGGCCGTGCTCATCGGTCATCAGCCAAGGACCTTCGCCGATGTATTTCACCTCCGACCAATCGGGAGCGCCGCGCCTGCCGTTTTACAAGACCATCTTGTGCATGGCTTGCGTGCTGATTCTGATCGTCAATGGCGTGAGCCTGTTCCACAACCTGGGCGCGCTCAAGGGCGCCAGCTTTTCGCTCGGCCAAACGGCGCGCGTGGGTGACCGCCTGCAATACCTGAACGTGCTGGTGATGGACGCCGAGAGCAGCTTGCGCGGCTATTTCATTTCGGGCTCGGACGTGTATCTGGGGCCCTCACGCACCGTCGAGGAGCAAGTCGAGACCGAATTCAAGGAGCTCGAAACCTTGTTGGCGGACAATCCCTCGCAACTGGACAATCTGGCCTACTTGCGCACCATCGTCGACCGGCGCCTGGCCATCATGAAGCAAGCCTTGGATGTGTACCGCGAGGGCGGCCTGGGCGAGATCGTCAAGATCGCCAAAACCGACGACACCAAGATCGATGAAATCCATTTGCAGGTGCACGTGATGGTCACTTTGCAAAACGAAATCCTGGCCGCGCGCAGCGCCGCCTTTTATCGCGAGTATCAAAAAGCGGTGGTGGTGGGCGTGGGCACCAATGTGGTGGCGATCGCGGTGCTGGTGATGTTCTACCGCCTGGTGCGGCGCAGTTATTTCACGCGCGCGGCCAGCGAAAAAGCGCTGCAAAACGCGAATGAAAACCTCGAATCGATGGTCGTGCAGCGCACCGGGCAGTTGGCCGTGCTCTCGCGCCATTTGATCAATGTGAGCGAGAAAGAAAAATCCAAGCTGGCACGCGAGTTGCACGACGAAATGGGCGCCAGCCTGACGGCCATCGGCATCGATTTGAGCGTGGTGGGCGACCGCTTGCGCGCCAGCGAGCCGGAACTATGCGCGATGCTGGAGCGCGCGCGCGCGAGCTTGATCGACGCCGTGGAATTGAAGCGGCGCATCGTCGAGGACTTGCGCCCCAGTTTGCTCGACAATCTGGGCTTGTCGGCGGCGCTGCACAGCTATTGCGAGCAAATCGCTGGCGTCACCCGCCTTGACTGCGAAGTATTGATCGATGGCGAGGTCGATGGCGCCGGCGCCACCCATGCGATCGCCGTGTTCCGCATCGTACAAGAGTCCTTGAATAATATCGTCAAGTACGCAAGCGCCAGCCATGTGATCGTGCAGCTCGCGCGGGAGGGCGAGGCCTTGAGTTTGCAAGTGATCGACAATGGCGTGGGCATTGATGCCGACGCGCTGCGCAAACCTATGTCGCACGGCTTGCTGGGCATGCGCGAGCGCGCCTTGCTGCTCGACGGTACCCTCAAGGTGGTGCGTGGCGTCAACAACGTGGGCACATGCGTCGACGCATGGTTGCCGCTGGCGCCGGCCAAGCCGGTTGCGTCAGTCAAGCCGGCTGCGCCAATCAAGAGCACCGCTTGAGTGAGCACTGAGCGGCAGCGCGCTGAGCGCTGAGCGCTTAGCGACACCCGGGCGATGCCGCCTAGCGCGCCACGTCGGTGAGCAAGCGGTCGTATTCCGTCTTGGCGACCTTGTAGCATTCTCCCGCGCAGCGCTCGAGCCCTTGGCGGTCGAGCACCGTGATATTGCCGCGGCGGTAGTGGATCAAGCCTTCGTCCTGCAATTTGCCGGCCGCCGCCGTGATGCTTTCACGCCGCACGCCCAGCATGATGGAGATGAGTTCTTGCGTGACCTTCAATTCATTGCCAGGAGAGCGGTCGAGCCGGTCGAGCAGCCAGCGGCACAGCTTTTGTTCGATCGAGCTGTGGCGTCCACCCACGGCGTTTTGCGCCATTTGCGCGAACAGGGCGTTGGTGTAACGCATGAGAAGCTGGGGCAGGGGGCCGCCGCGCAGGAAGGCTTCGCGCAAATATTGGGTTTTCAAGCGGTAGCCATAGCCGTCGCTTTGCACCACGGCCCCGCACATGGCGCGCTCGCCCATGAACAGGTGGGCGCCGACCACGCCCTCGTGGCCGACCACGGCGATTTCGGTGGTGGCGCCGTCTTCCATCACATACAGCAGCGAGACGATGGCGGTGGTGGGGAAGTAGACGTTTTCGAGCTTGCTGCCGTATTCGAATAATTCCTTGCCGAAGGGCAGGGCGACCAGTTCCAGGTGCTCGAACAGGCTTTCCATGTCTTCCCGGGGCAGGGCGGCCAGTAATTCGTTTTGCTGGGTGCCGCTGTAGCTGAGGACGCGGCGCGCGCCGAATCCGACTGGACCCGACGGTTGGGCCGGAGCATCGCTTCGCTCATCTGCTGGCTCATCGGCCATATCGTACGCAGACTCGTGCGCTGAATCGAGCAAAGCCTCGTGCGTGGCGGACTGAACTGTGCGCTTGCCAGGGCGGACGGACCGGCTTGGGCTTGGGGTGTGGACGTGGTTCATGGCTTCCTCGCTCTACAGTGCATGGCTGGCGACGCTGCGGCGGTTGCCGTCGGTATGTCATCGCGATGCCTGTACATTAAGTCTTCTGTGCGCTGCCGAACATAAGAGAGGCAGTCGCCCCGATGTAGGCTCTGTGCATAATATTTTGTCAGCCCAGTCCTACGGTGTGTGGCCGGCGGGGTCCGAAATGCCGCATAATGCGCGGGATGGCAAACCTGAAACCCCTTTTTTGATTGCAATGTCATGCACGTTTTATTGGTGGAAGACGATGCGGTGCTGGCCGACGGCTTGTCGCGCGTCCTGAAAGGGCACGGCATGGTGGTCGATGTCGTTGGCAACGGCACCCAGGCCGACCAGATGCTGCAGCACGCCGAAGTGGCGGTGGTGGTGCTCGACATCGGCTTGCCCGGCATGGATGGCTTCGAGGTGGTGCGGCGCCTGCGCGCGCGCGCCAGCGCGGTGCCGGTGTTGCTGCTGACGGCGCGCGATGCCGTCGAGGACCGGGTGCGTGGCCTCGAGACGGGGGCCGACGACTACCTGGTCAAGCCCTTCGCCACGGCCGAGCTGGTGGCGCGGGTGAAGGCGCTGGCGCGCCGCAACGCCCCCAAGCCCAGTGTGTTGAGCCTGGGCGACTTGACGCTCGACACCTCTTCGAAGCGGGCCCGCATCCGCGAACGCACGGTCGACTTGTCGGTGCGTGAATGGGCGGTGCTCGAATACCTGCTGCAACACGGCGCGCGCGTGGTGTCGAAGCAGCAAATCATCGACGCCATCCTGCCCTGGGGCGAGGACCTGACCTTGAACGCGGTGGAAGTGTATATTTCGCGGGTACGCTTGAAGATCGCCGACGCCGGCATCACCATCCGCACCATCCGCGGCTTTGGCTACATGCTTGAAGCGGTTCCCGCCAACGCATGAGCAGCATCCGCCTGCGCCTGTTGTTATGGCTGATCGGGCCGATCTTGCTGGTGAATCTGGCCGGTGGCGCCCTGAGCTATATGATGGCCTGGGTGCCGGCGCGCATCGCCTTCGATCAAAGCCTGGGCGACGCGGCGCGCGCGCTGAGCGTGCGGGTGCGCGCCGGGCGCGACACGCCGGAAATCGACTTGCCGCCGCAGGCCGAGGAAGTGCTGCGGGCCGATGAAGTCGATTCCCTGTATTTTTGCGTGCGCGCGCCAAACGGCCAGCTGCTGGCCGGCGACGGCGACTTTCCCGCCTTGCCGGCCGGTCCGCGCAGCGGCGCCGGCGCCGCCTTCGACGGCCAGATGCGCGGCGAGCCGGTGCGCGTCGTCACCCGTTCCGTCTTGGCTGGCGGGCAGCAGGTGCGCATCGGCGTGGCCAAGACCTTGCGCAAGCGCGCCCAGACCCGCAGCGCCATCGTGCGCGCCCTGTTTTTGATCGAGTCCTTGATGACGTTCGCGCTGGCCGCCGTGATCTGGTATTCCGTCACCAATGGCTTGCGTCCCTTGAACCGCATGCGCGCCGAGCTGAACGCGCGTGACGGCGCCGACCTCTCGCCCATTGGCGACGACGGCGTCCCTTTCGAATTGGCACCGGCGGTGCGCGCGTTTAACGATCTGTTGGCCAAGCTACAAGCGGCGGCCAAGTCGCAGCACGATTTCCTGGCCAATGTGGCGCATCAGTTGCGCACCCCGTTGGCGGGCTTGCGCACCCAGCTCGAGCTGGTCGAGAAGCGCCATGCGGGCGAGCCGGAAACGGCGCACGCGATCGGCTTGATGCTCTCGTCGACCGAACGCATGATCCGCCAGACAAACCAGTTGCTGGCGCTCGCGCGCGCCGAGCCCAGCTATTTCGAGGCGACCCGCCTCGAGCCAGTCGCCCTGCAGGACTTAGTGGCCGAGTCGATCCAGCATTTCGTGGAGCAGGCGGCCATCAAGGGCATCGACCTGGGCTACGACTTGCAGGCGACCATGGTGCGGGGCGACCGCTTCCTGCTGCGCGACTTGATCGACAATCTGATCGACAACGCGATCCGCTACACGCCCTCGCAAGGCACGGTGACGGTGCGCTGCCGCGAGCGCGATGGCGGCCAGTTGGTGGTGGAGGATTCCGGGCCGGGCATCGAGCCGGCGCGGCGCGCGCAGGTGTTCAACCGTTTCGTGCGTTTTGACGACAAGACCAGCGGCAGCGGCCTGGGCCTGGCCATTGTGCGCGACATCGCGCTGGCCCACGGCGCGGCCATCGACCTGGGCGCCCAGCCTGGCGGCGGCGCCGTGTTCACGATCACTTTCCCTCATCTGCACTAAAAAAGGCGCAGGCCAGCGCTCAAATCAAGCGCCTCATGGCTCAGCTTCTGCGCACACGGCGTGCTGTTCATGCCGACGCTCCAGCTCAAGTGGCCTACACCCAAAACCCCTGCCATTGCGGTAAAAAAAACCGCCGCATCCGGGAGGATGCGGCGGTTTTGCAGCGTGCGCTACATCGTGGCGCTCGATCCCGACTCAATCACCGGTGGTGTAGGTGTAGGTGCGGGTGCGCTCCTTCGGTATCTTGATGGTGAGCGCTTGCGCTTCCTTGTCCGACTTGCTCGCGCCATGCAAGGTGCCGCTGTCGCCGCCGTCAGTGCCGGCGTCGCGCTGGGCCGCGCCCACCACCACGGTGGTGGCCTTGGAGCCCTGGGCCGTGGTGGTGGTGCCTGGAATGACGACAGGCACGCTGGTGGCCATCACCGGCGACGGGGGCAAGCCGCCGCCCACGAAGGTCGACGAGCGGGTGCCGCCGCAAGTGCCCGCCACGCCGATGGCGCCGGAGGCGTTGAACAGATTGACCCAGTAACCGCGCGCCGTGCCCAAAGAATTGCTGCAGCTCGAACCGCTGTCGATAGGCTGGTTGGTACTGAAGGTGACCATGCCGCCGGCGATCAGGGCGCTGGTGACCACTTGCTCGCCCTTGGCCAGGTCCATGTACCAGCCAATCTTGGTCGAGCTCGGGAACACGCTGGTCGCCGAACAGGTGGTGCTGCTGGTGTAGTCGACCATGTTCGCGTCGGTGTCAAGATTGGTGTTCGGCGCGCTCGTTGGATCATCGCGGTACACATACAGGCGGTTGTATTTCACGCCTTCGTACGGATACTGGGTGATCAATGGATGCTCGCGGTCGCCCGAGCCAATGGCCAGGTACACCTTGTTTTGCAGCGGCACCAAGGCAGGGGCGAACAGGAATTTGCGGCGCCGCGTTGCCTCGGCCGTGTAGGCCACATTGTTGACGGTCCAGTTGCTTGGCACCAGCGGGGTGCGGTTGGTCGGGGTGTCGATGAAGTTAAGGCGGTAGATGCGTCCGCCGACATCGACCGCGTAGGCATAGTCCACATAGCCGTCGTTGTTGATGTCGACGACGGCGATATCGGCCGCCACCGCGCGGTCGGTGTTAAAGCGCCGGATGATGGCGCCGGTGTCGGCGTCCAGGGCGTAGATCACGCCGCCCTTGGTGGTGCTGGCGCCAGCCAGGTTGCTGGTGCAGCTAGGCGTGGCGGTGTTGTCGTCCTCGCACTTGTCGTAGCCGCCGCCAACCAGGATCACCGGCTTCTTCGGATCGGTATTGCCCTTGATGAAGACCACGGTCGGGGTCGACCAGGATTGGCCCATCGGCTTGAAGGCGTCCGGCATGGCCGCATCGGTGGTGCAGCCAACGTCGTCCGTCAGGTTAGGGCAGCCAACCGCCCACTTGAACTTAGGCTCCGTCGGCGAGCTCGCGTCGAGACCGTAGATCATGCGACCGCCGCGCCGCATGGTGGGGTACAGCCACACCTTCATCGGCGTGCCGGCGCTTTGGTAGACGCCGGTCGAACCGTCGAAGAAGTAATCCTTGGGCGAGCCCACGGCGCTGTTGGGGTTGCTCACTTTTTCCGTGTTCGCTTGCAGGCGTGCCAGGCGCGGGAAGAATTCGGGCGCCACGAAAGACCAGTTTTCGGCGCCGCTGTCGGCGTTGACGGAGCGGAAAGTGCCGTCATTGGCGCCGTAGAAGATCTCCACACCAGTACCGGTGCCGTAATTGATCGGCAATGGGCGCGAGTGGATCACGTCGCCATGGATCGAGGGACGGGGCTGGGTCGGATCGGCGCTCTTGTCCGCTTGCGTGTCGGCGCCCTGGATGAAGCTGACCAGGCTGGCCGACAGGCTGCCGGCGTTGGTGGCGAACGGTACCAGGGCATTGCCGTTGGCGGTGCGCGTGTACATGGTGCGCGAGGTCGCTGGCGGGCCAGCCTTGCGCAGCACTTCGGCCACCGCGCCTTTTTCCACTTGCGGGCCGTCCGGCGCGTCCGAATACTTATCGTAGGCGGTGGTGTTGCAAGAGCCGGCCGGGTCGGGGTTCAGGCTCATGCCGGACCAGTAGCTGCCGCTGTCGGTGGTCCAATAGCTGGTCGCGCATGGAGTCAGGAAGCCCGTCAGCGGGTTGATCGCCGGCAGCAAGTTGGCGTCGCCGAGCACCACGTTCGAGCCGTCATAGATCAATTGATAGCGCTTGAGGTTGCCGAACCAGCGGGGATTGGCCGTCGGGTCGGGGCGGAACATACCGATGAACACCTCGTTGTCGTTTTGCGAGCGGTTCGTCGCGTTCACCGGCAAGCTGGTGGAGGCGAAGGCGGAGTTCACGGCCTGGATCTCGACCATGATTTGCTTGAGCGCGTTGACGATGTCGCTTTCCGACTTTGCCACATAGTATTTACCGCCACCAGCTTTGGCCATGCTCATGAGCAGTTGGGTTTGCTCGGCGTTGGGCTGCTTGTTATACACGTCGATGGTGTAGGTGATGACGGACGGGTGGGCCACATAGGCCGGGTCGGCCGCCGTTGGCGCCGCCACCGGGATACCCTTGTCGTGCATGAAGCGGGCCCATTCGTCAGCATTGCGCGGGCCGCTGTCGGGCACCACGGTGGTGGTGAAGACGTTGCTGTAGACCATGGTGGCGCCCACAACCTTGTACTGGTTCTGGCCGGTCGGGCAAGTGCCGCCAGGTACGGTCGCGGTCTGGGTGACCAGATAGGTGTTTTGCGGAGTGAACGATTGAGTCAGGACCGCGTACTTGGTGTGGCTTGTCGTGCAATAGTTACCAGGGTCGGTAGTACCGGTCTTGGTGTAGGAGCAGGTGTAGCCGGCCGGGCAAGCGACGCCGCCGAAGTCGTTGGTGGCGCTGGTCCATGCCGCGTAGCCGCCTGGCGCGCTGCCACCGGTGCCGTCCCAGTAGCAATTGGTCGAGGTGATGCCGGTGACAGCGGCCTTGGCCGCGGCCGTGCTGTTGACAGCCACGCCATAGGTGCAGCCGGTGGCGCCGACCGGGCAGGACAGGCCGGCCTTGACGCCGGCGTCGGCGGCGGTGGCGGCCGGGGCGGCGGTCAGGTAGCCGGTGACGCCGGTGGCGAGCACGGTCATGGTTGGATTGTCGATCGGGGTGCTCAAGACGCAACCATCGGTCAAGCCGCGGCACTGGGCGAGGAAATCGGTGGCGGTGGCATGCGTGACCTCGCCCACCAGATTGCTGTATTTTGTGCACGAGCTATTGTTCTTGTCGGTCGTCGCCGCGCCGGCCGTGCCGATGTCGGCGTACAGTTGGCAAGCATTGTCCGCCTCGTTCAAGGCGTAGCCGTAAGCCGACTGCGCCGCCGCCAGACTAGGGTAGCAAGCGGTGGTGTTGCCGAGGATGGTGGTCGAGGTTTCCGCCACCACGCTGCTGGTGGTCACACCCGAAAAGCCAAGCTGGGTGGTGTTGCCACCGAGGGCAGCCAGGGCGGCCGTGTTGGCAGCCGAGTCCGCTTTCGGGCCGCTGGCGTTCGGATTGCCGATGAAAATCATGAAGTTGCTGCCGCATACGCCGTCGGCCGTGAGCGGGGCCTTGAACTTGGAATACGCGGTCGTGTAGGCCGTGCTGTCGGTGTCCGGATTGGGCGGGCTGAGGGCCGAATAGGCATTCGCGCCAGCGAAGTAATTGTAGACGTCGTTCATCAAATTACCGTACGGGACGTTCGAATTGCGCTTCTCGGACGGGCTGGTGACGTTGTTGTAGATGGTCGTCAATTTGGTGGCCAGGTCGGCCTTGTAATTGGTCACCGCCGGCAAGCCGCCCGTCATGGGCCGGATGTTATAGCGAATGAAGCCGCCATTGTCATTGGCGTTGCCGTTGGTGACAAATTCCATCAAGCCCAGGTTGATTTTGTCGGTCAAGCCGGGATTGCCGGCGCTGCCGTCACCGAGCACCACACTCTTGACGGCGTTCACCTCGGACTGGCCTTGCTGGATGCCGCCGGGCCACTTCTGGCTTTGGCGCGACCAGTTCGACGTGTTGTCGAGCACGATCAAGACGCGCGGATTGCCGGCCGTGCCGGCCGACGCTCCCGTGAAGATGTCGATATCGTCGGCGCCGGCCCGCATCGGGGCGGCGCTCGCAATGGCGCACACGGCGAGCGCCAGTAGTTTTTTCATGGTCGAGGTTTTCATGGCCTGGTCTCTCTTTGACGTGCGCTTCATTTGCAAATATTGGCGATATCATCGCGATTGTTTTCGGTGGCCACGCCTTGCACCACCACCACTTCCGATTGGGTCACGGCATCCCTGGCTGTCGCCTTCAAATCCCACACTGCGTTCACGCACTGGGAGTCACCCGTGCACGAGCCTTCGATGCCCGGGCTGGTGCAGCCGCTGGTGAGGCAGGCCGCATTGATATTCGGATCGACGTCGATATTCTTGATGGCCTTGACCTTGACGCAGCTGGTGGCGACCTTGACGGTGAAGTCGGTGGTGCCGTCGCCGTCGATGTCCACGCAGCGCGTGTTGGCGGCGCCGCAGGGATTGCTGAGGGTGTTGGCCTGGTTGCTGTAGAAGTTGGTGTTGCTGATGGCCTCTTCCACCACCTGGCGCGCCGCCCCGATGCCGGCGTCGCGCAATTGCATATTGTTGACGACCTGGAGCGTCGATTTGCCCAGGCTAAAGCTCGTCAACGCCAGCATGGTGAGCATGATGAGCATGATCAAGGCGACGATCAGGGTGACCCCGTCTTGATGCCGGCCCGGCATGGCGGCGCGCCGGCGCGCGCCGAAATTGTTTGGGGTGTTCATGGTAGCCTGTTCGCAAGGTAGATCGTGGACTGGAACAAATGCCGTTTGTAGTGATCGCCGTTGATCGTCACGGTCTTGTTACCCATCGTGTAGGTGTTGGTGTTGGTGTAGCCGGCGCTGGCGGTGGTGTTGCGCGCCAACAGGGTCAGCTTGATCGCGCGGATTGCTATGCTCGGCGGGATGACCGTGCTCGGTGGCACCGGGAGGACCGGCACTACGGACCAGCCGACCGCGGTGGTGGGGGCGTCGAAAAAGTTGCCGTCGCCAGTGCCGTACTCGAATTGCATGTCTTCCACGCCTTCGACCATCGGCACCACCGTCATGCCTAGCGCATTGTTGGACACGCTCAATTCAGCGCGCTTCAAGGTGGGAATGCCGTCGCCCGTGTTGTCATTGTTGGCGATGAAATAAATATGGGTTTCAAAACGGCGGATCGGGGCCACGGCATTGCAGGTATGGTCTTTGCGCGAGAGGGCGGTGTCGCTGCTGTCGAGCGCGAACACGAAATAATTGTTCACGTCCGAGGAACCGAGTTCGTTCGCGCCGTTACACAGCGAGGCCTGGAAAAAGGGTCCGCCCGTGTTCGCGGCCGGACAATTGGCGTCGCCCAGCGCGCAGCTGCTGGTGTGGCGCGCCACGATGATGTCGGTGCCGGCGCGCACATCGGTCAGGCATGCGCTGAGGATGCCGGCATCGACATTGTCAAAGCCTTGCACCGGCAGGGGCAGGGTGGCGGCCATGCCATCGATGGTGGGCGCGCACAGGTCCGGCAAGGCGGGGACGGGCGCGGGCGACGCCACCAGCGGGGCGATGTCGAAGGCGCCGTAATAGCCGGCGTTGCGCAAGTCGCCCGTCAGCAACTGGGTCGCGTAGCGCCCGTTTTCGATTTGGCGGCCCGATTGTTCCACTTCGTTTTGCGCCGTGGTGTTGCTGATAAATAGGGCCGTGATACCGCTCAAGATGACCAAGCCGATGGCCGAGGCCACCATCAACTCGACCAGCGTGAAGCCGCGCTGTGCCAGCCGTGGGCGGGGAAGGGGGGATGTCATGTCCGGCTCCTTAACAGGTCGGCAAGCCGATGCTCACGCGCATGGACACCACGCGGTGATATTGTTCGTCGCCATACGAGCCCAGGCCGCAGCTCAGTTTGGGGGCGCGGGTCTGGTGCATCCCTTGCCACGCCACGGAAATTTGATAGATGCCTGGCTTGCACACGCCCGGCGTGGGGTCGGCCGCCTGCTTGACGACGATGCAGCCGCGTCCGCCGATCATGGCGCCGATCTTGGCGGCACCGGCAGTCTGTTCGCCCGCGCCCTTCAAGGCCTTGCTCCACTCGCACAGGTCGCGCGCGGTGCCGGCCGCCTCGCCGCTGCAATCGAGCGGCTTGGCGTCGCCCGTACCATAGGCGGTGGGGGCCTGGCTCGGATCGCCGCCGCCGGTGGGGTCGGTGTCGGCCGAGGCGTAGGCGGCGGCGTTGGTCGCGTTCACGATCATGCGCGCGCTCATGTCTTCCATCAGCAGCACGGCCTGGGCGCGCTGGTAGGACTCGACATTGCCCATCTGCGCTTTCGACTGGAAGGCGGCGATGCCCAGCAAGCCGAAGGCGAGAATGAGCATGGTGACCAACACTTCGATCAGGGTGGTGCCGTCTTGTGCCAAGGGGAACGGCGGCCGGGAGGGGGATGCATTCATGATTAGCACGCCGATTGAGTGATGAAGGGGCGTCCGCTCAAGTCGATCTTGAGGCAGCGCAGCGAGGTCGTACCTTGCACCGACACATCAAAGGTCGGGGTGGCGCCGTTGGTGAGGCGGCCGTTGGTGTTGAAAGTAACGCTGGCCGGTCCGGTGATGGTGGCGTTGGCGATGGCGGCGTGCTGGTCGAGCATGTCGGTGGCGTTGACAGTGGGATTGGCCGTGCTCCAGCCGCCTTGCCACTGCGTGCCATTGACCGAGGACACGGTCACGGGCAGGTTGCGCTTGAGCGCTTCACTGCGCGCGGCGATCAGGGAGCTGAACAGGTCGTTGCTGGCGCCACGCAAGCGCTGCTTGGCCACCAAAGCACTCATCGAGGGAATCGCCAGCCCCACCAGGACCCCGACGATGGCCACCGCGACCAGTACCTCGAGCAAGGTGAAGCCGCCGTTGCGGGCCAGGGCGGGTGGCGTGGGGGCGCGCGCGGTGCTCATGGTAATTACCACTTGTCGGCGGGCGTCTTGGCGCCCTTGTGGTCAATCGTCAGGGCGCCGTCGCTGACCTGGCTGCCGGTGGCGACTGGGGTGGCCGTGATCAGGTAGGTGGGCGGCACGGCCGCGTTGTCCGGTACCGCGGTGATGGTGTACTGGGCGCTGACGGCAGTCGGAACCGTCATGTGCAAGTCGTCGACCGAGCCGGCGGCGTTGCGGCTGCCGTAGCTGCGCGTGTCGGCGAAATACTGGGTCTGCCTGTTGGCCAGCTCAAGCATGAATTCCTGGGTCGAGACGCGTTTCGAACGCACGACCGATTTTTGGTAGCTGGGGATGGCGATGGCCGCCAAGATGCCCACGATGGCCATCGCGATCAATAGCTCGACCAGGGTGAAGCCTTTGCGCTTGGGGCCAAATGAAAAAAGTGTAAGCATATTGTGCATTCCCGGTGAGGCCATCTCGGTTAAGGTCGCCCAAGGCATGGCGCTGAGCCGCTGTGAGCTGATAACACAGTGTACTGGACCAGGCTTGCATTTCCCTGAGGAATTACTGACAAAATGCTGACATAGGGAAACTGATTTTGTCCTCTAAAATCAGTTCGAAAAGACAATTCTCTCGAATAATTGCGTTATACTTGATTTTTTTCCGCCAGTTATTTCTCCTTGGCGGCAACATTGCCGGTATCGCAGAGCGTCCAAAGCATGGGCGCCGCGGGCAGCGGCCGGCAACAACTCCACAATTTGCGCACCATGATAGGCAAGAAGGCGATTGTGGCAGTTATGGTTGTTTTAAATACAATCATTATTGGTACTGCGTTTTTATTGTTTGTCAGTAATCTGTCAGTTTGCGTTCAGGATGTTGCAAGCTTGATAGTGTAGTCTTTGGGGCAATTAATTTATATTTTGGCTGGATAGCTCGGCCGATGAGCGAGGAGTGTTGCATGCGTAGGAGTATGGCGGGATTTACATTGACAGAAATTCTGGTGGCCGTGGCTATCGTCGGGATATTGGCGGGCCTCGCGCTGCCTCAATATAACGCTTCCGTTCAGCGCGGACGCTTGACGGATGCATACGCCGGCCTGGCAGGCATGCAGCCGGACGCCGAACGCTATTGGTCGAACAACCATACCTACGTGGGCATGCCCGCGCCCGGCGCGAGCAGTAATTTCACCTTCGACGTCGGTACCCCGACCACCTCGACCTACACCTTGACGGCGACGGGCAAGGGCCCCATGACGGGCTTCACTTACACACTCGACCAGAGCGGCAAGCGCGCCACCACGCATGTGCCTGACGATAGCTGGACCAAGACAGACGGTTGCTGGGTCAATAGAAAGGATGGATCATGCGCGCAATAAATCATCGTAATGCCGGCTTCACGGTGGTGGAAATTTGCGTCGCCCTCGTCATTTTTGGCGTCTTGCTCGCTGTCGGCATTCCGGCCATGTCCAAGTCGGTGGCCGCCGGCAAGGCCGTGTCGGCATCCGAATTCTACGCCGAGGGGATGCGCCTGGCGCGCCAGACGGCGGTGAGCAATAACGCGGTCAGCCGTTTTGTGTTGAGCAAGAACGCGGTGAACGGGCAATTCGACTGGCAAGTGGACGTGTGCTTTCGCAGCGGTACCGACAGTTGCGAGAGCGACAGTTCGGGATGGTCAAGCGCGGAGCACAACGCCAGCGGCGATCCGTCCGGCGCGACCGGCTTCAAGTCGGTGCTGCGCAGCGCCGTGGCCTTGCCCAAGTCCACCACCCTGGTGACGACGCCGGCGCCGTCCGACGCCACGGACGTGTATTTCACGCCCGTGGGCTGGGTCGACACCAGTTATGACAACCATCTGGAAAACCTCGACATGGCGCCGTCGGCCAAGGCCAGTGGCCAGTTCCCACGCAGCGCGCTGGCCATCACCCTGGCCGGCAGTGTCACCAAATGCAGCCCGGACGTCGTGGAACATGATGCGCGAGCGTGCCCGCAATGAAAAACCGTCAGATCATGAAGAAAAAGTCCCAACAAGGTTCGATGCTGATCGAATCGATGGTCTCGATTTTGCTGCTCGCGCTCGGTTTGATCGGCGCCATCGGTTTGCAGGCGCGTGCCTATTCGGCCTTGTCGGACGCCGACATGCGGGCCGAGGCGACCATCGTGAGCGAGCAACTGCTGGGAACCATGTCGAACGACCATGCGCACCTGAGCAAGTACGCGCTGGCCGCCGGCGGCGCTCCCGCCAGCGACGCGCCCAACGCCGACTGGTACGATGAAGCCAAGCGCTTGATCCCGGGCGCCAAGATCGGCGTCACGGTCAAGGATGTCGGCAACGGTTTGACGCGCGTCGACATCGCTATCAAATGGACGCGCAAGACGGGCGATAGCGAAAATTCGCACGTTGTCACTTCCTATATGGCGTTGGCGACATGAGCGCGCCGCCACGGCGCCAGGCCGGTTTTTCGATCGTCGAGTTGATGGTCAGCGTCGTTATCAGCCTGCTCGCCCTGAGCCTGGCGGTGCGCCTGTACGTCTCGTCGGAACAAAACAAACAGTCGTCGCTGGGCAGTTCGGATACCATGCAAAACGGTATGGTCGCCTTGTTTTCGCTCAACCGCGACGCTTCCCAGGCCGGTTGGGGCCTCAACGATCCCCTGGTGGCCGGCTGCGACACGCTGTTTTCGGACGGCCATGGCTTTAGCCTGGCCAAGTCCAAACGCGACAATGCCGAGATCAAGCCGCTCGCGCCCGTCGTGATCGAGGTGGGCAAGGATGTGGCGAACAAGGGCGCCGAGTCCGACAAGATCACCTTCTACGCCGGCAGCGCCATCGGCGGCACCGGATCGCTGCGCTTGACGCTCGATTACGGCGGCGAAGGCACGCTCTCGGTCGACCGTTTTCCGTACGGCTTCGCGCGCGGCGACGCCATCCTGGTGGCGCCCGAATCGATCGTCGCGCCCGTGCCCAAGTGCACCATCGGCCAAATTTCCAGCGATCCCTCGGTGCAGGCGGTGGTGGGCGTGAACACCATCGACATCGCGGGCGGCCCGGCCAACCGCTACAACGGGGCCGGCGGCCTGGGCGCGAACTACACCAACGGCACCGCGCGCGTGTTCAACCTGGGACCGGCCGACGCGCTGTCCTTCCATACCTGGACGACCAAGAACGGCTTCTTGACGCTGCAGGCGACCGACCTCGGTTCGGACAGCAAAAAGGAGCAGACCGTGCTCGACAATATCGTGGCGGTCAAGGCCCAGTACGGTTTTGACACCTCCGCCGTGTTCGACCCCGAGGTGGGCATGAACGTGACGCAATGGTCGGCCGAGATGGTCGACGCCGACAAGGACACGGTCACGGGCGGGCCGGGCGACTGGCAACGCATCGCCGCCGTGCGCCTGGCCGTGGTCGCGCGCAGCAAGATGCCGGACAAGCCTGCCGCCGATGGTAGTTGCAGCGCCACCACGGCGATGCCGCAAGTGTTCACCAAGGCCGAGCCAAGCGGCGTGGTGGCCGTGCCGATCACGGTGAAAGTCGACATCGCGGGCGATCCGATCGACTGGACCTGCTACCGCTACCGGGTGTTCGAAACCGTCGTCGCAATGCGTAATGCAGCATGGAGGCCGCGCGCACAATGATCTCTTCTTTCCGTCAAAAACAGAGTGGCGTCGCCTTGCCCGTGGTCTTGATCTTGCTGGTGGTGATGCTGCTCGGTAGCCTGTACCTGATCAAGTCGAGCAATTCGACGTCCATGACGACGTCCAACCTGGCCTACGAATCGGCGCAAAGCAAGGCCGTCGATTATGGCTTGCTGATCGGCACGAACTGGCTCAACGCCAATGCCGGCGCGCTCGACGCCGACTCCAAGAACAATGGCTACGTGGCCAGCCTCGACACCACCAAGGGGGTGGCCAGCAAGGAATTCTGGGACGGTTCGGTCAAGATCGACAATCCGGCCGATCCGCTGGGCGCGGACGGCAAGCAGATCGAATACGTGATCCATCGCATGTGCTTGCTGCCTGGCCCGTTCGACCAGGTGGCGCCAGCGAACAGCTGCGTGCAGACCGAATCGAACCCTTCGGTGATGGGCAATGGCGCGCCGCCGGGCCAGAGCCAGGCCTCGGACGGCATCATCTTGCCCGGGCCGCCGCAATTGCATTATGTGGTGACGGCGCGCTTGAACGGCGCGCGTGGCGGCAATGTGATCAATCAAGTGGTGGTCTTGATCGGCGCTTGATGGCGCTGCGCCATCGTTCGCACTAATCGGCCGGCAAAACGGCCATGACGGGAATAAACATGAAGATAAAATCGGTCTTTTTCGCACTGCTCGTCGTCTGCTATGCAACGGTCGAGGCGGGCGTCACGGACATCGCGACGCTGCCATTGCTCAACATTAAAGGCACCAATTCGGTCAAGCCGAACTTGATGCTGGTGTACGACGATTCGGGCTCGATGGATTTCAACTTCACCCCCGATATCGTGGCCTACGCGACGCCGTCCAATACCTGGAGCTACGCTTGCCGCGCGGCCGCCAAGTATAGTGGGGGGCGCAAGATCTGCGAACAGGGCGACCCCGCCTTCAGCAGCGCCGACTTCAACAAGCAATACTACAATCCCGCCTTCAGTTACCGCCCGCCCGTCAACGCCGACGGCACCGATTTCAACTTGGCGAGCTATGGCGTGGGCAGCAATTGGAAGAAGGTGGTCACGGATGCCTTTCTGGAAACGACGACGATCGATTTGACGAGCGAATTTCCAGACTTGAATTGGTGTTACGACGCCTCGAATAGTTACTGCAAAACCAATAAGGGCGGGACGACCGACACCTATCCGGACGACACCTACCGCAACGCGCGCAAGACGACCGGCAATCCCTACTATTACACGATCGCCGTGGCCGAGTACTGCAGCGATGCCGCCCTGACCAAATGCAAGACGACGGATGTGAATGCGGCGGCGCCGAACGGCTTTCCCTACCCGGCCAAGCTGCGCTGGTGCAAGGATACGGCCTTGAGCACCGCGACCTGCCAGGCCAAGATGGACGCCGCCCACATCTACCCGCGCTTTTCCAGCGCCACCCGCTTGTCCGAAGTGGGCACCCACGCCATCTTCACGCGCGTCGACATCGTCAAGGCCACCGCCAGCTATCCGAAGGCGGCCGGGCGCACCGATTGCAAGGGCGCGAACAGCTGCAGCTATGACGAGGAAATGACCAATTTCGCCAGCTGGTACACCTTTTACCGCAAGCGCAACCAGATGATGAAGACGGCGGTCGGGCGCGCGTTCGCCCCCTTGACCTCGGCTTATAAAGTGGGCTTGGCGCGCATGCAGGCGGCCTCGATCGATTCGGGCACCAGTACCGACGCGGGCAGCGGCTTGACGACGACGACCAACGAAAACATCACGCTGCTGCCCAAGGAATTCTCCGGCACCGGCGACACCGACAACCGTTTTGTCTGGTACAAGCAGTTGTACGCCACCACAGCGAGCGGCGGCACCCCCTTGCGCAAGGCGGTCCATAACGTCGGCAAAATGTTCAAAAACAATAGCGCGATCGTTGAATATCCGTGCCAGCAAAACTTCATGTTCGTCACCACCGACGGCATGTGGAACGGCGACGCCGCCTCGGACGTGACGAGCGACAACGACAAGGCCGAAAGCGCCACCCGTTTTTGCAGCAAGGCCAAGGGCTGCGTCGATCCGAATACGGCGACCGGCAATTCGCTGGCCGACATTGCCCTGTACTGGTATAACGGCGGCGCCAACCCGCCCGCCGACGGGGCCGCCGCCAGCAGCGGCACGGTCTCGCTCAATCCGGGGCAAGAGTCCGCCGCGGCCATGCTCAAGCTGGGACAAGTGCCGGCCGCGAAGGACGAAAACAGCCATCTGCACATCAACACCTACACGCTTGGCCTGGGTGTGGATGGTGCCATGACGTACGAGCAAAACTACGATAGCAATCCGGCCTCGGGCGGCGATTTCGCCAAATTGATCGCCGGCACCTCAACGGGCTGCCCGTGGAACGGCGGCAACGCCTATGTGTGGCCCGATCCGAAGACGGACGACGCCGCCTCGAACGGCTTCCCCTCGCGCGTGGACGACTTGTGGCACGCCGCCATCAATGGACACGGCAAGTACTTCGCCGCCTCGGATCCGGATTTGGTGGGCAAGAGCTTGTCGTCGGCGCTGGAAAAAATCCAGGTGACGGTGGGCGCGGCGGCGGCGGCTGCGACCTCGACCCCGAACATCTCCCAGTCGGACAACAATATTTTTTCCGACACCTTCACCACCGTGAAATGGACGGGCGAGCTGACCGATCAGAAGATCGACCCCGCCACCGGCAACATCACGCCCAAGCCGGTGTGGAGCACGTCCGACAAGATCGGCGCCCATGTGTTCGCGAACAAGGATGATCGCAAGATCTATATGCAAGACGTGGGCGCGTCCAATCTCAAGAGCTTCACTTACACCGCCATGTCGGCGCTCGAGAAGGGCTGGTTCGACAACCAGTGCACCCAGCTTAGCCAGTGCGGCACGATGACGGGCGCGCAAAAGCTGACCGCCAACGACGGCACCAACCTGGTGAACTGGCTGCGCGGCCAGCAGCAATATGCGAACGACACCATTTTCCGCGCCTACTTCCTGACCGAGACGACGCCGGCCGGCGCCAGCGCGCCGGTGCCGGTGGTGCTGGGCGACATCGCCTCGTCCAAGCCGGCCTTCCTGCGCGACACGCGCAAGGATTACGCGATGACCGGCTTTGGCGCCTACAAGGTGGGCAACCAGAAACGCGCCGCCGTGGTGTTCGTGGCGGCCAACGACGGCATGCTGCACGCCTTCGACGCGCTCACCGGTGAAGAAAATTGGGCCTATGTGCCGCGCATCTCGATGCCCAAGCTGGCGGTGCAAGCTTCGGCCAACTACGGCAGCCACCACCAGTTCAGCACCGATGGCTCGCCCGAGCTGGCCGACGTGCAGATTGGCGGATCCTGGAAGACGATCTTGGTGGCGGGCATGAATGGCGGCGGGCGCGGCTACTACGCGCTTGACGTGAGCGATCCGAGCAAGGCCCCCACTTCGCTGTGGGAATTGTGCGCCGACTCGGCCCTGTGCACCAAGGCGAACGACCCCGACATCGGCTTGACGTTCGGTAATCCGCAATTTGGCATGTGGAATGGCAAGTGGGTGGTGTTCCTCACCTCCGGCTACAACAACGTGCCGGGAACGGCTGGCGTTGCCAGTGGTGACGGCAAGGGCTACCTGTACATCGTCGACGTGGCCACCGGCAGCATCCTGAAAAAAATATCGACCGGCTCGGGCAGCACCGACACGCCGTCCGGCCTGGCCAAGATCACCTCGATCAGCCTGAACCCCTCGACCGATCCGGTGACCACCTATGTGTATGGCGGCGACAACCAGGGCCAGATGTGGCGTTTCGACTTGACCGACAAGAACGCCACGCCGGCCGTGAAGGTCGTCAAGATGGCCGACACCGGCGCGGCCCACCCGATCACGGCGCGCCCGGATGTGTCGACTTGCCGGGTCCAAGTGGACGGCGCGGCCGCGCTCAGGCGCGTGGTGGTGTTCGGCACCGGACGCATGCTGGGGCTGACCGACTTGGCGCCCACCACGGAAGTGCAGAGCATGTACCTGATCAAGGATGCGGACGATGTCGAAGGCAATCCGATCGGCAATATCCGCGGCAGCAGCATGGTCAAGCAAACGCTCAACAAGGATGGACAGGCCGATTTCACCCTGACCAGCAACGCGGTGGACTTGGCGACCAAAAATGGCTGGTACCTTGATTTCTCGCTCAACGCGGGCGAGCGCATGAACCTCGATCCGAAGATCGTGGCCGCCAGCGTGGTCGGCGTGACGAATATCCCGGGCGAGTCGAGCGCTTGCTCGGTCGGTGGCTCGAGCAACCGCTACCAGGTGGGCTTGTGCACGGGCGCTGCCTTGTCGCTGGTGCGCGACGGCACCGACGGCACGGGCAATTCGAGCGTGTTCAAGAAGACCAATGTTGATGGCACCATCAGCCCCAAGGATGCCACTGGCCATGTGGGCAGCGTGCTCGCGCCAGTGACGGCGACGGTCGGCTTCATCGTGGTGCGTCTGCCCAGCGGTGCCGTGATGATGATTTCCGACCTGGCCGATGGGCGCAAGGTCAACAACAAGCTCGAGACCAATAGCGGCGGCGTGAATCCGGCCAAAAAAGGCGGCTGGCGCCGCGTCACCAACTAAGGTTGACGGTGCCAAGCGGGCGGCGCACGGCGCCGCCCGCGCCAATTGATCGACACGCCAGGCGCAGGAATTGGTAAAATCGAGGGTTTTTTCGACGAGGGCCCAAGGCGGGCTCGATTATGACCCAAGATTCCGACCTGTCTTCCCCAGATACCCCAGAGAGCGCGCCCGCGCTCGCCAATGCCAAGGCACCGGCTGCGATCGCGCGCGAAGTGGCGCGCCGCCGCACCTTCGGCATCATTTCCCACCCCGACGCCGGCAAGACCACCTTGACCGAGAAGCTGCTGCTGTTCTCGGGCGCGATCCAGATGGCCGGCACCGTCAAGGCCAGGAAGAGCGCGCGCCACGCCACCTCCGACTGGATGGAGATTGAAAAGCAGCGCGGCATCTCGGTCGCCTCCTCGGTGATGCAGTTCGAGTTCCGCGACCATGTGATCAATCTGCTCGACACCCCCGGCCACCAAGACTTTTCGGAAGACACTTACCGTGTGCTCACCGCCGTCGACTCGGCCCTGATGGTGATCGACGCGGCCAAGGGCGTGGAGGCGCAGACCATCAAGCTGCTCAATGTGTGCCGTATGCGCAATACGCCCATCGTCACCTTCATGAACAAGCTCGATCGCGAATGCCGTGATTCGCTCGAATTGCTCGACGAGCTCGAGTCGGTGCTGAAAATCGAATGCGCGCCCGTGACCTGGCCTATCGGCATGGGCAAGAACTTCCGCGGCGTCTACCACCTGCTGCGCGACGAGATCATGCTGTTCGCGGCCGGCTCGGAGAAGGCCGACCAGAGTTTCGAGGTCATCAAGGGCATCGACAATCCGCGCCTGCTCGAGATGTTCCCGCTCGAGATGGACCAGCTCAAGATGGAGGTGGAACTGGTGCATGGCGCCTCCCACCCCTTCGATCTGGAGCGCTTCCTGGCAGGGGTGCAAACGCCGGTGTTCTTCGGCTCGGCCATTAACAACTTCGGGGTGCGCGAGATCTTGTCCTCGCTGGTGGACTGGGCGCCGGCGCCGCGCGCGCGCGACGCCACCGTGCGCGAAGTGACGCCGGCCGAACAGCCGTTTTCCGGTTTCGTGTTCAAGATCCAGGCGAATATGGACCCGGCGCACCGCGACCGCATCGCCTTCCTGCGCGTGTGCTCGGGCCGTTTCGAGCGCGGCATGAAGGTCAAGCATTTGCGCCTGGGGCGCGAGATCAAGGTGTCGTCGGTGGTGACGTTCATGGCGTCCTCGCGCGAGCAGGTCGAGGAAGCGTACGCGGGCGACATCATCGGTTTGCCCAACCACGGCAATATGCAAATCGGCGACAGCTTTTCCGAAGGCGAGATGCTGCAATTTACCGGCATCCCATACTTCGCGCCGGATTTTTTCCGCTCGGTGCGCATCCGCAATCCGCTCAAGATCAAGCAGCTGCACAAGGGCTTGCAGCAGCTGGGCGAGGAGGGTGCTGTGCAAGTGTTCAAGCCCGTCCAGGGCGGCGAGCTGGTGCTCGGCGCGGTGGGGGTGCTGCAGTTCGAGGTGGTGGCCAGCCGCCTGCTCAACGAGTACGGCGTGGACGCCGTGTTCGAGGGCACCAGCATCAGCAGCGCGCGCTGGGTCAGCTGCGACGACAAGCGGGTGCTGGCGGACTTCGAGGCGGCGCTCGGACACAACGTGGCCTACGACGCGGCCGGCAATATGGCCTACCTGGCCACTTCGAACGTGAACCTGCGCCTGACCGAGGAACGCTGGCCCAAGCTGACCTTCCACGCCACGCGCGAGCACGCGGCCAAGCTGGGCTAGGCGACTCCCCAACGCAAAAAGGGGACAGACCCCTGTTTTGAG
>JAZKBP010000010.1:85237-101873 GCA_040388555.1 Pseudomonadota bacterium
TTGAGGCAATGCGAGCATTGCCTCAAAACAGGGGTCTGTCCCCTTTTTGCGTGTCCCCTTTTTGCGTCGCAGGACTGGCCTGGCTGGCGGCGCGCTCGCGCAGCAAGGCCGTCAATTCGCCCACCGGCATCGGCCGCGCGAAGTAGTAGCCCTGCACGATGTCGCAGCCGGCCGCGCGCAGGAATTCGAGCTGGGCGCCGCTCTCGACCCCTTCGGCCACCACCGTCAAGCCCAGGCTGTGCGCCATCGCGATGATGGCCGTGGCAATGGCTTCGCCGTCGCCGGGCACGTCGTGCACAAAGCTGCGGTCGATCTTGAGCTGGTCGATCGGGAAGCGCTTGAGGTAAGACATCGAGGAATAGCCGGTGCCGAAGTCGTCGATCGACAGGTGGATGCCGGCGGCCTGGAATTGCTGCAGCAAGTCCAGGTTGGCGTGCACATTGTCCATCAAGACCCCTTCCGTGATCTCCAGCTCGAGCAGCCTGGCCGGCAGGCCGGTCTCGGCCAGCACCGCGCGGATATCGTTGATCAAGGCGCCGTCGCGGGTCTGGCGCGCCGACAGGTTCACCGCCACGTGCTCGACCCCTTCCAAGAGGCCCATCTCGCGCCAGGCGGCGGCCTGGCGGCAGGCCGCCTGCAGCACCTGGCGCCCGAGCGCGATGATGATGCCGCTTTCCTCGGCGATGGGGATGAATTCGGCCGGACACACATGGCCCAGCTCCGGGCAATACCAGCGCGAGAGCGCCTCGATGCCGACGATGCGTCCGCTCTTCAAATCCATCTGTGGCTGGTAGTGCAGCTGCAGCTGGCCGCGCGCCAGTGCGCGCCGCAGATTGGTCTCGATCTTCAAGCGCTTCTGGGCGCGCTGCTCCATATCGGACTGGAACACCTCGAAGGCGTTCTTGCCGCGGCTCTTGGCATGGTACATGGCGGTGTCGGCGCTGCGGGTCAAGGTTTGGGCGTCGCGCGCGTCGCGCGGGTAGACGCTCACCCCGATGCTGGCGGTGACGTACAAGTGGTGGCCCTTGACTTCGAAGGGCGCGCCCAGCGCGGCCAGGATCTTGCCCGCCACACCGCGCATTTCGACCGCCTCGTCGGACGGCTCGACGATGACGACGAATTCGTCGCCGCCGGTGCGGCAAATGATGTCGGTGCTGCGCAAGGTGGCCACCAGGCGCTGCGCCACCTGTTTGAGCAAATCGTCGCCCGCATCGTGCCCGAGCGTGTCGTTGACGTTCTTGAAGTTGTCCAGGTCCAGGAGCAGCAGGCCGACCGCCGTTTCATAGCGCTTGGCTTTGGATAGCGCGAAGCCGAGCCGTTCGTTGAACTCGTGCCGGTTCGGCAGCGTCGTGACCGGGTCGACGTGGGCCAGGAAGTGCAGGTGCGCCTCGGCGCTGCGCACGGCGCGCCGCATCGACGACACCAGCAGGTAGGCCAGCGCCAGCGAGCACAGGGCCACCGCGATGGTCAGGCCGGCGTAGGTGAGCAGGCGTGCATACAGCTGGTCGAAGCTGGCGCGCACGGCCACCATGCCGATCTGCTGGCCGTTCATGCGGATCGGCTCGACGATGTCGACCGAGTCGAGCGCGTACACGTGGCCGGCCGCGACCAGTTCGCCCGCGGGCGCGCCCAGCACCGGAGCGATGCCGCGCTGGTACTGGGCCAGCGGCAGCTGGCGCACGTCGAACACGCTGGCGCTGGCCACCGCCGGCGATACCGCCAGCAGCGACAGCGTTTCTTCAGCCGCCTTACGGTCGCCAAACATCAGGGCGGCGCTGCTGTTGTTGCCGATGATGCGGGCCTGCACCCGCAAATCGTCGACCAGGGCGCCGCGCAAGGCCAGGAACTGGAAAGCGATCAAGGCCAGGCTGGCCACGCACAGGGCGGCGACAGCGGTCAGGATGTTGGTGAGCGCCATCTTGCGCCCCAACAGGCGCGGTTGCTCGGTGTCGGAAGATGGGCTCATTGCACGCTCCTGGCCAGGCGCAGCAGTTTGGAACTGAGGTTAAGGCGGGCGCCGCGCGCGGCGCTCATGTCGACGTCGAAACCGACCCGCGCGTGCTCGACCGACAAAGCGATGACGACGCCGTCGGCGCTGATGGCGCGGTCGTCCGATACCGTCAGCACGGTGGCGCCGGCCAGCTCGCGCCGGATTTTGCCCCAGTGCTCGCGGTCAAGCTGGCCCAGTACCAGCACGTGGCAGGCGCGCGCGGAAGCGCCGATCTCGCGCAGCGCGATGCGGTGGCCATTGACCAGTTTGTCGTTGAGCTGGGACAGCGCCGGCAGCAGCGCGTTGTTGGGGGCGGCGCACAGCACGATGGGCGCGCCCGCGCCCAGCGCTTCCTGCGGCCACTCGGTGAAGACGGCGAAGTTGAAGACGAAGGCAGCCTTGAGTTGCTCTTCCGGCACCGGCGCCGCGCTGACGTGTGCGCCTGTGCCCACGCCCAAGGCCGCGCCCAGCAGGGCCAGGGCGGCGCACAGTGCGCGCGCGCGCAGGGACCAGCGGGGGCGCGCGTCAAAAGACATAGCTCAGCCTGGCGCGCAGGGTGCGCCGGTCTTGGGCGATGGCCGCCTGCAGGTGCTCGGTCGAACCGGGGTCGGTGTAGCGGCGGTCGAACAGGTTGTAGGCCGCCAGTGCGGCCTCCAGGTGCGGCGCCAGGCGTAGCGCCAGTAAATTCAGGTTGGCCAGCCAATAGCCGCCGCTGTCGCCGCGCAGAGCGCGGCGCGCGCCCACGTATTGGGTTTCGAGGCCGGCGCGCCAACGCTGGCCCAGCGGCAGCGACAGGTTCAGCTTGGCCAACTGGGACGGTGCGTCGAGCGTGCCCGCCTGGCCATCTTCGCTGGCCCGGCTGTAGCTGTAGCTGGCGCGCAGCGTGGCGGTGGAAGGCCAGCTGCGCTCGACTTCGAGTTCAAGCCCGCGCGCGCTCAAGTGCCCCCCGTTCTCGAAGCGCGCCATTTGCTGCACGCCTTCCACCTGCTGGTCGATCATGTCCGACACGGTGTTGTGGAACAGGCTCACGGTGGCGCGCGTGCTGCTGGAAAATTGCTGCACCAGCGCCAGCTCGCGCGAGGCGATGCGCTCGGGGCGCAGCAGGGGATTGGGCAGTTGCCCCCCTTCGCCGGGGTAGGCGTAATACAGCTCGTAGCTGTTGGGGGCGCGGTAGGCGGTGCCGTAGATGGCCTTGATGGTGCTCGCTTGGCCCAGGCTCCCGATCAGGGCCGCGCGCGGGCTGTTCACGCCGGCCAGGTTGGCGTTGCGGTCGTGCCGCAGCCCCAGGTTGAGCAGCCAGGCCTGGCCCAGCGCGATTTCGTCCTGCAGATACAAGCCGGCGCGGCGCGCCTGGCGGTGATCGTCCAGGTAGGACAGGCGCGGGCTGTCGGTGTAGGTGAATTGGTCGAGCCGGTAGTCGCGCTGGAATTCGGCGCCGGCGACGATCTTGTGGCCGGCCACGCTGGTGGCGACGAGCTTGATTTCGCTGCCCCACCAGCGCCCCACGCCACCGTCCCGATCGAGCGTACGCTGCGGGTCTGGGTTGGCGTAGTCGCCCAGCGAATCGTTGGCGCCCCAGTACAGGCGCGCGTCCAGCGCCAGTGGGCCCTCCTGGCCGCTGCGCCAGACGGCGTCGACGTAGCTTTGGCGATCGACGGTGCCGCTGCGCGGGTCGTTGAAGCTTTGGTAAAAGGAGGCGGTGGGCACGCCTTTGCTGCGCTGGGCATGCAGCAGCGTCACGCTGAACGGGCCGGCCACCGCTTTGGCGAACCAGCGCGCGCCACGCTCGTAGTCCAGGCCCTGGGCCACGCCGTGGTGTTGGTCCGGGGTGTCGAATTCGGCGAAATACAGGTCGCGCCCGGCGCTGTCGTGGGCGCTCGCGGCGAGCAGGAAGCGCGCGCCGGCCGGGCCGTCCCAGCCAACGCTCACCTGCGCCTTGGCCGCGCCGAACTGGCCCGCTTCGAGCGCGGCGCGCACGCCCGGCAGCGCGCCAGGTTCCTTGGTGATGACGTTGATGACGCCAAAGAAGGCATTCGAGCCGTAGATCGAGGAGCCGGGCCCGGGCACGAATTCAACGCGCTCGATCAAATCGAGTTCGAGCGGGAATTCGGCGCCCAGCGGCGCCTGGTCGTACACGGCGTCGTTGATGCGCACGCCATCGATCTGGAGCAGGAAACGGGTGTTGTAGTCACCCGGGCGCAGCACCCCGCGCGCGCCCAGGTAGCTGTAATTGCGGTCGTAGTTCACAGCCATGCCGCGCACGCTGCGCGCCAGATCGGCCAGGGTGCGCCAGCCGTAGGCGCGGATGTCGGCGGCGCTGATCACCGTCACCGAGGCTGGCGCCTGCTTCGACTTTTGCATGAACTTGGAGGCGCTGTACACCTCCAGCGTGAGCAGCTGTTCGAAGGGCAGGGCGGTCAGGTCTTGGGCCGGCTCGGGCGCGCCCGGCGACAGCTGGCGCGCCAGCGCATCGGGCCCTGGCATCAGCGTGGCAGCGAGCGTGAAGCAGAGCGCGCAGGGCGCGCCCAAGCGGCGCCCGAACGCGCGCAGATTGAAACTGGCCGGGCCTGCTATCTTCATCCGTCCCCCGCAGACTGTGAAGTGCTACCTCGTCATAGTGTCACCTTGGGGCGCGCTTGTACAGCGCCGCCGCGCCGCGCTGTTGCGCATTTGGCGTCAGGGGCGCGGGCGCGCCAGCCAATAGGCGTCGGCGATCGACGCCACCCAGCACAGCGCGGCAAGCCATAGGCAGGCGTTCAGAAGCGGCGTGTGCAGGGACGGGTCGGCGGCGATGCGCGCGCGCATCAAGTCCAGATCCGGCGCCAGCGCGCCCGTCAGTACCTGCTCGACGATGCGCGCGGCAGCCGCTTGCACCGGGCCGAACGCGAGTACGAGGGTGGCGATCGGCACGGCCATGAACAGGCAGGCGCGCAGCTTGTGCCCGAGCCAGTATTGGCCGGCACCCGGCAGCACCAGCGCCGACAGCAGCACCGCCATGATGGCGCGCTGTTGTGGGCTGCGCGCAGGCGGCGCTTTGCGGCGTGGGCTTGCTTGCATGAAATTTTGATGGAGCGCAAATGCCGGAGCGGCGGGAAGGCCTAGATTAACCGAAAGCCGCTTGCGCCGCCAACTTGAAAGCCCTTATCGCATGCTCTCCAGACTGAAAATCGGGCCCAAGCTGCTGCTCGCGCCGGCGGCGGTGCTGGTGTTGCTGGTGTTGTTGGCCGCGCTGGCCGGAGGCGCGCTGCTGCGTCAGAACCAGGCTCTGGCCCAGGTGGTCGAGCAGCGCGCGGCGCGCATCAAGGCCGCCGCCGAGCTGGTGGCGGCGGTGCAGCGCGGACATGCCGAGGTCTATCAATGGTTCGCCTGGACCAGTGCCAGCTTTTCCGGTGCGCGCATCGAGACACTGGCGCGCCAGATCGCCAGCCGGCAGCGGCGGGTGGAAGCGCAGTTCGATGCCTTGCTGGTGGCCACGCGCGAGGTCGGCGCCGAGCGCGCCCTGGTCGCGCAGGCCGCCGCCGCCCATGCGCGCTATGGGGCGGCGGTGGCCGACGCGCTCGATATCGCGCGCAGCGACCAGAGTGTGGGCACCGCCGCCATGTCCAGGGCCGAACGTGCCTTTGACGAGGTGGCGCAAGGCTTGGCCGCGCTGGCGCAGCGCGAACAGGATTTGAGCGCGCTGGCGGTGGCGCGCACGCGCGCCGATCTGGCGCGCGTGCAGTGGGCCATGCGCGCGGGGGTGGCGGCGGCGGTGGGCCTCGCTTTGCTCATCACGATGGCGGTGCGGCGCGCGCTGCTGCGTGAAGTGGGCAGCATCGGGGCGGCGGCCAGCGCGCTCTCGAGCGGGAACTTGACGGCGCAGCAGGGCAGCGATGGACGCGATGAGATTGCCGATACGGCGCGCGCGCTCGATGCCAGCATTCGCCATTTGAACGGGACCTTGAAGGCGATACTCGCGTGCGCGCGCGACATCGATGGCAGCTCGGGGCAGATCGCGCAGATGGGACGGGCGATCGATGGGCAGCCGCTCTCGGCCAGTCATGCGCAGTTGGTCGTGGCCACGGCCGCAGCGGCGCAGCGCTTGCAGCAGCAGGCCTTGGGGCTGTCGCGGGCGGTTGCCGGGCTGCGGCTTGATCAGGATGGGGCGCCACCAAGGCCGCCAGCGGGACGGGCTCGCCTGCGCTTGGCAGCGCGGCGCGGAAAGGCGGTGGCAGAAGTCGAGCATTTGTGACGCAGCGCACTGCGGCCCGCGAAAGCGGGGGCGGAGTGTTCAATTTTCGCCAAACGTCCGGCGAAAAAAAAGCTCGGCGCCCCCCTCACCCCCGCTTTCGCCTCGTTGCGGGATTACATGGAACCGGAGCCAGCTTTACTCGTAGTCGGCCATCGGCGCGCAGCCGCAGAACAGGTTGCGGTCGCCGTACACATTGTCGGCGCGGCCAACCGGCGGCCAGTACTTTTGCTTGCGCAGCGACGCCACCGGGAATGCCGCTACCTCGCGCGAGTACTTGTGCTCCCACACGTCCGCGCTCACTACCTCGGCCGTGTGCGGCGCGCCCTTGAGCGGATTGTCCAGGCGGTCGTATTCGCCGCGCTCGACCTTCACGATCTCGGCGTGGATCGCGATCATCGCGTCGATGAAACGGTCGATCTCGGCCTTCGATTCGCTCTCGGTCGGCTCGATCATCAAAGTGCCCGGCACCGGGAAGCTCATGGTCGGCGCATGGAAGCCAAAGTCCATCAGGCGCTTGGCCACGTCTTCATTGCTGATGCCGGTGGCGTCGGTGAGCGGACGCAAGTCCAGGATGCATTCGTGCGCCACCAGGCCGTCATGGCCCGAGTACAGCACCGGGTAGTGCGGCGAGAGCCGGCGCGCGATGTAGTTCGCCGCCAGGATCGCCGTCTCGGTGGCCGCCGTCAGGCCGGCTCCGCCCATCATCGCGATGTACATCCACGAGATCGGCAAGATGCTGGCCGAGCCGTACGGCGCCGCGCTGACCGCGCCGATGCCCGCCGCGTCACGGGTGTAGCCGGACGAGCGCTGGTTCGGCAGGAACTTGGCCAGGTGCGCGCCCACGCCGATGGGACCGACGCCGGGGCCGCCGCCGCCGTGCGGAATGCAGAAGGTCTTGTGCAGGTTCAGGTGCGAGACGTCGCCGCCGAAACTGCCAGGCGCCGCCACCCCCACCAGCGCGTTCATGTTGGCGCCGTCGATGTAGACCTGGCCGCCGTGACCGTGGATGATCGCGCACAGCTCGTCGATGCCTTCCTCGAACACGCCGTGGGTCGATGGGTAGGTCACCATCACGCATGCCAGGTTCTTGCTGTGCTGCTCGGCCTTGGCCTTGAGGTCGGCCAGGTCGACGTTGCCGTTGGCGTCGCACGCCGTCACCACCACCTGCATGCCCACCATGCTGGCCGAGGCCGGATTGGTGCCATGCGCCGACGAGGGAATCAGGCAGATGTTGCGGTGCCCTTCGCCACGCGACTCGTGGTAGGCCTTGATCACCAACAGGCCCGCGTACTCGCCTTGCGAGCCGGCGTTCGGCTGCAGCGACACGGCCGCGTAGCCGGTCAGCGCGCACAGCATCTGCTCGAGTTGATCGATCATTTCGCGGTAGCCGACCGTCTGCGACTCGGGCGCGAACGGGTGGATGCTGGAGAACTCGGGCCAGGTCACCGGGATCATCTCGCTGGTGGCGTTGAGCTTCATGGTGCATGAGCCGAGCGGGATCATGGTGCGGTCCAGCGCGAGGTCCTTGTCGGCCAGGCTGCGCAGGTAGCGCAGCATCTCGTGCTCGGCGTGGTAGCGGTTGAACACCGGGTGGGAGAGGTAGTCGCTGGTGCGCGCCAGCGCGCCGGGATAGGCGTCCTGGGAAGCCGATTCGATGGCGTCGAAGTCGGGTGCGCCGCCCTTGTGCGCGGCGCCGTGCGCGAAGATCGACCACAGCAAGGCGATGTCGTCGCGCGTGCTGGTCTCGTCGAGCGAGACGCCCACGTGCGTGGCGTCGACACGGCGCAGGTTCACGCCATGTTCGACAGCGGTGGCGAGCAGTTCAGAGGCGCGCTCGCTCTTGATCGTCAGGGTGTCGAAATAGGTCTCGTTGGCGATCGTGTAGCCGAGCTGGCGCAGCGCCGCGGCCAGGATGTTGGTGTAGCGGTGCACGCGCTTGGCGATGCGCTGCAAGCCCGCCGGGCCATGGTAGACCGCGTACATCGAGGCCATCACGGCCAGCAGCACCTGGGCGGTGCAGATGTTGGAGGTCGCTTTCTCGCGCCGGATGTGCTGCTCGCGCGTTTGCAGCGCCAGCCGGTACGCCTGGTTGCCCTGGGCGTCGACGGTCACGCCGACCAGGCGCCCGGACATGCTGCGCTTGAATTCGTCGCGCGTGGCCAGGTAGCCCGCGTGCGGGCCGCCGAAACCGAGCGGTACGCCAAAGCGCTGGCTATTGCCGACGACGACATCGGCGCCCCATTCGCCCGGTGGCGTGAGCAAGGTCAAGGCCAGCAGGTCGGCCGCCACGATGACCATGGCGCCGGCTGCATGCAGCTTCTCGACGGCGGCGCGGTAGTCGCGCACCTGGCCGTCCACGCCCGGGTATTGGAGCAGCACGCCAAAGCAGGGCTCGCACAAAGTGGCCACATCGGCCGCCGCGATGCTGCGCACTTCGATGCCGATCGGGCGCGCGCGCGTCTCTATCACTTCGCGCGTTTGCGGCAGCACGTCGTCGGCCACGTAGAACACGCTCGAGGCGCTTTTGCCCACGCGCTGGATCAGCGTCATCGCCTCGGCGGCGGCGGTGCCTTCGTCGAGCATCGAGGAATTGGCGATGCCCATGCCGGTCAGGTCGGTGATCATCTGCTGGAAGTTCAGGATCGCTTCCAGGCGTCCCTGCGAGATCTCCGGCTGGTAGGGCGTGTAGGCGGTGTACCAGGCCGGGTTTTCGAAGATGTTGCGCAGGATGACGCCGGGGGTGTGGCTGTTGTAGTAGCCCTGGCCGATCATCGATTTCATCACGCGGTTCTTGCCTGCTAGCGCGCGCAGTTTGCAAAGCGCCGCTTCTTCAGGCAGCGGGTCGAGGAACTGGCCGAGCGGCAGGCGGCTCTTGCTGCGGATATTGGGCGGCACGATGGCGTCGATCAGCGCCGCGCGCGAGGCATAGCCGAGCGTGGCGAGCATGGCCGCCTGTTCGGTGTCGGATGGGCCGATGTGGCGCGGGATGAAGGCGTCGCGGGCTTCGAGTTGGGTCAGGCTGGTGCGGGTCATGGTGTGGGCCAAAAAAAGAACGGGAAATGGTGGTGGGGCGCGGCGAACAGGAGCGCAAAAGCGCAAGCTAGCCTGGTACTGATGTGCTGCCAACGCGCTGCCGGCCAGGCGCACGGCGCGCGGGCGGCGCGGGCAGGCGCGCTGCGCACGGATCGGGCCGACGCATGCGCCGGTCCGATGCGCGCGTCATGCTTAGTGGTCGGTGGCCTTGCCGTAGGCGGCGGCGTCGAGCAAGCCGTTGATGGCGGCCGGATCGGATGGCTTCATCTTGAACAGCCAGGCCGAATAGGCGTCGGCGTTGATCGACTCGGGCGCGGCGACGACGGCGTCGTTCACGGCCAGGATCTCGCCGGCCAACGGCGCGTAGATGTCGCTGGCGGCCTTGACCGATTCGACCACGGCCGCGTCGTCACCGGCGCCGAACGACTTGCCGACCTTCGGCAGTTCGACGAACACGATGTCGCCCAGCGCATCTTGCGCAAATTCGGTGATGCCGACAGTGACGCTGCCGTCGGCTTCGGCGCGGATCCACTCGTGGGACTCGGTGTATTTCAGGTCGGCAGGAATATTCATGGGTGTCTCCAAGGTGAGGTGATTGGTTGATTTATGCGGCGCGCATCAGGCGGCCAGTACTTTACCGTTGCGCACGAACGGCAGCTTGACGACAGACGCTTGCAGCTGCTTGTCGCGGATGGCCACATGCACGGTGTCGCCCACGGCCACGTTCATGGGCACGCGCGCCAGCGCGATCGCCTGTTCCATGCTGGGGCTGAAGGTGCCGCTGGTGATTTCGCCCTGCGCCTCGGTGCCGGCGACGATCACTTTTTGATGGGCGCGCAGGATGCCGCCTTTTTCGCGCAGGATCAAGCCCACGAACTGGCTGTTCTGGCCTTGCGCCTTGAGCGCCGCCTTGCCGATGAAGTCGCGCTCGGACGCCAGTTCGACGGTCCAGGCCAGGCCGGCGTCGAGCGGATTGACCGTCTCGTCCATGTCCTGGCCATACAGGTTCATGCCCGCTTCCAGGCGCAGCGTGTCGCGCGCGCCCAGTCCGGCTGGCTTGACGCCGGCGGCCATCAGCGCGTTCCACAGGGCCTCGGCCTGGGTGGCGGGGAAGGCCAGCTCGAAGCCGTCCTCGCCCGTGTAGCCGGTGCGCGCGACCATCACTTCTCCGAACGCGGTGTCCTTGACGATGACGGCGTTAAAGGGCTTGAGCGGCTCGGACGGCGCCAGCGTTTGCGGCAGCACCTGCCACACCTTGGCGCGCGCTTGCGGCCCTTGCACCGCGATCAGGGCCATCGCGCCTTCGCCATCGCGCCGCTGCGTGATGCTCAAGCCGCTGTTGGTGGCGTCGTTCTGGGCGCGCATCCAGGCGATGTCTTTTTCGGCGGTGCCGGCGTTGACCACCAGGCGGAACCAGGTCTCGCTGAAAAAGTAGACGATCAGGTCGTCGATGACGGTGCCTTCGGGCTTGAGCATGCACGAGTACAGCGCTTTGCCCGCCACTTGCAGCTTGTCGACGTTGTTGGCCAACAGGGTGCGCAGGAAGGGGCGCACTTGCTCACCCTCGAGGTCGACCACGCACATATGGGAGACGTCGAACATGCCGACGTCGCGGCGCACCGCATGGTGTTCCTCGATTTGCGAGCCGTAGTTGACGGGCATGTCCCAGCCCCCGAAATCGACCATCTTGGCGCCGGCGGCGCGGTGTGCGGAATTGAGCGGGGTCGCTTTGAGCGTCATGGAAATCCTCAGGCTAGGTAAATGGGCGGGCGAACATACAGGAACAGCTGCAACAGCCCTTTCCACGCGTGATCGACTCCCCATCTGTCCTTGGTACCTGAGAGATAGCGCCGCGAGCTTTGAACTCCACGGCGCACGCCCCTTCGGTGGGCCGCCGGCGTTCGCCGCGGCCGCTCTCCAGAGTTGGTGCGGCTGCGCATTGCGCCGCCGACCCCTGACCGGTCCTTTTGCCTGAGAGTTTTTGGGTGATGCCCCTTCGGCGGCAGCGCACGGCTGCCCTCTCCCGATCAAGAGTGCAGAGGATATGCCAGCGGGGCGCCGATGTCAACCGTTGGGCCGGGCCGGGAAGGGCGGACGCGCACCCGCGCCCCCCTTTACTCGAATGTGCTCGTTTGGAGGGGCCTGCCAGCGAGGCGGGGGCGTAATTAGTTCTTCAAAGAATTTGTTGCGAACCATCAATGTCGAACGGGACTGGCCCGCTAAGGTAGCAAACAGTAGCAAACAGTAGCAAACAGTAGCAAACAGGTCCAGCCCGCGCGCGCCGCATCAAGCGCGCGCACCACACCGGGGAGGCAGCATGCTGGCGAATCTACGCTTGAACATCTTCCACAAACTCTTACTTACCCTGCTGGCGGTGTCGCTGCTGCCGCTTGCCGTGCTGTGGGGCGTGGGCAGCAGCGCGGCCCGGCGCGAGGCCGGCAACGCCGTCGCCCAGGCGATGGTGATGTCGCTCGAACGCATCGCCACCGGCATCGCCGCCTGGGACGAGGCGAATGCGCGCACCTTGCAGCAAAACGCCCTGCTCGAGGATATCGTCGGCATGCGTCCCGAGCGCCAGGTCCCGGTCTTGAAGGCGATCGCCGAAACCCACCCGTGGAGCTTCGTCGCCTTCACCATCGCGCCCGACGGCAACAACGTCAGCCGCAGCGACGGCAAGCCCTTGATCGCCTTCGGCGAGCGCAGCTACTTCCAGGCCGCGATGGCGGGTGAGGCCGCCGCACGCCAAGTGGTGCTGAGCAAGACCAGCGGCAAGCCCGCCTTGACCCTGGCCACCCCGATCCGCAACGCCTCGGGCGACAAGGTCGGCGTGCTGGCCATGGCCATGAAGCTTGACGATATCGCGAAGACAATCAAGGACACGCGCATCGGCGAGACCGGCTACGTGGTGCTGCTCGACGCCGACAACAAGGTGATCGCGCACGGCATGCCGGGCCAGCGCACCGACGCGGTGCAAGACTTCGGCAGCTATCCGGCCTTGAAGCTCGAGGGCGTCACCGAGCACCCCGTGGTCTACCGCGACGGGCAGGGCCGCCAATTGCTGGCCTACCTGCGCCACCTGCCGCAGGGCTGGACCTTGCTCGTCGAGCAAGAGCTGGAGGAAGCCTACGCACCCGTCACAAGGCTCGAGCGCGAAGCGCGCATCCTGATCCTGGTGACGGCGCTGCTGGTGATCGGCACGGCCGTCGCGCTCGGACGCCAATTGACGCGCCCCATCAATGGCTTGATCGCCGTGGCCCAGCAACTCAGTGACGGCCAGTTCCAGGTACACATTCCCGAAACCGGGCGCGGCGATGAATTGGGCGCGCTGGCGCGCGCCATCGAAAGGCTGGGCATCAGCATCGCCTTGGCGATGGAAAGATTGCGCAGAAAAGCTTAAGGCCTCCGGGAGCGTGCCATGATCCAGCCAGAACTGATGCCTTTTGCCGCCGTCGTGGCCCAGGTGCGCGCATGGTGCGCGCAGCGCCGCAGCGGCACCGCTTTCATCGTCAGCGCAGACCAGCGCATGGCCCAGATCCACCTGAGCGCCGGCAAGATCGTGCAAGTGCTGTGGCGCGGGCGGCGCGGCGACGACGCCCTGGCCGCGCTGCGTACGCTCGGGCCGGCCAGCTTGCGCTTCGATGGCGCCTGCCTGCAGCATGCCAATTTGCGCGAGGGCGCCCCCACCGATGAGATCCTCGACTACCTGGGCGGCGCCGGTACGCCCGGGGCCGCCACGCCTTTCACGTTGGCGGACGCGCCCGCCGCCGCGCCCGCCCCCGAATTACAGGCTGCGATCGAGCGCTTGCTGCTCAAGTATATCGGCCCGATCGCGCCCATCGTGTGCGCCGATTGCTGCGCCCAGTGGGGCGAGCCGCGCGCGCTGGCGCGCGCGCTGGCGGCGGAAATTCCCAACCCCGAACAAGCGGCGCGCTTCCGGGCCGAGCTCGCGCGCCTGCCCGGCATGGCATGAGGGCGAGCACGCCGGCGCGCACGAATGGCGCGCCGCGTGCCGACGACGCCCCCATTTGCTAAAATCGACGCAGCGAATTTGCGAGCCAGAATTACGTTCAAAATTTGTGAATCTGAATTTGTGAATCTGAATTTGTGAACCTGAATTTGTCAACCTGAATTTGCCAACCTGAATTTGCCAACCATCCCATGAGCGAGCGCGCGGCCTTGCCCGACAACGGGCCTACCTATCCAGCGCCGGCCGGCGGGTCCGCCTGCAGCGGCGCCGCCTCGGACGCGCCCGCGTATTTCACCCTGTCGGGCGACGTCAACAGCGACATGGTGCACCGCGTGTTCGAGGCCGTCGCCGACATGAGCGCGCGCGGCGTCGAGTGCGCCCACGTGCTGCTGCAATCGAACGGCGGCTATGTCAGCGACGGCCTGTGCCTGTATAACTTCCTGGCGCGCGCGCCCATGCGCTTCGTGATGTACAACGGCGGCGCGGTGGCCTCGATCGCCGTCATCGTGTTCCTGGCCGGCGCGCGCCGCTACGCCAGCGACACGGCGCGCTTCATGGTGCACAAGTCGCACGCCACGGCTGTCCCCGGGGCCCGCCCGGACGCCCTCAAAATCATCGTCGAAGGCTTGCAGGCGGACGATGCGCGCACCGAAACGATCCTGCGGCGCCACTTGCGCCTGTCGGACGCGCACTGGGCCGTCCATGCGGGCTCGGACCTGCACCTGTGCGCGCGCGAAGCGCTCGAGGTCGGCTTGATCGACGCGGTGGCCGACTTCGCCCCGCCGCGCGGCGCCCACTTGCTCAATATCTGAAGGCGGGGTGGTAAATCCGACACAGCGGCCCCTTTCGGCGGTGGCCGCCACCGCCTTTTCATGCCTACAATGCAATGAATTGCGCACGCCCCATAAAAAAATTGCCTACTATTAACAGATGCATATTGCCATGTGGCAATATCGTGGCACAATGAATGGGTAGCGGACTTTTGTGCAGACAAAGGCAGACCACATCATGCTTCCAACTTCAGGCAAGACGGACCCAGCGGCGAGCGCCAATCCCCTGCTCGAGAATCTGGTCGTCCTCGCCACCAAGCACGCCAACGACCAGTTGCTGGCCTTCTCCAGCGCCTTCGCCGCCACCTTGCTCGACTGTTCCACGCTCAAGGGCGAGCCCGGCCAAGTGCGCACGCGCCTGAAGCTGGGCAATCTTTTGCATGCCAATACTTACGCCTTTTTCCACCTCGCCTCGCGCGCGCTGGAAACGGCGATCCGCGCCGAGTTGCTCGCGCTCGAGCCGGGCGTGCGCGCGCGCCGCCGCGTGGCCGAGCCGGCGCTCACCCTCGTGCCTTACGAGGAAATGGATAGCCAGGTGGTCTTTAGCGGTATCAGCCGCAATTTCGAGACGGCCCATTCGGACAATTTGGCCACGCTCAATGTGCGCCTGGCCTTCGCCCTGTCGCGCGATATTCTGCGCACCGAGCAAAATCCCTTTCGGCCGCAATTGTTCGTGACGGCCGTGCATGGCGCCTGGCGCGAGTTCCTGCCCGCCGACGAAGGGGGCGCCATCGACTTGATCTTGCCGCAACTGCAAGAGGCGCGCTTCATGGATTTCGGCCCCCTGTACGAGGGTCTCAATCTGGCGCTCATGCGCAAAGGCGTGCTGCCCGGCGCCATCGATGCCCAGCGCATCCGCAAGAATGACCACGCGGTGGCCTTGAAGGCGGAGCGGGCCAGCGAGAAGGCGGCCTTGAACGACCGCTTGCGCCAATTTTTTTCCAGCGAGCCCGCGCCCGAGCCGGAGCCGGAAGGGGAGTTCGACCCCTCGATTCCCCTGATTCCGGATTTGCCGCATTTGGGCGCCTCGCACGACGGGCGCTGGCGCCCCAGCGGCGCGGGCGATTTCCGCAGTGGCGTCACCAACGAAATTTTGCGCAAGAAGGATCCGGGCCTGGCCAAGGCGCCGCTGCTCGCTTTCCTCAACACCTTGCAGCAATCGGTGGCCGCCGCCGGCGCGGGTCATCGGCACGAGCTGGGCGCGCCCGGACCGGGCTTTGCCGGTGGTGCCGGGAGCGGTGGCGGCGGTGCCAGTGGTGCGGGCGGTGGCGCTGGTGCAGGCGGCGCGGCGCCGAATGTGTTCTACCTGCCGCGCTTGAAGCAAAGCGCGCCCAAGGGCAGCTTGAGCCGGGGTGATGAGAACACCATCGACTTGCTCTCAAAGATTTTCGAGACCGTCTTTGTCGACCCCAGCATTCCCCCCGAGATCCGCGAGCTGATCCAGTTCCTGCAAATTCCCGTGCTCAAGGCGGCCTTGCTCGACAAGAATTTCTTTTTCCAGGATGCCCATCCGGCGCGCCGCATGATCGACTTGCTCTCGCGCATGGGCTGGGAACAGCGCAAGGGGGCCGACGATCCCGTGTTCGTGGCCATGCAGCGCAGCGTGAACCGGGTGGGACGCGAGTTCGACCAGGAGATGGCGGTGTTCGCCGAGGCGGTGGCCGAGCTCGAGACGCAGATCGCGGCCGAGGAAGTGGCGGCCACGCGCGCCATCGCCGCCCCCATCGCGCAAGCCTTGAAGCAAGAAAAGATGGCCGGCGCGAGCCGCGCGGCCAAGGGCGAGGTGGCGCTGCGGGTGGGGACGGGGGAGGTGGTGGCGGTGGTCTCTTCCTTCCTGCAAGAGAAGTGGACCGATGTGCTCACCATCGCCTACAGCGTCGAGGATGACAAGCCCGGCGCGGTGAACAACGCCACGCGCGCGATGGACGACTTGATCTGGTCGGTCAAGCCGAAGATCACGCAAGAGCAGCGCCGCGCCTTGCTCCAGCGCTTGCCCAGCCTGCTACTGACGCTGAATAAATGGCTTGACATCATCAAGTGGCAAGATGCGCAGCGCTTGCGGTTTTTCGCCGACCTGGCCGAGTGCCATGCCTCGATCGTGCGCGCGCCACTGGAGGCCAGCCCGGCGCGACAGGTCGAGCTGGCCGCCGAGGCGGCCCGGCTTGATGGCGTCGCGCGCGCCGAGCAGGCGCGCGCCCCGGCGCAGAACGCGGCGCTGGCCGAGCAGGACGAGGACGTGCAATTGCTGGCCGGCTTGGAGCGCGGCATGTGGATCGAATTCGATGAGCAGGAAGGGGTGCGCCAGGTGAAGCTGGCCTGGGTCAGCCCGCAGCGCATGCTGTTCATTTTTTCGACGGGCGCTCGCCAGGAAGCGTTTTCGCTGTCGGCGGCCAAGCTGGCCGAATCGTTCCGCGAAGGACAGGCGCGCGCCATCCGGATCGACGGCGTGGTGGGGCAGGCGCTGTCGCAAGCGATGTCGGCGGCCGTCAACGACGGCGGCCGCGCGCGCGCCGCCTAGGCAGAAGCAAGACGGGGACAGACCCCTGTTTAGAGGAAACGCGCGCGTTTCCTCTAAACAGGGGTCT
>JAZKBP010000011.1:0-41447 GCA_040388555.1 Pseudomonadota bacterium
GAGGAAACGCGCGCGTTTCCTCAAAACAGGGGTCTGTCCCCCAACGGGTTTGTCCCCCAACGGGTTTGTTCGCGCCGGCGTCCTGCTCGACCCTCGCGCGGGCGCGTTTCGCCCCCGCATTCCCGCACTTCATCGCAAAGACGGCGCCGTCAGCCCTGCTCTTTGTTACGATGAATCAATTGCAAACATAGCAAATTTATCCGATACTGCCGGTGCCCCGCGTGGCCGGCGATCCGACGGGCGCGCCGGGCGCTCCGAACCTGACCGAGAGATCGATGAAAATTTTCACGAAGAAACGCCTGATCGTGGCCGCCGTGCTGCTGCTGGCCGGCGGCGCCACCGCTTCCTATTTGCACGCCAAGCAAGAGCCGAAGCTGCCCGAGCCCAAATACCGCGCCGCCGCCGTCGACCTGGGCGATATCACGCAAAGCGTCACCGCCAGCGGTACCATTAATCCGGTGGCCTTGATCAATGTCGGCTCGCAAGTGTCGGGCACCGTCGTCGAACTGAAGGCGGACTTCAACGACCATGTCAAGAAAGGCCAGGTCTTGCTCAAGCTCGACCCGACCATCTTCAACGCCCAGATCGCGCAATCCCAGGCCAGCCTGTCCTCGGCCCAGGCTTCCTTGCGCCTGGCGCAAGCCAATTACGAGCGCAATGAGCGCTTGGTGGGGCAAAACTATGTGTCGGGCTTGGCGCTCGACCAATCCAAGCGCGAGCTCGAGGTGGCGCGCGCGAACATCAAGCTGTCCGAGGCGCAACTGGCGCGCGCCCAGGCCGACCTCGACAACAGCGTGATCCGCGCCCCCATCGATGGCGTCATCATCAAGCGCACCATCGACCTGGGCCAGACCGTGGCCGCTTCCTTCACCACGCCAAATTTGTTCCAGATCGCGCAAGACTTGACGAAGATGCAGATCGACACCAGCGTGTCGGAAGCGGACATCGGCTCGCTCAAGACCGGCCAGAGCGCGCGCTTCGTCGTCGACGCCTATCCGGACCGCGAATTCGACGCGCGCATGCGCCAATTCCGCCTGGCCGCCAATGTCGTGCAAAACGTGGTCACCTACAATGTGGTGCTGGACGTGGAGAACAAGGATGAATTGCTCAAGCCGGGCATGACGGCCCAGGTGCGCCTGGTGGTGGGCAACCGCCAAAAGGTCTTGCGCATCCCGACGGCGGCGCTGCGTTTCCGCCTGTCCGACGAAGAGCTGGAAAAAGAAGCGAAAAAGGACGCGAAAAAAGCCAAGGACAAGGGCGGCCCCGCCAAGGATAGCGCGCCGGTGCCGGCCCCGAGCGCGGACGATGACATCGCCTTTCGCAGCAAGGACGAGACTACGCGCTCGTTCAAGATCTACCGCCTGGACGACAAAAACGAGGCCAAGCCGGTCGACATCAAGATCGGCCTATCCAATTTCCGCTACACGGAAGTGATGCAAGGCCCCTTGAAGGCGGGCGACAAGGTCGTCACGCGCGCCATCGGCGGCGCCAAGAACGGCGAACAGGAATGAGCGGCGCGCAAGGCGGCGCAGCCGCTATGCTGATCGACATCCGCCAGGTCACGAAAAGCTATTTTTCGGGCGGCAATGAAACCCAAGTCTTGTTCGGGATCGACCTGGCCGTGCCGCGCGGCGACTTCCTGGCCGTGATGGGGCAGTCCGGCTCCGGCAAGTCGACCTTGATGAATATCTTCGGCTGCCTCGACCAAGCCAGCGGCGGCACCTATCTGCTCAACGGCATCGACACGCGCACGCTCTCGCGCGCCGAGCTGGCCACCATCCGCAACCGCACCATCGGCTTCGTGTTTCAAAGCTTTAATCTGATCAAGCGCATGAGCGTGGCCGAAAACGTGGCCTTGCCCCTGATTTACGCGGGCGTCGGGCGCGCGCGCGCGCACGCCAAGGCCCTGGTCGAATTGGAGCGGGTGGGCTTGCAAGATTACGCCAAGCGCACCCCCAATCAATTGTCGGGCGGACAGCAGCAAAGGGTGGCGATCGCGCGCGCCCTGGTGGGCGATCCGCCCCTCTTGCTGGCCGACGAGCCCACCGGCAACCTCGACACCCAGACCAGCGTGGACATCATGCGCTCGTTCCAGCAATTGAACGCCGAACGGGGCATCACGATCTTGCTCGTCACGCATGAGCCCGACATCGCCGCCTACAGCCGCCGCTTGATGCGCCTCAAGGACGGACACGTGCTCTATGACGGCCCGGCCGCCGAAGGCTTGCGCCAAATGGCCGCCAGCCACGAGCTGGCCATGTCCGCCTGAGTCGATTGGAAACACTATGAATTTTCTTCAAGTCATCGTCGAAGCGTTCCGCTCCATGAACGCGAACCGCTTGCGCACCGTGCTCACCATGCTTGGCATCGTGATCGGCATCACCTCCGTGGTGCTGTTGCTGGCGCTGGGCGACAGCATGCAGCGCTTCATCGGCGCCCAGCTCGAGCAGCTGGGCACGAATATGCTGTTCGTGGTCCCCGGCGGCAACCGCGCCCAGCAGCAGCGCATGCGCGCCGGCGCGGCGCCCGCCTTGACGCGCCAGGATGCCGACGCCATCAACGCCCTGCCTTCGCTGGAGGGGGCGGCGCCAGCCATGCAGGGTGGCTTCAAGCTTTCGGCCGGCAACGAGACGTCGACCTCAACCGTGCATGGGGTGACGCCGGCCATGTTCAAGATCCGCAACTGGAAGCTCGAGCAAGGCAGCGCCTTCAGCGAATCGGATGTGCGCGCCTCGGCGCGCATGGTGGTGATCGGACAAAAGGTGGCGGACCAGTTCTTCTACAAGATCGACCCGCTGGGCAAGACCATCCGCATTGAAAACGTGGCCTTCCAGGTGGTGGGCGTGCTCCATGGCGAAGGCAAGCAAGTCGACGGCGGCGACTTGTCGGACTTGGTGCTGGTGCCGATCACGGCCGCGCGCGCCAACCTGATCCGCAATCCCTTCCCCGACAATGTGCATTACGTGATCGCGCAGGGCAAGTCGGGACAGAATCTGCAAGACGCGATCGAGGATATCAACGAGTTGCTGCGCGACCGGCACCACATCAAGCTCGACGAGCCGGACGACTTCCACGTTGAAAACCTGGCCTCGTTCGCCGAAGTGGCCAAGAAGATCAGCGCCGGCATCGCCGCCCTGCTCGGTTTGATCGGCGCCATCTCGCTCGTCGTGGGCGGCATCGGCATCATGAACATCATGCTCGTGTCGGTCACCGAGCGCACCCGCGAGATCGGCATCCGCATGGCCATCGGCGCCAAGCCGCGTGACGTGCTATTGCAATTTTTGGCCGAGGCGGTGGTGATCTGCCTGGTCGGCGGCATCGTCGGCATTACCTTCGCGGCGGCCGGCGCGGCGGCCATCACCTCGACCGGCAAGTTCGACGTGTTCGTCACCTCGAGCGCCGTCATCGTCGCCTGCGGCTTTTCCAGCCTGGTGGGCGTGTTTTTCGGCTTTTATCCGGCGCGCCGCGCCTCGCGCTTGCAGCCGGTCGATTGCCTGCGCTACGAATAAACTGGATTTTTACTTCACCTAGCTAGGAAAGAAAGAACGATGCCTGCATTTCGTCCCACCCTATTATTGATCGCCGCATTGTGCGGCGCCAGCGCGTGCGCCAGCGCGGCCGACACGGTCCCACCCGCTTCGTCCGCTTCCCCGTTTTACCTGGGCATCGGCCTGGGCAAGTCCAGCGTCAGCTCGAAAGTGGTCGAGGAAGCGAGTGACCCGTCTTTCGATATTCACGCCGGCTACCAGATCAACGAGAACCTGGCGCTCGAAGCCTTCGCCCGTAGCTTGAGCTTTCGTATTGGCATACTTGACGCCATCGGCCGCGACCATAACTTCTACCCGGATCACCATGTGGGTCTGGCCATGGTCGGCAGCCTGCCGCTGGCCGAACGCTTCAAGGCCTACGGGCGCCTGGGCCTGGGGCGGACCACGGAAACGAATGCGAACGATGCCGAACGCGCCGAAAGCGATATCAGCGTCGGCGTCGGTGTGAGCTATGCGTTCACGCGCCACGTCGCCATGACGGGCGAAATCACGCGTTTCACCAACAGCGGCGTCACGACCGCCCTGCTGGGCATGAACTTCAACTTCTAAGATGGGGAGCGGCATGGCGGCGCACACGGCTATCCTGATTCCCGTATTCGTGTTGGCGGCCTGGACCGCTTGCGTGCTGCTGCGTGTGGCCTTCGTGCGCGTGACGGGCCCCATGCGCCCGCATGCCTACACGCTGGGTGAACCGGACGGTGTGCCGGCGCGGGTCGCCATCCCGAACCGCAACTACATGAATCTATTGGAGTTGCCGCTGCTGTTTTACGTCGCCTGCCTGCTTCTGTTCGTCACCGGCGGCGCGACGCCCTTGGCCGTGGCGCTGGCCTGGGCCTATGTGGCGCTGCGCATCGCGCACAGCCTGATCCACCTGAGCTACAACCATGTGATGCACCGCTTCACCGCATTCGCGCTGAGCAATTTTGTGCTGATCATCTTGTGGTGGTGCGCCTGGCAAGGCGTGCGCGCACTGGCGCAGTAGCTTAGCCGTCCAAGCCCGCGTGGAATTTGAGCTCAGGGCTCAAGCCGGCGCGCTGCGCGCAATACACCACCCAGCCCGCGTCGATGTAGGCGTTGGCATCGACATAAACATGCAATGCCACCCGCGCCTGGCGCGCCGCTTGGGCGCTCAAGAGAGCAAACATGGCTGCGCGGTCCGGCACCAGCTCGGCGCCGAGGAAGACGCGGCCGTCGCCGTGGCAGCGCACATGCAATTGAAGCGGCGCCGGCGCACCCATCAGGCGCGGCGCAGCGCGCTGGCCGCCTGCGCCAATTCGGTGATGCGGCCCCAGTCGCCAGCGGCGATCGCGTCCTTGGGCGTGAGCCAGGAACCGCCCACGCAAGCGACGTTCTTGCAGGCCAAAAATTGCGGCGCCGTTTCGATCGAGATCCCGCCCGTCGGGCAGAAGGTGATGTCGGGCAAAGGGCCGCCGATGGCCGTGAGCATGCCGATGCCGCCCGCCTGCATGGCCGGGAATAATTTCAATTGACGAAAGCCGGCCTCGCGCGCGGCCATCACTTCGGACGGCGTCATCACGCCCGGCAGCAAGGGCAACCCGCTGCTGCGCGCGGCCTCGATCAAGGCGGGCGTCAAGCCGGGCGAGACGCCGAACACGGCGCCCGCATCGCGCGCGGCGGCAAATTCACTGCCCTCGGTGAGCGTGCCCACGCCCACGATGGCCCCCGGCACTTGCGCCATCGCGCGGATCGCGCCCAAGCCGTGCGCGGTGCGCAGCGTCACTTCCAGCACCCGGATGCCGCCGGCCACCAACGCGCGCGCCAGCGGCAGCGCATGCTCCGGATCGTCGATGGCGATGACGGGGATCACGCTCGCCGAGCGCATAATTTCAAGCAAGGTCATCTCAGGCATTCCTTTTGATCAAAAAGTCTTCGTCGGAACCAGGCACCGCGTCTCCCACGTCCTCCCCGCCATGCAGGGGCACGGTGGTGGGGATGGGCGAGGGCAAGGGGAAGGTGGTGGCGCCCTGCTCGGCCGCACTGATGCTGGCGCGGAACATGGAAAACAATTCGCGCCCCATGCCGATCTGGTTGGGCGAGAGGTCGGCCGTGGCCAGCGAACGCGCGGCCCACACATTGGCCGGCACCAGCGCTTCGAGCGTGCCGCCGGCGGCGTCGAGGCGGATGATGTCGCCGTCGCGCACCAGGCCGAGCGGGCCGCCCGCCAATATCTCTGGCGACACGTGGATGGCGGCCGGCACCTTGCCCGAGGCGCCGGACATGCGTCCGTCCGTCACCAAGGCCACGTGGTGGCCCGCGTCTTGCAAGTTGGCCAGCGCGGGCGTGAGCGCGTGCAGCTCGGGCATGCCGTTCGCGCGCGGGCCCTGGAAGCGCACCACGGCCACGAAGTCGCGCTCGAGGCGGCCGGCCTTGTAGGCGTGCATGAATTCCTCCTGCGAATTGAAGGTCAGCGCGGGCGCTTCCACCGTGCGGTGTTCCTGCTTGACGGCCGACACCTTCATCACCGCCCGTCCCAGATTGCCCGCCACCAGGATCATGCCGCCATCGGCCGCGAACGGCGCTTGCGCGCCGCGCAACACGGTCTCGTCCGCGCTGGCCGGCGGCGCGTCTTTCCACGCGACCCCGGCATCGTCCAGATACGCCTCGCGGCAATGGGCGCGCAAGCCGTGCCCGAGGATGGTGCGCACATCGTCGTGCAGCAAGCCAGCGTCGAGCAATTCGCGGATCACGAAACCGGTGCCGCCGGCCGCGTGGAAATGGTTGACGTCGGCGTCGCCATTCGGATAGATGCGCGTGAGCATGGGCACAATGCCGGACAGTTCATTGAAGTCATCCCAATCGATCACGATGCCGGCCGCCTTGGCGATGGCCACCAGGTGCAAGGTGTGGTTGGTCGAGCCGCCCGTTGCCAGCAAGCCGACCACGGCGTTGACCATGCATTTTTCATCGACCACGTGGCCGACCGGCGTGTAGTTGCCGCCCTGGGCCGAGATCTCCACCGCGCGGCGCGCGGCCGCCGCCGTCAAGGCGTCGCGCAAGGGCGTGTCCGGCGTGATGAAGGCGGCCCCCGGCAAATGCAGACCCATAATTTCCATCAGCATTTGATTGCTGTTGGCGGTGCCGTAAAAGGTGCAAGTGCCGGCGCCGTGATAGGACGCCGCCTCGCATTCGAGCAATTGCTCGCGCGTGGCCTTGCCCTGCGCGTAAAGTTGGCGGATGCGCGCCTTTTCCTTGTTGGCGATGCCGCTGCTCATGGGACCGGCCGGCACGAAGACGGCTGGCAAATGGCCGAAGTGCAGCGCCCCGATCAGCAGGCCCGGCACGATCTTGTCGCATACGCCCAGGTATAGGGCGGCGTCGAACATATTGTGCGACAGGGCGACGGCGGTCGCCATCGCGATGGTGTCGCGCGAGAACAGCGACAATTCCATGCCCGGCTGGCCCTGGGTGACGCCATCGCACATGGCCGGCACGCCGCCGGCGAACTGGGCCACGCCACCGGCGCCGCGCACCGCTTCGCGTATCAGTTGCGGGAAGCGCTCGAAGGGTTGATGGGCCGAGAGCATGTCGTTGTAGGCCGACACGATCGCAACAGAAGGCTTGCGCACTTCGCGCAGCGCCAGCTTGTCGTTGGCGGGAAAGGCGGCGAAACCGTGCGCCAGGTTGGTGCACGAGAGCGCGCCGCGCTGCGGGCCCTGGGTGCGCGCCGCGTCCAGGTGGGCCAGGTAGGCCGCGCGCGAGGGGCGGCTGCGCGCGATGATGCGCCGGGTGACGGTGTCTATGACTGGATGCAGCGCCATGGTCGGTCCTTCGGGTCGTTTATTTACTGAAATTTTACTACAAAATTGATGTTGCGCACGCTCTTTTGCATGCCAGCTTGCGCCTTTCATCCCGTTTTGGCAAATCGATTCCACGCAGAATGCCCGTACGCTGGGGCGCGACCGGGCGAGGCGGGCAAATGTGGCTTCGCATTTTTTGTAGTGAATTTACGACTTTTTGTGTATGATGACTTCTCTCACCCATTGAGCGATACCACCATGCACCCAGCCGCCCTCTGCGCCGCCGCCAGTTTCCAGGCCCTCGAGACCCACGCCCTGGAGGCCGCCGATTGGCAGATGCGGCACTTGTTCGCCGCCGATCCGGCGCGCTTTACCAAGATGTCGCTGGAGGCCGCCGGCCTGTTTCTCGATTACTCCAAGAACCGCGTCAACGCCGACACGCTCGCCAAGCTGGTGGCGCTAGCGCGCGAGCGCGGCGTCGAGACGCAGCGCGACGCCATGTTCGACGGCGCAAAAATCAATGTCAGCGAACAGCGCGCCGTGCTGCACACGGCCCTGCGCGCGCCGCGCGAAGCCAAGCTGATGCTCGAAGGCCAGGACGTGATGGCCGGCGTGCACGCCGTGCTCGAGCGCATCAAGGACTTCAGCGACAAGGTGCGCAGCGGCGCCTGGCTCGGTTTCAGCGGCAAGCCCATCACCGATATCGTCAACATCGGCATCGGCGGCTCCGACCTCGGTCCCAAGATGGCGTGCCTGGCGCTGCGCACTTACGCCCATCCGCGCCTTTCCATGCATTTCGTCTCCAACGTCGATGGGCACGACCTCGATGCCACGCTCGCGCTTGTTGAACCGGAAAGCACGCTGTTCATTGTCGCGTCCAAGACCTTCACCACGGCCGAAACCATGCTCAACGCGCACAGCGCGCGTGCCTGGTTCCTGCGCCACGGCAGCGAGGCGGACCTGGCGCGCCACTTCGTGGCCGTCTCGACCAATCTAGCCGCCATCGAAGCGTTCGGCATCGCACCGGAAAACATGTTTCCGTTCTGGGATTGGGTGGGCGGGCGCTATTCGGTCTGGTCGGCCATCGGCTTGCCGATCGCGCTGGCCGTCGGCTTTGGCCACTTCAGCGACTTCCTGGCCGGCGCGCACGCGATGGACCGCCATTTCGTCGAAGCGCCGCTGGAGCAGAACATGCCGGCGCTGCTGGCCCTGATCGGTTTCTGGAACCGTCAATTCCTCGACTGCGGCGCGCTCTCGATTGCCCCCTACCACCAGGACTTGGCGCGCTTTCCCGCCTACCTGCAACAGCTCGAGATGGAGAGCAATGGCAAGCGCGTGGGCCTGGACGGCAGCGCGCTCGAGCTGCCCACCTGCCCGGTGGTGTGGGGCGATTGCGGCACCAATGGCCAGCATGCGTATTTCCAGCTGCTGCACCAGGGCAGCGACGTGGTGCCTATCGACTTCATCGCCAGCCTGCGCCCGGCGCACGAACTGGAACATCACCACGCAGCCTTGCTGTCGAATTGCTTCGCGCAATCGGAAGCCTTCATGCGCGGCAAGAGCGCGGACGAAGTGCGGGCCGACCTTGGTGCACAAGGCATGGCGAGCGCCGAGATCGAGCGCCTGGTGCCGCACCGCAGCTTTCCCGGCAACCGGCCCAGCAACACCATCTTGATGGATTACCTCACGCCGAACGCGCTGGGTGCCTTGATCGCGCTGTACGAACACAAGACCTTCGTGCAAGGCGTGCTGTGGGGCGTGAACAGTTTCGACCAATGGGGCGTGGAACTGGGCAAGGTGTTGGCCAAGAAGATAGAAGCCGAACTGGTCGGCCAGGTCCAGCCGCAACTGCACGACAGCTCGACCAATGGCTTGATCGCGCGCGCCAAGGCCGCCGTATGATGGACGCGCAGATCGAGCTGGCCTGCGCCACACCCATGAGCGTGGGCGAATGCCCGCTCTGGCACGCGGCCGAGGGCTGCCTGTATTGGGTCGACATCAACGGTTTCGCCGTGCACCGCCTGCATCCGGACAGTGGCGCGCAGCGCAGCTGGCGCATGCCGAGCGAGCCGTCGGCGCTGGCCATCGACGCGGGCGGCGGCCTGGTGGTGGCGCTGCGCAGCGGTTTCGTACACATGGATACCTGCAGCGGCGTGGTGACGCCGATCGCCGACGCGCCTTACGACACCGCCACCACCCGCTTTAACGATGGCAGGGTCGATGCGGCCGGGCGCTTCTGGGTGGGCACCTTGTTCGAGCCGCGTGACCGGCAAGCGGCGCAAATGTTTTGCCTGGAGCGGGGCCAGGTCAAGCTGATCTGGTCGGGCGGCATGACGGTATCGAATGGACTGGGCTTTAGTCCCGACCAGCGCACGCTCTACCACGCCGACACCACGGCGCACCGCATCGACTGCTACGACTTCGACGCGGCGAGCGGCGCGCTATCGGCGCGCCGCACCTTCCAACAATTTTCAAGCGATAAATCGCACAATTACGGCGGGCGCCCGGACGGCGCGGCCGTCGACAGCGAAGGTGCTTACTGGTGCGCGATGTTCGAGGGCGGCCGCCTGATGCGCTTCGCGCCGGACGGCACCCTGCTGCGCGAAGTGGCGCTGCCACTGCGCTGCCCCACCATGGTCGCATTCGGCGGCGCCGACCTGCGCACCCTGTATATCACCAGCGCCAGCCACGGCCGCTCGAGCGCCGAGCGCGCGCATTATCCGCACAGCGGCTGCCTGCTGTCGCTGCGGGTGGACGTGCCCGGCCGCCTCGAGCCATGCTACCGGGCTTGATGATTCAAGTTTGGTGCATCAAGCCTTGGGCGTGAAGGTATAGGAGTTACGGTACTGGCTGGAATTGCCGAAGCCTTTTTCCGTACCCTGGTCTTCGCGCTTGAGCACCACCAGGCGGTTGGCGAGGACGGCGAAGGTGAATTCTTCCTTGCTCGATTTTTCGTAAGACATGAACACCATGAAGCTGGCCTTGATGCTGTGGTTGACGGTGGCCGCCAGCGGTGTGCCATCGGCGCTCAGCCACACGTGGGCCACGTGCTTGTTTTCCTTGACCTTGACCTTGTCGTTGTTGTCATCCGGCGGCGTGATGTTCAATTCCACCAGGCGCGCCGGCTTGCCTTGGTAGGTGTCGGCGCGTTCGGACACGAGCTGGCTGTAGGCCAGCGACTCGAGAAACTTGGGCGCGTAGTTGACGGCCTGCGCCACCCGCGGCGCCGAGCTCGAGCCTATCAGCCCCAGCAAGGCTTCGGCCTTTTTGGCGCCCTTGCTGGGATTGGCATCGTCGGCGGCGCGCTTGAGCAGGGCGCGGTCCCAGCGAATTTGCAAGCCGGTGGCGTCCTCGTCCACCTGGGCCGCGGCGCTGGCGCTGTCGGGGCCCTTCGCGGTTTTGCTTTCGAGATCGGTCTTTTGCTGCTTCGCTTCATAGACGCCATGCAAGACGCCCTGCCCTTGCAGCGGCGTGATGGCGTTCTTGATGTCATCAAGGCCGTTGGCGAAGGCGGGGCTGGCGAGGCACAGCGCGAGCAATGCGGGAAATTTCATCGGGATTCCATGTTCTATTGGTTCGTCGGGCGGAGCGATGCCTTATTAGATTCGCATCAATCTCGACGGAAAATATACAGGAAGGCCGACCGAATCACGCACCGCAAGTTTGTAATTATTTGTGAACGGCATCCGCCGGCGTTGCGAGTGCGGGCGCGGGCGCGGCAGGTGGCGCCGCCACGGCGGCGGGCACGGGCATGCGCGCTTCGGCCAGCGCACGCATCGTATTTCCAAATGAAACGACCATGCCATACATCACTACGACCACCACAACGAGCGGGCCAATTATCCATTTCAAGACGTCCCTTGCAATGTCGCGCATTTCGATACGCATTTTTCCAAACTCTACGCGCATCTCATCGCGAAGTTTCCCGATTTCGGCAGACAAGTCCGTGCTGACAGTTTGCGTCTCACCGCGAGCCTTTCCGAACTCGACATGCGTCTCGGCGCGGACTTTTCCAAACTCAATGTGCAGGTCGTTGCGCAGCTCATTTACGTCAAGCTTGGTCGCGTAATTTGAACGTATCAAGGCGACATCCGTACCAATGGCGGCCACATCGCTTTCCAGTTTTGTCACCCGCTCGTCCATCTTTCCATCATAGGGTGGCCCACCACCCCCTGCAAGCGCGGCCGTGCCAGAAACGGATAGCGCGTGCCGCCTCGGCCCTTCGGCAAGCACAGCCATTCCGTAGTAAAATTTCTTGCATATCGCCTATTCGTGTAGTAAATTTACACAATCAGCATTCACCCTCACCTTCGCAAACGACACATATGGCTCTTACCGATTTCGACCTGGTTCTGTTTGGCGGCAGCGGCGACTTAGCGATGCGCAAGTTGCTGCCCGCGATGTACGCGCGCGACGTCGCCAAGGACTTGCCCGACAGCGCGCGCATCGTTTGCGTCGGGCGCCACGAATGGTCGCAGGAGGAATTCCTGGCCACCGTCGAGAGCACCTCGAAACCGCACATCAAGGCCGCCGCGCTCAACGCCGCCCAATGGGCCAAGTTCACCCGCCGCATCGTCTACGTCTCGCTCAACGCCACCGAGGTGGCCAGCTACGGGCCCTTGAGCCTAGCCTTGCGCTCCGACCCAGGCATCACCCGTGTGTATTACCTGGCCACGCCGCCCCACTTGTTCGCGCTGATCTGCGACAACCTCGCCAGCGCCGGCCTGGCCACGCCCAATTCGCGCGTGGTGCTGGAAAAGCCGCTCGGGCGCGACCTGGCCTCGGCGCGCCAGATCAACGCCGACGTGGGCAAGGTGTTCGCCGAATCGCAGATCTACCGCATCGACCATTACCTGGGCAAGGAAACGGTCCAGAACCTGTTGGCTCTGCGCTTTGGCAACATCCTGTTCGAGCCCCTGTGGCGGCGCGAATGGATTTCCGACGTGCAGATCACGATCGCCGAAAAGCTCGGCGTCGGCAACCGCATGGGTTACTACGACACTTCCGGCGCCCTGCGCGACATGCTGCAAAACCACTTGCTGCAACTGCTGTGCATCGTGGCGATGGAGCCGCCCACCTCGATCGCGCCGGACGCCGTGCGTGACGCCAAGCTGCAAGTGCTGCGTTCGCTCAAGCGCTTCACGCCCACCACGCTGGCGCAAAACATCGTGCGCGGCCAATACCGGGCCGGCCATGTCGACGGGGTGGCGGTGCCCAGCTACCGCGACGAGCCGGACGCGCCCGAGCATTCGCGCACCGAAACCTTCGTCGCCATGAAGGCCGAAATCGATACCTGGCGCTGGGCCGGCGTGCCCTTCTACCTGCGCACCGGCAAACGCATGGCCGACGGCCTGGCCGAGATCGTGGTGCGTTTCAAGCCGATTCCCCATTCGATCTTCGCGCAGCCGACCTCGAGCTTCCAGCCGAACTGCCTGGTGATCCGCCTGCAGCCGGACGAAGGCTTGCGCATGAACTTGATGGCCAAGACGCCGGGCGACGGCATGCGCTTGAAACAGGCCGAGCTCGAACTCGATTTCCGTGAATCGTTCAAGACGCCGCGCATGGATGCCTACGAGCGCTTGCTGCTCGACGTGTTGCGCGGCCAACTCACCTTGTTCATGCGCGGCGATGAATTGGAAGCGGCGTGGGAATGGGTCGAACCTATCCTCAACAATTGGGAGCAAGACGACAATATGCCGATTCCCTACACGGCCGGCACTTGGGGCCCGGCCGCCGCCAGCGCCTTGATCGGGCGCGACGGCTTGCAGTGGCGCGAAGAAGCGCTGCTGGAAGATTGAGCGGACTAGCCCATGCTACTTGACTCCATCCGCACCCAGCTCGATTCATTCTCCAAGTCCGAGAAGAAAGTCGCGCTGGCCGTGCTCGAACAGCCGGCCGCCACCGTGAGCCAAAACATCACGGCGCTGGCCAAGAGCGCGCAAGTGTCGGAGCCGACCGTGGTGCGCTTTTGCCGTTCGCTGGGCTACGATGGCTGGCACGAGTTCAAGCTCAAGCTGGCGCAAGGCTTGGCCCTGGCCCTGCCCGGCGCCTCCGAACAGCCGGCGCAAGACGACCTCGCGGCCGACCTGGTGGGCAAGATTTGCAGCCGCTCCATCAACACCTTGCTCGACTTGCGCAACAATCTCAATCCGGAAGCGATCCAGCGCGCCCTCGACATCTTGTCGCGCGCGAGCAAGATCGAGTTCTACGGCCAAGGCACCTCGGGCATCGTGGCCACCGACGCCCAGCACAAGTTCTTCCGCTCCGGCGTGCCCACCGTGGCCTACGCCGACCCGGCCATCCACAGCATCGCCGCCTCGCTGCTGCACCCGGGCGACGCGGTGGTGGCCATCTCGCAGCGCGGCAACAACCCGGCCCTGGTACGTTCAGTCAAGCTGGCGCGCCAGAGCGGGGCCGACGTGATCGTGCTGGCGCCCTCGGGCACGCCGCTGGCGGACGCGGCCTCGGTCTTGATTCCCATCGATCTGGTCTTTAACATCGACCCCTACACCCCCATCTCCGCGCGCCTGGCCTACCTGGTGGTGATCGACGTGCTGGCCGTTGGACTGGCCTTGAAGCGCGGACCGGAATTTCGCAAGAAGATGCAAAACGCCCAAAAAGCCTTGCAGGAATTCGACATGCAATTCGATTCCTTCATCGGTTGAGCAAAAGCGCAACAGCGCCAAGGCCTTGGCGGCAGTACAATAATCATGGACAGAACAACATGGTGGCGCGATGAACCAACTCGAACAGCTCAAGCAATACACCACCGTCGTCGCCGACACCGGCGACTTCCAGTCGATCAAGGCCTTCGCGCCGCGCGACGCCACCACCAATCCCTCGCTCATCCTCAAGGCGGTGCAACAGCCGCAATACCGGCCGCTGCTCGATAAGGCTGTGCGCGACTTCCCGCAGCTGGGCGCCGGCCACGTGATCGACCGCGTCTTGATCGCCTTCGGCATGGAAATCCTGAAAATCATCCACGGGCGCGTCTCGACCGAGATCGACGCCCGCCTGTCCTTCGACACCGCGGGCAGCGTGGCGCGCGGACGCGAACTGATCGCCTTGTACGAAGAGGAAGGCGTGGGGCGCGAGCGCATCTTGATCAAGCTGGCGGCCACCTGGGAAGGCATTTGCGCGGCCCGCATCCTGCAGCGCGAAGGCATACGCTGCAATATGACCTTGCTGTTTGGCCTGCCGCAAGCGATCGCGTGCGCCGAAGCGGGCGCGCAACTGATCTCGCCCTTCGTGGGGCGCATCTACGACTGGAGCAAGAAGGCGACCGGCATCGACCACCAGGGCGCGGACGATCCGGGCGTGCAATCGGTGCGCCGCATCTACCAGTACTACCGCAAGAACGGCTACCGCACCGAAATCATGGGGGCGAGCTTTCGCAACACGGGGCAGATCCTGGAATTGGCCGGTTGCGACTTGCTCACCATCAGCCCGGACTTGCTGGCCCAACTGGCCCAAAGCGAGGCGCCGGTGGTGCGCAAGCTCGACCTGGAAGCGGCGCCCCCCGCCGACCTCTCCAAAACCACCCTGGACGAAAAAACCTTCCGCTTCATGCTCAACGAAGACGCGATGGCCACTGAAAAACTGGCCGAGGGCATCCGCGCCTTTTGCGCCGATTCCGGCAAACTCAAACAGATCATCAGCGGCATGCGCTAAATCGGACGGGGCAAAACGCGTCGATGGCGCTCGTGCTAGACTATTTGCAAATTTATCAGTCCCAGCGCTCACAATTGCGCGCCGCCTGCGCGCAGTCCTTCGAATTGCACACCAGAGGATGCACATAGAATGCGCCAAGCCACCGCTTTTTCAGCCACCGCTTTTTCCACCACCTTGTCGTCCAATCGCGCCCGCCTGGCCGGCGCCCTCGGATTATCCGTGCTGCTGGCCGCTTGCGGCCCCAAGGATGGCGGCGCGCCACCCGGCGCGGGCAAGCCGCCGCCGCCCGAGGTGGGCGTCGTCACCACCCGCTTCGAGGCGGTGGCCCTGCAGACCGAATTGCCTGGGCGCGTGGAAGCGCTGCGCGTGGCCCAGGTGCGCGCGCGCGTGACGGGGGTGGTGCTGCACCGCTTGTTCCAGGAAGGCAGCGAAGTGAAAGCCGGCCAGACCCTGTTCCAGATCGACCCGGCGCCCTACGAGGCGGCGCTCGCCAGCGCCAGCGCGGCACTGGCCAAGGCCCAGGCCAACCTGAGCCAGGCCGGCGCCCAGGCCGAGCGCTACAAGCCCCTGGTCGAAGCGAACGCGGTGAGCAAGCAGGAATACATCAACGCGGTGGCCGCCGCGCGCCAAGCCGAGGCCGACGTGGCCGCGGCCCGCGCGCAGCAGCAGATCGCGCAAATTAACACCGCCTACGCCAGCGTGACGGCGCCCATAGGCGGGCGCATCGGGCGCGCCCTGGTGACCGAGGGCGCGCTGGTGAGCGCCACCGAGGCGACCCAGCTGGCCCTGATCCAGCAAACCGATAGCGTGTACGTGAACTTCACCCAGTCGGCCGCCGACTTGCAGCGCCTGCGCAAGAGCGGCGCCGTCAAGCTGCGCGGCGCCGACAGCGCGCTGCCGGTGGCCGTGCTGCTCGACGACGGCACCGAACTGGCGCACAAAGGCAAGCTGCTGTTTTCCGACGCGAGCGTCGATCCCGGCACCGGCCAGATCACGCTGCGCGCGCAAGTGCCCAATCCGGACGGCTTGCTGATGCCGGGCCAGTTCGTGCGGGTGCGCCTGTCGCAGGCGGACATGCCCTCGGCCATCTTGCTACCCCAGCAGGCGGTCAACCGCAGCGGCCAAGGGGACACCGTGATCGTGGTGGGTGCGGACAGCAAGCCGGGCCCGCGTCCAGTCAAGGTCAATGGCCAGCAAGGCGGCAACTGGATCGTGGTCGACGGCTTGAAGGCGGGCGAACAAGTGGTGGTCGACGGCTTTCAAAAAATGATGGTGCCTGGCGCCCCCGTCAAGCCGGTGCCGTGGCAAGCGCCGCCGGGCGCGCCGGCCGGTGGCAGCGCTGCCGGTGCCAAGGGCCGGGGCTAAGCCATGGCGCGCTTTTTCATCGAGCGTCCCATCTTCGCCTGGGTGATCGCCCTGTTCATCATGGTGATGGGCATCGTGGCCATCACCCAGTTGCCGATCGCGCAGTATCCGCCGGTGGCGCCGCCCTCGATCGTGATCACCGCGTCCTACCCGGGCGCCTCGGCGCAAACGCTGGAAGACAGCGTAATCAGCATCATCGAGCGTGAAATGAACGGCTCGCCCGGCCTGATCTATATGGAGTCGATCAGCCAGGCCAACGGCACCGGCACCATCACCTTGAGCTTCGAGACCAACACCAGCGCCGACCTGGCCCAGGTCGACGTACAAAACCGGCTCGGCCGCGCCACCCCGCGCCTGCCCCAATCGGTGGTGCAGCAAGGGGTGCGGGTGGACAAGGCGCGCGCCAACTTCCTGATGTTTACCATCCTGTCGTCGAGCGACCCGAAGTTCGACCCGATCGCGCTGGGCGACTACGCCTCGCGCACCGTGCTGCCGGAAATCCAGCGCGTCTCCGGCGTGGGCCAGGCCCAGCTGTTTGGCACCGAGCGCGCCATGCGCATCTGGATCGATCCGGCCAAGCTGGTCGGCTTCAAGCTGGGGCCGAACGACGTGGCGGGCGCGATCCGCTCGCAAAACGCGCAAGTGTCCTCCGGCACCATTGGCGACTTGCCGCTGGTGGCGGGCCAAAGCATCACCGCCACCGTAGTCGTGTCGGGCCAGCTCAGCACGGTCGAGCAATTTGGCGCCATCGTGTTGCGCGCCAATCCGGACGGCTCCTCGGTGCGCCTGAAAGACGTGGCGCGCATCGAAATCGGCGGCCAGGGCTACAGCACCTCGGCGCGCCTGAACGGCAAGCCATCGACCGGCATCGGCATCCAGCTCTCGCCGACCGGCAACGCGCTCGAGACGGCCAAGCTGGTGCGCGCGCGCATGGGCGAGCTGGCGCGCTACTTCCCGCCCGGCGTGCAATGGTCGATTCCCTTCGACAGCTCGGCCTTCATCGACATCTCGATCCGCCAGGTGCTTGAAACCCTGATCGAGGCCGTGGTGCTGGTGTTCCTGGTGATGTTCCTGTTCCTGCAAAACTTGCGCTACACCATCATCCCCACCATCGTGGTGCCTGTCGCTCTGCTCGGCTCGCTCGCGGCCCTGCTGGCGTTGGGATTTTCGATCAATGTGCTCACCATGTTCGGCATGGTGCTGGTGATCGGCATCGTCGTCGACGACGCCATCGTCGTCGTCGAGAACGTCGAGCGCATCATGAGCGAGGAAGGCTTGGCCCCGCTCGAAGCGACGCGCAAGGCGATGGGACAGATCTCCGGCGCCATCGTCGGGGTGACCGTGGTGCTGATCTCGGTGTTTGTGCCGCTCGCTTTCTTTTCCGGCGCGGTGGGCAATATCTACCGCCAGTTCTCGGCCGTGATGGTGTCCTCGATCGCGTTCTCGGCCTTCATGGCGCTCTCGCTCACACCGGCCCTGTGCGCGCACCTGCTCAAGCCGGTGGAGAAAGGCCACCACCTGGCCAAGGGCGGCTTGTTCGGCCGCTTCAACCGCGGCTTCGGGCGCACCGCCAAGGGTTACGAAGGCGCGGTGACGCGCATCCTGCGCCACACGGGCGTGGCCATGCTGGTGTTCGCGCTGGTGATCGGGCTCGTATATGGCCTGTTCCAGCGCATGCCCACCTCCTTCCTGCCCAACGAAGACCAGGGCTATGTGATCGCCAACTTCCAGTTGCCGCCGGGCGCCACGCTCGAGCGCACCACGCGCGCGCTGGTGGCGGCCGAGGACTTCATCCTCAAGCAACCCGAAGTCGACAGCATGGTCGGCGTGGTTGGCTTCAGTTTTTCCGGCCAGGGCCAGAACGCGGCGCTCGGCTTCATTCCGCTCAAGGATTGGAAGCTGCGCCACGGCGAGGGCCACGGCGCGGCCGATGTGGCCGGACGCATCACGGGGCGCCTGTTCGGCATGCACGACGCCTTCATCTTCGCGGTCAGCCCGCCGCCGATTCCGGAACTGGGACGCGGCACCGGCTTCTCGTTCCGCCTGCAAGACCGCGGCGACACTGGGCGCGCCGCCTTGCTGGCCGCGCGCAACCAGCTGATGGGCCTGGCCTCGAAAAGCACGGTGCTGGCCGGGGTGCGGCCCGAGGGCCTGGAAGACGCGCCCCAGCTGCAGCTCGACATCGATCGCGACAAGGCCAACGCGCTGGGGGTCTCCTTTGACGCCATCAACAACGCCATCTCGGTGGCGCTTGGTTCCGCCTACGTGAACGACTTCCCCAACGCCGGGCGCCTGCAGCGCGTGATCGTGCAGGCGGATGCGCCGGCGCGCATGCAGCCGGACGACCTGCTGCGCATTAACGCGCTGAACGCGGCCGGGCAGCCGGTGCCGCTGGCGTCGTTTGCCAGCACGCGCTGGATCACGGGGCCGATGCAAACGGTGCGCTACAACGGCTACTCGACCATGCGCTTGTCGGGCGACGCCGCGCCCGGCTACAGCACCGGGCAAGCGCTCGCGGAAATGGAAAAGCTGGCGGCCCAGCTGCCGGCCGGCTTCGCCTACGAATGGACGGGGCAGTCGCGCGAGGAAAAACTGTCCGGCTCGACCGTGTTCATCTTGCTCGGCTTCGCGCTATTGGCCGTGTTCCTGGCCTTGGCCGCGCTGTACGAAAGCTGGTCGATTCCGATGTCGGTGCTGCTGGTGGTGCCGCTGGGCGTGTTCGGCGCGCTGGCGGCGGCGAGCTTGCGCGGCTTTCCCAACGATGTGTACTTCAAGGTCGGCTTGATCACCATCATCGGCCTGGGCGCCAAGAACGCGGTGTTGATCATCGAGTTCGCCAAGGACTTGCAGGCGCAGGGAAAATCGCTGCGCGAGGCCGCCATCGCGGCCTGCCATTTGCGCTTCCGGCCTATCTTGATGACGTCCTTGGCCTTCATCCTGGGCGTGCTGCCGCTGGTGGTGGCCGGCGGCGCCGGTTCGGCCAGCCAGCGCGCCATCGGCACCGGCGTCATTGGCGGCATGATCGCGGCCACCGCGCTCGGCGTGTTTTTCGTGCCGGTGTTTTTCGTCGTCGTGCGCAGCATCTTCAAGGGCAGCGAACGCCAACGCAAGAAGTACGCGCATGAGGAAGAGCATAAGGAAAAAACCGCGGGCAAAGGGGAGGCGCCATGATCGAGCGCGGATGGATAATGCGGACCACGACGGCGGCGGCCGCGCTGGCCCTGGGCGGCTGCATCTCGATGGCGCCGCACTACGAGCGCCCGGCCGCACCGGTGGCGGCGACCTTCCCCGGGGCCGGCACGGCTGCCGGCGGCGCGGCCGCGCAAACCGGCTGGCACGATTACTTCGCCGACGCGCGCCTGCGCCAGTTGATCGAACTGGCGCTGGCCAACAACCGCGACCTGCGCGTGGCGATCCTCAATATCGAGCAAGCGCGCGCCCAGTACCAGATCCGGCGCGCCGACATGCTGCCGACCGTGAACCTGGGCGCCACTGGCAGCCGCGTGCCCGGATCGAACGACAGCATCACCAGCAACTACACGGCCGGCTTGATGGTAAGTGCCTTCGAGCTCGATTTGTTCGGGCGCGTGCGCAGCCTGTCGAACTCGGCGCAGGCGCAATACCTGGCCACCGAGGAGGCGCGCAAGAGTACCCACATCAGCCTGGTGGCGGCGGTGGCGAACGCTTACCTGGGGCTGCTGGCGGACGATGAATTGCTGGCACTGACGCGCCAAACCCTGGCCGGGCGCGACGACTCGCTCAAGCTGGTCCAGCTCAAGTACGACCAGGGCGTGGTGTCCAAGCTCGACCTGCAGCAAGCGAATTCGCTGCTGGAGGCGGCGCGGGTGGCGGCCGCGCAGCAGCAGCGCCAGCGCGCGCAGGACGAGCATCTGCTGGTGCTGCTGGTGGGCCAGAGCTTGCCAGGCACGCTGGCGCCGCCGGCCACGCTGGCGGCCACCAGCCTGGCCGAACTGCCGGCCGGCTTGCCGTCGGACCTGCTGGCGCAGCGCCCCGACATCGTCCAGGCCGAGCAGCAGCTAATGGCAGCCAACGCCAATATCGGCGCCGCGCGCGCCGCTTTTTTCCCGCACATCAGCCTGACCGGCAGCGCCGGCAGCGCCAGCACGGCCTTGAACGGCTTGTTCAAGAGCGGCTCCTACGGCTGGACTTTCGCGCCGCAAGCGCTCATGCCGCTATTCGACTTTGGCCGCAACAGCGCCAACCTGGCCGGGGCCAAGGCGGCGCGCGAAGTCGCCCTGGCGCAATACGAAAAAGCGATCCAGGCGGCCTTCCGTGAAGTGTCGGACGCGCTGGCGGGCCAGGCCACCTATGGCGAACAATTGCGGGCGCAACGCGCGGTGGCGGCCGCCGAGGGCGAGCGTTACGGTTTATCCGAGCTGCGCTACAAGAACGGCGCGGCCAGCTACCTCGAACTGCTCGACGCGCAGCGTTCCCTGTTCGGCGCGCAGCAAGCGGCCGTGCAGGCGAACCTGGCGCGCTTGCAAAACCAGGTCGCGCTGTACAAGGTGCTGGGCGGCGGCTGGCAGCAGTAAGGCCAGCGCGTTGACAGCGCGCTCAAAAGCCCGCTTGCAGCGACAGATACAGGCCGCGCTGGGTGCGCGCATTGTAGAGCGTGATCTGGCCCAGATCCGCGTAGGCGGCCGTGAGCGAAAACAGCTTGGTCGGAAAATAGGCGATGAATAAATCGCTGGCCGCCTTTTCGCTGTCGGCCGCCAGGTTGTGTGGCTTCATCCGGTACTCCACACCAATCACCGTTTTGCGGTTGAGCAGATAGGCGGCCGAGCCTTCGAACATCGGCTGGTAGCGGTCATGCAGATCGCCGCCAAAGCCGAGCAAGCCCATTTGATTGGCCTTCGTCATGCGCAGCGTACCGTTGAGCAAAAGGCTGTGCGCCAGGCATAGCTTGGTGGCGGCCAGATAGACATCGACGCCGCTGTCCTTGGCCGCGCCCAGTTGCTTGACGTTTGTCACGCCCAGAGCGCCCAGGCCGCGCACGCCCTTATTGCGCTTGAACTGGAGGCCCAGCGCCAGCTGCGGCAACGCGCTGTCCTGGTCGTAGACGGCCTCGCCCGCCACCCGCAGCTTGACGCCGGCGATATCCTGGCGCACATCGAGCGCGTCCAGCGGCGCCAGGCTGCCGGTGAACTGCTGCGTCGCCAGCGAGAATTCAACACGGTCGAACAAGCCCACCGCCACACCCGCGCTTTGCAGCGCGTAGTCTTGCGTGCGCACCAGCGTCAAGTGGGCGTTGGCGCCGTAGCTGTCGCGCGTGCCGTAGCCGGTGATCAGGGCCCACGGCGTCAAGCCGCCGCCGCCCGCCCCTTCAAGCTCGCTCACGCCGCCGGTGGCGGTGAGCTTGCCCATGTCCGGCTTGCCGATATCCTGCGCCGGCGCCGCCAGCGCCAGGCTCGCGAGGATGGCGCCGCATGCGGCCTTGGTCCCCGTGCTTTCCCATCCCTGCATCGTGTTCTCCTGCGCCGCCCCTTGTGCGCGGCTTCACATTAGAAAAACTATCGCATCGCCCCTAGTCTGGCGCCAGAAACAGCTGCTGCAAATCGTTCAGGAAGCGCTGTCCCAATTCGGTCGGCTTGATCAGCTTATGGTCGCGCTGCAGCAAACCCTTGGCCTCGGCCTCGGCCAGCGGCTTTTCGATGGCGTTGATGCTCATGCCGGTGCGCTCGCCGAACAGGTTGGGGTGAAAGCCGGCGTGCAGGCGCAGCGCGTTGAGCATGAACTCGAAGCCCATGTCCGCGCGCGCGATCTCGTGCTCTTCCTGCACCGGATTGCCCTCCCGCGCCGCGTCCATATAGGCCTTGGGCTGCTTGAAGCGCGCTTGGCGCAGCACCCGGTGCGGGAACGAGATCTTCGAGTGCGCACCGGCGCCGATGCCGAGGTAGTCGCCGAACTCCCAGTAATTGCGGTTGTGGCGCGCAGCCCTACCCGCTTGCGCGTAGGCCGACACTTCGTACTGCGTGAAGCCGGCGGCCGCCGTCTCGCTGGCGATCATGTCCTGCATGTCGGCGCTGGCGTCGTCGTCCGGCACCACCGGCGGGTACTTGGCAAACAAAGTGTTCGGCTCGAGCGTCAAGTGGTACAGCGACAGGTGCGGCGGCGCGAAGGCGAGCGCCGTGTCGAGGTCGCGCTTGGCCTCGGCCAGGGTCTGCGAGGGCAGCGCGTACATCAGGTCGAGGTTGAAGTTGTCGAAGTTGGCGTGCGCGATTTCCACCGCGCGGCGCGCTTCATGGTCGTCGTGGATGCGCCCCAAAGCCTTGAGGTGATTGGCGTTGAAGCTTTGGATGCCGATCGACAGGCGGTTCACGCCACTGGCGCGGTAGGACTTGAACTTCTCCGCTTCAAACGTGCCAGGGTTCGCTTCCATCGTGATCTCGGCCGCGCCATCGAGCGGCAGCAGGGTGCGCACGTCCGACAGCAGGCGGTCCAGGCCGGCGGCCGACATCAGGCTGGGGGTGCCGCCGCCGATGAAGATGGTGTGGATCTTGCGGCCCCAGATCAAGGGCAGCGATTGCTCCAGGTCCAGCCGCACGGCGGCCAGGTAGTCTTCCTCCGGCAGTTCGCCGCGCGCCTCGTGCGAATTGAAGTCGCAGTAAGGGCATTTGCGCACGCACCAGGGAAAGTGGATGTACAGCGACAGTGGCGGCAGCGCAGCCAGGTTCAAGGCGCCCGGCTTCAGGTACTGCAAGGCGCTGGCGGCCGGCGAGCGCGGCTCGCTGGCGGCGGCGCCGTCCGCGCCGAGCACTTTAATCGGAATCATTTGAGCTTCTCGACCAGCGCGCGCAAGGCTTGGCCGCGGTGCGAGAGCGCGTTTTTTTCCGCCGGGGCCAGCTCGGCCGCGCACTTGCCCAGCGCGGCGAGCCAAAAGTGCGGATCGTAGCCAAAGCCGCCGTCGCCGCGCGCCGTGGCTGTGATTTCGCCATGCCAGGCGCCGTCGGCGATGACTGGCTGCGGGTCGTCGGCGTGGCGCACGTAGACCAGCACGCAATAGTAGTAGGCCGATTTGTCGGCGTGAGCGGCCAGATCGGCGATCACTTTTTCGTTGTTGCGCGCGTCCGACTTGGGCTCGCCCGCGAAGCGCGCCGACAGCACGCCGGGCGCGCCGCCAAGCGCGTTGACGCACACGCCGGAATCGTCCGCCAGCGCCGGCAAGCCGGTCAGGCGGGCGGCGTGGCGCGCTTTCTCGAGCGCGTTTTCAACGAAGGTGTGGTGCGGCTCTTCGGCCTCGGGCACATTGAACTCGCCTTGCGGATGCAATTCGAAGCCGAGCGGCGCGAGGATGGCGCTAAATTCCTTGAGCTTGCCGGCGTTGTTCGATGCGAGGACGAGACGTTGGGTCATGGCGTGGGCGATCATTGATGATGCGCCTATTTTACCGCCTTTGACTGACGATGCCAGAAGGGACTATTCACTTGAACCGAATTGAACGTCGACATCGCGCGCGCTGTGCAGGATCCGGACAATATCGATTCCGTGCCCGTTCTTGCGGTAGAAAATGACGTATCGCTCAAACGGGAAGCTGCGCAAATCTGGCATGAGATCGCCGCGCGCCCGTCCCAGGTCAGGACGAACGAGCAGCAGCTTGAACTTCCGGCTCAATCGGCGAACAAAACCCTCGGCCTGCGCCGCGCTGCGTTGCGCAATGTAGTCCCAAATTGCATCGATATCGATGCGTGCCTTGGGAAGAACAGCGACGGTGGGCATCTACACACCACCAGCGGCCTTTGTAGTGAGCCGGGCATGTCCGGCGCGATTGACTTCATCCGGGTCCCAATCGGTGCCAGGACCGCTATCGATACCCTCTTGAATATCCTGTTTCAACTGAACGAGCTGAGCATTGCGCACCTGATCGCGTTCCGCCATCAAACGCAAGGCGTCCAGAATCACTTCGCTGGCCGAATTGTACAAACCAGACACCACCTTTTGGCGTACCATTTCTTCCAGTTGCGGGGTCAACTTGATGTTCATTCCCATCGCACCCTCCCGATCAATCCGACGTCGATCATATCACTAGCAATCGACGTACAGTACTACAGGCCGAGCGTGTGCTTTTGCAGCTTGATCAAGTCGGCAATACCGCCCTGCGCCAGGTCGAGCAAGCGATCCATGCCGCGCCGATCGAAAGCGGCGCCCTCGGCCGTGCCCTGCACTTCGATGAAATGGCCGGCGTCCGTCATCACCACGTTCATGTCGGTGTCGCAGTCAGAGTCTTCCACATAGTCCAGGTCCAGCACCGGCATGCCGCGGTACACGCCCACCGAAATGGCGGCCACGAAATGCTTGAGCGGCACCGCCTCGATGGCGCCGCGCGCCACCAGCTTGGAAAAGGCGTCGTAGGCGGCCACCATCGCGCCCGTGATCGAGGCGGTGCGGGTGCCGCCGTCGGCCTGGATCACGTCGCAATCGAGGTGCAAGGTGCGCTCGCCGAAGCCTTGCAGGTCGAACGCGGCGCGCAGCGAGCGTCCGATCAGGCGCTGGATTTCCTGGGTGCGGCCCGATTGCTTGCCGCGCGCCGCTTCCCGGTCCATGCGGGTATGGGTCGAACGGGGCAGCATGCCGTATTCGGCCGTCAGCCAGCCTTGCCCCTTGCCCTTCAAGAAGCCCGGCACCTTGTCCTCGATGCTGGCGGTGCAGATCACCTTGGTGTCGCCGCACTCGATCAGCACCGAGCCTTCCGCATGCTTGGTGTACTGGCGCGTGAGCGCGAGCGCGCGCAACTGGTCAACGGCGCGCCCGCTAGGGCGGTTTTCAAATTCCATGGCAAGCCTTAATTGAATTGATGGTGTTACTTGAGGATCTGGGTCGACTTTTCGATCGCGTCGCGAATTTCGGCGATCGCTTTCTCGATTTCGTCTTCGTTGAAAGCGTCCGTTTCCGGCACCGTGTCCGGCGCCGATTGCATGATGGTGCTGACCTGGTTTTCCGGCAGCATCTGGGTCGAGATCAGGGTCTCCATATTGGCCGTCGGGGTGGCGTCGGCCTCGTCCCCGCCTTGCCACATGATGGCCAGGGCGGTGGCGTTGTCGCTGCCGTCGCCGGCCATGGCGGTGGCGCTCTTTAACATGTCGGGCACCGCGCGCACGATGGTCTGGGTGGTCAAGCGCTGCGCCATGTCCTCGTCCGACAGCATCGACCAGAGGCCGTCCGAGCACAGCATGAGCACGTCGCCCGCGGCCAGGGTGGCGTGGCGCGACACGTCCACCGCCGGCATCGAGGTCGCCCCCAGGCAGTTGTAGAGCTTGTTGCGGTCCGGGTGGCTGGCCCGCTCCGACGGGTCGACCTCGCCGCGCGCGATCAAGGTTTCGATGTGCGAATGGTCGCGCGTGCGGGTGAGGATCTTGCCGTGCCGGATCCAGTACAGGCGCGAATCGCCGCAGTGCGCCCAGATCGCATGGTTATGCTGGATCAGGCAGGCGACGACGGTGGTGCGTGGCGTGTCTGGCAAATTGTTGGCGGCGCGGTAGCGGTGGATCTCGATGTGGGCCGCCTGCAAGGCCTCTTCCAGGAAACGCTCGGGCTTCTTGACGTAGGGCGTGGCTTGCTGCTGGAACAGGGTCGACAGGGTTTGCAAGGCGATGGCCGCGGCCACCTCGCCGCGCAAATGCCCGCCCATGCCGTCGGCCAGCACCAGCAACAACGCTTCGCGCGAAAAACTGTAGCCCATCCGGTCTTGATTGACTTTGCGGCCACCGATCAGGCTCTCCTGATATACGGAAAATTGCATGACGTCACTCTCGAATCTATTTACTTGTCGACCGCTTTTTTGCGGCCAAGGCCGGCCACGCGGTCAACAATGCCGCGAAATTGGCCAGTGAGCGATTGCAGCACCGTCTCGGGCGGGGGCGGCTCGGGCGGCCCCTCGAGCAGCACTTTTTGCAAAGCGAACACGCTTTGCGGGCGCGCCAGCGCGTCCAGTTCCAGGCACCAGCGCACCATGCTGATCAGTTCGGCGGAATAGCGGTTCGCCAGGCGCGCGTAGTAACCTTCCATCTTGTCCTCGACCTTGCGCTGGTCGGCCGGCTGCGGCGGCGCGCTCGCCATGCAGGCGAACATGGCCGCGCCTATGCTGTAGATGTCGGACCAGGGCCCCAGCGTGGCGGTCTTGGAATACAGTTCGGGCGGGGCGAAGCCGGGCGTGTACATGGGCGTCAACTTGGGCATTTCCGCGTTGAAGGTCTGGCGGGCGGCGCCGAAGTCGAGCAGGATGGGTGTGCCGTCGGCGCGCAGGTAGATGTTGGCCGGCTTCAAATCGAGGTGCAAGAGCTTGTTCGCATGCACTTCGCGCAAGCCATTGCACACGCCGATGAAGATGCGGCGGATGAAGGCCTCGCCCGGCTGTTCACCCTTGGCCACCTTGCGCGTGACGTGTTCCTGCAGTGAGTGGCCGGACTCGTAGCCCATCACCATGTAGACCGTCTCGTTGGCGCGGAAAAAATTGAGCACCCGCACCACGTTCGGATGGGCGATGCGTGCCAAGGCCCGCCCTTCCTCGAAGAAGCATTTGAGGCCGATGCGAAACACCGGCAAATTCGCTTTCGGTATCACAGGGACGAGTTCGCCCGGCTGCCGCAACGCCAGGGCGCTGGGCAGGTATTCCTTGATTGCTACCGCATTGCCTTCCTCGTCATACGCGAGATATACGATACTGAACCCACCGGACGCAATTTTCTTTACAATGCGGTATCCGGCAATTTCCAGCCCATCGGGCAAGGGAGCGTTGTTTTGTGCAGCCATAGGTTTCCTTGCTTAACACGGCGATTGTGTGGATAAATCACGGCTTTGTAAAGAAAAGATAAAACGAACACGAAAAACCGGGGACTCCATTGAGCATTTCAAGCATGACAGGTTATGCCGTTGCCAGCAGCGAAGGTGCTGCCGGGACGCTGACGATCGAAATCAAGAGCGTCAATTCGCGCTTCCTTGACCTGCAATTTCGCATCAATGACGACTTGCGCGCGCTCGAGCCGGATTTGCGCGCGGCCATCATGGCGGCCATCACACGCGGCAAGGTGGAGGCGCGCCTGTCGTTCGGACGCAAGGCCGCCGGCGGCGCCCAAGCCCTGAACACGCAAGTGCTGGCCGACCTGGCGCGCTTGCAGATGGAAGTGGCCAAGCATTTCGTGGCGGCGCCGGCGATGACGGTGGCCGAACTGCTGCGCTGGCCCGGCGTGATCGAAGAATCCCAGGTGGGGCAGGAATCGCTGCAAGCCGATGTTGCCGCTTTGACAGCGAAGACCGTGGCCGCCTTCGTCGACAGCCGCAAGCGCGAAGGCGCGGCGCTCGAGGCGATGCTCGTTTCGCGCATCGACGCGATGGACGTGATCGTCAAGCGCATCACGCCCCTGATCCCGCAAGTGATCGCACAATTCCAGCAAAAGGCGATCGAGCGCATGCAAGACGCGCTCGGCTTGGCCGGACACGGCACGCCATCGACGTTGACGCGCCAGGAAGCGTTCGAGCGCATCCGCCAGGAAGTGACGCTGTACGGCATCCGCATCGACGTGTCCGAGGAATTGTCGCGCCTGACCGCGCACTTGACGGAAACCCGCCACATCCTGAAAAAAGGCGGCCAGGTGGGCAAGCGCCTGGACTTCATGATGCAGGAATTGAACCGCGAAGCGAACACGCTCGGCGCCAAGGCCTCGGTCAAGGAGCTGGCGGACGCGTCGATGGAATTGAAGCTCTTGATCGAGCAAATGCGCGAGCAAGTGCAAAACCTGGAATAGCAGCGCCAGCGCGGGCGCGCCGCTGCTTGGCGCCGCGCCGACCTCCCCATCAAGCGATGCGTCCATTGCCCGCCTGCGCGGCGGCATGGGCGCCTTGCGTCCCAACGAGCAAAGGATACATCGAATGCGTTCTTGCCTTCTTGCCTGCCTGCTTTTGTCGTCCACCGCCGCGTGCGCGGCCCCGCGCTCCCTTGGCATCGTCGCGCCCGCCGGCGAATCGACCATCGCCTACGATATCAACGCGTCCGGCCAGGTGGCGGCGGTGCTCGAGAACGAGGATGGACGCCAGCGCGGCGTGCTGTTTGAAAATGGAAAATTGATCGAACTTGGCTTGCCCGACGGATCGTTCAGCGACGCCAGGGGTATCAACGACAAGGGCGAAATCATCGGCACGGCGACCAACACGGACGGCCGCTTGAGCGCCTTTGTGTACGACCGGGTCCGCGGCCCACGCCTGCTGGGCACCTTGGGCGGGCCGAGCAGCCAGGGCATGGCGCTGAACCAGCGCGGCGACGCCGTCGGCTTTGCCGACACCGCCAGCGGCGAATGGCACGCCTTCGTCTACAACGGTACGGCGCAACTGAAGGACCTGGGCACCTTGGGTGGCAAGGTCAGTTACGCCAATGCCATCAACAACGGCGGGCAGATCGCCGGCACCGCGTCGATCTCGAATGAAAACCGCCACGCTTTCCGTTACGATCCGTCCCAAGGCATGATCGACCTGGGCACGCTGGGCGGCGTCGCCAGTTCGGCCATGGCGATCAATGATGCTGGCGTCGTCGCCGGCGCCGCGCAAACCAAGGAAGGCCGATGGCATGCTTTCGTCCACGACGGACAGCGCATGGTGGACTTGGGCGCGCTGATTGGCCGCGGCAACAGCTTTGCCACGGGAATTAATCGGGCCGGGCATGTGGTGGGCACCATACAGCTTGGCGACGATGAACGCATGTCTTTCGTGTGGCGCGACAACAAGATGAGCGTGCATCGTGGTGGCCATAGCCTGTACGTGGTCAACACGGTCAACAACGCCGATCTGATGGTCGGCGCCACCTACTTCCACAAGATGACGGCGGCGACCATGCTATCGAGCGACGCGCCGGTCCAGGCCAAGCAAGGCGCTGTCAAACTGATCTACCTGCCCGCGCTGGTGCTCTTGCTGGCGGGCGCGGCCGTCGTCTACACCAAGCGCTACCGGGGTATGTCATTCGGCCGCCGGCTTGGCTAAGTCCTGTCGAACGCGCGCAGGCTGAGCTCTATTTGACGGACAAAATCAGGTGCAGGAATTGCTCGAGCAGTTTTTGACGCGGCCCATCAAGGCGCTGGTAGTCGCGCAAGAAGCGCCGCTCGCGCGCCGTGCACGGTGGCGCGGCCGTTGCCGCTTCCGGCTTGGCGTCCCCGTCGTAACGCAACCATTCGGGACCAACGCCTAGCCACGATGCCAGCGCCTGGGTGCGCGCGTGGGTCGGAATGGCGCCGCCGCCCAGCCACTTGCGGGCGGCGTGGAGGGTGATCGTATGACTCGGGAAGCGCAGATTGAATTCCCTGGTGATCATGGCCGGGCTGTGTTTGCCGTAGCCGGCGGCGCGCAGTGCGAGCGCCAGCCGCGCCGCAAACTGATCGCGCTCATCTTGCGGTATCTTGGTCGACGCGGTGCGCGCAGCCCGCTGCTTACTGGGTTTCATGGTGTATTGACAATGGCCTGCATGAACCCGCAAGTCCATGATCCAAATCAATTTCCAGAGCATGAATCGCTTCAAGGCGCATCCACGTTTGCACGCCATCTATGGAAGCGCGCCCCTGAGCCGGCCCGTGTTTGATAGAATGCGGGTGCCCACGTGGCGTGCCGCCGTTCGCTTCAATCGGCCCAATGATGGGCTTCAACCCAGGGATGGCGAGCGCACCTGGGTTTCCCCAAGAATTAACTGGAAAAGGAGAGCGCCATGCCTACAACAACGACCGTGCCGGTGGCCGGCCTGGCGGGCAGCCTGTTCGTGGTGGCCGCGCCGTCGGGCGCCGGCAAGTCCACCCTGGTCAACGCGCTCTTGGCGCAAGAACCTGGCATCAAACTGTCGATCTCGACCACCACCCGCCCGCCCCGCCCGGGCGAGCAGGACGGGCGCGAATACCATTTCACCACGGCCGACGACTTTGTCGCGCGCGCGGGCAAGGGCGAATTTCTCGAATGGGCCGAGGTACACGGTAATTACTATGGCACTTCGCGCCTGATGGTCGAGGGCGAGATGAAAACGGGCACCGACATCTTGCTGGAAATCGACTGGCAAGGCGCGCGCCAGGTCAAAAAACAGTTTCCCCAGGCGGCCGGCATTTTCATCTTGCCGCCCTCGATCGCGGCGCTGGAAGAGCGCCTGCACAAGCGCGGGCAAGACAAACCGCACGTGATCACCCAGCGCCTGTTAGCAGCCGGGGGCGAAATCGCGCACGCGCCGGAGTTCGAGTATGTTATTATCAATGAACAGTTCGACGTCGCCTTGTCCGAAATGCGCGCGATCGTCCGAGCAACCCGCAGCCGTTTTGCCCAGCAAGCGGCGCGCAACGCCTCGTTATTTGCCCAATTGGGTATCCATGCGCAGTAAGCGCGCCTTGCCAAATCGGTAGCGTTGATTTATTGCCACACTGTTTTTTGTTAAATTCATTGTTAAATTGTTTGAGTTCAGGAGTTACGATGGCCCGCATTACGATCGAAGATTGCTTGAAAGTTATCCCTAACCGCTTCCAACTGACCCTGGCCGCCACGTATCGCGCCCGTCAGTTGTTGCAAGGCCACACTCCCAAGGTTGACGCCAAGGACAAGCCTACCGTCGTCGCGCTGCGTGAAATCGCCGCCGGCAAGGTCGGTATCGAAATGTTGAAAAAGGTGCCGATGTAAGTCAGCGCCATCCGTGCGGTCTGTGCCGCCCCGCAATTCTGCTATTCTCTGATCACCAGCGGCTGATTGACTTTGCGTATGAGCCTGACCCAAACGGATCCGCATCTCCCGGGCGCCCCTGCCCGGGCCCCGCGCCCGGCAAGCAAGCCGCAAGACCCCGCTTTGCCTGGCGCCGCCGCACCCGGTGTCGCTTCCGTCACGCTGTTGACGAGCAAGCTGTCCGAATATCTTTCCCCGTCCGAGCTGAAAAAGGTCAAGGAAGCGTATCGTTTTTCCGACGAAATGCACCTGGGCCAGGTCCGCAAGTCGGGCGAGCCCTATATTTCCCATCCGATCGCCGTGGCGGAAATTTGCGCCGACTGGAAGCTCGACGCCCAAGCCATCATGGCGGCCTTGCTGCACGACGTGATGGAAGACCAGGACGTCAAAAAGGATGAGCTGATCGAGCGCTTCGGCGCCCCCGTCGCCAGCCTCGTCGACGGCTTGTCCAAGCTGGAAAAAATCGAGTTCCAAAGCTTGATCGAGCAGCAGGCGGAAAACTTCCGCAAGATGCTGCTGGCCATGGCTTCGGACGTGCGCGTGATCCTCATCAAGCTGGCCGACCGTCTGCACAATATGCGCACGCTCGACTTCATGACGGCGGCCAAGAAGCGCCGCATCGCTTCCGAGACGATGGAAGTGTATGTGCCGATCGCGCACCGCCTTGGCTTGAACAATATCTACCGCGAGCTGCAAGACCTGGCCTTTTGCCACTTGTATCCGGTGCGCTACAAGGTGCTCTCGAAAGCGGTCAAGGCGGCGCGCGGCAACCGACGCGAAGTGGTCAAGAAAATCCTCGAGTCGGTCAAGACGACGCTGGCCAACGCCCACCTGGAAGCGGAAGTGTATGGGCGCGAAAAAACCTTGTACGGCATCTATAAAAAGATGCGCAACAAGCACCTGACCTTTTCCCAGGTGCTTGACGTGTATGGCTTTCGCATCGTCGTCGACAGCTTCGCCAATTGTTACGTCGCGCTGGGCACCTTGCACGGGCTCTACAAGCCGATGCCGGGCAAGTTCAAGGACTACATCGCCATCCGCAAGCTCAACGGCTACCAGTCGCTCCACACCACCCTGATCGGCCCCTACGGCACGCCGGTCGAGTTCCAGATCCGCACCCAGGAAATGCACCGCACGGCCGAATCCGGCGTGGCCGCGCATTGGCTCTACAAGACGGGCGACAGCAATTTGTCGGACTTGCAGCAGCGCACCCATTCCTGGCTGCAGTCCCTGCTCGACATCCAGCAGCAGACGGGCGACTCGGCCGAGTTCCTCGAACATGTGAAGGTCGACCTGTTTCCCGATTCGGTGTATGTGTTCACGCCCAAGTCGAAGATCATCGCCTTGCCGCGCGGGGCCACGGCGCTCGACTTCGCCTACACCATTCACACCGGCATCGGCGACCATACGGTGGCGGTGAAGATCAACCACGAGCCGGTGGCCTTGCGCACGGAATTGCGCAATGGCGACATTGTGGAAATCGAAACCCGGCCGGACTCGAAACCAAGCCCCACCTGGCTCGCGTTCGTGCGCACCGGCAAGGCGCGCTCGGCCATCCGCCACCATTTGCGCACCATCGACCTGTCCGAATCGGTGACGCTGGGTCGCGATCTGCTGTCGCAAGCCTTGACGACGCTTAACATCAATCCGGAGCTACCGTCCGAGACGGTGGAGAAACTGCTCAACGAATCGTCGGCCAAGTCGCTCGACGAGCTGTACGCCGACATCGGCATCGGCAAGCGCATGGCGGCGCTGGTGGCGCGTCACATCTTTGGCTTGATCGACGACGAGTCGGCGATCCTGCCCTCAGACCCGGCCTCGAACAGCGACATCGATCCCGTCACCATCTACGGCAGCGAAGGCGTGTCGGTGCAACTGGCGCCGTGCTGCTTGCCGATTCCGGGCGACCAGATCACGGGGCAGTTGCGGCGCGACCAGGGCGTGGTGGTGCACACGAGCGATTGCACGGTGGCCAAGCGCCAGCGCGGCAAGGAGCCGGACCGCTGGATCGCGGTGCAGTGGGGCACGGAGTTGAACCGGCGTTTCGATTGCCGCATCCGCCTCTTGATTGAAAACGAAAAAGGCATCCTCGCGCGCGTGGCGGCCGAGATCGGCGAATCGGACGCGAACATCACCTATGTGGGCATGGACGAGGACAACGAGCACGTGCTCTCGCAGCTGCGCTTCACCATACAAGTGACGGACCGCGTGCACTTGGCGCAGGTGATCCGCAATCTGCGCAAAGTGGCCGGGGTGACGCGCGTTGAGCGCGAGCGGGCTTGAGTCCCCGTTTTGTAGCGCAAATGCGACGATATCTAAACGCCCATACATTCGCGCTGTGGCTATTGATCATCACTTACCTCGTCCTTTTGGGCGGACACTTCGCAGGCATTGATTGGTCGCTTTCCCCCAAGCTTGCGTTCGGTCGCCTCCTAACCCAGCCCCTTGCGGCAAGCACGCTGGCGCTGTGCGCCATCGCCTTGTTACTGCTCGATCAGTTCAAACTGAGACGAAAGAAAGCGGTAATCATTACGCTTGCGATCCTTTCGGCTTGCGTCGCTTTGTATGTCATGTGGATGTACCTGATCGGCATCGAGTATTTTTTGCTGTACGGTGCGTCCAGCATGATCCGAAAGTATACCCGCGAAAGCACGGTATCAAGCTAAACGCCCGTCGATTTCCTCAAGCACGCCTTTGCGCGCCAAGTGTGCGGCCTCGTAGGCTTGAACGGCGCGTAGCTCGCGATCGCTTAATTTTTCGAGACTGGCGCTGACCTGCTCCACCGTCAAGTGCTGGTAATCCGCGATCGGCAAATTGCGATCCGGCGACTTGCCTTCCGCGTCTTTTTGTTCCTCGGCGCGCGTTTCGCCATATTGCGCGCGCTGCTTATTGACGATGCGCGCCGCCACTTCCGCCTCGCGCCCGGCATAGCGCCCTTCCTGTTTGAACTTGCGCTCGAGTTCCTTGTATTCGTGATCGCGCTTGCGGTTCGCTCCAACTGGCATGGCATTCTCCCTCCACCGTATGCGTGTTGGACCGGTGCCTACCATGCCAAGTTCTCAAGCGCACCAAGCCGCGCCTGCCCTCCCGCCAAAGCGCGCGCACCGAAAAAAACGCCCATAAAGCGAAAATGGACACCCTCGGGTGTCCATCTTCTTTCGTAAGTGTTGGGACTTACTACTTCGGTGCTGCTTATTTTTTCTTTGGATTGACGGCTGCTTTGAGCGTCGCGCCAGCGGAAAACTTTGGCGACTTCGATGCGGCGATCTTGATCGCTGCGCCCGTTGCTGGATTGCGACCCTTGCGTGCGGCGCGCTTGGCGACCGAGAAGGTACCGAAACCGGTGATGCCTACCGTGTCGCCTTTTTTCAGACGCTCGGTGATGATGTCGATCAGCGCGTTCACTGCACCGTTCGCTGCCGTTGCCGACATTTCAGTGCGTTCTGCAAATGCTGCTACCAATTCGCCTTTTTTCATACTATCCCCCACAAGTTGAAAGAGAGCGCAGATTATCATATTTATTGCCAAACGTAATGAAATCCTTGCGCGCGTTGCGAATTCGCCGACATCGAATAAGAAAAACCACGGGCCGGGAAGCCAATGATGGCGCCATCTTCAGCGTTCTGCCACATGCCGGTGCATGCGCCGCAAGCCCAGCCAGACCGCCGCCAGCGTCAGCGGAATCAGGGCGCCGACGGCCAGATCCGGGTTGATCGGCAGCCCAGCCGCCTTGGCCGCCTTGCCCGCGTAGCTGAGCAAACCGATCGAATAATACGAAATGGCCACCACCGACAAGCCCTCCACCGCCTGTTGCAGGCGCAGTTGCTGGGCCGCGCGCGCGTTGAGCGATTCCAGGATGCGCCGGTTTTGCTGCTCCTGCACAATGCCCACCCGGGTGCGCAGCAAGTCGTTGCTGCGCCCGATGCGCTCGGCCAGCGCCTGTTGGCGCCGCACCATCGATTCGCAGGTGCTCATTGCCGGCGCCAGACGCCGCTCCATGAACTCGCCCACCGTCGGCACGCCGGCGATGCGGTGCTCGCGCAATTCGCCAATGCGCGCCTGCACCAGCTTGAAGTAAGCCTTCGAAGCGGCGAAGCGGTAACTGTTTTCCAGCGCCAGCTTTTCCATGCGCGCGGCCAGGGCCGTGATCTTGTGCAGCAAGTCGCGCTCGTCGTTGGCCGCGTCCGGCGCCTGCGCCGCTGCGCTGTCGGTCATGCCGGCCGACAGCCGTGCCAGCTCGGCCTCGATAACGCTAAGCACCGGCGCCGCTTGCTGCGCGTGCGGCAAGCCCAGCAAGGCCATCATGCGGTAGGTTTCGATTTCCAGGATGCGCTGCACCAGGCGCCCCGCCTGCTGGTATTGCAAGCCCAGGTCTTGCACCACGAAGCGGGAAAAGCCATCGGGCTGGATGGCGAAGTCGGTCCACAGGCGCGCCGCCTCGAGCGCCTCGCTGCCCACCAACAAATTGCCGCCGAAGCTAAGGCGCATCTGCTCGACCAAGCCATCAAGCTCGCCCTGCTCGCTGGCGCCTTGCTGCAGCACCACATGGGCCGCCACCATCACCATGCCGTTCAAGCCGTGCAGCCACTTTTGCGGAATGAAGCGCAGCGGCACTTGCTCGAAGGCCGCCTCCAGCGCCAGGCTAGGTGCCATGGGCGCGGCGAAAGTGTAGGTGGCGAACTCGGTGTGCGCTTCCCATTGCAGGCGGAAGTTGCCGAAATCGTGGAAGAAATACTTGGCGTCCAGGAACGGGCCGGCCACGCCGAAATGCTGGCACAAGGCGCACAGCAGCTGATGTTGCAAGGCGCCCGCGTCGGCCGGCTCGCCCTGCGCGCCGCGCGCGTAGACGGCCAGATGGGTCAATCCTTCCGGCGCGCCCACCCGCAAGGAAGGGCGCGAATGCACTTCCGCCGCCAAGGGCACGCGCAACAAATGATTCAGACTGCTCGAAACAATCGACATGGAAGCTCGCTCGCAAGTTGGTGTCAGGTGTCGGACGGCGCCGGGTAACAAACTTCCAGGATGTCCAGTTCTTCCGCGCCGAGCGGGGTTTGCAGCGTGATCACATCGCCCTCGCGCGCCTTGGTCAGCGCGCGCGCCACCGGGGAGACCCAGCTGATCTTGCCGCGCAATGGGTCGAGCTCGTCGATGCCGACGATGGTGATGGTGTGGGTTTCGCCCGCCTTGTTGGCGTAGGTGACGCAAGCACCAAAGAAAATTTGATCGTTACCGTGGTGCAGGCTCGGATCGACGACGGCTGCGCTATCCAAGCGTTTGGTGAGGAAACGGATGCGCCGGTCGATCTCGCGCAGGCGCCGCTTGCCATAGATGTAGTCGCCGTTTTCCGAGCGGTCGCCGTTGGAGGCGGCCCAGTGCACGATGCGCACCACTTCGGGGCGGTCGACATCGATCAGTTGCAGCAGTTCATCCTTGATGCGCTGGTAGCCGGCCGGCGTGATGTAATTTTTCGCGCCAGCGGGGATGGCGCGCGCCAGCGCGGCCGCTTCCTCATCGTCCTCGCCATCGCTTTCCTTGACAAATGCCTTGTTCATGCAAGCTATTGTAACGGGCCGGGCCGACTCTTGCCGGTCGCCCCGCGCCGATTCTTTTCACGTATGATCTTGCACATGGGTGCATTCAAAACGGCAACATCGCACCCGCACCACGGAGACCGATGAAACGACTCACCACATTGCGCCGTCGCCTGTTCGCGCCCCTCGTTTATCTGGCGGCCATCGTCCTGCTGATCGAGGAATGGCTGTGGGACCTGGGCGCGACCTTGATGGCCTTCATCGCCACCTGGCCGCCGATCCACGCGCTCGAGCGCCGCATCAAGGCCTTGCCGCCCTACGCCGCGTTAGCCGCGTTCGCCGCGCCGGCGATTCTTTTGTTGCCGGTGAAGATACTGGCGCTGTTCGCCATCGCGCGCGGCCATGCCGTGTGGGGCATGGCGGTGATCCTGGCCGCCAAGATCGGCGGCGCCGCCGCCGTGGCCCGCTTGTATGCGCTCACGCGTCCGAGCTTGCTGTCGCTGGCCTGGTTCGCGCGCTGGCACAACGCCTTCATCGCCATCAAGGACCGCTGGATCGCGCGCCTGCGCGCCAGCCACATCTACCGCCGCGTGCACGGCTTGCGCACGGCAATGGCGGCGGCGCTGCGCTCGGCCTGGTTCAGCCTGTTTCCGCGGCGCCCGGCCGGCCAGCGTTCGCGCCTGCCGCGCGTGCTGCGCCGTTTCGCCGCGCTGTGGCGCGCGCGCCGCCCGCGTGCGCGCGCCGGCAACGGCAGGGATGGCCAGCCATGACGGGCTTGCCGATACCGGCACCCGGCGCTGATAGCGGACGCGCCGATCACGCCATCGGTACTGCCATGCTGCCAAGCGGGACGCCATGACGTCCCACTACCACCGCCACGACACGCCCGAGCACGCCGAAACGCCAGCGCCAAGCGCGGCGCCGCCCTCCCCCTTGCCTTGCACGGCGCCGGAAATCTACTTGATCGACGCCTCGAGCTTCGCGCTGCTGGACGTCAACGACGCGGCCTTGGCGAATCTGCAAGCGACATGGGAGCAGTTGGCTGGGCGCAGCCTGCCGGACTTGGCGGCCGGCATGGCGCCCGGGCAGGCGCACGCGGCGCTGGCCGCGCTGGTGGCCACGCTCGGCGTGGACGCGGGCGCCTGCGTCAGCCTGCGCGCCGAACACCAGCGCCGCGACGGCTCGCTGTACGCCCTGCAACTACGCTTGCTGCGCGCCGCGCGCGCCGGGCGCGCCGTGCTGGTGGCGCTGGGCGAGCCTCACACGGACGCGCGCGAACATGGCAAGGCGCCCGGCCTGGTCTACCAGTTCGTGCTGCACGCCGACGCCAACGTCGCCTTTCCGTCCCTGAGCGAAAGCTGCCAAGCCCTGCTGGGCCTGGACGCGGCCAGCCTGCAACGCGATCCATCCCAATTCCTGCATCTGGTCTTGCCGGAAGACCGGCGCGCCTACCTCGACGCCATGCACACCTCGGCCCAAGCCCTGTCGGTGTGGAACTGGGAAGGCCGGATCTGGATCGACGCCTGGAAAGACGTGAAGTGGATCAACCTGCGCGCCACGCCGCGCGCGCTGGCCCAGCCGGCCGGCTCGGTGCTGTGGGAAGGCATCATGAACAACATCACCGAGGGCAAGCTCGAGCAAGTGGAAGTGCGCCAGTCGCGCGCCCGCCTGGCCGAGCTGACCGCCCACATCGAACAGGTGAAGGAACAGGAGCGCACCCGCATCGCGCGCGAAATCCACGACGACCTGGGCGGCAACCTCACCGCCATCAAGATGGCGCTGGCCATGCTCAGCCGCCACCTGCCGGCCCAGCCCGCCGTTCTGTCCGAGCGCGCCGCCTACCTCGATTCCCTGGTCGACCGTACCATCGACGCCGTGCACCGCATCTCGCTCGACCTGCGCCCGCCCATGCTCGACCTTGGCCTGGTGGCCGCGCTCGAATGGCAAGTGCGCGAATTCGAAAAGCAAGCGGGCCTGCACTGCAGCTTTTACGCCAACGACAAAGACATCGCCCTCAGCCTGGACCACGCGACTGCCCTGTTCCGTATCTTTCAGGAAGCGCTGACGAATATCGCCAAGCACGCGCGCGCCAGCCACGTGAGCGTGCGCCTGCAACGCCTGCGCCACCACATCAGCCTGAAAATCACTGACAACGGCGCCGGCATCGCCCCGGGCGACCGCCAAAAACCCCATTCCTTCGGCTTGCGCGGCATGAACGAGCGGGCGCGCGCCCTGGGCGGCACCATGAGCTTGCATGGTGCGCCGGGCGGGGGCACTGTCGTGACCATCAAAATTAAACGCGACAATCCCGAGCCGGCAGATAATAATGAGGCTAGCGAGCGCGGCCGTGGAGAGCCGGCGCCCCCACCAACGCCCACGAGAAATGACTGAATCAGCCATCATCCGCGTTTTCATCGCCGACGACCACGCCATCGTGCGCGAAGGCCTCAAGCAAATCCTGGCCGAGTCGCGCGACATCATCGTCGCCGGCGAGGCGGAAAACGGCCTGGACGCGATCCGCCTGTTCCGCGCCGCCAACTGCCAGGTGATGCTGCTCGACATTTCCCTGCCCGACCGCAGCGGCATCGAAGTGCTCAAGCAAATCAAGAAGGAGTTTCCCGAGCTGGCCGTCTTGATGCTCTCGATGCACCGCGAAGACCAGTACGCGATCCGCTCGCTGCGCGCCGGCGCGGCCGGCTACCTGACCAAGCAGAGCGCCCCGCGCGAACTGGTGGTGGCGATCCGCCAGGTGGCGTCCGGGCAAAAGTACGTGAGCGCCGCGCTGGCCCAGGAATTGGCCAAGCAAGTGGGCGAAGACCACGACGCGCCCTTGCACGACACCTTGTCGGACCGCGAATACCAGACCCTGACCCTGATCGCCTCGGGCAAGACGGTGGGCGCGATCGCCAAGGAATTGTCGCTCTCGGTCAAGACCATTAGCGAATACCGCTCGCGCCTGTTGGTGAAGATGAAGCTCAAGAACAGCGCCGAGCTGACCCATTACGCCATCAAGAACCAGTTGATCGAGTAGGCGGACCCAGCGCCGCCCTGCCGTCCGGCCCACGTTTGGAAGGCAATTTGGGACCCAAACGCGGCCCTATTCAATTGAATGGACGGGGCCGGCTCGGCGTATCATAGCGATATTGCACAATCCGCATGGGTCGATAGCCATCATGTCCAGCAAATCCGCCAAGCCGCCAGCGCCCGCCGCCGGCCAAAATCCGGCCGACATTGCGCGCGAAGCGTTCCGGCGCCTGGCCACGCTGCGCGTGGCGCCAACGCCGGAGGCTTACCGCGACGTCTACAACGAAATTTCCGGCTTGCCCGCCGATACTTCGTCCTTGTCCGCGGGCGGCGCGCCCGAGCCGCTGGTCGATGAAGGCCCGGAGGCGGTCTTGAACGTGTTCGCCACCAAACTGTCCGAAAGCAGCGGCGAGATCGCCGACTTCGGCCGCCGCTTCGGCCGCGCCGTCAAGGCGCGCGACTGGGAAGGCTACATCAAGGCCCTGTCGCAACTGGTCGAGCGTCATATCCTGGTGCGGCGCGGGGTGGGCATCGAAACAGCGGCGGCCGCCGCCGCGGTGGCCATGGCGGACGGCCCGCAAACGAAGCAATTGCGCGACCTGCTCAGCCGCACCCTGGGTTTTGCGGTCGCCTCGCTGCTGGCCGGCACCCCGGCCCTGGTGGCCGAATCGGAAGCGCTGGGCGCGGCCATCAAGGTGGCCAACACCGAGGAAGCCTTGAACGACGTGGCCGTGCGCCTCAAGCAGCTGTGCTACCAGATCGAAATCAAGAGTGGCGACGTGGCCGAGCAGCAAGAGCTGCTTTTGCGCCTGTTCCGCCTGCTGCTGGAAAACGTCAGCGAACTGCTCGACGACGACAGCTGGCTGCGCGGCCAGGTCGAGGCGGTGCAAAACCTGATCGCCGGCCCGCTCGACCAGCGCACCCTGGAAGAGGCCACGCGCAGCTTGAAGGAAGTGATCTACAAGCAAAGCCAGCTCAAGCACAGCCTGTCGGACGTCAAGCTCACCGTCAAGAACATGATGATGACCTTCATCGACCGGCTCGGCCAAGTGGCCACTTCGACGGGCGACTTCCACGAGAAAATCGGCGGCTTTTCGGAAAAGATCAGCCACGCCGACAATATCAGCGAACTGAACCAGATCCTCGACGAGGTGCTGCGCGAGACACGCCTGGTGCAGACCGAGGCGCTGCGCTCGCGCGACAAGATGATCCTGGCGCGCCAGGAAGTGCAGGACGCCGAGCTGCGCATCCACTCGCTCGAGGCCAAGCTCCAGCATTTGAGCGAACTGGTGCGCGAAGACCAGTTGACGGGCAGCTTGAACCGGCGCGGCCTGGACGATATTTTCGAGCGCGAGACGGCCAGGTCGGACCGCCGCGGCACGCCCCTGTGCATCGCCATGCTGGACCTGGACGACTTCAAGCGCTTGAACGACACCTACGGCCACCTGGCCGGCGACGCCGCCCTCAAGCATTTGGTGAAGATCGTCAAAGACACCTTGCGCTCGATGGATGTGATCGCGCGCTTCGGCGGCGAGGAATTCCTGATCTTGCTGCCCGAGACGACGGTCGAGGCGGCGGCGCAGACGATGACGCGCCTGCAACGCGAGCTGACCAAGCATTTCTTCATGCACGACAACGAGCGCGTCTTGATCACCTTCTCGGCCGGCGTGGCGCTGCGCGCACCCAACGAAGACCAGGCCACCCTGGTCAAGCGCGCCGACAAGGCCATGTACCAGGCCAAGCAGACTGGCAAGAACCGGGTGGTGGTGGCCGACTAGCGACGTCAAAAGCAAGTAGCAATAAGAGCAATATGGGGACAGCAACCGTCTTGAGTTGGATTTTTCACTAAAGTTGGGTTTTGACGA
>JAZKBP010000012.1:0-47714 GCA_040388555.1 Pseudomonadota bacterium
CGCACGTACGGTGGTGTGAGAGGGCGGCGGGAGCAATCCCGTCCCCTACTCGATTGGGAGCGGAAATGAAAAAGCGCGGCGCATCCGATGCGACCGCGCTTTGATATGCGCGCTTTTGCGTGCAGGCTGTTACAGCAGGGCGGCGGCGAGCGAACGCACTTCGTCGGCCGATTCCTTCAGGATGCTGTTGAGGCTGCCATCGCCGATCTCGAAGTCGATGGTGCTGGTCGCCTGCATGGTGCTGGTGGCGCCCGCCCGTTCGTGCAGGGGCGAGGACACAGGCGAGAGGTCGTTGGCCAGCAAGAGCGTGTCGCCCAGGGTTTCCGGCGGCAGGGCGCGCATGCCTTCCCACATTGCCTCGATGGCGGCCATTACGGGCGCCGGCACACCGAGCTTGGCCATGACGCCGCGGCCGATCGCCATTTCGCCATGTTCGATCCAGTCTTCCGGATCGCCTTCGAGTAACCCCGGGAATTCCTCGGCGCGCGAGAGCAGGTAAAAACCGCCCACTTCATGCACGATGCCGGCGAACATGGCCGTATCCGGGTCCACATGGGCCACGCGCTTGGCCAGCACTTGCGACAGCGCCGCCACGTGGGCCGAGTGCTGCCACAGCTGGCTGGCCTTGGCTTTCAAGGTGGGATTGGTGATTTTGCTGTCGAGTTGGCGGACGATCACGGCCGCCACCAGCGCGTTCAGGGTGCGGAAACCGACCCGCTGCACCGCCGCCTTGACGTTGGTGATCTCGTTGCCAGAACGGTTGTATGCCACCGAGTTGGCAATCGCCACCGTGCGCGCCGCCAGCAAGGGCTCGGCCTGGACCAGCTTGGCCGCCTGCTCCACATGACAGTCGGGATCGCTCAACGCCTTTTGCAATTTCAGCGAAGCGTCCACGTTGGTGGGAAATGTCAGTTCGCTGCGGCTGGCTTGTTCAGCGATACTTTTGAAGGCGTCGATTCTGTCCATGAAAAAAATTATACTCCCAAAGTTCTCGCACTTGCGCACGATAAAGATTCTTCTGAGAATTTAATTCTTCATTAACTTTGCTTGACTTTAGGCGGCGCGGAAAATGGCGTCGTAGCCATCTTGCGGGCCTTCGCTGTCGTGCAATTCGTCGACCAGACCCAGGTCGTCCAATTCCTCGACGGCGTTCATGTAGCTATTGAGCTTGGTGGCACCGATCAAGCGGTAGATGTCGCCTGCCTCGTTGCGTATGCCGATGAGCATTTTTTCCTGGCGCACTTCGTCGGGCGTGCCGTGGGCCAACAGCAAATTGCCGATGATTTGCTTGTCGAATTTGGAGGGTGTTGTGCCCTCGAGCAGAGTCGTTTTCACGTTCATTCCTTTCTTCGCGCTTGGTAGCGCCTGTTGTTTTTTTGGATCAATCGGGTGAGCGTTTGACGTTTTTCTTGCCGCTGCGGGCGGCCGAACCGGCATCGATGCGCGCCTTGAGCATGCCGAGGGTGGTTTCCAGGGCCGCAAAATCGGCCTCGTCGTAGGGCGCGAATAGTGCCTTGCCCTGCGCCACCACCTTCGGAAACGCGTCCTGGAACATGCGCTCGCCGCAGGGCGTCAAGCGGATGAACATGGAGCGCTTGTCGCTACCGCTACGGTGGCGCTCGACCAAGCCTTTCTTTTCCAGCCGGTCGATCACGCCGGTGAGTGTGCCCTTGGTGATCAGGGTTTTCTCGCCCAGTTCCTTGCACGACATACCGGGCGTGTTGCCCAGCGTGGCGATCAGGTCGAACTGGGGCGGGGTGAGCCCGCATGCGCGCACCGACTCGGCCGAATACCGTTCGAAGCCTTGCATGCACTCAGCCAGCAAGCGCACGCTTTTTAAGTATCGTTCACCCATAGGGCGTGATTATAGCTGGCCGGGCCGGGTTCGCGTTTTGCGGGCGGGCGGTTATGATAGCGGCCTGTCTTTGTTACCAAATGTCGAAACGTTGATGAATCCCCGTTACCGCGGCATTGCAGCGCTGCTGGTCGTGACCCTTGTGTGGGGCACGACCTTTCCCGCCATGAAGGACTTGAGCGCCTGGTATTCGCCGGCGTGGATTGTGTTGCTGCGCTTTGCCGTGGCCAGCGTATTGCTGCTGCCGTTTTTGCGCGGTGCCGTGCGCGCGGATGTGGCGAGCGGGGCAGTGCTTGGCGTGCTGCTGTTTGCCTGCTACGTGTTCCAGGTGGAGGGGCTGGCCTTGACCAGCTCGAATCGCAATGCCTTCATCACGGGCTTGAATGTGCTGGTGGTGCCGCTGCTTGGTTTGCTTGCGGGCAGCTTGCCGGAGCGGCGCATCGTGGCGGCGCTGGTGCTGGCCGTGGCTGGCTTGTTCGCCTTGTGCTGGGATGGGGCGGCTTGGGGGCGGGGCGACACGCTGGCGCTGGTGGGCGCGATTGCTTTCGGCGCGTACATTAAGTTGATGGCGGTGCGCACGCGCCGGGCCACGCGCTTGATGACATTGACGGCGATGCAGATCATGACCGTGGCGCTGTGCTCACTGCTGTGGCTGCTCACGCGCGAAGTGCCGTGGAGCGCCGGGGGCGAGGCCACCGCCGCTTACTGGGCGCATGCATTGGGCGGCGCGCGGGTGTACGCGGCCAATTTCCTGTACCTGGGTGTGGTGGCGACGGCGGCCATCATTTCGCTGCAAAGCTGGGGGCAGCGCAACAGCAGCGCCAACGAGGCTGCGGTCATTTACGCCTTCGAACCGGCGTGCGCGGCCTTCTTCGCTTTCTTTTGGCTCGATGAAACGATGAGCGGCCGAGCCTGGATCGGCGCGGCCTTGCTGATCTCCGGTATGATAGTGAGTCAGTGGAATTCCGAGCCGCGTCCAGCGGCTGCCCTCGCGCCCGAGTAAGCGCGGCACAAGAAAAAACCGATGCAGCCACGCGTCCAATGCCATTTTCCAACCTAGCCCGCCTCGCGCAGGAAAAGCCGCTGCGCGTGCTGCTGATTAACGCAGGCGAGCCGGACGCGCTCACCTGGGCGGGCTTGTATCAGCCCTTGCGGCTGGCTGCCAAATTCGTCGGGCCTGAGCGATTGCATGTGGATGTGCGCAGTCCGGAAAAGTTTGCTGGCGATGCGCAGCGGCATTGGCATTTGGTGCTGCTGGTGGCCGATGAAACGCAAGCGGTGCTGCGCCCGGCGCTGAGCCGCACGGTGATCGAGCGCTGTAGCGCGGCGCCGTTCTGGGGCGGCGTGGGGGCGGGTGTGCTGTGGCTGGCCGATGCTGGTGTGCTTGACGGCGTGCGCACCGCGCTGCCGTGGGCCTTGTACGGTGATGTCGACACCGAGGCCGACCACGCGATCCTGACCCCGAACCTGTTTGAGGTTGATGGCTGCCACCTCACTTGCTGCGGCGGCGCGGCAAGTATCGATTTCGCGCTGACGCTGGTTGAAGTGCTGTTTGGCGCCGATGTGCAAGCGCAGATCAAGGAAGCGCTGTGCGTGGACCGCGTGCGCGGCAAGGAAGAGCGGCAGCGGGTGGCATTGCAGGCGCGCTTTGGCGCCTTGCAGCCGAAGCTGACGGAAGCGGTCACTTTGATGGAAGCGAATATCGAAGAGCCGTTATCGACCGACGACATCGCCAATCTCGTGGGCCTGTCGCGCCGCCAGCTCGAACGCCTATTCAAGCAATACCTCGGCAGCCTGCCATCGCGCTACTATTTGGAGCTGCGCCTGCAACGGGCGCGCCAGCTCCTTCTCGATACCCACTACTCAATTGTCCAAGTGGGCTTAATGTGCGGATTCTCCTCAGGATCTCACTTTTCGACGGCCTTCGGCGCGCTGTTCGGCAATACGCCACGTGAGGAACGTCAGCGCAAACTTGCACCGAAATGAGATTTCGGCGTGTGGTTTAGTGCTGACGGTGCTGGTTAAGTCGGTTCGAATGAGAAGCGGTGTTCGCGCTAGCGCAACTGGTATTTCAAGCAAACCAGCTTAGGCTAATAGCCGTCTTGTGACGACGAGTGGACACATGCAAGAAATTTCCTTGCAGAAATTTCACGTGCCAATAAATAAATCAGTTGTGGTAAGTTTAACGCAATGAGATAATGCCGCCCGACGTTATTTTATGTGCAATTTACGCGAGGCCGAGGAAACAGACATTCCTTTACCCGAGCAAAACTTAATCGGGGGTAGTAGTGTCGTTTTTGAGTAGCCTTCTTCTAAAACTTGCCTTGTTGGCAATTTTAATTTGCGCGCCATTTGCGCATGCGCAGACAACCGTAGCGCCAGTCCAAAAATGGCCGCCCATTTCGTACTCTGGCGATATCACCTATGCTAGCGGCGTTGAGCGGGCGACGCAGTCGCCCGATGCGATTTGCGCGCAATGGGTCGCCTATGGTCCGCCAACGGCGGCTGTTTCATATCTGTATAAGGACCTTGGTTCCATCGGACCAGTGCCCAATTCCTACGGCGTACCAACATGGCATTGCAAGTACATGTTGGTTCCCTTTTCACCGGACTCTTGGTTATCGAATTTGGGGCCATATACGATGGGGACAATCGTCGGCATCTACGAAGATGGGTGCGTCGAACCGCAAATCCCCGTGGCGGGACGCTGTGTTTTGCAAAGTCCATCCCCTCCATCTTTCGATACGGGTACTCCCTGCCCATGTACGGAACACCCGATAAATATTGCCACCGGCAATAAGTATTTGGTGGAATCTGGCTATGGCGGATCTGGGCCGTTTCCTCTTCAGTTTTCATTGCACTACAACAGCGGGTCGACGACGTCGGGTGTGCCATCGGCGCCCCCACGATTCGTGCCTTTCACGCCGAGAAAGACGGAAGGGCGTAACCTATCACTGCTTGAATTCCGCGAGCCGCCGCCGTATGTGCTGGCAGCAAGCACCGCGGCTGGAATAGGTTGGAACGCAAACGTCCAGCGCAATGTGAGCATCCAGGCGAACCACACGACGGCCTTGGTCATGCGCGCAGACGGCAAAGTTAACACATTCAAGCTGGCAAACGGGATATGGACTGGCAGTGCCGATGTCAACGACCGATTGATTGATATCAGCAACGCCGATGCCCCGCTTGATCAATGGCAATACATCACGCAAGATGGCACGGTCGAGACCTATGCAAGCCAGGGCGCGGTGCTTGTGTCGGAAACAAATTTGGCTGGCCTCAGCCACGCATTCTCATTCACCAAAATTGGCGACCAATATCGTCGAACAATCACCGACCAATTTGGACATCAGATGGTGATCGACTACGATGAACAGCAAAGGCCGAGCAAGCTTACTGACCCGGTGGGCCTCACGCACATCTACGCTTACGATGCTGCCAACAATCTGAAGTCGATCACCTACCCGGATAACACAGTCAAGACTTTTCTTTTCGAAGATACCCGTTTCCCGCACGCGATCACCGGGATGATCGATGAAAATGGCAAGCGCTTTATCACGTACAAGTATGATCAACTTGGCCGCGCCTTTGACGAATACTTGGCAGGCAATGTTGAACACGAAAGCATTGTGTTTAGTACAGATGGAATAAGCAGCACGCATACTGACGCGCTGGGAACGCAACGGGTCCTCAGTTTCAGCAATGCCCTCGGCGTTCACAAGCTGGTAGCGCGCACCCAAGCCGGTACCGCAGGCTTGGCACCGGCGACGGAAAATATCGTCCGCGATGGCAATGGCAATATCATCAGCCATAAGGATTTCAACGGCAACACGACGACCTACACCTACGATTTGGCGCGCAACCTGGAAACGAGTCGCATCGAAGGCGCGGGTACGCCGCAGGCCCGTACGGTCAGCACCAGCTGGCATACGAGTTTGCGCGTGCCGCTCAAGATCGCGGAACCAATGCGTGTTACTACCTTCAGCTACGACGCCAGCGGAAATGTCTTGAGCAAGTCCATTCAGGCGAGCACTGATGCCACCGGCGCTGCAGGCCTGGCAGCTCCCGCAAGTGGACCGATCAAGACCTGGGCATATACCTATAACAATGCAGGTCAGGTGTTGACCGCCAAAGGTCCGCGCACGGATCTCGCCGACGTCACAACTTATACTTACGATTCGCAGGGATACCTGGCCAGTGTTAGCAACGCAGCCGGGCAGCAAACGACGCTATCGAATTACGATGCGGCCGGTCGTGTGGGTACGATCACCGACCCGAACGGTCTGGTGACGACACAAAGGTATACGCCGCGAGGACGCCTCGATTCGCGCAGCGTGGGCGACGAAACATGGACATATAGCTACGACAACGCCGGGCAATTGACTCACGTAAGCCAGCCGGATGGCAGCGCGATTAGCTACAACTACGATGATGCACATCGCTTGATCGGGATTTCCGATAGCGTTGGAAACAGCATCACATATACGCTTGACGCGATTGGCAATCATCTGAGCGAACAGGTCCGGGACCCAAGTGGTGCGCTGGCGCGCCAGACGGCGCGTGTCTTTAACGCCCTAAACCGTTTGCAACAAGTTACTGGAGCCCAGCAATGATCGGCCACGTCTTGAATCTTCGGCCCGTCAGTGCCGCTGTGCTTTGCGTATTGACGGCCACTGCTGCCGCGCAAACGCAAACTACCACTACCACCTTTCTGTACGACGCCAACGGCAACCTGACGCAGGTGACCGACGCGCTCGGCCATGTCACCAAGTACGGTTACGACGCGTTGAACCGTCGCACCACCATCACCGACGCGGCCACTGGCGTGACGCGTAACACCTACGACGGCCAGGACCAGTTGACGAGCGTGACTGACCCGCGCAACGTCGTCACCAGCTACACTATCGACGGCCTGGGCAACCTGACCCAGACCAGCAGCGCGGACACCGGAACGGCCACCCGTACCTATGACGACGCTGGCAACATCAAGAGCAGCACCGACGCCAAGGGCCAAATCACTCGCTACCAATACGATGTGCTGAACCGCGTGACCCTGGTCACTTACGCAGACAACGCCACCTGCGCATATGAATACGACCAGGGCGCAAACGGCATCGGGCGATTGACGCGCTTGGTCGACGTGAACGGTGGCATAGCGTACGCCTACGACCTGCACGGGCGCCTCATCCTCGAGACGCGCACCGTCGACGGCGTTAACTACGCCACCGGTTACCGCTACGACGGCGCAGGGCGCCTGGCCGGCATGACGTACCCGAGCGGACGCAGCATCGACTACGCGCGCGACGCCATGGGCCGCACCATCCAGATCACCACCACCACCAGGGACAACGTCACGACGACACTGGTGTCGGCGGTGCAGTACCAACCCTTCGGCCCGGCCCAAGCCGTCACCTACGGCAACGGCCAGGTCTACCGCCGCAGTTTCGACTTGGACGGGCGCATCGCCAGCTTCACGCTGGGCAGCCAGACGCAAGCCATTACATACGACGCGGCCAGCCGCATCACGGCCATCGCGGACGCTTCCAACGCCGCCACCGGCAACAGCTACGGCTATGACGCGCTCGACCGTTTGACCAGTTACGTGTCCCCGAACGTCGGCCAAGGCTACGCCTACGACGCCGTCGGCAACCGTACGCAGAAGTCCAACAACGGCGCGGTGACCGGCTACAGCTATGGCGCCACAAGCAACCGCCTGACCCAAGCGGGATCACAGCCAGTGGCAATGGACGCCAACGGCAGCATCACCAACAACACGCGCAACCAGTTTTCGTACGACGCGCGTGGGCGCATTGTGTCGGCGTTGACCTCCATCGGCCTGGTCACGTACCGTATCAACGCGCTGGGCCAGCGCGTGCAGAAGAAGACGCCGCTCGAGACGACGGTTTTCCACTACGACGGCGGCGGCAAGCTCATTGCGGAATCAACGACAAGCGCGAGCGCCAGCAGCGCCGGCACGTCCATCCAGGAGTACGTGTACCTGGGCGACTTGCCTGTCGCGGTACTGAAGTAAGTACCCGTCCATCACACCGAACCGTCATCAAAAATTAAACGCCCCCGCCACGGCGGGCGGCGCGTAAGGAGCTACTGTGTTTCAACGTTCATTCATCGCCATCGTGGCGGCACTGGTCTGCGTAGCGGCGCAAGCGAGCCCGGTGGTCAGCCTGTCCACGCCCGCGGCCAATAGCAAATACCTGCCGCCGGCCAGCGTGGCCATTAGCGCCACGGCCACCGACAGTGTGGACACCATCGCCAAGGTTGACTTCTACGCGGGCACCAAGCTAATCGGTACCGCCACCAGCGCGCCCTACGCGACCACGTGGACCAACGTGGCGGCCGGCACGTATCTGCTGTCGGCCAAGGCCACCAACAGCCACGGCATCGTCAAGGCCAGCAGCGCGCGCAGCATCACCGTCAATACGCCGCCCACGGTGGCCATCACCAGCCCGGCGGCGGCCGCCAGCTTTACCGGCCTGGCCAACGTGACCGTCGCAGCCGATGCGAACGACCTTGACGGCAACCTCGCCAAGGTGGACTTCTACCACAACGGCGTTTTGATCGGCACGGCCACGTCAGCGCCTTACAGCGCCACTTGGGCCAATGTGGCGCCGGGCAGCTACAGCTTGAGCGCGAAAGCGACCGACAGCCTGGGCGCGGTCACCACATCGACCGCCATCGCCATCACGGTAACCAATCCGCTGACCGTGTCGCTCGCCGCCCCGGCCACCAACAGCCGCTATTTGCCTGGCGCGCCGATCACTCTCACGGCCAACACGGCGGACGCGAACAGCGCCGCCAACGTCGCCAAAGTCGACTTCACGGCCGGTGGCACGCTGATCGGCACGGCCACCGCCGCGCCGTACAGCATCGTGTGGAACAACGCGGCCACCGGTATTTATCCCGTCACCGCCACGGTCACGGATAGCCAAGGCTTGAGCAAGATCTCCAGCGCCATCAAGGTGACGGTGGACGCGCCACCGACGGTTGCACTGACTTCGCCCGCAGCGGGCTCCACCTTCATCGGCCTGGCCACCATCAACCTGGCCGCCGACGTTGGCGACCAGGACGGCGGCATCGCCAAGGTGCAGTTCTACCGCGGCGGCACGCTGATCGCCACGGCCACGTCGGCGCCGTTCACGGCCACCTGGTCCGGCGCCGCACCGGGCACCTACAGCATCACGGCGCGCGCGACAGACAACCTGGGCATCGTCACGACGTCCATAGCGTCGACCATCACCGTGACCAACCCGATCACGGTCAGCATCGCCACGCCATTGACCAACGCGCGCTTCGTGCCGCCGGCCGCCATCGACCTGACCGCCAATGCGGTTGACAGCAACGGCAGCATCGCCAAGGTGGACTTCTACAACGGATTGGCGCTGATCGGCAGCGTGACCACCTCGCCCTACGCGGTGCCATGGACGAACGTCGCAGCCGGCAAATACACGATCACGGCCAAGGCCACCGACAGCCAGGGCATCACCAAGACATCGAGCGCGGTGACGATCATCGTCGACACCTCGCCCAACGTGGCCATCACGACGCCGGTGACGCGTACTGCCTTCAACGCGCCTGCCTCGATCGACATCGCCGCCGATGCCTCGGCCCCGGACGGCTCAATCGCCAAGGTGCAGTTCTACCGCGGCACGACACTGCTGGCCACGAGCACCAGCGCGCCTTACACGACCACGTGGAGCAACGTGGCCAAGGGCAGCTACAGCATCACGGCCAAGGCGACCGACAACCTGGGCGTGACGACCACGTCCGCGCCGGTGCTGGTGACGGTGGGCAGCAACGCCGCGCCCACCATCACCCTCGCCAACGGCACGCCGGCGGGCGCCATCGCGCCAGCCACGGTCAACCTCACCGCGACGGCCAACGACGGCGACGGCAGCATCGCGCAAGTGGAGTTCTTCAACGGCTTGGCCCTGATCGGGCGCAGCACGAGCGCGCCTTTCACCTTCAATTGGAACAATGTCGACGCTGGCAGCTATAACATCACGGCCAAGGCCACCGACAACCTGGGCGCGAGCACGACCAGCGCGCCCTTGAGCGTATTGGTGTTGCCGAACAGCGCGCCTAGCATCGCCTTGACCAGCCCGACGGACGGTCAAAAACTGATCGGCCCGGTGGACATCACGCTCGCGGCCACGGCGGCCGACCTTGACGGCAGCGTGGCGAAAGTCGAATTCCTTGATGGCGACACGGTCCTCGGCAGCGTCGATAGCGCGCCCTACACCCTCAAGCTGGCGGGCGTGACCCCTGGCAGCTATCAGTTCGCCGCGCGCGCCACCGACAACCGAGGCTTGGTGAGCACAAGCGCCAGCGCGGCCGTCACGGTGGCGGCCAATGGCGTACCTTCGGTGGCGCTGACGGCCACACCGAATGTGGCGACCGCGCCGGCCACGGTCACGCTCGATGCTCTCGCCTCCGACGCCGACGGCAGCATCAAGCAGGTGGAATTTTTCAACGGCGGCATATCGCTGGGCAAAGTCACGACGGCACCGTTCAGCTTTGCCTGGACCAACGTGGTGGCCGGCAGCTACAGCGTGAGCGCGGTCGCGACCGACAACCTGGGCGCGACGATGACATCGGCGGCGGTGGCCGTGACGCTCAACGCCCCGCCGACGGTCGCCATCGGCACCACGGCGGCGAATAGCACCTACGCCGCCCCGGCGTTGGTGACGCTGACAGCCGACGCCAGCGCGGCCAGTGGCGCGACCATCGCGAGCATTGACTTCTACAACGGCACGACGCTGGTTGGCACGACCAAACAGGCGCCATATGGCGTGAGTCTGGCTGATCTGGCCGCAGGCATCTACACGATCACTGCCGTGGCCACCGACAGCGTGGGCGCGAGCGCCACCAGTGTTCCAGTGAGCTTCACGGTGGTGAACAACGCGGCACCGATGGTGTCCCTCGCAGCAAGCCCGACCGCGCCTGGCGCGCCGGCGACGATCGTCCTGACGGCGAACGCGAGCGACAGCGATGGCAGCGTCGCCAAGGTCGACTTCTACAGCGGCACGACACTGCTGGGCACGAGTGCGCAAGCGCCATACGCCTACACGGTGAGCAACGCGGGGGCCGGCAGCTACAGCTTCACGGCAATCGCCACCGACAACCTCGGCACGGCCACGACATCGCAGCCCGCCAGCGTGACGGTCAACGCCTTGCCGACCGTCGCCATTACGCTGGCGCCTACCACGACGTACGCCGCACCGGCCACGATCAACCTCGCCGCCACTGCTGCCGCGACGGCGAACGGCGCCACCATCGCACAGGTGGCGTACTACCGGGATAACGCGCTGATCGGCACGACCACGACGCCGCCCTACAGCCTGGGCGTGGTCAATGTCGTGGCCGGCAGCTACCAGATCAGCGCTGTCGCCACCGACAGCCTTGGCAACACCGCGCGCAGCGCGACAGTCACTGCGCTGGTGGTCGACGATGCGGGCCCAACGATCAGCCTCTCGGCGACGCCCGGCACGGCTATCGCGCCAGCTGCAGTGACGCTCAGCGTGAACGCCACCAGCGCCAACGGCATAGTGAAGGTCGACTTCTTCAATGGCCAAACCCTGCTGGGCACGGCCACGACGGCGCCGTACCAGTTCAACTGGACGAACGTCGCGGCTGGCACCTACAGCGTCACCGCTAAAGCCACCGACAGCTTGAACGTCGCTGTGGCCTCGACACCGGTGACTGTGACCGTGACTGGCGTACCTTCGCAGGTGTACTATGTCTTTGCGGACCAGATCAACACGCCAAAATTAGTAACGGATTCGAACGGCGCGCCGGTATGGCAGATGGACAACGATCCGTTCGGCGCGAATCTTCCGAACGAGAACGTATCGGGGCAGACGTTCACGTACAACCAGCGCTTCCCTGGCCAGTATTATGATAAGGAGACGGGGCTTCACTACAACGACTTCAGGGACTATGACCCGCAGACGGGCCGATACCTCGAGTCCGATCCTATTGGACTGTATGGCGGCCTAAATACCTACGCGTACGTAGATGGCAATCCTTTGACTGGCGTCGACCCCCTCGGGTTAGCAAATTCCGGTGTTAAAGTGCAAATCCCGGGTGGAAAGGAAACAACAGTTCGCATTGATAACCCACACGTCCCAGGTCAGCAGAAGCATGCTCACGTTTGTGAAAAAGGGTGTAAGGAAATCGTAGTCAATGAAGATGGAACAGGAAGTCATGGGACGGATCCCAAGAGCTTAACGAATCGCGTAAAGAACTACTTGAGAAAGAAGGGATTTAAGTTGACGATTTGTCCGCCTTTTTACGATGACGTAATGATGCATGTGGCTGCAGAGCAGTGCGCCGCAGGCGATACCACCATGTGTGGGGTGTTGCACATAATGGGCGGGACAGTCACAGACGGAACACTGCTTTAGTACAGCGACGTTTGTACTTCCATTATGCGCGAGAGCGCACCAAGTTTTTTTGAAAGCAGACATGAAAATCTACGGAAAACCAAATGGCATCGATGAGGAGCCGGTTCTTCTTCATGAGGCTACATTGGTAATTACACGCGAAGAAGTTGGTGAACTTCTTCGGTTCTTGACTTCTTGTTCCGACGATATGGCATCAAATCCTGATTGGGAGCATGCACACTTACGAGATTTCCTCGGACAGGACGATCCACAAGTCGACCTTATTGTGTTTGCTACTCATTAAAATCAGAAAAATTGGAGTCGGAGTCATACCCGGAGTCGGGAGTCGGCGTCGCCAGTCGGGGTCACACGAGTCGGGGTCAAACCCGGTAACTTGACAATTTAGGGATCATAGAATTATCGGCTCTATGCCGTTTCGAGTGGAACTTGACGGGGCGACCGTAGCGTGATCCTGCCAAACCGAGCGGATTCCCCCCCCTTTCCCCGCCCTCCAGGGCGGGGGAGTCCTTGCCGCCGGACGGGCTCGCGGGCCGGATGCCAACCCCGCATCCAACCCTAAGCCCTTGAGCGTAAAGGCATTTTCGATGCCGTCAAGGGTTCGCTGCGCCGGGCGCCGCCCGCCCTTGACTGCACCGAAAACGCATTTGCGGTGGCGAGTGCGACGCGCCAGGATGGGCAAGGCCCGGCATGTCAAGTTCCACTCGAAACGACATTGGGCCGAATTATCCTCTATTTGAGTGTCCATGAAATCCGGGATACCTCAGTGTGACCCCGACCATGCTCTTATGGTTGAATATTGATCGGGGCCTCTTCGCAGAACAGGCGAGGCTTGGCCGAAAATAATTTTTCTTTCAGTGCCAGCTATGGCGTGTTGTCGCCATCGCGCTTCGGGATCGTGTTCGAGGTAACTGCCGCTTCCCTCATTATGAAGGCGTGATACCACCGGCTGAGGCGAAAAATCCTCATGGCTGCACGGAACGCCAGAGCGATACTGTACACAAACAGAAAATAACCGACTCCAGATGATCCAAGGCGTCCGAGATGCAATATGTCTTCCCAGGACTTCAGCCAGATGGGCGTGGGGAAATATAGACCTTTTGCAGCGAGCGCGAAAAGCAACGCAATCAATTGCATAGCTACGAAAACAAGAAATGCCGCGCTTGTGCTGATGTACGGAGATTTAAATTCGTCTGCGTCGGAAATCAATTCTCTGAACGTATCGCTACCAAATCCGAGGAAGATGGCGAAGCCTCCTAGCGTAAATCCTAAGAGATTGGGTATCACGCTTAGCACTTGATCCCACCAGGCGTCGGTGGCCCAAAAGTGATAGCACAAGGCCCAAACCAAAACGGCAAGCCAAAAATCAATCGAACGCGCATTACTACTCCAGCCGCCAGTAATTGCCCACGCTTTCATCAGCATTCGCGCATTCCCGGGGTGTTTCTCCGCAGCCATTACTTGCGTGCCCCAATATCAATTACTAACGCTAACAGCGCATCTTTCAAGGTCTGAGACGCCATTCCGGTTGGAGTGTATGTTCCCTTTATCTTAGTCGGAAAATCCTTAGAAGCTTCTTTCACTGGTTGGCCGGCCAAGTTCTTACCCACTACTTCTACGAGCCCATTGTCCATCGCATTTTCCGCCTGCGCGTGCATTTCGGCATCTACGTTGATCGTGGCCTCACCTTTCAACTTCTGGTAGATATGGGTCTCAGATTTCAGCTTCCGGCGCTCCAGACGTTCATATACTGTTTCATCATCCTCTTCCTCCGCCGGATTTGGACGTTCAAGTGTAATCGTGAGCTTACGAATGACTGGCATTTTTAGCATCTCTTGGACCCTGCCGCGATCAGTGAGTACGGTCAAGTCTACGTCGCCAAATTGCTTTCGAATAACAGGAAGACCCGTCAAACGCTTTAGTAACTTATCAACTATCACCGGAGATAGGTTCATTTCCTGCTCATGCGAAACAAAATATAGGCAATGTCGCTTCAAGTCTAAGACATATGGAATTTCAGTCAGATTTGGCTTTAACGCCGGCGGAATGTGTACCTGGCCAACATCCTCGTCTGCGGCCTTCATATGTTTGTCAACGTCAAACCAGGGGGCATCGGTATCGACTTGTAAGAATCGATAGAAATTGCCCTTGATAAAGCCAGGCGTGTCGACATTGTATTCGCCGATCATCAATGCGTGGCTCGCATGCGTTACGTTCGTCTTTTGGGCCCAGAGCGCTTTCCAAAGTGCAAGGTACCGGAAAGGTTCGTGAATCGGGTGTACTCGAATATTTATGCCTGCCACATCAAAATGTCGGACTTTGCTCATGGTTATGATCCCGATTTCATATTCCGATGGGAAAGTATCGCATAAATACTGAGTGACACCACATGATAAACACGGCAATTCTTTTTGACACAACGCTCCCCAACATGTCGTGCCCTACGACATACATCGGTGGGGACTAGTCGTATTTACCGATTTGCGTGCTTACAAGACGCTCACCAAGTACGCAAGTTCGCGTTGATATCGAGTTACTGATGAGTTCACTTGAAGTCGTTTGCCTTCGACCGTATGAAAACCACCGATTTGAAGACGCGAAATTGGAATGCTTTTCGCTCCACTTATGCGGCCAGAGGAAACAAAATCATCGGTGAGAACGAACACGTCTGCTGGATTTTTTACATCGAACGCTTGTGGGTACTTCTCGGCAATTGACAAGGCGCGCTCGACGTACATTCGTGATGCCCGATCAGGCGTTGCTCGTATTCGACTTTTTGATCCGACCATCGTCATAACAACTGCAGCAACCTTTGGAGGTTTGCGCCCCCCGGCACGTTCGTTCCAAATACAGAAATCACGCGCCGGATTCAGTAACATATCGAGCGTTAATTCTAGAGAATCAATTGAATGTTCATCGACGCGAACAGGGATGATCAATGCATCTGCTGCGCACCATGCCAAATGCGTACCCCCGGCGTAAAATGGACTTGTATCCATTAAGATCCCAGAAGATTTTTTTTCTTTTGCTTCCGCAACGAGTACACGTTGAAGCGATTCAAGCAGAGCCTTGACCGCCCCCTGATTATTCTGCGAGTGAGCCAACTGTAACTGCTGATACATGGTGGACGGGAATGCGAACATTTCAGCGTCACCTGGGACGACATAACTAGCTTTGGTAGTTTTGAATGCCGAGCACGTCGTCGAAATCCGGTAAGAAAGGTCCTCAGGTTTTTCTCCGAACGCAGGCCCTAGAAGCACCGGTTGCAAGGCTTTAAGTACGGTGACCACTGGATTTTCATCGCGCATCAGCGTTTCCGTCAAATTGCATTGCGGGCACATATCTGCGACAAGCATTGAGCGCTTGGAACTCATCTCATAAGCGATGTTAAAACTAAGCGTTGTTTTCCCCACCCCCCCACGCAAAGTTGTGACTGCATAGTTCTTGTAGCGCAAATTTCCAGGCTTTACGTATCCATCGTCCACAACTTTCAAATGCGTTTCAAAAATTTTGTCAATTTGATCTGACATGTTTGCGCTCCTAGTTAGGTGTTGACTGAACGATGACATGGCAGGTTATTGAAGTCAAGAAAAATGTGCAGGCGATGCAGGTGATAAGCATCAAGATTTTTGCGCAGGTTATGCAGGCGATGAATTAAATGCATGTTTTTAACTTAGGTCGGAGTGGGAGAGGCGCTCTCACTTGCCTGTCGGATACTCGAACTAGCAGGAGAGTCGAAGCTGGTGATCCTAACTACCCGCTTGTCGTGAGATTCCGATCTTGGCGGGGCGCGGTCTAAATGTTGAGCGGGCAAGGCGCTGCACACAATCGTGAGGAATCGGCTCGCTAACGGACGTTTTCGTGCGCTTATCGTGTGATCTCGGTTCCGAATCGTGCGGTTTCGTCACGAATTCGTGCGGTATCGACCGGAATCGTGCGAAATCGAGGGAAGCCATGAAAACACGCCACCTCGCCCCCCCCCGTCATGGAGCTGCCGATCTCCCGGGAAATTTACGATCAGCTCACAGACTTCACGCCAAACAGGGCGTAGGAAGGAGGAGTGGGAAATTGCTGCGCTTGGCATTCGGGATTGGATGGCGCGAAACAACCCGAAGTCATATCACATGCCGTCCATGGCGGCGTATCATCGGAAGCGCCTTTTTTTGCCGAACGGGGCGGTGCATCGTACTGTTTTCGCTGGTGAGAACTGTCATTGGGAGGTGGGCCAGAGCACCATCCTGTACAGCGGCGAGGAAACCTATCCGAGCGCGTGCGCGAACGCAGTCGGCGGCAACAATCGCAATGCATGGAAGATCATTTGGATACTCTTGCCGAATGCGCAGAAGCGGAAATTTGCGGCTGACCTTCGCCCAAATTTACCGACACCGAAGGTGGTGACCAAGCGGAAGTTCGCAGAAAGGAGCGCTGCAATGTGATCGTTCAGTAGCTATACCTCGCGGGAGGCGACCGCTGAATCGTCGCTGATAGTACTGCGCGCCAGCCGGCAGCATGGGGCGCGCAGTCCGAGCATCAAATCCGCAATGTTGTACGTTATGCCCCGCCAGCCAAGGCGCGCCAGATACCGTCCCCACCCCAAACGACCAAAAATGAAAATGCCTGTCGCAGTTTGAAAAGAGTTTTGTTGCCGGTGTTCCTATAATGATCCGACACGCTGCAGCTGTTGGAGCTGCGCGTACCACACATTGGATGAGGAATGCCATGAACGCAAAGCTTGACTCGGGTGTCACCGCACGGCCTGTTACCAGACAAACCTTCGACGACGTCCTCGTCCCAACCTACGCCCCAGCCGGCATGGTGCCTGTGCGCGCCAGCGGCCTGGACCTGTGGGACCAGAACGGCAAGCACTACCTCGATTTCACCTCCGGCATCGCCGTCACCAGCCTGGGTCACGCCCACCCTGTCCTGGTCGAAGCGCTTACCAAGCAAGTGCAAACCCTGTGGCACCTCGGTAACGGCTACACCAACGAACCCGTCCTGCGCCTGGCCCTGGCCTTGACCGAAGCGACCTTCGCCGACCGCGTCTTCTTCTGCAACTCCGGCGCCGAGGCGAACGAAGCTGCCCTCAAACTGGCCCGCAAATACGCGCACACCAAGTTCGGCGCGCACAAGTCGCGCATCGTGTCCTGCCTGTCGTCCTTCCACGGTCGCACCCTGTTCACCGTGTCCGTCGGCGGCCAGCCAAAGTACACCGAAGGTTTCGAGCCGCTGCCGCAAGCGATCAACCACATCCCGTACAACGACATCGAAGCGGCCAAAGCGGCCATCACCGACGATGTCGCGGCCGTGATCGTCGAGCCTATCCAGGGCGAAGGCGGCGTCATTCCAGGCAAGGCAGAGTACCTGCAAGCGCTGCGCGAGCTGTGCGACAAAACCGGCGCCCTGCTTATTTTTGACGAAGTCCAGTCCGGCGTCGGCCGCACCGGCGCCCTGTACGCCTACATGAACACCGGCGTCACGCCAGACATCCTCACCTCGGCCAAGGCCCTGGGCAATGGCTACCCGATCGGCGCCATGCTGACCACGAACGAGATCGCCGGCCACTTCGGCGTCGGTTCGCACGGCACCACCTACGGCGGCAACCCGCTGGCGGCCACCGTGGCGCTGAACGTCATCGAGACGATCAACACCCCGGCCTTCCTCGAGCGCGTCAAAGTGGCGAGCACCAAGATCGTCGCCAACCTGGAAAAGCTGGTGGCCGACTATCCAACCGTGTTCGCCGGCGTGCGCGGCAGCGGTCTGCTGCTCGGTATCCCTGTGGCGCCTGCGTTCAAGGGCCGCTCCAAGGACATCACCAAGGCTTGCGAAGCGCAAGGCTTGATGCTCTTGATCGCCGGTCCGGACGTGGTGCGCTTGGCGCCCGCGCTGATCGTGTCGGACGAGCAGATCGCCGAGGCGGACCGCCTCATGCGCGTCTCCATCGACGGCCTGCTCGCCGCCGCCAAGTAAGCTTGTTGTTCTCCTGGCCCGGGTTCTCGCCCGGGCCAGTGTCATTTCCGCGTAGCGCAAATTAGGGAGCTCACATGTTTGTTGTCCGTCCGGTGGAACTGTCGGATATCGCCGCCCTCGAATCATTGGCAGCGGTGTCGATGCCCGGTGTGCATACCCTGCCAAGAACGCGCGAAAAGATCGCAGCGGCGATCGAACGTTCAATCGCCTCGTTCGCCGCCCAGGTCGATATCCCCAGCGAAGAGTCCTACCAGTTCGTGCTCGAGAACAGCGACACGCGCGAGATCGTCGGCACCGCCGCCATCCACGCCTCCGCAGGCTCGAACGGCACCTACTTCTCCTTCCGTAACGACGTGGCGCAGCAAGTCTCGCGCGACCTCAATATCAGCCACAGCGTGCATGCGCTGACGCTGTGCTCGGAGCTCACCGCGTATTCGCAGCTGTCCGGCTTTTACGTCAACAACCGCGAAAGCGCCGGCCTCGAGGCAGCCTTGCTGTCGCGCGCGCGCTTGCTGTTCGCGGTGCTGGCGCCGCACCGCTTTGGCGACCGCTTCTTCGTGCCGCTAGCAGGTATCACCGACGGCAATGGCCATTCGCCGTTCTGGGATGCGCTGGGCCGCAAATTTTTCAAGATGGATTTCCTCGACGCCGAGCGCGTCATCGGCGGTGCGCGCAACCGCACGCTGATCGTGGAGCTGATGCCGCACTATCCGGTCTACGTGCCGCTGCTGCCGGGCGACGCCCAGGCAGCCATGGGCCAGATCCATCCGGACGGCCAACTTGCCTTCAACCTGCTGACGGAAGAAGGCTTCGAGGCCGACGAGTACATCGATATTTTTGATGGCGGCCCGATCCTGCAAGCGCAAAAGAACGCGCTGCGCTCCTTCAACGGCTCGATGCAGCGCCGCGTGGCCGTTGCCGATGCGGGCGACGCAAACAACACCGCCGACGCCACCGTCACCTACGCGGTGGCCGTGTGCCGCGAGCAGAACTTCCGCGCCATCACCGTCAAGTGCGCGCCGACCGAGGCCAGCGACAGCGTCAGCCTGCCGCCCGCCGCAATGGACAAACTGCGCGTCGCCGCCGGCGACAACGTCATCTGCGTCAGAATCTGAGAGAGATAGCCATGCTAGTTGTACGTGCAATTAACGCTTCGGACCTGGACGCACTGGTCTACCTGGCCAGCCAGGTTGGCACCGGAATGACGACCCTCAAGCCGGACTACAAGATGCTGGGCGAGCGCGTGGAAATCGCCTGCGCTTCCTTCGCCGAGACCATCCCGCCCGAAAAGCGCGACTACATGTTCGTGATGGAAGATACGACGAACGGCCGCCTGGGCGGCGTATGCGCCATCAAGGGCTCGGTGGGCCTGGAAGAGCCGTTCTATAACTACCGCATCGGTACGCTGGTCCATTCCAGCCGCGAGCTCGATGTGTTCACGCGCATGGAAACGCTGTACCTGTCGAACGATCTTACCGGCTCGACCGAACTGTGCTCGCTGTTCCTGCACCCGGACTACCGCAGCGGTAACAACGGCAAGTGGCTCTCGAAAAGCCGCTTCCTGTTCATCGCGCAGTTCCCGCATCTGTTCACGGCACGATTGATCGCCGAGATGCGCGGCTTCCAGGCGCCGGACGGCAGCTCGCCGTTCTACGAAGGCCTGGGCCGCCATTTCTTCAAGATGGACTTCAACCATGTCGACGACTTGACGGCGCTGGGCAAGAAGTCCTTCATCGCGGAGCTGATGCCGCGCCAGCCGATGTACGTGGCCTATCTGCCGGAATCGGCGCAGGAAGTCATCGGCAAGGTGCACGTGTCCACCGCGCCGGCGCGCCGCCTGCTCGAGCAGGAAGGCATGCACTTCGAAGGCTATGTCGATATTTTCGACGCCGGCCCGGTGCTGCAGGCGCGCGTGTCCGAACTGCGCGCCATGCGCGATAGCACGATGGCCACCGTCGACGACGCCGCCATCTCGAACGACACCGAACCTCTGCTCGTTTCGAACACCGACATGCGCGACTTCCGCATGATCGTCGCAAACGTCAATCCGGCCCAAGGGCGTCTGGCCCTGTCGCCGGTCGACCAGAATCTGCTGCACTGCAAGAGCGGCGATGCAGTCCGCACGCTGCCACTCAATGTAAGGAAAAACGCAAATGTCTAATCTCAGCAAGAATTTGAGCAACTACGTCAAGGGCGAATGGCAAGCTGGTAGCGGCGCCGAACTGGTCACCATCGATCCATCGACCGGCCGCCAAACCTGGTCGAGCAGCGAGTCCACCGCAGACGACGTGCAGCGCGCGGCGCAAGCGGCGCATGACACCTTCGAAGGCTGGGCGAATACGCCGCTGGCCGAGCGCGTCGCCATCTGCGCGCGCTTCCGCGATCTGCTCAAGGAAAACGCGGAAGACCTGGCACAGACCATCGCCGAAGAAGTCGGCAAGCCGCTGTGGGAAGCGCGCGTTGAAGTGGCCACGATGGCCGCCAAGATCGATATCTCGGTGCAGTCGCACAGCGCGCGCACCGGCGAGACGTCGTCCAAGGTCGCCGATGGCGACGCGGTGCTGCGTCACCGTCCGCACGGCGTGTTTGGCGTCTTCGGTCCGTACAACTTCCCTGGCCATCTGCCCAACGGCCATATCGTGCCCGCCCTGATCGCCGGTAACACCGTCGTCTTCAAGCCGAGCGAGTACGCACCGCGCACCGCCGTCAAGACCGTGCAGCTGTGGGAAAAAGCCGGCCTGCCGGCAGGCGTGATCAATCTGGTCAACGGCGGCCGTAACACCGGCATCGCGCTCGGCCAAAACGCGCTGCTCGACGGCGTGCTCTTCACCGGCAGCTGCCAGACCGGCGTCGCCCTGCACAAGCAGTTCGGCGGCCAGCCAGGCAAAATGCTGGCGCTGGAAATGGGCGGCAATAACCCGCTGGTGGTGTGGGACGTCAAGGATGTCGACGCCGCCGTTCATCACGCGATCATGTCCGCCTTCATCTCGGCCGGCCAGCGCTGCACTTGCGCGCGCCGCCTGGTGGTGCAGGACAACGCCGCCGGCCACGCCTTCATCGCGCGCCTGGTGGAAGTGGCCGCCAAGCTGGCTGTGGGCCCGTCGAATGCCGAACCGCAGCCGTTCATGGGCCCAGTTGTGTCGAGCGCTGTCGCCGCACGCCTGGTGCAGGCGCAGGCCGACATGGTGGCGAAGGGCGGCAAGACGCTGCTGCAAATGAAGCAGCTCGACCCGAATGCAGGTTTTGTCACCGCTGGTATCGTCGACGTCACCGACGCCAAGGGTATTCCGGACGAAGAATGGTTCGGCCCTCTGTTGCAGATCATCCGTGTGGCCGACTTCGACAGCGCGGTCAAGGTCGCCAACGCCACCTCCTTCGGCCTGGCCGCTGCGCTGCTGTCGAACGACGAGGCACTGTGGAAGCGCTTTAACGTGCAAGCGCGCGCCGGCATCGTCAACTGGAACCGCCCGACCACCGGTGCGGCCAGCTCGGCGCCGTTCGGCGGCGTTGGCCAGTCCGGCAACCACCGTCCTAGCGCATACTATGCTGCTGACTACTGCGCTTACCCGGTCGCTTCGATCGAAACGAGCGCCCTCGAAATGCCGGCCAAGCTGTCGCCTGGCTTGACGTTCTAAACGCACCGGAGCCCAGCATGCACAGCGCACGCGAATTCAACTTCGACGGTCTCGTCGGCCCATCGCATAACTATGCCGGCCTTTCGTTCGGCAACGTCGCATCGTTCAGCAACGTCAAGAGCGCGTCGAACCCAAAGCAGGCTGCCTTGCAGGGCCTGGCCAAGATGCGTGCGCTGGCCGCGCGCGGCTTCGCGCAAGCGCTGCTGCCGCCGCAAGCACGCCCGAATTTCCGTCTGCTGCGCAGCATCGGCTTCACTGGCACCGACGCCCAGGTGCTCGAGAGCGCGTACAAGGAATCGCCTGTGATTCTCGCCTGCGCCTACTCGGCCTCGCCAATGTGGACCGCCAACGCCGCCACCGTCAGCCCATCGGCCGACACGCACGACGGCCGCGCGCACTTCACCTCTGCCAACTTGAACAACAAGCTGCACCGCGCCTTTGAGCACGCGCAGTCGACGCGCACGCTGCGCGCCATCTTCAAGGACGAGAAGCACTTCGCGGTGCATGACGCGCTGCCGTCGACGCCGGCGTTTGGCGACGAAGGCGCCGCCAACCACACGCGCCTGTGCGCTGAGCATGGCGGCAAGGGTGTCGAGTTTTTCGTGTACGGCCGTGTCGAGTTCGACGCTGCCGCGCCGGCGCCGCGCCGCTATCCGGCCCGCCAGACGCTGGAAGCTTCGCAAGCGATCGCACGCATGCACGGCCTGGACGGCGCCCGCACCGTCTACGCTTCGCAAAATCCGGAAGTGATCGACCAGGGCGTGTTCCACAACGACGTCATCGCCGTCGGTAACGCCAACGTGCTGTTCTATCACGAGCAAGCCTTCGCCGACGAGGCGGGCGTGTTGAGCGACCTGCGCCGCTCCATGGCTGGCGTTGGCGCCGATCTGACGGCCGTGCGCGTGGACACCTCCGCCGTGTCGGTGGCCGACGCCGTCGCCAGCTATCTGTTCAACAGCCAGCTGTTGTCCAAGGCGGACGGCAAGATGGCGCTGGTGATTCCGCAAGAATGCCAAGAAAACCAGGCGGTGGCGCGCTACCTCGAAGGCATGGTCGCCAGCGGCGGCCCGGTCAGCGAATTGATCCACTTCGATCTGCGCCAGAGCATGCGCAACGGCGGCGGCCCCGCATGCCTGCGCCTGCGCGTGGCGCTGACCGAAGCCGAAAGCCGCGCCATGCACCAAGGCGTGGTGATGACGGAAGCGCTCTACACCACGCTGGTGGCCTGGGTCGAGAAGCACTACCGCGATCACCTCGAGCCGAAGGATCTGGCCGATCCGCACTTGGCGATCGAATGCCAGGCGGCCTTGGAAGAGCTGACGCGCATCCTCGACCTGCCTGGGTTATACGAGTTTTAAGGCCTGTGGCGGCGGTTTGATTCCGCCGCGCTTACCTGTTCTAATACCGGCAGCGCTGCATTTGGCAGCATCCGGTAACAGTATTGAAACGATACGAACTTCCGTCTTCGGAAGCCATGATTTTTAGGGCGGGCCGACCCGCCTGCCCATGAGCGTTGCGACTGCACAGCCACAAGCGAGTGCGGGCGCGGCGAATACCAACAGCAATGGAGAAGCAAGATGAAAGATATGCCACAAGATTTGCGTACACAGACGCTTGAGCTGGTGAACTCGAGCAAGCCCGCCGCTGGCGGCAGCCAAGTCGCTGCCTTGATCAGCGCCTGGCTCGGTTCGCTCGATGAAGAAGACCTGGCCGGCACCGCGCCGGGCAGTCTCGCACCTGTCTTGTGGGATGCCTTTTCGCAGGGTGCCAAGCGCGCCGGCGGCGGCTGCCAAATCTCCCAACTGCGCTACGCAGACGCGCGCGGCGGCATGGCCACCGCCCTGTTGATCGTCAATGACGACATGCCCTACCTGGTCGATTCGATCGTGATGGCGATGCGCAAGCAGCGCGTGGCCGCCTCCGCCGTGATGAACGCCGTGCTGTCCGTGCGCCGCGACGCGTCCGGCGAAGCAAGCGCTGTCGGCGAAGCCGGCGCGCCGTTCGAATCGTTCGTGCTGTGCCTGTTGTCCGAAGAGCTGGCCGCCGACACATTGGGCGCGCTGGTCGCCAAGCTGCAAATGGTGGCGGCCGACGCCGCCGTGGTGCGCCGCGATGCCGTGGCCATGGCCGACCGCCTGACCACCGTGGCCGCTGCCGCCGCCGCAAACGGCACCGAAGGCCAGGAAGTCGCTGCTTTCCTCGAGTGGGCCAAGAACGAAGGCTTCGAGCCCTTCGGCTACGCTTACTACGTCGTCAAGCCGGGCGCGCGCGAACTTGAGCGTGATATCCCTAGCCGTATCGGCGTGCTGCAAGACACCGCCCATCCGGTCTACGGCACCTGCCTGGCCAATATCCCGGGCGACTTCGAAACCCTGTCCAAGCGTCCGGACACGCTCTCGATCGTCAAGGCCGACGTCGAAGGCACGTTGCACCGCGACCAGCCGCTCGACTTCATCGGCGTGCGCCACACCGACGCCGCTGGCGCCGTGCTGGGCGAGCACTGCTTCGTTGGCTTGTTCACCCGCGCCGCCACCGCCACCCCGCTGGCGCGCCTGCCGTTCGCGCGCGGCCGCGTGGCCAAGGTGCTGAGCCTGGCCGGTGTGCGCCAGGAAGGCTTCCGCGCCGAGAAATTCCTCGAGATCCTCGAATCGCTGCCGCGCACCGAAGCGCTGGAAGCCGATCCGGAATGGCTGGCACAGGTGTGCAGCTCGGTCGTGTCGCTGTACAAGCAACCGCGCGCCAAGGTGTTCGCGCGCCGCGACGTGTATGCGCGCCACTTGAACGTGCTGGTCTACATGCCACGCGAGCGTTACAGCGCAAGCGTCGCTTCCGCGCTGGCGCATGCGCTGCGCGAGAGCTCGGGCGCCACCGACGTGCGCTCGCAAACCCTGGTCGCCGACGGCCCACTGGCCCGCGTGTACCTGATCGCCCACGCCGCGCGCTATCCGCTCGACCTGGCTACCGACATCCAGAGCCCGCTGCTGTCCGTGCTCGACGGCTGGCATGACAAGTTCGCCGCCCTGACCGACACCGTGGCCGACGTCGCCCTGCGCACCAGCCTGCGCAAGCTGTGCTCCACGCTGCCCGTGAGCTACGTGGCGGCGACCGCGCCGGCCGTGGCCTTCAAGGACCTGGACGCGCTCCTGCAAATCGGTAGCGAAGCGCGCGTGTCAGTGCGCGTTGAAGCCGGTGATGATGTGCCTGCGACGATCCGCCTGTACTCGGTGGACCGCGTGCCTTCGCTCTCGCGCATCCTGCCAGCCTTGCATAACGCCGGTGTGTCGATCGACCGCGAGCAAACCTTTTCGTTGAGCGTGGCCGACGGCAAACGCCACTACGTCACCTGCCTGGCGGTGGACGCCGAAAGCGCGGCCAAGCTGGCGCAGCCGAACGTGATCGCCGTGGCGCAGGAATTGTTCGCTTCCCTGTTCAATGACGAAGCCGAAGACGGCCGCTTGAATGGCCTGGTCATCGAAGGCGGCCTGCACGTGCGTGAAGTGCAGCTGGTGCGTGCCTACATCAGCTACTGGCGCCAGACCGGCAGCAAATTCTCGGTGCGATACATCGCCGATTGCCTGCGCAAGCAGCCTGCGATGGTCAAGACCCTGGTCGATGGCTTCCTGGCGCGCTTCAACCCAACCCTGTCGGAAGCCCAACGCGCCGCTGGCGCTACGGCGCTGGCCGGTATCAAGGCTGGCCTGGCTGCAGTGAACCATGCCGACACCGAGGAAATCCTGGGCTCGCTGGTGGACCTGACCTTGGCCACCGTGCGTACCAACTACTTCCAGAACGAGCAGCAGGGCGACAAGATCATCTTCAAGTTCGACACCAGCAACCTGGCGCTGGTGCCGGAGCCGCGTCCGTTCCGCGAGATCTTCGTGTTTTCGCGCCGCTTCGAAGGCGTGCACCTGCGCGGCGGCCCCGTCGCCCGCGGCGGCCTGCGCTGGTCGGACCGCATGGAAGACTACCGTACCGAAGTGCTGGGCCTGGTCAAGGCACAGATGGTCAAGAACGCCGTCATCGTGCCGGCCGGCTCCAAGGGCGGCTTCGTGTGCAAGCAGATGCCGAAAGACGCCGTGCGTGAAACCATCGCCGCCGAAGGCGAAGCCGTGTACCGCCTGTTCATCGCCAGCTTGCTGGAAGTGACAGACAACCGCGTGCGCGGCGCCATCGTTCCGCCAACGGACACCGTGCGTTACGACCAGGACGATCCTTACCTGGTGGTGGCTGCCGACAAGGGCACCGCCACGTTCTCGGACATCGCCAACAGCATCGCCGTCAAGCGCGGCTTCTGGCTGGGCGACGCGTTCGCGTCCGGTGGCTCGAACGGCTACGACCACAAGAAGATGGGCATCACCGCCAAGGGCGCGTTTGAAGCGGTCAAGCGCCACTTCTACGAGATGGACCACAATATGGAAACCACGCCAATCACCATGGTGGGCGTGGGCGATATGTCCGGTGACGTGTTCGGCAACGGCGTGCTGTTGTCGCGCCAGCTGAAAGTGTTGGCCGCCTTTGACCATCGCCACATCTTCCTCGACCCGACACCGGACGTCGTGACCTCGTTCGCCGAGCGCGCACGCATGTTCGCGCTGCCGCGTTCCTCGTGGGACGACTACAACAAGGACTTGATCTCGGCTGGCGGCGGCGTGTATCCACGTTCCGCGCGCTCGATCGAATTGTCGCCGCAAGTGCGCAAGGCGCTCGACATCGAAGAGACCTCGCTGGCACCGGAAGAACTGATGCACCGCATCCTGCTCGCACCGGTGGACCTGTTCTACAACGGCGGTATCGGCACCTACATCAAGGCCTCGACCGAGACCCACGCACAGGTGAAAGACCGCGCCAACGACAATATCCGCGTTGACGGCAACCAGCTGCGCTGCAAGGTGGTGTCCGAAGGCGGCAACCTGGGCGCGACCCAGAACGGCCGTATCGAGTTCTCGCTGGCCGGTGGCCGCATGTTCACCGACGCGATCGACAACTCGGCCGGCGTGGATTGCTCCGACCATGAAGTGAACGTCAAGATCTGGCTCGACACCGAAGTCAATGCTGGCGAACTGCCGGAAGCGGACCGTAACCGCGTCCTCAACGAGATGACGCTCGATATCGAAGCGCTGGTCCTGCGCGACAACACGCTGCAAACGCACCTGCTGGTGCGCGAGCTGCAAGCGCAAGCCGATGCCTCCGTGGTCGACAGCTATGGCGCACTGATCACCAGCCTGGAAGCCGAGGGCGCCGTTTCGCGCGAACTCGAGCAACTGCCAAGCGACGCCGAGCTGGCACGCCGCAAGGCCGCTGGCCTGGGCTTGACCGCGCCGGAACTGGCGGTGGTGGTGGCGAACGTGAAGAACCGCTTCAAGCGCACCCTGTCCGCGTTGCCGCTGACGGAAATGAGCTGGGCCGAGTCGATCCTCAAGCCTTACTTCCCGGCCGCCCTGGTCGCCACCCGCAAGCCGCTGGCGCACCCGCTGGCCAATGCGATCCTGGCCACCGTGCTGGCGAACGAATCGGTCAACCGTTGCGGTCCTTTGATGATCCGCGACTTGGCGATCGAGCATGGCGTCGATGAAACTGAAGTCGTCTGCGCATGGGGCCAGGCATGGTCCGCGCTGCACCTGGCGCCGATCTTCTCCGCCCTCGACGCCGATGCGCTGCGCGTGCCGCGCGCCACTTCGATCAAGGTCGATGAGCGCACTCGCGTGCTGTTCAAGGCGATCGTCGAAGGCGTGTTGTCGGTCCCGCGTGATCAGCAGCGTGGCAATGGCGGCATGGAAGAACTGACCCGCCTGTTCAGCCAAAGCGACATGCTCAAGCAGCTCATGAGCGGCCAGGCCGACGAGCCAGCACACAAGGATTTGAGCGCGTCGTTCGTGCAAGCCTGGAAGTCGGTCGATGCGATCGAAGGCGTGGCCAGCTTCCTGTTCGCGGCGGTGTCGGTGAATCGTCCTGCCGGCATGACGTTGGCGCAGTTCCTGCAAGTTGGCATGGTCCTGCGTGGCCAGGCTGGCATCGACACGCTCGAGCGCGGCCTGAAGCTGGCCCCGCACAGCAAGTCGCAAGCGCAGCTGCGCAGCTACGCGCAGCAAGCGCTGCGCCGCACCCAGCAAAAGCTGCTGACCCAAGTGCTGGCCCGTTCCTCGGACGGCACCGACACGATGGACGCGGTGGAACTGGTGACCAACACGATGGGCTTGTCCGGCTACTCGCCAGCGACTGAGCTCGAGCAGGCGATGCTCGACGTGTGGGCGCTGTCCGAAGCGACGACGGCGGTGGCGTAAGCGGCATGAAGGATCCTGTTGCACCAGTAGTAGCTGAAGCGGTTCGGGCACTGGCGGAGGCCGATTTCGGCGCCGTCGCCCGCCGCTTCCAGGACGCCGGTTTCGCAGTCGCGCAGCCGGCGCATGGCATCTTGCAGATCAAGGCGCAAGGCGCCGGCACGCGTGCCAGCGTGCTGGTGTCGGTTGGCGTGCATGGCGACGAGACCGGACCGATCGAAGTGGTGGCGCATCTGCTCGATGCCATTTCGATGGAACCGGCCGCGCTAGCGGTGGACTTGATGGTCTGCGTCGGCAATGTCGATGCGATCGCGGCTGGCAAGCGCTTCATCGATGCCGACCTCAATCGCATGTTCCGTCCGGAGCGTGGTTCGCTCGCTACGGCGGTCGAGGCGGCGCGGGCCGACACGATGATCGCCGCCACAGACGCCTTTTTTGACGGCGCCGGACCGGTGCGCTGGCATCTGGACCTGCATACGGCGATCCGTCCATCCGTGTATCCAACGTTTGCGATCGTGCCCGATCTGATCGGGGACGGGGCGAAGGCTGCCTTGATCGACTGGCTGGGCCAGGCGGCGATTGGCGCCATCATCATGAATCCGCGTTCGGCCGGCACCTACAGCTACTATTCGGCCGAGCATTGTGCGGCCGCTGGTAGCACGGTGGAGCTGGGCCGCGTCGGCACGCTGGGCCAGAACGATTTGAGCCAGTTTGCCGAAGTGGATGCGGCGCTGCGCGCGCTGCTGTGCGGGACCGAGGCGCCACCGGCGTCCAAGGCCGCGCACGTGTTCAAGGTGGCGCAGGATGTGATGAAACTGTCGGACGCGTTCACAATGGCGTTTGACCGTAGCACGCAGAATTTCACCGCGCTTGAACAAGGCGCCGTCATCGCCACCGATGGCGACACCGTGTACACGGTCAAGCACCAGCAGGAGCTGGTGGTGTTCCCGAACCCGGACGTGCGGGTGGGCTTGCGGGCCGGCTTGATGGTGGTGCGCGTCAACTGAGCGCTGCCAGCGATGAATCCAGGGCGCGCGCGATGGCGGGCGCACTGGAGCATCCAGCGGCGCATGCCTCGCCGTCTTGATTCATGTCCCCCGCGCTCGCAGCGCCGCCACTTATCGTGCCCCCGCGCAGTTGAATCCCTCCTTTTCGCAGATCGTCGCACGTTGGCTTGGTGCGCGCGTCGCTTTTGTTAGTCTGGCGCTGTACGGTGCATTTCGCTGCCGCCATTCCCAGACAAAAGGACTTTCCATGCGTTCCATTCTCGCCATCGCCTGCCTCGCCACCCTGGGCGGCTGCGCCGTCATCATCACCCCTGAAACCGGCGACATGCACGTTGCCACCCCATTTGGCGACAGCGTCAGGGGCGATGGCCATCTCAGCAGCGAACAGCGCAGCGTAGTGGCCTTGACGGCGCTGGAAGTGTCCGGGCCATTGCATGTGGACGTGCGGGTGGGCGGCGCGCCTTCGATGCAGGTCGATGCCGACGCCAACCTGCTGCCCTATATTCACACCGAGGCGCGCGGCAACACGATGCGCATCTGGGTCGAGGGCAGCGTCAACAGCGCCAACGATCTGCACGTGAGTTACACCTTGCCGCAGTTGACGCGCATCCAGGCCAACGGCTCGGGGCGCCTGGTGGTGAGCGACTTGAACGGCGCGCCGCTCAATGTCGTCAAGAGCGGATCGAACACCATGCACTTGTCTGGCCGCGTGGCCAGCCTGGATATGCAGTTGAGCGGTTCGGGTAACGTCAACGCGACAACCCTGCAAACGGGTAACGCCAACGTGAACCTGACCGGTTCGGGCCGCCTCTCCCTGGGCCAAGTGCATGGCGACGCCCTCACGGCCAATGTGCACGGCTCGGGCGAATTGCAGGCCAGCGGTACGGTACAGTCGGTGAACGCGCAAGTGTACGGTTCGGGTGGCGCCAATTTGCTTGGCCTGGCCAGCTTGCAGGCCGATCTGTCTACCTATGGTTCGGGCGACATCAGTGCCTCCGTCAAGCAGGCCTTGGTCGCGCAAAGCAACGGTTCGGGGCGCATCACGGTGTACGGCAATCCAGCCCAGCGCACCATCAGCGGCAAGCATGTGCAGGTGTTAAATTAACACCATTTGCTGTTGAAGTTACAATTGATTTAAATATAAATAATTAGACTTACGACAAGTTCCAGAGTAAGATGCTCGGCCCGTCTGCGCCTCCTGGCGCGGACCCGAACCTCTTACTTCTGGATTCCGTATGTTCAAGTCTTTCTTCGCCGCTTTGCTGTGCCTATCCCTGTTCGGCGCGAGCGCCGGCGCTGCGGCGCAAGAGGCGGCAGCGCCCAAGAAAATGTCGGCGGCGGAATTCGTCGCCACCTTGAACTTCCAGAACGGTAAGATCAATCTGCCAGGCGGCATCGCCACGCTCGACTTGCCGCCGGCGTTCCGCTACCTTCCCCCGGCCGACGCCGAACGCTTGCTGGTCGACGGCTGGGGCAATCCTCCCGGCATCAAGTCGCTGGGCATGATCGTGCCGGCCGATGTGAGCCCGATGTCCGACAGCGGCTGGGCTGTTGTCGTCACCTACGACAAGGATGGTCACGTCAAGGACGACGACGCCGACAGCATCGAGTACGGCAAGCTGCTCAAGGAAATGCAGGAATCGACGGAAAAAGACAATGCCGAGCGCGCCAAGCAAGGCTATCCATCGATGTCGCTGGTGGGCTGGGCCGAAGCGCCGAGCTATGACAAGGCCAATCACAAACTGTACTGGGCTAAGGAGCTCAGCACCGCTAACGTCGGCCCCCATTCGCTGAACTACAATATCCGCGTTTTGGGGCGCGAGGGCGTGCTGGTTCTGAATGCCGTGGCTGGCATGGAACAGATCGGGACGATCAAGACGCAAATGCAGCTGGTCAATGGCTTCACCGAATTCACGCCCGGCCAGCGCTACGCGGACTTCAACTCCGGCACCGACAAGGTAGCCGAGTATGGCATCGCGGCCCTGGTTGCTGGCGGTGTCGCGGCCAAGCTGGGTTTGTTTGGCAAGCTGTTCGCCGTGCTACTGGCGTTCAAGAAGCTGATTTTTATTGGTGTGGCCGCCTTTGGCGCGGGTATCGCCAAACTTTTTGGCCGCAAGAAGGCCGAAGAATAATCCAACACGTGAGCGGAAAGCGACATGGGAAAACTACTGGTCTGGCTGTTCGCCGCGGGTAAGCTTGGCAAGGTCGCCTTGTCGGGCGGAACCATGCTGTTGTCGATGATCGCCTACAGTTGGGTGTTCGGTTGGCCGTACGCGGTCGGCTTCGTGCTCCTCATCTTCGTTCACGAGATGGGGCACTATGTGGCGGCGCGCTTGTGCGGGCTCGATGTGGGCGGGCCAATGTTCATTCCCTTTGTTGGCTCCTGGGTCAGCTTGAAGGACATGCCGCACAGTGTGGAGACCGAAGCGTATATTGGTTTTGCAGGACCTTTGGCCGGCACCGCAGCCGCATTGGCTTGCTTTTTCATGGGGCGCTGGTTCGATAGCAATCTGATGCTGGCGCTGGCCTCGACCGGCTTCATGATCAATCTGATCAACCTGATTCCCGTGTCGCCCCTCGACGGCGGGCGCATCACTGCCATTATTTCGCCCAAGGTGTGGCTGGCCGGCGTGCCATTGCTGGTGGCCTTGTTCCTATACCGTCCCAGCCCGATGCTGATCTTGATCGGATTGCTCGCCTACCCGCAACTCAAGGCCGCCATCTGGGGCGGCGCCGATCTGCCGCCCGATTATTACGCGGTGGCGCGCGAGACGCGCATCAATTACGGCATGCTGTACTTGGGACTGGTCGCTTTCCTCGCCATCATGAGCTTTCAGCTGCATGGGGAATTGGAAGCGGCCGGCTCGCACCACTTCTAAAAGATCTGTATTAGGCGCCGGCATAAACCCCTATAATCGCTGAGTTTTGAATAAGAATGCCCGGACTTGGAGACCGCCGCGCCGGGCGCGAGAAAAAAAGGGGTAGCTGTGAGTCAAACTTTTGTCCAGAAACTGATCCGAATTAAACCGGCCGCGCATGTCCTCGACGATGGGCACGGCCACAGCGCCGGTGGCCTCGGTCGCAGCCTGGGATTGTTCCCGCTGACGATGATCGGCGTGGGCGCCACCATCGGCACCGGTATTTTCTTCACCATGGTCGAAGCCGTACCCAAGGCCGGGCCTTCGGTGGTGCTGTCCTTCCTGATCGCGGCCTTGACCGCCGGCTTGACGGCGCTGTGCTATGCCGAGCTGTCGTTCCGCATTCCCGCCTCCGGTTCATCCTATTCCTTCGCCTACGCCACGGTTGGCGAGTTCGCCGCCTTCATCATGGCCGCCTGCCTGCTGCTTGAATATGGCTTGGCCGCCGGCGCCACGGCGATCGGCTGGTCCGAGTATCTCAACACGTTCTTGCAGCACGCCTTCGGCTGGCATATTCCCAAGGCCTTGAGTTCGCCGATGATCGTGTCCGGGCCGAACGGGACCGAGTTCCATCCCGGCCAATTCAATCTCTCGCCGGTGCTGCTTGTGATTATGTGCTGCCTGCTGCTGGTGCGCGGCACCAAGGAGTCGGCCACCACCAATGCCATCATGGTGATGATCAAGCTGGCGATCCTGGTCTTTTTTGTCGTGGTCGCGTTCAGCGGTTTTGACGCGAATAACTTCGTTCCTTTCTTCAAGGCCGACGACAGTAAAGGTTTGGGCGGCATGCATGGCGTGGCCGCAGCGGCTGGTACTGTGTTCTTTTCGTTTATTGGCCTCGATACCGTGGCCACGGCGGGCGAGGAAGTGAAAAATCCGAAGCGCAATGTGCCGATCGGTATTCTCTCAGCGCTCGTTATCGTGACAGTGTTTTACATGCTGGTGGCGGTGGCGGCGCTGGGCGCCCAGCCGGCGGCCAAGTTCGCGGGGCAGGAAGCGGGTCTGGCCGTGATCCTGGAAAACGTGACGGGCAAGGCGTGGCCGGCCCTGTTGCTCTCGGCAGGCGCTGTTATTTCCGTGTTCAGTGTGACGCTGGTGACCATCTACGGGCAGACCCGCATTTTGTTTGCGATCAGCCGCGACGGCTTGATTCCAAAGGTGTTCCAAAAGGTTAATCCACGCTCGCTCGCGCCGGTTGGCAATACCGTGATTGTTTGCCTGCTCGTCGGCTTGGTGGCGGGCACGGTCGATTCGGCCTTCTTGTGGGATATGGTCAGCATGGGGACCTTGACGGCGTTCATCGTCGTCTCGATCGCCGTGCCGGTGCTGCGCGCCAAGGAAGGCGCCGCCGCCATCGCGGGCTTTCGCGTGCCTTTCGGCCCCTACGTGGTGCCGGGTTTGAGCATTTGCGCGTGCCTGTACATCATGAAGGACTTGTCGGCAATGACGTTCCGCGTGTTCTTCATCTGGATGGCGGTGGCCATTTGCACTTACTTCGTTTATGGATTGCGCAATTCGCTGCTGAATAAGGCGAATTGATCCAAGCCCCGCGTTCGCGTGATTGCCTAAGTGGATTGAGCTAGTACCACGCGGGCATGCGCGGCGGCTCGCGTTGTCCCGCCTGCGATCGCTGTGAGGCGTTGTCGCGCACCCGGCTGGAGCGGGCCGCTCGCGACGATCAGCCGCGCCAGTTCGTCCAGGTACTTGGACTGGGCCTGTTCGAGCGTGTCGATCATGGCGTGCTGCGCGGGTGCCAGCAAGCGCGCCGCATCTTGTGCGCGTGTATCGCCGGGAAGCCTGGCTACCAGATAAGCCAAGGCGTGCAAGGCTTGCTCGCGCATTGGCGGCGCGGCCCGTTCCACCCCATTCTTGAGTGCCAGGGCAAGCCTATCGACCGATTGGGTATCCGGGATTCGTCGTTCGGATTGCCAGACGTGTGCCATTGTCACCATCGTGCATGCGGGCGACATTCCATAAAAGAAGTCCAAATTGAATATCCAATGTTCGCGGTCGACGCCGGACAAGGGGCGTCCGGATGCGTAGAAATCCGGGGCGTCGAAAATTCGGCCACATTGCTTGCGCAGGACCTTATCGGCGTCGCCGCGCTCCATCGTTTGCACCAATGCATCGACGGCGTTGCAGCCGTTTTCTGGATTGCCGCGCAGGTTCATTTCGACTGTGGCGGTGCGGTGGACCGTGTCATCGACCTCCGGAAAACTGACCCAGCCGGTCAATTTGACCCTGGTCGGACCCGTGCCGCAGGCAGCGCGAACGGCGTTGTGCTATGCCGAGCTGTCGTTCCGCATTCCCGCCTCCGGTTCATCCTATTCCTTCGCCTACGCCACGGTTGGCGAGTTCGCCGCCTTCATCATGGCCGCCTGCCTGCTGCTTGAATATGGCTTGGCCGCCGGCGCCACGGCGATCGGCTGGTCCGAGTATCTCAACACGTTCTTGCAGCACGCCTTCGGCTGGCATATTCCCAAGGCCTTGAGTTCGCCGATGATCGTGTCCGGGCCGAACGGGACCGAGTTCCATCCCGGCCAATTCAATCTCTCGCCGGTGCTGCTTGTGATTATGTGCTGCCTGCTGCTGGTGCGCGGCACCAAGGAGTCGGCCACCACCAATGCCATCATGGTGATGATCAAGCTGGCGATCCTGGTCTTTTTTGTCGTGGTCGCGTTCAGCGGTTTTGACGCGAATAACTTCGTTCCTTTCTTCAAGGCCGACGACAGTAAAGGTTTGGGCGGCATGCATGGCGTGGCCGCAGCGGCTGGTACTGTGTTCTTTTCGTTTATTGGCCTCGATACCGTGGCCACGGCGGGCGAGGAAGTGAAAAATCCGAAGCGCAATGTGCCGATCGGTATTCTCTCAGCGCTCGTTATCGTGACAGTGTTTTACATGCTGGTGGCGGTGGCGGCGCTGGGCGCCCAGCCGGCGGCCAAGTTCGCGGGGCAGGAAGCGGGTCTGGCCGTGATCCTGGAAAACGTGACGGGCAAGGCGTGGCCGGCCCTGTTGCTCTCGGCAGGCGCTGTTATTTCCGTGTTCAGTGTGACGCTGGTGACCATCTACGGGCAGACCCGCATTTTGTTTGCGATCAGCCGCGACGGCTTGATTCCAAAGGTGTTCCAAAAGGTTAATCCACGCTCGCTCGCGCCGGTTGGCAATACCGTGATTGTTTGCCTGCTCGTCGGCTTGGTGGCGGGCACGGTCGATTCGGCCTTCTTGTGGGATATGGTCAGCATGGGGACCTTGACGGCGTTCATCGTCGTCTCGATCGCCGTGCCGGTGCTGCGCGCCAAGGAAGGCGCCGCCGCCATCGCGGGCTTTCGCGTGCCTTTCGGCCCCTACGTGGTGCCGGGTTTGAGCATTTGCGCGTGCCTGTACATCATGAAGGACTTGTCGGCAATGACGTTCCGCGTGTTCTTCATCTGGATGGCGGTGGCCATTTGCACTTACTTCGTTTATGGATTGCGCAATTCGCTGCTGAATAAGGCGAATTGATCGGGGCTATTTCGCACAAGCTCTCGGCTAGTGTGGGGGCGTTGGGGTACTCGAAAGTTCGGATTATTCAATCAAATTGACGCCGCGGACTTCGGTGCGCGAAAGCAGGGTCAGAGTAATTTGTCGCATGAGGCCGCGACAAAAAAACTCTGACCCTGGTTTCGCTCACGCTGGCGAATTGATTGGGTTTCGACGTTGATTCGAAACGCACTGCGCTGATCACTTGCGTCAGGCGTGCGATTGTGAGGCGACCAAGCTCAGGCCGAGCGGCTGCTGCGGACTTCGGCCCGCGAAAGCAGGGTCGGAGTAATTTGTCGCATGAGGCCGCGACAAAAAAACTCCGACCCTGGTTTCGCTCACGCTTGCGATTGGCTGGGGTTTCGATCTCGATACGAAAACCCCATTGCGCCGTTCGCTTGCGCTATGCGTGGGTTTGCACGCCCACCAGGGCGGCCGTCACCAAGGTGCTGAAGGCGTTCAAGTGGTCCACCGTCCACACCGTCGCCATCTCGTAGTTGGCGGCGCCGTGCTCGGCGTGCGCCACCAGGTCGGCGAAGGCCAGCGCCGACACCATGTGCCCGCTGGCGTCCACAATGTCGAGCTCGGCGATGTTGACGTGCGAGTAATCCTCGATCGTCATGCGCGCGTACGACTTGCCGCCGTCGACGAAGTTGATCACCAACTCGCTGCCGTCGATGTTCACCTTGACCTTGTCCGCGCTCATCGTGATGTCCGAGAAGATGCGGTTGCCCGTGATCTTGAGGATGTCGTTGCCGCCAGCCGTCTCGTAGATCGTGTCCTTGCCGTCGCCCAGGGACATGACGTAGGTGTCGGTGCCGCTGCCGCCGCGCAAGTCGTCGTTGCCCATGCCGCTGTAGAAGGTGTCGTTGCCGGCGCCGCCGCGCAAGTCGTTGTCGCCCGCGTACTTGTAGCCCAGGGTGTAGGCGACGAAGGCGGCCAGCAACATGTCCACGCCCTTGAAGTCGGACAGGTGCAAGTTGATGCCCAATTGCTTGCCCAGCCAGTCGATGCCGCCCGCGCTCGCTTGCGTGCCTTCGGCGACTTTGCCCGAGAGCCAGGAGGCGCTGTCGGTGATCGCACCCGTGACGTTGGCGTCGGCCGCGTAGTTGAAGGCGCTCGAGATGCTGTTGACGGCGTCGCTCACGCCGTTCTGGCCCGTCGCCATGGCCGACTTGAGCGCGCTGGCGAGGTCGAAGTCGGACGAGGACACGCCCACCGCGCCGCTCACCGCCGACACCGCGCTATTGGCCGCGCCGTTCACGGTGTCGAGCAATTTGCCGGCGTTGCTGGTGGCGTTGGCCAGGTCGGTCTTGATGTCGGCCGCGATGCCGTCCCAGGCCTTGGCCATGTCCTTGGTGAGCGTGGTGCCAAGCGCCTTGGCGATGGCGTCGAAGCCGTCGCCGATGCCGGACCAGGTGCTGCTCAAGGTGTTGGCCTTGCTGCTCAAGACCTGGTCGAGCAAGCCCCAGCCCAGGCCGACCATCTTGTCGTTGCCGGCGCCGCCGCTGATGTAGCTGCCGGCGTTGGTGGCGAACACGATGTCGTCGCCGTCGCCGCCGAGCAGCACATTGCCAATCAGGTTGAGCTTGGACAGGTCGCCGCTGGTCAGGGACTTGTATTGGGAACGCAGGAAGTAGGCGTTCATGGCCGCGCTGGTCCAGTCGCCCGCGCCCTCGAAATCGTTTTCGGCCAGCGATTCCATGGTGTTGAAGACGGTCGCCTCGGCCAAGCCGATGATCACGTCGTTGCCGGCGCCGCCGATGGCGATATTGTTTTGGCCGGCCGAGACGATCAAGTCGTTGCCATTGCCGCCCATGCCGATGGTGGTGATGCCGGCCAGGATCATGGTGTCGTTGCCGTCGCCCGCGTGCACGAAGTTCATGCCCGTGTCCATGCTGACCTTGGAGGACGAGGTGGTGGTGCTGGACGAGGAATCGGTGGCCGTCGTTTCGGTCGTACTGCTGTAGGACAGCTTGCTGCCGGCATTGACGACGACGATGAAGTCGTTGCCCGAATCGGTCAGCACCACGTTGTGCGAGCCGTAGGCGACAACGGTGTCGTCGCCGGCGCCGGTCCAGGCCACGTTCAACTGGGTGTCGCCCTTGGTGCTGGAGGTGCTGCTCTGGTTGCTGCCTTCAACCTGGGTGGTCGTGGTCTTTTCCTGCGAACCGCCGTAGGACACCATCACCACCGTATCCTTGCCGGCGCCACCGATGACAACGTTGTCCACGCCCACCACGGTGGCGACGTTGTTGCCGTCGCCGGTGACGATGATGTTGCCGTTGGCGTTGACGTCCTTGGCCACGCTGCCGAAGGACAGGGCGGTGATCACGTCGTTGCCGCCGCCGCCTTCGAGCACATTGGCTTTGCCGATGGCCGTGATGACGTTGTTGCCTTCGCCAGCGGACACGGCGTTGTAGGAGCCGACCACGGTGACGACGTCGTTGCCGGCGCCGCTGACCACGCCCGTCTTGCTGCCCACGGCGGTGACGATGTCGTTGCCGGCGCCGGTGAGCACCAGGTTGTTCACGCCGATCGCGGTGGCGACGGTGTTGGCGCTGCCGCCGACCAGGATATTGTTCTGGCCCATGGCTGTCATCACGTCGTTGCCGCTCTGGCCGCTGGCCGCGCCCGACAGGCCCACCTTGCCCACCAGGTTGGTGGCGGTGCCGGCCGCCGCCAGCGAATCGACCAGGCCGATGGCGGTGGCGCCCACTTCGGCGTAATTGCCCGACACCAGAAGATTGTTCTTGCCGATGGCGGTGAGGGTGTCGGCGCCCGCGTCGCCCCACACGATATTGTTTTGGCCGACGGCGGTGACGACGTCATCGCCGGTGCCGCTCCAGGCGACGTTGTTGTTGCCCAGCGCGGTGGTGACGTCGTTGCCGGAACCGGTGTAGACGACGTTGTTGGCGCCGATGGCGGTCACCACGTCCTTGCCGGCGCCGGTGGCGAGGGTGCTGCCGATGAAGGTGGAGACGGACTTGAGCACGGACGAACCGGTCGCGCTGCCCAGCTTGGAGGTGATGTCCGCCAAGCCCTCGCCCAGGCCGGTGACGACGACGTTGTTGGCGCCGATCGTGGTCACCACGTTGTTGCCGGCCGTGTTGACGACGACGTTGGTGCCGCCGATGGCGGTGGTGATATTGTCGCCGCCATTGGCCAACAAGATGTTGCTGGCGCCGATGGCGGTGACGATGTCCTTGCCCGCGCCCGTGTAGACGACGTTGGTGCCGCCCACGGCCACGACCTTGTCGTCGCCGCTGCCGCTGTTGATGGCGGCGCTCAGTTTGCCGGTGGCCGCGTCGATGGCCTTGGCCGCGTCCTTGTTGTCGAACACGCTGCCCAGTTCTTTGCCCAAGCCGTTGCCGGCCGCCTTGACCATGCCGCCCAACTCCGTGAGGATCACGTTGGCGCCGCCGATGGCCACCGTGGTGTTGCCGCCGACGGTGGAGGCGATCAGGTTGCCGGCGCCAGCGGCCAGCAGGGTGTTGCCGCCGCCGTTGGCCAGTTCCACATTGGCCGCGCCGACCGCCGCTTCCAGGTTGCCGCCCTGGTTGCTGATCAAGGCATTGGTGTTGCCAAGCGCGCCGACCTTGTTACCGCTGCCGCCGGTGTAGGCCACGTTCAGGTAGCCGCCCATCAGGATGGTGCTGGCGCCGCCGCCCTCGGTGATGACGTTGGCGCCGCCGCCCGCGATCAAGGTGTCCTTGCCGTCGTCGGCCATGATGAGGTTGGCGCCGCCCAGGCCGATGATATTGTCGCTGCCGGCACCGGCGGTGATGATGTTGGCGCCGCCGATGGCGAGCACCTTGTCGTCGTTGGCGCCGACATTGATCACGTTAGCGCCGCCGTAGGCGTTGACGTCGTCCTTGCCGCTGCCGGAACTGAAGATATTGGCCGCGCCGCCCAGCGTGACGGTATTGTTGCCGTCGCCAGCCTTGACTTCATTGGCCACGCCATAGGCCTTGATGCTGTCGTTGCCGCTGCCCGCGGTGAGCTTGTTGTAGCCGCCCTCGGCGTAAATGGTGTTATTGCCGTCGCCCGCGTCGAGCACATTGCTGGCTGCCTTGAGGGTGACCTTGTCGTCGCCGCCGCGGGTGTTGATGACGTTGCTCGCGCCGGAAGCTTCGATGGTGTCGGCGCCGTTGTAGCTGTTGACGGTATTGCTCACGCCGCCCACTTTGACGGTATTGTTACCTTGGCCCGCGTCGATCGTATTCTTGCCGCCGTTGGCGGTGATATTGTCGTCGCCGGTGCCGGCCAAGATGGTGTTGTTGCCGCCGTCGGCGCTGAGGGTGTTGTTGCCGTAGCCGAGGTCGATCTTGTTGTTGGCCGCTTTGACCGTCACATTGTCGTTGCCGTCGCCGGTGGCGATGTCGTTGTTGATGCCGTCGGCCGTGACCTTGTCGTTGCCGCTGCCGCTGCGCACGGTGTTGCCGGCGCCGCCGACGCTGATGGTGTTGGCGCCGTCGCCCGCATGCACCTTGTTGCCGCCGCCATTGGCGCTGATGGTGTCGGCGCCAGTGCCGGTGGTGATGTCGTTGTAGCCGCCGACGGCCGTGACCTTGTTGCTGCCATTGCCGACGTCGATGAGGTTGGAGGCGCCGTTGGCCGTGATGGTGTCGTCGCCGTCGCCGGCGTCGATTTCGTTGGACGCGCTGTTGACCGACAGGCTGTTGTTGCCTTCGCCCAGGTCGACGTCAGCCGCCGCGCCCGCGTCCACGGTGACGTGGTCGTTGCCGGCGCCGCCGTCGATCTTGTTGTACAGGCCCACCTGGACGTGGATGGTGTCGTCGCCGTTGCCGCCATCGATGCGGTTGTAGCCACCCACGTGGACGGTGATGTCGTCGTTGCCGTCGTCGCCGTAGATGGCGTTGTAGGCGCCGGCGTTGACGGTGATCTTGTCGTCGCCGCCGGCGCCGTGGATCACGTTGCCACCCAGGGCGGTCGCGGTGTAATTGTCGGCGCCGTTGCCGAGCGTTTTTTTCACATAGCCCAGTTCGGCGATCTTCTTGGCCACGCCTTCAATGTCCTTGCCCAGGTCTTCGAAGGCGTCGCCGATATCGGTCAAGTCGCTGCCGAGATCCTTGACGGCGTCGCCGACCTTGTCCACCGTCGAGGTGATGGCATGTCCAACTTTTTTCAACCACTTTGGTGTACCCATGTGTCTTTCTCCTGTAATCGATGTGGAAGTCTTTTTCCTGCGATGTGATTACATCAGGCCAAGATGACGGAACGGGCATCAGTTCGATTACAGGATTGTCATTTTCAGGCGCGGCAGTTTCGGTACAATACGCAGCTTGAACTGCCAGGAATGCGTCCATGAAAGCCCTGCTCGTCGAAGACGAACTGAAGATCGCCAATTTCGTCTGCGCCGGCCTGCGTGAGCAAGGCTTCGTGGTCGACCATTGCGAGGACGGAACGCAAGGTTACGACTTCGCGATGACGAACCAATACGATGTCGTCATCCTCGACATCATGGTGCCGGGGCGCGATGGCTTGTCCATCCTCAAGGGCATGCGGCGCGAAGGGCGCAACGTGCCGGTGATCCTGCTCACGGCCCGCAACGAGTTGGATGACCGCCTGGCCGGCTTGAACGTGGGCGCGGACGATTACATGGCCAAGCCGTTTTTCGTCGAGGAACTGATCGCGCGCATCCATGCGCTGCTGCGGCGCGTCTCGGGCGAGCGCCAGAACATGCTGACGGTGGGCCCGCTGCGGCTGGACCGTCTCACGCGCGAAGCCCAGATGGGCGCGACCACGGTGGAATTGACGACGCGCGAATTCAATCTGATGGAATACCTGATGCGCTCACCTGGACGCGTGTACACCCGCACCCAGATCCTGGAACATGTGTGGGGCTACGATTTCGACCCGCAAACCAATATGATCGACGTGTGCATCCAGCGCCTGCGCCGCAAGCTCGGCTTGACTGGCGCCATCAGCATCGAGGCCGTGCGCGGCGTCGGCTACCGCCTCAAGCACGTGGAAGAGCAGGCATGAGCCGCTGGCGCTGGCAAGGTTCGGTCACCCGCTCGTTTCGCACCCGCATCGCCTTGGCCGCCACCGGAACGGCCATGGTCGGCATGGTGGCCTTGTTCGTCGTGGCCAGTGTGATGATCGTGGCGCGCCGCCAAACCTTGCTCGACACGGTGCTGCACAGCCATCTGGCCGGGCCGGTGCTGCGCGACGCGCCGCCGGGCCAATGGCCGGCCTTCGAGTACCAGCTTGACGCGAGCTTTAGCGGTTTTTCGGAACCGCATCCGAAGCGTCCGCGCGTGCTGCTGTTGGCGCAAGACGGGCAGGGGCGCACCCTGTTCCGCTCGGCCGCCTGGCCGGCGAGCTTGCGCGAGGAGATGCTGCCGCGGCCGGTATCGGCCGATTGCGAAGGTTCGCTGCTGACCGGTTGCCGGCCGCTGCCGGCCGACACGCCGCATCTGAGCAATATCGTCACCGCCGGCGACACTTGGCGCGTCGGCGCCATCGAGGCCGGTGGCATGGACGGCGGGCGCCACCGCATCTGGGTGGCGGTGAACCGGACCTTGCCGGCCGAGATGATGATGTCGGTCGCTTTTCAATGGCTGATCGGCGTGGCGGCGCTGCTGGTGCTGCTGGCAGTGCTGTCCTGGTCGTTGGCGCGGCGTGCGCTGCGCCCGGTCTACCACTTGACCGAGGCCATTGTCGGGATCAAGGCGAACGACTTGAACCAGCGCGTGCGCGCCGACGACGAGGCGCGCGAATTCGCGCAATTGGTGACGGTGTTCAACGACATGCTCGACCGCTTGCAACGCAGCTTCACCCAGGCCGTGCGCTTTTCGGGCGACGCCGCGCACGAATTGAAGACGCCCTTGACCATCATGCAGGGCGAGCTCGAGCGCTGCTTCGAGCGCGCCAAGGACGACCTGGTGATGGAGCAAAGCTTGTCGCGCACCATCGACGAGGTGCGGCGCCTCGACAGCATCGTGCGCAAGCTGTTGCTGCTCTCGCGCGCCGACGCCGGCCAGTTGAACTTGCCGATGTTGCCCTTTGACTTGCGCCCCTTGATCGATGAACTGGCCGAGGACATCGGCATGATGGCGCCGGAGCGCGCGGTGCGGGTGGTGGCGCCCGACCATATCTGGGTGCGCGGCGACTGGGATTTGCTGGCGCAGATACTGCAGAACCTGGTGAGTAACGCGCTCAAGTACGGGCTGCCCGGGGAGTGGATCGAGCTTCGCGCGGTGCGCAAGGGCGAGCGCTGGCATATCGACGTGGCCAATGCGTCCGCCGGCATCGCGCCCGAACACCGGGAGCGCCTGTTCGACCGTTTTTACCGGGGCGATCCCGCGCACCAGCGCAAGATCGGCGGCATGGGGCTGGGCTTGGCGCTGGCGCGCGAGATCGCGCACGCGCATGCGGGCAAGCTCATCTTGCTACGCCCGGAGGCGGGACGCGAAACCTTCCGCTTGACGCTGCCCGCGGATCCGGACGCACCCGCCTGACGCCCGGCGCGCCTGCTTTACGCCGCCTGGTGGAGAAAGAAGCGCAGCATTTCCGCGGACGCGTCCGGCCCCGCCGGGTCGGTGTACGAGCCGGCGCGCTTGCCGCCCGACCAGACATGGCCGGCGCCGTGCACTTCCCAATATTCGCCCACGCTGCGCCCGCGGCTGTCGCACATCACCGTCTTGGTGTAGGCGCGCCCGCCCGCTTCGCCCAAACGCTCACGCGTGCTGCGCAGCGCTTCGTGCGGCGAGTCCGGCGTAAGGTGCAGGAATTGCTCGAGCACGGCGCCGCCGTTGGCCGAGTGGACGGTGTTGTCCTGGTCGCCATGGAAGACGATCACCGGCACACGTTTGCGCAGCTTGCCGGCCGTCTCGCCTGCGCCGCCCGAGGGCGCTTTTTTCATCGCCGCCAAGCCGGTGATCAGATCGCGCGCCGAGCCGACCGCGAGGCCCGAATGGACACCGGCCGCAGCATACAGGTCCGGATAGGCGGCCGCCACGATCGCGGCCATCGCCCCGCCCGCGGACAGGCCGGCCACGTAGACGCGCGTCCGGTCCGCTTGCCATTCTTCGATGACGCGCTCGGTCATGCCCGCGATTAAGGACGGTTCGCCGCCATCGCGCTCCTGGTGTGACGGCTCGAACCAGTTCCAGCAGCGCGAGGCGTTGGCGCCGCTCGCTTGTTCGGGGTAGAGGACCAGGCAGCCGTGTTCTTCCGCGAGGGCGTTCATGGCGGTGCCGGTGGCGAAGTCATCCGCCGTTTGGGTGCAACCGTGCAGCATCACGATCAGCGGGCGTGGCCCGGTGGCGGGGCGCGCGGGCACGTAAAGCTTGTAGTGGCGCGTGCCGGCAGGTGCGCTGAAGGCGCGTTGCAGGAATTGGCCGGGCGCGTCCGCGGCAGGCGGCGGGTGGCCGGGCGTGTGTTGCTTGGTGTGTCCCGGCATTGACCAGGGCGTGCGCCGTGCGCCGTCTAGCATCGCGTCGGCCTCGCCAACCGGATGGCGCGAGCGCGGCGGCGGCGCGTTCAGGTCGATCATGCCCGGGCTGGCGGCGTCGCGCCCATCCTTGCCCTTGGCGGGCAGCAAGCCGGCAGCCGCGAGCGCCTTTTGAATGGCCGCGCCGGCCGCGCCCGCGTCCATGGTCTTGGCTTGGCGCGCCGCCTCCATCATCCGTCCAAGAAATCGTTCGACAGGTTTCATGGCCTCTCCTTGATTCAAGTGAAAATGCGGTCGGCCAGCGCGCTCTTGACGGCGGGCGGGGCGATGAAGGCGCCCAGCACCCGGATCGAGGCGATGGCCGCCATGGCCAGGCCAGGCGTGACGTCGTCCGCCAGCGCGGCCAGGCCAAGCACATGGATTTCGAGCTGTTCGCCCGCCGCCACCACCCGTTCGAGTTCGGCGCGCGAATAACGTTGCATTCCCATCACGAAGCGTTTGCGAAGGGCGCTTTGGCGGATCGCGTCCGCATGTTGCTGCAATAGGTTGCGCACGGCCATGCGAACGAAATCGGTCCGGTTGATGTAAAAGCCTTCTTCGACCAGCAAATCCATCTGGGCCAAGTCGACCAGGCCGAGGTTGACCGTCACCTTGTCGGTGTCAGGCAGTTTTGCCTTAATGTCAGCTACGTCCATTTTAATACTCCGCCTATACTCCGGCTGGAGTATATCACCGAACGCCTCACGGGATATGCAATCGGGCGCGCATTGAACGCTTGAGCAATTCGTGGCCCGGCAGCGCGCGCCGCGGGTAAATTATCAAGTCCCATTCAACGCTGAGAACGGCGCGATGCACGCGGAAAAGTCAGGCTTTTGGTGGACGCCGATTGTCAATTTCGTCGTGCATTCCATTGTCGGCACCGCTATTTTTCTTGTGGTCGGCGTGCCGGCAGTCATTCTAAGTTTGCTTGTGCACGCTCTGGAGGGCGTGAGGGTATCGCCCACCACGCTGTTTATCTTGTCCCTGTTGGAGCACGCAATCCTGATCGTTGACGCGGTCGCGGTCATCGTCTACATTGGAATAGCGAGCTATCGTGAACTGGAAGGGTGGATGGATGAGTAATTTGATGCGCCACATCAAGCTTGTCGTGCAAGACGATATCCGTCTTTTTTTCGCGCCATTCAAAGGCGCATACGATGCGATCAAGCGGGAATTGAAGAGGCCGGCCAGACGATATGTCGATGCCTCGGTGAGTGAAGATGTTCAAGTGCCAAGCCGGCGTCAATAGCAAAAAAAAAGCCACGCGACCCGGACCGGGTGGCGTGGCTTCTCGCTTGCGCGGCGGGCGCGGCTGGCGCCCGCCGTGCTGACTTACTCTGCGTGCATTTCCTTAAGCAAGTTGTCAGCCTTGTCGACGTGCTTCATATTCCACAAGATGTAACGCAGGTCGACCTGGATGTCGCGCGTGTTGGCCTTGTTGAAGTCCCAGTCCGAGATGATCGAATCGAGCGTGCCGTCAAATGCCAGGCCCACCAGTTCGCCCTTGGCGTTCAATGCCGACGAGCCGGAATTGCCGCCCGTGATATCGAGCGTGGCCAGGAAGTTCACCGGCACCGTCTTGAGCTTGGGATCGACATACTTGCCGAAGTTCTTGGCCGAGATCGCCGCCAACTGGGCCGCCGGGGCGTTGAATTCGCCTTCGCCCGTCGCCTTTGCCGCCACGCCCTTGACGGTCGTGAAAGCGGTCCAGGCGCCGGTGCCATCGGCGCCGTGGTCGCGGCCCGCGATTTTGCCGAAGGTGACGCGCAAGGTGCTGTTCGCGTCAGGATAGATGGCGCGGCCCTTGGACGTCATGAAGGCGATTTTGGCCTTCATGTAATTGGCGTAGGCTTGCTGGATCTTGCCGCCGAGTTCTTCGTCTTCGGCTTCCTGCTTCATGCCAGCGTCGTACATGGCCACGGCAGCCTTGATGAAGCTGTCGGTGCTGGCGGCGAAGTCGGCCACCGGTTTGCCCATCCAGGCGGCGCGCTCTTTGCTGTCGGCCATTTTGCTGCCGGCGTAGACGGCGTCGACCAGGGCCTTGAGCTCGGCTTCGCTCATGTGTTCCTTCAAGCCGATGGCGGCGTCGAAGGCGGCGAAGTGTTCAGCCACGGGTTGCGCCATGTACTTCTTGAGGCTGTGCAAGACCAGGGCCTTGTCGACTTTTTCGTCGTAGCGTGTGTCGATCGAGGCCAGGCGCGCTTTCACGCGCGGCAGGTCGCGGTCTTGGAAGCCGGACTTGCGCTCGGCGTTAGGCTTGGCCGATTCCTTGGCCAGGCGGTACAAGGTGCGCGCCGTGCCCAGCAGGGTCGGGAAGGAGCCGTCCAGGTTGGCGTAGCGCTTGGTTTCGGCGTCGCGCTGCGCGATCAGGCTTTCGATCTGCTCGACGTCGGCCGCGTATTCCTTCTTGCGCTCGGACGTGCTGTTGATCCAGGCCTTGAGCTCTTTGTGCTCGGCCGTCTTGCGCGCGAGGAAGTCGCTGTCGGCGTAGCTGGTGAGCATGCCCTTGCGGTTCTTGTAGTAGTTGTTGATGGAGGCGATGGTGCTCTTGTACTTGGCGCGCGCCTCGGGACGGTCGGCCGTCTCGGCATCGATGATGGCCAAGGTTTCGCCGGACTTCTTCACGTAGTCGGGATAGGCCCAATCGAAGGTGAACGCCACTTCCGACGGCAGGCGGTGGCGGTTGGTGCGGCCAGGGTAGCCGGCGACCATCACGAAATCGCCTTCCTTGACGCCTTCGCTGGCCAGCTTCAGGTAGTGCTTGGGCACGTAAGGCACGTTATCAAAGGAGTAATCGACCGCCTTGCCATCCTTGCTGACATAGGCGCGGTAAAAACCGTAGTCGCCCGTGTGGCGCGGCCACATCCAGTTGTCGGTGTCGCCGCCGAACTTGCCCACCCCGGCTGGTGGCGCGTGCACCAGGCGCACGTCGCGAATTTCCAGCTGCTTGATCAGGTAGAACTCGAGGCCGCCGTAGTAGCTAGGCACCGAGCAACGGTAGCCGGCTTCTTTTTCGCACTCGGCGATCATGGTTTTCTGGTTCTTTTCGATCGCGTCGATGCGCTTCTTGCCGGCCAGCTTGGCGACGTTGGCATCGATGATCTTGGCGCTGACATTGGTCACCGCTTCGGTGACGAACACGCGGCTACCTGGGCTGGCGGGCAATTCCTCGGCCATGGTCTTGGCCAGGAAGCCATCTTCGATCAGCGGCTTGTTGAGCTTGACGGCGTTCGACGCGACGCTGTCGTACACGCAGTGGTGGTTGGTGATGACCAAGCCTTGCGGCGACACGAAGGAGGCCGAGCAGCCGCCCAGGCTGACAATGGCGCCCATCGGGAATTCGGTCAATTGGGTCAGCTTGGCGGGATCGAGCTTGAGGCCGGCGGCTTTGAGTTGCTTGGCTACTTGTGGCAGCTGCTGGGGCATCCACATGCCTTCGTCGGCGTGTGCGACGGTGCTGAGGATGGCCAGCGCGAGAAGAGATTTTTTCATGCGAAAGGGGTCTTTATGGTGGTCGTAGCGGTACGGGAAATTGCCAGGAATACGCTCGGTCGTGCCGAGCGCCCTAAAGTATCGGTAGCCGCCATGTATTAGTCAACTGGAATTTTACTGGCGTTATTTGAAATGTTGCTGTTTTGTGTGTGGTGGGGGCGGGG
>JAZKBP010000012.1:47724-157279 GCA_040388555.1 Pseudomonadota bacterium
CAAGCTGCGCTGGCCGTGCACGGGCTAGCGCAGCTTGCCCCGGCGTAGCAGGTTGACGATGGCCAGCAAGATGACTGCGCCGAGAAAGGACACGAGCAGCGAGCCGGCGCTGAAGTCGTCGGCATTGATGGTGCCGGCCCCCAGCAGGGGCGAGAGCAGCCAGCCGCCGATGAAGGCGCCGACGATGCCCACCACGATGTTGAGCAGCATGCCTTGCTCGGCATCGGTTTTCATGACGATGCTGGCGAGCCAGCCGAGGATGCCGCCGATGACGATCCAGATGATGAATAGCATATTGATTCCTCCTCATGGTTGATGACGCGCGTCACGGCCACGGACAAAGGCGGGCCGTGCGAAAAGTCTAGTCGGAGGGAGGGGCGATGGTCGGTGCGTCAGCGAACCGTGCGCGCGAGGGCGCGCCTTATTGGCGCTGCTGTTGCAAGGCGCTGCTCACCGCGTCGAGCAATTGATCGATCTCGAGCGGCTTGGTGATGTAGCGGAAAAAGCCGGCGGCCAAGCCCGCCTTGATATCGCGCGGCATCGCGTTGGCGGTGAGCGCGATCACGGGAATGGACGCCGTGAGGGGATCGGCGCGCAAGCATTCCTGGGCCTGGACGCCGCTCATGCCGGGCAGGTTCAAGTCCATCAAGATCGCCTGCGGCAATTCGCTGCGCGCCAGCGCGATGCCCAGCGTGGCTTCGCGCGCGCTCAGCAGGCGCAGCTGCGGCTGATGCAGCTTCAGGATTTCCTCGACCAGCTTCAGGTTGGCAGGGTTGTCCTCGATATAGAGCACGGTGGGGTGGTCGGCGCCGACGGCGGGCATGGACGGCGCGCCTTCAAGCGGCGCGGCCGCTGCGGCGCTGGGTGCGGCCGGTGGCGTGGTGCTAGCGAGCTCGACCCAGAACAGGCTGCCGATGCCGCTGGTGCTGCTCACGCCGATTTCGCCGCCCATCAATTCGATCAGGCGTTTCGTCACCACCAGGCCGATGCCGGTGCCTTCTTCCGCGCCCGCTTCCTGGCCCAGGCGGTTGAAGGGTTCGAACAGGGTGTCGAGCTGGGCGGCGCTCAAGCCGCTGCCGGTGTCTTGCACCGAGATGCGCACCCGCTTGCCCTTGGCCTGGCTGCAATCGACGATCAGGGCGCCCTTGTCGCGGTTGTACTTGATGCCGTTCGACACCAGGTTGAGGATGATTTGGCGCAGCCGGGTGCGGTCGGCCAGCACGTGCAGCTCTTGTTGGCGGGGGAAGATCATGCGGATGCCGCGCCGCTGGCACAGCGGCTCGCACATGCGCTCGATGTCGCCCAGCAGTTCGGCCAGGCCCACCGCTTCCATCGACAGCGTGATGGTGCCGGACTCCACCTTGGCCAGGTCGAGGATCTCGTTGATCAAGGTGAGCAGGTGCTGGCCCGCTTTCAGGATCGAGGCGGTGAATTCCTGTTTTTGCGCGGTGCTGGTGGGCAGCGTGTCGTTCGCCAGCAATTGCGCGAAGCCCAGGATGGCGTTGAGCGGGGTGCGCAATTCGTGCGACATGCTGGCCAGGAAACGGTCCTTGGCCAGGTTCGCATTTTCCAGCTCGACTTTTTTCTCGTGCAAGGCGCGCTCGATCAGCTTGCGCTCGGTGATGTCGCGGATGGCGCTCGAGACCAGCACGCCGTCCTCCGTCTCGAGCGGCGACAGGCTGATCTCGACGGGGAATTCGCTACCGTCGCGGCGCACGCCGTACAGCTCGAGGCCGGCGCCCATCGAGCGCGTGCGTGGTTCCTTGAAAAAACCTTGGCGGAAACCAGGATGTTTGTCGCCGTAGCGGCTGGGAATGAGGATCTCGACCCGCTTGCCCAGCAATTCCTGGCGCGGATAACCGAACAGTTTTTCCGTCTGCGAATTGACCAGCACGATTTCGCCTTGGCGGTTGACGATCACGATGGCGTCCGGCGCCGATTCGAGCAAGCCGCGGAATTTTTGCTCGGCCTTGCGGCGCTCGCTGATGTCGCGGATCGCGCTCATCACCAGCGTGCCTTCCTCGGTCTGGATGGGCGAGAGGCTGATCTCGACGGGGAATTCGACATTGTCCTTGCGCACGCCGTGCAATTCCAGGCCGGCGCCCATGGTGCGCGTGCGCGGCTGGGAGAAATACTGGTTGCGGTGGCCCACGTGGTGGCCGCGCAGGCGCTGCGGCAGCAGCACTTCGATCAATTGGCCGCGCAATTCGCCGGGGCCGTAGCCGAACAGTTTCTCTGCCTGGGTATTGGCCAGCACGATGCGCCCGGTGGAGTTGGCCATCACGATGCCGTCCGGGGTCGATTCGAGCAGGTCGCGGAACTTGGCCTCGATCAGCTTGGCGTCGCGCAGGGCGCGCAACTGGGTCACGTCCTTTTTTGATTCGAGGATGAATTCGAGCTTGCCTTGCGCGTCGTAGACGGCCTTGCTGGAGGCTGCGATGTAGAGCAAGGAACCGTCCTTGCGCCGGCGCAGGTATTCGGAGTCGAACACCTCGTTGGCGACGACGGCGTCGCGCAGGGCGCGGCTGTCGGCGCCCTGGCCGGGCAGTCCGATCAAGGCTTCGAGCGCTTGGCCGATGGCCTCGACGCTGCTGTAGCCGAAAATGGAGGCGGCGCCGCGTGTCCAATGCACGACGATGCCCTCGGGCGTGGTCACGACCACGCCGCCGGGCGCTTCGTTGAGGATCAGGGCGTCGAAATCACGAGTCATCGATTTGGCAATGGCGGACGTGCTGTGAGCTTGGGGGGCGCGCGTTCATTATGCGCCGCCCCAACTTTACTATTGATTGCTATTTCATGGCCACTAAAAAAAACGCCCCGCCAGGGCGGGGCATGCGGCAAGGCGGTGCGCGATCAGTTGGTCTTGTGCGCTTCGACTTCGATCGCCAGCTTCACGTCCGGCGAAAAGAATGGGGTGCCAAAGCCAATGCCGAAATCGGTGCGCTTGAATTGGGCCGAGGCATCGGCGCCGCACACTTCTTTCTTGGTCATCGGGTGCGCCATGCACTTGAACTTGTTGATGGTCAAGGTCAGCGGCTTGGTCACGCCGTGCAAGGTGAAGTCGCCATCGACGGACACCGGCTTGTCGCCGTCGAACTTGATGGCGGTCGACTTGAAGGTGGCGGTGGGGAATTTGGCGACGTCGAGCATGTCCTCGGACATCACGTGCTTTTCCAGGCCGGGGTGGCCGAAGTTGATCGAGCCGGTGTCGATGCTGATGTCGACCGAGCCGGTCTTGGCCGCGCGGTCGAGCACGATGCTGCCGCTGTTCTTGTTGAACTTGCCGCGCCAGACGGACAGGCCGCCCATGTGGTCCGCCTCGAAGCTCGGGTAGGTGTGGCTGGGGTCGATCTTGTAGGTGTCGGCGGCGAAGGCGCTGGCCGAGCCGGCGGCGATCAGGGCGGCGATCAAGTGCGTGAATTTCATGCTGGTCCTTTTGTGCGGGTTGCTGGAATGATGCTTACTGCTACTGCGCCGCGATCACGCGGAATTTGATGAGGACTTCGTCGGCAACGACACTGGTGTCTTTCCATTCGCCTTCGCCGATATTGAAGGCGAGCCGCTTGATCGGCAGCGCGCCTTCAAACACTTGCTTGCCTGCCTCGGTCTTGACGGCGAGCGGGAAGCCCACATCCACGCTCTTGCCCTTGATGGTGAGCTTGCCGTTGACGCTGAGCTTGCCCGGCCCGGCGGCCTTGATCGCGGAGGACACGAAGGTCGCTTTCGGGAATTGGGCGGCGTTGAACCAATCCTTTTTCGCCACTTCCTTGTTCATTTCCGTTTCGCCCACGTCGAGCGAGGCGACGTCGATCTCGACGATGGCCTTGGCGCTGTCGGGTGCGGCTGCGTTGTAGTCGATCTGAGCCGTGAACTTGCGGAATGGCGCCTCGACCGGCACGTCCATCTGGCGGAAGGCGGCCTTGACGCTGCTGTGCGCGAGGTCGGTCTTCAAGGGGGCGGCGTAGGCGACGGCGGCCACGCCGAACAGGGCGGCCAGGGCGGTGCGCGGAAAGCGGATGTGCATGGTTTGCTCCAAAAGTGGGTTCAGCGCAGCTTGGGCAGCATGCGCTGCATGATGCCGTCGCGATCGACGAACAGGTGTTTGAGGGCGGCCATGGCGTGCGCGCCGACCAGGGCGGCGAGCGTCATGACGAGCCAGAAATGCAGTTCCTTGAGCACGGGCTTGAGTTCCGGATTGGCGTCGATCAGCACCGGCAGCTTGACCAGCTTCAGGTAGACCACGGGAATGCCGGCCGCCAGGGTGTAGAAATAGCCGGACAGGGGCACCGCGAACATCAAGAGGTAGAGCATGCCGTGCAAGCCCTGCGCGGCTTGTTTTTGCCAGGCCGGCATGCTGGCGGGATAGGCGGGGGCGCCGTTTTTCAGGCGCCACAAGAGGCGCACGGCGGCCAGCGCCAGCACCGTCACCCCGATCCACTTATGCCAGGCGTAGTAATTGAGTTTGGTCGGCGTGAGACCCGGCATGTCCGTCATGATCAGCCCGAGCGTGAAGCCGCTGACGATCAGTAGGGCTATCGTCCAGTGCAAGACGATGGCGGTCGACGTATAGCGCTGCATCAGTGGCTCTCGGGAAAAATAGTTCGTGTTAGGACTAATATTAACGCAAAAGCGGCGCACGTGCTGGGCGCGGCCAATTTGCCCATTTTTGATGCCGGTACACTAACACGTCCGGAGGGTGCGCGCGTATGGATGAGGTAATGGCGCGACAGCGGCGCGTAATCTGGTGAATAATGTGGCGAGCCCCGCTATGATGCCCTTGACCTCCCTTTGCTCCATGCGCTTTCAAGCCGACTGAACAAGGAATGGATATGGATGAGCCGCGCCAGCCAGAATTTCGCCACCGCGCATGGCCAGCCTTGGCCTGGACGGCAGGGCGCGCTTTCTCCCTCGCCTGCGGCGCGCTGGTGCTAACGGCGGGCGCTGCGCGCGCCGACGCCGCCGGCGATCAGCGCTTGGCCGACCTCAGCCTCGAAGAATTGTCGAAGATTCAAATCACCTCGGTGTCGAAACGGCCGGAGCCCTTGTCGGGCGCGGCCGCGTCCGTGTTCGTCATCACCGCCGAGGATATCCGCCGCTGCGGCGCGGCCAGCTTGCCCGAGGTGCTGCGCATGGCGCCGAACCTGCAAGTGGGGCAGGTGAGCGCGGCCGGCTACGCCATCAGCGCGCGTGGCATGAATGGCAGCAGCAATAGCGTGGCCAACAAGCTGCTGGTGCTGATCGACGGGCGCTCCGTGTATTCGCCCTTGTTTTCCGGCGTGTTCTGGGACGCGCAAGACGTGGCGCTCGAGGACATCGAACGCATCGAAATCATCAGCGGTCCGGGCGGCACCTTGTGGGGCGTGAACGCGGTCAATGGCGTCATCAATATCATCACGGCGGGCGCGGCGCGCACCGAGGGCACGCTGGCGGCGGCCCGCTTGGGCGCGCGCGGCGCGGACGGTACCCTGCGTTATGGTGGCGCGCTCGGCAATGGCGGCCACTACCGCGTGTATGCGATCGCCTCGCAGCGCGCGCACACCGTCCTGGCCAGTGGCGCGCCGGTGGACGACGCCTGGCACCGGCACAAGCTCGGCTTTCGCGCCGACTGGGGCGACGGCGCCGCCACCCGGTTCTCCATGCAGGGCAGTGCCTACACCGTGCGCGAAGAACAGCCGGCGCCCGGTTCCGTGTCCATTTCCGGCGTCGGGCTGGTGCTCGCGCCCATCACGGCGTCCGGCGCGGACTTGATGGCGCACTGGTCGCAGGCGCTGGACGGGGGCGCCAGCGTCAGCGCGCAAGCCTATCTCGATCACACCGAACGCACGGTGCCGCCCACCTTCAGCGAAACGCTCGACGTGGCCGACCTGCAGCTCCAGCATGGGCTGGGCGCGCAGGGCATGCACAGTCTGGTGTGGGGCGCCCACTTGCGCGCCAGCCGCGACCGCAACGGCAACAGCAGCTACTTCGCCTTCTTGCCGGGCGAGCTGTCGCAAAAATGGGCGAGCGTGTTCGCCCAGGACGACATCGCGCTGCGCCCGGATTGGCGCCTCACCTTGGGCTCGCGCATCGAACACAACGATTACACGGGAAACGAGTGGCTGCCCAACGCGCGCCTGGCATGGCAGATGAGCCCGGCCAGATTGCTGTGGGCGGCCGTCTCGCGCACCGTGCGCGCGCCCTCGCGCCTGGACCGCGACGCCTTCATCCCGGGGCGCGCGCCCTTCCTGCTCAATGGCGGCAGCGCCGTCGTGTCCGAGCTGGCCAAGGTGTATGAGCTCGGTTATCGGGCCCAGGCCGGCAGCGCGCTGTCATACGCGTTCACCGCGTTCCATAACGATTATTCGCACTTGCGCACGCAAGAGATCGCGCCCAGCCGCAGGTCGGTGGTTTTCGCAAGCAAGATGCATGGCTACGCGGACGGCTTGGAGACTTGGGGCAGCTACCAGCTCACGCCGGCTTGGCGCTTGACGGCGGCGTGGACGGCGCTGCGCGAGCGCTTCACGCCCGACTTGGATAGTAACGACACGATCAGCGCCGCCACCGCTGGCAAGGACCCGGCGCACACGGTGATGCTGCGCTCGGCGCTGGCGCTGGGGCGCGACGTCGATGTCGACCTCAGCCTGCGGCGGGTGGCCGCCTTGTCGAGCCCGGCCGTGCCATCGTATAGCGCGCTCGACGCGCGCCTGGCCTGGCAGCTCACGGACAAGGTCGAGCTGGCGCTGGTGGCGCAAAACCTGAATGGCGCGCATGCGGAATACGGCCCGCTCGCCACCCGCAGCGAAATTGCGCGCTCGCTGGCGGTGCGCCTGGTTTGGCGCAACTGAGGCGGAGCAGGGGAGGCGCAAAACGCGCGCGCTGCTGTGCCAATGCGCGCCCGCGCAAGGCAGGCGGCCCGGCCAGCCAAGGCCCGACTGGCCTGCGCCGGCCCCGGCTGCGATTTAGATGTCGGCCGCCAGCTTGGCCGCGATGCCCAGGTAGTTCGACGGCGTCATCGCCAGCAGCAAATCCTTCGCTTCCTGCGGTACGGCCAGGGTGGCGATGAATGTGTGCAGGGCCTCCTTCGAAATACCCTTGCCGCGCGTGAGTTCCTTGAGCTGCTCGTAGGGGTTGGCGATGCCGTAGCGGCGCATCACCGTCTGCACCGGTTCGGCCAGCACTTCCCAGCTCGCGTCGAGGTCTTGCGCCAGGCGCGCGTGGTTCACCTCGAGTTTGTTCAAGCCGCGCAGGCAGCTGTCGTAAGCCAAGAGCGTGTAGCCGAAGCCGACCCCGATATTGCGCAGCACGGTCGAATCGGTCAAATCGCGCTGCATGCGCGAAACCGGCAGCTTTTCCGCCATGTGCTTGAGCACGGCGTTGGCCAGGCCCAGATTGCCTTCCGAGTTTTCAAAGTCGATCGGGTTGACCTTGTGCGGCATGGTCGAGGAGCCGATTTCGCCGGCCTTGGTGGTTTGCTTGAAGTAGCCCAGCGAGATATAGCTCCAGATGTCGCGGTTCAGGTCGAGCAAAATGGTGTTGGCGCGCGCGATGGCGTCGAACAGCTCGGCCATGTAGTCGTGCGGCTCGATCTGGATGGTGTAGGGGTTGAAGCTCAAGCCCAGGCGCTGCTCGATCACGTTCTTGGAAAAGGCGGCCCAGTCGAAGCCGGGATAGGCCGACAGGTGGGCGTTGTAATTGCCGACCGCGCCGTTCATCTTGCCCAGGATCTCGACCGCGCCGATGCGCGCCACCGCCCTTTGCAGGCGCGCCACCACGTTCGCCATTTCCTTGCCCAGCGTGGTGGGGCTGGCCGTTTGGCCGTGGGTGCGCGAGAGCATGGGCACGGCCGCGTTGTCGTGCGCCAGCGCCGTCAAGCGCGTGATCAAAGCTTGCAGGGCCGGCAGCATCACGCCATCGCGCGCGGCCTTGAGCATCATGCCGTGCGAAGTGTTGTTGATGTCTTCCGAGGTGCAGGCGAAGTGGATGAATTCGGTGGCCGCCACCAGTTCCGGCACGTCCTTGACCTGCTCCTTGAGCCAGTATTCGACCGCCTTGACGTCGTGGTTGGTGACCGCTTCGATTTCCTTGATGCGGGCCGCATCAGCCTCGCCGAAGCCGGCCGCCATCTTCTCGAGCACGGCGTTGGCGGCGGGCGAGAAGGGCTTGATCTCGGCGAAACCGGCCAGTGACAGCGCTTGCAGCCACGCGATTTCGACCTTCACGCGGTGGTGCATGAAGCCCGCTTCGGACAGGATGGGGCGCAATTTGTCGGTCTTGGCGGCGTAGCGGCCGTCCAGCGGGGACAGGGCCGACAGGGTGTGGGTCTGGGGTGTGGTCATGGCAGAGGGCTTAGTAGAGAAAGAATCGATGCGGCATCGTCGCACCGCGGGGCGGGCCGCCGCGACAATGCAAAAGCAAATTTTACCACCGCCGTCGCGCCCGCCGCGATGTTGTCGCAGCGCAGCAAGTGCGCGGGTGGGGCCGCCCGGGCGGCTGCGCGATGTTATACTGCTATCTGAACAGCCTACCAAGCATCTTAGTAAAGTGTCTATGAAACTCATCGGTTCCCTCGCCAGTCCCTACGTCCGCAAGGTTCGCGTCGTGTTAGCGGAAAAAAAGCTCGATTGCCAGTTCGAAGTGGAAAACGTGTGGGCGGCCGAAACCAGCATCCACCTGTCCAACCCGCTGGGCAAGGTGCCGTGCCTGATCATGGAAGATGGCAGCCCGATGTTCGATTCGCGCGTGATCGTCGATTACCTCGACACCCTCACGCCGGTGGGCAAGCTGTTGCCGCCGGTGGGGCGCGAGCGGGCCGACGTCAAATGCTGGGAAGCGCTGGCCGACGGCGTGCTCGACGCGGCCGTGCTGGTGCGCCTCGAGCGCACCTTGCGTCCGCCCGAGCAGCAAAGCGAAGCGTGGGTCGAGCGCCAGATGGGCAAGGTGCACGCGGGCTTGACGGTAATGTCCGACAACCTGGGCGAAAAGCCTTTCTGCGCCAACAACCATCTGACCCTGGCCGATGTGGCCGTCGGCTGCGCCTTGGGCTGGATCTTGTTCCGCTTCCCGGAAATCGCTTGGCGCGAGGAATATCCCAACCTGGCCCGCTTGTTCGACAAGCTGTCGGACCGTCCTTCCTTCCGCGACACCGTCCCCCAGTAAGCCGCCGGGGCCGCCGCGCCCCGTTTTTCGTTCTGGCAAGCCCTACTTATTTGATGTAAGTCAAAGCATGGGCATTTAGCCGCCAAATTCTGCCTATTTTTGTCGCACACCCAGCCAAACGCCGGCAAAAGTGCTAGACTTATCCGTAAATAGAAATTATTCGCATTAGCGTTCTCGTGGTAGTATTGGTTATGGGATTTATTCATGGCCATACGGAAACGTCGCCTGCGCCCCGAATTTCATCCGGAACTTGCACTTTTACTTGCGGAAAACGCCATCATGAGTCTCGCACCCAAGCTCACCACCCTCGACGCCCTCGCGGCCGGCCGCAGCGCCACCGTGATCCACCTGGCGCCGTCGGCCGCGCATGACCGCGACAGCGGCACCAATATGGCGCGCCGCTTGATGGAGTTGGGTTTCGTGCCGGGTGAAAAAATCCGCATGCTCAAGCGCGGCTTGCCGGGCGGCGATCCGCTGGCCGTCAAGGTGGGCCAATCCACGTTCGCCCTGCGCCGTTTCGAGGCCGCCCTCATCACCATCGACCCGGAATAATCCATGGCAGTTCTCGACGAGCCAGTGCCGGCTGGCGCGCGCGCGTCGCAACATCCGGCCCGGCGCACCCCGCTCATCGCGCTGCTGGGCAATCCCAATTGTGGCAAGACGGCGCTGTTCAACCGCTTGACCGGCGCGCGCCAAAAAGTCGCCAACTACGCCGGCGTGACCATCGAACGCAAGGAAGGCAGCTTCACCTCGCCAGCGGCGCGGCATTTCCGCGTGCTCGACCTGCCGGGCGCCTACAGCCTGTCGGCCCACACCCCGGACGAAGCGATCACGCGCGACGTGGTGGCCGGCTTGCGCGCGGGCGAACAGGCGCCCGATGCCATTGTCATGGTCGTCAACGCCACCAATTTGCGCCTGAACCTGCGCCTGGTGCTGGAGGTCAAGCGCCTCGGTTTGCCGATGGTGCTGGCCTTGAACATGGTGGACGTGGCGGCCAAGCGCGGCATCACCATCGACAGCGCGCGCCTGGCGCGCGAACTGGACATGCCCGTGATCGAGACGGTGGCGGTGCAGTCCGGCGGCGAGGCCGCGCTGCTCACCGCCCTCGACGTCATGGCCATTGCCATGGACGGCACGGCGCCGGCCAAGGCGCACGCGCTGTCGGCGATCGACGTCATCACGGTCGAGGAAACCCAGCGCGAAGTGCGGCGCATCCTGGACGCTTGCAGCAGTCACGCCAACGACGTGGGCAACCTCTCCGAGAAGATCGACCATGTGGTGCTGCACCCGGTGCTGGGCCCGCTGCTGCTGGCCGCGCTGATGTTCCTGGTGTTCCAGGCCGTGTTCAGCTGGGCCACGCTGCCAATGGACTTGATCAAGTCCGGGGTCGACGCGCTCGGCCAATGGACGGTGGCGCACATGGCCGACGGCCTGCTGCGCAGCCTGCTGGTGGAGGGCATCCTGGGCGGGGCCGGCAGCGTGCTGGTGTTCCTGCCCCAGATCTTGATCCTGTTCCTGTTCATCCTGGCGCTGGAAGACTGCGGCTATTTGCCGCGCGCGGCCTTCCTGCTCGACCGCCTGATGGGCGGGGTGGGCTTGTCCGGGCGCGCCTTCATTCCGCTGCTGTCGAGCTTTGCCTGCGCCATCCCCGGCATCATGGCCGCGCGCACCATCCAGAATCCGCGCGACCGCCTGGTGACGATCATGATCGCGCCCCTGATGACGTGCTCGGCGCGCCTGCCGGTGTACGCCTTGATCATCGCCGCCTTCATTCCGAACCGCGAAATCGGCGGCCTGGTCAGCTTGCAGGGCCTGGTGCTGTTCACGCTGTACTTCGCCGGTATCGCCTCGGCGATGGCGGTGGCGTATGTCCTCAAGCGCAGCATGGGCGCCAATAGCGACCATTCGCTGATGCTCGAGCTGCCCAGCTACCACTGGCCCTACCTGGGCAACCTGGCGCTGGGCTTGTGGGAGCGGGCCAAAATTTTCCTCACCCGCGTGGGCACCATCATCCTGTCCTTGATGGTGCTGCTGTGGTTCCTGTCGAGCTTCCCCGGCCCGCCCGCGCACGCCACCCATCCAGCCATCTACTACAGCCTGGCCGGCATGCTGGGGCGCGCGCTGGCGGTGCTGTTCGAGCCGATCGGCTTCGGCTGGCAGATCTGCATCGCGCTGGTGCCGGGCATGGCCGCGCGCGAAGTGGCGGTCGGCGCGCTCGGCACGGTGTATGCGCTGTCGCAGACGGGGCAGGAGCTGGCCACCTCGCTGCAACCGATCATCGCGCATTCGTGGTCGCTGCCGACGGCGCTGTCGCTGCTGGCCTGGTATGTGTTCGCGCCCCAGTGCATGTCGACGCTGTCGGTGGTGCGGCGCGAAACCAACAGCCTGCGCTATCCGCTCATGATGGCCGGGTATATGTTCGCGCTCGCGTATGGCGCCGCTTTTATCACCTACCGGGTCGCGCTGGCGACGCTCGGATCCTAAGAACGCTTGAGGACACTGGCATGCTCGAGAACCTGATCGTCGCCCTGATTGTCGCGCTGGCCCTGCTGGTGGCCTGTGTCAAAGTGCTGCCGGCCAGCTGGCGCCGGCGCGCCGTGTTCGCGCTTGGCGGCGGCGCCGCGCGCCAGGGGCGCATGGCGCGCTGGTTCGGCACCGAATCGAGCTGCGCCAGCGGCTGCGAAACCTGCCAGGCTTGCGCCGATCCGGCCGATCCGGCCGCGCCGGCGGACGGGCCGGACGCCGCGCGCGCGCCCGCTCCGGACGCGGGGCCGGCGCGGCGCGTCATCAAGCTGCACCTGCAAACTTAGGCGCGCGCCGCAGCCAGGCGCTTACGTTTGCTAACAATCCTTACAGTTGTCTGGTCGGCGCGCCGCAGGGGGCGCCCGTTATTGGCTCATGAGCACGGCTCATAGCCCCTACCCACACACTGAAAAGGAAACGCCATGAAATCGACTTCGCTGATCGCCCTGCTGCTTGCCACCGCCTTCGCCGCACCCGCCTTCGCCCAAACCCCCGCCGCCGGCGTGAGCACGCCGCGCATCGACCAGCGCGAGGTGCAGCAGCAAAAACGCATCGCCAACGGCGTCGAGACGGGCCAGCTGACGCCCAAGGAAACGCTCAATCTGGAAAAGCGCGAAGTCAAAGTGGAGTCGGACAAGCAGATGGCCAAGGCGGACGGTCACGTGACGGCGGCCGAGCGCAGCAAGATTACGCGCGAACAGAATCGCGACAGCCGCAAGATCCACCAGAAGAAGCACAATCGCAAGGCCGCGCCAGCGACCCCGGCGTAATGCGTCAGGCGCGCGTCGGCTGCGACGCGCCCGCGGCGCCGTCCGCCTTGCCGCACAGGGCGGCCAGGCGCGCGCGGTTGGCGCGGTTCCAGTCGAACAGCTCCGCCGCCGGCATTGGCTTGGCCAGCAGGTAGCCTTGCGCCACGTCGCAGCCCAGTTCGCGCAGCAGCTGCCAGTCAATGTCCTGTTCCACGCCTTCGGCCACCGTTGTCACGCCGAGCCGGCGCCCCATCTCGACGGCGCTCTCGAGCATCACGCGGCGGCTTTGGCGTTGCGCGGCGCCGTCGACGAAGGAGCGGTCGATCTTAAGTTCGGTGAACGGGCAGCGCGCCAGCTGCTGCATGGTTGAATAGCCGATGCCATAGTCGTCCATCGCCAGTCCGAAACCCTTCAAGCGCAGGCGCCCCAGGTTCGACAGCGACTGCGACAGGTTGCGCATCACCGCCGTCTCCGTCACTTCCCAGATCAGGCACTCGGGCTTGACGCGGAAGGCGTGCGCCAACTGGTCGAGCTTTTCGACGAAGCTGTCGCTGGCGATGTTGTCGGCCGATAGATTGATCGACATGCTCAGTTGTCCCATGCCGGCCGCGTGCCAGCCGACCAGGCGCCGCAACGACTGCTCCACCATCAACAGGGTGAACGGCTCCATCAAGGCGGTGCCTTCGATGGCGGCGATGAACTCGAGCGGCCCCACCACGCCGCGCTGCGGATGCTGCCAGCGCGCCAGCGCCTCCACCCCTTTGAGCTCGCCGCTGCCGATGCACACCTTGGGCTGGAAGTAGGGGATGAACTGGCGCTGCGCGATGCCCAGTTCGATCTCGTCTTGCGCCACCGGGCCACGCTCGGTCGCATAGGCGTGATCGTCCTGCTGGCCGAGGCGGCGCAGGATCGCTTGCAGCGCGGGCAGCGCGATCGGCTTGGCGAGCGTGCCCAGCAAGTGCATCTGGGTGTTGTCCGAGCCCATGCTCTCGACCACTTCAAGCAGGCGCGGATCGCGCGCGCTGGCGACGATCAGGTTTTCGGTGAGCTGGCGTTCGGTCAAATGGCGGATCAGCTGCAAGCCATCCATGCCGGGCATGTCGAGGTCGGTCAAGACCAGGCAGATCGGCGAGCGCGCGTGCTGCTCGAGCACGCGCAAGGCATCGAGCCCGTCGCTCGCTTCGAGCACGGTGCCAAAGCCGCAGCTAAGCACCAGCTCGACGGCATGGGCGCGCTGCACGGCGCTGTCCTCGACCACTAGCGCAGTGTGGGCGCGCCAGTCGGGAAAGGGCGGATCGAGGGCGCTTGCTTGCGCGGACTTTGCTACGGCGCGCATATTCAATATGGTCATTTCAGTTTGCTTATAAGGCGGGAGGCGCTAACTGTCGAACTCGGGCGGCTAGCTGGTGCCGGCGTCGGCGCAGCCGCGGCGCGAAGACATGGATAAACATAGCACAGGCGATGCCGGCGGCGAGGAGGAAATTTGGCGTCGACGGCAGCTGCCAGCGCGCTTCAAATCTCTCGAAAATCCACGCCTCAGAGCGAGCGTGGCGTTGCGCGCGCGGACCCCAATTCTATCGAATAGCCACCACGCGGGCAGGTCCAATGGGGCGTGGCTTATGGCAATAGTGCTTGCCGACACTCACCGATCATCACACGCGCGCGGGGCGAATGCGCCACACTCTGGTCGCTAGCGGCTGCTGCCGCGCAAGCGCCTAGCGCAGCGGGTGGAAGGACTCGGCCTGTGCGATCGGCCAGAACTCGCCGAACACCGGCGGCAGGCGATCGAGCTGTTCCGGGTCGAGCAATTCGCCCGCGTCCAGGTAGGGCAGCAGCTTCGAGGCCAGCTTGACCTGGTTGGGCGAGACGCGCCGCACCAGATGGTGCGGGCGTAGCTGGTTCGGATGGCTCAAGCCGGCGGCCGCGATCAGCTGGGCCAGCGCCATCAGGGTGTTCTGGTGAAAATTGGCGACGCGGCTGGTTTTGTCCTCCACCACCAGCGCGCGCATGCGCAGCGGGTCCTGGGTGGCCACGCCGGTGGGGCAGCGGTCGGTGTGGCAGCTTTGCGACTGGATGCAGCCGAGCGCGAACATGAAGCCGCGCGCCGAATTGCACCAGTCCGCGCCCAGCGCCAGGGTGCGCGCGATGTCGAAGGCGCTGATGATTTTTCCGGACGCGCCGATCTTGATCTTGTCGCGCAGGTTCGCGCCCACCAGCGAGTTATGCACCAGCAGCAGCCCTTCCTGCAGGGGCGTGCCCACGTGGTCGGAGAATTCGACGGGCGCCGCGCCCGTGCCGCCTTCGCCGCCATCGACGACGATGAAGTCGGGCGTGATGTTTGAGGCGAGCATCGCCTTGACGATGCCGAAAAACTCCCAGGGATGGCCGATGGCGAGCTTGAATCCGGTCGGCTTGCCGCCCGATAGATTGCGCAGCTTGTCGATAAAATGGAGCATCTCGAGCGGCGTCGAAAACGCCGAGTGGGTGGCCGGCGAGACGCAGTCCTCACCCACTTGCACGCCGCGCGCGGCCGCGATCTCGGGCGTGACCTTGGCGCCGGGCAGCACGCCACCGTGGCCGGGCTTGGCCCCTTGCGAGAGCTTCAATTCGATCATCTTCACTTGATCGCCGCTGGCGTTGGCCACGAAGTTCGCTTCCGAGAAGCTGCCGTCCTCGTTGCGGCAGCCGAAATAGCCGGAACCGATTTCCCATACCAGGTCGCCGCCGTTCTCGCGGTGGTGGCAGCTGATGGAACCTTCGCCGGTGTCGTGCATGAAGCCGCCAATGCGCGCGCCGCCATTGAGCGAGCGGATCGCGTTGGCCGAGAGCGCGCCAAAGCTCATCGCCGAAATATTGAAGACGCTGGCGCTGTAGGGCCGCTTGCGCGGGCAGTCCGGGTGGTTGCCGATATCGATGCGGAAGTCGTGATCTTCCACCGGCGCCGGCGCCATCGAGTGGTTGATCCATTCGTAACCGGGCGCGTACACATCGAGCTGGGTGCCGAACGGGCGCTTGTCGGTTTGCACCTTGGCGCGCTGGTAGACGATGCTGCGCTGGTTGCGCGAAAATGGTTTGGCGTCGGTGTCGTCTTCCAGGAAGTACTGGCGGATCTCGGGGCGGATGGTCTCGAAGAAGAAGCGGAAGTGGGCCAGGATCGGATAATTGCGGCGCAGCGCGCGCTTCGATTGGCGCAGGTCCGCGATGCCCACCAGCGTCAGTCCTGCGCTAAGCAGCACCAGCGACCAGCCCTGGTGTGTGAGCGCGGCGATCGCCAGCGACAGCGCGAAGATAAATGCCACGATCAGGAAGGCGAGATAGCGGAAAGGGAATTGGTGCATGCAAGGCTCCGGTGGCAGGGGTGCGCGTCGAGTGTACCGCTGTTTGCGCGATGGCGAAAGTGCTAAGCTACGGGCCACAGCCTATCGCGAAAGCCGTCCATGATCGTCGTGCATCACTTGAACAACTCACGCTCGCAGCGCATCTTGTGGCTGCTCGAGGAGCTTGGCCTCGATTACGAAATCCGTAAATACGAGCGCGACCCCAAGACCATGCTCGCGCCGGGCGCGCTGCGCGCCATCCACCCGCTGGGCAAATCGCCCGTGATCACCGATGGCCAGGTGACGGTGGCCGAATCGGGCGCCATCATCGAGTACCTGCTCGAGCGCTACGGCCAGGGACGCTTCGCGCCGGCGCCGGGCACGCCGGAGCGCCTGCGCTACACTTACTTCCTGCACTACGCGGAAGGCTCGGCGATGACGCCGCTGTTGATGAAGCTCGTGTTCGACCGGGTCGAAACTTCGCCGATGGCGTTCTTCGTCAAGCCGGTGGCGCGCGCCATCGCGCAAAAGGTCAAGAACAGCTACATCCTGCCGCAGATCGAGCAGCACCTGAACTACCTCGAGGATGAACTTGGCAAGTCGACCTGGTTCGCCGGCGAGGCCTTCAGCGCGGCTGACATCCAGATGAGTTTCGTGCTGGAGGCGGCAGCGGCGCGCGGTGGACCGGCCGGGGCGCTGCCGCACGTGCGCGCCTTCCTCGAACGCATCCACGCGCGTGCCGCGTACCAGCGCGCACTCGAGCGCGGCGGGCCGTACGCCTTGATCAAGTAGGCGCGTTCGGCATGCAAAAACTGCTTGCGATCGATGGCCTCAATATCGTGCGGCGCGTGTACGAGGCCAGCCCGGAACCCGATTCGACCGAAAAAGCGGAGACGGCGCTGCGCCACGCGCTATCGTCGTTTCGCAAACTGCTCGCCACGCACGAACCGACCCACGTGCTGGCCGCCTTCGACGCGGGCGGGCACACCTGGCGCCACGCGCTGTACCCGCGCTATCGCGAGCAGCGCGCTCCCATGCCCGCGCCCCTGCGCGAGGCGCTGCCGCAGTTCCAGGCGCGCCTGCAAGATGCCGGCTTGCAGGTGCTGGTGCTGCCGGAGGTGGAGGCGGACGACGTCATCGCCACCGCCGTGCTGCGCTGGCTGGCCGAAGGGCGTGGCCAAGCCATCGTCGCCAGCACCGACAAGGACCTGCACGGCTTGATCGCGCATGGCGCGCTGTTGTGGGACCACTTCAAGGGCGAATGGCACGATTCGGCCTGGGTCGAGCGCAAGTTCGGCGTGCCGCCCGAGCGCATGGGCGACTTGCTGGCGTTGATGGGCGACGCCACCGACGGCGTGCCCGGGGTGTCGAAGATCGGCATGAAGACGGCGGCCAAGCTGCTCAACGCCTACGGCGACCTGGACGCGGTGCTGGCCGGCGCCGGCATCCTGAAAACGCCAATCGGCGAGCGCCTGCGTGCCGAGCGCGACACCCTGGCCGTATCGCGCCAGCTGGTGTGTCTAAAAACGGACGTGCGCTTGGGCGTGACATGGAATATGCTTGCATATGTGGCGGGCCCGGCGCTTTGAGCTTGCATTCTTGCCGAAAGCGCAAGCGGGGTCCGGACGGACGGAGGAGGCCAGGATGCTAAAGGCAGTGATCGTTGACGCGAAGGCGGTTTCGCGCGACTTGCTTACCACGGTGCTGAGCGAGGGTAAGTACGAAGTGGTGGGGGCGACCCACACCGGCGCCCAGGGCTACGCGCTGACGCAAAAATACCACCCGCATATCGTGTGCGTCGCGCTCGACCAAATGGAAGACGGCAGCGGCATCGTGCAGTCGATCCGCCAGAACCTGCCGAAGACCTTGATTTTCCTGGTCTCCGGCGAACTCGACGCGCGCACCGTGCAGTCGGCCCAGGCGGCTGGCGTGAGCGGCTTCATCGTCAAGCCCTTCAAGGCCGACGCCGTGCTCAAGACCATCCGCAATACGGTGCTGGCGATGGTCAAGCAGCAGCAGGCGTCTTAGCGCCGGCGCGGCGCCGCCTGCCTCACGCTTCGCGCTTGCCCCACAGGCCGATGCGCTTGAACAGCATCGCGAAGCCCCAGGCATAGAGCGCGATCAGGCCGGTGGCGGCGAGCGCGACGACCGTGGCATCGGCGTCGGGCATCGGTTTCGGCGCCAGCGCCAACATCAACAGTAGCGGCGAGATGGCCAGGACCATGGTCCGCACGACGCGCCAATGGAGTTGGCGGCGCGAGGCGGCGTCGGTGAAGATCTCGGCCGGTGCACCGGCTTGTTGCGCCTTGCGCCAGTACTGCCAGCCCAATACGTGCACCACGCGCTCCCATCCGGCGTCTTCGAACAATTGGGCGTAGGCCCGGTCGTCGCGCAGGTGGGGTTGGTAGTCGAGGCGGTAGCTGATGTCGGCCGGCGCGCCGCGCTCGAAGGTGTAGATGCACGCCATATTCGCCGATTTCAGATGCAGTCCCTGGCTGGCCATCTGCTGCAGCCACGCGATCTCCTTATCTTCCTGCCAAACGAAGTGAAGCTTGAATTTCCTGACGATGCCGCTCATGCTGCTTCTCCCAATGTGATGGATGTTCCCAGTGCGTGCCCGATGCGTACCATGATTTCGAGGCGCCGGACCTGTTCGGCCAGGACTTGCCGGCCAAGCTCGGTCAGGGCGTAGGTCTTGCGGCGCTCGACTTCGCTGACCTTTTCGATCAAGCCTTGTTTTTCCAACGTGGCGAAGGCGCCGTACAAGGTGCCCGGTCCGATCGCGACCTTGCCCTCGCTCATGGCGTCGACCTTTTGCATGATCGCGTAGCCGTGCGAAGGCTGGTCGAGCGCGGCCAGCACGTAGTAGGTGGCTTCGGACAGCGGCAAATAACTATCGATGTTGCTCATGTCATCCTCTGTGTCGTTTCCCGGTATATCGCATATCGATATGTCGGATATCGATATAGTAGCAGAGCAAAACGGCTTGTCAATGAAAAAATCAGCCGGCCCTTGCGGGACGGCTGATTTCAATGGGGGGAACCGGGGCTGGCGCGGCAGGTCAGCGCGTCAGCCGTGCTTTTCAGACTGGCGTGGACGCGGCGATGATGCCGCCGCCAAGGCACACGTCGCCGTCGTACAGCACGGCCGACTGGCCGGGAGTGACGGCCCACTGGGCCTGGTCGAAGGCGAGCGAAAAATCATGTTCGCCATCGGGGGCGATCACGCAGCCGACATCACTCTGGCGGTAGCGCGTCTTGGCCGCCATCGCACGCCCCAGCGGCGGCGCGCCCGCGACCCAACTGGCCTGGTCGGCGCGCAGGGCCGAGGAGAGCAGCCAGGGATGGTCGTGCCCCTGCACGATATACAGCGTGTTGTTCTCGATATCCTTGCGCGCGACGAACCACGGCTCGCTGATGCCGTCGGCGCGCTTGTATTTTTTCATGCCGCCCACGCCGATACCCTTGCGCTGGCCCAGCGTGTAGAAGGACAGGCCCACATGCTCGCCCACCACGGTGCCGTCGTCGGTCTTCATCGGCCCCGGCTTGTACGACAGGTAGCGGTTCAAGAAGTCGCGGAAGGGGCGCTCGCCGATGAAGCAAATGCCGGTCGAATCCTTCTTGGCCGCGTTCGGCAAGGCCAGCTTCTCGGCGATCTTGCGCACCTCGGTCTTCGGGATTTCACCAAGCGGGAACAGGGTCTTGGACAACTGCGCCTGGTTCAGGCGGTGCAGAAAGTAGCTCTGGTCCTTGCTCGCGTCGAATGCCTTGAGCAGCTCGAACTGGCCGCTGCCGGCGTTCTGGCGCACGCGCGCATAGTGGCCGGTGGCGATCAGGTCCGCGCCCAGCGCCATCGCGTGGTCCAGGAAGGCCTTGAACTTGATCTCGGCATTGCACAGGACGTCCGGATTGGGGGTGCGCCCGGCCTGGTACTCGCGCAAGAAGTCAGCGAACACGCGGTCCTTGTATTCGGCCGCGAAGTTGACCGCCTCGATGTCCACACCCACCACGTCGGCCACGCTGGCTGCGTCGATCCAGTCCTGGCGCGAGGAACAGTATTCGGAATCGTCGTCGTCTTCCCAGTTTTTCATGAACAGGCCAATCACCTCGTAGCCCTGTTCCTTGAGCATCCACGCCGCCACTGAGGAATCGACCCCGCCCGACATGCCGATCACGACCCGCTTTTTAGGCGCGCTCATGGCGTCACCACATAGCTGCCGGCCGGTTCGAAGATCGAGGCGTGCGTGTGGATCAGGTCGAGCGGCGCGCGCTTGCCGGCCAGGTAGTCGTCCACGCATTGCAGCATCAGGGGGCTGCGGTGGCTTTCCTGGCAGGCTGCCATTTCGTCGCGCGTCATCCACAGCGTGCGGATGATGCCCTCGTCGAGCGGCTGGTCGTGTTCGGCCCCGGCCACGCCGCAAAAGGCGAAGCGCAGGTAAGTCACGTCCTGGCCGCGGCGCGGCGAACGGTAGCTCGACATATACATGCCCACCAGCGCGTGCGGAATGAATTCGTGCGCCGTCTCCTCCATCACCTCGCGCACCACCGCCTGTTCAAGCGATTCGTGCGGGTCGAGATGGCCGGCCGGCTGGTTCAGGCGCACGCCGTCGCTGGTCTCTTCCTCGATCAGCAGGAAGCGGCCATCGCGCTCGATGATGGCGGCGACAGTCACCGATGGTTTCCAGACGTGGGGCATGAGCATCCTCGAAAAATAAGCCGACATTTTACCTTGGAGCGACCCAAAAGGCGCGCCGCGAGCCATGATCTGGCCGAAATAAGGTCGATATCGCCGGCATTCGCGCTTGATCTACATCACACAAAAAGCGTTTAAATCGAGCAATTCGTCTAGAGGAAGTGATCGATCTTTCTGAAACCCAATTTGCGTGTAAGATTCTAAGCTGTCCGATATCAAGCATTCATCTTTTAGGAGGCGTTCATGAGAATAGGCATTCCGGCCGAAACACGGCCGGGTGAGACCCGTGTTGCTGCAACTCCCGAGACGGTCAAGAAGCTCGCCGCCAAACATCAGATCGTGGTGCAGTCCGGCGCCGGCGTGATGGCGTCGGTGATCGACGAGGCTTATGTGGCGGCCGGCGCGACCATCGGCACGGCGGCCGACGCTTTTGGCTGCGAGCTGGTGCTCAAGGTGCGCGCGCCGAACGCGCAGGAGCGCGCCATGATGAAGCCCGGCACGGTCTTGATCGGCATGCTCAATCCCTTTGACGCTCAAAACAACGCGGACATGGCCGCGGCCAAGCTGTCGGCCTTCGCGCTCGAAGCGGTGCCGCGCATCACGCGCGCGCAATCGATGGACGTGCTGTCCTCGCAGGCCAATATCGCCGGCTACAAGGCGGTGATGGTCGCCGCCAATACCTACCAGCGCTTCATGCCGATGCTGATGACGGCGGCCGGCACGGTGAAAGCGGCGCGCGTCTTGATCATGGGCGTGGGCGTGGCCGGTTTGCAGGCGATCGCCACCGCCAAGCGCCTGGGCGCGGTGATCGAAGCGTCCGACGTGCGCCCGCCCGTGAAGGAACAAGTCGAGTCGCTCGGCGCCAAATTCATCGATGTGCCCTTCCTCACCGACGAGGAAAAGGAAATCGCGCAGGGTTCGGGCGGCTATGCGCGCTCGATGCCGGCCGACTGGATGCGGCGCCAGGCCGAGCTGGTGCACGAGCGCGCCAAGCTGGCCGACATCGTCATCACCACCGCCCTCATTCCGGGGCGCGCTGCGCCCACCCTCATTTCCGAGGACACCGTCAAGGCCATGAAGCCGGGCTCGGTGATCGTCGATCTGGCGGTCGAGCAGGGCGGCAATTGCCCGCTGTCCGAACTGGGCAAGACGGTCGTCAAGCACGGCGTGTTCATCGTCGGCGAGCCGAACCTGGCGACCCTGGTGGCGGCGGACGCGTCGGCGCTGTACGCGCGCAATGTGCTCGACTTCATGAAGCTGATCGTCGACAAGGACGACCAGCTGGTGATCGACCGCGAGGAGGAAATCCTGAAGGCGACGCTGGTGTGCTTCGACGGTGAAGTTTTGCGTAAATAAGCGCGCAAACAAGCCGGCGCAAAAAGCCCGCGCCAACAAGCGGGCCACATTTTCACAATAAAAGGAAGAAGTAACGATGTCCATGCAACGCATCATGCTGCGCTCGAAGCTCCATCGCGTCACCGTGACCCAGGCCGACCTCAATTACGAGGGGTCCTGCGGCATCGACGTCGATCTGCTCGAGGCAGCCGATATCTGGGTCGGTGAAAAAATCGAGCTATACAACGTCAACAACGGCGAGCGCTTCGCCACCTACGCCATTGCGGGCGAACGCGGCAGCGGCGAGATCTCGCTCAACGGCGCGGCCGCGCGGCGCGCCCACCTGGGCGATTTGCTCATCATCTGCACTTACGCGCCGATGACCGAGCAGCAGGCGCGCGAGTACCTACCTAAGATCGTGTTCGTCGACGAGAAGAACAACATCACGGGCATGAAAAAATAGTACACACAATCGCAAGAAGGAGGGCAACATGGAAGTTGGTCATACCATTATTAATCTCATCATCTTTGTGCTGGCGATCTATGTCGGCTACCACGTGGTCTGGACCGTCACGCCCGCGCTGCACACGCCGCTGATGGCCGTCACCAACGCGATCTCGGCCATCATCATCGTCGGCGCCATGTTGGCCGCCGGCCTCACGCACGGCATGATCGGGCAGGTGGCCGGCACGCTGGCGGTGGCGCTGGCGGCGGTCAATGTGTTCGGCGGTTTCCTCGTCACCCAGAGGATGCTCGAGATGTTCAAGAAGAAGGAACCGAAGGCCAAGGCGGGGGACAAAGCATGAATATGGACTTCCTGAGCTATAACCTGGTCGCCTTGCTGTACCTGGTGGCCTCGGTATGCTTCATCCAGGCGCTCAAGGGCTTGTCCTCGCCGTCCTCGGCGCGCGCCGGCAATGCCTTCGGCATGAGCGGCATGGCCATCGCGGCCGTCACCACGCTGGCGCTGATCCTCAAGCTGCAGGGCACGGGCCTGGGCCTGGTGCTGCTGGGCGTGGTGGTGGGCGGGGGCATCGGCGCAGTGCTGGCCAAGAAGGTCGAGATGACCAAGATGCCGGAACTGGTGGCGGCGATGCACTCGCTGATCGGCCTGGCCGCGGTGTGCATCGCGGTGGCGGCGGTGTCCGAGCCTTTCGCCTTCGGTATCGTCAAGATGCCGGGCGAGGCTCTGCCCTTTGGCAACCGGCTCGAGCTGTTCATCGGTACTTTTGTCGGCGCGGTGACCTTTTCGGGCTCCGTGATCGCCTTCGGCAAACTGTCGGGCAAATACAAGTTCCGCCTGTTCCAGGGCGCGCCGGTCAGCTTTCCCGGCCAGCACATCGTCAACTTGCTGGTGGCGGTGGCCATCATCGGCCTGGGCCTGGTGTTTTGTTTCGCCGACGGCAGCGAGCCGTCCTGGACGCCCTTCATCATCATGGCCGCCTTGTCCTTCGTGCTCGGCGTATTGATCATCATCCCGATCGGCGGCGCCGACATGCCGGTGGTGGTGTCGATGTTGAACAGCTATTCGGGCTGGGCGGCCGCCGGCATTGGCTTCTCGCTCAATAACTCGATGCTGATCATTGCCGGCTCGCTGGTCGGTTCGTCCGGCGCGATCCTCTCGTACATCATGTGCAAGGCGATGAACCGTTCCTTCTTCAACGTCATTCTCGGCGGCTTCGGCGGCGAGGCCGCGGCGGTGGGCGGCGCGGCGCAGGAGCAGCGTCCCGTCAAGTCCGGCTCGGCCGACGATGCGGCCTTCATCATGAGCAATGCCGAAACCGTGATCATCGTCCCTGGCTACGGCCTGGCGGTGGCGCGCGCCCAGCACGCGCTCAAGGAATTGGTCGAGAAGCTCACCCACAAGGGCGTGATCGTCAAGTACGCGATCCATCCGGTGGCGGGGCGCATGCCGGGCCATATGAATGTGCTGCTGGCCGAGGCCGAAGTGCCGTACGACCAGGTGTTCGAGATGGAGGACATCAACGGCGAATTCGGCCAGACCGACGTGGTGCTGGTGCTGGGCGCGAATGACGTCGTCAACCCGGCGGCCAAAGATCCGAAGTCGCCGATCGCGGGCATGCCGATCCTGGAGGCGTACAAGGCCAAGAGCATCATCGTGAACAAGCGTTCGATGGCGTCCGGCTACGCGGGCCTGGACAACGACCTGTTCTACCAGGCGAACACGATGATGGTGTTCGGTGACGCCAAGAAGGTGATTGAAGCGATGGTGAAGGCGGTCGAATAAGCCATCCCGCCTTGAGAACAACGCGCCCCTGTCCGCAGCGGCGCGTTTTTTTTGGCGTGTGAGGTCCGATGCGTTATCCTTGGCGCTGCCATCTTTTCGAAAGCGCCTCATGAAAAAATCACGCCTGATCGCCCTTGCCGCCTTTGGCCTGGCTGTCGCCTACTATTTCGGCGCTGGCCGCCTGGAGCTGGCACGTATCGTCAAACCGCTGCCGAACGCGCCTTCAGCGCTGGCCGACGGCGTGGCAATCGACCGCGAGCAGCTGCTGGGCGACGTGCGCAAGCTCGCGTCGGTTGAATTCGCCGGCCGCAAGACCGGCTCCGACGGCAGCCGCAAGACGCAAGCGTTCCTGCAGGAGCGCTTCGCAGCGCTTGGTCTGCAGATGGTCGGCGCCAGCTACGTGCATCCGTTCACGTTCGAGCACAAGAGCGTCAAGGCCTTGGTGACGCCGGGCCGCCCGTTCTCGACCCAGTACACGGCGGCCAACGTCATCGGCCAGATCCGCGGCAGCCAATATCCGGAGCGTTACCTGGTCGTCTCGGCCCACTACGACCACTTTGGCACGCGCGAGGGCAAGCTGTACCCGGGCGCGGACGATAATGCCTCGGGCGTGGCCGCGATGCTGGCCATTGCCGCTTACTTCAAGGCCCACCCGCCGCTGCACAGCGTGCTGTTTGCCGCCTTCGACGGCGAGGAAATGGGGCTGCACGGCGCCAAGGCGTTCGTGGCCGCGCCGCCGGTGCCGCTCGATAAGCTGGTGATGGATTTGAACATGGATATGGTCAGCCACAATGAGCAGAACGAGATCTTCGCCTCGGGCACCAGCTACACGCCCGCGCTCAAGCCGCTGGTGGAGCAGGCGGCCAAGCGCGCCACCGTCAAGCTGATGCTGGGGCACGACCGCCCGATGCTCGTCGCCGGCAACGTCGAGGACTGGACCGACAGTTCGGACCATGGCCCGTTCCACGACGCCGGCATTCCCTTCCTGTATTTCGGGGTCGAGGACCACGCCGACTATCACGCGCCGAGCGACACCTTCGAGCATATCAACCAGGACTTTTTCGCCAAGGTGGCGGCCTTGCTGGTCGATACGGCCGTCACGCTGGACCGCAACCTCGAGACGGTGCGCCGCTAGGACGCCAGGCTAGCGGCGCCCGAACATCATCAGCTCGGCCAGCAGCATGCGGGCCGGGTTGACGGCGTCGAGCACGCCAAGTGACAGGCCTAGCAGCGCTTGGGCCGGACCACTGTCGGCGAAGATGCGCGCCATGGTGTCGGTCAAGTGCAAGGTGAGCTGGCGATCGCTTTGGCGCGCGGCCGCGAATTGCGCCAGGCTGTGCGGCGCCGCATCCTGCGCCAACAGGCGCGCCAGCACCGCCGCGTCGCGCAAGCCCAGGTTCAAACCTTGTCCTGCCACTGGATGGAGCGTTTGCGCCGCGTTGCCGATGGCGACGGTGCGCGCGCTGTCTTGCGGCTGCGCGTTCAAGCCCAGCGGATAGGCCACGCGCGCGGAACTGCCGGTGAAGCGCCCCAGGCGAGTGCCAAAGGCCTGGCCCAGTTGCGCCAGGAAGGCGGCCTCGTCCAGCGCCAGCAGCGCTTGCGCGCGTTCGGGCCGCACGCACCATACCAGCGCGTATTGAAAACCGTCGGGGCCGTCCTGCGGCAGCAGCGCCAGTGGGCCCTCGTCGGTGAAGCGTTCGAAGGCGCGGTGGGCGATGGCCGCGCTGGCGCTAACGCGGGCGATCACCGCGCTTTGCTGGTAGTCGCGCCGCAGCGCCCCGGCCTGCTGCTGTCCGAACACGCCGCCCTCGGCCTGCACCACGATGGCGGCATGCAGTTCGCGCCCATCTTCCAGGCGCAGGTTCACGCCGCTGCCATGCTCGAGGTGACCGGCCACGCGCGCCGGGCGCATCGCTTGCACGCCGGCCCGCTCGACGGCGGCGCCCAGCGTGGTGACGATGTCGCCGTAGCGCGCCACATAGCCAAGCGCGGGCACGCCGTGCTCGTCGCGGTCGATCATGCTGCGCCCGAGGCGGCCGCGGCGTGACACGTGGATCTGGTGGATGGGGGTGGCGGGCAGCGGCCAGGCGCCCACCTCCTCGAGCAGCTGGCAGCTGCCCCAGGACAGTGCGATCGAGCGCGGGTCGGCCGTCGCCTGCGCCAGCGGCTTGGCGTCGATCAGGGCGATCGATCCGCTCGCCATGCCGCGCCGCGCCAGCAGTGCGGCCAGCGCCATGCCGACCGGGCCGGCGCCGCAGATCGCCACCTTCAGTTCGGCGCTGGCGTGCTCTGTCATGCCGGGCGCATCAAGTGTTCAATGTCGGCGACCAGCTTGGGCGCGGCGCCGCTCAGCACCCGATGGCCGTCGGCGTGCACGAACACGTCATCCTCGATGCGGATGCCGATGTTCCAGAACTGTTCGGGCACGCCTGCGGCCGGGCGCACGTAGATGCCCGGCTCCACCGTCAGCACCATGCCCGCCTCGAGCGCACGCGAGGGCTTGCCTTCGGTCGCGCTCTCGCGGTAGGCGCCCACATCGTGCACGTCCATGCCCAGCCAGTGGCCGGTGCCGTGCATGTAGAACTGCAGGAAGGCGCGCTCGGCGATGACGTCGTCGACGCTGCCGCACTTTTCCTTGTCGAGCAAACCGAGGTCGAGCATCCCTTGCGCCAGCACCTTGACGGCGGCGTCGTGGATGTCGCTGTAGCGCCGGCCCGGCTGGACCGCCGCCAGCGCCGCGTCCTGCGCTGCCAGCACCAGTTCGTAAAGCGCTTTCTGGGCCGGCGAAAAGCGGCCGTTGACGGGATAGCTGCGCGTGATGTCGGAGGCGTAGCCATCGAATTCGCAGCCGGCGTCGATCAGGATCAGATCGCCGTCGCGGCTTTGCGCGCTGTTGGCCACGTAATGGAGCACGCAGGCGTTGGCGCCGGTGGCCACGATGGGTGTGTAGGCCGGATATTGGGCGCCGTGGCGGCGGAACTCGTACAGCAGTTCGGCTTCGATTTCATATTCGAACATGCCGGCCCGCGAGGCGCGCATGGCGCGCGCGTGGGCCGCGCCGGAAATGTCGGCCGCGCGCTGCATCAAGGCCAGCTCGGTGTCGTCCTTGAACAGGCGCATCTCGTCGAGCAGCACGCAGATGTCATGCGCCTGGCCGGGCGCGGCCACGCCGCTGCGCGACTGGCGGCGCACACCCGCCATCCAGGTTTTCATTTGCAGGTCGAGCGCGCCGCTGCTGGCCAGGGCGTAGTAGACGGCGGGCGCGTCGGCCAGCAGCTTGACCATCTCGCCATCGAGCTCTTCGATCGGGTAGGCCTCGTCGAAACCGAAGGCCTCGCGCGCGCCGTCCGGGCCGTGCCGGAAGCCGTCCCAGATCTCGCGTTCGGCGTTTTTTTGGCGGCAGAACAGCACCGAGCGGGCTGGCGCGCTGGCGCGCGCGGCCAGCAGCACCAGCACGCTGTCAGGCTCGGCGAAACCGCTCAAGTAGTAAAAGCCGCTGTCGTGGCGGTAGGGATAATCGCTGTCGCCATTGCGCGGCACTTCCGGCGCGGTGGCCACGATGGCGACGGCGCCCGGCTGCATGCGCTCGCACAAGCGCGCGCGGCGCTTGGCGAAATTGGCGCGCGCCTGGCCCGGCCTGAGCGCCTGCGCGTTCGTTGTGGCATCCTGCGGCGGCCGCGCCTTCATGTTCTTCCTTTGCCGGTCAACGGCGCGTTGAGCGCCTCGAGCTGTTCGATCGTGCCCACGTTGACCCAGTCGCCCGGATAGACTTCGCCGCCCACCTGACCCAGGTCGGCGTATTGGCGGATCAAGGGCCCGAGCTTGGCGTGCTCGCCCGGCGTGATGTGCTCGAACATGTCGGGACGGTAGACGCCGATGTTCGCGAACGTCCACATGGTCTCGCCCTGGTTGGCCAGCGAATACATGGTCAGCGCGAAGTCGCCCTGTGCATTGTGGTCGGGGTTCTTCACCAGGTAGAGCCAGCACATGTCGCGCTTGTCCTTGGGGAAGGGCACGCCCCACATGTCCGTGTCCTTCAACACATCCTTGACCTGTTCGAAGTCGAAATAGGGGCAGTAGATGTCGCCCGAAATGGCCAGGAAGGGCTCGTCACCGAGCAGGTGGCGCGCCTTCGCGATGCCTCCGGCCGTCTCGAGCGCGCGCTCCTCCGGTGAATAGCTGATGCGCGCGCCGAACTTGCTGCCGTCGCCCAGTTCGGCCTCGATCATGCCGCCCAGGTGGGCGTGGTTGATGACGATGTCCACGATCCCGGCGCGCACCAGGTTGATCACGTGCCAGGTCAGCAGGGGACGGCCGCGCACCTTGAGCAGGGGCTTGGGGCAGGTGTCGGTCAATGGCCGCATGCGTTCGCCGCGTCCGGCCGCAAAAATCATCGCTTTCATTACGCGTCCCGCATCAGAAGGTGTAGCCCACTTGCGGCGCCTTGTCCTCGAAGGCGTCGAGCAGACGCACCAGCGGCTTCAAGACCGTGTAGCGGTTGGCCGTCTTGCGCACGTAGTCGAGCACCAGCGGCAGGTCTTCCAGGTAGGTGTCCTTGCCATCGCGGTAGTTCAGGCGGCAGAACACGCCCAGGATCTTGAGGTGGCGCTGCAGGGCCATGAATTCGAAGTCGCGGTAGAAGCTGTCGATGTCCGGGTTGACGGGCAGGCCGAGCTGCTTGGCGCGTTGCCAGTAGCGCACCGCCCAGTCGAGCACCATTTCCTCGTCCCAGGCGATATAGGCGTCGCGCAGCAGCGAGCCGATGTCGTAGGTGACGGGCCCGTAGACGGCGTCCTGGAAGTCCAGCACGCCCGGATTGCCCTGTTCGAGGAACATCAGGTTGCGCGAATGGTAGTCGCGGTGCATGAACACCTGCTGCTGCGCCAGCACGTTGGCGCAGATCGCCTCGAACACTTGCTGCAACTGGGCCGTCTGCTGCTCGCTCATCGTCACGCCAAGGTGGCGCCCGACGAACCATTCGGGGAACAGGTTCAGTTCGCGCAGCACGAAGGCGCGGTCGAACTCGGGCAGTACGCCCGGCGCGCTGGCGAGCTGGAACTTGATGAGCGCGTCGACCGCGTCCGAATACATGAACGCGGCGTTGTCGAGGTTCAGGCGTTGCAGGTAGGTGGTGGTGCCCAGGTCCGACAGCAGCAGGAAGCCTTGTTCAAGGTCTTGCGCCACGATGGCCGGCACCGTCACGCCCGCTTCTAACAGCAGGTCGGCAACCTTGATGAAGGCGGCCGTGTTCTCGCGCTCGGGCGGTGCGTCCATCGCCACCAGGGTGGCGCCGACCTTGTCGCGCAGGGTCGGCAGCACATCGCATCGGAAGTAGCGCCGGAAGCTCGCATCGGACGAGGCCGGGCGCGCCGATTCGGCGTCGACGATGCCCAGGGTGGCCAGCCAGGCGCGCAACTGGGCCAGGCGCGGGTCCGCCAGCGCGGCCGGTGGGGAGGAAGGGGAGGAAAGAGAGGATGACATGGACTTGGATGACATGGAACGTGGCCGGGAATCCGGTTTAATCTGCTAATTCCCCTATAATACGGGATTGATCTTAAAAAAGCGCCTCCCATGGTGTTTGCCAGCCTGTTTTCATGAGCTGTTTTTCGGCCCTCCCTCCCTCGCAACGCTGGGCGTTCGCGCTGACGGCGCTTGCCGCCGCCAGCGCGGCGCCGCTGCATGCGCAGACGGCGCCGACCGCCGCGCGCGCCAAAGCCGACGACAAGGACGCGCCGGTGACGGTGCGGGCCGAGATCATCAGCGGGCGCCCGCAGCGCGACATTGAGCTCGAGCGCAATGTGGAGATCGAGCGTGGCCAGACCCGCTTGAGCGCCGACACGGCGTGTTTCAAACAGGTCGAGGACCAGGTGGAGGCCAAGGGCAACGTCAAGCTGTGGCGCTTCGGCGACCGCTACAAGGGCGACCAGCTCGAGCTAAACCTCGATTCGGGCAAAGGCTGGGTGCTCAATCCCGAATACCGGATGGTGCTCAACAACGCGCAGGGCCGCGCCAAGCGTCTGGATTTCATCAACGAGGACGTGGCAGTCGTCACCGACGCCACCTACAGCACCTGCGAAGGCACTCATCCGGACTGGTACCTCAAGTCAGGCACGCTCACGCTCGACTCCGGGCGCGATGTCGGCACCACCTCGTACAACGTCTTGTACTTCAAGGACTTCCCGATTCCCACGCCGGCGCTGTCGTTCTCGCTGTCGGGCGCGCGCCGCTCCGGCTGGCTGCCGCCGAGCCTGGGCGGCGGCTCCAAGGGCGCCTACGAGCTGACGCTGCCCTACTACTTCAACCTCGCGCCCAACCGCGACTTGACGCTGTACCCGAAAGTGATCTTGCGGCGCGGCCTGCAAGTGGCCGCCACCGGGCGCTACATGGGCGAGACCGACGCCGGCCTGTATCAGGGCGAGACCCACGCCGAGCTGCTTCTGAGCGACAAGCAGACCCACACCAACCGCTGGCTGATCAATTCGCAGCACCGCCAAGACCTCGCGCAAGGCTTGTCGTACGGCTGGAACGTGAAGGGCGCTTCGGACGAAAACTACCCGAGCGACTTCTCCACCTCGATCTCGAGCAGCGCCGAGCGCCAGCTGCTGCGCGAGCTGCGCACCGATTACCACCGTGAATACTGGAGCCTGGCCGCGCGCGTGCAAGCCTACCAGGTGCTGCAAGACCCGGCCGCCGCCGTCGATCCCAGCCTGACGGTGGTGCGTCCGTACGACCGCCTGCCGCAATTGAACTTCCACGCCGGCCGCTACGACGTGCAAGGCTTCGACTGGAGCGTGGACGCGGAGGCCACGCGCTTCTGGCATCCTGACCTGGTGCGCGGCAACCGCGCCCTGTTCGTGCCGCAGCTGAGCTTTCCGTGGCTGCGCCCGGGCTACTTCGTCACGCCCAAGCTGAGCCTGAACGCGAGCACCTATGAACTCGACAATACCGTGCCGGGCGCGCCCAATTCGCTCACGCGCGTGCTGCCCACGCTGTCGGTCGACAGCGGCCTGGTGTTCGAGCGCGCGGGCGGCCTGTTCGGGCGCGCCGTCACTCAAACGTTCGAGCCGCGCCTGTTCTATGTGTACGCGCCGTACAAGGACCAGAGCCAGTTCCCGAATTTTGATTCGGCCCAGGCGGGCTTTAACTTCGCCCAGATCTTCAGCGAAAACCGCTTCATCGGCTCGGACCGGATTGGCGACGCCAACCAGGCGACGGCAGCGGTGGTGTCGCGCTTCATCGAGCCCGACGGCGTCGAGCGCCTGCGCGTGGCGCTGGGCCAGCGCTTTTACTTCAGCGAGCAGCGCGTGCGCCTGGACGCCTCGATGGCCAGCAACGAGAGCCGCTCGGACCTGTTGCTGGCCGCGTCGGGCCGCATCCGCCAGGATTGGAACTTCGACAGCGCAGTACAATACAATTCGGGCGAGGGGCGCGTGTTCAGCCAAAACTACGGCCTGCAGTGGCAGCCCGCGCCGAAGAAAGTGCTGAACGCCGAATACCGCTACCAGCGCGACAGCTTCGAGAACATGGACGTGTCGTCGCAATGGCCGCTGGCGCGGCGCTGGTACGGCGTGGGCCGCGCCAGTTATTCCCTGCGTGACCGCAAGATCCTGCAAAGCTTGATTGGCCTCGAGTACAAGGCCGATTGCTGGGTGTTCCGGATGGGCGCGCAGCGCTTCGTGACGACGGCGCAGAATTCGTCGACGCCGTTCTTTTTCCAGCTCGAGTTGAACGGCCTGTCCCACCTGGGCTTTGGCAACCCGCAGGAATCGTTTTACCGCAACGTCCCCGGCTATTCGAGCCTGAACCCGGGCCGGGGACGCTGAACCTTTGTTTTTTTATTCACCCGAACTCATGACTGCTTCCCAGATTATGCGACAAGCCAGACTGCACCACCTCACGCTCGCGGCGCTTTTGCTGTGTGCCTTCTCGGCCGGCGCGAGCGGCCAGGCCAAGGATGCGCCAGCGGCGCCCGCCAAGGATGGCGCCCCGCCCGCCGCCGCGGCCACAGCGGCGGCGCCCGCCGCTGCGGCCACGCCCGCCAAGAAAACCGGCGGCTTCGTGCCGCCGGCCAGCAGCGGCACGCCCATCGATTCGGTGGTGGTCGTCGTCAATGACGACGTCATCACCCGTAACGAACTCAATGCCCGTATCGCCACCGTCAGCAGTGGCTTGAAGCGCCAGAACGTGGCCCTGCCCGCGCCGAGCGAATTGCAGCGCCAGATCCTCGAACGCATGATCGTCGAACGCGCGCAGATGCAGCTGGCCAAGGAGATGGGGGTGCGCGTGAGCGACATCGAGCTCGATCGCACCATCGTGCGCATCGCCGAATCGCAAAAGCTGTCGCTGCAGGACTTGCGCAACCAGATCGAAAAGGAAGGCACGCCGTACGTGGCCTTCCGCGAAGAGATCCGCGACCAGATCATGCAGCAGCGCCTGCAGGAGCACGAGGTCGACAGCAAGATCCAGATCTCGGATGCCGAGGTCGACACCTATCTGGCGGCCGAGAAAGCCGCCGCCAGCGAGAAGGTGGAATGGAACCTGGCGCAGATCCTGGTGCGGGTGCCGGACAACGCGACGCCCGAGCAGATCGCCGCGAGCAAGACCCGCGCCGACGACGTGATGCGCCAACTGCGTACCGGCGCCGACTTCGCCAAGATGGCCGCCACCTATTCCGACGCCAGCGATGCGCTCAAGGGCGGCGACGTGGGCTGGCGCGCGGCCGACCGTCTGCCGCCAATGTTCGCCGACGTGCTGACCAAGATGTCGCCCGGCCAGCTGACCCCGATCATCAAGAGCGGCACCGGCTTTCACATCTTGAAGATGGTGGGCAAGCGCAGCGCCGCCGATGGCAGCGAACCCAAGAACGTGGTGGTGCAGACGCACGCGCGCCACATCATGATCAAGACCAGCCCGACCATGAGCGCCGGCGACGCCAAGCGCAAGCTGCTCGAATTGAAGGAGCGCCTCGATAACAAGGCGGCCAAGTTCGAAGACTTGGCGCGCCTGTTCTCGAACGACAGTTCGGCCTCCAAGGGCGGCGACATGGGGTGGCTGGTGCCGGACGACATCGTGCCCGAGCTGCTGCAGACGATCAACGCGCTGCAAGTGGGCGAAGTGAGCGCGCCGGTCGAGTCACCCTTCGGCATCCACTTGATCGAGGTCCTCGAGCGCAAGAGCGACGACCAGTCGGCCGAGCGCGCCCGCAACGGCGCGCGCGTGGTGATCCGCGAGCGCAAGCTGGCCGAGGCGATCGAAGACTGGCAGCGCCAGGTGCGCGACCGCGCCTATGTCGAGTTCCGGCTCGAAGACAAATAAGATGGGCGCCCGCCGTGGCTGAGGCGCGCGCGCAGGCCGGGCCGCGCCCGGTGCTGGCGCTGACGAGCGGCGAACCGGCCGGCATCGGCCCCGAGATCGCGATCCGCGCCGCCTGGGCGCTGCGCGCGCAGGCCAACACGGTGCTGATCGGCGACGCCGCCTTCCTGGCGCTCACGGCCAGCCTGATCGACCCCGCGATCCGCTTGTGCGCTCTCTCGACGCAAGCCTTGCGCAACAACGGCCTGCCTGATTTCGGCCCGGATCGCATCGCCGTCATCGACGTGCCGCTGGCCGCCCATGTGGTGCCGGGCACACTAGACAAGGCCAACGGACGGGCCGTGCTGGCCACGCTTGATCTGGCGGTCGAGGGGGCGCAGGCGGGTTGGTTCGACGCCATCGTCACGGCGCCGCTGCAAAAGAGCGTGATCAACGACGCTGGTATCGCGTTCTCCGGCCATACCGAATACCTGGCCGCCGCCACCGGCACCGCGCAAGTGGTGATGATGCTCGCCGCCATGCCAGACGCCGACAGCATGCCGCCCGGCGCAAGCGACAGCGCGGCGGGCAGCGTGCCGCCCGCGCCGCCACCACTGAGAGTGGCGCTGGCCACCACCCACCTGCCGCTCAAGGACGTGGCCGCGGCCATCAGCCAGGACAGCCTGGCGCGCATCCTCGACATCATGCAGCACGACCTGCGGCATCAGTTCGGCCTGCGCGCGCCGCGCATCCTGGTGGCCGGCTTGAATCCGCACGCGGGCGAAGGCGGCTACCTGGGGCGCGAGGAAATCGACACCATTGCGCCGGCCGTCGCGCAAGCGCGCACGCGCGGCATCGACGCGCGCGGCCCCTATCCGGCCGACACCCTGTTCCAGCCGAAGTACCTGAACGATGCCGACTGCGTGCTGGCGATGTACCATGACCAGGGCCTACCGGTTCTCAAATACGCGAGCTTCGGGCGCGGCGTGAATATTACGCTGGGCCTGCCCCTGATCCGCACCTCGGTCGACCATGGCACCGCGCTCGACCTGGCGCGCCAGGGCCTGGGCCGGGCCGATTGTTCGAGCATGGAAGCGGCGCTGCGCTGCGCGCTGCAAATGGTGCGTGCGCGCGCCGAACCCCAAGAAGAAGAAACCCAACCATGAAACATGTCGCCCGCAAGCGCTTCGGTCAGAATTTTTTGACCGACAAATTCGTCCTCGATAACATCATCGACGCCATCGGACCGGAGCCGGGCCAGGCGATGGTGGAAATCGGCCCCGGCCTGGCCGCGATGACGGCCTTGCTGCTGCGCCGCCTGCCGCATATGCACGTGGTCGAGCTTGACCGCGACCTGGTGCTGCGGCTGGAAAAGCAATTCACACGCGCGCAGCTGACGGTGCATTCGGGCGACGCGCTCAAGTTCGATTTTTCCACCATCCCGGTGCCCGAGGGGCAGAAACTGCGCGTGGTCGGCAACCTGCCGTACAACATCTCGAGCCCGCTGCTATTCCACCTGGCCGATTTTGCCCCGCTGATCGAAGACCAGCACTTCATGCTGCAAAAGGAAGTGGTCGAGCGCATGGTGGCCGAGCCGGGCACCAAGGCCTACGGGCGCTTGTCGGTGATGCTGCAATGGCGCTACGACATGGCCTTGCTGTTCATCGTGCCGCCGACCGCCTTCGATCCGCCGCCGCAGGTGGAGTCGGCCATCGTGCGCATGGTGCCCACGCGCCGCCCGCTCGCCTGCGACGGCGCCACCTTGGCAGCGGTGGTGCAGAAGGCGTTTTCGCAGCGCCGCAAGGTGATCCGCAACTGCGTGGCCGGCATGTTCACCGAAGCCGATCTGGTAGCGGCCGGCATCGATCCGGGGCTACGGCCCGAGGCTGTGTCGCTGGAGCAATACGTGGCGCTGGCGAACCTGCGCACGCCGCCCAAGGCGTAAGTGCGGCAGACGGGCGCGCCAGGAGTTGAGAAATGGTCGAGGGCGCTCGCCTTGCAATGCTAATCTGCGCGGCGACGACGTCCTAAATTCGGATTCTCACCGCCATTCTCGTCGGCGCACAAAAACGCGGACGTAAAAAAAGGCAGGACGCGCCTGCCTTTTTCAACCAGCCAGTGTCGAATTACTTCGATGCTGCTGGAGCTGCGCTAGCTGCGTCGGAAGCCGATGCTGCTGCTTTCTTTGCTTTCTTGTGGTGCTTTTTAGCTGGCTTGGCCGAAGCTTCGCCCGAAGCCATTGCCGATGCCGAAGCTGCAGGAGCCGAAGCCATTGGAGCCGAAGCCGAAGCCGAAGCCGAAGGAGCAGCAGCGAAAGCGGAAGCGGCGAACAGGGAAGCTACCAGAGCGGCGATGATTTTGGACATGTTAAATTCCTTTAAGGGTTAAGTAAAACAGCGATTCGGTTGAATCTCCCGCCCATAACGCTGCCTGAGGGCAGTCAGTTGACCGCGCGCATGGCATTTTCCGCATATTTTCTGTTTATTTTGAAAATAGGCGGCGCGCCGCGGCCGCGGGCAAAAAAAAGCCCGCTATCGGAGCGGGCTTGAATCCAATTCTTTTGAGGAGTTGGAGGAGACAGGTGCATTATGCGGCGCGAGCGCATATATGGCCAATTTATCTTTCAAATATCAATCATCACCAAAATTGATATCTCCTCCATCATCTTACGGGGTGGTGCAGCTGACGTTGATGATGATGTCCGAGCTGCCCATGATGCCGGTACCATTGAGTACCTTGCAAGTGTGTCCGGTTGGCTGGGTCAGCACCACCACGCCGTAGCTGCTGCCATCGTCGACAGGCAAGCCCATCGCGACATTCTCGACATTGCCCACGAAGCTGGTGGTCTGCCCGCCATTGGTCAATTCCAGCACATCGGTGCTGCCCAGGCCCGTCACGGTGACGAACAGCCCGTGCGGATTCTGGGTGCATACGACGGTGACGTTGATGGCGGCGAAGCGGCCGGCCGTGTCGGCGCCACCATAGACCTTGCAGGTCTGGTGCGCCAGCTCGCCCGCGGTCACGTTATAGCTGTCGCCATAGCTCACTTGCTGCGGGAAGCTGAAGGTGGTGGCGTTCGCCGCCGGGTGTACGGTGTCGCTGCCGTTGCTCAGCACCAGGCCGTCGTAACGCAGGCCGGTGATGGTGCCGTTGATCTGGAACGTGGCCTTGCCGCCGCAAGCGGCCAGGGTCAGGCCAAGGGCCAGCGCCGCCAGCAGGCGCAGGGTGGATAACTTCATAAATTTCTCCAGATTAAATGTGTGCGATGCGCGCGGGTGAGCCGGGCTCAATGGCAATCGATGTGGATATTGTCGATGTCGACCTTGCCCATGTGGCCGACCCCGTCGATGACCGTGCAAGTGCCAGTGGCGGGCTGGTGCAGCACCGTCACGCCGTAGGCCGATTTGAAGGGCACCAGACCCGTCACGATTTGCGGCGGCGCGCCGACGGTCATGCTGAAATGGGTGGCGTGGGCCGGAATCGACATTTGGTCGCTGCCATTGACGACGACCAAGCCATCGCTGACCAGGCCGGTGACCGGGCCGCCCAAGGCGTGCTGGTTCAGCGCGCAGGTGACCGCGACCGTGCTGACGCTATACGCGCCGGTGTTGCCCTTGTTATAGGCGATGCTGCATTTGCTGTCTTCGGGAAGCGAGGCGAATTCGACGTCGTAGCTGGTGTCGCTGGCAATCAGCTCGGGGAAAACGAAACCGCCGGTATTGTCGGCCGGGATCACCAGTGGCGGGCCGCCATTATTGGTCAGACTCAAGCCTTCCGTGCTCACCCCTCTGACGCTGCCGCCCAATTGCAGGGTGCCGTGGCCGCCGCCGCAGCCGGCCAGGCCCGCCGCGCAAATGAGCGCCGCGCAGGAACGCAGGGTAAAACTATTCATAATTTCTCCAAAAACAATGATGCCATCCCGACGGATAAGCGAATTGGCCATCATTTTAGTGCATTTGGATACGAATAGGCCGCTGCACGTGTATCCCGATGTAAAAGCGCTAGGCCGGGCGCGCTTATTGTGGCGCCGCCGCGCAGGATGACTTGCGCCCTTCGAGCTGGCAAGTGCGCTGCAGCTTGCCATGCAAGTCCCATACCTTGACGTCCCAGTGGGCCGCCCCGCAGCGCTCCATCGTCATGAAGCCGAAGCCGGCGTTCCAGGAACTGAAATGCTCGACAATGGCGCCGGGCGCCGGGCTGGCCCCGGCCGGCAGGGTTTCCGGCAACGGCACTTCCTCTTCCAGCGTGCCGGAAAAGCCGGCCACGAACTGGCTCGGGTGGGCGCTGGCAAAACTGACTTGCTCCCACACGTGCACATGGCCAGACAGCATCGCGTCGATCCGCTCGGGCAGCAGGGTTGGGCTGACGGCGCCGTAATAGGTTTGCTGGCCATAGTCGCCCGCCTTGAGCTCGACCGGGTTGCCGTTCCGGCGCACGGCCGCGAAGGCCAGCGCCGGATGGTGGTTCACGCCGATATTGTGGACGGCGCGGCGCGCCAGTGCCTCGATGGCCAGCCGGGTTTGGCCGAAGCGCTCGGCGCGCTGCACGCTGCGCGCGTCCTCGAGCTTGGGTTTGCGGCTGATGCTGTTGGACGAATCGATGACGATCAATTGCGCGTCCGCGCCCAGAGGCACCGCGTACGGATCGCCATAGTCGCCGCGGCCATCGTCGGCCGGATCGATGCAGTCGCGCCCGGGCAGCAGGGCGCGCGGGTCGAGCAGGCGCCAGAAGCCCTGGCCGCCGCGGCTGCACGATTCATGGTTGCCGCGCGCGACCACCCAGGGGGCCGCCCGCAGCAGTGGCTGGGCCGGCGTGAAAAAGTCGGCCTGCCAGGCATCCCAGCCGTAGCCCCAGGGGCTGCCGGCGCAGCCGCTTTGTCCGGGCGGGCAAGCGTTTTCGCGGTACAGGTAGTCGCCCACGTGCACCACCAGGTCGGGCTTCCAGGCGGCGGCCGCTGCGGCCACCGTCGCGAAGGGATAGGCCGCGCTGTCCTGGCAGGACTGGAAGGCGGCGTCGGCCTTCTTGATGCGGCAACCGGTGTCGCCAATGACGACGATGCGCTCGATGCGCGCTTTCGGCAGCGCCAGCGCCAGCCCCTGCACTTGCGCATGGGCCGCGCCCGGCGGCAGCGTCGCTTCGCAGATGAGATCGGGGAAAACCGAGGGCTTGGAGTCTTCCGGCGCGGAGGCGGTCGGGCGCAAGGCCATGGTTTTGGGGGCGGCGCGCAGCGTCATCAAGAGCGCGCGGCCGTCGACTTCGATGGACGGGCAGGCCGCCCCCGCCGTCACCACGCGCGCCACCGCGGCGCCGTCCTCGCCCAGCACCACATACGCGGCGGCGGGCGGCGGCGGCGCCAGCGTGGCGCAGCCGCCCAGCACGGCGCACAGCATGGCGGCGACGCTCAGTGAAGCGCGGCGCGACGTCGGAAAGGCGGTCGAATGGGACGGCAAATCAGCTCCTGGCACGGTTATTGGCGTAATTTAACACGGCGCAGGCGGCCCTGTCCGCGCCCGCCTGCGCGCCGCCCGCGGCCCGCTTCAAAAGTCCGCGCTCAGCGACACGCTGGCGCTGCGCTGTGGCTGGAACACGTACTGGTCGTACGCTGCGCCCTTGCTATTGGCCGCCGCCGACACGGCGTCCTGGCGGTCCAACAGGTTGTGCAGGCTCAGTTGCGCGCGCGCGCGCTTGAACCCGAGCGCGCCGGCGCCGAAGCTGTAGCCCAGGCTCAGGTCGGTGCTGGCGTAGCTGCCCAGGTGGTAGGCCGGGTTTTCATTCTTTTCCATGTAGGTCGCGCCCACCATCTTGGTGATCAAGGCCCCGTTCCAGCCGTTCGCCTTGTACATCAGGCCGAGCGCGGCGGTCGCGCGCGGCACCTTGGCCACCCACAGATCGCCATCCTTGGTCTTGGCGCTGTTGAGCGAGCCGTTGGCGTGGACCGAAAAGCCCTGACCCAGCGCGTAGGTCGCTTGCGCTTCCACGCCCTTGTAGACGGCGCCTCCGAGGTTGAAGTAGACCAGGTCGGTGCCGCTGCCGGTCGAGGCGATCTTGTTGTTGAAGTCGATGTAGTACAAGTCGGCGTCAAAGCTCAATTGCTTCGATGCGTGCACCATGCCGAGCTGGTAGTTGGTCGAGGTTTGCGGCGCCGGATGGCTCGCGTCCGGGGTGTTCACGTACTGCACCGACAGCGGCGGCGCCAGGAAGCCGCGCGCCAACTGGGCGTACGCCGACCATTCGCCGTTGATGCGCTGGTTGGCGCTCAGGAAGGGCAGGGTCGCCGTGTAGGTCTGGTCGGACTTGGACGGGGTGCGCGTATCCTGGTTCACCAGCGCGTCGATGCTGCGGTTGAAGTGCACATACTTCAGGCCGGGCGTGATGCTTAGGCCGGGGGCGGCGGTCCATTCGAATTCCATGAAAGGCTCGTTTTGCAGCCACGCCGAGTTCTGCTCGTATTTGACGTTCTTCGGCGCCGTCTTCTCGGCCGGGTTGGGCACGCCGCCCAGTGTCCAGTCGTAGTCGAGGGTGCTGCGCGTGGTGAAGGCGTGCTCGGTCCACAGGCCCACGCGCAGCTGGCCCCGTTCGAATTGCCCGGTCGCTTTCAAGATAGCGCCGCTGACGCGGTAATCGTTGGTCTTCACATAGCCGGGCACGTCGGTGTTGCCGGCGGGGCCGGCCTTGGTGCCGTTCGGGGTGGCGCCGGTCGGGTCGCTGCTCGAGGTCGTGATATTGGTGTAGGCATAGGTGTAGGCGGTGCCGTCGAAGGCCCATTCCTGCGCCAGCTTGGTCTGCAGGCGCAGGTATTCGAAGTCGGTCTTTTTGTCGGCGTAGTTGTAGCCGAAGTAGTCCTGGCTGCGCGGGTCGGCGTTCAGGCTGAAGTTTTTTCCGAACTGGGCCGCCTGGTTCAAGGTCACGCCGCCCTTGTCCGGGCCGTAGGCGCGGATCTTGTTCCAGGTCGAGAACGCGCTCCACACGGTGTCGCCGCTGGTTTTCTCGAACTTGAACTGGAAATTATCTTCGTTCACGCCGTTGTGGCTCAGGTAACCGTCGCTGCCGAGGTGCGAGTAGTTGAGCATGAAGGCGCCGCCGCCCAGCGCGGCCAGCTTGCCGCTGTCGACTTCGGCCCCTTCCATGCGCGTGTTCCAGGCGCCCAGCGTCAGGTAGGGGCTAAAGCGGGCGCTCGAGGACAGCTCTTTCGAGAACAGGTTGAGCGAGCCGCCGAAGGTGGCCTGGCCCAGGTTGCTGGCGTTGCCAGGGCCGCGCTCGACAACCATGCCGCCGATGATGCGCGCCGGGAAGTAGGAGGTCGAATGGTGGGTTGGGTCGTTGGTGTCGCTAAACGGGATGCCGTCGTAGGTGATGTTGTATTCGCCGTCCTGGAAGCCGCGCAGGCTGACCTTCGATTCGCTCAGACCCGTGCCGTTGGCGGCCACGCCGCCGCCCACGCTGGGCGCGATGCGCGCCACCGAGATGAAGTCGGCGGTGGGGTCGATCGCGTGCTCGATGAAGCTGGCCGTGATCACCGATTGCGGCTGGGTCGCTTTGAGCGAGGCTTGCACCGGGGCGATTTGCGCCACCTTGGAGCCGGAGATGACGACCGCTTGCACGATCACGCCAGCGTCGAGCGCGCCTTGCGCCTCCACTTGCGGCGCGGCGTCGTCGGCGCGCGCGCCGCTTGACAGGGCGGCCAGCGCCAGCAAGAGGTGGGTGTGCAGCCGCGTGGGTGATGGGGCGCGCATCAATTGGCGGCTTGGTTTGATCTGGGTGGCGCGCATGGCTTATCCTTGACGGTGCGGTGGATGAAAGTGCGCCACTATAAAAAGGCAAGATGACGACGTGATGACAGAGAGCTTGTGATGTGGAAGAGGGCGCTGTGAGCTTGATGCGGCCGTGGCCGAAGGCGCTGTTGTTCGACCTGGACGACACGCTGTGGCCGATCGCGCCCGTGATCGCGCGCGCCGAAACGTCCCTGCACGCCTGGCTGCGCCTGCACGCGCCGTGCGTGGCCGAGCGCTATTCGGTCGAGCAGTTGCGCGCGCGCCGTCTCGAGATGGCCGCGGCCGACCCGCGCTGGCGGCTTGATTTGGGCGCCTTGCGGCGCGCCGGCCTGGCCGAGGCCTTCGCCGCGTGCGGCATGGATGCGGCGCCGGTGGAGGCGGCGATGCGCCATTTTTTCGCGGCCCGCAATGCCGTCGAGCTGTATCCGGATGTGCTCGATGGCTTGCGGCGCCTGGGCGCGCGCATTCGCCTCGGTTCGATCAGTAACGGCAATGCCGACTTGGGGGCGATCGGGCTGGCCAGCCATTTCGAGGTGTCGATCGCGGCCAGCGAGCTCGGTTGCGCCAAGCCCGACGCGGCCATTTTCCACGCCGCTTGCGCCGCCATGGGGGTGGCGCCGGGCGATGCGGTGTACGTGGGCGACGACCTCTTGCTCGACGTGCAGGGTGCGCAGCAGGCCGGTCTGCGCGCGGTCTGGTTGCGGCGCGACGCGGCCACGCCCGCCCAGGCCGATGGCGCGGAGCTTGGCGCGGAGGATGGAGAAATTCGTCCCGACGCCGTGTGCGCCGACTTCGCGCAACTGCTGGCCTGGCTCGACGGCGCGCACGCGCCAGCGCCGTTTGATGGGCAATTGGGCGGCAGGCCCGGCGAACGTGCATAATAGACGCTTGCAGTGCGCTGCGCGCAGCCGGCGCCAGAGCACAAGCCCTCACTGAAGAACCATGCAACTCGATATCCGTGCACAAACCCTGCTCAAGGCGCTGGTGGAGCGCTACATCGCCGACGGCCAGCCGGTGGGTTCGCGCGCGCTGTCGAAAATCTCCGGCCTTGATTTGTCGCCGGCGACGATCCGCAACATCATGTCCGACCTCGAAGAGATGGGCTACGTGGCCAGCCCGCACACCTCGGCCGGCCGGGTGCCGACCCCGCGCGGCTATCGCATTTTTGTCGACACCTTGCTGACGGTGCAGCACATCGACGAGAATTCGGTCGAGTCGCGCATGCGCCTGCCCAGCCAGCAGCCGCAAAAGATCATCTCCAACGCGGCCCAGATGCTGTCCTCGCTCACCCAGTTCGCCGGCGTGGTGCTCACGCCGCGGCGCGAGTCGACCTTCCAGCAAATTGAATTTCTACGCCTGTCCGAAAAACGCATCCTGCTGGTGATTGTCGATCCGCGCGGCGATGTGCAAAACCGCCTGCTGCTCACCGACGTCGATTACACGCCGGCCCAGCTGGTGCAGTCGGCCAATTACATCAACCAGAACTACGGCGGCCAGTCGATCGACAATGTGCGCGTGCGGGTACAGGGCGAATTGCGCACCCTGCGCGACGACATGGGGCGCTTGATGCAGGCGGCGGTGGAGGCGGGCAGCGAGGCGATGAACGACCATTCCGACGACATGGTCATCGCCGGCGAGCGCAACCTCCTGAGCGTGGCGGACCTGTCCTCGAATATGGCCTCGCTGCGCCAGATGTTCGAGATGTTTGAACAAAAAACCGGCTTGATGCAGCTGCTCGACGTCTCGGCCAAGGCCACCGGCGTGCAGATTTTCATTGGCGGGGAATCGAATCTGGTGCCGATGGACGAGATGAGCGTGGTCACCGCGCCCTACGAGGTGAATGGCCAGATCGTCGGTACCCTGGGGGTGATCGGCCCCACCCGCATGGCTTACGAGCGGGTGATTCCGATCGTCGACATCACGGCCAAGCTCTTATCGAACGCGCTCAGCCACGGATAGTGCCTGGCCTGCCCGCATTGCTTCCCGCTTAAGGGCGCCGGTGCGGGCAAGCGGTCTTGACGCAATTGCCGTAGATCGCCAGCGCGTGCTCGGCGATGGCGAAACCCCGTTCCTTGGCGATCATGTGCTGGCGCGACTCGATTTCCTCGTCCATGAATTCCTCGACCCGGCCGCAATCGAGGCACACCAGATGGTCGTGGTGGGAGCCGGCGTTGAGCTCAAAAATGGCCTTGCCCGTCTCGAAGTGATTACGGTTGAGTAAGCCGGCCTGCTCGAACTGGGTCAGGACGCGATATACTGTTGCCAAACCGACATCCATATTCTCGGTCAGCAGGATTTTATAGACGTCTTCGGCCGTCAGATGGCGCACCGCGCTGTTCTGGAAAATCTCCAGGATTTTCAGGCGCGGCAAGGTCGCTTTTAAGCCGCTCGCTTTGAGGTCGCTCGGGCTGTTAGTCATATTTGTTACTCATGAATGTTACTCAAGGATGGGCGTAGTGCTTTATCATATAGTGTTTTCCGCGGGGGCGCCTAGCCTTCCTTCAATCGATTTGGGATCATTTATGCGCGTCAAAACCGCTGTTTCGCACCGTATTCACCGCCGCGCGCCGGCCCGCGCCGGCATCGCCCTGGCCCTGCTGGCAGCAGCGGCCTTGTCCGGCTGCGCCAGCCGCAATGGGCTGCGCGACGCGGCGCCGGTGTCGACCACGCCTGCCGCCGTGGCCGCCGACGCCGACAAGGCCGCCGCCATCGCCAACGCGGGTGCGCAAACGACGACCGTCACCCAGTTGCAAAAATTCCTGTGGGTGCTCTCTCCCTACCGTCCGGACATCCAGCAAGGCAACTTCGTATCGCAGGAAATGCTTACCCAGGTGAAGGTGGGCCAGACCCGCGATCAGATCAAGTTCATCCTCGGCACGCCCCTGTTGACGGACATCTTCCATGGCGACCGTTGGGACTTCCCGTTCTACCTGGCGCGCGGCAATGGCGAATTGACCACCAGCCGCGTGACCGTGTATTTCAAGGACGATAAAGTAGTGCGCATCGATGGCGGCAAGCTGCCCACCGAGCGCGAATACATCGAGCGCATCGCCGGCCCGATCCGCGCGCCCGAACAAGCGCCAAAGAAGAAGGAAGAAGCCGCCATCGTCATCACCGACGGCAAAGTGGTCAAGCCCGACAGCAAGTAGGCCAGCATGAGCGAAATGAAAATCGCCGTCGCCGGCGCCAGCGGACGCATGGGCCGCATGCTGGTCGAGGCCATCATGGGCGCGACCGACGCCACCCTGGCCGGCGCCCTCGACGTGGCCGGCGCGCCCGCCTGCGGCATCGACGCGGCCGCCTTCGCCGGCTTGCAGTCCGGCGTGCTGGTCGAGTCCGACCTGGCGCGCGGCCTGGGCCATGCCCGCTACCTGATCGACTTCACCCGCCCCGAGGGCACGCTGCGCCATCTCGCCTATTGCGCCGAGCATGGCATCAAGATGGTGATTGGCACCACCGGCTTTGACGAAGCGGGCAAGGCCGCCATCCGCGCCGCCGCCGCCAAGACCGCCATCGTGTTCGCGCCGAATATGAGCGTGGGCGTGAACGTCACGCTCAAGCTGCTGGAAATGGCGGCCAGGAGCCTGAACATGGGCTACGACATCGAGATCGTCGAAGCGCACCATCGCCACAAGGTCGACGCGCCATCGGGCACCGCGCTCAAGATGGGCGAGGTGATCGCCGGCGCGCTCGGACGCGATTTGGCCGATTGCGCCGTCTACGCGCGCGAAGGCGTCACCGGCGAGCGCGACCCATCCTCGATCGGCTTTGCCACCATCCGCGGCGGCGACATCGTGGGCGACCATACGGTGCTGTTCGCCGGCATTGGCGAGCGTATCGAAATCAGCCACAAGTCCAGCAGCCGCATCACCTACGTGCATGGGGCGCTGCGGGCCGCGCGCTTCCTGGCCGACAAGACCAGCGGCTTGTACGATATGCAGGATGTGCTCGCGCTGAAGGGCGCATGAATCCGGTCGCGACCAATCAGTTCAGCCTGGAGCGCTATTGGGCCCAGGGCGACGCCATCGGCCACGCGGTGGCCTGCCTGCTGCTGGCCATGTCGCTGTTGAGCTGGTTCTGCATCCTGGCCAAGATGCTCAGCGCTTACCGGGTGCGCCGCGCGGCGCCGGCGCTCAAGGCATTCTGGGCCGCGCCCGACTTTGACGATGCGCTCGCGCTGCTCAAACTGGCCGACCGCGAAGGCGTGTACCTGGCGCTGCCGGCGGCCGGCGCCGCGCTGGCCGCCAACGCCTCCACCCTGGCGGGCAGCATGGAGCGCGGCGAGCAGCTTGTGCGCGCGCTGCGCGACGCCATCGCCGCCTCCACGCTGCGCATCGAAAGCGGCTTGACCCTGCTCGCCTCGATCGGCGCGACGGCCCCCTTCGTGGGCTTGCTCGGCACCGTGTGGGGCATCTATCATGCGCTCTCGACGGTGTCGGCGGCTGGCATCGTGCAGATCGACAAGGTGGCGGGACCGGTGGGCGAAGCCTTGATCATGACGGCCTTTGGCTTGACGGTGGCCATTCCCGCCGTGTTGGCGTATAACGGTTTCAACCGCCTGAATCGCTTGACCATGGCCGAGCTAGACGGCTTCGCGCACGATTTGCAAGCTTATTTCAACAAATAATTTCATGGCATTCGGCGCCTTCGATCCGCAGCGGCAGCACTCGATGATGAGCGACATTAATGTCACGCCCATGGTCGACGTGATGCTCGTGCTGCTCGTCATATTCATCATCACGGCGCCCATGTTTACGCACGCGGTCAAGCTCGAGCTGCCGCGCGCGCAGGCCGGCGCCACCCAGCAAGAGGCGGGCACGGTGGGCATCGCGATCGACGCGGCCGGCCAGGTCTATTGGAACAACACGCCGCTCGACGCGGCCGCGCTCGACGCGCAGATGGCACGCACGGCGGCCCTGGCCTCGCCGCCCGAACTGCAGCTGCGCGCCGACAAGGCCACGCGTTACGAGGTGGTGGCGCAGGTGATGGCGGCGGCCCAACAACATGGCTTGAGCAAACTCGGTTTCGTCACCGATCCGGGAAAAGGGGAACAGCATGGCAAGCGTTGAATTGAATGGAGCGCTGATGCGCGACGAGGCAAGTTTTCACGCGCAATGCAAGCGCGTATTCGGCTTCCCCGATTCCTATCCCGGCACCATGGATGCCTTTGTCGATTGCCTAAGTTACTTGCGCGATGACGATGCCATGTGCAAGTTTCGCCTTGGTCCGGACGAGGTGCTCGAGATCGTGGTCACGGACGCGCAAGCGATGCTCGAGCTAGGCGGCGACCTGCTCCCGGAAATGACGTATTGCATCGGCGGCATCAATGATCGCTATCAGGACTATGGCGAAAAGCCGGCGCTGTCGCTGGTGCTGCGCTGAGCGCGACAAAGCTGCTGCAAAGGTCATGCATTCAATGCATAAATAGCTTGAGCAATATGCCAATATTCATGGTGATGAGTGTTCCCATCATCCAGCAATGAAGTTTGAGTTCGTCGCTCATCTTGAGCAATTTGGCATCGGCCCGCGCTTCGTAGGCATCCATGCGGCGTTCGAACGCATCGAACCTGGCTAGGACGCGGTGCTCGAATTCATCCATTCGGCGTTCAAACGCATCGAACCTGGTATTGATCTGGCAATCGAAGACCTCGAATTGATTCTGTGTTACGAGGCTCGTCGACAATACGCCGGCCAGCGCTTTGGCATGAATTTCAGCCTGGGCCTTAGGCACGCCAGCAGTCTCAAGCTGCTGCGCGTAGTCCAAGGTATCGAATGCGTCGATCATTTGGCGGGGCTTCCTAGCTGGTTTGTGTCGAACTTGTCCAACATGACAATTAGACAGCGCCAACGCTCGGCAGTTCCGCAGCCGCCGGCCATTTCGCCCGCATTCGTATCTCTGGCCCGGCTTCCCCGGCTTGTACTTGCTGCAACGCCGCAAAGGCGAAATGAACCAGTATAATGGTCGGTTCCTAGTCATTTTTGGCAGCAGATCATGCAAGATAAATATAGCCCGTCCGACGTTGAGCAATCCGCCCAAGCGTATTGGAAGAAAATCGACGCCTACAAAGCCGTCGAGAACGACCCGCGTTTCCCGAAAGGCAAGTACTACGCTTGCTCGATGCTGCCTTACCCTTCGGGCAAGCTGCACATGGGCCACGTGCGCAATTACACGATCAACGACGTGATGTACCGCTACCTGCGCATGAACGGGTTCAACGTGCTCATGCCGATGGGCTGGGACGCCTTCGGCATGCCAGCCGAGAACGCGGCGATGGCCAACAACGTGCCGCCGGCGCAATGGACCTATTCGAATATCGCCCACATGCGCGAGCAGATGGAGTCGATGGGCTTGGCGATTGACTGGTCGCGCGAAATGACGGCCTGCAAGCCCGAGTATTACAAGTGGAACCAGTGGATGTTCCTCAAGATGCTAGAGAAGGGCATCATCTACAAGAAAACCGGCACCGTGAACTGGGACCCGATCGACCAGACTGTGCTGGCCAACGAGCAAGTGGTCGACGGCAAGGGCTGGCGCTCCGGCGCGCCCATCGAAAAGCGCGAAATCCCCATGTACTACGCGCGCATCACCGACTACGCCGACGAACTGCTCGAGTATGTCGACACCAAGCTGCCAGGCTGGCCCGAGCGCGTGCGCACCATGCAGACCAACTGGATCGGCAAGTCGACCGGCGTGCGCTTCGCCTTCACGCATGACATCAAGGGGCTTGATGGCGCCATGATCGGCGATGGCAAGATGTACGTCTTCACCACCCGCCCGGACACCATCATGGGTGTGACCTTCGCCGCCGTGGCCGCCGAGCACCCGCTGGCCGTGCACGCCGCGCAAAACAACGCCGCGCTGGCGGCCTTCAACGCCGAATGCAAGCTCGGCTCCGTCATCGAGGCGGACATGGCGACGATGGAAAAGAAGGGTATGCGCACCGGCTTGTTCGTCACCCATCCGTTGACGGGCGCGCAGGTCGAGGTCTGGGTCGGCAATTACGTCTTGATGAGCTACGGCGACGGCGCCGTGATGGGCGTGCCGGCGCACGACGAGCGCGACTTCGCCTTCGCTAAAAAATACGAATTGCCGATCAAGCAGGTGATCCGCGCCGAAGGCAAGGAGTTCTCGCAGGACGCCTGGCAGGAATGGTATGGCGACAAGGACGCCGCCATCGTCAGCAATTCGGGCAAGTACGACGGCTTGCGCTATGGCGCGGCGGTCGACGCCGTCGCCGCCGACATGGCCGCGCTCGGCCTGGGCGAGAAAAAAATCACCTTCCGCCTGCGCGACTGGGGCATCTCGCGCCAGCGCTACTGGGGCACGCCGATCCCGATGATCCACTGTGCCGACTGCGGCGTGGTGCCGGTGCCGGAAAACGATTTGCCGGTGGTGCTGCCGGAAGACTGTGTACCGGATGGCAGCGGCAATCCGCTCAATAAACACGAAGCCTTCCTCAAGTGCGACTGCCCGCAGTGCGGCAAGCCGGCGCGCCGCGAGACCGACACCATGGACACCTTCGTCGATTCGTCCTGGTACTACATGCGCTACACCTCGCCAGGTGGGGCCGGCGCCATGGTCGACGCGCGCAACGATTACTGGATGCCGATGGATCAGTACATCGGCGGCATCGAACACGCCGTCATGCACTTGCTGTACGCGCGCTTCTGGACCAAGGTGATGCGCGACTTCGGCCTGGTCAAGTTCGACGAACCCTTCGTGAACCTGCTCACGCAGGGCATGGTACTCAACGAGACCTACTACCGCGAAGACGCGGCCGGCAAAAAGACCTGGTTCAACCCGGCCGACATCGACCTGACCCTCGACGACAAGGGCCGCCCGCACGGCGCCATCTTGAAGAGCGACGGCCAAGCGGTGGCGATCGGCGGCACCGAGAAGATGTCGAAGTCGAAGAACAACGGCATCGACCCGCAAGCGCAGATCGAGCAGTACGGCGCCGACACCGCGCGCCTGTTCACCATGTTCGCCTCGCCGCCGGAGCAAACGCTGGAGTGGTCCGACAGCGGCGTGGAAGGCGCCAGCCGTTTCCTGCGCCGCGTGTGGGCCTACGCCTATGCGCAGCGCGAACGCGTGGCCGCTGGCATCGCCCAGCCCGCGATGGACGGCGCCCAGGATGCGCACAAGACGCTGCGCCGCGAGCTGCACAAGATCTTGCAGCAGGCCGATTACGACCTCAAGCGCATCCAGTACAACACCGTCGTCTCGGCCTGCATGAAGATGCTCAACACGATGGAGTCGGCCAAGCTCGACGACAGCGCCGCCTCCAGCGCGCTCACGGCCGAAGGCTTGTCGATCTTCCTGCGCGTGCTCAATCCCGTGGCGCCGCATATCACCCACGCGCTGTGGGTGGAGCTGGGCTACGCCCGTGCACACGGCGACATCCTCGACGTGCAGTGGCCGCAGGTGGACGCGGGGGCGCTCGAGCAGTCCGAGATCGAGATGATGATTCAGGTGAACGGCAAACTGCGCGGCTCGATCAAGGTGGCCAAGGATGCGGACAAGGCCAGCATCGAGGCGCAGGCGCTCGCTTGCGAGGCGGTGCAGAAGTTCGTCGAAGGCCCGCCGAAGAAGGTCATCGTCGTGCCCGGCAAATTGATCAGCATCGTGGTGTAGGCGATGGCGCGCCGCATCCATCTGTCCCGTGCCTGCGCCAGCTTGATGCTGGCCGCATGCCTGGCCGGCTGCGGCTTTCACTTGCGCGGCTCGAACGGGCAGTTCAACTTGCCCTTCCATTCGATCTACGTGGCCTTCCCCGAGACTTCGCCGCTGGGCGCGGAGCTCAAGCGCAACCTGCGCGCCAACGGCGAGACCATCATCGCCAGCGCGCCCGAGGGCGCCGAGGCCCAGTTCGACGTGTTGGCCGAGGCGCGCGGCGAGAGCATCCTCTCCCTCAACAGCCAGGGCCGGGTGCGTGAGTACCAGTTGAGTTATTCGCTCACCTTTCGCGTGCGCGACGCCAAGGGCAAGGAGATCCTGGGGCCGACCGAGATCAGCCTCAAGCGCGCCTTTCCCTTCAACGAGACCCAGGTGCTGGCCAAGGAGGCGCAAGAGGTGCAGCTGTACCGCGACATGCAGAGCGACCTGGTGCAGCAGATCCTGCGGCGCCTGGCGGCCATCAAGCCGGCATGACGAAGGCGAGGGCGGGCCATGCAGCTGCGCTTTGATTCACTCGACGGCCATCTGGCCAAATCGCTCGCGCCGCTGTATGTGATCAGTAGCGACGAGCACTTGCTGGCGCTGGAGGCGGCCGACAAGATCCGGCGCGCCGCGCGCGCGCAGGGCTATTCCGAGCGCGAGGTGCTTAGCGTCGAGCGCAGCTTCAAGTGGGGCGAGCTGCTGGCGGCGAACCAGGCGCTGTCCCTGTTCGGCGACAAGAAGATGATCGAGCTGCGCATCCCGACCGGCAAGCCGGGCAAGGATGGTGGCGCCGCGCTGCAAAGCTATGCCAAGGACCTGAGCCCCGACAACCTGACCTTGATCACGCTGCCCAAGCTCGATTGGCAGACCCAAAAGGCGGCCTGGGTGGCGAGCCTGCAGCAGGCTGCCGTGTACATCGAGATCCCGAATATCGAACGGGCGCAGCTGCCGGCCTGGATCGGCACGCGCCTGGCGGCGCAGGGGCAGAATGTGGACCGCACCGCGCTGGACTTCATCGCCGACCGGGTCGAGGGCAATTTGCTGGCGGCGCATCAGGAAATCCAAAAGCTCGGCCTGTTGCACGAGCCGGGTAAGCTTAGCTTTGAACAGGTGCACGACGCCGTGCTCAACGTGGCGCGCTACGATGTGTTCAAGCTCAGCGAAGCGATGCTGTCCGGCGACTGCGCGCGCCTGGTGCGCATGCTCGAAGGCTTGAAGGGCGAGGGCGAGGCGCTGCCGCTGGTGCTGTGGGCGGTCGCGGAGGAGATCCGCACGCTGCTAAAATTGAAAGCGGGGACGAAGCAGGGCAGGCCGCTGGGCGCGCTGCTCAAGGAGGCGCGCATCTGGGGCCCGCGCGAGCGCATGATGGAGCCGGCGCTGCGCCGCATCTCGCAAGCGACGCTGGAGACGGCGCTGCAGCAGGCTGCGCAGGTGGACAAGATGATCAAGGGATTGCGGTCCAAGCAGTTCGCGGGCGACGCCTGGGATGCGATGCTGCAGCTGGCCCTGAAAGTGGCACGAACTTAGGTGGACGCTCAGGCGGACCAGAACGCGGACAAAATGCGGACGATGGATATTTCGACATACATGGAACAGGTGGGCCGGCAGGCGCGCAGCGCATCGCGCGCGATGGCGCGGGCCAGCAGCGCCACGCGCAACCGCGCGCTGCTGCTCATCGCCGAGGCGGTCAAGCGCGACGCCGCCGTCCTGCGCACGGCCAATGCGCAAGACCTCGATGCGGCGCGCGCCGGCGGCCTGGCAGCGGCGCTGGTCGACCGATTGACACTGTCGGACGCGGCCATCGACACGATGGTCGAAGGCTTGCGCCAGATCGCCGCGCTGCCCGACCCGATCGGCGAAATCAGCAACATGAAGTTCCGCCCGAGCGGCATCCAGGTCGGGCAAATGCGCGTTCCGCTGGGCGTGATTGGCATCATCTACGAAGCGCGTCCCAACGTGACGGTGGACGCGGCGGGCCTGTGCATCAAGAGCGGCAACGCCACCATCCTGCGCGGCGGCTCGGAGGCGATTCATTGCAACCGCGCCTTGGCCAAGCTGGTGGCCGAGGGCTTGGCCGGTGCCGGCCTGCCCGAGCTTGGCGTGCAGGTAGTCGACACCACCGACCGCGCCGCCGTGGGCGCGCTGATCACGATGCCGCAATACGTGGACGTGATCGTGCCGCGCGGCGGCAAGGGCTTGATCGAGCGCCTGATCGCCGAAGCGACGGTGCCGATGATCAAACACCTCGACGGCATCTGCCACGTGTACATCGACGCCAAAGCCGATATCGCCAAGGCGCTGCCGATCGCGCTCAACGCCAAATGCCACCGCTACGGCACCTGCAACACCATGGAGACGCTGCTGGTGGACCGCGCGGTCGCGCCGCTGGTGCTGCCGCAATTGGCCGAGCTGTACGCAGCCAAGCAGGTGGAGCTGCGCGCCGAGCCGGATGCGCTGGCGCTGCTGGCCGGCTATCCCCATCTGGTGGCGGCGACCGAAGAAGACTGGTCAACCGAATACCTGGCGCCCATCCTGGCCATCAAACTCGTTGACGGCATCGACGCGGCGATCGAGCATATCAACACCTATTCGTCCAAGCACACCGACGCCATCGTGACCGAGGATTACAGCGACGCGCTGCGTTTTTTGCGCGAGGTTGATTCGGCGTCCGTGATGGTCAACGCGTCGACCCGCTTCGCCGACGGCTTCGAGTACGGTCTGGGCGCCGAAATCGGCATTTCCAACGACAAGCTGCACGCGCGCGGGCCGGTCGGCCTCGAAGGCTTGACCTCACTGAAGTACGTCGTGTTCGGTCACGGCGAAGTCCGTCAATAGGGAAGCTTATGCTCTGGATTAAAGCGCTGCACATCGTGTTCGTCACCTCCTGGTTCGCCGGCCTGTTCTATTTGCCGCGCATCTTCGTCAACCTGGTCGAGGAACCCGAGACGGTGGCGCACGCACGCCTGCTGCTGATGGCGCGCCGCCTGTATCGCTTCATGACGATCCTGGCGGTGCCGGCGCTTGGCCTGGGACTGTGGCTGTCGCTCGGGTTCGGCGCCGAATTCGGCGGACACTGGCTGCACGCCAAACTGGCGCTGGTGTTTCTGGTGATCGGTTACCATCATGCTTGCGGCTCGCTGCTCAAGAAGTTTGAAAACGCCGCCAACACGCGCAGCGAAAAATGGTACCGCTGGTTTAACGAAGCGCCGGTGATTCTGCTGCTGGCCATCGTGATCCTGGTCGTCGTCAAACCTTTCTGAGCGCCGCGCGATGAGCAAAACGGTTCAGTATTATTTCGCCCCCCACTCGCCCTGGGTCTACCTGGGCCACGCGCGCCTGGTCGCGCTGGCGCAGCAGCATGGCGCGCTGGTCGACGTCAAGCCCTTCGACCTGGGCAAGGTGTTCTCCGTCTCCGGCGGCCTGCCACTAGCCAAGCGCGCGCCGCAGCGCCAGGCCTACCGCCTGGCGGAATTGGCACGCTGGTCAGAATATTTGCAGCTGCCATTGACGCTGCAGCCGAAGTTCTTCCCGATTCCGCCGGACGGCGCGGCCAAGCTGATCATCGCCACCCGCACCGGCCTGGGCGCGGAAGCGGCCTTGAACCTGGCCGAGGCGCTGATGCGCGCGCTGTGGGCCGAGGAAAAAAATATCGCCGACGAGGACACCTTGGCCCAGGTGGCCAACACGCTGGGCCTGGACGGACGTATGCTGGTCAAGGCCTCGCAAACGCCGGGCGTGCAGGCCGAATACGAGCGCAACACGGATGACGCGATCGCCGCCAATGTGTTCGGTGTGCCCTGGTACGTGGTGGACGGCGAAGGCTTTTGGGGACAGGATCGGCTCGATTTCGTCGAACGCGCACTGCTCAAGTAATAACAGGTAGGGGCGCGATGGCGCGCACCGCTTGCATCGATTTTTTTAACGGATAAAGGGTACACCATGGCTTCATTTTTTTGTCCTTGCCCGCGCGGCATGGAAGCGGCGCTGGCCGAGGAACTGGGCGAGATCGCCCAGCAAAGCAGCACCATGAAGGTGCACAACCAGGTGCCGGGCGGCGTGCATTGCTCGGGTGAGCTGTTCGACGCCTACCGCATGAACCTGCATTCGCGCATCGCCTCGCGCGTGCTCATGCGCATGGGGCATTCGAGCTATGACAACGAGAACGACATCTACGACCTGGTGCTGGCGCAGCAGTGGGAAGACTGGTTCGGCTTCGAGCACACGATCCGCGTCGACGTCACCGCCGTCAAATCGCCGCTGCGCAGCCTGGAGTTCACCACCCTCAAGATCAAGGACGCCATCTGCGACCGCTTCCGCGACCAGTTCGGCAAACGCCCTTCGGTGAACACCAAGGAGCCGGATATGCGCATCGTCGGCTTTCTCGACGCGCGCAACTTCACGGTCTATCTCGACACCTCGGGCGAGGCTCTGTTCAAGCGCGGCTGGCGCGAAGAGACGGGCGACGCGCCACTGCGCGAAAACCTGGCCGCCGGCATGCTGCGGGTGTCGGGCTGGAAGCCGGGCACCGTGCTGTTCGACCCCATGTGCGGCTCGGGCACGATCCTGATCGAGGCGGCGCAAATGGTGCAGGGCATACCGCCGGGCGCGCGCCGGCGCTTCGCCTTCGAGCAGTTCAACAGCTTCGAGGCGGCGCCGTGGCAGGCGCTCAAGGCCGCGATCAAGGCCAATCCTTTGCCGGCCGAGCCGACCATCTTTGGCAGCGACATTTCGGGCGATATGGTGGCCATGACGCGCCATAACCTGCGCTGCGCCGGCATCATGTTCGACGTGCCGCTCAAGCAGATCGAAGCGCAGGAAGTGAAGCCGCCGACCGAAGCGCCGGGCATTTTGCTGACCAATCCGCCATACGGCGAGCGTATCGGCGTGCGCGGCGACAGCACCGTGCCGCAGGACGAAATGTCGGTGTCGTTCTATTCCGCCCTGGGCACCACGCTCAAGCAGCGCTTCGCCGGCTGGACCGTGTTCCTGTTCACGGCCGACCTGTCGCTGCCCAAGCTGCTGCGTTTGAAGGAAGCGCGCAAGACGCCGTTCTTCAACGGCGCGCTCGAATGCCGCTTGTTCCGTTTCGATATGGTGGCCGGCTTTAACCGCCGGGAAGAAGCCAAGCCGAAGCCGCAGGCGCAATGAGCGTTCAAACTTGGCCGCCAGCGCATTGGCCGGGCAGGTCGGCGACCTTATTCGCGCGACGCTCGCGTGCCGGCGCGCTGCGCGCATTTGTATTTGTGTTTTTGGCGCTCGGTGCGGGTGTGTGCGCTGCGCAGATCACGGACCGCGGGATCGATTACCGCGTCCCGTCCGGTGACGGGAAAGAGCTTGTCTATCATTTTCCGTACCTTGAAGCCGTGGACCATTCGGTGGCGGACAGGATCAATACCTACCTTCATGTGGAATACCTCAAGGTGCTACCTGCTCCGCTGGCGGGCGCCTGGAAACCTGGCGCCGCTCCAATTGGGCTGGCGGCCGATTCTTCATTGAACGAAATACGTTCGGAAGGCGTCAAGACCAGCAACGGCGGACGGATATTGTCGGTCTCGCTGTTCTTGAGCGGGTGCGGCGCGTATTGTTCCGAAGCGAGCGATCACGTCGAATTCGACAGCCGTACCGGGCGTTTGATCGTGGGTGCGGAGCTCGTGACGAAGGCTGGCCTGGCCGTCATCGCGCGCGAGTCGAACCGTGCGCATGCCGCGATCCTGGCGAAGGAAATCGCGCGCCTTGAAAAGCAGATTGCCTCGAATAAGCGCTCGAAGGAGCGCTCGCTCGAAGACATGGGAATGCAACTTGAAATCTACCAGAGCTGCCTCGATTCGCGCTACACGGGCGAGGCGGCCGAACGCGAGGGCACGCCGGAGCTGGTGAGCGTTGGCGAGGCAAGCATTCACTATTTTCACGGCGATTGCTCGTCCCATGCAAGTCGTGCGCTCGACGATCTTGGCGAATACACGTATAAACGCAGTGCGCAGCAAATGCGTCCTTATCTGACGGCGTATGGAAAGTACCTGCTGCTCGGTGAAGGTGACGGCGCCATACCCGCCATTAGCCCGGTTATGCAGATATTCAAGGGCACCATTGGCGGGAAATACCCGGTAACTCTGGCCTTGGGCGGCATCGGCGCCGGTGCACGTCTTGACCAGCGTGCATCGAGCTATTTCTACGACAAGCACCGTAAGTCCATCGCGTTGCGCGGCGTGCGCAAAGGCGCAGGCTACGAATTCGCCGAGACCGACAGCAAGGAAACGCCCAAGCCGGTGTTGAGCTTTTGGGTCGAGGGTGACAAGCTGCGCGGTACCTGGCGCGGCGCTGGTAAGACCTTGAGTTTCGAGGCTACACCTTGACCATATCAACCGAACTGGATATCGCACGTGCTGCCTAATCCGCCACCGAACCTGCCGCCCGACCCGGTGACGCCGGTGCCGCTGCCGCCGGCCCACAAGGTCGCGGTGCTCGGCAGTACCGGCCTGGCCATGATGCTCGCCGCCTTGTCCATGCTGGGCCCGTTCTCGATCGACGCCTACCTGCCGGCCTTCCCCAATATCCAGGCAAGTTTGAACGCGAGCGCGCTCGAAGTGCAGCAGACCCTGTCGATCTACATGCTCTCGTTCGCCGGCATGGTGCTGTGGCACGGGGCGCTGGCCGATGCTTTCGGGCGGCGTGTCGTCATCATCGTGTCGCTGGTGGTGTTCGCGATCGGAACCTTCGGCTGCGCCGCATCCCATTCGGTGCACTACCTGCTGGTGTTTCGCATCATGCAGGGGGTGTCGTCCGGGGCCGGGGTGGTGGTCGGGCGCGCCATCATCCGCGACCTGTACGCGGACGCGCCGGCGGCGCGCCTGCTGTCCTTGGTGACGATGATTTTTTCGATCGCGCCGGCGATCGCGCCGGTGCTGGGCGGCTGGATCGTCAAGCTGTCGGACTGGCGCACGATCTTCCTCGCGCTGCTGGTGTATTCGATCCTGCTGGCCCTGTTCTGCTACAAATACCTGCCCGAGACCATACCGCGCGAGCGGCGCCAGCCTTTCAATCCAGGCTTCCTGTGGACCAGCTACAGCGACATCTTCCGCTCGCCGCTGTTCCACATGAAGGCCGGCGTGGTGGCGCTCAATTTCGCCGGCCTGTTCCTGTACATCTCGGCCGCGCCGGTGATGCTGCCGCAGCACTTGAAGCTGGGGCCGGACCAATTCGGCTGGCTGTTCTTCCCCTCCGTGGGCGGCATCTTCCTGGGCGCGCTGGCGGCCAACCGCATCGCCGGGCGCATCAGCTTCGCGCGCCAGATCGGCATCGGTTACGGCTTCCTGATCTCGGCCGCGGCGGCCAACGTGGCGTATCACTTGCTGTTCCCACCCGCGCTGCCGTGGAGCGTGGCGCCGATGTTCTTCTACACCTTCGGCATGTCGATGGTGGCGCCGGCGGCTACGCTGCTGGCGCTCGACCTGTTCCCGCACATTCGCGGCACGGTGGCCTCGTGCCAGTCGTTCGCGGTGACGGTGCTCGGTGCGATTGTCGCCGGCGTGGTGGCGCCGGTGCTGTCGCATTCGGTGCTGTGGCTGGCCAGCGGCCAGTTGTGCTTCGCCTTGGCGGGCCTGGGTTTGTGGCGCTTGTCGCGCGTGTACAAGCGGCGCGCGGCGCGGCGCCTGCCCCTGTAGGCGCGCACTTCCTGTAACAGTGTGTTTCACGTATTTGCATCACGATGCGAAAGCCATAAGCTTCGCCATCTTCATCACGGACACCACTATGATCAAACGCTTCGTCCCGCTCGCTCTGTTCGGTTTCATGGCGCTGCCCGCCTGGTCGCAGGAAGCGCCGCCGGCCGCCGAAGCTGCCGCCGCGCCCGCGCCCGCGCCTGAAAAGATCCTGGTGGTCGGCCAGCGCCCCGGACCAGGCTTGTGGAAGGTGTCCAAGGGCGAGCATGTGCTGTGGGTGTTCGCGACCTACTCGCCGCTGCCGGCGAAAATGGAATGGCGTTCGCAGCAGGTCGAAGCGATCCTGGCGCAGTCGCAGGAATATCTGCTGCCGCCCGGATGGTCGGCGGGCGTGGGTCTGTGGCGCGGCTTGACGCTGCTGCCGTACGCGATCGGCTTCAAGAAGAGTCCGGATGGCGCGCACCTCAAGGATCTTATGCCGCCGGAAGTGCACGCGCGCTGGTTGGCTTTGAAAGACAAATACATCGGCGAGGACGACGACATCGAGCGCGAGCGTCCGGTTTTCGCGGCGGACGACTTGTTCAGCAAGGCCTTGCGGAAATCGGGTTTGTCGAAGGGGTATGAAGTGCGCCAGGCGATCGAGGCGATCGTCAAGAAGAACAAGATCAAAACGACGTCGTCTACTATCTCGGTGGAGTTCGATGACCCGGCCAAGTCGCTCAAGGAATTCAAGAAGTCCTCCATGGACGACATCGACTGCTTTTCCAAGACCATCGACCGACTTGAAACGGACCTCGATGCGATGCGCGTGCGCGCCAATGCCTGGGCCAAAGGGGACTTGGATGCGATTCAAAAACTGAGCTACGCTGACAGCGACGCCGCCTGCAGCGCGGCGTTCGAAAGCAGTTCAATCGTCAAAGGCCAGGCCGCGTTCCAGGATATGCGGCGGCGCTCGCGCGATGCGTGGTTGGCGGTCGCCGAAAAGGCATTGACGGCGAACGCGTCGAGCTTCGCCCTGCTGCCTCTGAAAGACGTGCTGGACCCACAGGGTTCTTTGGCGCAGCTGCAGGCGAAAGGCTATGTCGTCGAGAAGCCCGAATAAGCCAGGCGGGGAGGGCGGTGCCGCAAAGATGGAGCCGCCATCGCTTGCGGCCAGGCCGCGCCTGCGCCTGGCCGCGATGCAGCTCCAGACCCATAAGCTGGCGGCGGAGGCGACCTTCCGCGCCGAATTGGCGGCGCGGCGAACCTTAGCGCCGGCACAGGCGGTCTGCCCGATTTGTCAAGAATGCCTGAACCCGCGTAGAATGCAGGCTTCGCGGGTGTAGCTCAATGGTAGAGCAGAAGCTTCCCAAGCTTACGACGAGGGTTCGATTCCCTTCACCCGCTCCAATAAAATCAAAAACTTAAAAGCGTTCTTCCTTGGCCGCGCGCGGCCAACTCCGTAGCCCGCCGCGAGCGATGGCGCGAACCAGGGACGGAAAATGGCTGCACCTTGTTCGGTCCGTGTAACTGCGTGCGTAATCCGCGCCCATGCGTTGCAGCCCGAAACTATTCGGCGCGAGCGAGGAGCTCGATGTAGCCCTGATAGCCGAACGTTCGCTTTCGTCGCTGGCCGGTCATTTCCATCACGATGCCTAAATTCATAAGCAACTTGACGGCTGCATTTGCGGTTGGAAAGCTTGTCGATAATTGTTGCCGCGCCTTCTCTACTGTAAAGCGGGGCATCATTGGCAGGAGCTCGAACAACCGAAATGCAGTGGCGTTCGCGTTTGGTGAGTCGAGAAGGCGCCGGCGGTCTTGCGTGACGAGCGTAGCGACATCGACGACGTTCCGTTCTGCTTCGGCAGCGGCTTCGGTGACGCCGGCGAGAAAGAAGCTGACCCATTCCTCCCATGCGCCGTCGGTGCGGGTTGCGGACAGGAGGCGGTAGTACTCCCCTTGATTGCGTTTTAGGTAGCCGCTCAGGTAGAGAAGTGGCTCCTTTAACAGGCTCCAATGTTCCAGCAATGCCGTGATGAGCAGGCGTCCGATACGGCCGTTTCCGTCAAGGAAGGGGTGAACAGTCTCGAACTGGGCATGGACCAATGCAATGATCACTAGCGGTGGCAGCGGCAGCGGCTCGGCGTGAATGAAGCATTCCAGGTCACCCAGCAATTGTGGCACTTGCTCGGGCGGCGGCGGGACAAACACGGCCTTGCCTGGCCGGCTGCCGCCGATCCAGTTTTGGGACCGACGCAACTCACCGGGCTGTTTGTCGGCGCCACGTGCGCCATCGAGAAGGATGCGATGGGCGTCGCAAATCAGGCGCACGCTCAACTGCAAGCCCTGTGTGTCGCGCAAGTTATCACGGACCATACGAAATGCGCGCATGTAGTTGGTGACTTCCTCGACATCATCCTGATTGTTCAGTTCAATGCCAGCTTCCTGATCGAACAAGTCAGTCAAGGTTGCTTGAGTGCCCTCGATCTGTGACGTCAGCAATGCTTCCTTGCGCACGGCGCTGTACAGCAGCCATTGCACGGACGGCACCAGCCCGGAAACGGCTGACAGACGTGACAGCGCCATTTCGGCGGCACGGTTTTGAGTTTCGTAGGATAAGGGCGACAGTGTGGGCTCAGCAGGCGGCAGCCGATTCGGGACGAAGGCGCGAACTGTCTCGCCCAGCGTGGTGGTAGTGACGTATGTACCTGAGTGACGCGCCATTAAAAGCTTTCCTTAACAAGTCAGTTTTATATTAAATGATTCTTTAATTAATGGGAGGCCAATTAAAGAATTCTTTAATTAGACTTGGCGGAATTAAAGATTTCTTTCATTGGTCGGGCCGCTATTTCTGTACGGGGAAGTCGGAATGTCGTCGCGCATCGGTGGAAGCAGATCCAAGAGTTCGAAAAGTTCACCACTGGACATGTCAAATTTCCTCGACTTGGTGCTGCCGTGCCCCCGCCACACCGTGGTTTTTGCGCACAATTGCTTGATTCCCCGGATTCAGGGATACTCGAAAGTAATGCATCTTTTGTCTACAAATTGGAAGTGCCGTTCCCGCCCGGCCGGGAGCGCGCCGCGTCGCGCCCGTGCCCTTTGCAGGCCCCCTGGCGGCATTCTGGAGAAAGCATGGGATTGACGATCAAGGCGCGCGCGCGCCTGGCCTTGGCGCTGGCGGCGCTGTGCTCCTGCGGGGCGCTGCGGGCGCAATCGGCCAAGGAAGCGGACGGCCTGGACCTGCTGGCGCAGGAAAACCAGGTGTACTCGGCCGCGCGCTACGTGCAAACCATTGCCGAGACCCCGGCCAACGTGGCCGTCATCACCCGTGAAGACATCGCGCGCTACGGCTACCGCAGCGTGCACGATGCGCTGCTGTCCGTGCCCGGCCTGTACGACGCGGCCAGCCAGTGGCCGGCGCTGGGCGTGTCCGGCACGGCCGTGCCGGGCGACTTCGGCTCGCGCGTGCTGTACATGGTCAACGGCATGCCGATCTACGAACCGACCTACGGCGGCTTCTTCCTCGACTACCTGGACATCGAAAGCGTCGAGCGCATCGAATTCGTCAAGGGCGCCGGTTCGGCCCTGTACGGCAGCGGCGCCGTCATGGGCCTGGTCAACCTGATCACGCGCGGGGCCCAGGACAGCGCCGCCCACAGCGCCGCGCTCACCTATGCCAGCCACGGCGAGGGCAAGCTGTACTGGTCGCGTGGCCTCCAGAGCGCGGGGATCAGCAGCTTTTTCTCGGTCAGCGTGGCGCGCGTGGGCGCGCGCGACACCTATCTACCGGAGCTCGACAACGCCGACTTCGACGCCGCGCGCTACCACGGCCTCTCCCGCAACGATGGCGCGCGCACCTTGCGCCTGTTCGCGCGCCTGGCGCGCGACCAAGCCTGGCTGCAAACCCTGATCGTCTCGGGCAGCAAACGTGATCCATTGGCCAGCTACGACACCGTTCTCAATGGCCCGCTGGCGCTGCGCGAATCGCTCGCCGCGCTCGAAGCGGGCGTGACGCGCGAAGTGGGCGCGAGCGGGCGCCTCACTGCGCGCGCCTACCTGTTCGACATCGCCGAGCGCGGTGACTACCCGTATGCCTTCTCGGGCGAGCGCGGCGTGGCGCCCGACTACATCAACGTGTCGGACCTGTCGAGCCGCCAGCTCGGCGCCGAGGTGCGCTACGACGCCTTCTTCGGCACCGGCCACCATGTGCTCACCGGCGTCGAGGCCAAGCGCATCGGCTACACGCACGAGGTGGGCGACCAGCCGGACCTGCAGCGCCGCGGGCTGTTCACCGTCGACACCAGCTCAAGCTACACCCAGTGGTCAGCGTTCGCGCAGGACGAAATGCGGATTGGCTCGGGCCACCTGTTCCTGGGCGCACGCTACGACGCCTACCGCGGCTTGTCCGACGGCGTCAGGGCGCGCCTGTCGCCGCGCCTGGCCTACGTGCAGGACCTGCCCTCGGGCGATACCGCCAAGCTGGTGTACGGCGAAGCCTACCGCGCCCCCACCATCTACGAGTCGCGCTACCAGGACGGCTTGCCGGCCGCCGAAACGATCTGGGCCAATCCCGACCTGCGTCCGGAGCTATCGCGCTCGCTCGAGGCCCTGCTGATCGCCGCACCGGCGCGCCCGCTGCAGTGGCGCTTGTCGGCCTTCGTCAAGCAATTGCGCGACACGCCAGTGCAGGTCATCACGCCCCAGTATCGCGGCATCGATTGCGACCTCGGCCCGGACGGCTGCATCCAGTACCGCAATTCCGGCCAGATGCAGAAGGTGGCGGGGCTGGAGATGGACCTGCGCCAGCGCCTGGGCGAGCGCGGCGACCTGTACGCGTCGCTGGTGCTGCAGCACGGCTGGAACGACGCGGGCGAGCTCCCCAGTTCGCCACGCCACATCGCCAAGGCCGGCATCAGCCGCGCCTTGCCCTGGGCCGGCGCCAACGCCGCTCTCGAGGCCCAGTATGTGGGCGCGGTGAACGGCTTGATTGACGCCGATGGCGCCGCGCGCGCCGCGTTGCCGGCCTACGCGCTGGTGAATGCCGTTTTCAACCTGCCGCGCTTTGGCGGCGGCTGGCGCGCATCGCTACGCATCGACAATCTGCTGGACCGCCAATACGCCACCGTCGCCTCGCGCGAGCTGCAGCCGCTCGAGCGGGTGCCGGCCGCCACGCGCCGTGTGAGCCTGCAAATTCAGCGGGATTATTGATGCTAGCTGTGTTGTCGCTCCTGCGCCCCTTGCTGTTCTTGCTGTTGGTCTGCCTGGCTGCCGGCGCGCGCGCCGACGTGATCGTGCTCGTCTCGGACGACAAAGGCGCCGTGGCCAGCGCCGCGCGCTCGCTCAAGAGCGCCTACCCCGGCCGTATGGATGTGCACAACCTGGCCGGCAGCCGCGCGCGCGAGAACGACATCGTGCAAGCGATCCAGGCCTCGAGCGTGCACCAGGTGGTGGCCGTGGGTTTGCTGGCGGCGCAGGTGGCGCGCCAGCGCCTGGAGGGTAAGCAGGTGGTGTTTTGCCAGGTCCTCAACATCGAGGAATTCAAGCTCGTCGCGCCCTGGATGAAAGGGGTGAGCGGCATCCCATCGCTGGGCCGCCAGTTCGCGCTCTGGAAGCTGCTCGACCCGGGCCTGCGCAAGGTCGGCTTGATCACCGGGCCGTACGCGCGCTACATGCTCGAGGAGGCCGAAGCGGCGGCCAAGCCGCTCGGGCTCGAGATCGAACATGTCGAGGTCAGCTCCGACCGCGCTGTGCTGCCGGCCCTGCAGGAACTGCGCGAGCGGCGCATCCAGGGCTTGTGGCTGGCCCCCGACAGCAGCATCCTGTCACAACGCACCATCCTCGACGTGATGGCCTTTAGTACCAAGCACAGCCTTCAGGTGCTGGCCTTCTCGCCGGCCCTGCTCAAGGAGGGGGCCTTGCTCAGCGCCAGCGCCGACACCGACGAGATCGCGCGCGCCGTGCTCGAACGCTTGCGCCGCGCCGGCGCCGCCGGCGCCCCGGTGCCGGGCGAGGCCATGCAGCCGCTGGCTGGCGCCCACCTGTCGGTCAGCGCGGCGGCGGCGGCGCGCTTCGGTCTGGCCATGTCCCCCAAGCTCAAGGAGCAGGCCGATGTCCAATAAAGCCAAGCTGCGTCCCAGCCTGGTGCGGCGCATGGCCAGCATGCTGTGGCTGGCCGCCGTCGTGTTGTACCTGGTGACGCTCGCCTCGATGGTCGCCGGCGGCAACTACCTGATCGAGCGCGACCTTGAAAAACAAGCCATGCAGCTGCTGCCCGTGTTCGACGACCTGGGCGTGCAGGTGCTGGTCACGCCCGAGAGCAGCGCCGCGCACCGCATCGAGACTTATGCCGCGCGCATTCCCGACATCGGGCTGGTGCGGGTGTACGACCGGCGCGGCCTGCGCGTGCTGGCCGAATACCGCAAGCCGGGCGCGCCCGCGTTCGCGCCGCTGGACGCGGCGCGCGCGCAGCAGCTGGCCGACGGCGCCGCTCCGCTCAGCCATGTCGCGCGCGTGCTGGGGGTGGGTCAATCGATCCAGGCGTACGCGCCGATCCGCCAGGCACAGGCCGGCGAGCTGCTCGACTTCGGCAGCGCGCCGCAGCAAGAAACGAGCGTGACGGTCGGTTTCATCGAAATCGGCATGGACTTCACGCCCTCGCGCGCCAATATCTACCTGGGCGCGCTGGTCACGCTAGGGGTGCTGTCGCTGGCCCTGTTCGCCGGCATGAGTGTGTTCGTGGGTAAAGTGCGGGGCGCCCTGCAACCGCTGCTCGATTTGCAGGAGCCGCTCGCGCGCATCGCCGAGGGCGACTTCGAGGCGCGCGTGGGCGAGGGGCCGGCAGACCGCGAGGTGGCCATCATCCGCGACGCCCTGCGTGCGACCATGCTGGCGCTGCGCGAGCGCGAGGCCGAGCGCAACGACGCGGTGCGCGCCAAGATCCTGGCCGACGAGGCCAACCTGGCCAAGGGCACCTTCCTGGCCAATATGAGCCACGAGATCCGCACCCCGATGAATGGCGTGATCGGCATGCTCGAGCTGCTGCTCGAGACCGAGCTGGCGCCCTCGCAGCGCCACTTCGCCAGCGTTGCCTACAGTAGCGCCGAAAGCCTGCTCGCCCTGATCAACGACATCCTCGATTTTTCCAAGATCGAAGCCGGCAAGCTTGACCTCGAAGCGATCCCCTTCGATCTGCTGCGCGAGGTCGAGGCGCTCAGCAGCGGCCAGGCGCTGGCGGCACAGGCCAAGGGCATCGAGCTGGTGGTGCACTATCCGCCGCACACGCCGCACATGCTGGTGGGCGACCCGGCGCGCATCGGCCAGGTGATGGTCAACTTGATCAGCAACGCCATCAAGTTCACGGCCGCCGGCCACGTGATGATCGCGGTCGAACTGGCCGAAGGCGCTGGCGTGCCCGACGCCGCCACCGGGCCGGGGAGCTGCCGCCTGCGCATCGCCGTCAGCGACACCGGCATCGGCCTGGCGCCGGACAAACTGGGCACTATTTTCGAGCAGTTCACCCAGGCCGACGCCAGCACCACGCGCAAGTACGGTGGAACCGGCCTGGGCCTGGCCATCTGCAAGCTGCTGGTCGACATGATGCGCGGGCGGATCGGCGTGTCCAGCGTGCCGGGCAAGGGCAGCACCTTTTGGTTCGAGCTGGAACTGCCGCTCGCTCCAGCGGTGCACAATGCGCCCGCGCCCGACCCCTTGCTTGGCCGGCGCGTGCTGTGCGTCGACAGCCATGCGGCGCAGCGCGGCGTGCTGCAAGAGCACCTGGCCGAATCGGGTTTGCGCGCCGACAGCGCGGCCAGCGCCACCGAGGCGCTCGACGCGCTGGCGCTGGCGGTGGAGGCGGGCGACCCGTACGCGGTGGCTCTGATCGACCATCATTTGCCCGACATGGACGGCGCCACCTTGGGCACCATCGTCAAGGCCGATCCCGTGTACGCGGCCACGCTGCTGGTGTTGGTGAGCTCGATGTCGCACGCGGCCGACGGCGCGCGCTATGCGCAGGCCGGCTTTTCCGCCCTCTTGACCAAGCCGGTGCCGCAGCACATCCTGATCGACACTCTCAAGGCCTTGTGCGCAGCCTACGCCAGCGGCAAGCCAGTGGCTTTCCTCGCCGGCGCCGGCTTTGGCGCGCCGGCCGCGCGCGAGGACGGTGGCGCGGTGCTGGCCGGCTGCCACATCCTGGCGGTGGACGACAACGCGGTCAATCTGCAGGTGGTGGCGCACATGCTGGTGCGCCTGGGCGCGACAGTGGACGTGGCCGACGGCGGGCGCGCCGCGGTCGACATGGCGTGCAGCGGCTCGTACGCGGCGGTGCTGATGGATTGCCAGATGCCAGACATCGACGGCTACCAGGCCACCGCCGAAATCCGGCGCCACGAACGCACCCTGGCGCAACTGGGCGCGCCCGGCGCGCCGGCGCCGCGCGTGCCGATCATCGCGCTGACGGCGCACGCGCTCGAGGGCGAGCGCGAGAAATGCATCGCCGCCGGGATGGATGACTTTTTGAGCAAACCGATCCGCGCGGCTACCCTGCGCGCCATGCTGGCGCGCTGGCTCGCGGTGCAGGATGCCGGCGCCGCCCCCGACGAGGGCGCGCCGCTCGATCCGCTGGAGGCGGCGCGCGCCATGTTCGGCGCCAAGTTCGGCGAGCTGGCCCAGCTGTTCCTGGGCGACAGCCCGCGCCGCCTGGCCGCGCTGGCGCAAGCGGTGCATGCGCGCGACGGCGCCGCGGTGGCCGAGCTGGCGCACGCCCTGGCCGGCAGCGCCGGCGCGATCGGCGCGCAAGCCCTGTCCGAGCGCAGCAAGGTGATGGAGCTGGGCGCGCGCGCCGGGCGCCTCGACGCCATCGACGCCCAGCTTGGCGCGCTGCAGGCCGAGTATGCGACAATAGAAGCGAAGCTGGCTCAGATACTGCAGCAAACAGCGCAAGCGCTGGTCGCGCCCGCACCATAGCCAAGGCACACACGTGGACACCAAGGGACCGAAGCTGAGCATATTGATCGCCGATGACGACGCCGTCACGCGCGGCGCCTTGCGTCTGCTGCTCACCGAGCAAGGCCACAGCGTGATCGGCGAGGCGGTCGATGGCGCGCGCGCGCTCGATATGTGCATGTTGCTCAAGCCGGACATCATTTTCAGCGACATCAATATGCCCAAGCTCGACGGGCTCGACTTGTCGGACCAGATCCGCACGCGCGCCCCCAAGGTGCGCATCGTCATCATCAGCTCGCTGCCGACGGTGGCCAATGTGCGGCGCGCCATGCAGGGCGGGGCCAGCGGCTTCGTCGTCAAACCCTTCAACGCACGCAATGTGATCGACGCGCTCAACAATTGCGTGCGGCAAGAGCAAACCGCGGCGGCCAAGCCGGCCTGAACACCGCGCGCGCCGCCGTCCATCGCTCCTTCCTTCCCACCTTCGTTTATCCAACTGTAAGCCATCGGTAACAGTGCGCCTTTACCATGGCGCCTGTTGTTTGCGGCGCGTCGATGGCGCGCCGGGATCGCGGGCGCGCGCCCAAAAGCGGCGCGGCGCCCGTCGCAACAGTTGTTTTTTTGCACGGATTGCCGCACGGAAATAGAATGGGTGGACTTTTTTGCTGTCTATCTATACATTCGCCAGTGGCCGTTTTATCAAAGGCACGCCGGGTTTTGCCAAGCGGAAGCGGGCCCGCGCCGTCCGGCCGCGCAAGGTCGTTGTCACAGTTTTGCTATCGCGTTTTATTATAAAAAGGATCTTCATGAAGAACACGTTCCCTATTGCAGCGCTGATTCTGTCGGCCAGCAACCTCGCCGCCGCCGAGCCGGCCGAAGCGCCACAAGCGAACACGGCTCCGGCCGCCGCCAGCGCCGACGAGCCGACCAAGATCATCGTCGTCGGTACCGGTAGCCGCGGTTCCCAGCGCACCGTGATCGATACGCCGGTGCCGATCGATATCTTGTCGACCAAGGAGCTCGACAAGACCGGCCAGGCCACGCTCGACAAGGCGCTGCAATTCCGTGTTCCATCCTTTAACACCGTGCAAACGCCGGTCAACGACGCCACCTCCCTGCTCGATCCTTACGAGATCCGCAATATGGGGCCGAGCCGCGTGCTGGTCCTCATCAATGGCAAGCGCAAGAATTCCAGCGCCCTCGTCTACACCCAGACTTCCCCGGGCCGTGGTGAAACCGGCGCCGACATTTCGGCCATCCCGACCGACGCCATCAAGCGCATCGAAGTGCTGCGCGACGGCGCGTCGGCCCAGTACGGCTCGGACGCGATCGCCGGCGTCGTCAACATCATCTTGAAGGACAACGCGAGCGGCGGCTCGTTCACCGCGCGCGCTGGCGTGACGGGCGAGGGCGACGGCAAGATGGGCGGCCTGAGCCTGAACCAGGGCTTGGCGCTGGGCGACCGCGGCTTCTTCAACTACACGCTCGACCTGTCCAAGGTTGGCCTGGCCAGCCGCTCCGGCATCATCGATCCGAAGGTCGAGGCCTGGGGCTGGGGCGTGGACCAGAAGACGGTGATCGAGCCGTTCCTGAAAAAACATCCGGACGCTGGCAACATCAACGGTTCGCCCGCGACCTCGTCGGCCAAGGGCGAGTTCAATATGCGTTACGAGCTCGACGGCGGCGTGAATATGTACGCCAACGGCGCCTTCATCCACAAGGATGTCACCAGCTACGCCAACTACCGCACGCCGTACTGGCGCGAAACCGATTATGGCCTGCTGCACCCCGCCGGCACCGAGTATGACGGCTATGTGCCGGACTTCGTCGGCAAGCTCGACGACTACAACGCCAGCGTTGGCGCCAAGTTCACGATGGACGGCTGGCAGGGCGACGTCAGCCTGACCACCGGCGGCAACAAGCAAACCTACAGCGTGCACAACTCGCTTAACCGCGGCATGATGAGTGACCGCGCCAGCAACCCATCATTGCCGATCTCGCCGACCAGCTTCGACGCCGGTGGCAGCGAGTTCACGCACTATGTCTTGAACGGCGACTTCTCCAAGCAAGTGGCGGACAAGGTCAACGTCTACTTCGGCACCGAATTGCGCAATGAAACCTACAAGCTGATGCCGGGCGACCCGGCTTCGTACCTGCGTGGCGGCGCCGATTCATACGGCGGCAACAGCTTGGCCGAATCGGGCAGCTGGAGCCGCAGCAATGCCGGTATCTACGTCGGCGCCACCTACGACATCAGCAAGGACTTCCTGATCGACGCCACCGGCCGCGAAGAGCATTACAGCGACTTCGGCAACGCCTTCGTGTGGAAGCTCAGCTCGCGCTTGAAGGTCAGTGACGAAGTAACCTTGCGTGGATCGGTCTCGACCGGTTTCCGCGCGCCGTCGCTGCACCAGATCTACACCCAGAAGGACCAGTACTCCTTCTCGGGAGGCCAGATCCTGATCCAGTCCTTGATCAACAACGTGTCGCCGGAAGCAAAAGCGCTCAACGTCGATCCGCTCAAGGCCGAGAAGTCGACCAACTTCACGCTTGGCCTGGGCTTCAAGCCGGACGCCAACACCAGCATGACCTTCGATTACTACAACATCGCGATGAAGGACCGTATCGTGCTGGGCAATGTGCTGGCGCCAAGCGGCATTCCATCGAACAAGGTGGACCAAGTGATCGCCAGCCGGGATGGTTCGACCGGCTTGAACTTCTTCGTCAACGCCGTCGACACCAAGACCTCGGGCATCGATTACGTACTCAGCCGCCGCAACATCAGCGCGCTCGACGGCAAGTTGACCCTCAATCTGTCGGGTAACTACAGCTTGCAGAACGAGCGTGATGGCGCCATCCGCAATCCAGCGGACGTCGCTGCGATCGGCCAGACCGTGATCAACGCAACGCAAGAAGCGCTGATGTTCACCTCGCGTCCGAAGTTCAAGACCATCTTCGGTGCCGACCTGGACTACCAGAAGATGAACTTCTCGCTCAATAACACGGTGTTTGGCCCGACCACCTTCCGCAACGCCGATATCGACAACGCCAATCTGGCCGTCGAGTTCAAGACCAAGACCGTCACCGACTTCGCCTTCAACTACCAGTTGACCGACAAGATGACGCTCGCGTTCAACATCAACAATCTGTTCAACGTGACCCCGGAATGGCAGCTCAAGGCCATCACGGCGGCCGGCCAGACTCTGCTCAACGACAACACGGTTGACGCGTCCGGCTTGACCAAGCGTGAACAGCAGGCGGCGGCGGCGACCTTCTTCGGCCGCTATCCGATGGTCACCTACGATGGCTCGCATTTCAGCCAGCTGGGCCGCACCTTCGCGATGTCGCTCAACGTGCGCTTCTAACGAGGCGCGTCTGACGGCAGGCGCGCGCGAGCGCGTCGCGCCGGCAAAAAAAGGGCTGCCCGCGAAGGCAGCCTTTTTTTATGGGGCACCGGCGGGCGCCCACCGCCCATCCCCGGCCGCCGCCCGTCCCCGTCCCATCCCGTCCCGTCCTGCGCTTGCGTTATAATGACGCCCCGGCCTGTTTGGCCGGCTTCCCGCGCACTTCAGCACTGTCACCAAAATTATGTCCTCAGATACGCCCAACAACGGCCCCGCCCGGCCCATGCTGTACGACCCGACCGAACACCGGATCCGCAGTTTCGTCACGCGCGCCGGCCGCCTGTCGGTGGCGCAGGCGCGCGCCCTCGAGACGCTCGGCCCGCAGTTCATGATCCCGTACCAGAAGGCCATGCTCGACACCTTTCATGCCTTCGGGCGCGTGGCGCCCGTGATCCTGGAAATCGGCTTCGGCATGGGCGACACCACCGCGCACATCGCGCGCGCCATGCCGGACAAGGACTTCATCGGGGTTGAGGTGCACACGCCCGGCGTGGGCAGCCTGCTCAAGCAGATCGGCGAGCAGGGCATCGGCAACCTGCGCCTGATCCAGCACGACGCGGTCGAAGTGCTCAACGAGATGATCGCGCCGGGTTCGCTAGCCGGTGTGCACGTGTTCTTTCCGGACCCGTGGCACAAGGCGCGCCACAACAAGCGCCGCCTGATCCAGGCGCCGTTCGTGAAGCTGCTGGCCGAGCGCCTGGCGCCGGGCGGCTACCTGCACTGCGCCACCGACTGGGAAGAATACGCGCAGCAGATGCTCGAGGTGCTGGGGGCCGAGAGCGCGCTGCAAAACAGCGCCGACGGCTACGCGCCGCAGCCGGCCTATCGTCCGCTGACCAAGTTCGAGAACCGCGGCTTGCGGCTCGGGCATGGGGTGTGGGATCTGGTGTTCACCCGCAAGTGAACTAAGCGCAGCACGTGAACGAGGCGGCCACGCCGCCTCACTGCATCTGCGCGATCATGGCGACGATCTCGTCGCCGTAGGAGGCGAGTTTTTTCTCGCCCACGCCCGACACCCCGCGCAATTGGTCGAGCGTGGTCGGCTTGGCCTTGGCGATCTCGCGCAAGGTGGCATCGACAAAAATCACATACGCCGGCACATTGTGCGCGCGCGCCGTCTCCACCCGCCACCAGCGCAGCTTGTCAAACACCGCCTGCTCCGTCGTCGACAGGTCGCTTTCAATGTAGTTCTTGGCGCTCGGCGTCGAGCGTTTCTGCTTGACCGGTTTCTGGTACTGGCGCAGCTGCACCTTTTGCCCGCCCTTGAGCACGGGACGGGCCGCGTCGGTCAGCTTGAGGGAGCTGTAGGCTTCGTGGTCGACCGTCACCAGTCCCAGCGCGATGGTCTGGCGCAAGATGGCGCGCCACTCGGCCTCGGCCCGTTCGGCACCAATGCCGAACACCGACAGCGCGTCGTGGCGCCACTGCTTGACCTTGTCGGAGTCAGCGCCGCGCAGCACGTCGATCACGTGGCCGGCGCCAAAGCGCTGGTCGACCCGGTAGATCGCCGAGAGCAGCTTTTGCACCGGCACCGTGCCGTCGAAGGAGATGGGCGGAATCAGGCAGGTGTCGCAATTGCCGCAGGGGCCGGACGGCTCGCCAAAATATTCGAGCAGGCGGCTGCGCCGGCAGTTGAGCGTCTCGCACAAGCCCAGCATGGCGTCGAGCTTCATCGACAGCACCCGCTTGAAGGTCTCGTCCGCTTCCGATTCGTCGATCATGCGCCGCTGCAGCACCACGTCCTGCAAGCCGTAGGCCATCCATGCGTTGGCGGGCATGCCGTCGCGCCCGGCGCGGCCGGTCTCCTGGTAGTAGCCTTCGATGCTCTTGGGTAGATCGAGGTGGGCCACGAAGCGCACGTCCGGCTTGTCGATGCCCATGCCAAAGGCGATGGTGGCCACCATCACGATGTTTTCCTCGCGCAGGAAGCGCGCCTGGTTGGCGCTGCGCTTTGGGTATTCCATGCCGGCGTGGTAGGGCAGGGCGCGGATGCCATTCTCGTTGAGGAAATCGGCCGTCTCTTCCACCTTCTTGCGCGACAGGCAGTAGACGATGCCGCAGTCGCCGCCATGCTCGGTGGTGATGAAGTCGAGCAGCTGCTTGCGCCCGTTCGCCTTTTCCACGATCTGGTAGCGAATGTTGGGGCGGTCGAAGGACGAGACGAACTGGCGCGCCTCGGCCAGCTGCAGGCGCAGCGCGATCTCGGCGCGCGTTTGCGGGTCGGCCGTGGCGGTGAGCGCGATGCGCGGCACGCTGGGGAAGCGCTCGTGCAGCACCGACAGCTTGATGTACTCGGGCCGGAAGTCGTGCCCCCATTGCGACACGCAATGCGCTTCGTCGATGGCGAACAGGGCGATGCGGGACGCTTCGAACAGCTCCAGGCAGCGCGGCGTCATCAGGCGCTCCGGCGCCACGTAGACCAGGTCGATCTCGCCCGTGCGCACCTGGCGCTCGATGCGCATCGATTCGTCGAAGGTCTGGGTGGAATTGAGGAAGGCGGCGCGCACGCCCACCTCGGCCAGGGCGTCGACCTGGTCTTGCATGAGCGCGATCAGGGGCGAGACCACCACCCCCACGCCGTCGCGCAGCAGGGCCGGGATTTGATAGCACAGCGACTTGCCCCCGCCCGTGGGCATGAGCACGAGGGCGTCGCCGCCGCGCCCGACATGCTCGACGATGTCCGCCTGCTGGCCGCGGAAGGCGGGGTAGCCGAACACGGTTTGCAGCAGGCCGAGCGCGCGCGCGGACAGCGGGTCGGGCGCGCCGCCGCCGTCGATGGCGCTGTCGATGTGGTTCATGGCGGGATTGATCGTGTTCAGTCGGCCCACACCACCCAGTGGAAGTGGCTGGTCAACAGGATCAGGATGCCGAAACCGATGCGGTACCAGGCGAAGGCGGAGAAATCGTGCGAGCTGATGTAGCGCAGCAGCCAGCGCACGCAAATGAAGGCGGACAGGAAGGCGAACACGGTGCCGACGGTGAACAGCGGGATGTCCGCGCTCGATAGCAGGGCGCGCGACTTGTAGAGCTTGAGCACGGTGGCGCCGAGCAGGGTGGGGATGGCGAGGAAGAAGGAAAATTCCGTGGCCACCGTGCGCGAGGTGCCGAACAGCATCGCGCCCATGATGGTCGCGCCCGAGCGGCTGGTGCCGGGGATCAGGGCGAACACCTGGGCGCAGCCGATCTTGAGGGCGTCGAGCGGGCCCATCGTGTCGGTGGAATGGATGCGCACGCTGGCCGGATGCAAGCGCACATGGCGCTCGACCATCAGGATGACGATGCCGCCGGCGATGAAGGCGAAGGCGACGACGGGCGCGGAAAACAGATAGTCGGTGATTTTTTGGTGGAACAGATAACCCAGCACGGCCGCCGGCAGGAAGGCGATCACCACGTTGGCGGCGAAGCGCTGCGCCAGCTTGTCGCTGAACAAGCCCTGCAGCACGGCGGCGATCTTGGCGCGGTATTCCCAGCACACGGCGAAGATGGCGCCAGCCTGTATCACCACTTCGAACACTTTCATTTTTTCTTCCATGCCACGGAAGTCGAGCAAGCTGCCGGCCAGGATCAGGTGGCCGGTCGAGGAAATGGGCAGGAATTCGGTGAAGCCTTCGACCAGGCCCATGATGGCCGCTTTGAGCGCGAGAATGATGTCCATGAATGCAAGTGCGTGAATGGGGTTGATGTGATGGATGGCCGAGGCCGTGCGGGATCGAAGCTTACCACGGGCGCGGGCGCGCTGGGATAAGCGCGCGCAAGGGGCCGCCGTTTCAAGAGGTGAGGCGGTCCAGGGTGGCGAGGTAGAACATCGCTTGGGCGCGGCTGTCGCCGCACATCTCGCGCGAGGGCCGCAGGCTGGCGCACACGGCCGGACGCTCAGCTTGCCCAAAAATGCGGCAAGCCTCGTGCTCGTCGAGCTGGACGCAGCGCACGCCCGCCGGTTTGCCATTGGGCATGCCCGGAATCGGCGAAGAGATCGAAGGCGCGGTGCAGCAGGCGCCGCAGCCGGGGCGGCAAGAGATGGTGGACACGATTGAGGTGCGAGCGGAAGCGAGGGCGATCAGTATACCAGAGGCGCTGTGCAAGCCGACGCGCACTCCGATGTGCGCTCCAAGCTGCGTTCCGAGCTGCGTTCCGAGCTGGTTCTTGCACGGCGGGGGAAGGTCGGCCAGCCGCCGGAGCGGGCCATGGTCCGCTCCGGCCGGTAGCGGCGCGCCAGCCGGAGCCCCGGCGCGGTCTCGCGCGCCGCTACCGCCGGCAGCACCGGCGGCTACCCGGCCGGGAATGCAGGCAATTGGGCGCGCGCCGGCGCATCATGGGCGCCAATCCCACCCTATCCAGGTTCCGCCATGAGCTCCATGTCCTTCGCCTTGTTGATGCTGCTGCTGTTCGGCGCGATTTTTTCCTACGAATCGGGCCAGAGCGGCGGGCCGCGCATCCGCCCCTTCGGCCTGTTCGGCTGGCTCGCCAGCGGCAACTGGCCGGCCAAGGTGGGCGCCGGCCTGCTCGTGATCGGCATCGGCGCCTTGCTGCGTTACGTGCTGCTCAATGTGGACGTGCCGCCCCAGCTCAAGCTGGGCGGCGGGGTGCTGCTGGCGACCCTGCTGGGCGGGGCCGCCGCCGCCATCCGCGCGCGCCTTGAGCTGCGCGCCATCCACCTGGCCCTGGCCGGCGCCGCCTTTGGCGTGGCGTATTTGACCGCCTACAGCGCCTACGGTTTCTTCGGCTATATCAACGACGTCAACGCGCTGGCCCTGCTGGCCCTGGTGGCGGTGGCGGCCGGCCTGTTCGCCGTCGCCAGCGAGGCCATGTCGGTGGCGATGCTGGCCATGCTGGGCGCCTACGTGGCGCCCAAGTTCGCCATCGGCGCGCCCGGCCCGCTGGCCGTGTATGGCTACTACCTGGCCGCCAGCGCGCTGACGCTGGCGATGGTGGCGCTGCGCGGCTGGCGCGCCCTGATCCACCTGAGCTTCCTGTTCACCTTGGCCGGCGCCTTGTTCTTCGGCTGGTCCGGCAAGTTCTACCAGCCAGAATACTACGCCAGCATGCAGCCGCTGCTGCTCGCTTTGACGGCCGTGCACCTGGCCATGCCTCTGTTCGAGCGCAACGCCCTGCCGGGCGGCGCGCCAGCCCGTGTCGACATCGCCTACTTCCTCGCGCTGCCTTTGGTGGCGGCCGGCTTGACGCTGGCGATCGCGCCGCTGATCGCGCTGCAGGGTGCGCTCGGCCTGGGCGCACTGGCGCTGTTGTGGGCCGCTGCCGGCGCGCTGCTGTCGCTGCAAGGGCGCAGCGGCGCGGCGCGCCATTGGCTGATGGCCAGCCTGCTCGGTGTGGCCGCCGTGCTGTGCGTGGCGCAGGACGTGCCCTGGACCCTGCTGGGCCTGGGCTTGGCGGTGCTGGCGCTGGCCATCGCGCCGCGCATGGGCTGGGGCGCGGGCATGCAGGAATTGGCGTGCGCGCTCGCGCTGTGCATGGCCGGCATGCATATCGTCGAATCGATCCTGCAGCCGGCGCCAGCGCACGCCTTCCTCAACGTAGTGGCGCTGTACCGCGCAATCGCCAGCGCGCTGCTGGCTGCGGGCGGCATTCTGGCCACGCGCCGCGCCATGGGTATCGGCAAGACCTTCAACGCACTCGCGCTCACCTGGGCCTTGCTGGCCTTTGCCGCCGAACTGTCGCGCTTGCAGATCGACTGCGTGCCGCAGCTGCTGTACGCCTTGCTGTTGCTACTCTTGTTTGGCCTGGCGCTGTGCGGGCGCGCCGGCACCTTCGTTCAAATGTCTTGCATCGTGCTGTCGCTGGCCCTGGTGGCGAGCGGCTGGTGGGCCGCGGCCGACGCTGCGCCGGCCTGGACCGGCGCGTTGCTGTTGGCCACAGCGCTGGTCCTGCTCGCGCCCGCGTGGCGCCAGCGCGCCGCCTCCATGAACGGCGGCGCCGACATCGACGCCGCCCTGGCGCTGGCCTTGCTGCCGTTCGCACTGATGCCGTGGGCCGCTGGCGCCGGGCGCGCGCTGGGCCAGGCGTCGCCGTTTTTCGGCGCCTGCATCGTCGTGGGCGGTGCGCTGCTGGCGGCGCTGGCCGCGCGCGCCTGGCTGGCCGGCAGCCCGAACTGGGATGGCGCGCTGCGTGGGCTCCACTACCTGCTGGCGGCCGGCGCGCTGCTCGTGGTGACCTTGTTCCACATCGAGCGCGGCGTCTGGCCGGTCGCCTTCGAGTTGCTCACCCTGGCCTATCTGGCGGGGATGACGCGCTTTGGCCGCGGCGCCTCGACCATGGCGGGCTTGGCGCTGGCGGTGGGCGCGGTGCTGGTGCTGCAAGCGATGCTGTTGCGCGTGCTGGGGCCGGACCGGGTGATGAGCGCCGCCGACATCGGCCACATCCACTTGCCGGCCATAGTCTCGTTGATGTGGGCGCTGTTTGGCGCGGCTGTCGCGTTCTGGGGCGCGCAAACGGCCTCGCGCCCGGTATGGAGCTGTGGCGCCGTGCTGCTGGTGGCGGCAGCCGTGAAGCTGGTACTGTTCGACTTCGGCTCGCTCGGCCAATTGGAGAACATCCTGGCCTTGATCGCCGCCGGTCTGGTGTTCCTGGCAGTCGCGTGGCGCGCGCCGATGCCGCCATCGCAGCCGCCGGCGCCGGACGGCGCCGTGCCCGCCGCCGGCAATTGAACAGGACATGACGATTCGGTGGACAGGCGCGCCTTCCATGCGTACACTGCGACGCTTGCGCAAATGCTAACAATGCATTTTGCAGGCGCGCCCGCCCGAACCGAATGAGCAATGATAAAACTGACTGGTATCCGCAAGACCTACCGCCAGGGAGGGAACGATATTCGCGCCCTCGACGGTATCGACCTGGCCATCGCGCCTGGTGAATTCGTGGCCATCATGGGGCCGTCCGGCTCCGGCAAGTCAACCTTGCTCAACGTGCTCGGCGCGCTCGACCGGCCCGACCAGGGCAGCTACCGCCTTGGCAGCGACGAAGTGGGCGCGCTCGACGACGATGCCGCATCAAGCTTGCGCAACCGCCGCATCGGCTTCGTGTTCCAATCCTTCCACCTGCTGCCGCGCCTGACGGTGCTGGAAAACGTGCTGCTGCCGCAGCGTTACGCCAGCGCCCCTGACGGCGCGGCCGAGCAGCGCGCACGCGCCCTGTTGGAACGCATCGGCCTGGGCCAGCGCATGACGCACCGGCCGGGCGAGCTGTCGGGCGGCCAGTTGCAGCGCGCGGCCATCGCGCGCGCCCTGCTCAACGAACCGGCCCTGTTGCTGGCGGACGAGCCGACCGGCAACCTCGACTCCAAGAGCGCCATCGACGTACTGGCCCTGCTGGCCGAATTGAACGCGGCCGGCCAGACCTTGGTGATGGTGACGCACGATCCGGACATCGCCGCCAGCGCCGGGCGCACCATCCATTTGCGCGACGGGCGTATCGCCCAGGTGCCGGCATGAAGCGCCGCCACCTGCTGCTGGTGCTGCCGCTCGTTTTGGGCTGCGCCGGCGCCGCCTTGTTGATGGCGCAGGCCGCGCCGCGCCAGCCGGGAGTCGCTGCGGCGGCGGGCGCGCCCGCCATGCCCGGGCCGCGCCCGGTGCTGTTGACCGGCCAGGTCGAGGCGGACGATTCGCAATCGATCATCGTGCCGCCCTCCGATTCCTCGCCCGTTGTGCTGCGCACCTTTGTCGCCGACGGCAGCGTCGTCAAGAAGGGCGACGTGCTGCTGCGGATCGACTCGCCGAACGCGCAAAACCTCAACCAGCTCGATAGCGAGCTGGCGCAGAACCGCGCGCGCGCCGAGCTCGACGGGGCCAACCTGGAAGTGGCCGCCATCGAGGCCGAGAAAGCGCTGGCCAATGCCAAGGCCGCGCTGGCCAAGGGGCGGGTGGATGCCGCCTTGCCGAAGGCGCAGATCTCGGCCCTCGATTTCGACCGCTACCAGGGCGAGCGCGAGCGCGCCGAGCGTGATCTGGAGGTGAAGGAAAAAGCATTCGCCAGCGCCACCGAAGCGGTGCAGCGGCGCCGCGACGACGCCGAGCTGGAAACGAAGAAGCTGTTGTTGAACATGGCCTTTTCCAAGGCCACGCTGGCGCAATCGGAAGTGCGCGCGGCTCGCGATGGCGTCGTCGTGCATGGTTTCAGCGAGTGGCGCGGCGAGCGCTACGACGAGGGCGCCAGCGCCTTCCCCGGCAGTAGCGCCGGAGTCGTGATGGGCAGCGGCGGCTTGAGCGTGCGCGCCTGGGCGCTCGAGGCGGACCGGCCGTTCGTGCGCGAGGGGCAGGCGGTGCGCCTCGGTTTCGATGCGCTGCCCGGCCTGCGCGCGCAAGGATTGGTGCGGACTATCGCGAGCGCGCCGGCGGCGCGCGCGAGCTGGGGTGGCGGGCGCTACTTCGAGCTGCGCATCGCGCTGCCGGCGGACATGCGCGCGCCGCTGGTGCCGGGCATGAGCGTGCTGGTCGAGACCAGCGCTGGCTCGGCCGCGGCCGCGGCCACGGAAGCGCTGGCGCCGGCCGACTTGACGCTCGAAGGCGAAATCGCGGCCAAGGTGGCCACTCCGGTGGCGCCGCCCACCATCGCGCAAGTGTGGCAATACACGCTGGCGCAGCTGGCGCCGGAGGGCAGCCTGGTGCGGCCGGGCCAGCCGATTGCCATCTTCAGCGCGCCCGACGTGCAGTCCCAGATCGACAACAAGGGCAGCGCGCTCAAGGAAAAACAGCGCGCGCTCGACAAGCTGCGGCTCGACCAGGCCGAGGCGGACCGCGCCGGCGACCTGGCCGTCTCCGAGGCGCAAAGCAATGCCGAGAAGGCCGCGCGCAAGGCCACCCAGCCGAAGGAACTGATCCGGCGCGTTGACTACGACAAGCTGGTCGTCGAGCGCGCCTTGCACGCGCAACTGGCCGCGCTGGCGCTGCGCCAGCGCGCCGCGCAAGGGCGGGCGCGCCAGGCCGAAATGAGCGGCTTGAATGCGGAAATCGCGCGCCTGAAAGTGGAGCTGGCCGCGCTGGTGCAGGGACAAACCGCGCTGACGGTGGCGGCCCCGCGTGCCGGCCTGGTGCTGCACCGCTTGCAGTTCAGCGGCGAAAAATTCAGCGTCGGCAGCCAGGTCTGGATGGGTTCCTCGGTGGCGACCCTGGCCGACCCGGATCAATTGATCGTCAACGCCAAGGTGCCGGAAGTGCAGGCGGCCCAGGTGCGCGTGGGGCAAGCCGCGCGGGTCGAGGTGCAAGGGGCGAACCTGTCCTTGAGCGCGCATGTGAGCGCGCTGGGCCGCACCTTTCACAGCAAGTCGCGCAGCCAGCCGATTATCGTGCGCGACGTCGAGCTCCAGTTCGACAGCCCGCCCAAGGGTTTGAAGCCGGGGGCGGCGGTGCAGGTGGCGCTGGGCGATGCGGCGCATGCGGCGCCGGCCAAAAACAAGGAGCTGGCGCGATGAGCATGCCGAAATCAAAGAACGGCGCCGTGCGCGCCCGCGCGCTGTCGGTCGCGCTGGCCGCGGCCCTGCTGGCCAGCTGCGGCGGCGATGGCACCAGCGTGGCGCCGACCGAAACGCTGGCCGCGCGCCCCTGGCTGGAAACGCTCGAGGTGGACGGCGAGATCCGCGCCGCCGCCAACACCCCGCTCATCGTGCCTGGCTCGAATTGGGAAAGCCGCGCCCTGATCGAGATGGTGGCCGACGGCAGCCTGGTGCGCAAAGGACAGGTGCTGGCGCGCTTCGACGCGCCGCGCGCGCGCATGGAATTGTCGCAGGCCGAAACCGAACTGCTGCGCAAGGCCCTGGGCGAGGCCGGCATCGCCGCCGGCGCGGCCGTCAGCCGGGCCGAGCTCTCGGCCGACAGCGCCAAGGTCGAGTCCGACCTGGGTTTGAGCAAGCGCTACGCCGGTTCGGACTTGAGCTTCCTGGCCCGTAACAAGATCCTCGATGCGCTGCAAGACGTGGGCTTCCTCAACACCAAGCACGACTACCTGGGCTGGAAGAGCGGCCAGGTGGGCGCGCGCAGCGCGGCCGAGCGCGCCGTGATGCTGTCGCAAAAGGACAGCATCGCCTTGAACGCCCAGCAAAAGCGCAAGAGCCTGGACGCGCTCGAGCTGCTGGCCCCGCACGATGGCGTGTTCTTGCTCAAGCCCAAGTGGGATGGCAGCACGCCCCAGGTGGGGGGCAATATGTGGGCCAGCGAGGAATTCGGCTCGCTGCCCGACATGGGGCATTTGATCGCCCACTTCAGCGTGGCCGAGGGCCAGGCCTTCGGCCTCAAGCCCGGCTTGCCGGTGCGCGCGCGCCTGGCCGGCACCGGCACCGAGATCGAGCTCAAGGTGACTAAGGTCGGCAGCAGCGCCAGCCCCAAGTCGCGCGAGTCGCCCGTCAAGTACAGCGACTTCGACGCCGCCATCGACCCGGCCACCGCCCTGCGCCTTGGCCTCAAGCCGGGCCAGGCCTTGCAGGCGACGGTGCGCTTGATTGACCAGCCGTGGGCGCTGACGGTGCCGAACCTGGCGCTGGTGCAGGACGGCGCGCGCTACTCCCTGTTCACGGGCGCCGGCCCGAACGGCGTCAAGCAGGCGGTCGAATTGGGCTTGCGCGGACCGGTGCGCAGCCAGATCAAGTCCGGCCTGGCGGCCGGCGCGCGCATCTTCCTGCTGCCGCCCACGACGGGAGCCAAGCCATGAACCGCGCCTTGATCATGGAAGCGGTCACGGAGCTGCAGCGGCGCAAGCTGCGCACCGGCTTGACCCTCTTGGGCATGGTGTTCGGGGTGGCGGCCATTGTCGCCATGCTGGCCGTGGGCGAGGGCAGCAAGCGCGAAGCCTTGCGCCTGGTGGCCGAGCTGGGCTTGAACAACGTGATCGTCGAAGCCAAGACCATCGCGCCGGACCGCCTCAAGGAGGTGCGCGCGCGCTCGCTTGGCCTGTCCGCCGCCGACGCCGCCGCCGCCCTGTCGGTGGTGCCGGGCGCGCGCTCGGTGGCCTTGCGCAAGGAAATCAAGGTCGATCAGCTGGCCAGCGCTGCCACCGTGGTGGCCGCGCGCGCCTTCGCCGTCTCCTCCGCCTACGCCGAGCAGAGCGGCATGCAAGTGGCGCGCGGACGCTGGTTCGGCCCGCTGGATGGCGCCACGCTCTCGCCCGTATGCGTGCTGGGCACGCGCCTGGCCCATTCCCTGTTCGGGCAACTTGATCCGATCGGCGCGCGCGTCAAGCTCAATCATGTGTGGCTCGAAGTGGTGGGGGTGCTGGCCGACCGCGCCCAGGGCAAGGCCGAATTCGAAGGCGTCAAGCTGGGGCAGGACGACGAGCGCCTGTTCGTGCCCTGGGAGACGGGGCGCGCGCGTTTTCGCTTCACCCTGATCGAGGACGAGGTCGACGGCATCAGCTTGCGCCTGGACGGCGCCGCCGCGCCGGACCTGGCCGCGCGCGTACTTGCGCGCGTGATCGAGACGCGCCACGCCGGCGCCGACGACACCAACCTGATCGTACCGATGGGATTGTACCGCCAGCACCAGCAAACCCAGCGTATCTTCACCATCGTGATGAGTTCGATCGCGGCCGTCTCCTTGCTGGTGGGCGGCATCGGCATCATGAACATCATGCTCGCCAACGTACTCGAGCGGCGCCGCGAGATCGGCTTGAAGCGCGCGCTGGGGGCGCGCCGGCGCGACGTGGTCGAGCAATTCCTGGCCGAGGCCCTGGTGATCGCCGTGCTTGGCGCGCTGATGGGGGTGCTGCTGGGCGCCGGCGGCGCCTACGCCATCGCGGCCCTGGCCGGTTGGTCGGTGGCCTGGTCGCCGCTGACGCTGACGCTGGCGGTGGCCCTGTGTGTGGGCGTGGGCTTGGCCTTCGGCGTGTTCCCCGCGCGTCAGGCTGCCGAGCTTGACCCGATCGCCGCCCTGCGCAGCGACGGCTAGGCAAACTGCCCGGATCCGGGCAGTGCTGCCCGCCGACGGGCAGGGACGGCGCGCCCGCCGCGGCGCGCGCCCCTGTGGCGCACTGGGGAAAGGCATGCGCGCCGGCCCTGGCACGGCGCTTGCATTAGCATGGACATCGTCATTCACCTTGCCTCGTCCATGGATCAAGCCATCAGCCACGCCACCCAGGCGCGGCGCATCCGCATCAAAGCCGCCATCGCGCTGGCGCTGCTGGCCGGCTTTTGCGCCGCCGCTTGGGGCATCAACCGCGCCGCGCGCCCGAGCGTCGACGCGGGCGAACTCGTCATCGCCGAAGTGCGGCGCGGCGACATCGCCAACACCATCAACGCCTCGGGTATCGTGATTCCCGAGCACGAGGAACTGGTACCCTGCCCGGCCGCGAGCCGGGTGCGCCGCGTGCACGCCAAGCTGGGCGCCACCGTGGCGGCCGGCGAGTTGCTACTCGAACTGGACGAGCGCGAAACCCGCCTCGCGCTCGACGGCTTGCGCGAGCAGTTGGCGCAGCAGGAAAACCGGATCGTCGGCCTCACGCTCGAGCTCGAGCAAAAGCGCAAGCAGTTGGTAAGCAATATCGAATTGCTGGAACTCGATTTGCAAAGCGCCAGCGTCAAATGGGAGCGCTACCAAAAGCTGCGCAAAAGCGGCGCCGTCTCCGGCGAGGACATGCTCACGGCCGAGCTGAACGTCAAGCGCACCCAGATCCAGCTGCGCCAGCAACGCGAACTGATCGAGGACAGCCGGCGCAGCACCCAAACGAGTGTGGACGGCGCGCGCCTGCAAAAGGCCATGCTGCAAAAGCAGATCGATCAGCAGCAGTTGCTGCTCGAGCGGATGCAGGTGAAGGCGCCATTTGCCGGCGTGCTCACCGCGCTGGCGGGGGAGGAGGGCGCCAGTGTCGCCGCCGGCCAGTTGCTGGCGAAGGTGTCGGAGTTGAACAACTTCCGGGTCGAGGCGAGCGTATCGGATTTCCACGCCCGCCTGCTCGCCCCCGGCCAGGCGGTGCGCGTCGAGCAAGGCGGCAGCGTGCTGGCGGGGCGCATCCATACGGTGCTGCCCGAGATCCAGAACGGGACCATCAAGCTGATCGTCGCGCTCGATCAGCCGCGCTCGCCCCAGCTGCGCGACAAGATGCGGGTCGACGTGGGCATCATCACCGAACAAAAGAGCGGCACCCTGGTGGTGGCGGCCGGGCCGGCCTTCAATGGCCGCGGGCGCCAGGCGGTCTTCGTGGTGCGCGAGGGCGTGGCCATCAAGACCATGCTCGAACTGGGCGCGAACGATGGCAAGCTGGCCGAGATCGTGGCCGGCGCGCGCCTTGGCGACCGCCTCATCGTCTCCGACACGGCCCGCTTCAAGGAGCTCGACAGATTACGCATAGCGCAATAGCGGCCGCGCACCCGGCCCCCGCAGGAACACCACCCCACCCATTCCACCAAGAGACAGACATGATCAAACTGAACAACGTCAGCAAGACCTACCAGACCGACAAGGTCGAAACCCTGGCCCTGCGCGGCATCGACCTGCACGTGAAAAAAGGCGAATTCGTCGGCATCATGGGCCCTAGCGGCTGCGGCAAGAGCACCTTGCTCAACCTGATCGGCTTGCTCGACCGTCCCGGCGACGGCGCCATCGAGGTCGACGGCGCGCCCGTCGCCTCTTACCGCGACCATGCGGTGGCGCGCCTGCGCAACAGCACCTTCGGCTTCATCTTCCAGAGCTTCCACTTGATTAACGACCTGCGCGTGATCGACAACGTCGAACTGCCCTTGCTGTACCGGCGCATGGGCGCGGCCGAGCGGCGCCGCCTGGCCCGCGCCGCCCTCGACAAGGTGGGCTTGGGCGCGCGCATGGAGCACTATCCGAACCAACTGTCGGGCGGGCAGCAGCAAAGGGTGGCGATCGCGCGCGCCATCGTGGGACAGCCGCAGGTGCTGCTGGCGGATGAGCCGACCGGTAACCTCGACAGCAAGATGGGCGACGAAGTGATGGAGATTTTGCTCAAGCTCAACGCCGAAGGCACCACGGTGGTGATGGTCACGCACGACGAGCGCGAGGCGCGCCGCGTGCACCGCATCGTGCGCGTGTTCGACGGCCAGATCGTCGCCTAAGGAGGGCGTATGCTGAAAAATTATGTGCTGACCGCCTACAAGGTCTTCATGCGGCGCAAGCTGTTTACCGCCATCAACCTGCTGTGCATCGTGCTCACCCTGACGATCTTGCTGGTGGTTACCGCGATGCTGGAAAACACACTCAATCCGGGCGGCGCCGAGGACAAGAGCGGACGCTTCCTGGAAGTGGCGTATATGCAATCGACCAGTCCGGACGGCCACCGCACCCGCAGCGGCGCGCTCGGCTTCAAGCTGGTCGAACACTACCTGAAACCCTTGAAGTGGGCGCAGACGGTGGCCACCGTCAGCTTGCCGCAAGCGGTGTCGATCTATCAGGATGGGCGCATCATCCCCCTGCTGTTGCGGCGCGCCGACGCGCCATACTGGAAGGTGCTCGACTTCAAACTGGTGGCCGGGCGCGTGCCGGATCAGGACGATGTCGACCATGCGCGTCTGGTCGCCGTTCTCAACGCCAGCAACGCCGAGCGCCTGTTCGGCGGCGCCGCCGTGGGCAAGAAGCTGGCCGTCGGCGCCCAAAGTTTCGAGATCATCGGCGTCGTCGAAGACAGCCATAGCGCCAATGCGCTGGCCGACCTGTGGGCCCCGATCAGCACCTACCCCAGCAGCGAATACCGCAATCAGATCGCGGGCAACTTCGTCGCCTTGCTGCTCGCGCGCAGCGCGGCCGAGATGGGCGCCTTGCGCGCCGAGGTCGCGGCGGTGGAAAAGACCATCGTGTTCGAAGACCCCAGCAAGTGGAAGAGCGCGCACCTGCGCGCCGACAGCAAGTTCGACGCCTTCGCGCGCGGCATGCCCGGCGTGCCCGAAGGCGAGGCGGCCTGTGGCGCCGCCATGGGCGTGGTGGCCGCGCTGATGTTCTTGTTCATGCTGCTGCCGGCGCTGAACCTGGTGAACTTGAATATGGGCCGCATCATGGAGCGCAGCGCGGAAATCGGCGTGCGCAAATCCTTCGGCGCCACCAGCGCCGAACTGGTGCGCCAATTCGTGCTTGAAAACATACTGCTGTGCCTGGCCGGCGGCGCCATCAGCTTGCTGTGCGCGCAGGCCTTCATGCTGTGGCTGGGCGCCTCCGGCTTGATTCCCCACTTTCACGCGACGGTCGACCCGGCCGTGTTCGCCTGGGGCTTGCTTATCACTGTCGTGTTCGGCCTTGTGTCCGGATGCTTGCCGGCCTGGCGCATGGCGCGCCTGGACCCGGTCCATGCCTTGAAAGGAATCGCATAATGCTGCGCCATATGATGAAGCTGATCTGGAAGCGCAAGACCCGCAACCTGATGCTCACCCTCGAAATACTGCTCGCCTTCGTGCTGCTGTTCGCCCTGGCCGCGTTCGCGCTGCGCAGCGCGCAATTGTATCGACTGCCGCTGGGCTTCGTGTACCAGGATGTGTGGTCGGTCGCGATCTCGTCCGACAGCGAGGAGCCGGGCCACACCGGTTTCGAGGCCTTCAAGCGCGACTTGCTGGCGATGCCGGAAATCGAAGGCGTCGCGCTGGCCGGCTTCGGCCCCTTCAGCGACAGCACCATGACCAACCGCTTCGAAGGTGAGGGCGGAGTGCAGCACGCGGCAAACATGCTGGTCGTGAGCGACGACTACGCCAGCGTGTCGGGCATCGCGCTGGTGGCGGGGCGCTGGTTCGGCCCGGCCGATGGCGGCACCGACGTCACCCCGGTCGTGATCAACCGCCATTTCGCCGAGGAGCTGTTTCCCGGGAAGTCCGCGCTCGGCCAGCTGTTTACCGACAGCGACTACGGCGACAAGCACCCGAATATGCTCAAGGTCACCGGCGTGATCGACGACTATCGGGGCCGCAGCGACTTCATGGCGCCCGGGAACTACATGATCACGCGCGAAAAGCCCGAACCCGGCGCGGGGATATACGGCACCCTGGTGCTCAAGCTGCGCGCGGGCACGCCGCGCTACTTCGAAGCGCGTTTGCAGGAGCGGCTGCGCCAGGTCGACAACACCATGCACTACGACATCGCGCCGCAAGCGGAGCTGCGCAGCGCCATCTTGCGCCAGGAATTGACGCCGCTGGCGGGCATGGCGGTGGTGGCGGCCTTCATGCTGCTGATGGTCGGCTTCGGCCTGTTCGGGGTGCTGTGGCAAAACACCACGCGCCGCATCCCCGAGCTGGGACTGCGGCGCGCGGTGGGCGCCACCGCCGGCCAAATCTACCTGCAGATCATCGGCGAGCAGGCGCTGCTGAGCACCGTGGCGATCGCCGCGGCCATGCTGCTGCTGGTGCAGCTGCCGCTGGCCGGCGCCTTCGCCAACGCCTTGAACGCGCAGGTGTTCATCGGCGCGGCTGTGCTATCGGCTGGCCTCATCTATCTGGTATCCTTGCTGTGCGCGCTGTATCCCGGCTGGCACGCCAGCCGCCTGAGCCCGAGCGCCGCCCTGCATGACGAATGATCCCTCAACGAAAATCAAAGCGCGCCTCATGGAATCACGCCCCCGCATTCTCATCGTCGACGACGACAGCGCCGTCCAGGTCTCGGTGGCCTTGCTGCTCAAGCAGTCCGGCTTCGAGCCCCTGTGTTGCGACGGCCCGGACCAGGCGCTAGAGCTGCTGGAGGCGCAGACGGTGGCGCTGGTGCTGCAAGACATGAACTTCTCCTTGCAAACGAGCGGAGAGGAAGGCCTGCAGCTGCTCGCGCGCATCCGCGAGCGCCACCCGGGCGTGCCGGTGCTGTTGATGACGGCGTGGGGCTCGATCGCGCTGGCGGTCAAGGGAGTCAAGGCCGGCGCCGCCAATTTCTTCACCAAGCCCTGGGACAACGCGCAGCTGGTGGCGCTGATCGACGCCACGCTCGAGTTGGCGGCGCCGCCAGCGGCGGGCCGCCAGCCGCGCCAGGCGCTTGACGCGCAGTGCGATTTCTCGGACATCGTGGGCGAGCATCCGGCCCTGCTGCGCGTGTTGGCCACGATCGCGCAGGTGGCGCGCACGCGCGCGCCGGTGCTGATCCTGGGCGAGAGCGGCACCGGCAAGGAGTTGATCGCCGACGCCATCCACCGCAACAGCCCGCGCGCCGCGCAAGCGCCGGTCAAGATCAATATGGGGGCGATCACACCCTCGCTGTTCGAGAGCGAGATGTTCGGCCACGTGCGCGGCGCCTTCACCGACGCCAAGTTCGACCGCAAGGGCCACGTGGCCAGCGCCAACGGCAGTACCCTGTTTCTCGACGAGATAGGCGAGCTGGCGCGCGCCGACCAGGTCAAGCTGCTGCGCGTGCTGCAAGACCAGCGCTACCAGCCGGTGGGCGCGAGCGTGGCCGAGCAGGCGGACGTGCGCATCGTCTCGGCCACCAACCAGGAATTGGCCGAGCTGGTTGCCAGCGGCGACTTCCGCGAAGATCTGTTCTACCGCCTGAACCTGATCACGGTGCGCTTGCCGCCGCTGCGCGAGCGGCGCAGCGACATCGCGCTGCTGGCCAATCACATCATCGCCAGCGTAGCCGCCAACTACGGCCTGGGCGTGGTGACGCTGGCGCCCTCGGCGCTCGACTGGCTGGGCGCGCAAGCGTGGCCGGGCAATATCCGCCAGCTCAAGCAGACGCTCGAGCGCACCGTGCTGTTGGTGGGGAAGGCGGAGTTGAGCGCAGCGGACTTTGTGGCCGCCGGCGACAGCGCCGAGGGCGGCGGCACCCAGCGCCTGGGCGTGGACGGCATGACGCTCGAACAGGTCGAGCGCCACATGATCGAGAGCGCGATGGCCCAGCACCAGGGGAATATCTCGCGCGTGGCCAAAGCCCTGGGCTTGAGCCGCAATGCGCTGTATCGGCGCTTGCAAAGGCACGGCATGGCAGCGGGCGCCGACGGGGAAGCGGCGTGAGCCTGCGCGCTCGCCTTGGCGCCTACCTGCTCGGCTTGCACCTGCTCTTGTTCGTGTTCACGCTGCTGCTGTACCGCACGCAGCCGCTGCTATTCATCTTGATCGAGGCCTTGCTGCTGGCCAGCCTGGGCGGCGGCTTCCACCTGCTGCGCAGCGCGCTCGAACCGCTGGCCTACACGCGGCGCTTCCACGATATGCTGCAAGACCAGGATTACAGCGGGCGCCTGACGCCCGGCGCGGGCGGCGAGTTGGGCGAACTGGTCGCGCTGTTCAACACCCTGCTCGCCAAGCTGTACGCGGAACGCCTGGCGCTGGGCGAACAGCAGGGTTTGCTCGACCGCCTGCTTGAAGCGACCCCCAGCGCGGTGCTGGTTTTCGATTTCGACGAGCGTGTCAGCCTGCTCAATGCGAGCGCGCTGGCGCTGCTGGGCATCGACGAGGCCAAGGGCCACCCCTTGCGCCACTGGATTGACGGCGCCGGCCGCTGGGCCCCCGGCCTGGACGCGGGTGCGCGCGCGCGCTGCCGGGATTTGCTGGCCCAGCTCGAGGTGGTGCCGCTGGGCGAGAGCCGCATCTTGAGCGACACCGATGGACGGCGCTACCGCGGCCAGCGCGGCCAGTTTTTCGACCGCAGCTTCGCGCGCCATTTCCTGCTGCTCGAGGAGTTGACGGCCGAACTGGAAAGCTCGGAGCGCGCCGCCTACGAAAAACTGATCCGGGTGTTGGCGCACGAGGTCAATAACACGGTGGCGGCCACCGGCTCGGTGCTCGAATCGCTGCTGTATTACGGCGCCCAGTTGGGCGAACGCGATCGCGCGGATTTCAGCACGGCGGTGGTGGCGGTCAAGCGCCGCAATGTCAGCCTGGGCGAATTCATCGAGCGCTTCACGCGCGTGGTCAAGATGCCGGCACCGGAATTGCGCCCGGCCTCGCTCAAGGCGATGATCGACGACATCCTGTGGCTCAACCGCGAGCAGTGCAAGAGCCGCGGCATCACGCTGGCCTGGAGCGCCTGCGAGGAAGTGGCGCCGCAGCTGCTGGACCGGCACTTGATGGAGCAAGCCTTGCTCAACATCGTCAAGAACGCGGTCGAGGCGGTGGAGGCGATGCCGCCCGGGGCCGCGCGCCACATCCACGTGGCGCTGCGCGGCGCGCCCGACGGGGTGCGCCTGGCCGTGTGCGATTCGGCCGACAGTCTGGGCGCGGCGCCGGCGCACCGCTTGTTCACGCCGTTTTTCAGCACCAAGAAGGGCGGTCAGGGCATCGGCTTACTGTTCGTGCGCGAAGTGCTCAACCGGCACGGCTTTCCGCACCGTCTCGCCGCCAGCGGCGGCGAGACCGTCTTCGAGATCTGCTTTCCCGCCGCGCTTAGTGGTGCCAGTCCTGCTGCCAAGCCGTGAGCGGGGTGGGCCATGGCAGCGGATCGGCGCCGTCGTGGCAGACGTGGTAGTGCCCGCATTCGTCCAGGGCCAGCGTCTCGGCCAGTTTGGCGTTGGCGATGCGCGCCACGAACACCAGCACCGCACCGGCTTGCTGGGGCGTGAGCAGCGCGCAGCCATGGCCGAGCGTGACCAGGATGCGGGCGGCCGGCTTGGCCGCTTGCGCGGCGCGCACCCGCTCCATCAATTGTTCGCATTCGGCCGCTTCGGTGCGGGCCGGGTCGAGCAGCACCACGATCGTGGCGCTGTCGCTGTGGCTGGTGGCGAAGGCGGCGTCGAACGCGCTGCTGCCCTTATCGATGCTGGACATGCTGCCTTGCGTGGTCCAGCCGTTTGCTGCGGTATTCATGATGTTTCCGTGTTGTTGAACTGAATACCAGCTTAGCGGCAAAGCCGTAAAGATTTTCTAAATAGGCGGTGCGGGACTGTAAACGGCTTGTAAAAAGTGGCCAAAGCGCGGTGGTTAGAGCCCAGTGGCCAAAGCACGGCAGCCACAACGCAGCCGCCGCGGCCGCGTGGCGCCCGCCCAGGCGCGCTTAGTCGGCGCTGCCGCCCACGGACAGTACCTTGCCGCTGCCCTGGCTGACGTAGCAGGGAACGATGCGCACGCCGGTGTAGGCGCCGGCTGGATTTTTGCTGTTGATCGACACCAGGGTGCGATTCGCGATCACCCGCACGCCTTCGTAATTGATGATCGAGGTGCCGCCCGGCGCCACCTTGGTGATGACGGCCGAATACGGGTCTGCCAAGCTGCCCAGCACGGCTTGCTTGCACGCTTCCTCGCTTGCGCTCGCGCCAGCTGGCGCGGCGGCGGCCGGTGCGGACTGGACCAGAACCCGGTCGGCCCCGGCGCACTGGGTATCGGATAGCATCACGCCGCCGCTGGGTGTTTTGCATTTGTAGACGTTTTGCGCGGACGCGCCCGCGCACAGGCTTGCCAATGCCGCGGCTATCAGGATTGCTCTCACGGGCAGTTCCTCAGAAAGTTGGTGGAGTCGCATTATAAACGACATGAATTGCCAAGTTGTTAATGTCGAAACAACACGGCCATGCCTGTCGCCATGCTCAGGCGCGAACGCCCGGAAGGATGGTTGCCGTTGAAGATTCCCGGCCGCTCGATCGCGGCCAGCTTGCGGTACAGGCTGACCATTCCCCTGCCCGGCCAGCCGGCCCGGTGCGCGATCACCATGCCCAACTGGTCGGCTTCGCTTTCCTGGATGTAGGACAGCGTCGCCAGACGCAGCTGGACCTCCCAATTGGTGTCGAGCCGTTCGATGGTGACCTCGAGCGAATTGCCGGGCGGTGCATTGATGAACAGCGCTTCCGACAAGGTTTCGCGCTGGTGCTCGGCCACTGCATGCGCCACCTCATGGCCCAGCAGGGTGGCCAACTCGGCGTCGTCCAGAGTCAGCGCGCGCACGAAGGCGCTGCCGATCAAGATTTTGCCGCCGTCCATGCACAGCGCCTCCACGTCGGGCGCGCTGGTGGTGTGGAATTCCCAGGCCCAGCCTGCCGCCTCCGGCTTGAGCGCGATGGCCGCCGTGACCAAGCCGGTGGCGACCGCGCGCACGCGCGCGAGCGTGGCGGCATCGTCGTCGAGCTGGCCGCGTGCGACCAGCTCCGCCTGCATGGCTTGAAAGCGCAGCGCCGCCTGGACGCGCACATCGGCGGCGGCGAAGTGCAATTCTTGCCAGCGGCCGGAGTCGGGCACCTGGGCCGGCGCACCACAGCTGGCGGCGCCGATCATGACGGTGGCGATCAGCGCTGACACTTTCATCTTGCCTCCCATCGGGGCGCCTCACTGTGCGCGCAAAGCCCCTCGATTTCACTATAGGTGGCAGGCAGGGCCGATGCAAGAAGGGATCGGTCCATCGCTTGCATTGTCGTCATCGCCAGGCCAGCATGGCGGCGTCAATGTCGCCAGGGCGTTTGGCCACACGGTCTGTCAGGCGCGCCGCAGCGGCGCCGGCGCGGAGAGGGCTCAGCCGTCGAGCGCCAGCGCCGCCGTCGCAAGCCCTTGGTGGGCCGCGCCATCGGCCAGCCCGGTGGCCAGGGCGATGTTGCCGATATCGTTCTCGGACAACACTTCTTGCGCCTTGATGATCAACACGAACTTGCCGCCCACCTTGCCCATGCCCTGGATGAATTCGGAGCGCACCCTGGCGCCGAAACTCGGTGGCGCCTCGATGTCGCTGTCGGGAATGTCGAGCACGGCGTTGACGGCATCGACCAGCATGCCGATGGTGGCCGGACCATCAGTCGAGGCCGTCTCCACGATGACGATGCAGCTGCGCTTGCCGCACACGGAGGCGGCGCGGCCAAAGCGCAGCGACAAGTCCATCACCGGCACCACAGCGCCGCGCACGTTGATGACCCCGGTGATGCACTGCGGCATCATCGGCACCGTGGTGATGGTTTCGTATTCGATGATCTCTTTGACCGCCAGGATGCCGATGGCGAACATCTCGGCGCCGAGCATGAAGGTCAGGTAGGATTGGCGGTCCTGGACGGGCGCGCCGCCATCGCTGGCGCGGCTAGGCTGCATGAGCTGGTTCATGGCGCCAGCTCCTTAAAATCGGGCGAAACGCGATTCGTCCACTTCCGTCTCGCTCGCGCCTGGACGCTCGGCCAAGACCAGCTTGCGCCCGGTGCGCGCCTTCGGGGCCGGCTTGGCGGGGAGCCTGACGACGGGCACGCCGGCGAGCTTGAAGAAGGCCATCGCTTGCTGCAGTTGCTCGGCCTGGTTGCTCATTTCCTCGGCCGTCGCCGCCAGTTCTTCCGAGCTCGAAGCGTTTTGCTGGGTGGTTTGGCTCAACTGGGTCACGGCGGCGTTGATCTGACCCACGCCGGCCGATTGCTCTTCCGACGCGGCCGTGATTTCCTGCACCAGGTCGGACGTTTTGCGGATGTTCGGCACCATCTCGTCGAGCAGCTTGCCCGCTTTTTCCGCCATCTGCACGCTGCCCGAGGCCACTTCTTCGATTTCCTGCGCCGCCACCTGGCTGCGCTCGGCCAGCTTGCGCACTTCGGCCGCCACCACGGCGAAACCCTTGCCGTGCTCGCCGGCGCGAGCCGCTTCGATCGCCGCGTTCAGCGCCAGCAAATTGGTTTGGTAGGCGATGTCGTCGATGATGCTGATCTTCTTGGCGATTTGCTGCATCGCCGCCACCGTCGAGCGCACCGCGTCGCCGCCCTCGGCCGCTTCATTGGCGGCCTTGCTGGCGATGGCGTCGGTGACACGGGCGTTTTCCGTGTTTTGCGAAATCGAGGCCGTCATCTGCTCGACCGAGGCGCTGGTCTCTTCCGTGCCGGAAGCTTGTTCCGACGCGGCTTGCGACAGCGATTGGGCGGTGGCGCTGACTTGCTCGGAGGCGCTGGCCAGGGACGAGGCGCCGCTGTTGACTTCGGTGACCACTTCGCACAAGGTCTGCACCATCGTCTTCATCGAGTACAGCAGGGACGAGGTGTCGCCATCACGCACATGGATGTGCCCCGTCAAGTCGCCCTGGGCCACGCGGGTGACGATTTCGGCCGCATACGCCGGGTCGCCGCCCAGCTGGCGCATGATGCCGCGTAGTATGAACAGGCCCAGGATTACCAGCAAGACCAGGGCGACGGCGGAGGCGGTGTACATCGCCGTCACGGCGGCCGAGGACGAGCTATCGGCGCTCTTGACGGCATCCTCGCCATACTTGATGTTCAAGTCGACAATCTTGCCCAGGCCTTGTTCGGCCGTTGCGAAGCGGGCCCGGTTCTCGGTCAGGATGCGGTGCACCTCGGCGAACAGCTCTTTCTTCTTGCCGACGTTGTCGGTGCGCTCGATCGCTTGCTCGGCATCGTTGAGCTTGGATTCGTCCGCCTTCCATGCGTTCCAGTCGATCACGAATTGCTTCCACAGGACTTCTTCCTCCGGCGTTTGCGGTAGCGGTTCGTACATCTTCCAGCCCTTGTCGATGCGGGCCCAGATATCTTGCTTGCGTTTAAGCGTGGCGCCGATTTCGCCGTATTGCTCGGGGTAGGGCGCCAGGCTGTCGATGTTGCGGTTGTTTGAACGCACCGCCGTCTGGCCCTCATTGATTATCTGCAATCCGACCACGGAGGGCATGCGGTTCTTGCCGATTTCGTTGAGCATCTGCCCATCCTTGCGCAAACCGATGAAGGAAATGACCATGACGAGCGCCAATGCCAGGATCGCGACCGTGAGCAAGGCAATGATTTTTGAACGCAAACTAAGTTTGGCAAACATGATGTCTCCTGATGGGGTGAGGCGCTGCTGTTCGGATTAAAAAATTCAAGCGGCCAGGGCCAGGGCGGCCTGCCGTTTCATGGTTTCTAGTACGGCTGGCACGTCGAGGATCAAACCGACTTCGCCGTTGCCCAGGATGGTCGAACCGCTCACGCAATCGACCCGGTCGAACACCTTGGCCAGCGGCTTGATGACGGTCTTGAATTCGCCAAGCAGGGTGTCGACCACCAGGCCGGCGCGCTGTGCGCCGTGGCGCACCACCACGATGCTGCGCCGGCGCACCGCGCGCGGCTCGACATCGAACAGCGCGCATACGTCGATCAAGGGCAGGATCTGGCCGCGCACGTCGACGTAGCCTTGCCCGCTGGCCGCCGTCGAGTACGCGATGCATTCCTCGATCGTGTCGAGCGGCAGTACGAACACCGAGGCGCCCACGCCGATCAGGAAGCCGTCGATGATGGCCAGCGTCAAAGGCAGGCGCACCGTCACCTGCGTGCCCTGGCCCTCAACACTGTGGATGTCGACGCTGCCATGCATGTCCGTGATATTGCGCTTGACCACGTCCATGCCCACGCCACGTCCGGACAAATTGCTCACTTGCTCGGCGGTGGAAAAGCCGGGTTCGAAGATGAGCTTGTAGATGTCGTGCTCGCTCAATTCACGTCCCGCTTCGACCAGGCCGCGCTCGATCGCTTTGGCCAGGATCTTGTCGCGCTTCAAACCGCCGCCGTCGTCGCTGACCTCGATCACGATGTAGCCCGACTCGTGGTAGGCGTTGAGCTTGACGGTGCCGGTGGCGCTCTTGCCGCGCGCCAGGCGTTCGGCCGCGTCTTCGATGCCATGGTCGATCGCGTTGCGCACCAGATGAGTAAGCGGATCGCCGATTTTTTCCACCACCGTCTTGTCGAGCTCCGTGTCCTCGCCCGCCACCAGCAGCGCGATGTCCTTGCCGATTTCGCGCGACACGTCGTGCACCACACGCTTGAAACGGTTGAAGGTGGCGCCGATTTTCACCATGCGCAGCTGCAAGGCGCTGTCGCGCACGTCCTCGACCAGGCCGGCAAGCAGGGAGGTGCATTCCTTGAGCGGCGCACTGCCCAGCTGGCGCGCCACCATGTCGGTGCGCGCGCCGGCGATGATCAATTCGCCCACCAGGTTGATCAAGCGATCGAGCTTGCTGGCATCAACCCGCACCGAACCGCTTTCCTGCGCCTTGGCGCCTTGGTTGCGCTGCTGCTGGCCCAAGGCCGCGGCCAGCACGGCGGGCGCCACGCTGCCCTGGTCGAGCATGATGGCGCCGATCGGGCGCGGCGCGCCGGCTGGCGCTTGCGCTTGTGCCTGCAGCGCCTGTTCGAGCTCGCCAGCGGTGACGCTGCCGCAGCGCACCAGCAGTTGACCGAGCAAGCTACCCTCCTCGGGCAAGCTTTCGAGCAAGCTGATTTAGTCGCCGATGCGGCTATGCGGCGCCACGATGCGCAAGGTGCAGTCGTCGCGCACGAACTGGAACACGTCTTCGATCTCTTGCTTGCTGGCCGAGCTGGCGAAACCAATCTCGAAACCCAGATAGCAGGTTTGTGGATCGGCGTCGCGCGCCGGCGGCATCGCCTCGTCCACGGCGGCGATGGCGACGATGCGCCCGAGCTTGCACAAGTAGCGCAGGAAGGAAATCGGATCGAGCCCCAGGCGCAGCACTTCCGGATCGAAGCGCAAGGAAATATGCCAATGGTCGTCGCTGCCGCGTTCGCGTTCGATGCGTTCGACGCCCGCTTCAGCCGGGGCGAGCACCGCTTGCGCTTGCGCACCCGGCGTGCTGGCGGGCAGCTTGGCGGGCAGCTTAGCGGGCAGGTAAGCGGCCAGGGCGTCGTGCAGCGCTTGGCCCTGGATCGCCATCTCCGGGCCGAGCTCGGTGCGGCCCGCTTCGAGCGCCGTCACCATGGCCGAGGTGTGGTCGGTGCAGCCAAGCAGCACGCCGAGCAAGGTGGCATCGATGACGGTGGCGCCATCGCGCACCCGGTCGAGCACGCTTTCGACGACGTGGGTGAAGGCCACGATATGGTCCAGTCCGAACATGCCGGCCGAGCCTTTGATGGTGTGGGCGGCGCGGAAGATCGCGTTGACGCCCTCGCCCCGGTCCGCGCTGTCCTCGAGCGCGAGCAGGGTCGCTTCCATCTCCTCGAGCAGTTCGCGGCACTCGGTGACGAACACATGCAAGGTTTGGTCGAAATTCATGTCGGGCTCCATGCGTGCTCGCCGGATTGGGCGCTCGCTTGCATCAACAGGGAGTCGCCAAAGTAGGCGGCCAGGTCGAGCAGTTCGAACACCTCGAGCACGGCGCGGCTGTGGCCGCTAAATCGCAGGTGGCGCCCTTGGGCGCTGGCGCTGCGCTTGGCCAGCATCATGAGCTGGATGCCGCAGGTGTCGATTGCGCTCACGCCCGACAGGTCCACGTCCAGGGTATCGGATTGTTCGAGCGCGTCTTGCAAGCTTTGGTGCCATGCGGGCGCGTGCATGATGCCAAGCTCGCCCGAAATGTGCAGCTTGGTTTGCTGTTGATTGGTGGTGGTCATCGCATGCTCCCGCATTTGCCGTGCCGCGCTTCAGGCCAGCGCCAGTTTTTCAACGGCGGCCAGCAATTGCTCGACCTGGAAAGGCTTGCTCATCCAGGCACGCACGCCGGCCGCCTTGCCTTCCTGTTTCTTGTGTTCCTGGGTTTCCGTGGTGAGCATGAGCACCGGCGCGAACTTGTAGGCGGGCTTTTCCTTGAGCGCGCGCACGAAACCGAAGCCATCCATGCCCGGCATGTTCAAGTCGCTGATGAACAGGTGGATGCGCTCGTCGGTCAGCTTGGATAGCGCGTCCTTGCCGTTGAAACTTTCGATGACCGAATAGCCGGCGCCCTTGAGGGCGATGGCGATGATCTGGCGCATGGAGATCGAATCGTCCACAATCATGATGGTCCTAGACATTTTTTCCTCGCATGGTGGTTGGTGATACCGGGCTCGATGAAGCACTGGTCTCACTATAGCCAGCGCGGAGCGCTTTGAAACTTGTACCTTGGTACAGGTTTAGGCGCGCGTATGCCTGGCCAGTCGAAGTCCCGGCGGCGTGGAAGCGCCATCATGATGGTGGAGTTGGCAATATTGGCGGTGCATGCGCAGGTCCATGCAAGGGCCGCCGGCCGGACGTGGGAGGCCCGGCCGGCGTAACGGCTGACCGGCAAACCGGGCCCGCGCCGCGCAGCGCTACGCCGCCCCTTGCGGGCGGCGCGCGTGTCCTACCCTAGTTCGCGCTCGACATCGACGTGGTGCGCGCTTGACGCCGTTTTCAGGTAATGGCGCATCAGTTGCGCGATCGCCGGCATGCTTTCACCCATCACAAAGTTGAAGTGCGCGCCCGGCAGCACATGGTGGCCGCTGTGCTCGCCATCGTCCGTCCAGTTGTTCCAGGCGGTGATATCGGCGCCACCTTGCACCGTTTCCTCAGCCCACACCCGGTGCAGCGGCGCAGCCAGCTTGGCTGGCGTGTAGCCGAGGGTCAAGCGTGCATTGCGGTCGAGGCTATGGAACTTTTGCAGCATCAAGGCCTGCAGCGGCTTCTCGAAATGCAAGGCGCTGTCGAGATAGTCCGATTGATGGATCAGCATCTCGGCGAAACCCTCGATGCCGACCTCGGCCACCAGCGCCTTGACCCTGCCGATCAAGACCAGGCGTTCCGCGTCGTAGCGCAACGCCAGTTCTTCCGCGCTGCCTTCGAGCAGATCGGCGATGAAGTCGGCCAGCGACTGGGCTTGGTGGCTGCTCTTGCGCGGAAAGAAGGTGTCGAGCAACATCACCCATTGCACTTGCCGGCCTTGCTGTTCGAGCACGTTGGCGATCTTCACGGCCAGATTGCCGCCTAGCGACCAGCCGGCCAGCGTGTATGGCCCCTCGGCTTGAACGGCAACGATTTCCTCCGCATAGACCCTGGCGATGGTATCCATATCGTAAGGCTCGATCACGATGCCCGCCTCGTCGGCATCCTGGATGGCGTACACCGGGCAGGTATCGGCCAGCGCCGTCACCAGGGCGGCGTAACAGGAAACACCGCCGCCGCCCGGATGGATCAAGAACAGCGGCGAGTACTTTCCATGGCGCTGCATGGTGACGGCCAAGCGTGTGCTTGGACCGTCCGAGGCGATCATGGCTGCCAAGGCTTCCACTGTTGGCGTGGTGAACAATTGAGCCATCGGCACGCGCACGCCTGTGTGCGCCTCGATCGTCGATACCAGTCTCACGGCCAGCAGCGAATGTCCGCCCAGCTGGAAGAAATTGTCGGTCACGCCAACCCGTTCGATTCCCAGCACCTCTTGCCACAGCGCGCACAGGCGGCTTTCCATGCTCGTGCGCGGCGCCACGTATTGCGCGATCGACTGGGACATGTCCGGCGCCGGCAAGGCTTTATGGTCGACTTTGCCGTTGGCCGTGAGCGGCATCTGGTCGAGTACGACGAAGGCGGCTGGAATCATGTAGTCGGGCAGCGTTTGCGCCAGGTGCTGGCGCAGCGCCGCGATCAGGGGCGTAGCGCCGTCGGCCGGCTCGGGTTGTGGCGCTGGCATGACTTGGCCGACCAGGTAGGCCACCAGGCGCTGGTCGCCGCTGGCCGTTTGCGAGGCCAGCACCAGGCTTTCCTTGACCTGGGGATGGGCGCTGAGGGCGCTTTCAATTTCCCCCAGCTCGATGCGGAAACCGCGGATCTTGACTTGGCTGTCGATCCGTCCCAGGTAGGCGATGCTGCCGTCTGGCAGGTAGCGCGCCAGGTCGCCGCTCTTGTACAGGCGCGCGCCCGCTCGCTTGGCGAACGGGTAGTCGATGAAACGCTCGGCCGTGAGCTCGGGACGGTTCAGGTAACCGCGCGCCAGGCCGGCGCCGGACACATGCAATTCGCCCGTCACGCCGATTGGCGCCAGATTAAGCGCGGCGTCGAGCACATACACGCCCAGGTCGGGAATCGGGCGGCCGATGGCGTTCACGCCCTGCGCCTGGTCCGCCAGCACGCGCTGGTAGGTGACGTGCACGGTGGTTTCGGTGATGCCGTACATATTGATCAACTGCGGTGCGTGCTGGCCGTGCTTGGCGAACCAAGGTTGCAGGGCCGCCTCGTTGAGCGCTTCACCGCCGAAGATGACGTATTTCAAATTCAGCTGGGCGCTTGGCGCGGCGGCGGCGTTGGCCGCGATCAATTGCATGAAGGCCGACGGGGTCTGGTTGAGCACCGTCACGCGCTGTTCGACGAGCAATGCGTGGAACAATTCTGGCGTGCGGCTCACCAGGTAAGGCACGATCACCAGCTTGCCGCCATAGCACAGGGCACCCCAGATTTCCCACACCGAGAAATCGAAACCGTAGGAGTGGAACATGGTCCAGGTGTCGGCCGGACCGAAGCCGAAATTGGCATCGGTGGCGGCGAACAAGCGCGTGACGTTGCGGTGTTCGAGCAAGGCGCCTTTCGGTTTGCCGGTCGAGCCCGAGGTGTAGATGACGTAAGCCAAATTGGCGGGCGTGAGGCCCGTGTCCGCGACCGGGATGTCCGTGCCCGGCTGCGCCGCCAGTTGCGCTTGCGTGGCCGGGTCGTCCAGGCACAGCGCTTGCGCGCCGCCGATGCCGTGTTTGCTTTGCAGCTCGCGATGGGTGATGACGGTGGCAAGGTCCGCGTCTTCGAGCATGTATGCCAGGCGCGCCTGCGGCAGCGTGGGGTCGAGCGGCACATAGGCGCCACCGGCCTTGAGGATGCCCAGGATGCCGACCAGCATGTCGACGGAGCGCTCCACGCACAAGCCCACCAGGCTGTCGGGACGTACCTGTTTGTGCGTGAGCAGGTAATGGGCCAACTGGTTCGCTTTGTGGTTGAGCTCGGCATAGCTCAGTTGCTCTTGCTCGTAGACCAGAGCGATGGCGTGGGGATGCCGGGCCGCCTGCTGCTCGAACAATTCGTGCACGCAATGCGGGACCGGGAACGCGTCCGTTTCGGCGCTCCAGCCAAGCAATTGCTGCTGTTCCGATATAGGCAGGATCGACTGCTTCGCGACCGTCTGCGACGCATCGTTTTGCAGTGCTTCAAGCAGCCCGGCAAGCGCCGTTTGCACATATTCGGCCACGCGCTGCGGATCGACCGATGCATTGACATGGACATGCAGGCCGAAGGCCGCGCCGAAGTCGTTCACCGACAGGCTGCATGGATAATTAGTGCGCTCGTGCGAACCGATGCGTTCGAAATTGTCGTCGTCGGCGTCGGCATCGTCGGCTTGGCGCGGCGCGGCTTGCGGCGAGTGCCGGTAGTTCAATATCGCGCTAAACAACGGCGCGCCGCCACTCAAGCTGGTGCAACGCTGCACCAAGGCCAAGGGTGTTTGCTCATACGGCAGCAAGTCGAGCAAGGCGCGGTGAACTTGCCTGATCAATTCGCGCGCCTTGATGTCTTTTAGTTTCACACGCAATGGCAGGGTGTTGATGAACACACCCAAGGCGTTCTCTGCGCCAACCGTGCCCTGCAGGCGGCCGGACATCACGGTGCCGAACACAACATCGTCGCGCCCGCTGCAAGCGGCAAGCACGAGTGCCCAGGCCGCATGGAACACGACGGCCGGGCTGATCCGCATTTCCTTGGCCAGGCGGCGTATCTGATCGCTCACTTGTGCCGGAACGGCCAGCTTGTGATCGAGGATTTGCCCGTCCTTGCCTTGCACATCGAGCAGATTGAACGGCGCGGTCGGTTCGTCAATATCGCCCAAGGTTTGGCGGAAGTAGGCCTGTGCATCATTGTGCTTGGCCTGATGCTGGGTATGGGCGATGAATTCGCGATACGCCATGGTGGCCGGCAAGTTGTCCGCCTGCCCCATGTGGTAGAGGGCCAATTCTTTTTGGATGATGTCCAAACCGACGTGGTCGGTGATGATGTGATGCACCTGCAAGAGCACGAAATGCAATTCATCCTGCGGCTGGGCCCGGTCGCGCACGATCTTCACCTTGAGCAGGGAGGGCTGGCTCAAGTCCATGTGTTGCGCGTCGCGCGCGCACAGGCTTTGCGCGAAACTCAGGCTATCCTGGCCCGGCTGCGCTTCCAGGTAGCTCACAGGCAAGGTGACGCGCCGGCACACCACTTGCACTGGCGTAGGCAAGCCTTTCCAGAACACGGCGGTGCGCAAGACGTCGTGGCGATCGACCATGAATTGCAAGGCGCCCAGGAATTCCTCGAGCGCATGCTCACCCCGTATCTTGAACAGCATGGGGATCACGTACGGATCACTGTGCGCGCTGAGCATGTGGTGGAACAAGATGCCTTCTTGCAGCGGGCCGAGCGGATAAATGTCCTGGACGTTGCGCGCGCCCCCTGGCAGCGCCGCCACGATGGCGGCGATGTGGCTGGCATCGAGGCTCACCAAAGGCAGCATGTCCGGCGTGAGCTGCTCGCAATCGTCGGGGATCATGTTGGCGGGCGCGCTGAACGTGGGCGCGCCGCGTCCGCCTGATTGGTCGATCTCGGCGGCCAAATGCGCGACGGTCGGCGCCAGGAATAGCTGGCGCACCGCTACGTCGATGCCCGTTTGTTGAAGGCGTGAGATCACTTGCATCAGCAACAGAGAATGGCCGCCCAGCTGGAAGAAATTGTCGGTGCTGCCGACCTGTTGCATGCCCAGCACGTCTTGCCATATTTCGCAGACGAGCTGCTCGGTCGGCGTGGCCGGCGCCACATAGACATTGCGCTGCTGGGCGAAGTCGGGGTCGGGCAAGGCCTTGCGGTCGAGTTTGCCGTTTGGCGTGCGTGGCAGTGCATCGAGGAACACAAACGCGGCCGGCACCATGTATTCTGGCAGGCTCAAGCCCAGGTGGCGGCTCAGCGCCGCCGTCAGGTCGGACTGCGGCGTGGCATCGTCCGCCCCGGCTGCGTGCACGACGTAGGCGACCAGGCGTTTGTCACCCGGCGCCACTTCCCTGGCCAACACCACGGCGTCGGCGACGAGCGCGTGGCTGGCCAGGGCGTTTTCGATTTCGCCCAATTCGATGCGGAAACCACGGATCTTGACCTGGTGGTCGATGCGGCCCAGATACTCGAGCTCGCCGTCCGGCAGGTAACGCACCAGGTCGCCCGTCTTGTAGATGATCGCGCCGGCGCCGTCCGCGCACTGCGCGGCATACGGATTGGCGATGAATTTCTCGGCCGTCAAGTCTGGACGGTCGAGGTAGCCGCGCGCCAGACCGGCGCCGCCGATATGCAATTCGCCCGCCACGCCACGCGGGGCCAGCTGGCGCGCCTGGTTGAGCACGTACATCTGGCTGTTGTGGATCGGGCGGCCGATACTGTTCTGGCCGTGCCACTGGCGCAGCACGTAGGTGGAGTAAGTGGTGTCTTCGGACGGGCCGTACAGGTCGTGGACGGCTTCGACGCCGCTGCCATAGAGCTTGTCGACGATGCTTTGCTTGAGCGCTTCACCGGCCAGGTTGACGGTCTTGACGCAAGCCGGGATGTGTCCGCCAGCCAGCAAGGCTTCGATGGCGGACGGCACGGTGTTGATCAGGCTGAAGTCGCGGGTGTCGTCGCGGCGCAGCTCCAGGATATTGTTCACGATAAGGCAGGCGCCACCGACGGACAGCGGCGCGAACATTTCGAACACGGACAGATCGAAGCACATCGAGGTCGAGGCCAGCACGCGCGCCAATTGAGCGGCGCCAAAGACCGTGCGCGCCCACGACAGGAAGGCCACGGTGTTGCGATGCTCGATCATCACACCCTTGGGGTTGCCGGTGGAGCCGGAGGTGTAGATGATGTAGGCGAGGTGCTGCGGCGTCAGTCCCGTTGACGCCGCGGGAATGTTGGCGCTCTGCTGAGCGGCCAGTTGCTGCTGGACCTCGGGCGCGTCCAGGCACAGAGCCTGCTCTGGGCTGATCGGCGTGGCGCCTTGCACTTGGCTGTGCGTGATGACGGTGCCGAGCTTGGCGTCGGCCAGCATATAGGCCAGGCGGGCGGCCGGATAGAGCGGGTCCAGCGGCACGTAGGCCGCGCCCGCTTTAAGGATGGCCAGGATGGCGACCACCATATCGAGCGAACGCTCCAGGCATACGCCCACCAGCGTGTCGGGCTTGCACGCGCGCTGCGCGAGCAAGTGGCGCGCCAGCTGGTTCGCCCGCGCGTTCAGTTGAGCGTAGCTCAGTTGCCGCCCGTCGCACAGCAACGCCGGCGCGTCAGGAGTGCGCGCGGCTTGCTCCTCGAACAGTTCGTGGATGCAGCGCTCGCTTGGATAGGGCGCTTGGGTGGCGTTCCAGTCCAGCAGTAGTTGCTTGCGTTCTTGGTCGGCCAGCATGTCGTGGCTAAAGACGTTCTCTTGCGGAGCCCGCAACATGGCCGCCAGCAGCGCTTCGAAATGCGTAGCCATGCGCGTGACGCTGTCGACCTCGAACAGGTCGGTGTTGAAAGTCCAGCCCAGCTCAAGGCCGTGTTCGCTTTCGGCCATGCTGAGTGTGAGCTCGTACTTGGCGATGGCGCTGTCCATCTCGACCGGGCTGAGGGTCAGGCCCGGCAAGGCCAGCGTGCCGCTGTCATTGTTTTGCAGCACCAGCATGATCTGGAACAGGGCGCTGTGCCCCATGCTGCGCTCCGGCTGCAAGCGCTCGACGATCTGCTCGAACGGCACTTGCTGGTGCGCATAGGCGTCGAGCAGCATGCTCTTGCTTTGCGCCAGCAGCGCGGCGAAGGATGGCGTGCCCGCCAAATCGCTGCGCAGCACCAGGGTGTTGACGAAGAAGCCGATCAAGCCTTCCAATTCCACTTGCTCGCGGTTGGCGATGGGACTGCCGACGACGATGTCGGTTTCGTTGCTGTAGCGCGCGAGCAGCACCGAGAAAGCCGCATGCAAGCCCATGAACAGCGTGGCGCCAGCATCCTGGCACAGCGCCTTGAGCGCTGCCACGGTGTGGGCGTCGATGCGGCTACCGATGCTCGCGCCAGTGAATGTTTGCATCTGCGGGCGGGCATGGTCCAGCGGCAAGCTGTGCACGACCGGCAAGTCCGCCAGCTGAGTGGTCCAGTATGTCAATTGTTGCTCAAGCACTGCGCCTTGCAGCCAGTTGCGCTGCCAATGGGCGTAGTCCGCGTATTGGATGGCCAACGCTGGCAGCGGATAGGCCCGTCCTTGCGCGAAGGCGCCGTACAGGGCGCTGAACTCGTTGACCAGGATGGTCATCGACCAGCCGTCCGAGGCGATGTGGTGCATGGTGACGAGCAGAATATGTTCATCCTGTGCCAACTTGAGCAAGTGCGCGCGCAACATCAAGTCGCCGCCCAGGTCGAAGCGGCGGCCCGCCTCCTCCGTCATGCGTTCGAGCACGTGCAGGCGGCGTTCGCCGTCATGCAGGCCAGACAGGTCGGTCACCGGCACGGCGGCTGCCGTCGACGGCAGCGCTTGGATCACCTGCAATACCTGTCCATGCGCATCTGCCCGCAAGCAGGTGCGCAAACTTTCATGACGCTCCAGGATGGCGCCGACGGTCCGGCCCAGCGCATCATAATCGAGCGTACCGGTGAGCCTGAGCGCGCCCGGCATATTGTAGTGGGTGCTGCCGCCATCGATCTGGTCGAGCAACCACAGGCGCTGCTGGGCGAACGAAGGCAACAGGGCGCTGTCGCGCGCGACGCGCAACAAAGCAGGGCGGGCAGCGCCGGCGTCGGCTTGCGCCACCGCGCGCGCCAAGTCTTCCAGCGTTCTTTCCACGAACAAGGTTTTCAGAGGCAAGACGATGCCGAAGTCCCGGTTGATTTTGGCAACCAGGCGCGTGGCCGACAGCGAGTGTCCGCCCAACTGGAAGAAATTGTCGGTGAGGCCGACGCGCTCGAGGCCGAGCACCTCTTGCCACAAGGCGCACAGACGGCTTTCTGTTTGCGTGCGCGGGGCGGTATAGGCGCTTTGTAATTGCGACAGATCGGGCGCGGGCAGGGCTTTGCGGTCGAGTTTGCCATTGGCGTTCAAGGGCAATTGATCGAGCACGATGAAAGCGGATGGCACCATGTAGTCGGCCAGGCGTTCGCCCACCGTATTGCGCAGCGTGGCGACGTCGATGGAGCTGTGCGCTTCGGCCGTGAGGTAGGCTACCAGGCGCTGATTGCCGGGCGTGTCTTCGCGGGCGATCACGGCCGCGTCGCGCACGCCGGGGCAAGCTTGCAAGCATGTTTCGATTTCGCCGAGTTCGATACGGAAACCGCGTATCTTGACTTGGAAGTCGTTGCGTCCCAGATAGGAAATCATGCCATCGTCGGTCCAGCGCGCCAGGTCTCCGGTGCGGTACATGCGCGCGCCGGCTTGACTGCTGAAGGGGTCGAGGAGAAAGCGCTCGGCGCTCAGTTCCGGCCTTTGCAGATAGCCGCGCGCGACGCCGGTGCCGCCGATGTAGATTTCACCGGCGACGCCCACCGGCACGGCTTGCCGATTGGCGTCGAGGATGTACACGGTCATATTGGCGATGGGCTTGCCGATCGTCGTGCTGGGGCCGGCATCGCGGATCAAGCACATGGTTGCGTCGACCGTGCATTCGGTCGGGCCATACATATTGAAGTAATCGGTGCCCTGCACTTGGCGCAGTTTGTCCCACATCGCCGCGCTGATGGCTTCGCCACCGATCAAGACGCTTTTGAGCTGATGCGCTTGCGCCGGCGTGTTCTCGAGCAGGCCGGCCGCGATCAACACTTCAAGCTGCGAGGGCGTGCAATCGAAGGCGTCGATGCGGTGCTGCTGCAGGAATGCCAGCATGGCGTCGCCGTCGGCCCGGATGCCTTGCGGGATAATGAACAGGCTATGACCGGACAAAACCTGGAGTATGCCCTTGAGCGACATGTCGAAGGTGAAGGCGGCGTTGAGGGCGACCCTGGCGTGCGCTGGGCAGGTGCGATGCGTGCTCTGGCGCATGATGTTCCAGAAGTTGAGCGCGCAGCGGTGCTCCACCATCACCCCCTTGGCATTGCCTGTCGAGCCCGACGTGTAGATGACATAGGCCAGATGCTGCGGCGTCAAGGCAAGCGACGCCGGCGCGATGTTGTCACTCGATTGCGCCGCGAGCGCGGCGCGCACCTCGGCATCATCGAGGCACAGCGCCTGGCTTTGGCTGATCGGGCTGTTCGCTTGCACCGCGGCGTGGGTGACGACCGTGCTCAGTGCGGCGTCTTGCAGCATGTAGGCGATGCGCGCTTCCGGCTGGTTCGGGTCGAGCGGCACGTAAGCGGCGCCGCTTTTGAGGATGCCAAATATACCCACCAGCATGTCGACGGAACGTTCCATGCACAATCCCACCAGGCTGTCCGGTTTAACCTGTCTTTGCGTGATCAAAAGGTGCGCCAGTTGGTTCGCTTGCGTGTTCAATTCGCCGAAGGTGAGTTGGCGATCATGGAAGACGGCCGCGAGTGCGTCCGGGTGGCTTGCCACTTGCTCCTCGAACAGTTCATGGATGCAGCGCTCGCTTGGATACGGAGCTTGGGTGTCGTTCCAATCGACCAGCAGTTGCTGGCGCTCTTGCGCGTCCAGCATCGCGTGGCTGAACACGTCATCTTGCGGCGCCTTCAGCAGTGCCGTCAGGAGCAGACCGAAATGCGCCGCCATGCGGGTGATTGTGGTTGGCTCGAACAGGTCGGTGTTGTAGGTCCAGGCCAAATCCATGCCCTGTTCGCTCTCCGATATCTTGAGCGAGAGCTCGTATTTGGCGATGGTGCCGCCCATGTCGACCGGGCTCAGGGTCAGGCCTGGCAAGGCCAGCTTGCCTTCCTCATTGTTTTGCAGTACCAACAGAATCTGGAACAGCGCGCTGTGGCGCATGCTGCGCTGCGGCTGCAGGCGCTCGACGATTTGCTCGAACGGCACTTGCTGGTGCGCGTAGGCGTCAAGCAGCATGGCCTTGCTTTGCGCCAGCAACGCGGCGAACGAGGGGGCGCCGGCCAGGTCGCTGCGCAGCACCAGGGTGTTGACGAAGAAGCCGATCAAGTCTTCCACTTCGGCTTGCTCGCGGTTGGCGATCGGGCTGCCGACGACGATGTCGGTCTCGTTGCTGTAGCGCGCGAGCAGCACCGAGAAGGCGGCGTGCAAGCCCATGAACAGGGTCGCGCCAGCTTCCTGGCACAGCGTCTTGAGCGCGGCGACGGTGGCGGCGTCGATGCGCGTGCTGATGCTCGCACCGTTGAAGGTTTGCATCGGCGGACGCGCGTGATCGAGCGGCAAGCTGTGCACGACCGGCAGGTTCGCCAGCTGGCCCGTCCAATAGCCCAGTTGCTGCTCGAGCACTTCGCCTTGCAGCCAGTTGCGCTGCCAGTGGGCGTAGTCGGCGTATTGAATTTCCAGAGCCGGCAAGGGATTGCCCTGCCCCTGCACGTAAGCGCTGTACAGGGCGCTGAACTCGTTGATCAAGATGGCCATGGACCAGCCGTCGGAGGCGATGTGGTGCATGGTGACGAGCAGGATGTGCTGGTCCGCGGCCAGCTTGAGCAACTGGCCGCGCAACATCAGGTCGCGCCCCAGGTCGAAGGCGCGGCCCGCTTCCTCGGTAATCCGTTCGAGCAGATGCACGCGCTGCTCGCCGTCCGGCAGCTGCGACAGGTCGGTGAGCGGCACCGCGATCGACACCGCTTGCGCCGCTTGAATCACCTGGAACACTTGGCCGTCGTCGCCGGCCTGGAAGCAGGTGCGCAGACTTTCGTGGCGCTCCAAAATGGTGGCGAAGGCGCGTGCGAGCGCGCCCTGATCGAGCACGCCATCGAGCTTGAGCGCGCCGGGCATATTGTAGTGGGCGCTGCCGCCATCGATCTGGTCGAGCAGCCACAGGCGCTGTTGCGAGAACGAGGGCAGCAGGGCTTGGCCACGGCCGATGCGCAGCAAGGGCGCGCGGCCCGTGCCCGCTTCGATCTGCGCGACGGCCTGCGCCAGCGCTTCCAGCGTTTGCGCCACGAACAGCGTCTTCAAGGGCAAGACGATATCGAAGGCTTGGTTGATCTTCGCGACCAGACGGGTGGCGGAGAGCGAATGCCCGCCCAGCTGGAAGAAGTTGTCGGTGAGGCCGACGCGTTCGACACCCAACACCTCTTGCCAGAGCAGGCCCAGCGTCTGTTCGGCGGCGGTGCGCGGCGCGACATAGGGGCTGTGCAGTTGCGACGCGTCCGGTTCCGGCAAGGCTTTGCGGTCGACCTTGCCGTTCGGGCTCAAGGGGATGCGGTCGAGGAAGACAAAGGCGGATGGGAACATGTAGTCGGGCAGTGTGTGGCCCAGGTGCTCGCGCAGCGCGGCAATGTGCTCGGTTTGCCCTTGCGCCGCGTCTGTGCCGGCTTCGTCCATCGCCTCGTCCAGGCTGGCAACCAGATAAGCGACCAGGCGCTTCTCGCCACCGGCCGTGGCTTTGGCCAGCACGACGGCATCGTTGACGCCCGCGTGGGCGCGCAAGGCGCTTTCGATTTCGCCCAGCTCGATGCGGTATCCGCGGATCTTGACCTGTTGGTCGATGCGGCCGAGATACTCCAGCTTGCCGTCCGCGAGCCAGCGCACCAGATCGCCCGTCTTGTAGATCTTGGCGCTGCTGTGTGGATCGCGCGGATCGTGGAAGGGATTGGCGATGAATTTCTCCGCCGTCAGGGCCGGCTGGCCGAGGTAGCCGCGCGCCAGGCCGACGCCGCCGATATGCAGTTCGCCCGGCGTGCCTTGGCCCGCCAGCGCTGCGTTACCGTTGAGGACATAGGCTTGGGTGTTGCGCAGCATCTTGCCGATGGTGGGCAGATTGCCTTCGATCAGGCAGGCGGTGGTGTCGACCGTGCACTCGGTGGGGCCGTAGACGTTGACGGCCTTCTTGCCGTGGCGGGCTTGCCACGCCAGCAGCAGCGACCACAATGTGTCGCTGATCGCCTCGCCGCCGATGATCAGGTGCGGCAAGTGCTGCGCGATGCCGGCGGCGAACCAGGCTTCGACCATCATCGGGGTGCAATCGATCACGCTCAGCGTGGCGAGCATGGGCGCGAGCAAACTCGGGTCGCGCCTGCATTGTTCGGAAATGATGTGCAGCGGCTGCCCCAGCATCAATTGGGTCAAGCCCTTGACCGAGCCGTCGAAAGCGTAGGATGCCATCCATCCCCATTGCCCGCCTTGCTCGGCCAGCTCCAGCGCCTGCAAATTGAGCGCCAGGTTCACCAGCGCATGGTGCTCCACCATCACGCCCTTGGGGTTGCCGGTGGAGCCGGAGGTGTAAATTACATAGGCCAGGTGGCGCGACGTCAGGCCGAGCGACGCCCCCGCCGGATTGGCGGCGGGCAGGGCGGCCAGCTCTTGTTGCAGATCGGGCGCGTCCAGGCACAGCGCCTGGGCTGGCGTGATCGGCGTGCCCGTTTGCACCTGGCTGTGGGTGATGACGGTGTCGAGCTTGGCGTCGGCCAGCATATAGGCCAGGCGCGCAGCCGGATAGTGCGGGTCCAGCGGCACGTAGGCCGCGCCCGCTTTGAGTACGCCCAGGATGGCGACCACCATTTCCAGCGACCGCTCCAGGCACACGCCCACGAGTGTGTCGGGCTTGACGCCTTTGTGTGCACGCAGGTAGTGGGCCAGCTGGTTCGCTTGCGCATTCAATTGGCCATAGCTAAGTTGTTGGCCGTCGCAGACCAAGGCCAGCGCGTCTGGATAGCGCGCGGCGTGCTCTTCGAACAATTCGTGGAGGCAGCGCTCGCTTGGATACGGAGCTTGGGTGTCGTTCCATGCCAGCAGTTGCTGGCGTTCGCGCGCGTCCACGATGTCGTGGCTGAACACGTTCTCTTGCGGCGCCTGCAGCAGCGCCGTCACGAGCTGGCCGAAATGCGTGCCCATGCGCGCGATGGTGGCCGGCTCGAACAGGTCGCTGTTGTAGGTCCAGGCCAGGTCCAGGCCTTGTTCGCTTTCCGACATATTGAGCGAGAGCTCGTACTTGGCGATGGCGCTGCCCATGTCGACCGGGCTCAGGGTCAGGCCTGGCAGGGCCAGCGTGCCTTCCTCATTGTTTTGCAGTACCAGCAGGATCTGGAACAGCGCGCTGTGGCGCATGCTGCGCTGCGGCTGCAGGCGCTCGACGATTTGCTCGAACGGCACTTGCTGGTGCGCGTAGGCGTCAAGCAGCATGGCCTTGCTTTGCGCCAGCAACGCGGCGAACGAGGGGGCGCCGGCCAGGTCGCTGCGCAGCACCAGGGTGTTGACGAAGAAGCCGATCAAGTCTTCCACTTCGGCTTGCTCGCGGTTGGCGATCGGGCTGCCGACGACGATGTCGGTCTCGTTGCTGTAGCGCG
>JAZKBP010000013.1:0-52498 GCA_040388555.1 Pseudomonadota bacterium
CTCAAAACAGGGGTCTGTCCCCGCCGAACGTTGCCTCAAAACAGGGGTCTGTCCCCGGCGGACGCTCCGATGCGGGATGTTGCGCTGCAACAAAAGTCCCGTCCGCCTCCCTTGGTCGGGTACAATATCGCCCTTATGAAAAACATCGTCATCCTCATTTCCGGACGCGGCAGCAATATGGAAGCGCTGGTGCGCGCGGCCCAGGCCGAGCGCTGGCCGGCCCGCGTGGCCGCCGTCATCAGCAACCGCGCCGACGCCGGCGGGCTGGCTTTCGCCGCCGCGCACGGCATCCCGACGGCCGTGGTGCCCAACAAGGACTACGCCAGCCGCGAACTGTTCGACGCGGCCTTGCAGGCGGCGATCGACGCCTTCGCGCCCGATTTGGTGGTGCTGGCCGGCTTCATGCGCATCTTGACGCCGCCCTTCGTGGCCCATTACGCGGGCCGCATGCTCAATATCCACCCCTCGCTGCTGCCCGCCTTCCCAGGCCTCGATACGCACCAGCAAGCGCTGGATGCGGGCGTGGCCGAGCATGGCGCGACCGTGCATTTCGTCACCGCCGAGCTCGACCACGGCCCCATCGTCGAGCAAGCCCGGGTTGCCGTCGTGCCCGGCGACACCGCCGCCACCCTGGCCGCGCGCGTGCTGGCGCAAGAACACCAACTTTATCCGCGCGCGATCCGGCTGTTCGTCGAAGAGCGCCTCAGCATCGTCGACGGCAAGGTCTTGACCGCCGCCGCAGCGCCGCACTAACACCACCACAAGGAATACCATGAGATTGCCACCAGCGATACTTGCCAATACTGAAGAAGTATTGCGCGAGATCTTGCGTTTTTCGGCCCCGGCCGACACTACCCTGTCGCGCTACTTCAAGGACCACCCGCGCCTGGGCGGACGCGAGCGTGGCGCCGTCGCCGAGGGGGTGTACGCGGTGTTGCGCAACAAATCCTTCTTCACCGATTTCGCCAGCGCCGCCGGCGGCGGCAGCGCCACCATGCGCCGCTTGACCATCCTCGGCCTGGCCGAAGCGATGGGCCTGGACGCGCTGGGCGGTTTGACGGAAGAGGAGAGCGCTTTCCTTGTGCGCATCAAGGAAATCGACCGCAGCTTGTTGCCGCCGACCATGCGCAGCAATTTGCCGCAGTGGCTGTACGACAAATTCGTGGCCCAGTACGGCGCGGCCGAGGCGCTGGAACTGGCCGAGGCGCTGAACCAGCCGGCCCCGCTGGACTTGCGCGTCAATTCCATCAAGGCCACGCGCGACGAGGTGGTGGCGACCCTGGCCGAGGCGCCGATCGCCGCCGTGCCCACGCCCTTCGCGCCGCTTGGCTTGCGCATCCTGAAAAAACCGTCGCTGCAAAATCTGCCCCTGTTTAAAAGCGGCGCGATCGAAGTGCAAGACGAGGGCAGCCAGCTGCTGTCGCAAATCGTGGGCGCCAAGCGCGGCGAAATGGTGGTCGACTTTTGCGCCGGCGCCGGCGGCAAGACGCTGGCCCTGGGCGCGTCGATGCGCAACACGGGCCGCCTGTACGCTTTCGACGTGTCCGAGAAGCGCTTGGCCAAGCTCAAGCCGCGCATGGCGCGCAGCGGTTTGTCGAACGTGCATCCGGTGCAGATCGCACACGAGCGCGATGCCAAGATCAAGCGCCTGGCCGGCAAGATCGACCGCGTGCTGGTCGATGCGCCTTGCAGCGGCTTGGGCACCTTGCGCCGCAATCCCGACGTGAAGTGGCGCCAGAAACCGGACGCCGTGGGCGAGATGCAGGTCAAGCAAGCGGCCATCCTGGACGGCGCGGCGCGCCTGCTCAAGGGCGGCGGGCGCCTGGTGTACGCCACCTGCAGCTTGCTCACCGAGGAAAACGACTTCATCGTTGAGCAATTCCTGGCGGCCCATCCTGAGTTCGTGCTGGTGCCGATGACGCAAGTGCTGGCCGAGCAAAAAATCGAGCTCGAGATGGGCGACTACCTCAAGCTGCTGCCACATCGCCATCAAACGGACGGCTTCTTCGCCGCCGTGCTCGAGCGTAAGCCCTTGCCGCCGCGCGCCCCCAAGCCCGCGCGCGATGAAGCCGACGCGGCCGATCCAGCCGATCCAGCCGATGAAGCCGATCCAGCCGATCCAGCCGACGCCGGCGACGCGGCGCAATAAGCGGTGAAGGCCTTGCCGATCACCAGCTTGCTGGCCGATTTGATCGATGACGCGCGCGAGCCGGCGGTGGCCTGGCAAATCGCCGCCATCTTGCTGTGCGTGGCGGTGGGCTGGGGCGCGGCGCGCTGGCTGCGCCAACGCTTGCTCAAGCCCGCAGTGCAGCCGAACATGGTGCAGCCGGGCATGGTGCAGTTCGGCATCGACAGCCTGGCGCGCGTGCTCGCGCCCTTGCTGACCCTACCCCTGCTGGCGGGCGCCAGGTTCGCCCTCGCCCATACGCATCACGTCAACGTGCTGCGCGTGGCCATCCCCGTGTGCGCCTCGCTGGCCTTGATCCGGCTCGGCTTCTTCCTGCTGCGCCGCGTGTTCGCGCGCAAGGGCCAGATCGGCGCCACGATCTTGACGTTCGAAAAAATCTTCGCCTTGCTGGTGTGGCTGGGCGTGACCCTGTACATCGCCGGCTTGTGGCCGCAATTGCTCGACTTCCTCAACACCAACACGGTACCCCTGGGCCGGCACGATGTGACCCTGGCCGCCATTTTGCAAGCGGGCGCTTCCGTCGCCGTGTTCTTGATGCTGGCCCTGTGGGCTGGTGCCGCGCTGGAAGAGCGCTTGATGCACGTCGAAGGCTTGCATTCCTCGCTGCGGGTGGCGATGGCCAGGATGAGCCGCGCGGTCTTGATCATCGTCGCCGTGCTGGTGAGCTTGTCGCTGGTGGGCATCGACTTGACGGTGCTGTCCGTGTTCGGCGGCGCCCTGGGCGTGGGCTTGGGCCTGGGCTTGCAAAAGATCGCCAGCAACTACGTGTCCGGTTTCGTCATCTTGCTCGAGCGTAGCTTGGCGATCGGCGACATGATCGCCGTCGACAAATACTATGGTAAGGTAACCCAGATCAATACGCGCTACACGGTGGTGCAGGGCTTGGATGGCATCGAGACGGTCTTGCCCAATGAAATGCTGGTGTCGGGCGCCGTGCAAAACTATTCGCTCAGCGCGCCCACGGTGCGCCTGGCCACCCACGTCACTGTCACCTACGACAGCGACCTGGCGAGCTTGCTGCCCCTGATGGAGCAAATGGTGCTAGGCGTGCCGCGCGTGCTGGCCGATCCGGCGCCGGGGGCCATGCTGAGCAAATTCACCACCGACGGTTTTGAGCTGGAGCTGGGTTTTTGGATCGCCGATCCGGAAAACGGCAAGGGCGGCGTGATTTCGGACGTCAACAAGAAGATCTGGGAAATTTTGCAATCGGAGCAGTTCAAATTGCCCTTCCCGGTGCGCGACACCCGCTTCCTGGACGCCCGCATCGCCTCTGTTCTTGCTGGAATGTCAAATGGCGGCATGGTGGGCGGCACCGGTGGCGCGGGAAACCCCTGAGTCACATTCATGCCGTAAATCACTAAGTAAGCGTAAAATGCATGAACGGGCCGGCTGTGCTGGTCCGGGCATTAACACTGTGGAGTTGTAATGAATTCGCTAAGTAATATTTTCGATGCCGTGCTCGCCTTCATGAACACGGGATTGACCGGCCTGTCCGGCTGGCAAGTGTTTTTCTACACGCTGGGCGTCACGCATATCACCATCGCCAGCGTCACCATTTATCTTCACCGCCACCAGGCGCACCGCGCGCTCGACTTGCACGCGCTGCCCAGCCATTTCTTCCGCTTTTGGCTGTGGCTGACGACGGGCCAAGTGACCAAGGAATGGGCCGCCATCCACCGCAAGCACCACGCCAAGTGCGAGACGCCGGACGATCCGCACAGCCCCGTCACGCGCGGCATCCGCAAGGTCTTGTTCGAGGGCGCCGAGCTGTATCGCATTGAATCGAAGAACCTGGAAACGATGGAAAAATACGGCCACGGCACGCCCGACGATTGGATCGAGCGCAATCTGTACACGCGTTTTAGCTGGCAGGGCGTGGGCGTGCTGTTTGTCGTCAATTTCGCCTTGTTCGGCGTGATCGGCGTGAGCGTGTGGGCCGTGCAAATGATGTGGATACCCGTGATGGCGGCCGGCATCATCAACGGCATCGGCCACTACTGGGGCTACCGCAACTACGATTGCAGCGACGCGGCCACCAACATCCTGCCGCTGGGCATTCTGATCGGCGGCGAGGAGCTGCACAATAATCACCACACCTTCGCGACCTCGGCCAAGCTGTCGTCCAAATGGTATGAGTTCGATATCGGCTGGATGTATATCCGCATACTCGAAACGCTGGGCCTGGCCAAGGTCAAGAAGCGCGCGCCGGCGCCGAAATTCGCGCAGGGCAAGCTGGTGGCCGACTTCGACACCTTGCAATCGGTGATCGCCAACCGCTATGACGTGATGGCCAAATACGCCAAATCGTTCAAGCGCACCTGGCGCGAAGAGCTGGTGCAATTGAAGGCGAAGGCCGAGCTCGAATCGCGCTTCCTCAAGTCGGCGCGCAAGCTGATGCAGCGCGAGCCGGGCAAGCTCGAAGCGCCGCAAGCGCAGCAGTTGCACGAGCTATTCCGCCACAGCAAGGCGCTCGAGACCATGCACCAGATGCGCAGCGAGTTGAGCGCCATTTGGGAGCGCTCCCAGCTCACGCGCGAGCAATTGCTGCAGCAGTTGCAAGACTGGTGCGCGCGCGCCGAAGCTTCGGGCATCAAGTCCTTGCAGGAATTCTCCTTGCGCCTGCGCAGCTACGCTTAAACGCGTCTGCCGCGCCAATGAAAAACGGGCCCGTCGGGCCCGTTTTCACATCCACTTGTATCGCACTTAGCTGTCGCGCATGCGCCGCTCCAACTCTGCGTCAGCGCCACCGGCATCGCCTGCCGTGCAGCTACATGCGAATGTGTTGCGCGCTATAGTGGGCGCCACATGATTGCTCGACCGACCAGCGATGCGTGTGGAAAATCGCATCGATGTCGGCCGGCGTGGCAAGCCGGATGGCGGCTTGCCCCATCAATCAATTGTGGGAATGGTGGGTATCGGTCAAGCGGCGCATCAGCGGCAGCACCGACAAGGCGATCAAGGTGCAGGCGATGGCGGCGAAGCCGAGCTTGTTGAACAAGCTGGTGTAGATTTCCATCGTTTGCAGGGGATCGGTGATGTCTTTCGGCACGCTCGCGTAATTGGCGACGACGCCGCCCAGGTACTGCGAAATGCCGGTGGCGACAAACCAGGCGCCCATCATGAAGCCGCCCATGCGCGCCGGCACGTAACGCGCGATCATCGCCAAGCCCAGGCCGCTGACGAGCAATTCGCCCAGCGAGTACAGGCCGTAACCGGCGATCATGATCCAGGACGAGGTCTTGCCGCCGACGGCGAACTGGGCCGACATGCCGTAGATGAAGAAGCCGATGGCGACGGTGGCGAAGCCGATGGCGAACTTGGCCGCGATCGACAAGTCCTTCTTGGCCGCGCCCGCCTTCGAGTAAATGATCGCCAGGATCGGGCTCATGATCATGATCCAGATCGCGTTCAAGGCTTGGTACTGGGCCGGGTCCCAGGTGAACAGGTGGATGCCGAACAATTGCTGGTCCAGGTCAACGTTACGCAGGGCGAACAAGGACAGCGAGGTCGACATTTGCTGGTAGAAAATGAAGAAGAACACGGTCTGCAGCGTCAACACCAGGGCCGCGATCAAGCCGGCGCGTTCGCTCGGCTCGCTCTTTTGGATCAAGTAAATGAAGATGCCGAGCACGACGAAGCCGGCCAGGTAGACGAAGGCGCGCGCCAATTCGCGGTGCTCGAGCACCATGGCGGAAAAGACGATGGCGCAGCCGCTGGCGGCGAGCACCATCAGCAGTTTTTTCTTGTCGACTGGCAGCGCGTCAGGCGCCGAGCCGATATGGTCGAGCGTGTGGCGCATCACCATGATATTGGCCAAGCCCACCAACAGGCCGGCGCTGCAGGCGGCGAACGCGACGTGCCAGCCGAGGTTGCCGCCATAGGTGGTGTTCACATACTCTTTGATCCACGGCGTGAGCAGCATCGAGAAGGTCGAGCCGACGTTGACGGCCATGTAATAGATGGTGAAGGCGCTGTCGATTTTCGAGTCGTCGCCTTCGTAGATCTTGCGCACCAGATTGCCCGTGTTTGGCTTGAACAAGCCATTACCCACCACCACCACGCCGAGCGAGTAGAACAGGAAGGTGGTGCTTTCGGTCGGCACCGCCATCAAGGCGTAGCCGATGGTGAGGATCACCGCGCCGATGATCATGGTGCGCCGCGTACCGAGAACCTTGTCGCCGATCCAGCCGCCGATGGCCGGCGCCACGTAGATCAGCGCGGCGCAAGCGCCCCACACCAGGTTGGCGTGGCTATCCTCGAATTTCAGGGGGCCCACCATGAAATAAACGATCAGCGCTTGCATGCCGTAATAGCCGAAGCGCTCCCATAGCTCGATCAACACGACCGTCATGAACGAGCGTGTCTGGGTGTACTGTGGTGCGAGTGTTGTCATTGTCTGTCCCAGGTAATTATTCTTCAGTCCGATTTTTGCGGATCCCGTCCGGCAGGGTCGCGCCTTGCCGGCGTGGCAAGGCGCAAACGCGCCAAGGCATGGATGCTACGCGAGCTTGGGTGTTCCGGCAACCACATGTGTTGCCGCTGCGGCAAGTTGCGGCGCGCGCGCGAAAAAAAAGCCGCGTACTTGCGTGCGCGGCTTTTTTGCGGAACGAAGATCGATTACTTGATCTTGGTTTCCTTGTACATCACGTGCTTGCGTGCCTTGGGATCGAACTTCATGATCTCCATTTTCGCAGGCATCGTGCGCTTGTTCTTATCGGTGGTGTAGAAGTGACCCGTACCTGCGGTCGATTCCAGCTTGATTTTGTCGCGGCCAGTTTTTGCCATGATAGCTCCCTAATTTATACTTTTTCGCCACGGGCGCGCATGTCGGCCAGGACGGCATCGATGCCTACCTTGTCGATGACGCGCAGACCGGCATTGGACAAACGCAGGGAGACCCAGCGGTTTTCCGATTCCACGAAAATGCGACGGTTCTGCAAGTTAGGCAGAAAACGACGCTTGGTTTTGTTGTTGGCGTGGGAGACGTTGTTGCCAACCATCACACCCTTCCCAGTTACTTGGCAAACACGTGCCATAGCGCACTCCTCAAGACAATCCAAAATTGGAAAAACGAGAGTATAGCGTAAAAATCGGTGTTTTATCAATGACTTGTGAAAAACAATTGTGTCTTGAAAATATCAATACATTTAACATTTGAGAATTCACGCCGAGGGAGGGGCGGACTGCGCGCTTTCCCCCGGCGGGCAGGGGCCATGCGCCTACAGTTGCCCATGTTCGGCAAAGGAATGCACCTGTGGCCCGGCCACCACAAAATGGTCGAGCACGCGCACCTCGACCAGGGCCAGCGCCTGTGACAGCGCGCGCGTGAGCAGCAAGTCCGATTCGCTGGGCGCGCTGTGGCCGGATGGGTGGTTGTGCGCGAGCACCACGCCGGCGGCGTTGTGGGCCAGCGCGCCCTTGACCACTTCGCGCGGGTAGACGCTGGTGTGGGTGAGGGTGCCGCGAAACATTTCCTCGCACGCGATCAAGCGGTTTTTCACGTCCAGGAACAACACAAAAAACGCTTCGTGCGCCAGATGCGCGAGCCGCAGCGCTAGATAATGCTTGACCGCCTCGGGCGAGGCGAGCGCCGGGCCCGCCTGCAATTGCTCGCTAACGCTGCGCCGCGCCAACTCCAGCACCGCTTGCAGCTGCGCATACTTGGCCGGCCCCAGCCCGCGCACCCGGCACAGTTGCGCCAGGCTGGCCCCGAACAGGGCGTGCAGGGAGCCGAATTGCTCGAGCAGCTCGCGCCCCAGCGCGACCGCGTCCTTGCCCTGCACGCCCACGCGCAAGAAAATGGCGAGCAATTCCTGATCCGACAGCGCTTGCGCGCCGTCGCGGATCAGGCGTTCGCGCGGGCGTTGCGGCGCCGGCCAGTGTGAGATGCCCATGCGAATGGCCGTCCCCGAGTGCTCAAAGTAGGTGTTTTGCCGCCTTGATGGGGCTTTTTCGCCCCCAATGGCAGACGGTGGCGGCGCCGCTGGCTTACAATATCGGATTGCACGCTAATCAATGTCCCCGTTCCCATGTCTACCCCATCGCCCGCCCTGGTCACCGAATCGGCCTACCTGACCTTGCATTATCGTCTGGCCAGCGCCGAAGGTACTGATCTGATCACTACCTTCGCTGGAAATCCCGCCACCTTGATGCTGGGGCAGGGGCAATTGGCGCCGTTTCTCGAAGCTTGCCTGCTCGGCATGGCCGAAGGCGCGCACCAAACCTTCGAGCTGACGCCGGCGCAAGGCTTTGGCGAGCGCAATCCCGAGCTGGTACGGCCCGTCTCGCGCGCCACCCTGGACCAGAATTCGGCCCCGGACGCGGCCTACAAGGTGGGCGACCTGGTCGACTTCGCCGCGCCCGGCGGTGGACGCTTTAGCGGCGTATTGCGCGAAATGCGCGACGATGAGGTAATTTTTGACTTTAATCACCCGCTCGCGGGGCAGCACCTGCAATTCGAGGTCAAGCTGATCTCGGTGCTGTAAGAGGAAAACCATGGACAACGACATCTTGTTAGCCCAGCCGCGCGGTTTTTGCGCCGGCGTCGACCGCGCCATTGAAATCGTCGAGCGCGCGCTGCAGCAATTCGGCGCGCCCATCTATGTGCGCCATGAAATTGTGCATAACGCCTATGTGGTGGCGGATTTGCGCACCAAGGGCGCGATCTTCATCGAGGAACTCGAGGATGTGCCTTCTGGTAACACGGTGGTGTTTTCAGCCCATGGCGTGTCGAAGGCGGTGCGCGCCGAAGCCGAGCAGCGCGGCTTGACCATCTTCGACGCCACCTGTCCATTGGTGACCAAGGTGCATATGGAAGTGGCCAAGATGCGGCGCCAGGGTTGCGACATCGTCATGATCGGGCACGACGGCCATCCCGAGGTGGAAGGCACGATGGGGCAGGCCGAGGAGGGCATGTATCTGGTTGAAACGGTGGCCGACGTCGCCACGCTGCAAGTGAAGAACCCGGACCAGCTGGCCTATGTGTCGCAAACGACGCTCTCGGTGGACGACACGGCCGACGTCATCGCCGCCTTGAAGGCGCGCTTTCCGAATATCGCGGAGCCGAAAAAGGCCGATATCTGCTACGCCACCACCAACCGCCAGGAAGCGGTCAAGTTCATGGCGCCCCAGGTCGATGTGGTGCTGGTGGTGGGCAGCCCGAACAGCTCGAACTCGAACCGCTTGCGCGAAGTGGCGGAAAAGCGTGGTACTACCGCCTATATGGTCGACAACGCCTCGCAAATCGACCCGGCCTGGCTCGAAGGCAAGACCCGGATCGGGGTCACGGCGGGCGCCTCGGCGCCGGAAGTGCTGGTGCAGGCGGTCATCACCCGGCTCAAGGAGCTGGGGGCGCGCAGCGTGCGCGCGCTCGAGGGCGTGGAAGAGCATGTGACTTTCCCCTTGCCCAAGGGCTTGGACGGCGGAAAATCCCACAGCGCCTGAGCCGCCGTTTTGCATGTCGCATCGGCATTAAATTAGCCGAGCAGACATTTTCCGATATGTGTTTTTGCAAAACATCGCTATCATGGCGACGCTCCGGCCAGGAGCGGCGGCGCGGGCAATCCCGGCTGCCGTTTTTTTCAGCAGGCCGTGCAGGACACTCTATAAGAAGCAAAGTAACAGCAGAGGCAAGCAAAACATGGATACTTTTATCCAGCAGCTCATCAATGGTCTGGTGCTCGGCAGCATGTACGCGCTGGTGGCGCTGGGCTACACGATGGTGTACGGCGTGTTAAATCTGATTAACTTCGCGCATGGCGACGTGCTGATGGTCGGCGCCATGGTCGGCTTGAGCCTGCTCAATGTGCTGGGCCACCACTTCCCCGGCTTGCCCGGTTACGTGCAGCTGGGCTTGGCCATCTTGGGCGCCATTCCGGTGTGCATGCTGGTGAACGTGATCATCGAGCGCGTCGCTTACCGCCGCCTGCGCAACGCGCCACGGCTGGCGCCCCTGATCACCGCCATTGGCGTGTCGATCCTCTTGCAAACTTTCGCCATGATGATCTGGGGCCGCAGCCCGCTGCCGTTCCCGGCCCTGCTCTCGACCGAACCGATCAAGGTCGGTGGCGCCGTCATTTCGCAAACCCAATTGCTGCTGCTGGTGCTGGCGGCGCTGGCCATGTTCGGCTTGGTGATGCTGGTGGAAAAAACGAAGATCGGACGCGCCATGCGCGCCACCGCCGAGAACCCGCGCGTGGCCGGCTTGATGGGCGTGGACTCGAACCGCGTGATCGTCTCGACCTTCGCCATCGGCGCCGCCCTGGCCGCCGTGGCCGGCGTGATGTGGGGCGCCAATTATTCGTCGATCCAGTTCGCGATGGGCTTCACCCCCGGCTTGAAGGCGTTTTCCGCAGCCGTCTTGGGCGGCATCGGCAATATCTACGGCGCCATGATCGGCGGCATCTTGCTTGGCATCATAGAGAGCATGGGTTCGGGCTATATCGGCGACTTGACGGGCGGTTTCCTGGGCAGTAACTACCAGGATATCTTCGCCTTCGTCGTCCTCATCATCGTGCTCACGATCCGGCCTTCCGGCATCATGGGCGAACGCGTGGCCGACCGCGCCTGAGCGCAAGCGTAAAGGAATTCCATGGCACTTCTTCAATTCGACGCCCAACGCAATCCGCTCAAAACCTACGCCGGCATGGGTTTGCTGATCGTAGGCTTGATCCTGTTCCCCTTTGTGGCAGCGCAGTTCGGCAACTCGTGGGTGCGCATCATCGACATGGCGCTGCTGTATATCATGCTAGCGCTCGGTTTGAACATCGTGGTCGGCTTCGCCGGCTTGCTCGACCTGGGCTACATCGCCTTTTTCGCCGTCGGCGCCTACCTGACCGGCATTCTCGCCTCGCCCCAGTTCGCCGCCTTGCTCGAGTCGGTGGTGAACCAGTATCCAAGCGTGGGCAATGCCCTGGTCGCGCTGATGGGCCAAGACATCCGCGAGCATGGCATCCACTTGTCGGTGTGGGTGATCGTGCCGCTGGCCGCGGCCACCGCCGGTTTCTTTGGCGCCTTGCTGGGCGCGCCCACCCTCAAGCTGCGCGGCGACTATCTGGCCATCGTCACGCTGGGATTCGGTGAAATCATCCGTATCTTCATGAACAACTTGAACGATCCGATCAATTTCACCAACGGTCCGCAAGGCATCAACTTGATCGACCCGATCCGCATCTTTGGCGTGTCGCTGGGCGGCGAGGCGGGCTCGAAAGCGACCGTGATGATCGGCAATTTCGCGATGCCCTCGGTGAACGCTTACTATTTCCTGTTCCTGGCGCTGTGCGCGGCCATCGTGTTCATCACTACCCGCCTGCAACATTCGCGCCTGGGTCGCGCCTGGGTGGCGATCCGCGAAGACGAGATCGCGGCCAAGGCCATGGGCATCAATACGCGCAACGTCAAGTTGCTTGCCTTTTCCATGGGCGCGTCCTTTGGCGGCGTGGCCGGCGCCATGTTCGCTTCCTTCCAGGGCTTCGTGTCGCCCGAATCGTTTTCGCTGATGGAATCGATCTCGGTACTGGCGATGGTGGTGCTGGGCGGCATCGGCCATATCCCGGGCGTGATCATGGGCGGCGTGCTGCTGGCGGCCTTGCCGGAAGTACTGCGCTATGTGGTCGAACCCGTGCAACAGAAACTGTTTGGCCACGTCATCATCGAAGCCGAAGTGCTGCGCCAGTTGCTGTACGGTTTGGCGATGGTCGTGATCATGCTCAAGCGCCCGGCCGGCCTGTGGCCCGCGCCCAAGCACGAGGACCGGCCCGACCACGACACCGACAAACCCGAGCCGAGCCCCGGCGTGATGGTGGCTTGAGGAAGATCATGAGCGAACAAGTCATTCTCCAGATCGCCGGCGTGAATAAGCGCTTCGGCGGCTTGCAAGCGCTGACCGAGGTCGGCATCAAGATCATGAAAGGCCAGATCTACGGTTTGATCGGCCCCAATGGCGCGGGCAAGACCACTTTTTTCAACGTCATCACCGGCTTGTACCAGCCCGACACGGGCAGCTTCGAGCTCGCCGGCAAGCCCTATTCGCCATCGGCCCCGCATGAAGTGGCCAAGGCCGGCATCGCGCGCACCTTCCAGAACATTCGCCTGTTTGGCGAGATGACGGTGTTGGAAAACGTGATGGTCGGTTGCCATGTGCGCAGCCACCAGGGCGTGTTCGGCGCCGTGTTCCGCCACAAGGCTGCGCGCGAGGAAGAAGCGGCGATCCGCAAACGCTCGCAGGAATTGCTGGACTTCGTGGGCATCGGCCAATTCGCCAGCCGCACTTCCAAATTCCTGTCCTATGGCGACCAGCGCCGCCTGGAAATCGCGCGCGCCCTGGCCACCGAGCCGCAATTGCTGGCGCTGGACGAGCCGGCCGCCGGCATGAACGCCACCGAAAAACTGGCCTTGCGCGAATTGCTCGTCAAGATCAAGGCCGAGGGCAAGACCGTGCTTCTGATCGAGCACGACGTCAAGCTGATGATGGGCTTGTGCGACCGCATCACGGTGCTCGAGTACGGCAAACCCATCGCCGAGGGCTTGCCCGCCGACATACAGAAAAACCCAGCCGTGATCGCAGCCTATCTCGGAGGGGCGCATTAATGAGTGAAAACATCCTGAAAGTGGCGGGCTTGAAGGTCGCCTATGGCGGCATCAAGGCCGTCAAGGGCATCGACCTGGAAGTGAACAAGGGCGAGTTGGTCACCTTGATCGGAGCCAACGGCGCCGGCAAGACCACCACCTTGAAGGCCATCACCGGCACCTTGCCGCCTTGCACAGTCGAAGGCGTGATCAGCTATATGGGCCAGTCGCTCAAGGGCACCCCATCGTTCCACCTGGTGGAAAAAAAGCTGGCGATGGTGCCGGAAGGGCGGGGCGTGTTCACACGCATGTCGATCCAGGAAAACCTCATGATGGGGGCCTACACGCGCAGCGACAAAGCGGGCATCGAGGCCGACATCGAGAAATGGTTCAGCGTCTTTCCGCGCTTGAAGGAAAGGGCGGCCCAGATGGCCGGCACCCTTTCCGGTGGCGAGCAGCAAATGCTGGCGATGGCGCGCGCCTTGATGAGCCACCCGCAATTGCTGTTGCTCGATGAACCGTCGATGGGGCTCTCGCCCATCATGGTGGAAAAGATTTTCGAGGTGATCCGCGACGTGTCCAGCCAAGGCATCACGATCTTGCTGGTCGAACAGAACGCAAAGCTGGCGCTGCAGGCCGCGCACCGCGGCTACGTGATGGATTCGGGCATGATCACCATGAGCGGCATCGCCGACGACATGTTGCACGACCCGCGCGTGAAGGCCGCATATCTGGGCGAATAAAAAAATGCCCCGCGTGAGCGAGGCATTTGAACGGCACCCGTCTTGAGGGGGATTCCACGGATGCCGGGGAGGCTCGTGCTCAAGCGAGGCATTACCCGGCGCGTGGCCGGGCATGTCCCTGATTACTTCTTGGCGGCGCGCGGCGCGGCCTTTTGTGCCACTTGCGTGAACTGGTTCACGGCGGCGTTCAAGTTCGTTTCCAGCGCTTCGACCGCTTGCTTGGTGGTCTTGCTCAGTTGCTCGTAACCTGCGTTGGCGTTGCCGATCGTTGCCTTGATGATGGCGACCACGTTTTCCGAGCCGGCTGGCGCGTTCTTGGTCACTTCGTCGACCAGGGAGATCACTTTGCGGTTGGTCTCGGCGATTTGCGACTCGGCCGCTTTCGAGAACTCGGCTTGGGTGCCGGCAGCGATCGATGCCAGTTGACGACCATACGACATGGCTTTTTCAGCGCTTGGCTGGGCTTGGGCAGCGCTCACCGCGAAGAATTCTTGCGCATCTTTAGCCGACAACAGTTGGCGCGTAGCGCTCGAGGATTCTTCCAGCGAAGCTTTGACGGCCGTCATGTTCAGCTCGACCAGCTTTTCCATGCCTTCGAAGGCGGTGGCGGTCAGGGCGTTCAAGATGGCGAATTGGGATTCGAAATTGGCTTTGGTAGCGTTCGAAAATTGCTCAGGAATTGCAAACATGTTAGTTCTCCAGTTTTGACTGTATTAATGATGAAAGCTGCGACGATTGGGTGAAGCAGGTGGTTCCATAACTCTGGTTGAACAATATTATTGTGCAACGCAACAAATGGGATTCTACTGTCTTTCTGGTTCAAGTCAAGCGAAATTTGTGCGTTGCAGCAAATACAGCTTTCTTGCCCTGGGAACCCTTGGATAGCCATTCAGGCAGGCCCAGAATGGCGCTTCGGCAAACCACTTTCATAGTGGAAAGGGGGAACCCGGCGCGCGCGGCATCGCTTCGCCGCGCCCTGGCGCCCAACCGCGTGGCGCGCCAGCGGACGGCGCCAAGGCCCCGATCACGCAGCTATTGTTTGATTAATATCAATGGCGGAGCGCGCTGATGTTGCGCCGCGGCGCATGCGCGAAGCTCGCGCCGGCGCTCGCGCCGCGGCTTGGGGGAACGTACAATACCGCCCGTGCCTTGATTAAACATTCTTGAGAAAGAGTTGCCATGATTTTCAGTCCGCAGCAAGAGATGGTCGATGCCGCCATCACCTCGCGCCGCTCGATCCGCGCATTCCTGCCCACCCCGGTGGCACGCGAAGACATTGAAAAAATCCTGGCAGTGAGCGCGCGCGCGCCTTCCGGCACGAATATCCAGCCCTGGCGGGTGACGGTGCTGACGGGGGCGGCCAAGCAAGCTTTGTCGGACGCCATCTTGCAAGCGCACAACAATCCAGAGTTGGCCAGCTTGCACAAGGAAGAGTACAACTATTATCCGCGCGAATGGGTCTCGCCCTATATCGAGCGCCGCCGCAAGGTCGGCTGGGACTTGTACGCCTTGCTTGGCCTGGGACGCGAGAACAAGGCGGGCATGGCGGCCCAGCATGGGCGCAATTACCGCTTCTTCGACGCGCCCGTCGGCTTGATTTTCACCATCGATCGCGTCCTCGAGCAAGGTTCTTGGCTCGACTATGGCATGTTCCTGGAAAACATCATGGTGGCCGCGCGCGCCCGCGGACTCGACACTTGCCCCCAAGCCGCCTTCACCCAATTCCACCGGATTATCGCCGAGCACCTCAAGTTGCCGGCAAATCAAGCCGTAGTCTGTGGTATGGCGCTTGGCTACGCCGACCCGGAGCGCATCGAAAACACCCTGGTGACCGAGCGCGAGGCCCTGTCTGGGTTCGTGCAATTTCTTGAATAATCGCCTAGTTGTTTGAATTAGCAGGAAAATTTTTTCGCGCCAGATTGTTGCTTTGACGGAGAATCGACGTGAAATTTGTCCTCGACGCTTGCGCTTGCTTGTGGTTTTGCTAGACTGCAACTTAGGTGTTCGTCGGCATGACATGAGGGAATTGCATATGTTTAAGTTCGCGCTGGGCGCCATCCTTACCCTGTTGTTCCTGACCCATTCGAGCGCGGCCCTCGCGCGTGAAGAGGGCGAACGCGCGGGCGCGCCGAAAAAAAGCGTGTCCAAGACGCGCGTCAAGCGCAAGGATAGCCACCATGCCGTGGCGCTCGAATCGCACGACAAGCTGGTCAAGCGCGTGATCCTGGTCCATGGCAAGCGCAAAGTGGTGTACCAGCGCCTGTCGGTGGCCGCCGCCGTGCCGGCGGTGCCCAGCATGGGTGACTTGGCCGGCCTGAACCTCACGCATGACTTGCTCGACTTGAAGTCGAACGTGGCGCTGGTGATGGATCAGAGCAATTCCGAAGTCTTGTTTGAGAAAAACTCCGGGGTGGCATTGCCGATCGCCTCGATCACCAAATTGATGACGGGCTTGATCGTGGTGCAAGCCAGGCAAGACATGGACGAAGTCTTGACCGTCACCGACGAAGACATCGACCGTGAAAAGCACACCAGCTCGCGCCTGAAGGTGGGGGCGCGCCTGACGCGCGCGAACATGCTCCACATTGCCTTGATGAGTTCAGAAAACCGCGCCGCTTCCGCGCTGGGGCGCAGCTTCCCTGGCGGCTTGCCCGCCTTCGTCGAGGCGATGAACGCCAAGGCGGCCGAGCTGGGGATGATGGAGACGCACTACGTCGACGCCAACGGCTTGTCGAGCCGCAACGTGGCGAGCGCACGCGACCTGGCCAAGCTGGCCATGGTGGCCCACCAGGAACCCTTGTTGCGCCAGTATTCGACCGACACCCGCTACATCGTGGCGCCGGCCGGCAAGCCCATGCAGTTCGCCAACACCAACCGCCTGGTGGGCAATCCGGAATGGGAAATCGGCTTGCAAAAGACCGGTTTCATCAACGAGGCGGGACGCTGCCTGGTGATGCAGGCGATCATCCAGGGACGCGCCGTGATCATGGTCTTCCTCGACGCCAAGGACAAGTCCGCGCGCGCGGCCGACGCCGGGCGCATGCGCAAATGGATCGAAGCCTTGCGCCCGCCCGGCATGTCGTGAGCGGCCAAGGCCGATAAAGAGCCGGCCGCGCCCTTTAACGGCGCGCGATCTTTAGCGCAGCGTGCCCCTTAACGGTGGCATTGGTAGGTTTGCGCCTCGTCGTAGAACGGTGAACTGACGCGCAAGCTCTGGCGGTCCAGCGCGAGGATCTGGACATACACCTCGGGCGGATCGCTCGTCGCACTCTTTAACACCAAGGTGTGATTGCTCATGATCGCGTAGCTGCCGCTGATCTTGACGTTGGGATGGTCCGAATAGGTCAGCGCGAAATCGCCATCCTTTCCGAACTGATACAACATTTCCCGCGTTCCCTTGCTCGGTTCGCAGCGCCATTTGCCTTCCATTTGGGCCAAGGAATCGCCCCCCAGCGAGGCGAGCGCGTCATCTTTCTTGAGCAAGCCGGCGACCCAATCGGCCGGTACCGCGAAATTGAGGTTTTGCCCTTCGACAAAGTGAAACGTGGTCACGCCAATCAAGGCGCCGGTGTCGTCGAACAAGCCGCCCCCGCTCGAACCGGGCGAAATCGAGGCGGTGGTCTGGACAAAATGCGACTCTTCGTAGGCGCGCAGGGACGAGATGATGCCGTCGCTCATGGTCAATTCCAAGCCCTTGGGCGCGCCCAGCGCGAACGCTTTTTGGCCGACCTTGACGGCGTGGATGTCGGCCAGGCGCACCGCCGGCGCGTGCATGCCGTCCACGCTGAGCAGGCACAGGTCGTGCCGTGGATCGGCGTCGACCTTGCTCAAGATGGCGGGATATCGGTGCTCGGCCAGTTTGACCACGGTGGCGGCGGCCGATTTCGCGACGTGGCAATTGGTGATCACTTTTTGATCGGCCACGACCACGCCGCTGCCTTGCAAGATGGTCTCGCGCTCGCCATTCAAACCGTAGATCACGACCACGCTTTGGGACGTCTTGTCGAACAGGGCTTCCGAATTGAGATGCGCCGCTTCGCTCTCAGGCTCGTCGCTCTCCACGCTGGGCGAGGCCGGCGCGTGGCGCGCGGGCACGGGCGTGGCCACGGCCACACTGGCGGCGGGCGCACCCTTGCGCGCATGCCACAGCAGTGCCGCGCCAATGGCGACGGCCACCAGGGCGAGCGCCCACAGCTGGGTCGAGCGGCGCGCCGGGCGCGCCGGGCGCACAGGCACGGCGGGTTTGCGCGGCGCCTCCTTGGCCTTTTGGCTGGCGTCGTAGGCGGCCCGCTTGGCCTTGTTGAGCAAGGTCTCGCGCGCGATCAGCAAGAACTTGAGTTGATTCTGGACGTCGTCGCCATGCGCATCGGCGCGCTCTTGCAAGCGCGCGCTGCTGTGCTGGTAGGCCGCTTCGATTTGCGCGTCGGTGGCGCCCGGCTCGGCGCCGAGCAGGCGGTAAAAATTTTGGATGGCCATCGGCTTGGCTAGGTTGGCTGGCAAGGCCCGCAGTATGATTGATATATTGATAATGGTCAATCGCCGGCCGCGCCGGCCAAGTTCAAGCGCGCCCTAATCGGGCCCGGTATAGCCGAGCGTGGCGGAAATCTGCTGGGCCGTGCTCACCAAGTCTTCCAGCCATTCGTCCTGCAAGCGGTCGGCCGGCGCCGAGATCGACAAGCCGGCGATCAGCTTGCCGCTGTCGTCGCGGATGCCGGCGGCCATGCAGCGCACGCCCAGCTCGAGTTCTTCATTGTCGCGCGCGTAGCCGCGCGCGCGCACCATCGATAGCTCGCGCTCGAGCTTGGCCAGGTCGGTGATGGAATTCTTATTGTGGCCGGCCAGGCCGGTACGGGTGGCGTAGGCGCGGATCGCCTTCGGCTCGTCCACCGACAGAAACAGTTTGCCCGTCGAGGTCAGGTGCAGCGGGCCGCGCCCGCCGATCGCGCGCACCACTTGCATGCCGGAGCGCTCGGAAAAGGCGCGGTCGATGTAGACGATCTCGTCGCCCTGGCGCACCGACAGGTTGATAGTCTGCTGGGTCTTTTTGTGCAGTGCACGCATGAACTCGAGCGCTGCCTCGCGCACCGACAGCCGGCTCTTGACGACATTGCCCAATTCCAACAGGCGCATGCCCAGCCGGTAGGTGCCCGGCTCGACCCGGTCGACGAAGCGCGTGATGACCATGTCGTTGAGGATACGGTGCGCCGTTGAGGGATGCAGGCCCGACACCTTCGACAATTCCTTCAAGCTCACCGGGTCGCTGTAGGTGGCCAGCGCATCGAGCAGCGCCACCATGCGCTCGATCACCTGGATCGAGGTCTTGGCCGTTTCGACGGGTTCAATTTTCATGATGTGGTTGGTGCAGTGCGGGATATGCTTTCCTTTATACCACAATGTGAAAAGACTGTGCAATCGGCGCTGGCGCTGGAGCGGCGCCGGCGCGCATAATGGCGCTCCTTTATCCCTTCGCCCCCCGCCATGGACAACCCGGTTAGCCAATTCAAGAGCAAAAGCGGCCTCAAGCGCATTTTCGCCGCCTTCTTTTATTCGATCGATGGTTTCAAGTCGGCCTGGAAGAGCGAACACGCCTTCCGCCAGGAAGTGCCGCTGGCCGTCATCGGCAGCATCGTCGCGCTGCTGCTGCCGCTCGCTCCCGTGGAAAAATTGCTCTTGATCGCGGTGCTGGTGCTGGTCTTGATCGTCGAACTGATCAATTCCGCACTGGAAGCGGTGGTCGACCGCATCTCGCTCGAGCGCCATCCGCTGTCGAAGAACGCCAAGGATTTCGGCAGCGCGGCCGTATTTCTCGCCTGCGGGGTCGCCCTCGCCACCTGGACCGTGCTGCTGTGGACGCGCTTTTACCGCTGAGCTGTCAGCTGGGCCCCAGGGCCAGCAATTCGTTGGCCGAGCGCAAGCGCTGCGACAGCATGATGGCGATGTTGCGGTAAAGCCTGGCCGCCACTTCCGGCAAGCCGTCGACCTTGTCGCCGTCGATGCGTAGCAGCTTGCACGGCGCCACCGCGCGCACCGAGGCCGAGCGGCTGCGGCATTCGATCAAGGACATTTCGCCGAAACATTCGCCGGGCCCCAGGCGCTGGATCGCCTTTTGCACGCCGGAGACGAATTTGTGGATGTCGACCTTGCCGGCGATGAGCACGAACAAATGGTTGCCCTGTTCACCCTCGCGGATGATGAAGTCGCCCGGCTTGCATTCGACCAGTTCCGTATGCTGGAGCAAGGTCTGCATTTCAGTTTCGACCATGCCGCGAAACAGACGCAAGCTAAGCAGCAAGCTCAAGGTTTCGGCCTGGCAGTGAACAGTCATATCGTGCTCCCGATGGCGCGCTGATTCGACGCTGTATTCGACGCTGTAGTTTGATTCTACGTCCGCCTTTCCCGTTTTGCATCCTTTGTCGAGAAATTCCGTGGCTGCGCTGTGGGCTTTATGCCATCGCGATCGCGCGCGACGATGTGGCGCAAGCGGCGCCGGGCATTTCTTGCCATAATTGCTGTCCCACCGATTCAAACAGGAGATACCGATGAGCTTACGTTTGGGCGACAGCGCCCCCGATTTCACCCAGGATTCCACGATCGGCCCGATCCGCTTCCACGAATGGGCGGGCCAGGCCTGGGTGGTCTTGTTTTCGCACCCGGCCGACTTCACCCCGGTGTGCACGACGGAGCTGGGCTTGACGGCCAAGCTCGCGCCCGAGTTCGCCAAGCGCAATGTACAAGCCATCGCCCTGTCGGTCGACCCGGTTGACGCGCATAAGGAGTGGATCAAGGATATCGAAGCGACCCAGCATGTCACCCTCGGCTTTCCCATCATCGCCGACGCCGACCGCAAAGTGGCCACCTTGTACGACATGATCCACCCGGAACAGTCGGCCACGGCCACCGTGCGCTCCCTGTTCGTGATCGACCCAAACAAGAAGGTGCGCTTGATGATCACTTATCCGATGAGCACCGGACGCAACTTCGACGAAGTGTTGCGCGTGATCGACGCGCTCCAGCTGACGGACGCGCACGCGGTGGCCACGCCCGGCAACTGGCGCGACGGGGACGACGTCATCATCCCCCTGACGGTGCAAGACGCCGACGTGATCAAGCAAAAGTATCCAAAAGGCTATAAAGCCGAGCGTCCTTACTTGCGCATGACGCCGCAGCCGAACAAATAAGCTGCGCCATCGGGGCGGCGCCGCGCCGCCCCCGGCCACTGGTGGCCACCTCTTGCCGTCCCTTCCCGCATCCATGCGATTGTCCGCATAAGCAAATAAGTTCTCAGTCGTTTGAATCGGCACCCCCCTTCGGTAGGATGGCCCCTACTATGGAGGACGGCATGCTTTTCAATTACATTATTTCGGGCTTCGCGGTGGGTTTGCTGGTCGGCATGACGGGGGTGGGTGGCGGCTCCCTGATGACGCCTCTCTTGACCTTGATGTTCGGCGTGGCCCCCTCGGTGGCCGTGGGCACTGACCTCGCTTTCGCCTCCATCACCAAGAGCGCCGGCACCTTCACCCACCGCCTGCGCGGCACCGTCAAATGGGACATCGTGCTGCGCCTGTGCGCCGGCGCCTTGCCAGCCGCCATACTGGCCACCTTCGGCCTCAAGTATTTCGGCACGCTCGACAAGAGCATCGGCCAACTGATCCGCTATTCGATCGCCGCCTCGGTCTTGTTGACCGTCGTCGCCATCCTGTTCAAAGGCAAGATGCTGGCCTGGATTAACGCGCACCCGGAGCGCCAGTTGCAAGGGCTGGCCCTGCAACGCGCCACGGTGCTGTGTGGCGCGCTGCTGGGCACCCTGGTGACGATTTCCTCGATCGGCGCCGGCGCCATCGGCGCGACCTTGCTGGTGCTGCTCTATCCGCGCCTGTCCTCGGCCGAGGTGGCCGGCACCGACATCGCCTACGCGGTACCGCTGACGGCCATCGCCGCCTTCGGTCACTGGTGGTTGGGTTCGATCAACTGGGTGTTGCTGGGCACTTTGCTGCTCGGCTCGGTGCCCGGCATCACGCTCGGTTCCTGGATGGCGCGCGCCGTGCCCGAGCGCTTCCTGCGCGGCTTGCTGGCCATGACCTTGACCGGGGTGGCGGCCAAGCTGATCTATTGAACGGCGCCTCGGCACGCGCATCGAACGCATAAGCTTGCATGATTTGATTCGTTCCATTTCGCGCGGCGCGCCTTTACGCTGGCGCTTTCATCGACTCGAAAGCCCATCATCATGCGTTTGCCGAAATTCTTACTGGCCCTGCTGGCCAGCGCACTCTGGTCCCACAGCGCCTTGGGCGCCGAGCTCACGCTCTTGAACGTCTCGTACGATCCCACGCGCGAGCTGTACCAGGATTTCAACGCCGCCTTCGCGCGTCACTGGAAGGCCAGCACCGGCGAGGCGCTCACCGTGCGTCAGTCGCACGCAGGTTCGGGCAAGCAGGCGCGCGCCGTTATCGACGGGCTCGACGCCGACGTCGTCACGCTCGGCCTGGCCTATGATATCGACGCCATCGCCGCGCACGGCGCGCTGGCCAAGGATTGGCAGGCGCGCCTGCCGAACAATAGCGTGCCTTACCGCTCGACCATCGTGTTCCTGGTCCGCAAGGGCAATCCGAAAGGCATCCGCGATTGGGGCGACCTGATCAAGCCGGGCATCGCCGTGATCACGCCCAATCCAAAAACCTCGGGCGGGGCGCGCTGGAACCACCTGGCCGCGTGGGGCTATGCGCTGCGCCGACCCGGTGGCAGCGAGGCCGGCGCCAAAGCCTTCTTGGCCAGCCTGTACAAGAACGTGCCGGTGCTCGATTCGGGCGCGCGTGGCGCCACCACCACCTTCGTCGAGCGCGGCATCGGCGACGTGCTGGTGACCTGGGAAAACGAAGCGCTGCTCGCGCTCCAGGAGCTCGGTCCGGGCAAGGTGGAACAGGTGGCGCCGGCCTCGAGCATCCTGGCCGAACCGCCCGTGGCCCTGGTCGACAAGGTCGTCGACAAGCATGGCACGCGCAAGGTGGCGCAAGCCTACCTGGAATACCTGTACAGCGACGAAGGTCAGCAAATCGCCGCGCGCCACTACTACCGGCCCGCGCAGGACAAATACGCGCGCCAGTTCGGCCCCCAATTTGCGAAGCTGACTTTATTCACGATCGAGCAAGTGGCGGGCAGCTGGGCCCTGGCGCAGCAAAAGCACTTCGCCGACGGCGCCCTGTTCGACCAGATCTATCAGCCGGGCCGGCAGTGAGCATATCTGCTGAGCGTCTATGCAAATGCCAAATGCTTCGTTTGCTTGACGCCGCTTCGATGTGATGATGGTGCTCCCTTTAACGTTTGCCAAATAGAGTCCCATCATGGCTGCACTATCATTATTTCGGGCGCCGTCCACGCGGCGGCGCGCCTTGCCCGGCCTGGGCTTGACGCTAGGCTTGAGCATCTTTTACCTGACCCTGGTGGTACTGCTGCCTTTGTCGGCCGTGTTCCTCAAGACCATGACGATGAGTCTGTCGAGCTTCTGGGCGGCGGTGTCGTCCGAACGCGTGCTCGCGTCGTATCGGCTCAGCTTTGGCGCGGCCCTGCTGGCGGCGCTGCTCAATGCCTTCTTCGGCACGCTGGTGGCGTGGGTGCTGGTGCGCTACCGCTTTCCCGGCCGGCGCTTGCTCGACGCCCTGATCGACTTGCCGTTCGCCCTGCCGACCGCGGTCGCCGGAATCACCCTGTGCGCGCTGTACGCGCCCAATGGCTGGATCGGTCACTGGCTCGAACAGGGCGGCATCGCGGTGGCGTTCCGGCCGGCCGGCGTGGTGGTGGCGCTCATCTTCATCGGACTACCCTTCGTGGTGCGCACGGTGCAGCCGGTGCTCGAGCAGGCCGAGCGCGAACTGGAAGAGGCGGCCGCCTGCCTGGGCGCGAGCGCGCTGCAAACGTTTTGGCGCGTGGTGTTGCCAGCCATCGTGCCGGCCGTGCTGACCGGCTTCGCGCTCGCTTTCGCGCGCGCCACCGGCGAGTACGGCTCCGTGATTTTCATCGCGGGCAATATGCCGATGGTGTCGGAGATCACGCCGCTGTTCATCGTCACCAAGCTCGAACAGTATGACTACGCGGGCGCGACGGCGATCGCCGTGGTCATGCTGCTGGCCTCGTTCACGCTACTGCTGGCGATCAACCTGCTGCAGGCTTGGATGCGCCGCCGCGCGGGGGCGCGATGAGCGGCGCCTTGGCGAGGCCGGCGCTGGCCCACCTGGCCGCGCGCGCACCCAGCGGGCGCGCCCGCGCGTCGAACGGCGCGCGGCGCGTCGGCGCCTCCTCGGTGCAATGGATGCTGGGACTGGTGGCGGGCGCTTTCCTCGTGCTGTTCTTGTTGTTGCCGCTGGCGGCCGTGTTCGCGCAAGCCTTCGCCAAGGGCTGGCAAGTCTACTGCGCCGCCATCACCGACCCGGACGCGCTGTCGGCCATCGGCCTCACCCTGATCGCGGCCGGCGTCGCGGTCCCGTTCAATCTGGTGTTCGGCGTATGCGCGGCATGGGCCATCGCCAAGTTCGAGTTTCGCGGCAAGAGTATGCTGCTGACCTTGATCGACTTGCCCTTCTCGGTGTCTCCCGTCATTTCCGGCCTGGTGTATGTGCTGCTGTTTGGCGCGCAGGGCTGGTTCGGAGCGTGGCTCGAGGCGCACGATGTCAAGATCCTGTTCGCGCTGCCGGGCATCGTGCTGGCCACCGTGTTCGTCACCTTTCCGTTCGTGGCGCGCGCATTGATCCCCTTGATGCAGGCGCAAGGAAGCGAGCAAGAAGAGGCGGCGCTGGTGCTGGGCGCCTCCGGCTGGCGCAGCTTCTGGCACGTCACGCTGCCCAATGTCCGTTGGGGCTTGCTGTACGGCGTGATCTTGTGCAATGCCCGCGCGATGGGCGAGTTCGGCGCGGTGTCGGTGGTGTCGGGCCACATCCGCGGCGTCACCACGACCATGCCGCTGCACGTGGAGATCCTCTACAACGAATACAACTTCGCCGCCGCCTTCGCCGTCGCTTCCTTGCTGGCGCTGCTGGCGCTGGCCACGCTGGCCATCAAGGCGCTGCTCGAATGGCGCATCCAGACACAGGGGCGCGCCAACAGCGCCCATCCACCGGAGCACGCAGCATGAGTATTCAAGTACGCCATATCGAAAAACGTTTCGGCCAGTTCGTCGCACTTGACGACGTCACGCTGGACTTTCCAGCCGGCGCCCTCACGGCCTTGCTGGGCCCGTCAGGCTGCGGCAAGACCACGCTGTTGCGCATTATCGCTGGACTGGAGGCGGCCGACCGCGGCCAGGTGCTGTTCGACGGCGAGGATGCTTCGCAGCGTCCGGCGCGCGAGCGCCAGATCGGTTTCGTGTTCCAGCATTACGCCCTGTTCCGGCACATGAATGTGTTCGAGAACGTGGCCTTCGGCTTGCGCGTCAAGCCGCGCAAGCTGCGCCCGGACCCGGCCCAGATCCGGCGCCGTGTCAACACCTTGCTCGAACTGGTACAGATGGGCGAACTGGCCGAGCGCCATCCAGCCCAGCTGTCGGGCGGACAGCGCCAGCGCATCGCCCTGGCGCGCGCGCTGGCGGTCGAGCCGCGCGTGCTGCTGCTCGATGAGCCCTTCGGCGCGCTCGACGCCCAGGTGCGCAAGGACTTGCGCGGCTGGCTGCGCCGTCTGCACGAGGAATTGCGCGTGACGAGCATCTTCGTCACCCACGACCAGGAAGAAGCGCTCGAAGTGGCCGACCAAGTGGTGCTGATGCAGCGCGGACGCATCGAACAGCAGGGCACGCCCGAGGCGCTTTACCATCATCCGGTCTCGCCTTTCGTGGCCGGTTTCTTGGGCGAGGTCAACCAGTTCCATGGCAAGGTGGCCGCCGGCGTTTTGGCCAGCGACGCTGGCAACATCGCCGTGCCGGCCGATGCGCCACGCTTCGAAGGGCCGGGTGTCGCGTATGTGCGCCCGCAGGAGCTGGCATTGAGCCGCTGCCAGCCAGGCGAGGCCGGCATCGCGGCGCGCCTGCGCCGTGTCCACGCCATCGGAGCGCTGACCAAGGTCGAGCTCGAACGCTGCGACAGCCGGCAGCGCATCGATGCCGTGATGTCGCAAGATCAGTACGCCGCGCTGCAACTCGATATCGGTGAAACGGTGCTGGTGCGTCCGACCCGGCTGCGCCTGTTCGCCCATCCCGGCACCTAATAACAAGGAGTGACCATGAATTTCCAGCAACTGCGCTCGATCCGCGAAGCGGCGCGCCGCAATTTCAATCTGACGGACGTGGCCAACGCGCTGTTTACCTCGCAACCGGGGGGGAGCCGCCAAATCCGCGAGCTTGAAGTCGAGCTCGGTGTCGTCATTTTCGAGCGCAACGGCAAGCGCTTGACCGGCTTGACCGAACCGGGCAAGGGCATCTTGCGCATCATCGACCGCTTGCTGGTGGAGGCGGAAAACTTGCAGCAGGCCAGCAGCGACTTCGCCGGCCAGGACAGCGGCACCCTGAGCATCGCCGCCACCCACACCCAGGCCCGCTACGCCTTGCCGAAGGCGGTGCAAGCGTTTCGCGCCGAGTTTCCCAATGTGCGCATCGCCTTGCAGCAAAGCTCGCCCGAGCACATCGCCGAATGGGTTTTGTCGGGCAAGGCCGACATCGGCATCGCCACCGAGGGCCTCAGCCAGTTCCCCGACCTGGTGTCCTTCCCTTGCTACCGCTGGAGCCACTTGATCGTGGTGCCCGAGGGACATGCGCTGCTGGGGCAATCGCCCATTGGCCTGGAGCACTTGGCGGACCATCCCTTGATTACCTACGATGTGGGCTTCACCGGGCGCGGCCACATCGACGCGGCCTTTGCCAAGGCTGGCGTCACGCCCGACATCGTGCTCACCGCCATGGATTCTGACGTGATCAAGCAATATGTCACGCTCGGGCTGGGGGTGGGCATCGTCGCTTCGATGGCCTTCGACCATGGACGCGACCAGGGCTTGCGGGCGGTCGAAGCGTCGCACCTGTTCGCGCCCAATGTCACGCGCCTGGCGGTGCGGCGCGGCGCCTATCTGCGCAGCTACGCCTACCGATTCATGGAGCAGTTCGCGCCCGGTTTGTCGCGCGCGGCCATCGATCAAGCCTTGCGCAGCGATGAAAGCGTCGTTTAAGCGACTTATTGCTATTTTTCCCTAGTGCGCGTCGCGCGGCCTTGGCTGGTCACCAGCCGCAGCTTTTCGCTTTTCCCCCGTATTAAATCGCCCTATACTTGAGGCGGCTCGTGCTATTTCCATCGCTCAAGCCGCCAATGAACACCAGTAAGCACAGCGCAAGCCGCGACGCCAGTGGCAATCCGAATTCAAGACTCGCCGTCCGGCCGTGACATGAATGTTGAGCAGTTTTACTCGGGAGCGAAAGATGAGCATAGTGGACTGGAAAATCGGTACCCGCCTGGGTGCCGGCTTGGGCGTGGCCTTGTTGTTCATGATCAGCATTTCCGCGATCGGCATCGGCAATCTGGGGAAATTAAATGCCGGTACCGATGACCTGGCCACCGACAAGGTGCCAAAAGTGCTGCAAGCGTATGAGGCGATCGGCTTCGTCAACGATATCGCGCGCGCCATGCGCAATGCGATGCTCAGCACCGATGAGGAAACGGTCAAGAAGGAATTGAAGCGGGTGGAAGATCGCAAGGCCGATATCGCGGGCGCCTTGGGCAAGCTCGACAAGCTGATGGCCGACGATGACGATGACAAGGGCAAACAATTGCTTAAAGCCGCGGTCGATGCGCGCGATAAATACCTGATCGTGCAGGCGGAATTTTTGAAAATATCGGCCGATCGGGGCCGGCGCGACGAAGCCGTCACCTTTTTGCTGTCGAAGGTGCGCAAGGACCAGACCGCGTTCTTGACGGTGCTGGGCGACGTCGTCAAGTACCAGACCGAGGCGGTCGGGCTCGCCAATGAACGTGCCTTGCAAGCCTACCATAGCGCCCGCAATATGATGATCGTGCTCACGGCCATCGCCGCGACCCTGGCGGGCACGGTGGTGTTCTGGGTCACGCGCAGCATCACGCGCCCGCTCAACGAAGCGGTCGGCATGGCCGAGCGCGTGGCCAACGGCGACTTGACCACGGAAGCGCACGCCACCGCGCGCGACGAAACGGGCCAGCTCTTGCAGGCGCTGATGAATATGAACGAGGCGCTGGCGCGCACCGTGGGCCAGGTGCGCTCGGGCACCGACAGCATCGCCACCGCGTCCAACCAAATCGCCACCGGCAACCTGGACTTGTCCAGCCGCACCGAGCAGCAAGCCTCGAGCCTGGAGGAGACTGCCTCGTCGATGGAAGAACTCACCTCGACCGTGACCCAGAACGCGGACAACGCGCGCCAGGCCAACGAGCTGGTGATGGCCGCCTCCGAGTTCGCCGTCAAGGGCGGGCGCGTGGTGGGGCAGGTGGTCAGCACCATGAGTTCAATCAAGGATAGCTCGAGCAAAATCGTCGACATCATCGGCGTGATCGACGGCATCGCCTTCCAGACCAATATCCTGGCCTTGAACGCGGCGGTGGAGGCGGCGCGTGCCGGCGAGCAGGGCCGCGGCTTCGCGGTGGTGGCGGCCGAGGTGCGCAATCTGGCCCAGCGCTCGGGCGCGGCGGCCAAGGAAATCAAGGAATTGATCGGGCACTCGGTGGCGACGGTCGATGCCGGCAGCAAGCTGGTCGATGAAGCGGGCATCACGATGGATGGCATCGTCACGGCGGTCAAGCAGGTGGCCGACATCATGACCGAGATCGCCGCCGCCAGCGCCGAACAAAGCTCGGGCATCGCCCAGGTCAACCAAGCCATCGTCCAGATGGACGATGTGACGCAGCAAAACGCGGCCTTGGTGGAAGAGGCGGCCGCCGCCGCGCAAAGCATGCGCGATCAAGCTGATCTGCTGAGCCAGGCGGTGGGCTTGTTCACTCTGTCGGCGCGTGCGCAGCAAGAGGCGCGCGCGCGTTCCGCGGCGCCGGCGCGTCCTGACGCGGCGTCAAACGGCGCAAGCGCGCCGCGCAAGCAGATCGCCGCGCCGCCCGCCCGCCGTGCCGAGCAGGTCGACTCCGGCGATTTCTAGGAATTGACTGGTATTGGGACGGCGCGCGTGGATGGCGTCGATCAACCCGGCGTTGCCGGGCAGCGGCGCGCGCCGCTGTCCGGCAACGCGGTGCAAGCGGCCCCGCGCTAGAAGCGCCGGAACAGGCCTTCGCCCCCCTGCTCCTCGTGCGCGCCATGCCCGTTCATGCCCTTGCGGGTGGCCCCGCCCGCCAGCGCTGCGTGCGCCGGCCCGGCCTTGCGCTGCGGTGCCTCGCGCGCCGCGTCGGCATCGGGCGCGAGCTTGAAAAAGTCCATGGTGCGTTGCAGCTGCGCCGTCTGGTCGCTCATTTGCTCGGCGGTGGCGGCGAGTTCCTCGGAGGCGGCCGCGTTTTGTTGCGTCGTCAAGCTCAGCTGCGCCATCGAGGCGTTGATCTGGCCCACGCCGGACGATTGCTCTTGCGAGGCGGCCGTAATTTCTTGCACCAGTTCCGAGGTCTTCTTGATGCTCGGCACCATCTGGGCCAATAGCTTGCCCGCCTGCTCGGCCATGTCCACGCTGCTTGAAGCGACTTCGCCGATTTCCTGGGCCGCCAGCTGGCTGCGCTCGGCCAGCTTGCGCACCTCGGCCGCCACCACCGCGAAGCCCTTGCCGTGTTCGCCCGCGCGCGCCGCCTCGATGGCCGCGTTCAAGGCCAGGAGATTGGTCTGGTAGGCGATGTCGTCGATGATGACGACCTTCTTGGCGATCTGCTTCATCGCCGTCACTGTCATCTTGACCGCTTCGCCGCCCTCGCTGGCCTCGGCCGCCGCCTTGGTGGCGATGCCATCGGTGACGCCCGCGTTGTCCGTGTTTTGGGCGATCGAGGCCGTCATCTGTTCCATCGAGGCGCTGGTCTCTTCGACCCCGGCCGCCTGTTCGCTGGCCGCCTGCGACAGCGCTTGCGCGGTGCTGCTGATTTGATCGGACGCGGTATTCAAGCTGGCCAGCGCGCCCGAGACGTCGCGCAAGCCGCCGGAAATAATGTCGAGTAGATTGTTGATGCCCGTGCCGAGCGTGCTGAAAAACCCTTCCTTGCCATCCAAGCCGATGCGGCGCGTCAAGTCGCCATCAACGGCGCCGCTGACGATGCCGGCCACCTCCGTCTCGACCGACACTTCGGCGGTGCGATCCTTCCATTCGGCCACCGAACCGATGCGCACGCCCTTGTCGTCGTTGATCGGGTTGGCGATCAAGCCGAAGGTGCGCCCGCCAATGGCGATCTGGGCGTGGTGGGCGCCGCGCAGGCTGCCCAGCATATTGCGCTGGTGCGCCGGATTGCGGTGGAAGCTGTCGAAGTTCGCGCCGATCAGCTGGTTCGCGTCAAATTGTGGCAACTGCTTGCGGATATCGCTTTCGGCGGCGCGCAGCATCGCCTGAATCGAATCGTTCATGTAGATGATCTTGCCGTCGTTGTCGGCGATCATGACGTTGGTGGTGCAATTGTCGAGCGCGTTCTTGATCCGCGTGTTTTCCGACGCCAATTGCTGTTCGCGCTCGCGCGCGGCCAGTTCGAGCGTCTGGTCCTTCCACTCGACGACGGTGCCGTTGCGGTGCCCGCTGTTGTCAGTAGTGGGATTGACGATCAGCGAAAACACGCGCCCGCCGATCTGCAAGCGCGCCGTGTGGGTGCCGCGCAAGTTCGACAGCAAGCCGCGCTGGTGCGCCGGGTTCTTGTGGAAGCTGTCGATATTGGTGCCAATGACGCCACGCGCCTGGAACGCCGGCAATTGCTTGCGGATGTCGGCCTCGGCTTCAACGAGCATGTTCGCCAGCGAGGCGTTGACGTAGCAAATGTTGAAGTCGGCATCGGCGATCATCACATTGGTGGCCGTCACGTCCAGCGCCGCTTGCGCGCGCATCGTCGCTTGCAAGCTCTCGCGCAGCTGGCCCATGGCCTTGCCGACGGCGCCGCCCAAGTCGGCGAGTGCGTCGCCGAAGTCGCCCTTGGCATAGGCGCCCGCCACGCCCGCCAGGCGCGCCTGCGTCTGGCTGTGGGTGGCCGCCAGCGTGTTGATCATGCGCGCGATGTCGGCGCTGCAGCCTTCGAACTGGCCGACATCGAGGCGCTGCTCGGTCGCGCCTTCGGCGTGCCGGGCCAGCAGGGCGGCAAGCGCGTTTTTGAGGGTGTCGATACTGCGTTCACATTTGTTCGGGCCAAGAATTGCCATGATTGTCCTTTTTTTCAAGTTGATGAAGAAGCGGAAAAAACCAAGGGAAAACGCAGGGTGAAACAAGTCGCGCGACGGCCCAAGGGCGCCGCGATACGCGATGCGTCAAACGCTCAAGGCGAAGCGCCAGGTGGGCGCCGCGCCAGCAGGGCCAGCAGCTCAGGGTCGGGCAAGGGTTTGCTGAAGTAATAGCCTTGCATCTGGTCGCAGCCGTGCGCGCGCAGGAATTCGAGCTGTTCAAGCGTCTCGACTCCCTCGGCCACCACCGTCAGCTTCATGCTGTGCGCCAGCGCGATCACGGCCGTCGCGATGGCGGCGTCGTCGGCATCGCGGCTGATGTCGGTGACGAAGGAGCGGTCGATCTTGAGGGTGTGGATCGGAAAGCGCTTGAGGTAATTCAAGCTCGAATAGCCGGTGCCGAAGTCGTCGATTGACAGCTTGACTCCCATGTCGCTCAAGGCGCGCAAGGTGGCGATGGCCGCCTCGGGATGCTCCATCACGACGCTTTCGGTGATTTCCAGTTCCAGGCAAGCGGGCGGGCATCCGGTTTGCGCGAGCACGCGCGCGACCATCACCTCGAGCGCTTGCTGGTGGAATTGGCGCGCCGACAGGTTCACCGCCACCTTCAAGTCGGCCGCGCCAGCGCGCTGCCAGGCCTGGCGCGCGGCGCAAGCGCTATGGAGCACCCATTCGCCGATCGGCACGATCAAACCGGTTTCCTCGGCGATCGAGATGAACTCGGCCGGGAACAGCAGCGCCCGTCCTGGCGGCTGCCAGCGCAGCAAGGCTTCGACGCCAAGCACCGCGCCCGTGGCGATATCCACCTGCGGCTGGTAGTGGACGATGAATTCGGCGCGCTCGATCGCGTGGCGCAGGCCGCCTTCGAGCTTGAGGCGCTCGAGCGTGCGCGCGTTCATGTCGCTCTGGTAGAACTGAAAGCCGCCGCGCCCGCTGTTCTTGGCGCGGTACATGGCCGCGTCCGCGTTGCTGAGCAGGGCTTGGCCGTCTGCGCCATCCTTCGGGAAGATGCTCACGCCGATGCTGCCGGCCGGGACCAGCTCCTGCCCGCGCGTGTCCATCGGCGCGCCCAACGCCGCCAGGATCGCCTGCACGATGGCGCCGATGTCGTCTTCGCGCGCCACGTCGGCCAGCACCACGACGAACTCGTCCCCGCCCAGGCGCGCCACGGTGTCGCCGTCGCGCACGCAGGCGAGCAGGCGGCGCCCGGTTTCGACGATCACCTGGTCGCCCGCGTCATGTCCCAGGCTGTCGTTGATGTTCTTGAAGCGATCCAGGTCGATCAAGAGCACGGCCACCACCTTGCCGGCGCGGCTCGCATACACGATCGCCTGCGCCAGGCGGTCGAGCAGCATGGTGCGGTTGGCCAAGCCGGTGAGCGCGTCGTGGCCCGCCAGGTAGCGCAATTCATCCTCGACTTGCTTGCGGCTGGAGATATCCTCGACCATCAGCAGCAGCAAGCCTTGGCTCGCGAGCAGGGCCGCCGAGATTGTCCATTGCAGATGGCGCGTGCCGCCCGGCCCATGCACCGGCACCACCAGGGCCGCATGGTCGGCGCCCGCCGCGATCGTGGCCGCGATCGCGGCCATCAGCTCGGTGCTGCGCAGCAGTTCGGACAGGTCGACGTGCGCGCTGTCCTGGCCTGGGCCGAGCATGGCGCGCAAGGCCAGGTTGGTGCTGCGGATGCGGCGCGCGCTGTCGATGACGAGCAAGCCGCACGGCATGTTGGCGACGACTTGTTCGGCGTAGAGCTTCAATTGCAGCACTTGCTCTTGCTCGGCCAGGAAGTAGGCGTCGAGCGCGAGCGACATGTCAAAGCACACCAGCTTGACCATCGCATCGTAAGTGCCCATGAAGGCCTGCGCATCGGGCGCGAGCGCTTGCCACAGCATGGGCATGAGCTCGGAGAGGTATTTGCGGAAGGCGCCCATATACCAATGCGGCGCCAGGCCGATACGCTGGTGCACCTGGCCGATGCGCAAGCGCTTGCGCACGTAATCGGCGCCATAGTCGCCCGCGCTCAATTCGGCGAAATAGCGCGCCTGGGCGCGCTTGAGGCGTTCGACCGTGGCCGCGTCGTTGAGCAGGCTGCGCATCTCGGGAAAGCGCAGCAGGTGCGCGTAGAAGGCGTCGGCCAAGGCTGCGCGTTGTTCCAGCAAGTAGGGGTGGATTTTGGCCAACAGCGCGGCGTCGGCCGCCCCGATCTCGAGAAACGCCTTGCGCAGCGCGATGGCCGCGTCGCTCGAGGCCGACGCGCGCGCCGCCTCTTGGCCGCAATCGATGCCGCTCATCGCGGCGCGCCGCCGCTGCGCCCGGCAGCGCGCTTCACGCTCGAGGTACTCGCATTGTGCATAGTGCGCACTCCATCACGTTGTCTCAACACTGTCGGTGTGTGCAAGACCGTGTCGCATGGCGGCGCGTGCGCGTCGTTGGCGAATGCATGGGCGGGGGCCGGGCCGGCGGGTCTTGCGGGGGCCGCGACGCTCGGGCGGCAGGAGAAGGTGATTGGCGTTCCGGGTGACGGGGGCAGGGTCGGCGGAAACGCGCAGGCTACGAACAGCGGCGGATCGGATGCCGGCTCAGGCGTTCCAGATCATCCGTACTGCAATTGGGACAATAAAAGTTTTTTTCGTTTCCATCAAGAACTTAATGGCGCGCTGTCTTTTTTAGGTCTTGGCTGGCGGCGCATTCGAAGGTGCGCACGCCGCCACTGCATTGAGCGTTTCTTCGGCCTGGATCAGGTCGGCGGCGACTTCGCTAAGCTTGCGCCGATGGGTGCGCGCATATTCGCGCAAGGTGTCGAACGCCTTTTCGCGGCTCAGGCGGTGCCGTTCCATGACCACCCCGGTGGCGATATTGGTTTCGCGCCCGGCCGCCAGCGCCGCCGTCAAGTCCGCCTCGCTGCGGCGCAGCGCCTTGATTTCCGCCGCGCGCGCGAGCGCCGCCTCGATCGACGGAATGATGTGCGGGGTGTCGATCGGCTTGACCAGATAGCCCACCGCGCCGTGTTCGGCCGCCTGGCGCGCCACATCGATGTCGCCGTAGGCGGAAAAAAACATGAAGGGTACGGCGCTTTGTTCGCGCAGGCGCGCCGCCATCTCGATGCCCGACATGCCCGGCATGCGCACATCGAGCACGGCCAGGTCCGGGTTCGACTGCAGCGCGATGCGCAAGCCTTCCTCGCCCGTTTCGGCCTGCAAGACTTCGAAACCGGCTTGGCGCAAGCCGGCGCGCAGGGTCGCCAGGATCAAGCGGTCGTCGTCGACGATCAAGATGGTGCGCGGCCCGGGAGTTGAGGATTTTTCCACGTGATTCGATTCGCAAGTTCTGGGCAAACGCCCATGTCCAGTTTAGTGCTGCAATAGCTAGTTTATAACTCGGGATAGGCGCCGCGCAACTCGTTTGTGTAAATACATGGGGCACTCAATTCCAGTACCGCCTCGACCCGGTCCGCATGGGGCGCAAAGGCGAGGCTCCCCCCGTTCGGCGGCAGCAAGGCGCGCACCAGTTCATGCCCGATTCCAGTGCCGCGCCCGCTGCCAAAGGCGAAGCCGGGCGGCAAGCTGCCCGGATTGACGACGCTGATGCGCGCCAGCTGGCGCTGCGCATCCCAACTCACCGAGATGGCGATCCTGGCCGGCAGCTCGGCGCTCACCGCGTGCTTGCCCGCGTTCATGATCAGCTCGTTGACGATCAGCGCGATGGGCACGCTCTCGCGCTCGCTCACGCGGATGCGCTCGGGCACGTCGACGTTCACCGCGATCACCGCTTGCGAGGGCGCCAGCAGGCTGGCGACGGCGCGTCCGATGGCGGGCACCATTTCGCACAGCACGATTTCATGGTCGGCCAAGGTGCCTTGCAAGCCGTGCACGACGGCCACCGCCCTGACCTGGGCGATGGCCTGGTCGATGATGGGTGCCACTTCCGGATGGGCGAAGGAATGCTGGCGCAGCAGGCCGGCCACGCCTTGCAGATTGTTCTTGATGCGGTGGTGCACCTCGCGCACCAGGGCGTCGCGCTGCAGCGTGCTTTGGACGATACGCTCCTGCTCGAGCTGCTTGCGGTCGGTGACGTCTTCGGCGATGCCGCTGGCCATGCGCTCACCCAATGCGCTCATGACGGGGAAGGAGCGCATCCGTATCCAGCGCAGGCGCCCGTCCGGACGGATGATGCGCGCCTCCACTTCAGCGGCCTCGCCCTTGACCTGCTTGGCCAGCGCCGCCTCCATCAAGTGCTGGTCGTCGGCGCAGACCAGGTCTTTCCAACGCCGCGCGCCGCCGTGCAGTTCAGGCGCGTCCAGGCCCAGAATGTCGACGCAGGCCGGGCTGATGTATAGCAGACGGTCAAGCGACGGGGTGCCGACCCAGATCATCTCGCGGATGTTTTCGGCGAACAGGCGGAAGTGGTGTTCAGACTCGCGCAAGGCTTGCTCCGACTGCTTTTGGCGCGTGATGTCTTGCACCACGCCCAGCACCCGGCGTGCGCCCGGCGGCGCGCCGACGATGCCGCCCCGTTCGACCATCCAGCGCACGGCGCCGTCCGGGCGCACGATGCGGTATTCGAGGTCGAAGTGGTCGGCGCACGGCGCGCTCGGGCCGTGCGGGCCGGTCCAGTGGGCGATGACGGCGCCAACCCGGTCGCGCTCGTCCGGATGCACCCGTTCTTGCAATTGCGCGCGCGTGGCGACGGGCGCATCATCGGCATAGCCGAACAGGGCGGCCAACTGGGCCGAGACGGCGGGCGCGCCGCCGCCCGGAGCGCCAATATCGCATTCCCAAATTCCGAACTTGGCGTAGGCCTGGCTATGCTTGACCCATTCCTTGATGCGATTTAAATCCGCTTCGAGCATCAACTGGCGCGACACATCGTTTGCCAGCATCAGCAGCGCCGGGCGTCCCTGGTAGTCGATATCGACATGGCACACTTGCAGCTGGCGCCGCACGCCTTGGCTGTCGCGCAGCGCGTACAGGTCGGGGCGGCCGAACTCGGCGGCGAAGGCCAGGCAGGGCGGCAGCAGGGCGCCGTCCGGGCCGGCGTGGGTAGATAGCGTGAGGAAGTGGGCGCGGGTGAGGCCAAAACAGGCGAGGGCGGCATCGTTGACGGCCACGCAAGGCAGGCCGGCGCCCAGGCAAATCCATTTCGCGACGGGCGAGCGGTCCGCCGCAAGGGGCGCGAGCACGCTCGCTGGCGCCTGGCCCGCCGCCGTCGGTGGCGCCAAGGCGCTTAGCGCCGCGATCAGTTGCGCGCGCGTCATCTGCTCATAGTTGTCCATCTCTCACCTCGCCGGTTCGCCCTGCGCCGTCCATTTTACGCGCGAGCGCGCCGCCGCGGCCGGCTCGCCGCTGGTGCGCTACTGGCTCGGATTGGGCAGGCGCGCGTGGATGGCGTCGATCCCGGCCACCACGGCCGCGGGCAGCACGGTGTCGAGGGCGTCGATGTTTTCCTTGAGCTGGGCCAAGGTGGTGGCGCCGATGATGGTCGAGGCGACGAACCAGCGCGAATAGCACCAGGCCAGCGCCATCTGGGCCGGCGTCAAGCCATGCGCGCGCGCCAGCGCCGCGTACTCGGTGGCGGCGGCGATCACCCCGGGGCGCAGGTAGCGCGGACTCCAGTTGGGCGGGAAGATGTTCAAGCGGCCTTGCGCCTGCGGGTCGTCCAGGTACTTGGCGCTCAATTGTCCGAAGGCGAGCGGGCTGTAGGCGAGCAAGCCCACTTGCTCGCGGTGGCAGGTTTCGTCGAGAAAGCTGGTCTCGTAGTGGCGCGCCGTCAGGTTGTACAGGTTCTGGATGGTGGCGATGCGCGGCAAGCCCTTGAGCTCGGCTTGCTTGATGTATTCGCACACGCCCCAGTTGTTTTCGTTCGACACGCCGATGTGGCCGATCTTGCCCTCCTCAATCAAGCGCGCCAGCGCGCCCAGGGTGTCTTCGATCGGCACCGCCTTGCGCTCGGCGCGCGGGTGGTAGACGCCCGCGCCAAAGATCGGCGTATTGCGGCTGGGCCAGTGTAATTGGTAGAGGTCGATATGGTCGGTCTGCAAGCGCCCGAGGCTGGTCTCGACGGCGGCGCGGATATTTGCCGGATCGAGGTTGTTCTTGCCCTCGCGCAGCCAATGCATATGCGAGGCCGGACCGGCCACCTTGGTGGCGAGCACCACCTGGGCGCGCTTGCCGCTCTTGCGCAGCCAGCTGCCGATGAAACGTTCGGTCGCGCCTTGCGTGTGCGGACGCGGCATCACCGGGTACATCTCGGCCGTGTCGATGAAATTGATGCCGCGTTCGAGCGCGTAATCGAGCTGGCTGTGGGCGTCGGCTTCGCTGTTTTGCTCGCCGAAGGTCATCGTGCCCAGGCAGATCGCCGACACTTGCAAGCCGCTCGCGCCCAGCGTGTTTGTTCTCATCGTGTGTTCTCCATTCGCTCTGTGCTGATGTTGGCGTTTCAGGCGCGCAGCGCCAGCGCGCACTCGCGCACCAGGGCCGGGCCGGCGTAGATCAAGCCGCTGTAGAGTTGCACCAGTTGCGCGCCGGCCTCCATCTTGGCACGCGCGTCGGCCCCGCGCATGATGCCGCCCACGCCGATGATGGGGAGGGCGTCGCCCAGTTCGCGCTTGAGCGCGCCGATCACATGGTTCGACAGCGCGAATACGGGCGCGCCCGACAAGCCGCCCGCCTCGGCGCCATGGCGCATGCCCTCGACGGCCGTGCGCGAGAGCGTGGTGTTGGTGGCGATCACGCCGTCGATCTGGTGGCGCAGCAGGGCGCCGGCAATGTTCTTGATTTGTTCGTCGTCGATGTCGGGCGCGATTTTCAGGGTCAAGGGCACGTAGCGCTTGTGTTGGTCGGCCAGGCGCGCCTGCGCCTCTTTGAGCTGGGCCAGCAGCGCGTCCAGTTCGGACGCGCCCTGCAGCTGGCGCAAGTTCTTGGTGTTGGGCGAGGAGATGTTGACCGTCACATAGCTGGCGTAGGGATAGACTTTTTGCAGGCACAGCAGGTAATCGTCGGCCGCGCGCTCGATCGGCGTGTCCGCGTTCTTGCCGATGTTCAGGCCCAGCACCCCTTCCTTGTTCTGGTAAAACTTCGACGCTTGCACATTGGCCACGAAGGCGTCCACGCCGCCATTGTTGAAACCCATGCGATTGATGATGCCCTGCGCTTGCGGCAAGCGGAACATGCGTGGCTTGGGATTGCCCGGCTGGGCGCGCGGGGTCACGGTGCCGACCTCGATCGAGCCGAAGCCGAGCGCGGCCAAGCCGTCGATGTAGGCGCCGTCCTTATCCAGGCCTGCGGCCAGGCCGACCGGGTTGGGGAAGGTGATGCCCATGACGGTGCGCGGGTCCGCTGGCGGGCGGCGCAAGGCGCGCGTGAGGCCGAGCGCGGCGGCACGCCGCAGCGCCGGCAAGGTCAGGTTGTGGGCGCTTTCGGCGTCAAGCGCGAACAGCAGGGGGCGGGTCAGGGCGTACAGCAGGTTTTCGGACATGGGGCGCTCGGGCGGGCTGGGGATAGGCGCATTTTACCCTGCGCCAGGCGCGCCCCCAAGCTGCGGGGCTACGACGACAACAGTGCCCACACCCCGTTGCGGCGCGCCTCGAGCGGGTGGAAGTTGATCTTGTACGCCATCTTGGGGCTTTGCTCGATCCAGTAACCCAGGTAGACGTGCGCCATGCCCAATTCGCGCGCCTGCTCGATTTGCCACAGCACGTTGTAGGTGCCCAGGGACGCGCCTTTGAGGTCGGGGTCGAAGAAAGTGTAGACCGAGGACAGGCCGTCGGCCAGCACGTCGATGATCGACACCATGCGCAGCACGCCATCGGGCTCGCGGAACTCCACCAGGCGCGTGTTGACGCGGCTTTGCAGCAGGAATTGCGCGTATTGTTCGCGGCTATCCTGGTCCATGCCTCCGCCCACATGGCGGGTGCTCTGGTAGCGCAGGTAGAGCGCGTAGTGCTCGTCCGAAAAAGTCAGGTTGGCCACCGTCGCCTGCAGCGCGCCGTGGCGGGCCCAGGCGCGCCGCTGGCCCCGCTTTGGATGGAAGTCGAGCGCCTTCACCCGCACCGGGATGCAAGCTTGGCAGCCGTCGCAATACGGGCGGTAGGTGAAGATGCCGCTACGCCGGAAACCGTTTTTCACCAACTCGGAATAGACGTCGGCGTTGATCAGGTGCGAAGGGGTGGCCACTTGCGAGCGCGCTTGGCGCTCCTCCAGGTAGCTGCACGGGTAGGGCGCGGTCGTGTAGAACTGCAGGGTCGAAAAGGGCAAGTCGTTCAGGTGCGTCATGCTCGTGCTTTCCTTATGCCAGGCTAGTGCGTCACAAGTTCAGGTCCGGTCCATGCCATCGGCGGCGCGGCCGGGGCGCGCCGACGCCAGCGGTTGCCACGCCGCGATGGGCGCTTGCCAGATCGCGCCGCGCACATGTTGCAGGAAGGCCGCGCGCGCGATCGGGGCGGCCCCCAGCGAGGCCAGGTGCGCCGTCTCTTGCTGGCAGTCTATCATCGCCACGCCGTGCGCGCGCAGGAAGGCCACCAGATGGGCCAGCGCGATCTTGGACGCGTCGGGCACGCGCGCGAACATCGATTCGCCGTAGAACATGCGGCCGATGCACACGCCATAGGCGCCGCCGACCAATTGTCCGTCGTGCCACAGCTCGGACGAATGGGCGTAGCCGAGCGCGTGCAAGCCGGTGTAGCCGCGCACGATGTCTTCCGAAATCCAGGTGCCGGGGCCGTCGCGGCGCGGCGCGGCGCAGGCGCGCATGACGGCTTCGAAGGCGCTGTCGAAACGCAGCTGCCAGCGTCCGTCGCCGCCGTGCATGCTGCGCTCGACCCGGCGCAGGGCGCGCCGCAGGCTGTCGCTGATGCGCAATTGATCGGTGCGCAAGACCATGCGCGGGTCGGTGCTCCACCACAAGATGGGCTGGCCTTCGGAAAACCAGGGGAAGATGCCGTTGCGGTAGGCTGCCAGCAAGCGCTGGGGGGATAGATCGGCGCCGGCGGCGAGCAGGCCGGGCGCGTCGTGGCTGAGCGCCTCGGACACGTCGGGAAATGGCGTATTCGTGTCTAACCAGGGAATCATGGCGTGTTGGCGTCGCTCGGCAAGCGCATCGGGCGCACGATGTCGATGCTGTGGAATCCGTAGGCGCCGCCCTCCCGCATTTTGACGCGATCGGCAAAGAACAGTTCCAGCGTGCTGCGGATGGTGGGGAAGGCCAGCTCGTCCCAGGGAATGTCGGCTTCGGCGAACAGTTGCACGTCCAGGCTCTCGATGCCGGGCGCGAAATCGAGGTCGAGCAGGCGCGCCAGGTAAAACAGGTGCACCTGGTGCACCTGGGCCACGTTGAGCAGGGTGAATAGCTCGCCGAGCGCGATGTTGGCGCCCGCTTCTTCCTCGGTTTCGCGGCGCGCCGCGTCGGCCGTGGTTTCATTGTTTTCCATGAAGCCGGCCGGCAGGGTCCAGTAGCCGTGGCGCGGTTCGATGGCGCGCCGGCACAGCAGCACGCGCGGCGCGCCCTCGTGTTCCCACACGGGGATGGAGCCGACCACCAGCTTGGGATTTTGATAATGGATGGTCGCGCACTGGCCGCACACATAGCGCGGCCGGTTGTCGCCTTCGGGAATTTGCAAGGCGACCGGGTGGGCGCATTCGGAACAGAATTTCATGGGATCGCGCAGAAAGTGGGTGTTTCGCCTACTTTACACCGAATGGGACGGCCGCGGCGCGGCGCGGCGCGGCGCTGGGCATCGGGCCTGGGCTCTGCTGCTATCGCACATCTCGGATGGATTAAGTTTGCCTAAATCCCCAAAGCGACGTATAATGATTGCATCAGACGCGGGGTGGAGCAGTCTGGCAGCTCGTCGGGCTCATAACCCGAAGGTCACAGGTTCAAATCCTGTCCCCGCAACCAAGAATTCGATTCATGTAGTTTCAGCAAGACCCAGAAGCCGCGTTCCTCATAGGAGAAACGCGGTTTTTTCGTTTCATGGCGTGTCAGTGCGCGCATTGACAGCCCCGCCGAAATGGGGGCAACATTGGGGGCATCTGGGCCTTCCACTGCTGGTGTTGCCCCCACAATGAGGCATCCACACTGCGGGGCAGGCGAATGACTGCTTTGATCGCTACGTGGTGCGCTCATGCCTCTCACTGATACCTCGATCCGCAATGCCAAGCCGGCCGCCAAGGCCGTCAAGCTGTTTGACGGCGCCGGCCTCTACATAGAAGTGGCCCCGGCCGGGGGCAAGTGGTGGCGACTCAAGTACCGCTTCGACGGAAAGGAGAAGCGCCTGTCCCTTGGCGTCTATCCCGAGGTGAGCCTGAAGGATGCGCGGGAACGGCGCGACACGGCGCGCAAACTGCTTGCCAGCGGCGTCGATCCCGGAGCGAACCGCAAGGCGATGCACTCGGCGCGACAGGACCGGGTCGCGAACAGCTTCGAGGTGGTCGCGCGCGAATGGCACGCCAAATATGCCTCGACGTGGGACACACGTCATGCCGGCACCATCCTTCGGCGCTTCGAGCGCGACATCTTTCCATGGATTGGCGCCCGCCCCATCGCCGACGTGAGCGCCCCCGATCTGCTGTCCGTATTGCGTCGCATTGAGGAACGCGGCGCGCTGGAGACTGCGCACCGTGCCTTGGGTAGCTGCGGTCAGGTGTTCCGCTACGCCGTTGCGACCGGGCGAGCCGAGCGCGATCCATCCGGGGACTTACGCGGCGCTCTGCCGCCAGTGGTTGGCGAACACTTCGCCGCCATCACCGAACCGGAACAGGTAGGCGCTCTACTGCGCACGTTGGATGGCTATCAAGGCACGTTTGCGGTCAAGTGCGCTTTGCGACTCGCTCCATTGGTCTTTGTACGCCCTGGCGAACTGCGTACAGCGGAATGGGCTGACATCGATCTGGACGCTGCCGAGTGGCGCTACACGGCGACGAAGACGGATACGCCGCACATCGTTCCGTTGGCAAGGCAGGCGGTCGCAATTCTGCGCGAGCTTAATGCGCTCACCGGTCGCGGGAGGTTTGTCTTCCCTGGCGTGCGCACGAGCGAGCGCCCGATGAGCGACAACGCGATTCTGGCTGCTATGCGGCGCATGGGCATCGCCAAGGATGAAATGAGCGGCCACGGCTTTCGCGCGATGGCCCGCACGATCCTTGACGAAGTGCTGAACGTGCGGCCCGACCTGATCGAGCACCAGCTTGCCCACGCCGTCAAAGACCCGAACGGCCGCGCCTACAATCGGACAGCGCATCTTCCCGAGCGCCGAAAGATGATGCAGAAGTGGGCGGATTACCTCGATACAATAAAGGACCGAAACATGTCTTCAGGCACATCTACGAAGCGCACGTGACGCTCACTATGAGGTTCGGCTGAGAGCAACTTGGGTATGCTAGAGTTAATGCGGGTGAGAAGCACAGGGTTTACCGCGATTATGCGACCAATGTACTATTTGTAAGGCTCTTTTATGGTTTCGAACAAACAGGCGTATGCGATCTGCTATGAGGAAATTAATAGGCCTGACGCATCATGGCCAGACCGGCCAGAAATAGTGATAATCAATTCGGAAGAGAGGCAGCATAGCTGGGTCTTTTACTACCAATCAAAACCATACGTGGAGACTGGCGATTTCGAACAGTCGCTAGTCGGAAATGGGCCTTGTGTAGTTTTAAAATCAAACGGAAAATTTGCGTTCGCAGCAACTTATGCGTCCCTCAATGAACGTATCGCTGATGCTGAAGCTTGGTTGCTTTCACAAGGCGCTACTGGTGCCAGCTCGGTGGTAGCACATTTATAGCGAATAAAATCCCACTATGCAGGGACCAGCACCCACGTAAGACGGACTAGCCGCATGCTGCGCGATTCATTTTTTGATTTACCATCTTTCGGGGAGGTCAGCTTTGAACGCAAAGCTTTTCATTTTCGGCACCTCGCACACACTCCAATGTGCGACATCCGGGACCGAAGACTCAAGAGTGTCCGCCTTTGACGCCGAGCTCCGTCGCGTATGTGGCGAGCACAGGATCGCGCGCATCGCCGAAGAGATGAGCATTGCCGGGCTCCTGCACCAGGAAGTTGAATTCACTGTTGGATCCCATGTTGCGAAGGAATTGCGGATCGAACATCATCACGTCGATCTAGAGCCCGACGAGCGCACGATGCTGTCATTGGACGATGGCCCGATGTTGAATATCGTTATCCGCCACAGATTTCATGATGGTGGCAGCGCATTCCGCGATGCCTTTGACGCTTTGGGCGACGCAGTTCGCGAACGTTGCTGGATTGGCTGAATTCTTGCGCGGCAAGAATGGCCGACGCTGTTTATCTGCGGTGCGGACCACACAGATTCAATCGAAAATCTTTGGCAGTCTTTGGGCCTGCCTGTCGTTGTCGTGCATCGGGACTATGAACCCTAACCTGACCTTTTCAAACGAGGACGCATGTCAAACCGCTCAGTTGAAATGTATGAGATTCACATCCCGCTTGAAGCTGTCAAACGCCTTTCGGATGAAGACCGATACACGTACTACATACTCGGCCATATGTTTAACGAGCTGATTTTTCTCCAAAAGCTAACGGGTTTCTCTCTCAACTTCCATAACGATGTCCGACCGGCACGGCGAAAACCAGAGCTCTGCCAGGCATTGATTGCGTTCCGCATGGCGACATCAAAAATTTGGGAAGCGATTCAGGTCTTGCGCAGCAAGGAAGTGGCGATGACACTCATGAACTCTATTCTTCCCAAAATGGAGGACGGGCCAAAGCGTTTAAAGGACTTGAGCGTTGCAATTAATAGCGCCCCGTGGTTAAGTGGCTTGCGAAACGGGATGGGTTTTCACTTCCCCTCGTTCGCGGAATGGAAGCCATACATTGTCCCGCAAGACAATTGGGTCGATGACAAGATCATCTTGGGTACCCACACTGGAAATACATATTACGAGAGCTCTGATGCGATTGGGCAGCACTGGATGTTCAGTCAATTTGGGACCCCAGATGTCGAGGCAGCAGTGGAACCCATGATTCAACAAATGATCGATCTCATGGTCATAATGAACAATTTTTTGGAAGATGCCCTTGCCGCATTTGTTTCTGAATTCCTGCTTGATTCCGATGACGCGCGCACGTCTATGGGTAAGACTATTGCCCCACCTCATGACAGCGTGTCTATCCCATTTTGGACTCATATGCGCGACCGGCGATGAAGAACAGTTGGAATGAGCGTGCTGATCGATGTCAGAATGGTCGAGCAGGAAATCCAATACGTCATCGGCCGAGATAAACTGCCGAAATTTGTTCTCGCCCGTGTCCCATCTCGGCCGAAATCGCAAGACGTGCGACCTTGTCGCTCGTTTTTTGCGCGGACGTCAACTGCTTGGCGCCCGGGCCGCCGGCAGCCGGACACTTCCAACCGGTCAGCCCTTCGTAGCGCTCTTGCGCGTGATGGTGTCGATGGCCGTGCACGCCGTGTATGCCCGCCTTGTCGCATTGCGACCGGAATCGGTTCAGCTGATCGCGGTAGGACATTTGCGCCGGTATCAGGCTGGCGCCGTTTGCAAGCGCCTTCGCGGCGTCAAGGACGGTGCGCTGCGCAGCCGTCGAGATAGGCAGCTCGCGATACTTGCCTCCCTTGGTCCAGGTGTCCTTGAGCCGCAGGACATTACCGCGATCCGCCCAAGCGGGAATGATCTTGATGCTCTCTTCGCGGCGCAGGCCAAACACCGCCTGCAAGCGCAGGGACATGGCCGTGTAGGCATCGCCGATCTTGGCGAGCGTGTCGGCATCAAGCGTCTTGGCCTTCGACTCGTTGGTGACGAACACCCGGTCCTGAATGCCATACGCGTCGTTGGTGCGAGCGACCACGTTGTCCTTGCCGACCTTCTCGGCCCACCAGCGCATCGCGCTCATGCGGTTCTTGATCGTGCCCGTCGCGACCTGCTCGTCCTTCCAGCGCTCGACCAGCGCCTCGACGTGCTTGGGCTTCAGGCTGTCGGCGCTCATGTGGCGAAAGCCGAGTTCGACCAACTGGTTCGCGACCAAGTACAGGATGCGTTCGCGGTCGGCCCGCGTCGCGAAGCTGCCGTCGCGGTTGCGTTGACACAGTTGCTTGAGCTGGTAGTTCAGGTCGCGCATCGCTGCCATTCCTTTCCGATCCGTACGGTTTTGAATTTCGAGCTTGGTGTGTTTGTTAGGTAAGTGTTTCTGGCCGTCCGCACTGCCGTGGCAGTGCGGGGTTGTACAGATGGCCTCGGGACACCACTCCCGTGTATGCGGTTGTTGCGCTGCTTGCCCGCGCCGCATTGCGCGTATGAGCGCCGATGCGCGCCCTCGGAGGGGACAGCCGCATCGGAGAGACCAGTAACCCAGGGTCCATGGGGTGCACTTCGTGCACGTCGTGGCCCGCAGTGGCGGGCAGTGCTTGCAAACAGCGTGGTTTCTGCTTCTGAATGAGGCTCGGGGCCTCGTCACTGATCCCCATCCCGCGCGCAACGTAACGCTTGCAAAGGCCGGCGGCGGTGGTAGAGCGTCGTCACTGGCAGCAAGCCGCCAGTAACGACGCGCACACGCAGCCGTAGCGCGCATCGGGGAACAGCGCGCCACGCACCGCACTCGGGGTGACGGTGGTGGCGACTCTAAGTGCGCATGCGGTGGCGCCAGCTTTGAGAGGCAGCGTGCCGCAGGCATTCTGGATGCTTGCGGCCGTGTCGCTCGCGATGGCGCCAGCCATGTGCTTTGATGTCGATCCGCAACCGCTCAGGGCGATTGCGAATGGGTCTGGCTCTGCTTCGTCAAATGCGCCTCAAGGGCGCGGTACTGTCTCGGCCCACCTTTCAGCGGGCATGCATCAACTTCACGCCATAAATCTAGGCGCGCTGGTCTCGCAATAGCGAGCTTCGAACTCCCACTTCGTTAGGCAGGTAACGACTGCGACGGCAGTTAACGCCTGCGACGCCTGACATTTCAGCCAGGGCCATGCAAGGCATGGCTGGCGGGAGCGATTCCCACGGTACGAGTCTATATTGTCGCGCCGCGTGAGGCATCATTCAAGGGGGCGAATGCGGATGCCACATGAAAAGCATCCCGTCAGCGGCATTTCTGGGTGGCGCATGACGAACGCACGCCAACTACGGAATTGTGACGCGGTTGAAGGGGTTGGATTCCCCCTTTAACATTGCGCGCCGATACCTCACCCCGAAAGAAGAGTACGGGGTCGCGATGCATTGGTAGCTACAAATTCAATAGTATTGGATATTTTCGAAAGCCAATTTTACGCCTAGAATAATGTCCAGATTCCTTACAATAATTTTTCGCTCAACTGTCCGCATACATTGGCTAGATATGATCACAAGTCTCTCTGAACTTCCAACAAACCTTCCCGTACCCACGGATGACGGCGCAGCGCTCCATCTTCGCGACTGCGTATTGCCAGACGTCGCGCTGCCGGCAACCAATGGCACAACCGTGAACTTGAGGATGCTTCGTGGCCGCTGGGTCATCTATGTCTATCCAATGACTGGACAGCCAGGTGTTCCGTTGCCCGACAGTTGGGACGAAATTCCTGGCGCCCGTGGTTGTACGCCGCAATCGTGTGGTTTTCGCGACCACTATACAGAGTTGAAGTTACTGCATACTGGCGTACTCGGGCTTAGTTCACAGATGACCGAATACCAACGCGAGGCCAAAGCCAGACTGCACTTGCCATTCCAACTGCTAAGCGACAGTACGATGCAGCTTCAAAATGCATTGCGATTGCCAACTTTTTCAGTGGCGGGAATGACCTTGTTCAAGCGCCTCACAATCATCGTTGAGAATGGATTCGTTAAAAAGGTGTTCTATCCAGTTTTTCCGCCGGATCGAAATGCCGACGACGTCGTGGCTTGGCTAAAGGATGCTCCGAGGGTAGCAACACTTCCTACATATTGACATGTCGCCCGTTCATGCCTCCATTCGAACACCCGTTCGACAACACAAAAGTTTCAAGCGGGGCAGTGCGGCAATCACTCCCAGACATGCTGAAGAGAGAGGATTTTCAGGTATGCAGATACGTAATGCGGAATTGGAAGATTCGGAGCGCATTTGCGAACTATTCCAACAGCTTGGATATGCGAATACCAGCATTGAATTGAGACAGCGTTTCCTTGAGCGCTCCCTCAATACCAATGACCATGTAAGTGTCGCAGAATCAGACGGGCGGGTTCTTGGAATTGTTGCAACCAACTATATTTATCCGTTTCATGAGAGCGGGATTTGGGCAATGATTTCAGCATTGGTAGTCGATGAATCGGCGCGTGGAATCCAGATAGGTACGGCTCTTCTGAATCATGTTGAGCAAAATGCCATCGTAAGGGGATGCACACACATTGAGCTATCGAGCAGCGAGAGCCGATCGAGAGCGCATAATTTCTACATCGCGCAGGGGTTTGCCGAGGTTAGAAAGCGCTTTGTCCGACGGTTAACGTGAAAATCTCACATTGCTATTCAGTTCCGCAGAGGATGAGCGCCGCCGGTCAAATCCAAGATACAAAATGCAAGTTCGTCCCGTTGCTGAGACTATGCCGTCCTGAAGGATCCCTGGGTGCAGAAACGCTTTAATCCGCCCCCGAAAATTGGGGGCAACTTTGGGGGCAACTCGGATAGCCTGTATAATGCGAACACTGTGTCCATGCGGGTTCTGGCGGATTGTTCGGTAGCTGTCCCCGCAACCAGAATTCGCTGTCGAAAGCCGCATCTCTTATCGGAGAATGCGGCTTTTTTCATGTCAGCGCCACCAGGAAGCTGCATATTGGGTATTCGCAATCGATGGCAAGGCTGGGCCTTGGCGGGCAGCGCCACGCTGCTTCTGCTCGCGCTTGCCTGGTATGGGTGGGCGCAAACGGTGGCGAGCCGCTCTTGCGCACTGGGCCCGCCACCAGACGCGCCGGAGTTTGCCCAAGCCCAGGCGCGCGAGGCGGCTGAGGTGCGCGCTAACGGTTTCTTGCGGGTATGCGACGCCAACCTTGAACGATTCGACCTCAGCTGGCGCAGCACGGCGGGCGCCGTGCGGAACCTGGCGTCCGCGCCGGTCGAGCTGAGCGGCACGCCATTCGCCCAGTTCCACAGCGTGGGCGCGCGCGCCGAGGCGGTCAGTGACATCAACTCGCGCCTTTACCGCGGCTTTCGCATGCCCGAAGGGCACACCGTCACCCTGTTCGAGCACGATATGTCGGCCGATGGATCGCGCGCCACCCGCGCCGCCAGCGACGAGCCCGAGCGCATCAATGGCCGGCCGGCCCGCCTGGTGGTGCTCCAAGCCGATTCCGGACGGGCGGTGTCGCAGCTTTCCTGGTTCGAAGGGCGCCGCTATTACGAGCTGTGGATCGACGCCAACGTGGCGCACCATCCCTTGCGCGCGTCCTTGTTCGCCCTGGCGGGCGCCTTGCCCGCCGCCACCCCGGCTTGCCCCAATGAAGCCGCGCAGCCACCCATGCACATCGGGCCGGACGGCTTGCCGGTCGAGCCAGCCATGCCTGAGGTGCTGACGCAGGAACAAATGAAAGCGTTTCTTGACGCGAAAGACGGCGCGCGCCCGTGCCGCACAGCCTCCCTTTGAACCCGTCTCGCGCGCGCCACATCAGCGCGGCCGTGGCGGCCGTGAAGTTGGACAAACGGTTTTCCCGGGAGTAACCTCAAGTCATCATTTGCCGCCACACGAAGCGTAGCGCAGCCCCCCCTGTGGCCATTCCTATGCCGTCTTCACGCCCGCGGGAGATTTTCGCATGCCGACTTCGATTCCGAATTTCACGGACGATCAAGTGTTCACGCAAATGGCTGGCCTGCAGTATTGGCAAAGCTTGACGATCACCTATTCCTTCCCGATCAACACAACGGGATTGACCGCCAACGAAGGCGAGAACCCATCCTTCAGGCCCAGCAACAGCGCCCAGCAACTATTGTTCGCGCTGGCGATCAAGACCTGGGACGATCTCATTCGGAACAATATGGTGCAGACCAGTTCCACGTCCTCGGACATCGAACTGGCCTACCTCACGCATGCGGACTTCTTTGCCCACGCCTATTTTCCCGAGGACGGTACGGCATGGTTGAACGCCTCTTACGCGGACCTTGCCACACCCGTGTTTGGCCAATACGGCTTCCTGACCATGGTGCACGAATTGGGACACACCTTGGGCTTGAACCACATGGGCGACTACGACGCCAGCAGGGGTGACTTGCCGACGCCCTCGTCCTACCAGGATTCGACGGTCTTTAGCGTAATGTCCTACTTCGGTCCGGGGCAGGGCGACAACTGGCCAGTGGCGCAAGCCGATTGGATCGGCAGCGACAATCAAACGTATTACCCGCAAACGCCGATGCTCAACGATGTGATGGTGATCCAGCGCATCTACGGCGCTTCGACCACCACGCGCACCGGCAACACCGTGTACGGCTTCGGATCGAACCTGAGCGGGGCCGACGCCACCCTGTACGACTTTACGCTCAACCGCCATCCCATCATGACGCTGTTCGACTCGGGCGGCGTCGATACCTTGAACTTGAGCGGCTGGCAGACGCCCTCGCAAATCGACCTGGTGGCGGGCCATTATTCCTCGGTCAACGCGATGAGCAACAATATCGCCATCGCCTTCGGGACGGTGATTGAAAACGCGGTCGGCGGCGGCGGCGCGGACCGCATCACTGGTAACGCGGCGGCCAACAATCTGGATGGCGGCGTCGGCAACGACACCATCAGCGGCGCCGAGGGCGACGACACCCTCACGGGCGGCCTGGGCAACGACCAGATCGACGGCGGCGCCGGCGACGACTTGGCCGTGCTGGCCGGCAGCTTCGCCAGCTACACGATCTCCTACAACGCCAACGCCAACAGCTACACCATCAGCGGCAGCGCTTCCGGCACCGACAGCTACACCCTGGTCGAACACTTCCAGTTCAGCGACGTCCAGTTAGCCACTGGCCAATTGCTGAAAAACGATGTGACGGCCCCCACCTTGAGCACCAGCAGCCCGGCCGACAATGCGATCGGGGTCGCGGTGGGCGCCAACCTGGTGCTGAGCTTTAGCGAAACCGTGGTGGCCGGCAGCGGCGACATCGTCATCTATACCAGCGCCGGCAGCGTCGCGCGCAGCATCGCCATCGGCGACAGCAGCCAGGTGAGCATCGCCGGTAATGTCGTGACCGTCAATCCGGCCGGTGACCTGGCCGCCGGCAGCGCCTACTATGTCAACATCGGCTCCGGCGTGCTCAAGGATGCGTCCGGCAACGCCTTCGCCGGCATCAGCGGTAGCGGCGCCTTCAACTTCAGTACCGCCGCCAGCGCCGACACGACGGCGCCCACGCTGGCCTCGAGCAGTCCGGCCGACAACGCCAGCGCGGTGGCCGTGAACGCGGACCTGGTGCTGCATTTCAGCGAGAGCGTGCAAGCGGGCAGCGGCAACATCTTGCTTTACACCAGCGGCGGCACGCTGGCGCGCACCATCGCCGTCACCGACAGCAGCCAGGTCAGCATTGCCGGCAGCACCGTGACGATCAATCCGGCGAGCGACCTGGCCGGCGCCAGCGCTTACTACGTCAACATGGCTGGCGGCGTGTTCAAGGACCTGGCCGGCAACGCCTACGCCGGTATCAGCGGCAGCACCGCCCTGAACTTCGGCACCGCCGCCGCGCTCGACACGACGGCGCCGGTCCTGCTCACGAGTAGTCCAGCCGACGAGGCCAGCAGCGTCGCCGTGGGCGCCAACCTGGTGCTCACCTTCAGCGAAACGCTGCAGGCGGGCAGCGGCAATATCCTCATCTACAATAGCGGCGGCACGCTCGAGCGCACCATCGCCGTGGGTGACACCAGCCAGGTCAGCATCGCCGGCAGCAGCGTGACCATCAATCCCAGCGCCGACCTGGCGGCCGGCGCGAGCTACTACGTCAACATCGCCAGCGGCGTACTGCGCGACGTGGCCGGCAACGCCTACGCCGGCCTTAACGGCAGTGGCGCGCTCAACTTCAGCACGGCGGCCGCCGGCGCTGACGATTACCCCTGGTCGACCGTCACCACCGGCGTCGTCAGCGTGGGTGGCGCGCCCGTCGGCGGCAGCATCGAAGTGCGCGACGACGCCGACCTGTTCCGGGTGAGCTTGAGCGCGGGCGTCTCCTACGTGTTCAACGCCGCGCGCACCAGCGGCGGCTTGGCCGATCCCTACCTCCAGTTGTACGGGCCGGACGTGAGCGTGCTCGCGCACGACGACGATAGCGGCGGCTCCGGCAACGCGCGCATCAGCTTCACCGCCGCCGCCAGCGGCACTTATTACCTGGGCGTGTTCGATGTCGGCAGCGGCACCGGCGGCTACACCGTGGCGGCCGCCATCGCCGACAGCAGCGCGCCCACCCTGGTCTCGAGCACGCCGGCCGACAACGCCAGCGCGGTGACGGTGGGCGCCAACCTGGTGCTGAGCTTCAGCGAACCGGTGCGCGCCGGCAGCGGCAGCTTCCTGCTCTACGACGCCAACGGCAGCCTGGCCGGCAGCATCGCCGTGGGCGACACCAGCCAGGTCAGTTTTTCCGGCAGCAGCGTCACCATCAATCCGGCGGCCGACCTGGCTCCCGGCGCGAGCTACTACGTGAACATCGCCAGTGGCGTCATCCTCGATCTGGCCGGCAACGCCTATGCCGGCATCAGCGGCAATAGCGCGCTTAACTTCAGCACGGCGGCGGCCGGCGGCGACGATTATCCCTGGTCGACCAGCACCACCGGTGTCGTCACCGTGGGGGGCGCCGCGGCCAGCGGCGTGATCGAGCAGATCGACGACACCGACTTGTTCCGCGTGAACTTGACGGCCGGACTGTCCTACGTGTTCGACTTGACGCGCGCGACCGGCGGCTTGCCCGATCCTTTCCTGCTCCTGTTCGGCACCGACCAGAACAATCTGGCGGTGGACGACGACAGCGGCGGCAGCGGCAATTCGCGCATCAGCTTCACGGCCCAGACTAGCGGCACCTATTACCTGGGGGTGTTCGACGTGGGCAGCGGCATTGGCGCCTACCGCTTGGCGGCCGCCGTGATCACGGGCGACACCAGCGCGCCCACCCTGATAAGCAGCACCCCGGCCGACAACGCCACCAGCGTGGGCGCCGGCGCCGACCTGGTGCTGAACTTTAGCGAAGCGGTGCGCGCCGGCAGCGGCAATATCCTCATCTACAACGCCAACGGCAGCCTGGCGCGCACCATCGCCATCACCGACAGCAGCCAGGTCAGCTTTTCCGGTTCGCACTTGACGCTCAACCCGAGCGCGGACCTGGACGCGGGCGCCAGCTACTACCTCAATCTGGCCAGCGGCGTGGTCACTGACTTTTCCGGCAACGCCTTCGCCGGCATCAGCGGCAGCAGCGCCCTCAATTTCAGCACCGTCGCCGACGACTATCCCTGGTCGACCAGTACCGGCGGGCTCGTCACCGTGGGCGGCGCCGCCAGCACCGGGGTGATCGAGGCGGCGCAGGACGAGGACCTGTTCCGCGTCACCCTGGTGGCCGGCACCAGCTATGTGTTTAGCCTCACGCGCGCGACCGGCGGTCTGCACGACCCCTACCTCGAATTGTTCGACGCCGGCGCGAACGCGCTCGCGCATGACGACGACAGCGGCGGCGCCGGCAATGCGCGCCTGAGTTTTACCGCCACCAGCGGCGGCACCTATTACCTGGGCGTGTCCGACTACGCCAGCGGCATCGGCGCGTACAGCTTGTCGGCGGTCGTGCTCGACACGGCGGCGCC
>JAZKBP010000013.1:52512-99765 GCA_040388555.1 Pseudomonadota bacterium
TGGTGTCGAGCACGCCGGCCGACAACGCCAGCGCGGTCGCGCCCGGCGCCAACCTGGCGCTGGTGTTCAACGAAGCGGTGCGGGCCGGGGCGGGCGACATCGTCCTTTACTACGGCAATGGCACGGTGGCGCGCACCATCAGCGTGGGCGACGCCAGCCAGGTGAGCATCAGCGGGAACACCGTGACGATCAATCCGGCCACCGACCTGGCCGGCGCCAGCGACTATTACCTCAAGTTCGCCAGCGGCGTGCTCACCGACCTCGCCGGCAACGCCTATGCCGGCATCGCCGATGCCGCCACCCTCAACTTCAGCACCGCCAGCGTGGTGCAGACGGACGACTTCCCGCTCTCGACCAGCACCACCGGGCTGGTCATCCCCGACCACGCCCCCTTGAGCGGGCGCATCGATTTTGTCGATGACGGCGACCTGCTCAAGGTGGTGCTCAACGCCGGCACGGCCTACGTGTTCCGCGCCACCGGTGCCGCCGGCGGCTTGCCCGACCCTTACCTGGTGCTGTACAACAGCGCGCTGCAGCGCCTGGTGTTCGACGACGACAGCGGCGTGGGCTTGAACGCCGAGATCTTCTTCAACGCGATGACGGCGGGGACCTATTACCTGGCCGTGTACGACGCGAGCACCGGTACCGGCGCCTACACCGTCAGCGCCACCAGCATCGTCGACGACTATGTGAACACGCCGTCCAGCGCCGGCGTGGTGAGCGTCAACGGCGCGCTCGCCAGTGGCGTGGTCAATAGCGTGGGCGACGCCGATATGTTCAAGGTGGCACTGCTGGCCGGATCGTCCTATCTGTTCGAGCTCAATCGCAGCGCCAGCGCCGGCCTGGTCGACCCCTTCCTCATCCTGTATGGCCCGGACCTCAAGCAAGTGGCGTACAACGACGACGGCGGCGGCGATGGCAACGCGCGCATCGGCTACACGGTCGCCACCAGCGGCGACTACTACCTGAGCGTGGCGGACTACGGCGTCGACGTGGGCGGCTATACCCTGGGCGCGCGCAGCGTGGCGGCCGCCGCGGTGCTGCCGGTGGTGCCCAGCGTGATGGTGGCGAAGGTGTCGGGCGACCTGGTGAGCGGCAACCAGCCCCTCATCAACGGCAGCGCCGAACCCGGGGTCGATATCCGGCTCTACAGCGGCACTACCCTGATCGGCAGCACGCGCGCCCACCTCGACGGCAGCTGGAGCTACACGCCCTACGCCATGGCCAATGGCAGCTACAGCTTGACGGCGCGCGCGGCCGATACGGCCGGTAACATCTCGCCGCTGTCCGGTACTGTGCATTTCGTGGTCGATAGCGTACTGAACCGTCACGGCGGTACCAGTGCCGACGTGCTGATCGACCTGCCCGGGAACAGTAATATCGATGGCGGCGCCGGCATCGATCTGGCCGTGTATATCGGGCCGCGCGTCAATTTCACCGTCGTCAAGACCGATCTGGGCTTCGTGGTGACCGACAATGCCGGCCTGGGCGGCACCGACCTGCTGGTCAATGTGGAGCGGGTGCGCTTTGGCGACAAGACCATCGCGCTCGACATCGACAAGCACGCCAACGGCGGCGAGGCTTACCGCATCTACCAGGCGGCCTTCGACCGCCAGCCCGACCTGGGCGGGCTGGGTTTCTGGATGGCGCAGATCGACCACGGCGTCACCTTGCTCGACGTCGCGGGCGGCTTCTTGCGCAGCACGGAATTCACGTCCCTGTACGGCAGCAATCCGAGCACCGACGACTTCGTCACCAAGCTCTATAACAATGTGCTGCACCGTGCGCCGGAGGCCGGCGGCTACAAATTCTGGGTCGACGCGATCAATCTGCACGGGGTCGGGCGCGACACGGTGCTGGTCGAGTTCAGCGAAAGCGACGAGAACATCGCCCAGGTGGTCGGCACCATCCAGAACGGCTTCGAGTACCTGCTCTACACGGGATAGGGAGGGGCGCTTGGCCTATAATGATGGCGCCAAACATTCGGGCCTACGCCCGCAAAGGACATCATGAAGCTTTCAGCTCATCTCATGGCGCTGGTGCTGGCGGCGGCCGTCACCGCCGCCATCTTCTACGGGATCGCCGCCATCGCCCCACCGGTACTGCGCTGGTGGCACGCCACGCCAGCCACCACCCAGGCCGTGTGGATAGTCCTGTGCCTGTTCATCGCGTTCGGCAGCAGCGCCTGGGTGTGGTGGCGCCGGCGGCGCAGCGCCCGCGCCGGCGCCGCTCAGGCTTGCGACTCTTGATTGCCCGTATCAGGAGCCAGGCTGGCCCATAGGTGGGCCGCCGTCATCGTGCGGTGCGGCGCATAGTGCGCCAGCCAGCGCTGGGTGCGCGCCATGTCCGGCTTGGCGTCCTCGCCAAGCAGCTTTTGCAGCGCCGCGCGGATGGCCACGTCGCCATGCAGCGAACAATCGGCATAGCCATAGCCGCGCAGCAGCGCGTAATTGACAGTCCAGGGGCCGATGCCCTTGATCGCCAATAGCGCCGCCGTGACCACGTCGATATCGGCGTCACGCTCCAGATCGAGTTCGCCCGCGTCGACCGCGCGCGCCAGGCGCAGCAGCGTCTCGGCCTTGGCGCGCGAGAACTTGCGGCTGGTGAGCGCTTCGAGCTCGAGCCGCGCCACCGCTGACGCATCCGGGTAGCACCACATGCCGCCGCTGTGCTGACGGCCCGCCTGCAGGATGAAGGTGCGGCGCAGCGCGATTGCGAAGTTCAAGTTGATCTGCTGGCCGATGATGGCCCAGGTCAGCGCTTCAAACACGGTGGCCGACTGCACCACGCGCAAGCCCGCGTGGCGCCGCGCCAGCGGCCCCAGTTGGGCGTCGTTGGCGGCGAAGGCGAAAAAGGCGGCCGGATCGATGCGCAAGCCGAGTATGTTGAGCCAGGCATCGTCGAGCGCGCGCAAGGTTTGCGCTGTCGCCGCCGCGCCGGCAGCGAGGTCGATGTGGGCGGCGCACAGCGCCTGCCCGGGTTCGCAGCGTAGTTCCAGCAGCACCGGTGCGCCACCTAGCAGCACGCCCTTGCGCAGGACGGGCGGTGCCACCTGTTCGGCCACCCCTTCGGCGTCGCGCCCGTGAAAGGCGAACACGTCGGCGGCGCGGAAGCCGGCCGGCAGCGCGATGCGCGATTCATGCACGATGACGGGCATGCTTACCGTCCCTGGCGCGGCGGCGCCGCGCGCGCGAAGGCGGGCAGGCGCGGCACGTAGCCGGTGACGAGCGCGGTGCCGACGATCACGATGGCCGAGCCGGCCACCGTGTACCAGCCCACCACTTCGTGCAGGAACAAGGTGCCCCACAGGATGCCGAACACGGGGTTGAGGAAGGTGACAGTCAGCGCCGAGGCCGGACCGACGTCACGCACCAGGCGGAAGTACAGCAGGTAGGCCACGCCGCTGCACAGCACACCCAACGCCAGCACGGCCAGCACGACACCGACGGTGGCCGGGGCGGGCTGCGCGAAGAAGGGTAGCGCGGGCAGCACCAGCACGAAGGCGGCCCACATGCTGCCGTGCGCGTTGGCGAAGGGCTCGACCGGCTTGGCATAGCGCGCGTAGGTGCTGGCGATGCCGTAGTTGACGGCCGCCAGCAACCCGGCCGCGATGGCGATGCCGGCGCCGGGCAGCGCGCTGACCTTGTCGAAGCCAACCAGCAGCGCCACGCCGGCCATGCCCAGCACCAGGCCGGCCAAGGTGCGCGCGGGTACGCGCTGGCGCGCCCAGGCGGCGCTGGCCAGCGCGCCCCAGATCGGCGCGGTGGCGTTCAAGACCGATAGCACCGAGGCCGACAGGGTGCGCGCGGCGAACGCGAACAGCAGGAAGGGCAGGGCGGAATTGAAAAAACCAAGCACCAGGAAGTGCTTCCAGTTGGCGCGCCAGTCCAGCCGCTTGCGCAGCCACAGCCCCACTACGGCCAGGAACAGCGCGGCGCAGCCGAGGCGCCCGGCGATCAGGATGGCCGGACCGAGCACCGGCGCGCCGATGCGCATGAACAGGAAAGAGCCGCCCCAGATGGCGGCAAGGGTGATCAGGCGGAGCAGGTTGGCGGTACTCATCGATGGGCTTTCGTGGCGCATGCGCGCGTGTGTCGGATAGCGTGTATTGTCGGCGCGGCGCCCGCGGCGCGCGATCCGCTTCTTGCTTTCGAATGGGCGCCAGCGGCTATACTAGAGCCTCCAAACGGAGCGCGCAAACGGCAAGGCGGTCGATATGAGCAATGATACAAAAAAAGACGATGGCACGCCGAAGTTCGGCCGATTGCTGCTGGTCTGCCTGGGTGCGGCCGCGTTTTGCGGCATCCTGACCTGGGTGATGGTGACGTATTTCCCGAATTTCTAGCGCAAACGCCAGGCGGCGCGGCTACTTCTTGACGCGGCAGATCACCTGCAGCGCGCTGTCGGTGCCGCTTTCGGGCACGATGTCCTCGGCGCTGAATTTTTCATACTTGAAGTTCTGGACCACCGCGCCCTTTCCCATCGCCTCGGCGTAGTACACCTGGATCATCAGGGTGCTGGTGCGCTCGTCGCACGAATAAGCATGCAGCGCCTTCATCGACAGGTAGGGCTTGCCGTCCGGCGTGTTCTGCTCCTTGGCGTAGGAAGTGAGCGACCAGGCCTTGTGGCCCTTGTCGGTCTTGCTCATGCTCGCCTTGTCGATGTAGTACGTGCTGCCCGCATCCGAGCCGACCTTCGACCAGCGCGGGGCCGCTGCCGCTGTGACGAGCAAGGGAATGCTCATCAGCGTCAGCAGGATCGTTACGGGCAGTTTCTTCATCACGGCACCAATGGACGTTTGGACGCTTGCTTGGACTTGACCTCGGCCACCGCCTTGTCGATCGCCGCCACACGGATGGCGGTGGCGGGATGGTTGGCGACATAGCCGTTCAACACCGAGGCCGGATAATTGGCGGCCAGGTTTTGCCAGAAGCGGCTGGCATGGTCGACATTGTAGCCCGCGCGCGCCAGCAGGTATATGGCCAGCGTGTCGGCGCTGGCGTCGACCTCGCCCGGCATCGGCTTGATGCCGCCACTGCCGATCAACATCGACAGGTCCGGTCGCAGGTTGACCAGGTTGTCGATGATGGAGGCCAAGGTGCCGGCCGAGCGCTGCGAGCTGGCGTGGTTGAGGATATTGTGCGCCAGTCCCTTGGCCATCACATAGGCCAGTTCCTCGTCGGTCTGGGCGATGTTGATCATGCCGCGCGTGACCATGATGCGGCTGCCGTCGGCGTAGGCATTGACGTTATCGGCGTTGCCCACCTCGACCCGGAAGCCGCAGGCGCGCGTGACCGGCACGGCGATGACGTTGTGGGCGCCGTCGCGCGAGACGGTCAGCTTGATGGTGGTATGGTTCGCCACCAGCGGGCCGAACACGGAGCCGGCCGTGGTTTCGGCGTTCGCGCCGGTGGGCAGCGGCTTGCCTTCGGCCGCGATCAAGGCGTCGCCGCGGCGCAGTCCTGCGGCGTAGGCGCCGCTGCCGGCCAGCACGCCCGACACTTGCAGGCGTTCGCCCATGCCGAAGGCGTTGTGGGCGGCGTCGTTGAATTCACCCGGATACGAATGGCGGTTCTTGGCGGTGAAGCCGAGCAGATTGCGCGCGTGGTTCTTGCACAGGTCCGCGTTATTGATCAGCAGGGGAGCGGCCACCTGGTAGACCCGTTCGAGCAGGGCGGCCTGGCGGTTCAGCGCTTCGGCGTCGGCCGCCATTTTCGGGTTCAAGACCGGGGTCGGCTCGACTGGCGCCGGCCGCACCATTACCGGGGCCGGGTGCTGTGGCGCGCTGGCGCAGGCGGCCAGCAGCGAGGCGGCGCACAGTGCGCCGATGGCGGGACCGGCGCGATCGGAAAATAGGCTCATGGTCGTCCTAGTGCTTGCCGGTGCTGCCGAAGCCGCCGGCGCCACGTTCGCTGTCGCCAAATTCCTCGACCACGTTAAACGCCACCTGCAGCACCGGCACGATCACCAGCTGCGCCAGGCGTTCCATCGGTTCGAGGGTAAAAGCCTTGTGGCCGCGGTTCCAGGTCGAGACCATCAATTGGCCCTGATAGTCGGAATCGATCAAGCCCACCAGGTTGCCCAGTACGATGCCGTTCTTGTGGCCCATGCCGCTGCGCGGCAGGATCACGGCGGCATATCCGGGGTCGGCCAGGTGGATGGCCAGGCCGGTGGGAATGAGCACGGTGGCGCCCGCTTCGATGGTGATGGGCGCGTCGATGCAGGCGCGCAGGTCGAGTCCCGCGCTGCCCGGCGTGGCGTAGGCCGGCAGCAGCTCGCGCATGCGCGGGTCGAGAATTTTCAGGTCTATGCTTTTCATGGTTTGTTCTTGTTGGGTGAAAGATGGTGCGCCGTAAATGTATGTGGGCTGCTGACGTACACTACGCCAGCAGCGACGCTTGTTCGATGCGCTTGGCGATCTCGCTGACGAGCTGGCGCGCCAGCGTGAGCTTGTCGGCCGTGGGCAGCACGGTGTGGCCGGTCTCGTCGAACAGCACGATGGTGTTCTCGTCCTGGCCAAAAGTGTGGTGTCCGATATTGCCGACCAATAGAGGGATGCCCTTCTTGGCGCGTTTGTCGGCGCCGTAGTGCACCAGATTTTCCGATTCGGCCGCGAAGCCCACGCAGTAAGGCCAGCCCGACACCGAGGTGGTGGCCGCCACGCTGGCCAGGATGTCGGCGTTCTGTTCGAACTTGAGGTCGGGGGTGGCGCCGTCGGGCTGCTTTTTGAGCTTTTGATCGCTTGCGTTGGCCACGCGCCAGTCAGCCACGGCGGCCACGCCGATGAACACATGCTGGCCGGCTATGGACTTCATCACCGCCTCGTGCATCTGCTGCGCGCTTTGCACGTTCACGCGGCGCACGCCGTGCGGCGTGGCCAGCGCGGTGGGGCCGGACACGAGCACCACGTCGGCGCCGGCCTCGCGCGCCGCGCGCGCCACCGCGTAGCCCATCTTGCCGGACGAGAGATTGGTGATGCCGCGTACCGGATCGATCGCCTCGTAGGTGGGGCCGGCGGTGATCAATACGCGCCGCCCGTTCAAGACCTTGGGCTGGAAGGCCGCCACCAGCTCCTCGAGCAGGTCGAGCGGCTCCAACATGCGGCCAAGGCCGGTCTCGCCGCAGGCCTGTTCGCCCGAGCCCGGGCCGAAGATGGCGATGCCGTCCGCGCGCAGCTGCGACACGTTGCGCTGGGTGGCCGGATTGAGCCACATCTCCACGTTCATGGCCGGCGCCACCAAGAGCGGCAGCTTGTGCGGGCGCGCCAGGCACAAGGTCGAGAGCAGGTCGTCGCACACGCCGTGCGCCAGCTTGTAGATGAAGTCGGCCGAACAGGGCGCGATAAGAATGGCGTCGGCCTCGCGCGTGAGGTCGATGTGCGCCATGTTGTTGGACATGCGCGCATCCCACTGGTTGGTGAAGACCGGGTTGCCGGACAAGGCCTGCATGGTGACGGCCGTGATGAAATGGGTGGCCGCCTCGCTCATCACCACTTGCACGCTGGCGCCTTCGCGCACCAGTTGGCGGCACAGGTCCGCCGCCTTGTAGCAGGCCACGCCGCCGGACATGCCGAGGACGATTTTCTTACCCTTCAGGTCCATCGCCATGCTGTTCTCCCGCTAGTGCTTGTTCACGCGCCGTAGCTCGTCGATGATCAAAAGGATGGCACCGAGCGTGATGGCGCTGTCGGCCACGTTAAAGGCCGGGAAGTGCAGGGCGGCCCAGTGGAAATCGAGGAAGTCGATGACGTGGCCGTAGGCGACGCGGTCGATGATGTTGTTGCCGATGGCGCCGCCGGCGATCAAGGCCAGCGCCCAGCAGAACAGGCGCTGGCTGGCGTGCCGCTTGAGCATGATGACGATAAACACCAGCACCACGGCCGCCACGATGGTCAACAGGTAGCGCTGCCAGCCGCCTGCTTGGCTCATCAGGCTAAAAGCCATGCCCTTGTTGTAGGCCAGGGTCAGGTTGAAGAAGGAGGTGACGACCTTGTCCTCGCCCAGCGTGAACAGCTTGTCCATCACGATCTTCGAGAGCTGGTCGCACAGCACGACCAGCGCCGCGATGCCCAGCCAGGGCGTGAGGCTCGCGCCCGAGGACCTGGACGTTTGAAAGCTTGGTTTCTTACTTGCCATATGGTTCCGATTTGCCGTGGTAGTGGTAAGGCATCAAGCGTGCGAACGCGCTTCGCCGCTGCCAAACAGATTGCTGTGGCAGCGCGCGCACAGGCCTGGATGGTCGGCGTGGCTGCCGACGTCGGCGCGATAATGCCAGCAACGCTCGCATTTTGGCGCACTGGAGGCGGCCACCTGCACCGCTTCATCCGCTTCGCCCGCCACTTCGATCGCCCGCGCCTGCGAGGTGATAAACAGGAACTTGAGGTCGTCGCCCAGGCTCGCCAGCTGGCGGTACTTGGTGCCAGCTGCCTTGATGGTCAGTTCGGCCTGCAGGGGCGCGCCGATCGCTCCCGTTGTGCGCAGCTCCTCGAGCTGCTTGGTGACGTCAGCGCGCACCGCGCGCAGGGCCGTGTACTTTTCCAGCAGCGCGGCATCGTCTGCCACCACTGGCAAGCTCCAATAGCTTTGGGTGAAGATGGTCTCGTCACTGGCGGCAAAGGCCTCGCCCGTGGCGAAGGTGACCCACGCTTCCTCGGCCGTGAACGAGAGCGTGGGCGCCATCAGGCGCAGCAGGCTGTGCGTGATGTGCCACAGCGCCGTCTGCGCCGAGCGGCGCGCGAACGAGGTCGCGCCCGAGGTGTACAGGCGGTCCTTGAGGATGTCGAGGTAGAAGCCGCCCAGGTCTTCCGAGCAGTAGGTCTGCAGCTTGGCCACCACCGGATGAAATTCGTACTTGTCGTAGTGGGCCAGGATATCGCTCTGCAGGGCTGCCATGTTGACGAGCGCGTAGCGGTCGATCTCGAACAGCTCGGCCACCGGCACCGCGTCTTTCGATGGATCGAAATCGGAGGTGTTCGCCAGCAGGAAGCGCAGCGTGTTGCGGATGCGGCGGTACGACTCCGTCACGCGCTTCAAGATCTCGTCGGAGATCGACAGCTCGCCCGAATAGTCGGTCGAGGCCACCCACAGGCGCAGAATATCGGCGCCGAGCGAGTCGTAGATTTTTTGCGGTGCCAGCGTGTTCATGAGCGACTTGGACATCTTCTTGCCCTCGGCATCGACCGTGAAGCCGTGCGTGAGCAGGGCCTTGTAGGGCGGACGGCCATTTAACATGGACGACACCAGCAGCGAGGAATGGAACCAGCCGCGATGCTGATCCGAGCCTTCCAGGTATAGGTCGGCCGGGAACTGCGACATGGCCGCGTGCGAGCCGTGGCCATCCGGGCCGCCCAATACAGTCTGGTGCGTCGCGCCCGAATCGAACCAGACATCGAGCGTGTCCTTGTTCTTTTCGTAGTGGGCCGCGTCCGCGCCCAGCAGATCTTGCGGCTCGAGCTTGAGCCAGGCGTCGATGCCGCCTTTTTCGATCAGCTGCGCCACCTGTTCGAGCAGTTCGGGCGTGCGTGGATGCAGTTCGCCGCTCTCCTTGTGGATGAAGAAGGCCATCGGCACGCCCCATTGGCGCTGGCGCGACAGCGTCCAGTCCGGACGGTTGATGATCATCCCGTGCAGGCGGGCCTGGCCCCAGTCGGGGAAGAACTGGGTGTCGGCGATGCCCTGCAGGGCCGTCTGGCGCAGGGACGGGCCGCCGTCCTTGGGTGTGATATCCATGCCGGCGAACCATTGCGAGGTGGCGCGGTAGACGATCGGCGTCTTGTGGCGCCAGCAGTGCATGTAGCTGTGGTCGAACATCACCACCTTGAACAGGGCGCCAGCGTCGGTAAGCGCGCTGCAGATCGGCTTGGACGCTTCCCAGATCGTCATGCCGCCAAACAGGGGCAGGGTCGAGGCGAATTTGCCGTCGCCCATCACCGGCTTGATGATGTCGTCGTCGGCCATGCCGTGCGCCTTGCACGAGATGAAGTCGTCCAGGCCGTAGGCGGGCGCGGAGTGGACCACGCCGGTACCGGTTTCGGTGGTCACATAGTCGGCCATGTACATGGGCGAAGTGCGTGCGTAGCCAGGGTCGCGCGCGTGCAGCGGGTGGTGGAAGCGGATGCCGGCCAGTGCCACGCCCTGGCACTGTGCGATCGCCTTGCCTTGTAGCTCGTAGCGCGCCAGGCACGCTTCCATCAGGTCCGTGGCCAGGATCAACAGTAGCGGCTTGCCGTCGCGGCTGGTCTCAACGAGCGAGTAGCTCAGCTCCGGATGCACGTTCAAGGCTTGGTTGGACGGGATGGTCCATGGCGTGGTAGTCCAGATCACGACAAAGCCATGCTCGGTGGGCAGCTGCGCCAGGCCGAAGGCGGCGGCCAGCTTGGCTGGCTCGGCGAAGGGGAAGCCCACGTCGATGGCCGGGTCGCGCTTGTCCTGATATTCGACTTCCGCCTCGGCCAGGGCCGAGCCGCAATCGAAGCACCAGTTCACCGGTTTCAAGCCGCGATACACATAGCCTTTGTCGAGCAGCTTGCCCAGGGCGCGCAGTTCGTCCGCCTCGTTCCCGTAGGCCATGGTCAGGTAGGGATTGTCCCAGTCGCCCAGCACGCCCAGGCGGACGAAGTCCTTCTTTTGGCGCTCGACCTGCTCATGCGCGTAGGCGCGCGCCTTGGCTAAAACTTCAGGCGTCGGCAGGTTCTTGCCGTACAGTTTTTCGATCTGGATTTCGATCGGCATGCCGTGGCAATCCCAGCCCGGCACATAGGGCGCGTCGAAGCCGCCCAGGGTGCGCGCCTTGACCACCATGTCCTTGAGGATCTTGTTGACCGCGTGGCCCAGGTGGATGTCGCCATTCGCGTACGGCGGGCCGTCGTGCAAGATGAATTTTGGGCGCCCGGCGGCGGCCTTGCGGATGCGCTGGTAGATTTGCTTGTCTTGCCACTGCTTGACCCATTGCGGCTCGCGCTTGGCCAGGTCGCCACGCATCGGGAAGGGGGTCTCGGGCATGTTCACCGGGTATTTGCTCTCGGCCTTCTTGGCGGCTTTGGATTCTGGTTTGCTGTTATCGGACATGGTCTTCTTCAAAAGTGTGTGGTCGGTGGTGGCGCACGATTTACGGTGGGCGCGGGCGCGCAGGCAATGGTGGGCGCCGTCAAATTCGGTCGGTGGCGGTCAAGGTGCCGCTGCGCGTGCCGGTGTGGCGTGCAAACCAGGCGCGCGCCTGGTCGGCGTCTTGGGCGATGGCGCTGGTGAGGCTGGCCAGGTCGCTGAATTTTTCTTCGTCGCGGATTTTTTGCAGGAACTCCACCTGCACCAGCTTGCCGTAGCAGGACAGGGCGGTGTCGAGCAAGTGCACTTCGAGCAGCACGCGGCCGCTGTCGTCGACGGTGGGGCGCACGCCCAGGCTGGCCACGGCCGCCAGCGTCTGCGCGCCCAGCCCGTGTACGCGCACCACAAAGATGCCGGACAAAGCCGGGCGGTGGCGCACGCGCAGGTTCAGGGTGGGAAAGCCGAGCGTGCGGCCCAGTTTTTGGCCGTGCACCACGTGGCCGGAAATCGCGTAGGGATGGCCGAGCAGTTGTTCGGCGTGCGCGAAGTCGCCTTGCGCCAGCGCCGCGCGCACGGCCGAGGATGAAATGCGCTGCTGCGCGTGCAGCACGGCCGGCAGGGTGTGGACGGCGAAGCCGAGACGGCGCCCTTCCTCGATCAGGCTCTCGACCGTGCCCTCGCGCCGCGCGCCGTAGCGGAAATCGTCGCCCACCATCAGCCATTTCACGTGCAAGCCCTGCACCAGCACGCGCTCGGTGAAGTCGCGCGGGGCAATGGCGGCGAAGTGGGCGTTGAAGTGCTCGACGATGACGCGGTCGATACCGGCGTTCGAGAGCGATTGCAGCTTGTCGCGCAAATTGGCGATGCGGCAGGGCGCCTTGGACGGATCATTCAAGCGCTGCGCGAAAAACTCGCGCGGGTGCGGCTCGAACGTCATCACCGCCGCTTCCAGGCCCAGGCCGGCGGCGGCGCCACGCACTTGCTCGAGCAAGGCTTGATGGCCGCGGTGCACGCCATCGAAATTGCCGATGGTGAGGGCGCACGGGGCCCGCGCCCTGTCGTTGGGAAGTCCGCGAAATACCTTCATGGGCTGGAAACGGGAAAATACACGGTCACGGGCGATAAAATACTGCCAAATCAGAGATTATACGGTGAAATGCGCGCTCAAATGCGCGCTCAAATGGCGCTTTCACGCGGACCCGGCTTCACCAGGCCTGCTGGGGCCCAGAAAGTGAAAAAGCGCCGCCTGCTGGGCAGGCGGCGCTTTGGCGCAGCGGAAAATAAGGTTCAGCTCAAACGATCAGGCCGATGGGTGGTTGATCGCCATGATCCAGTAGCGCGCCAGGTCGGCGGTGCCGTCCGTGCCGCCCACGCCCTTGAGCGTGCTGATCGCTTGCGGCTTCTTGCCGGCCACCGCGTAGGCGATGCCCAGGTGAAGCTTGGCGTCTTCTGGATGCTTCAAGCCATTGGCCTTGATCGCCTCTTCCATCATCTTCAAGCCCTTGTCGGCCTGGCCGGCTTGCACCAGGGCGTAGCCGAGGGCGGCCAAGCCGTCGTTGTCCTTGGTCTTGACCAGGGTCGCTTCCATGGCGGCGGCATTCTTGACGTTGTCAGCCGCGGTCTTCTCGGCCAAGTCTTTGAGGCGCTGGTGGCGCGGCGCATCGGCGCCCACACCAAAGGCACCGGCCTTGTAGCCCTTGTCGATGACCTTGATCGCTTCGCCAGGGGCGGTCGCTTGCAGCACCAGTTGCGACATTTCCATGAACTCGCTAGGCTTCTTGATCAGGTTGTTGGCCAGTTTCAGGCGCCACACGTCCACCGACAGGCGCTCGGAAAAGCCAGGTTTGCCCGACACGCGGTTCAGCAAGTCGGTCCAGTAGTTGACCTTTGGATAGTAGGTGGCCAGCTTTTCAATCGCCGTCACATAGCCCGCCTTGTCGCCCGAGCGCAATTGCAGGTTGGCCAGCATTTGCAGCTGCTCTTCGGACGGGGCGCGGCCATTCTTTTCGTCGGCGCGCAATTCGACCTGCAACTCTTTGGTTGCCTGTGCGAAGTTACCCATCGCATAGTAGTTCTGGACCAGGTAAGCGTGCATCTTCGGATCCGGATGATCCGCCAGCACCTTGTTGATCATGGCGTTGGCCTTGCCGAAGTCGCGCATGCGCATGTAATTGCCGACCAAGCCTTCCTGATAGCGGGCGCTTTCGGCGCCGCCCAGTTTGCCCGATGCGATCAGCGCTTCGAAGGCCTTGTTAGCGGCGTCGAGGTCGCCGGCGGCCGAGGCGGCCGAGGCGCGCACTTTGTCGATCAGGAAAATCTCGTTCGGGGTCTTGCCACCCACGCTGTCGAGCTTGCGCAGCTCGCCCAGCGCTTCTTTATTCTTGCCCGCTTTCATCAGCTTCTGGGCTTCTTGCAGCGGATTGCCGATTTCGGCACGGACGGTTTCAGCGTGGGCCACGGAGGCAAAGCCGATGGCGGCCATCACGAGGCTCAGTTGGGCGAGACGAAATTTGAACATGGGGATTCTTTCATTCAAAAAGACACGGCAGGGTTGACCCTGCCGTGCTCGGAATTAGCAAAAAAGCGCTTTACTGGAACTGCTCTTGACCGACCATGCCGATCTTGCTCACACCCAGGCGCTGGGCCGAAGCCATCACGCCGGCGACTTTGCTGTATGCGACCAGCTTGTTCGGACGCAGATGCACTTCATCCTGCTCTTCCTTCGGTACCGCCGCGACTTGGGCCAGCTTCGCTTCCAGGGTCTTGCGATCAGGAACGATCACATTGTCCCACAGAATGGTGCCATCAAAGTCCACGTCGATCGTAATGACGACTGGTGGACGCAGCGGAGGCGGCGACTTCTGGTCATTCGGCATGTTCAGATTGACCGCATGGTTTTGCTTTGGAATCGTGATAATCAACATGATGATCAAGACCAACATCACGTCGATCAGCGGCGTCATGTTCACTTCCATCATCGGTTCCGGATCGGCTTTGGAGCCCCCGGAACTTGATCCGACATTCATACTCATGGTGTTTCCTTTTCAAATGTTGGGATGGGCGCGCGCCGGGCTTGCTGCCTGCCCGGCGCGCGCGCCGCGTTCTTAACCGCGGTCAGGCGGTTCGGTGATGAAACCGACCTTCTGAATCCCAGCACGTTGTGCCGTGTAAATCACCTTGCCGACGAATTCGTAGCGCACATCCTGATCGCCGCGAACATGGACTGCCGGCTGTGGCAGTTTCACTGCTTCTTTCTTCAGGAATTCGAACAATTTGTCCGTATTCTCGAGTTTGGTCTGGTTGAAGTAGAAGTCGCCATCTTTATTGACCACGATGTTGACGTCTTCTGGCTTCGGCAGCATGACCTGGTTGATCTCGTTTGGCAGCTTGATTTTCTGCAGTTTGAGAACGACCGGGCTCGTAATCAGAAAGATGATGAGCAGAACCAACATGATGTCGACGAGCGGTGTCGTGTTGATTTCTGACATTACCTGATCTTCTTCTCCGTCTTCGGAGCCGACATTCATCGACATGGCAATTATCCGATCTTTTTATTGCCGGCGTTACGGCCAGCTTCGCTGGTGGACATGGCGCCCGAGATCAAGACCGAGTGCACGTCGGCGCTGAAGGAGCGGACTTCTTCCATGGCCGACTTGTTGCGGCGAACCAGCCAGTTGTAACCCAGAACAGCAGGAACGGCGACCAAGAGACCGAAGGCGGTCATGATCAGTGCTTCACCGACTGGACCTGCAACTTTGTCGATCGATGCGTTACCGCTCATACCGATGGCGGTCAGTGCGCTGTAAATACCAACGACGGTACCGAACAGACCGATAAACGGTGCGGTCGAACCGACGGTTGCCAGGAAGGACAGGCCGTCTTGCAGACGCGATTGCACTTTTTCAACCGAACGCTGGATTGACATCGTCACCCAGGTCGACAGGTCGATTTGCTCAAGCAGGGCGCCATCGTGGTGGGCCGTGGCCTTGGTACCCGATTCAGCGATGAAGCGGAATGGGCTGCCGGCGGTCAGGGTTGCCGAACCAGCGGCGATCGAGCTGGCTTTCCAGAATTTAGCCTGGGTTTCCTTGGCTTGCTTGAAGATTTTCATCTGGTCGAGCAGCTTGGTGATCAGGATGTACCACGAACCGAGCGACATCAGGCCCAGGATGACCATGGTGGTCTTAGGCACTGGACCGCTGTCCCATGCTGCGCCGATACCGTATGGATTGGCGACTTCTTCTTTGTCGCCAGCCTTGACCACAGGTGCGGAAGACGCTTCGGCAGCAGCTGGTGCTGCTGCTGGTGCTTCTGCTGCTGGCGCGCTGGCCGCTGCTGGTGCCGAAGCGGCTGCCGATGCAGCGTCTTGGGCGAATGCTGGCGCAGAGAATGCTGCAGTTGCCGACAACATCACGGCAGCCAGGACAGCGGACAAACGGGTATTCTTAAACATGCTTCCTCCAAAATTATAAAATAATCAGTTCGCTGAACGAATCGACAACGAAATTCATGTATGGGGCAGGGTTGCCGCCCCGGTTTTTCTATTCCAGCGACCAGACGTATTGCACTGGCGCCCACGATTGCTCGGGTTTGCCATCCGTCGTACCCGGCTTGAACTTGCACTTCGACAAGGCTGCCACAGCTGCCTTATCCAGATCCCTGAAACCACTGGACTTGACGATCTGGGATTCGACGACATGACCATCGACGCCGATCAGGAAGCGCATGTTGGTGGTGCCGGATTCTTCGTTACGCAAGGAAGCCTTCGGGTAGTCCGGTTTCGCGCAATTGTCGAAACTGACAACGGCGACGGTGTGGGACGGGCCTGCGGCCTTGGCTGCCACGGGGGCTTGCGGACGGGCCAGCTCGGTCGTTGCCGGCTTCTGGCTGGTCGCTTGCGCGATCGGGCTAGGTACTTGCGGCTGCTGCTGCACGTTCACTTCGACAGGCGGAATGAACGGTGGTGGCGGCGCCTTCATTTCTGGCGGCGGTGGCGGTGGCGGCACCTCTTTCGGTGGCGGCGCTTTGACCTCTTCGATCAGCTTGGTCTCTACGGCTTCTTTCATCTTGCTGACCATGCGCTTGCCCAAGCCGCTGACGACGGCGTAGCCGACGAACAGGTGCAGGACAACTACGATGGCCAGACTGGTGAAATTCTTGCCGGGACTTTTATCATGCGAAAAATTCATGCCTGCTTTCTCCAATACCAACTCTTTTTTTGTAGCTACTAAACCCACAAAACACGACGAGGCTGCCAGCCGTATCCGGGACATCGGCGAATCATTCCTACTAACTACCGGGAAACTCAAGGGTGCATCGGCCGCGGGTTCGAGGTTTTCTTCGGGATGACGATTCTGCGGAAAACCGGCAAACGGCCAAAATGATTCGAAGGGTTTGCTTCGCGTCTCGTGAATATTCAGATAAGCATGAATTCGCAGTCCATCACGCAATCCTTGAGCGAATAGTAGCAAAGGAATGGTGTTCTGGAAAGGCCCCGCAAAAAATATTTCTCTGACCTAGCAAGAAAAATACCCGACAGGGGCAAGAAGGACATGGTATTGACAGGTCCTTCATAGAGAAACACTGCATGAAAGTCATTGCTATGTCCTAGCAATGGAATGGGGAATGGCGTGCTGATTTGATGGAAATCAAGCGTTGCGGTTGCGTTTTTCGCGCTTGCATTCGATGCTGCTGACCACTTCGCCGTCCGTGTCCACCGTTTCCAGGCGCACATCGAAGCCCCACAGGCGCGCCACGTGCTTGAGCACTTCCTGGGCGTGCTGGTTCAGGGGACGGCGCTGGAACTGGGTGTGGCGCAAGGTGAGGGCGCGGTCGTCGCGGGTGTTGACGCACCACACCTGGATGTTCGGCTCGCGGTTGCCCAGATTGTATTGGTCGGCCAGCTGCGAGCGCACATAGCGGTAGCCGGCTTCGTCGTGGATGGCCGAGATGCTCAGCTTTTCCTTATTGTCGTCGTCCAGCACGGCGAAAAAGTGGAAATCGCGGATCAGTTTGGGCGACAGGTATTGGGCGATGAAGCTTTCATCCTTGAAATTGCGCATCGCAAAGTCGAGGGTCTTGCGCCAATCGCTGCCGGCGATGTCGGGGAACCATTCGCGGTCTTCCGGCGTGGGGTTTTCGCAGATGCGGCGGATGTCCGTCATCATGGCGAAACCGAGGGCGTAAGGGTTGATGCCGCTGTAATACTGGCTGGTGGCGGGCGGCTGGTAGACCACGTTGGTGTGGCTTTGCAAGAACTCCATCATGAAGCCGTCGCCGACGATGCCCTCTTTATACAGCTCTTGCAAGATGGTGTAATGCCAAAAGGTGGCCCAGCCCTCGTTCATCACCTGGGTTTGGCGCTGCGGGTAGAAGTATTGCGAGATCTTGCGGGTGATGCGCACCATTTCGCGCTGCCAGGGTTCGAGCAGGGGCGCGTATTTTTCTATGAAGTAGAGCAGGTTTTCCTCCGGCTCGGGCGGAAAACGGGGCGCCACTTCGTCCACTTCTTCCTCGTCGCGCCGCGGCACCGTGCGCCACAGGGCGTTGACCTGGGTTTGCGCGTACTCTTCGCGCTCTTTTTGGCGCGCGTATTCTTGCGCCATCGACAGCTTGGCCGGGCGCTTGTAGCGGTCCACCCCATAATTTTGCAAGGCGTGGCAAGAGTCGAGCAAGAGTTCGACGGCGTCGATGCCGTGCCGTTGCTCGCATTCGGCGATGTAATTTTTGGCGAAAACCATGTAGTCGACGATGGCGTCGGCATCGGTCCAGGTGCGGAACAGGTAGTTGCCCTTGAAGAAGGAATTGTGGCCGTAAGCGGCGTGCGCGATCACCAGCGCCTGCATGGTCAAGCTGTTTTCCTCCATCAGGTAGGCGATGCAGGGATTCGAATTGATGACGATTTCATAGGCCAAGCCCATCTGGCCGCGCTTGTAGCTTTTTTCCGTGGACAGGAAATGCTTGCCGAACGACCAGTGGTTGTAGGACACCGGCATGCCGACCGAAGTGTAGGCATCCATCATTTGCTCAGCCGTGATGATTTCGAGCTGGTTCGGGTAGGTGTCGAGGCCGAATTTTTCGGCGACACGGCGGATTTCCGCGTGCGCCTGTTCGATCAGCTCGAAGGTCCACTCCGACTGTTCCGGCAAGGCATGGGGGTTCGGGTCTCTAGGCATCGGGCTTCCTCAACACTACTTCACTTGTTTCTTGAACAGTTCGCGGAACACGGGATAGATATCGGCTGGCGTGACGATCTTTTGCATCGCGAAATTCTTATGATGGTCTGGCACTTCCGCGTATTGCTCCCATAAGTTCTGGGGCGGGCCGTCGGTAATTTCCACATAGGTGTAATACTGGACGGCCGGCATGATGGTATTGATCAAAAGCGTCTTGCACAACATCGAATCGTTGTCCCAATTGTCGCCGTCGGAGGCTTGCGCCACATAGCTATTCCATTCGCCGCTGCCGTAGCGCTCGCTGATGATTTTGATCAAAAGGTGCAGGGCCGAGGACACCACGGTGCCGCCCGATTCGCGCGAATGGAAAAATTCTTCCTCGTCCACTTCGGCCGCGGCCGTGTGGTGGCGGATGAACACCACTTCGATCTTGTCGTAGGCGCGCTTCAAGAATAGGTAGAGCAAGATGAAAAAGCGCTTGGCCGTATCCTTGCGGCTTTCGTCCATGGAACCGGAGACGTCCATGATGCAAAACATCACGGCTTGGGTCATCGGCTTGGGCACCTTGATGCGGTTGGTGTAACGCAAGTCGATGGGGTCGATGAAGGGGATGGCCAGTATGCGCGTGTGCAAATGGTGGATCAAGTGCTTCAATTCCACCACTTTCGGGTCGCTCAAGGGGATGCCTTGTTCCAGCAGGCCCAACAATTCCTCTTCGGCTTTCTTGAGGCGCTTGCGGGCCGGGCCACCCACGGCGATGCGCCGCCCCAGGGCCCCGCGCAGGGAGCGCAGCACGTGGATGTTCGAGGGGGTGCCCGAAATATTGTAGCCGGCGCGCTGGTTCTTGAATTCCGTGGTGGCCGTCAACTGTGTCTTGACCATGTTCGGCAACTCGAGGTCCTCGAAGAAGTAATTCATGAATTCTTCGCGCGACAATTCGAAGATGAAGTCATCCTCGGACATTTGGTCGCTATTGCCCGCCTTGCCCTTGCCCGAACCGCCACCGCCCTTGGGCCGGTTGAACTGGTCGCCTTTCTGGTATTCCTTGTTGCCGGGGTTGACGGTTTCCCACACGCCCCCGTGGGCATGGCCGAAGTTCGGCTCGTTCACATCCTTGACGGGAATCGATACTTTCTCACCGTTTTCGATATCGGTGATTGAACGGCCCTTGATGGCGCGCCCAACCGCGTCCTTGATCTGCCCCTTGTAACGGCGCAGAAAGCGTTCGCGGTTGACGGCTGACTTGTTCTTGCCTTGCAAGCGTCGGTCGATGAGGTAAGTCAAAACGCTCTCCTTGTGAATCACGGTGGGCCGGAGGCACCACGCCGGCCGGGAAAAATGCGCGGAGCGTTGCCGCTCCGCGCCTTCCTACCCCACCGTCAGGATGACTTCCTCACCCGCAAATACCATTCGCACAGCAAGCGCACTTGCTTGGCCGTGTAGCCTTTGTCGACCATGCGGGCCACAAAGTCGGCATGCTTGTTCGCATCCTCGGCGCTCGCCTTCGCGTTGAAGGAAATCACCGGCAGCAATTCCTCGGTGTTCGAGAACATCTTTTTCTCGATCACGGTGCGGAATTTTTCATAACTGGTCCAGGAAGGATTCTTGCCGCCATTGGTGGCGCGCGCACGCAGACCGAAGTTGACGATCTCGTTGCGGAAATCCTTGGGGTTCGAAATGCCGGCCGGCTTCTCGATCTTTTCCAGTTCGTTATTGAGCGAATCGCGGTCGAAACTTTCGCCCGTGTCCGGATCGCGGAATTCCTGGTCCTGGATCCAGAAGTCGGCGAAGGTCACGTAACGGTCGAAAATATTCTGGCCGTATTCGGAATAGCTTTCCAGGTAGGCGGTCTGGATTTCCTTGCCGATGAAGTCCACGTATTTCTGCGCCAAGTGTTCCTTGATGTAAGAGAAATAGCGCTGCTCGGTCTCGGGCGGGAATTGTTCGCGCTCGACTTGCTGCTCGAGCACATACAAGAGGTGCACCGGATTGGCCGCCACTTCCGTGGTGTCGAAGTTGAACACCTTCGACAAGATCTTGAAGGCGAAACGGGTCGACAAGCCATTCATGCCTTCGTCCACGCCCGCGTAGTCCACGTATTCGTGCATGGATTTGGCTTTCGGGTCGGTGTCCTTCAGGTTTTCGCCGTCGTAGACGAGCATTTTCGAGAAGATGCTCGAGTTTTCAGGGTCCTTCAGGCGCGACAGGATTGCGAACTGGGCCATCATCTTCAAGGTGCCGGGCGCGCACGGCGCTTTTTCCAGCGAAGAATTGCGGATCAGCTTGTCGTAGATCTTGACTTCGTCCGTCACGCGCAGGCAGTACGGGACTTTGACGATATAAATACGGTCGAGGAAAGCTTCGTTGTTGCGGTTGTTGCGGAAGGTCTTCCATTCCGATTCGTTCGAGTGGGCCAGGATGATGCCGTCGAAGGGAATCGCGCCAAAGCCCTCGGTGCCCTTGTAGTTGCCTTCCTGGGTGGCCGTGAGCAGTGGATGCAGCACCTTGATGGGCGCCTTGAACATCTCGACGAATTCCATCAAGCCCTGGTTGGCCAGGCACAAGCCGCCCGAATAGCTGTAGGCGTCCGGATCGTCCTGGGCGTAATCTTCGAGCTTGCGGATGTCGACCTTGCCCACCAGCGAAGAGATATCCTGGTTGTTTTCGTCCCCCGGCTCGGTCTTGGAAATGGCGACCTGGCGCAAGATGGAGGGATAGCGCTTGACGACGCGGAACTGGTTGATGTCGCCGTTGAACTCATGCAAGCGCTTGACCGCCCACGGGCTCGGGATATTGCGCAGGTAGCGGCGCGGGATGCCGTAGTCTTCCTCGAGGATGGAGCCATCTTCGTCCTCGTTGAACAAACCCAGCGGCGACTCGTTGACGGGCGAACCCTTCAGGCAATAGAAGGGCACTTGCTCCATCAAGGCCTTGAGCTTTTCCGCGATCGAGGACTTGCCGCCGCCCACCGGGCCCAGCAGGTAAAGGATTTGCTTGCGCTCTTCCAAGCCTTGGGCGGCGTGGCGGAAGTAAGAGACCACTTGCTCGATCACTTCCTCGGTGCCGTAAAACTCGCGGAAAGCCGGGTAGATCTTGATGACCTTGTTGGCAAATATGCGCGACAGGCGCGTATCGTTGCGCGTGTCGACCAGGGTCGGCTCGCCGATGGCCGCGAGCATGCGCTCGGGCGCGCTGGCATAGGTGAGGCGGTCTTTCTTGCACAGGGCCAGGTATTCGGAGAGCGAGTATTCTTCCTCGCGGGTGCGCTCGTAGCGTGCTGCGTAATTGTCAAATATGGTCATTTGAATGTCCTTTGATGTAATACCGCTCGTTACTGTCATCGGCAGTCGACCCTTTGGCTAAGCTGCCCTGTTCGCTGGCGTTCCCCTTCTTGTTCTTGTCTTTTAGCCGCTGCGCTGATTCCTTGTTCCAAACGTCTGAAACAAGCATCAGCGAACGATCTTTATTGATTGTGCCGGTGAGCCCGGATGCGCGCGTTGGCTTGCCGCGTCTTATTACGCCTATGAAATTTATTATGTGCTTAAAGATTGAGGAAGTCAAAGCAATGTCGTGTGAGCGAATGTAACGGTGTTAAGTAATTGATTTTGAACGTGAAAGTCAGGTTTTGGCGGGCGCGCGGCAGGGTCTGTTTCGGCCATTTTTTGGCCCATGCGCGGCGCTTGCGCGCGCCGCTGTCCGCGAAACAAAAATGGTGGCAGGATATTGCCCGAACTTGCCGATGGCTGGCGCACGCCAAGCGCGCCCATGGCGCCCACTTTCTTGACTGAATGTGGGGGGCGCGCGCATGCGCTACACTGGACCCCGCATGAACTTGAACGCGCCGCCGGGCGGCCAAAAAATCAAAGGAGAAATGGCGATGATGAACGCGCAGTTGCGTGCCCTGGTGCAAGCGATGCCAAAGGCGGAGTTGCATATCCACATAGAAGGCTCGCTCGAGCCTGAGTTGATTTTCGCGCTGGCCCAGCGCAACGGCGTGCCCCTCGCTTACGGCTCGGTCGAGGACTTGCGGCGCGCCTACGCCTTCGAGGATTTGCAATCGTTCCTGGATATTTATTACGCGGGCGCCAGCGTGCTGCTCAAGGAGCAGGATTTTTACGACATGACGGCCGCCTACCTGGCGCGCGCCCATGCCGACAATGTGCGCCACGCGGAAATCTTTTTCGATCCGCAAACCCATACCGCGCGCGGCGTGCCCTTCGAGACGGTGATCAAGGGCATCGCCCGCGCTTGCCAGGAAGGGCCCATCAGCGCCACCCTCATCATGTGCTTCCTGCGCCATCTGCCGGAGGAAGACGCGCTCGCCACGCTGGAGGCGGCGCTGCCGTTTCGCGATTTATTCATCGGCGTGGGGCTCGACTCGTCCGAGGTCGGACATCCGCCCGAAAAATTCGCGCGCGTGTACGCGCGCTGCCGCGAGCTGGGCCTGCACCTGGTCGCGCATGCGGGCGAAGAGGGGCCGCCGGCCTACATCCAGACCGCGCTCGACCTGCTGGCGGTCGAACGCATCGACCATGGCGTGCGCTGCCTGGAAGACGCGGCCTTGACGGCGCGCCTGGCGCGCGAGCAGATCCCCTTGACGGTGTGCCCGCTGTCGAATGTGAAGCTGTGCGTGTTCAAGAGCATGGAGCAGCACAATCTATTGCAGTTGCTCGAAGCGGGCCTGTGCGTGACGGTCAATTCGGACGACCCGGCCTACTTCGGCGGCTATATGAACGCCAATTTCGTGGCCACCTTCGACGCGCTGCCGCTTGGGATTTCGCATGCGCAGCGCCTGGCGCGCAACAGTTTCACGGCCGCGTTCCTCCCCCTTGACGCCAAGCAGCGCCACCTGGACGAGGTCGACGCCTTTTTCGCCGCCAGCGGCTTGCTGTGACGCGCCGCACCCTTCATCCAGCGGGAACCCGATGATCCTCCAGGCTTTACGCATGACCGGGCGCGACTGGCGCGCCGGCGAGTTACGCTTTTTGTTGGTCGCGCTGATCGTGGCCGTGTCGGCGCTGACGGCGGTCGGTTTTTTCATCGACCGCATGCGTAGCGGCTTGGAGCGCGACGCCCACCAGCTGCTGGGCGCGGACCTCTTGATCACGTCCGACCAGCCACTGCGCCCAGGCTGGCGTGATGAAGCCGAGCGGCGCGGCCTGCGCCTGGCCGACACCGTCACCTTTCCCAGCATGGCGCAAGCGGGCGAGGGCGCGCAATCGGTGGCGCTGCTGGCGGCGGTGAAGGCGGTGTCCGAGCACTACCCCTTGCGTGGCCAGCTCAAGTTGACCGACAAGGCCGAGCAAGCCTTCGATGCGATCGGTACGCCAACGTCGGCTACGCCGGCGCCGGGCACGCTGTGGGTCGATCCGAACCTGCTCGCCGGCTTGCAGGCCAAGGTGGGCGGGACCATCAAGCTGGGCGAGAAGGTGTTCACGGTGGCGCAGCTGATCGCCTCCGAGCCCGACCGTGGCCCCTCGTTCGCCAATTTCGCGCCGCGCGTGATGCTGTCAAAACACGACCTGGACGCGACGGGCTTGCTGGCGCGCGGCTCGCGCGCCAGCTACCGGCTGCAGGTGGCGGCGCAGGACGTGGCCAATGGCGCGGGCAATGGCGCGGGCAATGGCGCCGTGCAGGCCTATCAGGAATGGGTGGAGGCGGGCATCGAGCGTGAACACATCAAGGGTGTGCGCATCGAGTCGCTCGAAAACGGGCGCCCGGAAATCGCCACCACCTTGGCGCGGGCCGGCCAATTCCTGTCGCTGGTGGGCTTGCTGTCGGCCTTGCTGGCGGCGGTGGCGGTGGCGATGGCGGCGCGCCGCTTCATGCTGCGCCACCTCGACGCCTGCGCCATGCTGCGCTGCCTGGGCATGACGCAAAACGAGGTGACGGCGCTGTACCTGATTGAATTCGCCCTGGTCGGCCTGGCCGGCAGCGCGCTGGGCGTGCTGGCCGGTTTTGGTTTTCACTACGTGCTGCTCGAATTGATCGGCAAGATGGTCAGCACCGAGCTGCCGCCGGTGTCGCTGCTGCCTGCCCTGCAAGGCATGGCGACGGGCATGCTGCTGTTGCTGGGCTTCGCGCTGCCGCCCATTATCCAACTGCGCAATGTGCCGCACAACCGCGTGATCCGGCGCGAGCAAGGCGCGCCGCAGCCGCTCGCGCTGCTCACTTACGGCCTGGGCCTGTGCGCCTTCGTGGCGCTGCTGCTGTGGCAGACTGGCGACTGGAAGCTGGCGCTATTGATGGCGCTTGGCTTCCTCGCCAGCTTTGGCGTGTTCGCCAGCGCCGGCTGGCTTGGCCTGGCCGCGCTGCGCACCCTGCGCGGGGCGCTGCGCCATCAAGCCTGGCGCTTCGCCGTCACCTCTTTGCAGCGGCGCCGCTCCGCCACGGTGGTGCAGATTGTGTCGCTCTCGCTCGGTCTGATGGCCTTGCTGCTATTGACCCTGGTGCGCGGCGACCTGCTGGCCGCCTGGCGCAGCGCCACACCGGCCGATGCGCCCAATCGTTTTGTCATCAATGTGCTGCCGGAGCAAAAGGACGCAGTCGAGCAGCGCCTGCTGCGCGCGCATGCGCCCGAAGTGCTGCTCTATCCGATGATCCGCGGCCGCCTGACGGCGGTCAACGGCAAGCTGATCACGGCCGCGACCTACGCGAGCGAAGGCGCGCGCCGCCTGGCGGACCGCGAATTTAACCTCTCGACCATGCGCCAGATGCCGTCCACTAACACCATCGTGGAGGGAAAGTGGTTCGACGACCGGGCCGGGTCCAGCGAGGCCTCGGTCGAGGAGGGCATCGCCACCACGCTGGGCTTGAAGATCGGCGACAGCATGCGCTTTGACATCGCCGGGCAAAGCGTGGAGGCCAAGGTGACGAGTTTGCGCCGCCTGGACTGGGGTTCGATGCGCGCCAACTTCTTCGTCATCATCAATCCGCAAGCCATGCAAGGCACGCCGCAAACCTTTATGTCCGCCTTCCATCTGGCGCCGGGCAGCGCTAGCGTCGTCAATGGCTTGACGCGCGACTTCCCGAACCTGACGCTGATCGATGTGGGCGGCATCATCCGCCAGGTGCAGAGCATGCTCGACCAGGTGGTGACGGCGGTTCAATTCCTGTTCCTGTTCACGCTCGCCTCCGGCGTGCTGGTGCTGTACGCGGCTTTGATGGCCTCGACCGGCGAGCGCGCGCGCGAGGCGGCCTTGCTGCGCGCGCTGGGCGCCACGCGGCGCCAGCTGTCGCAGGCGCAGTGGATCGAGTACACGCTGGTGGGCGCCCTGTCGGGCTTGCTGGCCGCCTCAGGCGCCGCCTTGCTCGGCTGGGCGCTGGCGACCTACCAGTTCAAGTTCGGCTGGGACTTCGAGCCGCGCGTGTGGCTGTTCGGGGTATTGGTGGGTGTGCTGTGCGCGCTGGCGGGCGGCTGGTTCGGCCTGCGCGACGTGCTCAAGCTGCCGCCCCTGCAGTCGCTGCGCGACGCTTGAGGCGGCCCGCTCAAGCGTAGACCGGGCCGGCATTGCTGCGCGCCGGGCGCAAAGGGCCCGTTCGCGCTCGCGCAGGAACTGGGAAAACGGGAGTGTCTGGCTGGCCGGGTGGGTGGGCGGCAGTTCGAACAAGCTCCAGTAATAGTCTTGTTTGCCGCGGCAGATCTGGGCCGCTTGTGAATACTGGTGCCAGGCGCGCCCAAAGGTGTCGCAGTACATGCCGTCGCCATCGGCGAAAAACGGGATGATGCAGCGCGCCCGCAGGGCCGCCAGCAGCGAGGGCGGCGCGTCGTTATCGACCGCCATTTCGTAGTGCGCGCCCAGGCTCTCGTCGGTCTCGACCACCAGCAGGCGCGCCTTGCCGTCGCGGTCGATGAGCAGCATGCCGGCCGGGTTCGGGAACAGATAGTGCTCGACGATGCCGTGCTGTTCGGTGAGGCGCTGCACCAGCGCGGCAAAGGCGGGGTCGCACACGAAGGTGTAGTGGTGCAGGGCCAGCACGTCACGCAAGGTGTCGGAGCGGGCGCAGAAGAACTCGTGCTCGAGCGCGCCGATCTCCGCTTCCAGGCGGTCGAGCGCGTTGTCGTCGCTTTTTTTGATGTAGCGGTCGATCAAGCCGCGGTTGAAAGCGTCGACCGCGATTTTTTCGTCGGCCGCGCCGGTGAACAGGATTTTTTTACACGGCAGGTGGCGCAGGGCGGCGCAGAACTCGACCCCGTTCATCTGTGGCATCGAGTAGTCGACCACCAGCACCGACGGTGTCGTGAAGCGCTGCGCCTGGAAGCTGATGCGGTGGATCTGCTCGACGTCGAGCGCCACGTTGCACTGGTCGAGCGAGCGCGCATAGGTGTCGAAGCTGGCCGACAGCGGTGCCTCGCGCCGCGGCGCGCCTTCGCCATGCTCGCGTAACCAGGCCAGCGCGTTGCCGGTGTCGTGGAAGCTCTTGCTGACCAGGGCCGGATCGAGCTGGAACGACAGGCTGCGCAAAAAACTGTCGCTGTCGTCGACGAGCACGGTCAAGGTCGGGTGGCGGTAGATCGGCAATGGCATGGCGTTGGGGGCGAATAAATTGACAAAAATCAACTAGGTGGGTCATCGTGTCGCAGATCGCCACAGGGCTGTTTGATGTAGATCAAGCTTTGCGCGCGCCCCCAGGCAGGCAACTGCTAAGCTATGATGGATGGCATGACAGAATCGATTACTGAACCCCCGACCATTTACGTCCAGCTAGGCGGCGAGCAAGGCTTGCGCACCCTGGTCGACCGCTTTTACGATTTGATGGAACTCGAGCCGGAATTGGCCGGCATCCGCGCCATGCATCCCACCGTGCTCGACAGCTCGCGCGACAAGCTGTTCTGGTTCCTGTCCGGCTGGACCGGCGGGCCCGACCTGTTCGTTGAACGCTTCGGCCATCCGCGCCTGCGCGCGCGTCATCTGCCGTTTGCCATCGGTAGCGGTGAGCGCGATCAATGGCTGCGGGCGATGGCCTGGGCCATGCAGGAGGTCGGCGTGGACGAGGCGCTGCAGCTGCGCCTGATGGAGTCCTTTTACCAAACCGCCGACTGGATGCGCAACAAGGCCGATTGAACCCATGAACCCTGTCGAGACTCTCGTGCTGGCCGGCGCCGCCGTCCTGATCATCGTGCTGCAATTGCTGGCGCTGCTGCGCGGGCGCGGCGACACCGCCGCACAACTCGAGCGCATCGAGCGCGCGCTGCGTCAGGAGCTGCAAGGCAGCGCCCAGGCCACGCGCCAGGAATTGACGGCCACCCTGGCGCAATACCACGCGGCCGGCGTGCAGCAGCTCGACGGCATGCGCCAGCAAGGGCAATTGGCGGCCATCAGCGCACGCGAGGAGCAGGCGACAGCGCTCAAGCGCCTGGCCGACTCGCTCAACCAGACGCTGGCCGCGCTGACCGAGTCGAACGCCCAGCGCATGCTCGAGGTGCGCGCCACGCTCGAATCCAAGATCCGCGACCTGCAGGCCGATAACGGGGCGCGCCTCGAGGAGATGCGCAAGACTGTCGACGAGAAGCTGCACGCGACGCTCGAGACGCGCTTGTCTGAATCGTTCCGCCAGGTCTCGGAGCGGCTCGAGAAGGTGCACCAGGGCTTGGGCGAGATGCAGCAGCTGGCCATCGGCGTGGGCGACCTCAAGCGCGTGCTGACGAACGTGAAAACGCGCGGCACCTGGGGCGAGGTGCAGCTCGAGATGCTGCTCGAGCAGGTGATGACGCCCGACCAGTACGCGAAAAACGTCGAGACCATCCCCGGCAGCGGGGCGCGCGTGGAGTTCGCGATCCGCCTGCCCGGCACGGGCGAGGGCGGCACGCCGGTGTGGATGCCGATCGACGCCAAGTTCCCCAAGGAGCAGTACGAACGCCTGATCGACGCGGCCGAGCGCGCCGACGCCGAGGCGGTGGCCGTGGCCGGACGCGAGCTCGAACGGGCGGTGCGGCTGGAAGCGAAAACCATCGCCGACAAATACCTGGAGCCGCCCAAGACCACCGATTTCGCCATCCTGTTCCTGCCCACCGAAGGCTTGTACGCCGAGGTGATGCGCCGCCCCGGCCTGGCCGACGACCTGCAGCGCGAGCTGCGGGTGTCGATCGCCGGGCCGTCGACCTTGTCGGCCCTGCTCAACAGCCTGCAGATGGGTTTTCGCACCCTGGCGCTGGAAAAACGCTCGTCCGAAGTGTGGCAAGTGCTAGGCGCCGTCAAGACCGAATTCGGGAAATTCGGCGATGTCCTGTCGCAGACCAAGATGACGCTCGAGCGGGCCGCGAAGAATATCGAGAATGCCGAAGTGCGCAGCCGCCAGATGGCGCGCAAGCTCAAGTCGGTTGAAGCCTTGCCGAGCGAAGCGGCGCAGTTGCTGCTGGGGCCGGACGTGGATGGCGCCGACCTGGAAGGCGCGCTCGAATAGGGGAGCAACGATGGACACGAGCGGTGCGCGCGGTGGTAGCGGAAATGGCAGCGGAAACGGCAGCAGAAACGGCAGCAGAAACGGCAGCGCGCGCGGCGCCGCCAAGGTGGTCACGGCGGCCCAGGCCGTGCAGCGCATCGCCGACGGCGACACGGTGGCCACTGGCGGCTTCGTCGGCGTGGGTTTCGCTGAAAACATCGCCATCGCGCTGGCGCAGCGCTTTCAAGCCAGCGGCGCGCCGCGCGCGTTGACCTTGCTGTACGCGGCCGGGCAGGGCGACGGCGCCGAGCGCGGCTTGAACCATCTGGCGCACGAAGGCTTGGTGCGACGCGTGATCGGCGGGCACTGGGGCCTGGTGCCGAAGCTGCAAAAACTGGCCATCGACAACCGCATCGAAGCGTACAACCTGCCGCAGGGCGTGATCAGCCAGCTGTTTCGCGACACCGCCGCCGGCAAGCCCGGGATGCTCTCAAGGGTGGGCATTGGCACCTATGTCGATCCGCGCCACGGCGGCGGCAAGATCAATGCCCTGGCGCGCGAGGATCTGGTCGAGTTGGTGCACATCGGCGGCGAGCAGTGCCTGTTCTACAAGGCCATTCCGGTGCAGGTGGCGATCCTGCGCGGCAGCAGCGCTGATCGCAGCGGCAACGTCACGATGGAGCGCGAAGCCTTGACGCTTGAGGCGCTGGCCATCGCGATGGCGGCGCACAATAGCGGCGGCACCGTCATCGTGCAGGTCGAGCGGATCGTCGAGCACGGCGCGCTCAATGCGCGCGAGGTCAAGATCCCCGGCGTGCTGGTCGACTGCATCGTGCTGGCCGAGCGGCCCGAGTATCACATGCAAACCTTCGCCGAACACTACAGCGCCGCCTTCGCCAGCGCCCAGCGCGTGCCCTTGTCGGCGCTGGCGAAGGCGCCGCTGGACGAACGCAAAATCATCGCGCGGCGCGCCCTGATGGCGCTGCGCGCGCACGACGTCGTCAATTTGGGCATCGGCATGCCGGAAGGCGTGGCGCAGGTGGCGTTTGAAGAGGGACTGCTGGACACCATCACGCTCACCACCGAGGGCGGCGGCATCGGCGGCATGCCTTCCGGCGGCCTCAGTTTCGGCGCCGCCGTCAACGCCGACGCCGTGATCGACCAGCCCTACCAGTTCGACTTTTACGACGGCGGCGGCCTGGACGTGGCGGTGCTCGGCTTGGCCCAGGCGGACCGGCACGGCAACCTGAACGTGAGCAAATTCGGCACCCACCTGGCCGGCGCCGGCGGCTTCATCAACATCAGCCAGGCCGCCAGGACGGTGGTGTTCGTCGGCACCTTCAGCACCGGCGGGCTGCGCGTGGCGCTCGAGGGCGGCTTGCTGCGCATTGTGCGCGAGGGCGCAACGCGCAAGTTCGTCGATGAGGTCGAGCACCGCACCTATTCGGGCAAGTACGCGGCCGAGCGCGGGCAAAGCGCCTTGTATGTCACCGAGCGCTGCGTGTTCCGCTTGACGGGGCATGGACTCGAATTGATCGAGGTCGCGCCTGGCATCGATGTCGAGCGCGATATTGTCGCCAACATGGATTTTCGGCCGGCGATCAGCGCGGCCTTGCGCACGATGGACGCGCGCATCTTTGCGCCCGGGCCAATGGGCCTGGCCAGCGCCCTCGATTCAGGCGCCTAGACCAGTCCTTCGAACAGCAGCACGTCGACCATGTCGCCGGCGGCGACATCACCTTGTTCGTCGTGCAGCACCACCATGCAATTCGCTTCGCTCATCGAGCGCAGGATGCCCGAGCCTTGCGACCCGGTGATGCGCACCGCCTGCTCGCCATTGGCCGCGCGCGCCAGAATGCCGCGCTGGTACTCGGTGCGGCCTGCCTTCTTGCGGATCGCTTCGCTCGAGCGCACTTGCAGCAGCTCGAGCGGCGCTTGCGCGCCCATCATGTGCAGCAGCGCCGCGCGTGCGAAAAAGTAGAACGACACCATCACCGCGACCGGATTGCCGGGCAGCCCGAACAGCACCGCGCTCTTGCCGTTCGAGTTCACGCGCCCGAAGGCGAGCGGACGGCCCGGGCGCATGCCGATTTTCCAAAACGTCACGTCGCCCAGGCGCGCCATGATCTGGCGCGTGTAGTCGGCCGCGCCGACGGACACGCCGCCCGAGGTGACGATGGCGTCCGCGTTTTCGCAAGCGCTGCGCAAGGCCGCTTCCAGGGCCTGCGGTTCATCGCGCACGATGCCCATGTCGATGATGTCGCAGCCCAGGCGCGTGAGCATGCCGTACAAGGTGTAGCGGTTGCTGTCGTAGACGCAGCCGGCGTCGAGCGCTTCGCCGATCGAGCGCAATTCGTCGCCGGTCGAGAAAAAGGCCACCCGCAGGCGCCGCCGCACCGGCACTTCCGCGATCGCCAGCGAGGCCAGCAAGCCAAGGTCGGCCGGACGCAACAGCTTGCCCTGCTTGAGCGCGGCACTGCCTTGCATCAGGTCTTCGCCGGCCAGGCGGCGGTTCTCGCCCGCGCGCACGGTGCCGGGCGCGAGCGTGATGGAGTTCTCGCTGATGGCCGCCACCTGTTCTTGCGCGATCACGCAATCGCAGCCGGCCGGCATCACGCCGCCCGTCATGATGCGCACGCACTGTCCGCGCGCCGGCGCCACCTCGGACGGCCGGCCGGCGTAGGCGGTGGCCACCACCGCCAGCGTGGTCGGGCCATCGAGGTTCAGGTCGGCCGCGCGCAGCGCGTAGCCATCCATCGCCGAATTGTCGTGCGCCGGCACGCTGATCGGCGAGACGATGTCGGCCGCCAGCACCCGGTCCAGCGCCGAGCGCAAGGCCACTTTTTCGATCGCGTCGATGGGGGTGACGAATTGGCCGATGATGCGCTGGGCGTCGCGCACCGGCAGCGCATGCGGATCATAGTTCGACACGCAGCTGACCACTTCCTGCAAGCTGCGCACACAGGTGTCGAGGCTGCGCAGCTCGCCCAGCGTGTTGATGTTGCGGAAGCTGTCGCTATCCTCGAACAGCACTTCGGCCACCTTCAGGCCGGCGTGCCAACCATCCATGCGCCGTCCGCCGCCGGCCAGGTAGCGCGACACTTGCGGCAGCAGCGCGGCCTTGAGCAGGCAAAACACGGGGTGCATTTGGCGGCACAGCACGCCGGTGCCGCCCGGCTCGAGGGTGACGGCCACGGCCAGGTCGGCATTTTGCTGCTGCAGGGCCTCCAGCAGGCGTACGGCCAGGTCGAGCGGCAGGAAGGGCGAGTCGCACGGCACGCACAGCAAGTAGGGGGTGGCGCAGCCGAGCAAGCCCGCTTCCAGTCCGGCCATCGGACCGGCGAAACCGCCCGTCACGTCCGGGTGCAGGGCCACCCCGAAGGCGCCATAGCGCTCGAGGTTTTGATTGGCGTTGATGGCCACGCTGCCGACCTGGCGCGCCAGCCGGCGCAGCACATGTTCGACCATCGTGCTGCCCTGGAATGCCTGCAAGCCCTTGTCCACATGGCCCATGCGCGAACCGCGTCCGCCGGCCAGGATCAAGCCGCTGATTGTTTCGTTTTTTTGCATTGCTTCGCCTTGATTGCCTTATCCGCCGATGTATGACATTTCGACCTTGCGCGCACCTTGCGCCAGGCCGCTGGTGTTGACGGTGCGCGTCTCCGAATAGCGGTCGGCGCGCGCGCGCCACATGTGCGCGATGGCGCTGGCGATTTGCGCGTCGCTGTGTCCGTCGCGCAGCAGGGCGCGCAAATCGTGTCCGCCGGTGGCGAACAGGCAGGTGTAGACCTTGCCTTCGGTGGACAGGCGCGCGCGCGTGCAGTCGCGGCAAAACGCCTGGCTGACGCTGGAGATGACGCCGATCTCGCCGCCGCCATCGAGATGGCGCCAGCGCGCGGCGGTCTCGCCGGCGTAATTGGCGCCGACCGCCTCGAGCGGCATGCTCGCGCCGATGCGGCGCACCACCTCGGCCGACGGGATCACCTCGTCCAGGTTCCAGCCGTTGGAGGCGCCCACGTCCATGTATTCGATGAAGCGCACGATGGTGGACGTGCCCTTGAAGTGGCGCGCCATCGGCACGATCTGCGCGTCGTTCATGCCGCCCTTGACGACCATATTGACCTTGACCGGGCCCAGGCCGGCATGATGCGCCGCCTCGATCCCGGCGAGCACGTCGCCGACCGCGAAGTCGACGTCGTTCATGCGCTTGAAGACAGCGTCGTCAAGCGCGTCGAGCGAGACCGTGACGCGTTTTAAGCCGGCGTCCTTGAGCGCGCGCGCTTTTTTCGCCAGCAGCGAGCCGTTGGTGGTCAAGGTCAGGTCGAGCTCGCGCCCGCTTGGCGTGCGCAGCGCGGCGAGCATGGCGACGAGCTTTTCGATGTGCTTGCGCAGCAGCGGCTCGCCGCCGGTGAGGCGGATTTTTTCCACCCCGTGCGCCACGAACAGCGCCGCCACACGCGTGATTTCCTCGAACGAGAGCAAGTCCGTGTGCGGCAGGTAGGCATAGTCCTTGTCGAACACGGCCTTGGGCATGCAGTAGACGCAGCGGAAATTGCAGCGGTCGGTCACCGAGATGCGCAGGTCGTGCAGCGGGCGCGCCAAGGTGTCGTCGAGACGCCCGCTGGGCGCTTCGAGCACGGATGGCACCGTCATGGTGGCCTGCGCCAGCGTCTGGATGGGGATGAATTTTTCAGTCATGGGCGGCGAGCTGGATGCGGCTGCATCAATATGGATGCATATATGTGGATACCTCAATGCAGATACGATAGCACGAGGCCCGCGCCGGCGCAGGCGCCAATGAGCTTGACGGCGCCCACCTGGTAGCGCAGCAGCGCCGCCAGCGCGGCCGCCGCGATGGCGAGCGCGGCCAGGTTCCAGTGCGCCGGCGGCGCGTCCAGATTGAACACCTGGCGCCCGAAGAACAGCGCCAGGCTGGCGATGACTCCGACCACGGCGGCCGAGATGGCCGTCAGTGGCGCCGTCATGCGCAAGTCGTCGCGCGTCGCCTCGACCAGCGGGCCGCCCGCCAGCACGAACACGAACGATGGCAGGAAGGTGAAAAAGGTGGCCACCAGGGCGCCGGCGGCGCCGGCCGCGCCCAGGTGCAGCGGGCCGAGCGGGGCGTGGTTCCAGCCGCCGGCGAAGCCCACGAAGGCGTTGACCATGATGAGCGGACCGGGCGTGGTTTCACCCAGCGCCAGGCCGTCGATCATTTGCGCGGGGCTCAGCCAGTGGTAGGTTTGTACGCCCCCTTGCACCACATAGGGAAGCACCGCGTAGGCGCCGCCAAAGCTGAGCAGGGCGACCTTGCTGAAAAAGGCGCCCATGCGCGCGAGCGTGCCGTCGAAGCCGGAGCAGTATGCCACCAGCAACCAGGCGGCCGCGCCCAGCGCGCAGCCGACCGTCGCCGTGCGCGCCAGGCGCGCCCACGCGAAGCGGGCGTGCGCCGGCGTGGGCGTGTCGTCGTCGATCAGGGCCGGGCCGTACGAGGCGTGTTGTTGCTGCGGGTGCGCGCCGCCCAGCTGGAACTGGTGCGGCCACAATCGCGCGCCGAACGCGCCGATGGCCGCCGCGGCGCCCACCACCAGCGGGAAGGGCAGGGCGAGGAAGGCGATGGCGACGAAGGCGGCCGCCGCGATCATGCGCAGCGCCGCGCTGCGCAGGCTGCGCCGCCCGATGCGCCAGGCCGCCGCCAGCACCAGGGCCACCACCGCCGGCTTGATCCCGGCGAGCACCGCCAGCACCACCGGCAAGGCGCCGAAGGCCATGTACAGCCACGACAGCGCGATCAGGATCAACAGCGACGGCAGCACGAACAAGGCGCCGGCCAGGATGCCGCCGCGCGTACCGTGCATCAGCCAGCCGATGTAGATGGCAAGCTGGGTCGCTTCCGGGCCGGGCAGCAGCATGCAGTAGTTCAGCCCATGCAGGAAGCGGCGTTCCGAGATCCAGCGGCGCCGCTCGACCAGCTCGCCATGCATCAGGGCGATCTGGCCGGCCGGACCGCCGAAGCTGATGAAGCCGAGCTTGAGCCAATAGCGCACGGCGCTGGCAAGGGTGGGGGCGGGCGGGCGGCTTGGCGTGTCGCTCATGCTTGTTTGGGCGGGCGTATCGGGTGCTGGTTTGGTGTTGTCAGGTCGGGCACGGGTATTCTCTGGCGCGCTGCCGGCGCGATCGCGATCGCACAAGCGCGCTGGATGCAGAAAATGCTTGAAATTGTACGCGCTTTTGCCGTTCCAGCGATGCAGGCGCTGGCGCGCCGGCGCCGCGCCCGATCAAGCCGGTTGGAATGGAACGGTCGACTTCAACAGTTCGGCGCGGCGCGCCGTTTGCGGCCCGCTCAGCACGAAGCCGCGCAGGCGGCCCTCGGCATCGACGAAGCGCCAGATACCGGCGTCTCCGTGCTGGCCCGCTTGCCATTGGCCGAGCGCGGCCGGGTCTGGCGGCAGCAGCGTGAGCGGCAAGGCGGGGGTCTTGACCACGATGGGCATCTGGGGAAAGGCGAGCGCGCTGGACGCGCCGCACAGATTGCTCGCCAGCGTCTTGGCCGCGTGCATGATGGGCATCACGAAAGGCAGGGTGCGCCCGCCGGCCGACGCGTATTGCGCGCAATCGCCCAGCGCATGAATGTGGGCGAGCGAGGTTTTCAATTGACGATCGACGCCGATGGCGCGCTCGCACACGATGCCGGCTGCCTGGGCCAGGGTGGTGTCGGCGCGCAAACCGACCGCGCTTAGCACCAGGTCGGCCCGGATCTGCACAGCGCAAGATAGCGTGACGAGCAAGCCGGCGCCGCCGGCGGGATCGTCATCGACCGCGTGCACCGTGCTGCCCAGGTGCCAGTGCACGCCGAGCGGCGCGAGCGCCTGTTGCAAGGCGAGCGAGGCCGCTTCCGGCAGCAGGGCCGCCAGCGCGCGCGGTGCGGGGTCGACTACATGCACCACATGCCCGGCGGCGGCCAGGTCGTTGGCGAATTCACAGCCGATCAAGCCGGCGCCGATCAGCACGATGGTACGCGCTGGCGCCGTAGCGGGCGTGTCGGCCGCGCCGCGCAGGCAATGGTCGAAGCGCGCGAAGTCGTCGAGCGAATTGACTGTCATGACCTTGGCGGGTGCGCCGCCGCCGATGGGCGGAGCGATCGGACGGGCGCCGGTGGCCAGCACCAGCTCGGCATAGGCGAGCGTGCTGACCTGGCCTGGACCGGACAGGCGCACCGTCTTGGCGGACGCGTCGATCGCCTCGACCCGCGTGAACGGCAGCAGCGTCAGCGCCAGCGCATGCGCCATCGCCGCGGCTGGCGTGGTGACCAGGGCGGCGGCGCGGCGGCCCTGTGAAAATGCGTTCGACAGTGCCGGCTTTGAATAGAAGTCGCCGCTATCCTGGCACACCATGCACAAGGGCGCGTGCGCGTCGAGCTTGCGCAATTCGCGCGCCAGCGTCCAGGCGGCCAGGCCGGAGCCGACGATCACAATCGGGGCTGTCGTGGAGGAGCTGTCCATGGCTTAGATTTCCACCATCTGGAAGTCGGCGCGCACGGCGCCGCATTCCGGGCAGACCCAGGAGTCAGGAATATCGGCCCAGTCGGTGCCGGGCGCGATGCCCTCGGCCGGCAAGCCGGCCGCTTGTTGGTAGATGAAACCGCAGATAAGGCATTGATAAGTCTTCATTTTTTATTCCGTACGTGGTGGGGGAAGGGGCGCTTTGGTGGCCGCGCTGGCTCGCATCATAGCTCATTTAAACATATAAAACATAATTATCTGTACAAAATAAATGAATTCCTTTATGCTCCATCTGACTGACCGGCTGGCCGTTTTGCGCCTGCTTCCGGTACAGCCATCCTTGGGAGAACACCATGTTCGGATTTGCGCAATCAAACAATCGCCGCTTGTTCCTGCAGCGCGACTGGCTCAAAGCGGCCAGCGGCAAGCCGGGCGGCGCGGCGCTGGTGGAACAGGCGCGCGACACGGTCCCACTCCTGCATGCCGCGGCCCGCGCGCCCGCCTTCATCCTTGAAAGTCAAACACCATGAATGCTCCAGACCGCTTCACCCTGCCCGATATTCAATCGCAGCACGACGCCCGCCAATTGCCGATCGAGGCCGTTGGTGTGCGTGGCTTGCGCTATCCCGTCCTGGTCAAGGGGCAGCACGCGGCCCAGGCCAGCATCGCCCATTTCGATATGGCGGTGGGCTTGCCGGGCCATGTCAAGGGCACCCATATGTCGCGCTTTGTCGAGCTGCTTGAAGCGAACACGCTGCCGTTCGGGCGCGCCAGCATGCTCGCCATGCTCGCCGATATGCTGGCACGCCTGGACGCGGCGAGCGGCAGCATCGCTATGCGCTTTCCCTATTTCGTGAAAAAGGCGGCGCCCGTGTCGGGCATCGAAAGCATGCTCGATATCGATGCGCGCTTGCGCGTGGCGCATGGCGCGCAGGGTGGCGCGCGCTTTTTCATGCAGGTGCTGGTGCCGGCGACGAGCTTGTGTCCGTGCTCGAAACAGATCTCGGCATATGGCGCGCACAATCAGCGTTCGCATATCCGGATCGACGTCGAGCTCAAGGACGAGATGTCGCTTGAGCAATTGATGGATATCGCCGAGCGCAGCGCATCGTGTGAAGTGTATGGCTTGCTCAAGCGGGTAGACGAAAAATTCGTCACCGAGCGCGCCTACGACAATCCCAAGTTTGTCGAGGACATGGTGCGCGCCGTGGCGCTGGCCTTGAACGACGATGCGCGCATTGGCGCCTACAGCATCGACGTCGAGAATTTCGAGTCGATCCACAATCACTCGGCATGGGCCAGTATTTCAAGAAGCGCTTGATCAGGCTGTGATGGGTGGGCGCTGATGCGCGGCGCGCCGCTGCGGGCATAAAAAAAGGGAAGCCGAGGCTTCCCTTTTTTGCGTCCGCGAGCGCGGATTACTGACGGCTGGTATCGACCTGGATCAAGGGCTCATCGACCGGCGGTGGCAGCGGCTTGCGCACGCGTTGCACGCGCACGGGCGCTGGCGCGTTCGCTGCCGCTTCCTGGGCTGCGCGCAGCTTTTCAGGATCGGTGCCGGCCAGTACCAGGCCGGCCGAGCCCAGAATGGCGCTCAGGTCGGCGGCCGGCGCCGCGGCCACTGGCGCAGGAGCGATGGCCACGAGCACCGGTGCGGCAGGCGCGGCGAGCGCTTCGGCGACGGGTGCTGGCGCGGCCGTGACCGGCATGGCGACCACCTCCGGCGCGAACAGCGGCGCCTGGGCTGGAACCGGCGCGGCTGGCGCTGGTGCTGCTACGGATGGCGCCGCGATTTGCTCGACCTCGGTGGGCGCCGCGACGGGCGCAGCTTCGGCTGCCGACGTCGCTGCCACTGGCGCTTCGACGGCGCTCACTGGCGCTTCCATTGGCGCCGCCGCTTGCGCTGGTGCGACGATCGTCGCGACCTGTGCCGGCGCTGGCGCTGCTTCCGCGGCCATGACAGGCTCGGCTGCTGGTGCCTCTGCAGGCGTCGCTGCTGGCGCCGCTACCGGAGCTGCAACCGGAGCCGCAACCGGAGCTGCAACCGGAGCCGCGTCGGCGTGCTCGCTTGCGACGGCCGGGCTGGCATCGTCGCCGTTCGCTTGCACGCCGGCGTCGTCGGCGCCATCCATGTCGTCCGACTCGCTGCCCTCGACCTGGTCGCGGTCACGACGGTTGCGGTTGCGACCACCGCGGCGGCGGCGGCGGCGCGGTTCGTCGCCGCCCACTTCGACTTCAATTTCCTCGCCGTTCGGGCCGATGGTGGTGATGGTCTTGACGAGCGCCGGCGCTTCGGCCTGCTCACCTTGCGGCGCGACCTGGTTCAAGGCGACGGCATCGACCACGGGTGCCAGGACAGCTTGATCGCCAGCCGCAGCCTCGGCCACTGGCGCGCGATAGTCGGCGCGTTGTGGGCGCGGCTGACGTTCAGCGCGCTCGCCGCGTTCCCCACGCTCGGCGCGCTCGCCACGTTCTGGGCGCTCGCCGCGTTCAGGGCGCTCACCCCGTTCAGGACGCTCACCCCGTTCAGGACGCTCACCGCGCTCGCCACGTGCCGCTGCTGCTTCACCTTGTTGCTCGCGTGGCTCGCGCGCTTCGCGTGGCGGACGCGGTGGGCGCGGCTGGCGCGCCGATTTTGCGTCGGCCTCGCCCGCTTTGGCGGCCTCGTCCTGCGTCGCCTTGCCTGGTTCGCGTTCTTCGCGCCCTGGCTTGCCGCCACGGGCATTGCGTCCGCGCGGGCCGCGGCCGTTGCGCTCGCCACGGTCGCCGCCGCCAGCTGGCTTGGCTGCCGGCTTGGCCGGTGCCGCCACGACAGCAACTTCCTTCTTGCGGAAGAAGCCCATGATCTTGCTGAAGAAACCTTCTTCGGTGACCAGCAGCGGCGCCGGCACGGCGGCCTTCGGCGCTTCCGTGCGGTCGACCATCGGCGCGGGCTGGGCCGGGGTGATGGTCTTGACGACGGCTTCCTGGCGCGGCTTGAGCTCTTCCTTCTGGCGCTTGCTGTAAGCCATGTCGGTTTCAGCCTGCTCGGCCAGGTTATAGCTGGCCTGGCTGTCTTCGAGGCGCGGATCGTCGTGCTTGATGCGCTCGAGCTTGTAGTGCGGGGTGTCCAGATGCTTGTTCGGGATGAGAATCACGCTGATGCGGTGGCGGTTCTCGATCTTCAACACTTCGCCGCGCTTTTCATTGAGCAGGAAGGCGGCCACATCGACGGGCACTTGCACGTGGATGGTGGCCGAGTTTTCTTTCATCGCCTCTTCCTGGATGATGCGCAGCACTTGCAGCGCGGAAGATTCGGTATCGCGGATGTGGCCGGTGCCCGAGCAGCGCGGGCAAGTCACGTGGCTGCCTTCGGAGAGGGAGGGGCGCAGGCGCTGGCGCGACAATTCCATCAGGCCGAAGCGCGAAATCTTGCCCATCTGGACGCGCGCACGGTCATGGTGCAAGGCATCCTTCAAGCGCTGTTCCACTTCGCGCTGGTTCTTCGCCACTTCCATGTCGATGAAGTCGATCACGATCAAGCCGCCCAGGTCGCGCAAGCGCAACTGGCGCGCCACTTCTTCGGCCGCTTCGCAGTTGGTGTTGAAGGCGGTCGTTTCGATGTCCGAGCCGCGCGTGGCGCGCGCCGAGTTCACGTCCACCGACACCAATGCTTCGGTGTGGTCGATCACGATGGCGCCGCCGGACGGCAGCGGCACGGTGCGCGCATAAGCCGTTTCGATCTGGTGCTCGATCTGGAAACGCGAGAACAGGGGCACGTCGTCGCTGTAGCGCTTGACGCGATGGACCATGTCGGGCATCACATGGCTCATGAACTGGTGCGCTTGCTCGTAGATGTCGTCGGTGTCGATCAAGATCTCGCCGATATCGGGCTGGAAGTAATCGCGGATGGCGCGGATCACCAGCGAGCTTTCCTGATAGATCAGGAAGGCGCCCGAGGCGCTCTTGCCGGCGCCTTCGATGGCGCGCCACAATTGCATCAGGTAATTCAAGTCCCACTGCAGCTCTTCGACATTGCGGCCGATGCCGGCGGTGCGGGCGATCACGGACATGCCTTGCGGCAGGTCCAATTTATCCATGGTTTCGCGCAATTCCTGGCGCTCTTCGCCTTCCACGCGGCGCGACACGCCGCCGCCGCGCGGGTTGTTCGGCATCAAGACCAGATAGCGGCCAGCCAGCGACACGAAGGAGGTCAGGGCCGCGCCCTTGTTGCCGCGTTCTTCTTTCTCGACCTGGACCATGATTTCCTGGCCTTCGCGCAGGGCATCCTTGATCGAGGCGTTGCGCACGTCGATGCCTTCGCGGAAGTAAGTACGGGCCACTTCCTTGAATGGCAAGAAGCCATGGCGGTCTTCGCCGTAGCTGACAAAACACGCTTCGAGCGAAGGCTCGATGCGGGTGATGACGCCTTTGTAGATATTCGACTTGCGCTGTTCGCGCCCGGCGCTCTCGATGTCGATGTCGATCAGTTTTTGGCCGTCGACGATCGCTACGCGCAGTTCTTCTTGCTGCGTAGCATTAAACAACATGCGTTTCATTTTTATACACTCCTGGCCCGCGGGCCGTCTATCAAGCCGCTCTATGACAAGCGGCAAAGTACAGGGATGTACGCGGGAAGGGGAGTGTTGGAGGTGGGTATGCCTTTACGCACGGCATGGCAAAGCCTGGGCTTGGCCGCCGCGACAGGGCGCGGTGGGACCGATCGTCATGCCGCGTGCAAGGCCGCGCCCGCAATTGCGCGCTCTGCCAGGGGCAGACGCACGCGGGGGAGGCACGATGCAACAACCGAGCCGGACCAATAGCCAGCGCTCATGCAGACTTCATACCCAGGCCGCTGCGAGAGCGGCCAAACTATTCAAGCCTGCAAGATGAGGCTTACACAGGGTCGGGCGACAACGGCAGGCGTTATCGGCGCCATCATCTGGCGAGCTGGCCTTTTGAACCAGCTTGCCAGTACTTATCCTTAAAATTCCAAACAATCCATTTCGCATGAAATGGGCCGGATCCGATTACAACAACGGTGCAACCTTGATCGGCACAGCCATGTGCGTACACGTTTTTTCCATCGAATTTGCAAAATAGGCGAGGCCGATGGAGACGCCCCTGTGTAAAATGTGATTCTTATTCTTACACCAGCAGAGGTTTGACCGCCTGCCTGTCGATTATATATTCAAAATGAAGGACTTAGAGAGAATTTCTGGGAAGACAGAACAAATGACGATGCAAAATGATTATGTCCCCCCAAACTCGCCAGTCCAGCCGCAAGCCCAGTTTGTGACGATCACGGAAGAAGAAGCGGGCCAGCGGATCGACAATTACCTGTTGCGTGTGTGCAAGGGAGTGCCGAAAAGCCATATTTACCGGATCTTGCGCTCGGGGGAAGTGCGCGTCAACAAGGGGCGCATCGACCAGCTGTACCGGCTCGCCAGTGGCGACGTGGTGCGCATCCCACCAGTGCGGGTGGCGGAAAAAGCCGTCAGCAATGTGCCGGGGGCGGAATTTGCCATCTTGCATGAGGATGCGCACTTATTAGTGATCGACAAGCCGTCCGGCATCGCCGTGCATGGCGGCTCGGGCGTGTCCTACGGGGTGATCGAGCAATTGCGGGCCGCGCGCCCGGACGCCAAATTCCTCGAACTGGTGCACCGGCTCGACCGCGAAACCTCGGGCTTGCTGATGCTGGCCAAGAAACGTTCGGCCTTGACCAATTTACACGAGCAAATGCGCGATGGCGTCACCGACAAGCGTTATTTGACGGTGGTGGCGGGTGAATGGAAAAACGCGCGCCAGCACATCAAGTTGCCATTGCATAAATATACGACGCCGGAAGGGGAGCGCCGGGTGTGCGTGCAAGCGGGCGGCATGGAATCGCACACGGTGTTCAGCCTGCAAAAGCGCTGGGTGCTGGGCGCCAACGCGGCAAGCGAGCAATTCGCCCTGCTGGAAGCGGAATTGAAGACGGGACGCACCCACCAGATTCGCGTTCATCTCGCTTCGTCCGGCTTCCCCATCCTTGGTGACGATAAATATGGCGATTTTGCCTTGAACCGCGTCTTGCTCAAGGCCGCGCAAGGGCGCGGGGCGCTCAAGCGCATGTTCTTGCACGCGCACCAGATCACGTTCACGCATCCGGAAACGGGCCGCGCGATGACGATAAATGCCCCCTTGCCTGCAGAATGCGAACGTTTCTTGCTAAGCTTGGGGAAACCGGTGGCTATGGCGCCGCGCTAGACGCGCGCAGGGCGCCACCGCTAACGAACACTTGAAGGAGCCGGCCGTCAGCGGCCGGGATAAATGGCAAGAAAGCAATTTGATTTGATCGTCTTCGATTGGGACGGCACCTTGATGGACAGCACCTCGACCATCGTCAAGTGCATCCAGGCGGCCGCGCGCGATTTGGGCTTGCCGGTGCCGCGCGACGACGATGCCTCGCATGTGATCGGACTGGGCTTGCACGAAGCCATGCAAGCGGCCATGCCGCACATCGACCCCGCCTTCTATCCACGCATGGTTGAACGTTACCGCTTTCATTATCTGTCAAAAGACCATGAACTGGTGCTATTTGACGGCGTGCGCGCTATGCTGCAGGAATTGGCGCAAGACGCCTACTTCCTCGCCGTGGCCACTGGCAAGAGCCGGGTCGGCTTGAACCGTGCCTTGAACGCGGTGGGTTTGCTGTCCCTGTTCGACGCCACCCGTTGCGCGGACGAGACATTTTCCAAGCCCCACCCGGCAATGTTGCAAGAATTGACGCGCGAGCTGGGCCAAGATATGAAGCGTACCGTGATGATCGGCGATACTACCCACGACTTGTTAATGGCCAATAACGCGGGCGCGGCGGGTATCGCCGTCCACTATGGCGCCCATCCGGTCGAGCAGCTTGACGCTTGCGCGCCTGTGTTTTCGGCGCCGACGGTGGCGGCCTTGCATGAATGGCTGAGCGAGAACGCGTGATGAATGCGCAAGACAATACGCAGGAACGCGTGTTGGTGTGCGCGTCGGACCAGTTGCTCGAGGGTGGCAAGGGGGTGCGCTTCGCGCTGCAAGCCTTCGGCGACAAGGCGAGCGGCTTCGTGGTGCGCTACGGTGGGCAGGTGTATGGCTACCTGAACCGCTGCGCCCACGTGCCGATCGAACTGGACTGGGCCGAAGGCGAGTTTTTCGAATCGAGCGGCTTGTACTTGATGTGTTCGACGCATGGCGCGATTTACGTGCCCGACAGCGGTTTTTGCGCGGGCGGCCCGTGCAAGGGCGGACGCTTGCGCCCGATCGCCGTGCTTGAAGTCGAAGAAAAGATTTATTGGCAGCCTGATGAGTTCATCCGGCCGCCGGCCGTTGCGGCGCCAGCAAACCCACAAACAAAAAACGAGCTATGAGCGAGAACAACGGTAGGGAACACGACGAGAACACGACGCTGCCACCGGCGGCCGATCCGGCGCCGCAAGCTGGCGCCGCCGCCGCGCCAGCCCAGGCTGCCCCCGGCGCCAGCGCCGCGGCCCCCAACTGGGAGCGTGAGACGCTCGAGAAGCTGATGCTCGCCAGCATCAAGGAACAGCGCCTGAGCCGGCGCTGGGGCATTTTTTTCAAGCTGGTCGCTCTCTCGCTGCTGTTTTTCGCGACCTGGGCTTACTTCGATTTCAATTTCTTCGGCGGCGATATGGAAACGCTGGGGCGCCACACGGCCTTGATCGAGATCGAGGGCGACATTGAGTCGGAAGGCCCCGGTTCGGCCAAGTCGGTCATCCCCGCGCTCGACAAGGCCTTCGCCGACAGCGGCTCGGTCGCCGTCGTGCTGCACATTAACAGCCCGGGCGGCAGTCCCGTACAGGCCGGCATGATCGTCGACGAAATCTGGCGTTTGCGCAAAGGCTATCCGGCCAAACCCCTGTACGTGGTGGTCGATGAAATTTGCGCGTCAGGCGGCTACTACATCGCCGCCGCGGCCGACGATATCTATGTCAACAAGGCCAGCATTGTCGGCTCGGTCGGCGTGTTGATGGATGGCTTCGGCTTTACCGGCATCATGGAAAAAGTGGGCGTCGAGCGGCGCCTGTTGACGGCCGGCGAAAACAAGGGCTTCATGGATCCCTTCAGCGCACAGTCGGACAAGCACAAGGCGCATGCCCAGGCCATGCTCAACGAAATCCACCAGCAATTCATCAGCGTGGTGCGCAAGGGGCGCGGCAAACGTCTGAAGGAAACGCCGGAAATGTTTTCCGGCTTGTTCTGGAGCGGCGCCAAGGCCGTCGACATGGGCTTGGCCGACGGCTTCGGCAGCGTCGACACGGTCGCGCGCGACATCGTCAAGGCCGAGGACATCGTCGACTACACCGAGCGCGAAGGTTTGCCGGAGCGGGTGCTCAAGAAATTCGGCGCCGCCGTCGGGTCCGGCGCCTTCAAATCGGCCTACCACGGCGCGCGCCCAAGCCTGCGTTGAGGCCGCGTAAATGGCGCGATCGTTAAATCGGGCGCGCCCATTTCACATTGCTACAAATGCAGAATTGTCTGCATCAAACTATTTACCTTGAATTGTCTAAAAGGTGTTCTATATTGGACCTGTAGTTCTTTCCAAGGGGGCCGATATAATAAAGTTGATACTCATTGGCAGCACATCTACTATTGACTGAACTACTTGCCGCACCACGCTGCGGTATTGAGAGAATTACTATTCCTCGCATCAGGCCTCTGCTTGGGCCATGAAGGCGGCGACGCAATGTCGCCGTTTTCATCGTCGGGGAAGCAAAACCGCCGCCGTCCGCCCCCCCCAGATGATCGATCCCTACAGGACAAACGACAGCTTGTGCCAAGGCACGCGCGCGACCGGGCAGGGCGCATGCGTGCTCTCTGGCGCGCCGGCGCAGCCGCTGTCGGCCTGCGAAAAGCCGCCGGCCGCGAGCCAGGCCATGAAGTCTTTCTGGGCCCGCGCATGCCATTCGACTTGGCCGGCCGGCATCAAGGCCGAGGAGATCGCCATCTGGGTATAAGAATTGCCGCTGGACCAGCGCGCCACGCCGAGCCGCATTCCATGCATGGCACAATGTTCGCGCGCCAGCTGCAAGTGCGGATCGTCTGGTTCCTGCTGTTCGTTTTCAGGGATAGTCACGCCGGGGTCTTGAAAGTTATCCATTCGCGTCTCCTGGGTTGCACTCCGTTTTGTCCTAACGGCCGGTGGGATATTTTCTTGTCCCGTAGGCCGATTCCTAATGAAGTTTCAGCTTATCAATAAGAAAAGTCCGAAGCTTGATAAATGTCAAACCTTTGAATTGAAGTTGAGCAAGAATCGAGCACTTTTGCGCAGCTTAGGGCACGCGGCGCGGGGGCGGGGCGCCTGTTCGCGGCGGCGGCCATCTGTTAAAGTCACGCCCATGAGTAAATTATCGCTAGACCGCATTCTGCAATCCCAGGGCTTTGGCACGCGCAAGTATTGCCGCTCGCTCATCGAGGATGGTGAAGTCGCCATCCATGGCGTCGTGCACGACGACTACCGCGCCACCATCGACACCGAGGCCCTGGTGCTGCAAGTGTTCGACGAAGCGTGGACCTACCGCGAGCATGTGTATATCGCGCTCAACAAGCCGGCCAATTTCGAGTGTTCGCGCAAGCCCAGCCACCATCCGGGCGTACTCACTTTGCTGCCGGAACAATTCAGCTGGCGCGAAGTGCAACCGGTGGGAAGGCTCGACCACGACACCACGGGCATGCTCTTGATGTCGGACGACGGTCCCTTCATCCACGCGCAATCCTCGCCCAAGCGCCACATTCCCAAGGTCTACCAGGCTACGACCGAGGACGCGGTCACGCCAGAGCTGATCGCGCAACTGCTGGCCGGCGTGCAATTGCATGACGAGCCGGCGCCGCTGGCCGCGCTCACTTGCGTCCAGCGCGGCGAGCACCAGCTCGAGATCGTGCTCGAGCAAGGCAAGTATCACCAGGTCAAGCGCATGCTGGCCGCCGCCGGCAACCATTGCAGCGCCTTGCACCGCTCGGCCATCGGCGCCTTGACGCTTGAGTCGCTCGGCATCGCCGAAGGTGAGTGGTGCTTCCTGGAACCGGCCCAGCTCGCGCTGCTGGTGCCCGCCTGACCCTCTCTTTCCGAAGCATAGCCCATGAAACTTGCCACCATCTCCGACGGCACGCGCGATGGCCAACTGGCCGTTGTCGCGCGCGACTTGAAAACCTTTCAGCTCGCCGACGGCATCGCGCCGACGCTGCAGGCGGCGCTCGACGATTGGTCCTTCATCGCGCCCCAGCTGGACGATTTGTACCAGCAATTAAATAGCGGGCGGGCCGCGCGCAGCGCCGATTTCGACCCCGCCGCCTGCATGGCGCCCTTGCCGCGCGCCTATCAATGGGCTGACGGCTCGGCCTATGTGAACCACGTGGAGCTGGTGCGCAAGGCGCGCGGCGCCGATATGCCCGATTCGTTTTGGGAAGATCCCTTGATGTACCAGGGCGGCAGCGATGATTTCCTGGGGCCTTGCGCCGACATCGTGCTCGCGCACGAGGAGTGGGGCATCGACTTCGAGGGCGAGGTGGCCGTCATCACGGGCGACGTGCCTATGGGTTCGACGCCAGACCAGGCCCACCAGCAGATCCGGCTGCTGATGCTGGTCAATGATGTATCGCTGCGCAACTTGATCGCGCCGGAACTGGCCAAGGGATTTGGCTTTCTGCAATCGAAGCCGGCGTCGAGCTTTTCGCCGGTGGCCGTCACGCCCGACGAGCTGGGCGAGGCCTGGCGCGGCGGCAAGGTGCATCTGCCCTTGCGCGTGCACTGGAACAGCAAGCTGGTGGGTAAGCCCGAGGCTGGCGTCGACATGGTCTTCAATTTCCCGCAACTGATCGCGCACCTGTGCAAGTCGCGCAATGCGCGCGCCGGCAGCATCGTCGGCTCGGGCACGGTGTCGAACAAGGACGCCGCGCGCGGCTACGCCTGCATCGCCGAAAAGCGCTGCCTGGAAGCGATCGCCGACGGCGCGCCCAGCACGCCCTATATGGCTTTTGGCGACAGCGTCAAGATCGAAATGCTCGACAGCGGCGGTAAATCGATTTTCGGCGCCATCGAACAAACCCTAAAACAACGCTAAAAGCGGCCAGCCCCTCCAAAAGGGGACAGACCCCTGTTTTGAGGAAATGCGCGCATTTCCTCAAAAC
>JAZKBP010000014.1:0-148672 GCA_040388555.1 Pseudomonadota bacterium
TGCTACCACTCTAGACAATTTTCAAGATATAAGACCCCTGTTTAGAGGAAATGCGCGCATTTCCTCTAAACAGGGGTCTGTCCCCTAATTGCTTCGCGCGCGCGCTTAGCCCGCGTCCGCCTGCTTGATGGTGCGGCTCTTGCGCGCCGCGCACTCGGCGCTGTCGGCGCCGACGTCCAGGTTTTGATAGCGCAGCTCGTACTTGCCGGCGGCGAGCTTGTCGACCGCCAGCGTGTCGTGCGCCAGCACGTACACATAGCGCACGCTGGCGCGCTGGTCCAGATCGAACACCTTGACGAACACCGGCGAGGCGTTCGCGGAATTGTCGACCGTGAGGGCCATGTCGTCGCCGCGGTTGTTCACCGGATAGCCGCCCACATAGCCCGATTGCTGCGGCCAAGCCTCGCCGTTCGGCGCCACCAGCGAATGGGGCTCGCTGTCGCAATCGGGCGCGCGCGCCGCGATCGTTACCTGGCTCACTGCCAGCGCCTTGATGTCCGGGCGCACTTCGCCAAAGGTCTGCGCCGCCGACGGCCGCGTCACCGCCCACCCTTCAAGCGCCGGGTCGGGTCGCGCCTCGGCCTTGGCCACGGCGTGCGTTTCCGCTTTCAGTTCGGTCTTGATATCGGCCTTGAGCTCGGGTTTGCGCTCGAGCTGGGCTTCGGCCTTGCCACCCAGCGCGGAGGCGAAGGCCGACGAGAGCAGCTTGGGCTGGGCCGTGATCAAGGCGCCGGCCACGCAACCGCCGGCGAACACGCCACCGAACGCGAACCACCATTTGGCGCCGCGCCCGGCGCGCCGCACGCCGGCGTCGACCGGCTCGGGCGTCCAGCCGTGACCGTCCGCCTCGCCGCGCTGGCGCTCGCGGCCATCCTCATTATGGGTGCTCTCGAGCCACTCGACTTCCCACTCCTCGGCCGCGATCCATTCGTCGTGTTCCTTGCGCCGCTGCGGGTCCGACAGGGTGCCGTAGGCGCTGTTGACGATGGCCATGATGCGCGCGGCTTTTTCGTCGCCCGGGTTTTTATCGGGATGGTATTTCTGGCTCAGGGCCTTGTACGCCGCACGGATGACTTCCTGCGGCGCCATGCGCGACACTTTCAGGTTGTCGTAGTGAGTGTGTATTTTAGCCATGGTTGACAAATAATTCAGGCGGCGCCTTCATCCCACCATCATAGCCTATCCGGCTGGCGCCACCGCATATCGTGAACGCCAATATTGTCAAAGGCGGTGGCTGCGGTCGGCCGCGGCGATCGCCGGCGCCAATTCGACACCGCGCCCGAGCACCAGCACCTTGAACAATTCGCCCATCTCGGCCGGCGATACCAGCTTTTGCAGCGCGTTCGCCTGTGGCAGGAAGCGCGTGGCGTCATCCGGGCTGGTGCGCAGCAGCAGCTCGCCAATACCGGCGCCGAGCAGGAAGGCGGCCTGGCTCATGTAGGCCAGCACGTCCAGGCCATGGTCCTGGGCCGCCAGCGCCATGGCGGTGAAGTCGACATGGGCCGTGATGTCCTGCAGGCCGGGCAGGTAGAAGGGATCCGGGTGGGCATGGTGGCGGTAGTGGCACATCAGGGTGCCGGCACTGCGCTGGCCCAAGTAGAATTCGTGGCTTGGGAAGCCATAGTCGATCAGGATCGCGCAGCAGCGCCCTTGGCCCAGCATCGCCGCCAGCGAGGCCATGAAACCGCAAGCTTGCGTGTGCAGCTCGGTCATATAGCCTGTTTCGATCAGCGCAAAGTCCGGAATCTGGCGTTCGAGCTGGTGGCGCAGGGGCGCCTCGAGCGCTCGCTCGCGCAGCGCGAAGGCGCCGCCCTCGACCGTCACCGCCAATTCGCACCAGCCTTCCTCACGCCGCGCCACCAGGTCCACCGGCATGGCGTCGAGCACTTCGTTGGCCAGCACCACACCCTCGAAGGCGGCGGGCAGCGTGTCGCTCCAGCGCACCATGGGAAAGTCGCGCAGCGCCTGCTGCTGGCGCGCGCGCAGCTCGCCCGACAATTCGACGATGGTGTAGCTCTCCACCGCCACACCGAGCGCGGCCAGCTCGGTGAGCACGTCGCGCGCGAGCTTGCCGGTGCCGGCGCCAAATTCGAGGATGTGGGGCGCGCTTTGGGGGATAATGGCGGCTGCGGTGGCGGCCAGCGCGGCGCCGAACAGGGGCGAGATCTCCGGCGCCGTTGTAAAATCGCCATCCCGGCCCAGTTTGGCGGAGCCGCCGCTGTAGTAACCCAGGCCGGGCGCGTACAAGGCCAGCTCCATGTAGCGGGCGAAAGAAATGGCGCCGCCGTGCGCGGCGATGTCGGCGGCGATCAATTGCTGCAAGGCGTGGGACGCGGCCAGCGCGTCGCTATCGGGGGCGGGTAGGGACATCCCGGCATTGTAGCCAATATGGCGCGCTGCCGGACAAGATCGCACGCGCCGCCACCGGGCATGGATCAATCGAATTGGCAGACAGGGCATGAGCATCACATGAGCATCACATGAGCATCGAATGAGCATAAATCAAGCATCGGCGGCGGCAGCAGCAAAGGGCGTCGCCCTCGTCACGGGCGCCGGGCGCAGGCTGGGGCGCGCCATCGCGCTGGGCCTGGCGCAGGCTGGCTGGGACGTGGCCGTGCACTACCGCGCCTCGCAGGCCGAGGCCGAGCAGACGGCGCGCGACATCGGCGCGCTCGGACGGCGCGCGGCGCTGCTGCAGTGCGACCTGGCCGATGAGCCAGCGGTGCGCGCGCTGCTGGCGCGCGCGGCAGAAGCGCTCGGGCCGGTGTCGTGCGTGGTCAACAGCGCCTCGATGTTCGACTACGACAGCGCGTTTGACTTTTCGCCGGCCCTGCTGCAAGCGCATATGCAAGCGAACGTGGGCGCGCCGATCCTGCTGGCGCAAGCGCTGCACGCGGCCACGCAGGCCGGCGCGCAGGGCGTGGTCATCAACCTGCTGGACCAGAAGCTGTACAATCTGAACCCCGATTTTTTGTCGTACACGCTATCGAAGGCGGCGCTGCACACGGCCACCACCATGCTGGCGCAGGCGCTGGCGCCAGCGGTGCGCGTGGTCGGCGTGGCGCCCGGCTTGACGATGCAGTCGGGCGAGCAAAGCGCGGAAGGCTTCGCCAAGGCGCACCAGGCTACCCCGCTGGGCCGTTCAAGCACGCCGCAAGACATCGCCGACGCCGTCTGCTACGCCGCCAGCGCGCGCGCGCTGACCGGCACCACGCTGGTCGTCGACGGCGGCCAGCACCTGATGGCGCTGCCGCGCGACGTGATGTTCCTCGCAAAATAAGCAAACCCCATTTCCACACAAAGGCTCAAACCATGTTGTCCGCCCTGTCCCACCCCAAGCTGAGCGATTGCCGCCGGCTGTTCCTGCGCAATTACGAAGTGATGATCAACATCGGCGTGCACGACTTCGAGAAGAAAGGCGAGCAGCGTGTGCTGATCAACGTCGACCTGTACATCCCGATGGCGCTGTCGACCCCGAAAGCGGACCAGCTGGCCGAAGTGGTGGACTACGACTTCATGCGCGAGACCATCGCGCGCCGCATGGCGCAGGGCCACGTGCACCTGCAAGAGACGCTGTGCGACGACGTGGTGCGCGCGATGTTGGCGCACCCGCAGGTGCGCGCGGTGGGTGTGTCGACCATGAAGCCGGACGTGTACCCAGACTGCGAAGGCGTAGGCGTTGAGGTGTTCCAGATGAAGGCGGATGTATGAATATGACTGAACAAGTGTTGGAGCGGACCGCGCCCCCCACCGCGCCGGCTAAATCCTTGGAGAAGATCGCGCTCGAAAACCAGAAGCTGCACAAGCGCCTGTGCCGGCTGGTGGGTCAAGCCATCGGCGACTTCAATATGATCGAAGACGGCGACAAGGTGATGGTGTGCCTGTCCGGCGGCAAGGACAGCTACGCCCTGCTCGACATCTTGCTGACGCTGCGCGAGCGCGCGCCCATCGACTTCGACATCGTCGCCGTCAACCTGGACCAGAAGCAGCCGAACTTCCCGGCCGATGTGCTGCCCGCCTACCTCGCGAAGCTGGGCGTGCCGTTCCATATCGAGAACCAGGACACCTACAGCATCGTCAAGCGCCTGATCCCGGAAGGCAAGACCACCTGCTCGCTGTGCTCGCGCCTGCGCCGCGGCATCCTGTACCGCGTGGCCGACGAACTCGGCTGCAACAAAATCGCCCTGGGCCACCACCGCGACGACATCCTCGAAACCTTCTTCCTGAACATGTTCTTCGGCGGGAAACTGAAGAGTATGCCGGCCAAGCTGCAGTCGGACGACGGCAAGCATATGGTGATCCGCCCGATGGCCTATGTGAAGGAAGCCGATTCGGCGCGCTACGCCGAGGTCAAGCAATTCCCCATCATTCCATGCGACCTGTGCGGCTCGCAAGAAAACCTGCAGCGCAAGCAGATCAAGAACCTGATGCGCGAGTGGGAGAAAAAATATCCGGGCCGGGTCGAGAGTATTTTCTCCTCGCTGTCGACCGTGGTGCCCTCGCACCTGATGGACCGCGACTTGTTCGGTTTCGCGGACTTGAAGGCTGATGGCCTGGCCAATCCCCTGGGCGATATCGCTTTCGACGAGGAACCATGTTCCACCGTCGCCAGCATGCCGGGCACGATAGCGCTGCAGGCGCAGTAAGCGACCTTTCCAGAGCAAAATGATTGCATGATCGGCGCTGCCCGGACCTGGGGGAGTGGGCAGTGTGTTTTCCTGCCTGACGCGCTTTCGCACTATTTCGGTCGATTGCGCACGATAGCGCGACGAAAGCGCACGATTTGAATCCGAAATCGCACGATCAGCGCACGAAAACGTCCGCTAGCGCGCCGATTCCACGCGCTGTCGCCTTGGGTGCTCAACAGTAGCGCGAGTCCGCCAGCATCGTTCCATTTCGGCTTGAACGCGTGCGCTTTCGGATTCAAATCGTGCGAAATCGTTTGCAAATCGTGATTTCGCGCGCTGCTTTCGTACACAATCGTGCCCAATCGGGCGAAATCGGGCGAAATCGCGGAATCCGACACAGCGACAGCCCCGCCCAGGCGCCGCCCGCGACAGTGTTGCCTTACGGCGCCATCGGCACCCGCATCACGGGGTAGAGGTTAAAGCGCTCGTCCCACGAGGAATGGCGGCGTTCGAAAAACTCGAGGCGCGCCGCGGCGCTGGCCGCGAACTTCGGATCGCTCGCCAGGCGAGCCTTGAACTCGGCCGCCAGCGCCGCACTGGCAGCGAGCTGCTCGCGCGCCACGTCCTCGGCCACGTAGTCCTCCATGTATTCCTTGCGCTCGAAGGCGGCATTGAACATGCCCCATGCAGCCATCGAGTCCGGCGCTTGCGGCTCGAGCAAAGCCATCACCAGGCGCGCCTTGGCCTGCGCGATCGGCACGAACAGCGCGCCCTTGCCGATGGCGCGCGTCTCCGCCTTCCACTGCCCCTGCAATGTCAGGCGCTGGTGGCCTTCGAAGGAGCCGGCCGCGAAGCTCGCCTTGTCGGCGCGGAAGGTCTCGACCGCGGCCATATCGTGCGCGCTGGCGATGCTGCGATAGCTGATCCCGTGCAGCGCGAGGCGGCGCGCCGTCTGCTGGGCAAACGCTGCGGGAATCACGTAGCCGGCGCCCGGCGCGCTGACCGACAGGTCCGGTCCGACATCGTCGCGCAGCGGCACGTTCCAGATTTGCGGGCGCGTCTCGTCGTAATGCGTCATCAAGGCACCGGAGACGTCCGAGGGCGTGCGCGTGTAGGCATAGCCGCGGAACGCCACCGTGCGCACCTTGTCGCTCGCCTTGTAATTCAGGGCCACCGGACTGCCTGCCAGCGACTGCGCGCGCACGTCGGCTTCATGCGCCGCACGGTTCCACGCGGCGCCATGCTGGGCGATCAGCGTCATCACCGACACCACCGCGTTGTGGGTGATGCGCACGCGCGTCGGGTAGTCCTTCCACGAATGCGTCTCGACCAGCATCGCCATCCGGTTACGCAACTGGAAGTAGCCGGTCGAAAAGCGCGGGTCGGCCACGCCGTCGACGAAGCCGGAAGCCGGATCGTCGTTCTCGGCAAACGCCATGTAAAAAGGCTGCGGCAGCGAGCCTTGGCGGGTCAGGTCGGCGATGACGCCATCGCGCAGCGCCACGCCGGCCGTGCGCAGCGCCGCGTCGCCGGCATGCACCGGCTCGACCTGGATCGACACATCATGCTCGAACTTGGCGCCGTCCGTCACGTGCAGATCAATGTAGGCCAGCGGATCCCAGGCGTTCACCAGCGCCAGCATCGCTTGCATCTCGGGCGTCTCCGCCTTCACGTAGTCGCGATTGAGGTTGTAGTTCTGGCCCGAGGTGCGCCAGCCCATCTCGACCGGCCCACGCTGGTTCGGGCGGTTCCATTTGCCGAAGCGCTCGTGGCCGTCGACGTTAAACACGGGTACGAAGATCAGTACCTGCTTGTCGAGCGCAGCGCTCGCCGCGCGATTCTCCAGCGCTTCGCGCAGCGCCAGGAAGCCGGCGTCCTTGCCATCGATTTCGCCGGCATGGATGCCGCCTTGCACCAGCAGTACCGGCAAGCCGCGCGCCTTGGCCTGGGCCGGCGTGAAGGCGCCGCCGCGATTGACCACCAGCGCGAGCATCGGCCGCCCCTCCGGCGTGCGGCCAAATTCGGTGCAGCGCACCTGCTTCGGATACGCCTTCTGGAATGCGGCGCACAGCACGACGACTTCCTCGTAGCGGCCGGTGGCCTGGAAGCCCGATCGCTCGGACAGCGTGGTCAGGTCCGGCGTGGCCCCTTGGGCGACCGGCATCACGGCGGCGAGGGCGAGGGGCAGTGGAAGCAGCTGGGCGAAACGAATCATGGGCGAACTCCGGCGTTGGATCGGGACGAATGGAATGGCGGGGCGGGCCGCTTGGGGCCAGCGTCGAAATTATAGTCGTCCGGCGCGGCGTGCGCTCGCGGCCACTTTTTATCAAAGGGCCAACCCGGAAACGGCGCAATTTGCTACCCTGTGCCAGGGCGGCGTCAACGCCGGCCAAACGGGCTTTCAATCACCGCAGACAATCAGAAGGAATAACGATGACGAGCGAACTGAGTATCCTGGCTTGGACACTGGCACTGGCGCTGTTCCAGATTTTCTTGCACATGGCTTTGCGCAGTCGCGAAACCGGCATGGGCTACGCCTTCGGCAGCCGCGACGAAGCCGCGCCGCCGCAAGGCTCGGTGACGGCGCGCATCCAGCGCGCCCAGGCCAATCTGTACGAAACACTGCCGCTGTTCGCGGGCGCCATCCTGGTCGCGCACGCGGCCGGGCGCGAAGGTGCGATGACCCTGCTCGGTGCGCAGCTCTACCTGGCCGGGCGCGTGCTGTACGTGCCGCTGTACGCGGCCGGCATCCGCGTGCTGCGTTCGCTGGTGTGGGGCGTGTCGCTGGTCGGCCTGGTCATGGTGCTGTTTGCGATCCTGAAATAAAAACAGGATGGAGGACACCCATTGCGAGTGCGCTCCATCCTGTCGTGAGCACTAGTAGAGTGCGCTAGCTAGATCAGGCCACGCGCGGTGCGCTGCCTGCCGGCGCGGCCGGCGCGTTGAAGGCGGCGATCAAGGTCGCTTCCTTCTGCTTGGCTGCCTTCAGGTGGCGCTCCTTCACATGGCCGTAGCCGCGGATGTCTTCCGGGATGCTGGCGATGGCAACGGCCTGCGCCAGATTGTCCGCGTTCAGCTTGCCCAGCAAGGCGCCCACCGTGTCACGGTACTCGCCGATCAAGGCGCGCTCCATCTTGCGCTCGGCCGTGTAACCAAAGATGTCGAAGGTCCCGCCGCGCAAGCCCTTCAACTTGGCCAGCAAGCCGAAGGCCTTCATCATCCACGGGCCGAATTCCTGCTTGATCAGCTGGCCCTTCGAATCATGCTTGGCCAACAGCGGCGGCGCCAGGTGGAACTTGAGCGTGATATCGCCTTCGAACATGGCGGCGATCTTTTCCTTGAACGCGCCGTCGGTGTACAGGCGGGCCACTTCATACTCGTCCTTGTAGGCCATGAGCTTGTAGAAGTAGCGCGCCACCGCTTCGGCCAGGCGCGTGCCCTTGCCTAGCGGGGCTTCGGCCGCGCGCACCTGGTCGACGAAGGCCTTGTACTGGCCGGCGTAGGCCGCGTCCTGGTAGGAGGTCAGCAGTTCGACGCGCTTGTTGATGACGTCGTCGAGCGTTTGCGTGCGCTTGAACTCGATCACCTTGGCCGGCGTGGTCATCTTCACCAGCGACGGCAGGTCGTGCGCGGCGGTACGGCCCCAGGTGAAGGCGGACACGTTGAACTTGACGGACACGCCATTCAATTCGATCGCCTTCAAGATGGCCGCTTCCGACAGCGGCACATGGCCTTTTTGCCAGGCGTAGCCGAGCATGAACATATTGGTCGCGATCGAGTCGCCCATCAAGGCGGTGGCGATCTGGCCAGCATCGACAAACGCGACGCGCTCCGCGCCGCAAGCCTTGACGATCTCGGCCTGCGAAGCGGCGCCCGGGAATTGCCAGTCCGGGTTCTTGACGAAAGCGGCGGTCGACGAACCGGTGGAATTGATGGCCGCGAAAGTGCGTCCCTCGCCCATGCGCGAGAGGGCGTCGCGGCTGGCGGTGACGATCAAGTCGCAACCAATCACCAGGTCGGCGCTGCCGGTGCCCACGCGCGTCGAGTGCAGGTCCGATTGTTTGTCCGCCAGGCGCACGTGCGACATCACGGGGCCGCCCTTCTGGGCCAGTCCGCTCATGTCGAGCACGATCGCGCCCTTGCCTTCAACGTGCGCGGCCATCGCCAGGATCTGGCCGACCGTGACAACGCCGGTGCCGCCGATGCCGGTGATGAGGATGCCGTACGGGTTCACCGTTGACGGCAGCGTCGGCGCCGGCAGCACTGGCGGCGCCGCTTCGCCGGCGGCGGCCTTCTTCGGCTTTTTCAACGCGCCGCCTTCGACCGTGACGAAGCTCGGGCAAAAACCGGTGACGCACGAGAAGTCCTTGTTGCAGGACGACTGGTTGATCTGGCGCTTGCGCCCCAGTTCCGTCTCGAGCGGCTCGACCGACAGGCAGTTCGACTGCACGCTGCAGTCGCCGCAGCCTTCGCACACGGCCTCGTTGATGACGGCGCGCTTGGCTGGGTCCGGGTACTCGTTGCGCTTCCTGCGGCGGCGCTTCTCGGACGCGCAAGTCTGGTCGTAGATCATGGCCGACACGCCCGGCTTCTCACGCAGCTCGCGCTGCACGTCGAGCAGTTCGCTGCGGTGGCGCACGGTCACGCCTTCAGCCCACTTGTAGTCGGCCGGGTATTTTTCAGGCTCGTCGGTGACGACGATGATCGGCGTGACTCCCTCGGCCGCGATCTGGCGGCTGATCATGCCCGGATCGAGCGGGCCGTCGAATTCCTGCCCGCCCGTCATGGCGACGGCGTCGTTGAACAGGATCTTGTAGGTGATATTGACCTTGGCCGACACCGCCGCGCGGATCGCCAGGATACCGGAGTGGAAATAGGTGCCGTCGCCCAGATTGGTGAACACATGCTTCTCGTTGGTGAACGGCGCTTGACCGACCCAGGTGACGCCTTCGGCGCCCATGTGGGTGAAGGTCGAGGTTTCGCGGTCCATCCACAACACCATATAGTGGCAGCCGATGCCGGCCAGCGCGCGCGAGCCTTCCGGCACCTTGGTCGACGAGTTATGCGGGCAGCCCGAGCAGAAGTAAGGCGTGCGGTCGGTCTCCATATTCGCCTTGGTCGGCACCGACTTGAGCACGGCCTCCTTCGCTTCCAGGAAGGCGATGCGCTCCTTGACGCGCTGCTCGACCGGATGGCCGGCGCAGTAGTGCGAGATGCGGCTGGCGATGGCGCGCGCGATCTGCGCCGGATTGAGCTCGTAGGTGGCCGGCAGCAGCCAGTCGCCGTGGCCGGTCTTGCCGTGGTTGGTCCACTCGCCCGTGTCGTCGAACTTGCCGACCACGCGCGGACGCTGGCCGTCCGGCAGGTTGTACAGCTCTTCCTTGAGCGCGTACTCGAGGATCTGGCGCTTTTCCTCGACCACCAGGATCTCGTCGAGGCCCTTGGCGAAGTCGTGCACGCCGTCCGCCTCGAGCGGCCAGGTCATGCCGATCTTGTAGAGGCGGATGCCGATATCCATCGCGGCTTGCTCGTCGATGCCCAGGTCGGCCAGCGCCTGGCGCGTGTCGAGGTAGGATTTGCCGGCGGTGATGATGCCGATCTTCGGCTTCGGGCTGTCCCAGATGATCTTATTGAGCTTGTTGGCGCGCACATAGGCCAGGGCCGCGTACCACTTGAAGCTGTTCATCCGCACTTCCATGTCGAGCACGGTGTCGGGCCAGCGGATGTTCAAGCCGCCTTCGGGCAGCGCGAAGTCGGTCGGCAGGGTGATCTGCACGCGGTCCGGGTCGAAGTCGACGACGGCGCCGGACTCGATGATGTCGGTGACGCACTTCATCGACACCCACAAGCCGGTGTAGCGGCTCATGGCCCAGGCGTGCAAGCCGTAGTCGATATATTCCTGCACCGAGGACGGGTACAGCACGGGGATGCCGCAAGCGTTGAGGATATGGTCGCTCTGGTGCGCGGTCGAGGACGACTTGGCCGCGTGGTCGTCGCCGGCCAGCACCAGCACGCCGCCGTGCTTGGCCGAGCCGGCGTTGTTACCGTGCTTGAAGACGTCGCCACAGCGGTCAACGCCCGGGCCTTTGCCGTACCACATGGCGAACACGCCATCGTACTTGGCGTCCTTGAACAGATTGGTCTGCTGCGTACCCCACACAGCGGTGGCCGCCAAGTCCTCGTTCATCCCGGGATGGAACTTGACGTGGTGGGCGTCGAGGTGCTTCTTGGCCTTCACGGCCGTCATGTCGACCGAAGTGACGGGCGAGCCGCGGTAGCCGGTGATGTAGCCGGCCGTGTTCAAGCCGGCTTTCAGGTCGCGCTCGCGCTGCATCATCGGCAGGCGGATCAGGGCCTGGGTGCCGGTCATGAAGGCGCGGCCGCGCTCGAGGGTCCATTTGTCGTCGAGCGAAATCTCGTGCGAGGGCTGGGCCGGTTCGAGCTGCGAGCGGTCTAGGGGTGCGTTCATTGGAAGTCTCCGTAAATATATGCGCGTTTAAGCGATACTGTGCGCGCCTGGCCGGTCGATGAAATGCCGGGCCGGGCGCACTCGGGCGGGCGAACCTTTCGATTCGTCCGCCCGCAGGTGTTCTTAACATGTATGCGGTGTGCCGACTTCTGAGCTTTTCAGCTTAGCACACCTTGGGGCCGTGTCTATCAGGCCGCGCTGGGGTCCTTCAGGACGCCGCGCTTGATCTGGTCCAGCTCGATCGACTCGAACAGGGCGCGGAAATTACCCTCGCCGAAGCCCTCGTCGCCCTTGCGCTGGATGATCTCGAAGAAGATCGGGCCGATCACGGTCTGGGTGAAGATCTGCAGCAGCAGCTCGCGTTCGGTCTCGCTGCTCTGGCCGTCGATCAGGATGCGCAGGCGGCGCAGCTCGGCCAGGTTCTCGCCATGGCCGGGCAGGCGGCGGTCGACCAGCTCGTAATAGGTCTCGATGGTGTCCTGGAATACGATGCCGGCCTTGCGCATCACTTCCACCGACGAGTAGATATCGGTGGCGCCGAGCGCGATGTGCTGGATGCCCTCGCCGTGGTATTGGTCAAGGTATTCGGCGATCTGCGACTTGTCGTCGGACGACTCGTTGATCGGAATGCGGATCTTGCCGCATGGGGAAGTCATCGCCTTCGACTTCAAGCCGGTCTGCTGGCCCTTGATGTCGAAGTAGCGCACTTCGCGGAAGTTGAACAGGTTCTCGTAGAACTCGGCCCATTCCTTCATGCGCCCGCGATGCACGTTGTGGGTCAGGTGGTCGATATAGGTCAGGCCGTTGCCCACGGGGTTCGCTTGCGCGCCCGGGATGGCGACGAAGTCCACGTCGTAGATGCTGATGTCGCCGATCGAGCCGGGCAGCGCGCCCTTGTCGGCGTTCTTGCCGCGCCAACGGTCGACGAAGTAGATCAGGGAGTCACCCACGCCCTTGATGGCGGGGATGTTCAATTCCATCGGGCCGTTCTTGTTGTCGAAGCCCCAGGCGCCCAGTTCGAGCGCGCGACGGTAGGCGTAGGCGGCGTCATCGACGCGGATGGCGATCGCGCACACGCTCTGGCCATGCTGGCGAGCGAAACGCTGGGCGAAGGAGTCGGCCTCGGCGTTGATGATGAAGTTGATCTCGCCCTGGCGATACAAGGTGACGTCCTTGTGGCGGTGGCGCGCGATGGCGGCAAAGCCCATTTGCTCGAACAGGGCGCCCAGCGCTTTCGGGTCCGGTGCGGCATATTCGACGAACTCGAAACCATCGGTACCCATCGGGTTGTCCCACGGCGTAAATTTCATGGCCATCTCCTCATTTTTGTAGCGCACAGTATAGTCGCGTGGGGCCGGCAGAAAATGCCAAACAATTCCCTTTCACTGCCGATTTGCGCAATAATATTGCGTTGAATTCGACTATTCGAGGTATTTATGCCCAAGATTGAACTGGACAAGACGGACCGCAAGATTCTTGCCATTTTGCAAGGTGACGGGCGCTTGTCGAACCAGGACGTGGCCGAGCAAGTGAGCCTGTCGCCCTCGCCCTGCCTGCGGCGCATCAAGCGGCTCGAGGAGGCGGGGGTGATCCGGCAGTACGTGGCGCTGCTCGATCCGGACCAGATCGGGCTCGGCTTGCTGGCCTACGTGAACGTGCGGCTGGAAAAGCATAGCGAGGGGCAGGTGGGAGGGCGTTCGACGGGAGCCACGCCGCGCGGCGACTTCGCGCAGTCGGTGGCGCACTGGCCGGAGGTGGTGGCTTGCTACGCCATGACGGGGGAAATGGATTACCTGCTGCGGGTGCACGTGCAAGACATGGACCATTTTTCGCGCTTCATGATGGCGACGCTGCTGCGCCATCCGGCGGTGCTGGACGTGAAATCGAGCTTCGCCTTGCAGCGTATCAAAGACACGACCGCCTTGCCGCTCACTTTTTCAAGCTGAACCACTTCACGGCGGCGCGCGTGTTGGCCTTGAACGCGTAATCGAGCGTGGCAACCTGCTCCTCCACCGCCTCTTGCAGCACGCTGGCCGGATTCGGCGGCGGCAGGCTCAGGTAGGCGTCGGCCTCGCCATGGTCGCGCATGATCTGCATGCCCGCCTTCTTGGCGATGTGCATCATGGTCTGGTTCGACGACAGGCAATGCATATACAAGGTGTCGACGTCGCAATTGCGGCAATGGATGGCGGCGCGCTCGAACAGGCGCGAACCGATGCCCAGTCCGCGCGCCGAGCGCGACACCGACACCCCGAATTCGGCCACCTTGTCCTTGTTGCCGGCGCTTCGGCCGGGCCGGCTTTCCTTGGGCGCGAACGCCAAATGCCCCACCGCCACCAGCTTGAACAAGGGATTGTAGACGCCATAGACGATGTCGCGCCCGAAATCGATCTGCGCCACATAGGCGTTGACTTGCTCGTCGTGCAAGGCCTGGCCGAAACGAAGTAAGCGGTCACTATGGTCAAGCGTGAGGAAATGCCGGTGCATGCGGCGCCGGTCGCGCTCGGACAGCTGCTTGACCATCACCGTGCGGCGCGCGCGCCTGGCGTGCTGCATGCGCAGCCACTTTCCAAAAGGATTATCAAAAACCTTATTACCCAGCATATGCCCTCCCGCGCAATTTTGTGCAGTGCAGCACGTCGAAGCGATTGTAGCGCAATGAGCAGCCAGAAATGGAGGAAAGCTTCTAGCGAACTGGCGCGTCCTGACCGTCCTCCGATGGCTGGCGCAAGGCCGCCTTGACGGCCGACACGCGCGCCGCGTGCACCGCCTGCGCAATACCTTCGCGGCGCTCGCCGCAAGCTTGCGCCACCGCGCCCGCGTCGACCGCGCGCGCCGCCGCCAGCGCGTGCGCCAGGTGCGCGGCCGGCGTGAACGCGCGGGTGAGGAACTCGCCATCGCCCGTACCGCGCCCGCGGAAGTCGCATTCCGCCGCCAGCAGCATCTGCTCGAAGCGCTGCGGCTTGCGAAACGCGTCGCAGCGCTCGAACAGCGACACCGTGGTGTTGGCGCGCAGGCTCTCGGCCCGCCCCACATTGCCATGCTCGCGCGCCGTCATCAGGGCCAGTTCACGGCAGTCGTTAGGCACCTTGAGGCGCTTGCACACGGCCTCGATCAGCGCCAAGCCCTCGCCTTCGTGGCCGTGGTGGGCCGGCCACTTCTCGGGCGGCGTCACGCCTTTGCCCAGATCGTGCGCCAGCGCGGCGAAGCGCACCGGCAGCTCGAAGCCGCGCGCGGCCGCATGGTCGACGACGAGCATGATGTGCACACCGGTGTCGACTTCCGGATGGTGCAGCGGCGGCTGCGGCACGCCCCACAGCGCGTCGAGCTCGGGCAGGATGCGCGCGAGCGCCCCGCAATCGCGCAGCACCGCGAACATGCGCGAGGGCTTCGCCTCCATCAAGCCGCGCGCGAGTTCCTGCCACACGCGCTCGGCCACCAGCGCGTCAACCTCGCCGGCCGCCACCATCTGGCCCATCAGCGCGTTGGTCTCGGGCGCCACCGTGAAGTCGGTAAAGCGCGCGGCGAAGCGCGCCACCCGCAGGATGCGCACCGGGTCTTCCGCGAAGGCCTGCGACACATGCCGGAAGATGCGCCGTTCGATATCGCTACGCCCGCCGAAGGGATCGATCAAGCTGCCGTCATCGGCCTTGGCGATGGCGTTGATGGTCAGGTCGCGCCGCACCAGATCGTCCTCGAGATTGACGTCGGGCGAAGTGTGGAACACGAAGCCGTGGTAGCCCGGCGCCGTCTTACGCTCGGTGCGGGCCAGCGCGTATTCCTCGTGCGTGTGCGGATGCAGGAACACCGGGAAGTCCTTGCCGACCGGGCGAAAGCCGCGCTCGATCATTTGCTCGGGGGTGGCGCCAACCACCACGAAGTCGCGGTCCGCTACGGGCCGCCCCAGCAGCTCGTCGCGCACCGCCCCGCCTACGGCGTAGATTTGCATCGTCCCGCCTGCGCCGCTGGCAGTTCTTAGTCCGGCATGGCGTCGTGCAGCGGCGCCATTTCGGTTTCGGCCAGCGCCTCGCGCACCCAGCGCGCGATGGCAGGATGGGCCTGCACGCGCTCGCAATAGGCCTGCAGGGCCGGCGCCAGCGACACCCCGTAGGTGCGAAAACGCAGCACCACCGGCGCGTAGAAGGCGTCCGCGATCGAGAACTCGCCGAACAGGAACTGGTGGTGGCCAAAGCGCGCCAGGCATTCCTCCCAGATCTCGCACACGCGGCCGATGTCCGCCTGCGCATCGGCGGTGCGCCCGCGTCCGGCAAAATTCATGCGGATGTTGAACGACATCGCCGTGCGCAAGCCCTGGAAGCCCGAATGCATCTCGGCCACGATCGAGCGCGCCAGCGCGCGCGCGGCCACGTCCTGCGGCCACATATGCTTTTCCGGGAACTGCTCGGCCAGGTATTCGCAAATGGCCAGGCTGTCCCAGATCGTCATTTCACCGGCCAGCAGCACCGGCACCCGGCCGGAGGCGGAATATTCGGCGATGCGGTTGGCGGTGTCGGCCTGGTCCAGCAGCACCCTCACCTCCACGAAGGGAATGCCGAAAGCCGTCATCACGGCCCACGGACGCAAGGACCAGGACGAATAGTTTTTGTTGCCGATGATGAGGGTCAGCCCCGGCTTGCGCGCATCGGCCAGGGTTTGCGACAGGGTGGGATCGAGTTCGGTGGTCTGCATGAAAGGCCTGTGATGGGATGGGCGGGAAGCGGCGCGGGCCTAGCGACCGGCGCGGCTGCGGTAATCGTCGTAGGGCAGGCGCGCCTTGAGGTAATGCGGGGCGATCGCCTCGAGCGGGGTGAGCTTGATGCCCAGTTCGGCCGCGGTGATCGCCTGCAGGATCGGGTCGACGACGTTATCGACCTTCATGGTGTCGAGGTTATCGCGGTTCATCAGCGGCTCGCGCGGCAGCAGTTCGAACAGGCGCGCCATGAAGTAGGCAAAGCCGAGCGGCGCCTCGAACACGGGACGCTCGTAGCCGGCATAGCGGCCAGCCAGCTTGACCAGCTCGGCCAAGGTGTAGATGTTGGGCCCGCCCATGCTGTAGACCTGGTGGCGCGTGGCCGGATCCTGCATGGCGTTGATGAACGCTTGCGCGACGTCGCCCACATACACCGGCTGGAAGGTGGCGGCGGCGCGCGGCACCGGCACCACCGGCAGCCACTTCTGGGCGCGCGCGAACAGGTTCAGGAAACTGTCGTCGGCGCCAAACGCCACCGAGCAGCGGAAGATGGTGGTGGCCACCGAAGGCTCGGTGCGCGCGGCCGCTTCGCCATCGGCTTTCGAGCGCTGGTACATCGACGGCCCCTCTGCCGCCGCGCCCAGGGCGCTCATGTGCAGGAAGCGCTTGACACCGACGGCGGCACAGGCGGCGGCGATCCGGCGCGGCAGCTCCACGTGCACCGCCGCGAAGGCCGGGCTGTAGGCGGCGGCGCCTTGGCCTTCGCGCGCATGCAAGATGCCGGACAGGTTGATGGCGAAGTTGGCGCCAGCGAGCAGGCGGCGCAAGGTGGCGGCGTCAAGCACCGGCGCCTCCACCACTTCCACCCGCGGCAGGAAGATCAGGTGCTTGGCGCGCTCGTAGCGGCGGGTCGGCACGATCACGCGCGCACCCAGCTCGGCCAGGCGCGCCACCAGGTGGCTGCCGATGAAGCCGGAGCCGCCAATCACGACGATCGTTGTTTCGTGCATCTTCATTGTTGCCCTTGTGTGTAGCGGCGAGCGCCCTTACGGCAGTTCGCTCGGCTGGTTGTTTTTCGGCGCCACCTGGCCCAGGCGCGCCTTGAGCGACTGCGGCCGGTTGTCGAACAGCGCGGCGTAGTTGGTGGCGTTGCACATCACGTTCTTGACGTATTGGCGCGTCTCCGGGAAGGGAATCGACTCGGCGAACACCGCGCCCTCGACCGGACGCGCGAGCGCCGCGCGCCAGCTGCGCATGCGCCCCGGGCCGGCGTTGTAGGCGGCCGTGGCCAGGGTTTGCGAGCCTTCCGCGTTGGCCAGCACCATGCTCAGGTAGTTGGTGCCGAGCAGGATATTCGTTTGCATGTCATTGAGCTTGGCATGGGCGAAGTCGCTCATGCCGATCTTGCGCGCCACGTATTTGCCGGTGGCCGGCATCACCTGCATCAGGCCGGAGGCGCCCACGTTCGAGCGCGCGTCCATGATGAAGCGCGACTCTTGTCGGATCAAGCCATACACCCAGGCCTTGTCCAGGCCCAGCGCCTGCGCCGTCGGCTGCAGGATGTCGTGGTGCGGAGCCGGAAAGCGCTGGGTGTAGTCGAATTCGCTGCGGGTGCGTTCGGAGGTGTTGACCATGCGGTCGAGCACCCCGTTCTGGCGCGCGAATTCGGCCGCGGCCAGCAGTTCGCGCTCGCTCATATTGCGCAGCTCCCAGTTCCACTCGCGCGTGCCCTCGAAGCGCAAGCGCATGGAGAAGAACCTGAGCGCACGCCTGAAGCCAGCGTTCTCCAGCATCGGCGCCAGTTCGGCCGCGCTGACGGGCGCCGCCGCCGGCGGGATCGTCACCGGCTGGCCCAACTCCTCCATCGCCAGCTGGCCATAGAAGCTGTTTTGCTCGGCGATGCGCCGGTACAGCGCCAGCGCGGCGTCGTTGCCGGCCTCGCCCTCGGTCTGCAAGGCGCGCGCCACCCAGTAGGTCCACGCGTTCTCGGCGCGCAACACCGGCGGCATGGCGTTGATGGTGGACTTGACCATTTTCCAGTCGCCCTGACGCAGCGCCACGCGCGCCTTCCATTGCATCGCTTCGCGCGAGAGCGGCGCGCCCTCGGCCTTTTGCCAGTATTCGTAGGCTTCCGGCGCCACCGTCAAGGAGGCGTGCAGGGCCAGGTTGGCCCAGCCGATCGCCAGTTCCTGGCTTGACAGCTTGGGCGCGTTCTTGTGCAGCGCCAGAGTGGCCAGCTTGACGCTTGAGCGCGCCATGCTGTTGACGGCGACCAGGAACAGTTCGTGATCGAGCACGCTGCTGCCGGCGCCGCGCGCGAGCACCAGCGCCGGCACGTCCACCGCCTCGACGGCGCGGATCTCGGAGCCACGCAATAGCGCGGCCACGCGGCGCGCCGGGCCGGTGGCGTGGTATTCGCCGGACAGGCGCAGCTGGGTGAGCAGGTCGGCCGTCTCGAACTGGCCGCTTTGGGCCAGCGCCATCAACAGCGAGTTGCAGGCCTCGCCGTAGCTGGCGGGGTTGAGCAGCAGGGCGCGCGCGTCGTCGGCCACCTTCTGCCCCTTGGCCAGGCGCGACAGTTGCGCGTAGCAGCGCACTTGCAAGTCGTCGTCGATCAGGTACAGCGGCCTTTGCTGGTCGAAATTGGCCCAGTCGCGCTTGCGTCCCAGCTCGAGCAGCCAGTCGTTGCGCAGGCGGTCGGCGATGGCGCTGCCTTCGTAGCGCTTGAGGTAATCGCGGATATCTTCGACCGAAGCGTCGCGCAGGCGCGCTTTGAGCCGATAATAATCGACGTAGGACGGGATATCGTAGGCCGGCAGGCGCGAGGCGTAGGCATTGGCCTTGGCCGCGTCGTCCTGGCGCGCCGCTTCGCGCAGCAGCATGAAAGTGTCGTCGTCGGGGCGGGCGGCGCCCGGGCGCTCGGCCGCCGGCGCGCTCGCGCACCACAGGCAAGCTGCGGCCAGCACGGCGCCCCCGATTGCGCTTACCATATTGCTGGGCGCACCCCTAAAAAATTTCGACGGAAACATCTTTTGCCACTTCCATTTCAAGCATCATTTTGAATATGACTCGCAGTCCTAGAATACCACGCGGCACAGGCGCTCTACCAGAGCCCGCAGTGCCCACCGCGGCCGAGCGCGCGCCCGATCAAGCCAAGAGCGCCCTGCGCGCCGAGCTGGCGCGGCTGCGGCGCGCGCTCGACCCGAGCACAACGCGCGCGTGGGACCAGGCCATCGGGCGCCATCTGCTGGCTTGGTGGGAGGATTTGGGGCTCGATACGCTGGCCGTCTACTGGCCGCTCAAGGGTGAGCCGGACCTGGCCGCGGCCTACGCCGAGCTGGTCCGGCGCGGCGCGCGCCTGGCGCTGCCGGTGGTGCTGGCGCGCGACGCCCCACTCGCCTTCGCGCACTGGGAACCGGGCGAAGCGATGGGGCGCGACTGCATGGGGGTGGCGGTGCCGGCCGCCATGCGCCCTTTGGCGCGCCCGCCCGCCATCCTGGTGCCTTGCCTGGGTTTTAACGGCGCGCGCCTGCGCCTGGGCTACGGCGGCGGCTACTACGACCGCACGCTGGCGCCGGCGCCGCGCGCGCTGGCGGCGGGCGTCGCCTACGCCTGCCAGGCGGCCCAGTTTGATGGAGCGGCCCACGATGTGGCGCTCGACCTGATCGTCACCGAAACGGGCTTGCGCTGAGCCGCAGCGGGCGCGCTGGAGGCGCTGGTCCGGCCACCCCGCCCCCGCCTCACATCTGGCGAAAGCGCTTGAGGAAGGATTCGGCCACCGGCAACAGCTCGCGCCGGCTCTTTAACTTGATGCTGAGCTGACCGCTCATCGAGGGCTCGATGCTGGCCACTTCCATCGCGTTGACCACGGTCGAGCGGTGGGTTTGCCAAAATTGCTCGGGGTCGAGCTCCGCGATCAATTCGCGGATGGTCTTCTTGATCAAGACTTCCGAATCGGCCAGTACCACCCGCGTGTACTTGTTGTCTGATTGGAAAAACACGATTTCATCGGTGGTGATCAAGCGCAGCGCGTTGCCGACCGTCGCCGTGATCCAGCGCAGATAGCTAGAGCGCTCCTGGCGTGGCTGCAATTGCTGGATCAATCCGGACAGGTCGACCGGCGCGCTGGCGACGCGGCGCTGCAGGCGCTGCACCGTCAGGGCGATGCGCGCGCTGTCGATCGGCTTGAGGATATAGTCGATGGCGCCGTTCTCGAAGGCCTCGATCGCGTGCGCGTCGTAGGCCGTCACGAACACGATATGGCAACTGTCGCGGATGGTGCGTGCCACCTCCAGCCCGTTCGGGTCTGGAATTTGAATGTCGAGGAAGACGATGTCGGGACGGTGCTGGGCAATCAGGCGCAAGGCGGTGGCGCCGTCCGGCGCGTGCGCCACGATGCGCAGCTGCGGCCACAGCGCCTGCAACAACTCCTGCAGTTCGTCGCGCAGCGCCGCCTCGTCCTCGACGATCAGGGCGCTGGGGGAGGAATCAGCGTGCGGCGCAGTCGACAACATAGATATTCACTCCGGGTTCGATGATGCATTGTAGAGGATCGGGCACACCTGGCAGCAGGTGCGCCAGCGCCGCGGCCAGGCGCTCGCGCTCACTGGCGTCGATGCCCTTGCCGCGCAGGGCCAGCGACACGCGCGCGCGCCCGCCCAGCCAGGCGCAATCGAGTTCCATCGCACGGGGGCGCGCCGGCATGGCCGCGTCGAGCAGCGCGTGCACCAGCAAGAACAGGGGCGCCGAGGGCGCCGCCACCTCCTCGTTGAGCGCGAGCGTGCAGGCGATCGGCACACCCTGTTCGGCCTCGCGCAGGGCCACGAAAGCGCGCACCAGGGCGCCTTCGGCCGCCACGCTGGGCGCCGCCAGCTTCACGCGCTGCATCGCCAAGCGCAGATAGCTGATCAAATGTTCGAGCAGGGCGGCGGCGGCGTCCGGGCGTTCGTGGTAGCGGCGGTGCACCTCGCGCAGGATGCGCGCCACCATGGCTGGATCGATTTGCGCCCGCGCCGTCCCCAGGCGCGAGCGCGCCAGCTCGCGCGCCAGCATGGCCCGGCGCAGCGAAAGCGCGCCCAGTTGTTCCTGGTCTTCGGTGCGCCGCAGGTTGAGCACGTACAACCAGCCGACCAAGCCGCCCCACAGCAGCGTCTGCCACCAAGTGTTGAGGATTTCGCCCACGAGAATGTCGGTCAGGTGCTTGTGTTTCATCTGGGCCAAGATCGACCACATAAGGAGGGTGGCGGCGGCGCCGCCGGCGCACAGCAGAACGCAAAACATGGCGGGACGTTCGGCCAGCTGGGCGCCTTTGTCGGCAAACACGCGCAGGGCAAATGTGACTAGCAGCGCGCCGAGCAGCAGCGAGCCTACTTCGCGCCACCAGTTGGGGGAGATATCGCGCGTGCTAAATTCGTTCATAAACGGCAGCCAGTTCGGCACCATCGTCAAGGCGGCGATGGCCGTCCCGAGCAGCGCGAAGCCGACCGAATGCCAGGCCTTGGCGCGCACTCGCCCCAGCACGCGCGCCGCCAGCCGCCCCAATGCGCTAGGCTGCATCGCGCCCTCCCACGGCCAGCCGGATCGACGCGCACACGCCGCCTTGCGCCTGCGGCGCCACCGCCAGCGTCGCGCCAGCGCCGAAACGGCTGCGCAGGCGCGCCCTGACCGTGGCCAGGCCGAGCCCGTTGCCGGAACTTTGACGCAAGCCGACGCCGTCGTCGCGCACGTCGATCGATATGCCCGCGCCGTCCGGGCGCACCTCGATCTCCACCATGCCGGCGCCGGCCTTGGGCGCCAAGCCGTGGCGCACCGCGTTCTCCACCAGGGTGGCGATGGTCAAGGCCGGCAGGGCGACGGCGCCGCAGGCGGGCACCAGGTTGATCCGAAATTGCAGGCGTTCGCCAAAGCGCTGCACCAGCAGTTCCAGGTACAGCGCGATCAAATCCAACTCGTCAGCGATGGTCCAGCCGGGACTGCGCAAGGCGGGCAGGGCGCGGTCCAGATAGTCGATCAGGGTGCCCAGCACATGGTCGGCCGCCGCCGTGTCCATGCGGTACAGTCGCTTGACGTGCGCGAGCGTGTTGAACAAGAAGTGCGGTTCGATTTGCGCTTCCAGCATGGCCAGCTCGGAGCGGTCCAGGTCGGTGGCCAGGGTGTCGGTTTCAAAGCGCAGCGCCAGCGCGCGCGCGCGTTCAGTCTGGCCGAAGCGGCGCGTCTGCAGCCAGCCGTACACCAGCAGGGCGACCGCCGCGGCCCTGGAAAAGACATCGTACATGCCGGCCAGGCGCACTTCGCGCCCCATCAAGTAGGGAAACAAGTGCAGGTAGACGGCGATGGTGATGAACACGATGCCGGAAAACATGAGCGTGAGGCCGAACGCGATGCGCGGCGCCAGCCGGCTCGGGTAGTGTCGTTCGAGCAGGGGATCGAGGTACACCACGCAGATCCAGCCGAGCGCGGCGCACAGCAGGTAGAACAGGTATAGCAGCCGTATCTGGATCGAAAACGCGGGACTGTCGCCGCCGTAGATCCAGCTCATCATCCGGATGTGCGCGAACATCGCCGTGGCGGCGACAAAAGCCCAGACGGCGGCACGCGCAGCCGACGGCGCCTTCGGCGCAAGGCCGGGCGATGCGCACGGTGCGGTGGCGCCGGGCGATGCAGCCGCGGCGAGCTGTCGCGCGTTCTCGAATGCTTGCTGGTCGATCATGGAATCTCAAATAGACGAGAGTATAAACGCCGCCCGCCAAGGGGCGTCATGCATGGCCTTACTGGGGCGGCAGGATTCCTGGAACATACATATTCGCCACCGAGCGCGCAATGGGCTGGGGATCGCTCCACGCGCTGCCCAAATTGGTAAGCACAATCACGCTTAACTGATCCTTGGTGTAATGCACGTAATCGGTGGTGAACGATGCCATGCCCCCGCTGTGGTAGACCTTGGGGTGGCCCAGGTAGTCGCTCGAAAACCAGCCAAAGCCATAGTGGATGGTGTAGCCGGCGCCCGCTTCGACCAGCACGCCAGGGGCCCACATCTGATCGATGCTCGACTTCTTCAACACTTTTTCGGTGGCCAGGGACGCATCCCATTTTGCCAAGTCGTTCGCACTCATTTCGATGCCGCCGGCACCCGTGCGGTACCACGACAGCTCGCCAGCGGAAATCGCCTCCATCGCCAAGGGCGTGATTTTGCCACCTTGAACGACATAGCCGCGGGCGCTGCCGGCCCCGTTGGCGCTGATGGCGCGCGCGCTGCTCATGCCCAGTGGCGCGAAAATTCGGGTTTGCAGGAAGTCGCCGAAAAAGGCGCCACTGACCTTTTCCACGATGATCCCCATCACTTCGTAGCCCACATTGCTGTAGGCGAAAACCTTGCCCGCTTCAGTCAATGGCTTGCTCGTCTTCAGGATCGCCAATATCTCGTCGCTGGAGTAGGCGCCGCGACGGGCCGCCTGGCTGTAGACGGCATCATCCACATCGGTCGGCAAGCCCGAGGTGTGGGTGAGGATGTGGCGCACCGTGATCGCCTCCCATTGCGCGGGAACGGGGCCGATGAACTTGCTGATCCGGTCATCCAGCGCCATCTTGCCCTCCTCGACCAGCAGCATGGCGGCGCCGGCGGCGAATTGCTTGCTGATCGAGCCGATCTGGAAGCGTTGCTCCGTGCTGGCCGCGCTCCCCTGCTCCAGGTTGGCATAACCGTAGCCTTTCGCGTACACGAGCTTGCCGTTTTGCTGGACCACCAAGGCAAGCCCGGGAATGGATTGACGCTTGAGCTCCGATTGCACGTAGCTGTCGATGGCGGCATTGTCAGGCTGGGCGCTGTTGGCGCTGCTGCTGACGCTGGGCAGCGGAGCATTGTGGCCGCCGCCCCCGCAACTTGCCAGGAGCACGAGCAGGGAGGCGCCAACGAGCTTGCGCCACAGCGTCAGGCGCGGCGCGCTGGTTCGGGCGCCATCGGTGGCACGGCGCTGCGAGGTCGATCTTGGCGTGGTCTTCAACTGCTTGTCACTTTCGATGTGGCGCGGGTGGATGAGGGCCGGCGCTGCGCTTGGACCAAGGGTTCGCGCAAGCCGGCCGGCTTTCTATTTGAGCGAGGCGGCGATGGCCGCGTCAATCTGCTTGAGGAAAGGCCCTTGCTCGTCGCTGAAGCTGCCGTTGGCATTGATGAACAAGGCGTAGCTTACACCCGATGGCAATTGCCGCATCACCGTCGAGGCGCCCGGCACGTCGCCATTCTTGGCGCCGTCATTGTGGGAACCGGCCAGCGGGACGCCGTCCGGCAAACGATAGTTGGCGGCGAACAGGGCCATCGCGTGCGCGCTCGCCAAAGTGCCGGCCCCGGCCGTCCAGTTTTCCATCAGGGCGCCCTCGTCCATTGCCAGCGCGCTCTTGCCAGGGTTGAATGCGCTAGGCCACATCAGGGTGCTCAGGTAGTTCGGTTCGCGCGCGTCGCGCTCGGCCAGCAGGGAATGGGCTTGCTTGAAGTCGGCCGCGCTGATGCCCAGCGGGCCCATGATGTTTTCTTGCGCGTATTGGAGATAGCTGGTCTTGGTGACCGCTTCAACGATCTGGCCCAGCAGCATATAGCCGAAGGTGGAATAGGCGGAGCGCGCGCCGGGCGTGAAGTCGAGCGGCCGGGCCATGCCGAAACGGACGATCTCGTCACGGTTGGGTGGGCCGCTCTTGCCCAGCGCATCGCGGATCGTAGCCTCCATCGTGTCGATGTTGCCGGAAATAGTCGTGTCCCAGCCGCCTTTGTGCTCGATCAGTTGCCCGACAGTGATGTCCTTGGCGCGCGCGTCCGTAGTGGCCGAGAGCAAGGTGGCGGGCAGCCAGCATGGTTGCTTGTTGCCGACGCAAAAAGCGTGATCGCTCATCGACAACTTGCCCTGCGCTGCCAGCTTCTGGATCGCCGCCGCCGTGACCGGCTTGATCAGGCTGGCGGTGCGAAACAGCGCGTTGGCCGGCAGGGCAACGCTGTGGGCCGCGTTCTGGAAGCCATAGCCGTGCTCGTACAAGGGGACGCCATCCTTGAGGATGCTGATGGTGGCGGCGCTCATGCCATTGCTGCTCATATAGGGCACGATGATGGCGTCGATCGCATCTCTCAATGGCACGGCGTGCTGCTCTTGCGGATGCTCGGCAGGGGCATTCGCGCCCCCGCCGCCGCAAGCGGAAAGGATGGCTACGGTCAGTAGCGGGAAAATTCGATGCAACATGGTCTGGGTCTCCGTCGATGGGGGAAGCTGCCGTATGGGAATGGTTGGCAGATTCACAGCGCACAGCTTAGAGGCGGCGCCGGCGGCAACGGGGACAAATTGGATGGGGACCGCGCAGGCGCGGATGGAGGGGCGTTTTTCGCGCACGAAGCGGCGCATCCAGCGCCGGGGCTCGCGGGATAGCGGACGGGCTGATGGGCTGGCTGGCGCGGGCTGGCGGGCGGGCTGACTAACTGGGGCTGGCCATGGCTGGCGCGCGCGGACGCCAACCAGTTGCGCTGGCCAGCCGCACGGGGCGGCCAGCGTAGGTTCTACCGGCTCAGGCCTTGACGATGCGCTGCCAGACGGTGCTCGTGCCCACCGCCTGGTTCATGCTGTAGAAGTGCAATCCCGGTGCGCCGCCGGCCAGCAAGCGCTCGCACAAGGCCGTGACGACGTCGGCGCCAAAGGCCTTGATGGAGGCGCTATCGTCGCCGAAGCTGGCCAGTTTGAGGCGAATCCAGCGCGGGATCTCGGCCCCGCACATGTCGGAAAAGCGCATCAACTGGGTGGTGTTGGTGATGGGCATGATGCCCGGCACCACCGGCACGCTGATACCGTGCTTGCCCACCTGGTCCATGAACTGGAAATACGCGTCGGCGTTGTAGAAATACTGGGTGATAGCCGCGTCCGCGCCGGCGTGCACCTTGCGCACGAAGGCTTGCAAGTCCTCTTGCGGCGAACGCGCTTGCGGATGCATTTCCGGATAGGCCGCCACCTCGATATGGAACCAGTCGCCCGTTTCGGCGCGGATGAATTCGACCAGCTCGTTGGCATAGCGGAATTCGCCGGCCGCGCCATACCCGCTGGGCAAATCGCCGCGCAGGGCAACGATGCGGCGGATGCCGTGCGACTTAAATTGCGCCAAGGTGGCGCGGATCGAATCGCGCGAGCCGCCGATGCACGACAAGTGCGGCGCCCCCGCGTGACCGGCCGCGATGATTTCGAGGACGGTGTCGAGCGTGCCTTGCTGGGTGCTGCCGCCCGCGCCGTAGGTGACGGAAAAGTATTTCGGCTTCAGTAGGCCGAGCTGGTGGCGCACCGCGCGCAGCTTGTCCGCGCCTTCCGCCGTTTTCGGCGGAAAAAATTCGATGCTGAAATTAGGTGTTTCCATTGTTTTTCAGAAGTAAGGTCGACAGGGCCCAGGAAATCACGCTGTACAGCAGGGCGGCGCCGACGGCCGACCAGAAGCTGGAAACGCTAAATCCCTCGAGCCAATTGGCCACCAGCCAAAAGGTGAAGCCATTGATGATGAAGATGAACAAGCCCATCGACAGTACGGTGACGGGCAAGGTCAGCAGGACCAGGATGGGCCGCAGCAGCGCATTGACCAGGCCGAGCACGAGCGCGGCGACCAGGGCGGTGCCGAAACTCTTGATCTGGACCGAATTGATCAGAAAGGGGAGCGCCAGCAGCGCCCCTGCGTTGATGAACCAGGACAGAAGCAGGCGCATGAATTCCCCTTTTTTCCCTTGATTAGTAGCGGTAGTGGTCTGGCTTGTACGGACCTTGCTGCTTGACGCCGATGTAGGCGGCCTGCTCCTCGGTCAATTCGGTCAGCTGCGCGTTGAGCTTTTTGAGCTGCAGGCGCGCCACCTTTTCGTCCAGGTGCTTGGGCAGCACGTACACGCCGACCGGGTAGTTTGCGGTGTTGGCGTACAGCTCGATCTGGGCGATGGTCTGGTTGGCGAACGAGGAGCTCATCACGTAGGACGGATGGCCGGTGCCGCAGCCGAGGTTGACCAGGCGGCCCTCGGCCAGCAGGATGATGCGCCGGCCGCTCGGGAAGATGATGTGGTCGACCTGCGGCTTGATGTTGTCCCACTCATACTTCTTGAGCGCGGCGACGTCGATCTCGTTGTCGAAGTGGCCGATGTTGCAGACGATGGCCTGGTCCTTCATGCGCAGCATGTGTTCTTCGGTCAGGATGTGGTAGTTGCCGGTGCAAGTGACGAAGATGTCGCCGAATTCGCAAGCGTAATCCATCGTCACGACGCGGAAGCCTTCCATGGCCGCCTGCAGCGCGCAGATCGGGTCGATCTCGGTGACCCACACCTGAGCCGACAAGGCGCGCATGGCTTGCGCCGAACCCTTGCCCACGTCGCCATAACCGGCGATGACGGCCACTTTACCGGCGATCATCACGTCGGTGGCGCGCTTGATGCCGTCGACCAGCGATTCGCGGCAGCCATACAGATTGTCGAACTTGGACTTGGTGACCGAATCGTTGACGTTGATGGCGGGGAAGGCCAGCTTGCCGTCCTTGTGCATCTGGTACAGGCGGTGCACGCCGGTGGTGGTTTCCTCGGTCACGCCCAGGATGTGCGGCAGGCGCTTGGAGTACCAGGCCGGGTCGATTGCCAGGTGCTGCTTGATCGAATTGAACAAGCAGATTTCCTCTTCCGAGCCGGGGCTGGCCAACACGCCGATGTCCTTCTCGGCGCGCGCGCCCAGGTGCAGCAGCAAGGTGGCGTCGCCGCCGTCATCCAAGATCATGTTCGAGTAGACGGGAGCGCCGGCCTCAAGCGGCCAGTCGAAGATGCGGTGGGTGTAGTCCCAGTATTCGTCCAGCGTTTCGCCCTTGACCGCGAACACCGGGGTGCCGGCGGCGGCGATGGCGCCGGCGGCGTGGTCCTGGGTCGAGTAGATGTTGCACGAAGCCCAGCGCACGCGCGCGCCCAGCGCTTCGAGCGTCTGGATCAGCACGGCGGTCTGGATGGTCATGTGGAGCGAACCGGTGATGCGCGCGCCCTTCAAAGGCTGGCTGGCGGCGAATTCCTCGCGGATGGCCATCAAGCCCGGCATTTCGGTCTCGGCGATCTTGATTTCTTTATTGCCCCAGGCGGCCAACGAGATGTCGGCGATGAGGAAGTCTTGCGAATTTTTGAGTACGGCGTTCATCACGCCCTCCTTTCAATGAGAAAAAAGTAACGTGAGCGCGGTTGCAGGTGTGAATCCGAGCCTGGCGAAAGGGGTTTCGTCGCAACGCTCCTCGGACTGGACATTCTAGCACAAGGTTTGGATGGGGTTGGCAGTGGGCGCGGCTGGAGGTCTCAAAGCCATCGACGTGGGCCTCCGAGGCCCTGCCCTTCGTCACTGCATGGCTTCACGGACATCCCTTGTTTTTCGAATTTGATCACCTGGAAACAGTGTCTCGATTGTCTCGCCCCTACGTATGAGCCATACGAGCTCTTGATTCCACAATTGATTTGCTCATGCTTACGCAGAACGGCTAGCACGCCGAGCACGCGGCGCCTCCGGCACTAGACGAATTTCCACTTTGCATCCTAGCGCGCGTGCGTATTTTTGAAGCGTTTCCACCGATGGGGAATGACCGCTGCGCGGTGATTCGAGCCGCGCGATCGCCGATTGTGTGGTGCCAATGCGTGCGGCGACTTGGGCCTGGGTCAGTCCGGCGGCCGCGCGCGCCCTCAGCACTTCGTCGAGAAATGCGAATTCATCAGAAAGTTTGTCATACGCATCGCGCACCGACGGTGTAGCAAGCGCCCGCTCCTTGAATTGTTTAAAGCTACGTTCCATTGACGACATCCTTCATGCGCTTGCGCGCGATTGCCAACTCCTTTGCTGGCGCCTTCAGTGACTTCTTGATGAAATGGTGAAGTACGACGATTCTGTTCCCCAATCGTGTGCAATAGAAAACGCGGGCGCTTCCTGCCCCGCCCTTCACACGAAGCTCGAACAGTCCCTCTCCCATCGCTCGCGTATGTGGCATGCCCAGGTCTGGACCGAACGCTTCCATACGCTCGGCAAGTCGAATCAAACGCGCCATGATCGATGCAGGCATGCGCGCTATTGCGGCCTCCACTTCATCACTGTAGAAGACAATCGACCATGTCATTCAACGAGTATAGCAATTATGCTATAGGCCGCAAGTAAATATGGCGGGGCATCGATTGATCATATTCAAATTATCCCAAGAACTGTGCGCGCTCATTCGCGATTGACGAGGGCTCATGACATACAAAATATGAAAAGGTCCATGGTCGGGTTCGTTGCGCCAACGCAAATTATTTCAGCAAGGATATCCAATAATTTGCATTCGGAAATCTACAAGCAAAAAAGTTCGTCGCGCAACCTTCACCGTCCGGGAGTTGGCATGAATAATGACAAGGTCTACGCTGCAAGCGTTTGGCATCGCCTTCTGGCGGCGGGCGACTCGGACAGGCCAGCGAACGAAGTGCGCCTGACGCTCGATGAACTCAAGGCATCGGTGGCACGCGACCTCGAGGATTTGCTCAACACGCGCGTCGCACTGCCCCCGGGGCATCTTGACGACTATCCCTTGTGCCGGCGCTCCATCTACAACTATGGCTTGGAAGACTTCGCCGCGCTGTGCCTGACCAGCAGCGAGGACAGGAAGCTCATCTGCACCTACATCGAGAAGGCGATCGAACGCTTCGAGCCGCGCCTGGGCGACGTCGTCGCCAAGGTTGCCACCCACGATGGCGCCATCAACCGGCTCGATTTCCTCATTTCCGGCACGCTCAAGGCGCATTCAACGTCCCGCCGCGTCGAATTCAACGCCATGCTTCAGCCGTCCACCCTGCACTATTCGGTGAGCCTGCCCAACCAGGCCCGTCCCAGGAAGGCAGCCGAATGACAAAGGACATCCGGCCATTCTACGAGCGCGAACACGCCAATCTCGCGGTGCTGGTGCGCGAATTCGCCGAACAATATCCCCAGCTCGCGTCGATGCTCCATATCGTCGACGGCACTTGCGAAGATCCCACCGTCACGCGCATGGTCGAAGGCATGGCGATGCTGGGTGCGCGCATCTTGCAGCAACTCGAGGACAGTTACCCGAAATTCACGGAAGCGCTACTCAACGTCAATTACCCGCACTACACGCAGCCTTTTCCATCGGCGTCGATCGCCCGTTTCGACTATGACCACGCCGCGCGCACGATCACAGGCGTGTCGACCATCCCACGCGGCGCCATCATGAGCGCGATCGAGCGCGGCGACGTCGCTTGCAAATTCCGCAGCGCCTACGCCGTGACGATCGCGCCCCTCATTCTGGCGCGCGTGGCCTTCAGCGCCGTTTATGATGCGCCGGCTTCGGTGACGCCTGCGTCTGGCGCCACCTCGACCATCCACATCGACATCGAAGGCACTTGCGCCACCCTGGGCTTGGCGCAACTGGACTTGCCGGTATTACGCGCCTTCATCGATGGCGACGCCTCACTGCGGGCGAGCTTGCGCGACGCTTTGTTCATGCGCGCCGTGCGCGCCTACGTCGAGCTCGACAATGATGGCCGCTGGATCATGCTCGAGCACATTCCCATCGCCGCCGCCGGCTTCGCCGATGACGATGCCTTGATTCCATTGAGCGCGGCGTCCCATCCCGCTTACCGTTTGATCACGGAATACTTCGCCTTTCCAGAAAAGTTCAATTTTATCGACATCGACCTGGCGGCCCTGAGCAAATTCCTGCCCGTCCACGGCAAACGCTTGAGCTTGCACCTTGCCCTGTCTGGCATCCGGGTCGACTCCGATATCGCGCGCATTCTCAAGCCGCTATCGAACAAAAATTTGCTGCTCGCGTGCACGCCAGTTGTGAACCTGTTTCCCCAGGCAGCCGTCCCCATCACCGTATCGCATACGAAGGCGGAATACCCCTTGCTGGCAAGCGGCGAGCATGCGGACGCTTTCGACATCCACAGTGTCGATTGGGTCAAGATGGTGCGCGACACGGGAACGAGCGCGACGGTGACCCAATTCCAGCCCTACTATTCGATGCGGCACGGCTTGTCGGGCGTACGCAGGGGCCGCTACTGGAGCATCCGGCGCGACGACGTCCTGGCCCAGGCCAGCCCTGGCCATGAAACTCAGATCGCGCTGACCGACATCGATTTCAATCCCTTGGCGCCGGAAACGGCAACCGTCTCCGCACAATTAAATTGCACCAACAGGGATAGTCCAACGCGGCTGCAGCTGGGGCAGCAGGCAGGGGAATTGCGCATCGAAGGCGGGCCGACCACCCACCCGATCCGATTGCTGCGCAAGCCGACGCCATCGTATCGCTTTGCGGCCGGCGCGCACTGGCGCCTGATCGCGCAGCTGTCGCTCAACCACCGCTCGCTAAGCGAGGAAAATCTTGAAACCTTCACCGAAATGCTGGCCCTGTACGACTTGCCGCAATCGCCAGTGACGCAGCGCCAGATTCGGGGCATCGCCGGGATGGGCCAGCGCAGCGCCCGAGCGTGGGCGGGCGATGCCTGGGGCGGCGCGCGGGTGCGCGGCATCGAGGTCTGCATCACGCTCGACGAGGAAGCCTATGTCGGCAGCGGCATGCATGCTTTCGTGCAAGTGCTCGACCACTTCCTTGCCCTATACGTGCAAATGAATGCATTTACGCAGTTGCTGATCAAATCGAAGGCCACTGGACAGGAGTTGATTCGATGCCCACCACGCAACGGCGACATCACCTTAGTGTGATCCAGCGCTTGCTGGACGAACCGTACCGCTACGACTTCGTGCAAAGTTTGCGCGTCATCGAGCATTGGTTGCACCAGAACGGTGTGGCGCACGAGACTGCCTTGCAATCGACGCTGCGCTTTCGCAACAGCATGTCGATGCGCTTCGCGCCGAGTCAGATCGAAGCCTTGCTACCAGTGGCGCAAAACACCATCCATTCGGATCATGGCTTGCAGGCTGCACTGGCAAGTGGAGACTTGCGCCATATCCGCGTCACGCCCGCACACATGGGATTTTTCGGTGCCCATGGCGTGATGCCATATTGCTTTACCGAACATCTCGTGCGCCTCAAGCAGGTTCGCAAATTCGACGGAAGCGGCGCCTTTTTCGATATTTTTCTCAATCGGCTCATGCTTTTGCACTACCAAGCCTGGTCCAAGTACCGCATTCACCACCGTCTCGACGCGCAGGGCAAGGATGCGCTGCTGCCCATGCAGCTGGCGCTGGCCGGGACGGTGAAACGGAACAAGCAGGAAGCCGCCAACGCCACGGACGATGAGGTGGAAGAGGAAGTCGCCGCCCACTACGCCGCAGTGCTAAGGCACCGCCCGGTGTCGGCCCGCCTCCTGGCTGGGGTGCTGAGCGAATATTTCGGCGTACCCTTCACGATGGAACAATTTGTCCAGGCATGGGATGTGCTCGGCGACAGCGAATTGAGCAAACTTGGCGTTCAAAACGTCACTCTCGGCAAGGGGGCCATTTTGGGCAAGCGCAGCCGCGAGCGGCATTCCCGCGTGCGCGTGTGCATTGGCCCCCTCGCGCGCGCCGACTTCGACCGCTTCCTCCCCGGCGCGAGCGGCAACCGTGCGCTGCGCAGTCTGCTGGCGCACTTCGCCCTTCCCCTGCTCGACTTCGAACTACGCTTGATCTTGCGCGCCGCCGACGTCAAGCCGATCGTGTTGAACGCGGACGGCGCCGCCCGTCTGGGCATGGGCATCTTTCTGGTCACGCAAGCGGAAACGCGCGACCGCCCGGAACCGAGGTTTCCACTGCTTTTTTGAGGCGCAATAAAGGAACTCACATTGCCTTGCGCCGGCACAAGTTCGGCATTCGCAAGGGATGAATACTTGTCCACTCGCATGCATCGCGGCGCGGAATGGGCCGCGCCGGGCAGCGCAGATGGGGGAAGGACATGGACTACGCCAGCGACGTCGATGCCGAATTCGACGACTTCTTTTCCGACCGAGCACTCAATAGCACCAATCGCCCGCTGCGCCTGCGCCTGTCCATGGCCGATGGCGTGTCCGACAGCGTGCTGCTGCCGCAGCGCATTCATGGCGTCGAGGGCATGTGCGCCGGCATCGAATACCATATCCAATGCGTGGCGTCGCGCGCCGGTCTGGACTTGACGAACTTCATCGGCTTGCCCGCAGAGCTGCAACTGGTGAGCGACCGTGGCGGCTTGCACAGCATCTGCGGCATCGTCACCGAGGCCAGCGCGGGCCAGAGCGATGGCGGACTGGCCACCTACCAACTCGTCATGCGCGACGCCCTGGCGGTGATGGACATGAGCCGCAACACCCGCGTCTTCCTCGGCAAGAACGAAGTCGAGATCATCGACATCGTTCTGGGCGAATGGCAGCAACGCGATGCGCGCTTCGCTTGCGCCTTCGATTTCGAATTCGCCTATGAACTCAAGAACGAGCGCGACTATCCGCGGCGCGAATTCACCATGCAGTACGATGAATCGGACGCCGCCTTTGTCCGACGTCTGCTCAAGCGGCGCGGCATCGCCTGGTTCATCCGCCCCGGCCTGGAGCGCTTGCCGCCGGCCGAGGACGACGGGCGCGAGTACTTGCCCAAGCACACGCTCGTCATGTTCGGGGACGCGATGCGCCTGAAGGAAAATGCGGCCGGCACCGTGCGCTACCACCGCGCCGACGCCACCGAGGAGCGCGACACCATCACCGCCTGGTGTTCCACGCGCAAGCTCGTGCCGGGAAGCGCAACCGGATTTAGCTGGGACTACGCCGATCCGATCGGAACGCAATTCATGGCCCGGAGCGCGCGCAATATTGCCGATCAGGGATTGCGCGGCAGCCAGCTCGCCGCCGCCATCGACGCCTATCGCATCGACACCCCGCATATCGGCGAGAACGGCAGCGACCATCATGCGATGGTGCGCGATCGCATGGCGCGCCATGAATTCGAGGCCCGGCAATATCATGGCGAAGGCAGCGTGCGCGAGCAACGCGTGGGCGAATGGAACACCATCGTCGGCCACGCGGAGCTGGACCGCTACAGCACGGAGGAACGCAGTTTCGTGACCACCTCGCTGCGCATCGTGGCGCGCAACAACCTGCCCAAGCACCACGACGCGCGCATCGGGCGCCTGTTCGCGCGCAGTGGATGGGCAGATGGCGATGCAACGCCGGGCGAAAAGGATATCTTGACGCAAAACTACCGCAACGCCTTCACCTGTGTGCGGCGCGCGAGCACGATCGTCCCGGCTTTCGATCCTCGCGTGGACGTGCCGCGCGCGCGCATGCAAAGCGCGATCGTGGTGGGGCCGCAAGGCGAAGCCGTCCATTGCGACAAGCAGGGCCGGGTCAAGGTGCGATTTCCCGCCACGCGGCCGCAAGACCACGCGCACGCGCATGGTGCCGGCGCGTCCGACACCGATGCCGATTCAGCCTGGGTGCGCGTGGCGTCGAACTGGGCCGGCGCCGGCCCCGGCAATCTGGAGCAATTTGGCACCATCTGCCTGCCGCGGCCGGGCAGCGAGGTCTTGGTAGCCTTTGTCAACGATGATCCCGACAAGCCCATCATCGTCGACCAGCTATTTAATATGCGCGGCGTGCCGCCGGCGCTAAGCCGGCGCGACGAGTTGCCGGGCAGCCGCTTCCTGTCGGGCATGCGCAGCCTGGAAGAGCGCGGCGCGCGCGGCAACCAGCTTCGTTTTGACGACACGCTGGGCCAGATTAGCGCGCAATTGGCCAGCGACCATGCCACCAGCGAACTGAACCTGGGTTGGCTCACCGAGCCGCGCACCCATGGCCGCGGCGAGCCGCGTGGCGAGGGCGCGGAATTGCGCACGGACGAGACGCTCGCCCTGCGCGCTGCCAAGGGATTGCTACTGAGCGCGTGGCGGCGCGCCGAAGGCCAGAACGGCGCCACCGGCAAGCAATTGGCGCGCGCTGAATATGCCGAGCTGATGCGCGAGTGCGGCGAATTGTTCAGCGCGCTGGGAAAGTATGCGGCGCAACACCAGGCGCTGCCGCTCGACGACAAAGCGCAAGACGCCTTGCGCGCCGCATTCACCGATTGGGAAAACGAAAGCAACACCGCGCCGCGGGCCAAGGACGGTGGCGCCCCCCTCATCGGCATCACTTCCCCCGCCGGCATCGGCATGGCGACGGCCAAATCCATCGTCAGCTACGCCGCCACCAATAGCGACATCGTGGCGCAGCAGCATCTGCAAATGACGGCCGGCCAACGTTTCAACCTCAACGCGGGCAAGGGCATTTCGCTGTTCTCGCATCACGATGGCATCAAGGCGATCGCGCACACGGGCAAGCTGCTGCTGCAAAGCCAACACGACGACACCGACGTCAACGCCGACGCCAACCTCACATTGACCGCCACCAACGGCAAATTGACCGGAATGGCGAAGTCGATCGAGCTCATTTCCGAGGATGGATCGTTCATCAAGATCGGCAAGGATGGCATCACGCTTGGCAGCGCGAGCCCGGTGAGGATTCACGCGCCGGACTTTGCGTTTGATGGGCCGGCGACGCTGGCTACCGTTTTTCCAAAATTTGGTAGCGGAGCACCGGACCTGAAATTCAGCGCCAGATACTACCCACATATCGATGGCGGCCTTCCAGCGCCGAACCTCAAACACAAGATCGAGAGCACGGACGGCTCGAACAGAGATGGCGCAAATGATGCCGAAGGCAAGAGTGAATTGCTAAGGAGCGACGCCATGCATATCGCCACCATTGACATTCTCAACAAGTTTCCCAAAAAATAAGCGAGGAACATCCATGGCTTATGCAGACGTTCCATTTTCGCGCGGCAAAGGAACCGGCATCTATGTCGATGGTCGGCTCTCCGACAAGGTCGTCGGGGTCCGGCACAATTTGCCCGGCTCCGTCATTTTGGTCCATGGCGTCAACGACGTGGGCACCAGCTACGCGGCGGTCGAGGAAGGCCTGTGTGAGGGCTTGACCGAGCGCCTGTGCGGGGACTTGAAGTCGGCCAAGTATCGCCTGCCGGCCGAGGCTGATAAACACAAGGTTGAGGACGACCCCGATGCCGTGTTTTACAAGCGGACAATAGCGGAGGATACGCATAGCCCCGTCATCCCGTTTTACTGGGGATTTCGGGAGGAACAACATGCTGCGACCCCTGGTAACAAGACCAAACATGGGCAGGCGATCGACCGTTACGGTAACCGTCTCGACAAGGACTTTTCGAAAGGTGGAGGCCCGTTCGCGAACGCCACCAGTACATTGCCGGATATGTGGAACCGCGGCAAGTCCGGAGTCTTCGGGACGCTCGACGCCGCCCAGCGCGATGCCACGCATCCGGTATTGAATAATCCAGGGCGGCTCTACATGATTCTTGCCGCGCGGCGACTCGCGGCCTTGATCACCATGATTCGCGACTACGACGCCAATGAGACGGTGTCCATCGTCGCGCACAGCCAGGGATGCATGGTCAGCCTGCTGGCCCAGGCCTTCTTGCTCGATCCGGCCATGCTCAAGGATCAAGTCAACGCTCGGCCTGCCGACACGCTCATCTTGTGCAATCCGCCTTATAGTTTGGTCGATGAAATACCGATGGGCGCCTGGCTGGCAGATCACTACTCTGGTAGCGATGCGGCGATGAAGAATCGTTACGTCCTGATCAATACCGAGCAAACACTGCACGCCCGGCTTACCACCCTCGTGAATCTTGTAAAGGCGATGCAGCAACATAAACATGCGGCACCGCCCCTAGACGAGTTGCCCAACACTGAAAAGCACTTCGGCGTCGTCGGAGGCAAGTGGAAAGCTTCTGGCGATCGCGACAATCGGGGCAAGGTCTACCTCTATTTCTCCCCGGAAGATATGACCGTCGCACTCGCCAACGTCCAGGGGATCGGCTGGCAAGGCGTGCCGGAATATCAACGTGGCCATAAGCTGGTCAACAATCCGCTGGTGCTCGATAGCATTTCGGAGGAACCGTTGGTCACCAGCCATACTGTCCAGATGCCTGCACCGACAGTGCGAAAGCCCTTGAGCGAGCTTGGCGCGAGCTTCTATCAGCGCGTCTTCACCTCCAAACGGCGTCCCGATTTCCACAATGGTGCCCTCGTGATGGTCGGGCAAAAGAATCCGCCCCATGACTTCGCCTTATGCGTTAAAGGGGAGGATGAATTCGCGCACACTGCGGCAAGTGACAGCTTCACTGGAAGGCATGGCGTGCATGGTCACCTTGACACGCCGGGCAAAGCGCCCAACGAAGCGTCGGACGACGAGCGGGCGCGCTTTGGCATACGCAAGATCACGGGAGAAGCCTTGCCAAAACCCGTGTACGCGAGCATGTGTGAAGGCGCGCATGGCGATGAACGGGGCCGGCAAGGCGCAAGCGAAGGCGTCGACCAGATCGACGCGGCCATCGCGGCCACGAGCGACTACGGCATCGCCACGGTTTGGGAGTGCATGATCGACCCCACCCATAGTGGAAGTGTCTGGCAACACGACAAGCCCATGTCTACGCTGCGCCCCGATCTTTACAAAGGGATGATAGGCCGCGCGGACGATTTCAGGCAACCGGTGGCCGAAGCATTGAATCGCGGCAAAAAGAACGAAGATCACTGCCAGGTACTCGAGATCTATGTGTGCCTGGACAATGCCTATAAGCCACGCCCCATCGAACCGACCAGACTCTTGATACGGCGCAGCGAGACGGCCACCGAGGCGCGCCTGCGCTGGCAGAACGCGGACGTGGCACGCTCATTCCATGGCGCGATTTATGGTGGCAAGAGAAACCATCGAGAAGTCACTGCGTACGACGTCGCCATTGGCGGCGGTAATGCACCAACGCATCCTCTTTTCTATGAATATCTATGTGCCATCGCCGATTGGCGCCTTAAGGATCCTACGCCTCCGGAAACTGTACGGCCCGGAATACTTAGTTGGATGAAATTCAATGCCAAGTACGGCATCTATTTCAAGGATGAGCCGGAATGGAGAAAAAAGCTTATTGAGGGCAACGTCAAATATTACTCCAAAGGTATCTTGCCTGAGTGTTTGCCGGTTCTACCTGAGGGACTCCCGAAGGCCATCGTTTCGGAAACGCTAGGAGCTGGCGGCATCGACGTGAAGGAAACCAAACGATGAACGACGATTCTCAGCGCTCAGAAACCCGATCAAGGGTATGGAAATACTTCCTGTGGATTGTCGTTGCGGCGTTCGTAATTACCGTGGCGTTAATGCTAATTGACGGCTCAATCTTAACGCCGGACGAGACAACAAAGGTGGAAGCGCCGATGAAAAAACTTTGGTGGATTGGAGTCCCCGCACTTGCGATAGCTTTGTTGATCGGAGTGCGCTGGATTACGAACTTTGTGCAGGCCAGAGAGCGGCAAGCGCAGGCCCAGTCCCTCGCTGAGCAGTCGGAGCGGGAAATGGACAACGCGCGCACCGAAAAAGGGCGTCGTGAATACGTGCTGGAAGTGATCGGCCTGGGAGTAACGTTTGAAAAATACCGTCAAGGAAAATTATGGGACGCACTCCGAGCAGGAGCAGCCCATACGACGATTAGGGAGCAAGATCCAAGAAAATATCCATGGGCCGGCGATGAGAAGGACGGAATGAGCGGATCGCGCAGCGGCGACACGCTTGAGAATGGCGCGTGGGATTCGGTCGACAGTTGGGGCGTTCCTGTGTTCAATGCGCAGCCTCCGATTCATGACAAAAACAGCCACGATTCGCCACTAAGCCCGTTCATGGGCCTCACCGCCGGAGCCGAGTCGTCAGGCATGCTGGAACACCTATTTGTCGCCGGTCCGCGCCGCTTCGATGAACGCCCCGACCGTATTCTCGATGACGTATTTAAGTTTTTCGACACCAATCCTGATATCCCCTATGTCGTTCTCAACTCAAACGATGACATGACGTTGCGCGACATGTTCGCCGAGAAGAAGAAAGGTGCTTTCGAAAATGACGGTTACTACATTCCCGCCATGCCAGATTCATCGACACTGTTTCTGCTCGCGCGTCGCGAACGGGTCGATACGGTTCGCCCATTCGCTTTCGAGGACGTCGAATTCGAGAACAATAATGTTGAGGTACTAAATCGCGAGAGCATTGCGCGGCGTCTGTTTCTTACATATTTGGATCTTGAAAATACAGTGCCAATGCCTGACGATACAGGAAGGTTGATACATCAACGGTCACTGACAATCGCCGAGTGGCTACCCGCCGCCGCTAAGTTTGGCGTTCGCCCTGATATCCGCGGCACCGGGCCGATTAGCGTCATCAACCGGGAACTGCATATGGCGCATCGTCCACCCCTCGATTGGAAGCCAACGCCATGGTTTCCGGTTCCATGGAGCAAGCGACAACTCGCCGAATTCGACAATTTGCCTACATTCGGATTTATTCACCGTCCCGTGTTCGTCAATATGAGCGACGAACATGGCAAACCGCTCGCCACGCGTGCGCTGCGCAAACAGGCATTGATGGCCGGCTGGCAGGAAGCTTTGCTCACACTCCACGAGACCGAACGCGCCAAGGGTCCGGCGCGCATCATCGCCGCAACGAATAACAACATCGAACAAACGCTGGCGCTCGAAGGCCTCTTGACCGACTATGCCGCGCAAGGAGGTCCAGAAATCGATTCATCGAAAATGGAGCACTTCATTAACACCGACAAGCGTCTGGGGAATACGGGAGCCGCGACACTATTCATGCAAATGGCGATCGGTGTAATGGGCAGTTACCGTGCCGGAGGCCCCAGCGCTGCGATCAACTTGCGCGACCCACGCGAGGCGAGCATCGTGTTTATCACTCCGCCATCAGATGCGAAGCGTAAAGCCCAGGACGAAGCACGAGGTGATGTGTTCAGGCCCCGCAATAGCCCGGCAATCAATCCAGCGAACTATGCGCCGCCAGTCAGAGCGACCGGCACTCAATGACTCCCACACCGCGATGGCGGACTACAGCAATTTTGCCCTCATCACGGGTGGTCCGATGATTTTCAATTCAAGGAGAGGAAATTGCGCAACGTCATACGCTTAGGCGACCCAACTTCGCACGGCGGCAAAGTCATCAGCACGCGGGCAGTGCATTTCCGCGTCGAAGGCATCCCCGTCGCGTGCGTTGGCGACGTTTGCAGCTGCCCAGTCCCAGGTCACGGCAATTGTACGATTGCCAGCGGGTCGGAAATACACCGCATCAATGGCATCAGGCTCGCATTCGAGGACGACGTCACTAGTTGCGGCGCGAAGTTAATTCCCACCCTCAGCAATTTCCATCGCACCTGACGCGCCGCGTCAAGCTAGCTTGGTCCGTCCGGTGAACGATTCAGACCATGCCAGCGGCATACATACGGCTAGAGCTCGTGCTCGTGGTCGTCCACGTAGTAGAAGTCGAGATCAAACGCCATGCCCAGCTGCGCCGCATGCCGGATATGCTCGCGGTTGAAATGCATGCCATGACCGCCGCGTGGCGGAAAGTAACCAACGCACACCAGCGTAAGGTCGAAGTCTAACCATAGCTGGCGCACCAGATTGGACTTGGTGCGCAGCTTGGAGAAAATCTCGTTGATGTGGGCGTCGAGCGCCATGGTGTCGTCCAGGCCACTTTCGAGCTTCCAGCTCATCACCTTGCGCGCTTTGCCATTGCGCGGATTGATGTCGCCGGCATTCCACGCCTCGGACGGCTTCATCTCCAGAACCTTGCTCACTTCCTCGTGCGTTCCTGGTCCGCGCACGTGGAAGTAAGCGTATTCGCGTGTGGTCAATGGCGGTGATGTCATGAGCGTCCGTTCGTTTAGTTATGGCGCGCGTTGATCGTGATTTTCAAGTCTTTCGCGCTATTGCTGACGGCCGCGCTCAAGCCTTCGAGGTCGCCCGCGGCCGCCGTCGCATTGCCGGTCTTCGAAATGCGCGCGCCCACCATCACCATCGGATAGGCCGACAGCTTGGTGCTCGGCACCACGCTCATGCTGTCGTCGAGGGCGAAGCGCAGCGGCAAATCCTTGACCTGCTTGCGCAGCACCGCCAGCGGAATGCGCGGACCCTGCGCCGGACGCGCGAAGATGAACACGGTGTCGGTGTCGGCCGCGCTGGCGCGCAAGGCCGGGTCGATATCGACCGTACCCGTTACCTCGCTTGCGCTGGCCGCGGCGCCCGCCGCACCGGCCGGTGCCGCAGCCGCTGGCATGGCCGCGCTAGCCGGCGCCGGTGCCGCCGCCGGCATAATCGCACCGCCCGCCGGCGCCACGCCCATGAAGGCTTGCGCCTCCTCGATGCCGCTCTTGGCACCGCGCGCGCTGTCCGAATCGGGCGCGATCTCCATCACCTTCTTCCACTGCACGATCGCCTGCGCATAGTCGCGCCGCTCGAAAGCCGCGCTGCCCGCCAGCGACAAGGCCTTCAGATTTTTCGGCTCAAGTTCCAGCGCGCGCTGCACCAGCTTCTCCGGCTCGCCCGCCATGCTCTTATTTTTCGACATGGCCAGCGTGTCCGCATAGTCGGCCAGCAGGTCCGCGTTCGGCGGCACGATCTTCACCAGATGCTCGTACGCCGCCGCCGCTTCGCCGTAGCGTCCCAGCACATCGTACGAGCGTGCCAGCATCGACCAGCCCTGCGCATCGTCCGGCTTGTCCTTGAGTTTGACCGCCAAGCCTTCCACCATCTTGACCATTTGCTCGGGTGTGACTTCATGCGCCGCGTCCTTTTGCGCCTCGAGAGCAGCCGGATTGAGCCCGGCCGGCGCGCCCAGCAAGAAGTACAAACCGGCCGCGCCCAGCGGCACCGCCAGCGCCAGCACGACGGTGGGCCAGCGCTTGACGGCTGCACCGTCGCCACCAGCGGCGGCCGGCTGCACATCCTCGGCCACGCGCCGCTCGAGCTCCTGGCGCGCGCTCGCATGGTCGGCTGTGTTGATGGTGCCAGCCTCCAGATCGGCATCGAGCTCGCGCATCTGGTCGCGCAAGACCATCAAATTGACCTCGTCGCGGCGCGCGTGCGGGCGCGCCGTCGATGGCTTGCGCAGCAGCGTGGGCAAAATGAACATCAGGGCGGCCGCCGTCATCAAGGCCGCCATCAACAGGAACGCGCTCATGGTGTTTCCTTCATCTGTGTACCGGCACGCAGCAGCTCGGCCGCGCGCGCAAGTTGTTCCGGCGGCATAGCCACCTCTTCCTGCGGACGCCGGCGCCGCAGATTAACCATCAGCAGGGCGATGCCGCCAGCGAGCAGCGCGAACGGTCCAAACCACAGCAGCCAGGTGATGCGCTTGACGGGCGGTTTGTACAGCACAAAGTCACCGTAGCGCTGCACCATGTAGTCGATCACGTCCTGATCCGCCATGCCCTTGGCCAGCTTTTCGCGCACCTGGTTTTTCAGGTCGATGGCCAGGTCGGCGTGCGAATCGGCGATGGTCTGGTTTTGGCACACCAGGCAGCGCAACTGCTCCGACAGCGTCATCACGCGCTTTTCCAGCACCGGATCGGGAGCTGCCGGCAGGGCCGGCGCCGTGCCCGCTGGCGCACCCGCGCCGGCCGAGGGGGCCAGTAGCGCCAGCAAAACCGCGAACAGTAGGCTACGCACGATTGAGCTCCTTGATCAGGGGGAGCAGCTTTTCCCGGATCACTTCGCGCGTCACCGGTCCCACGTGCTTCATGCGGATGACGCCCCTCTTGTCGACCACGAAGGTCTCCGGCACCCCATACACGCCATAGTCGATGGCGACCCGGCCATCGCCGTCGAAGCCGGAAAGCTGGTAGGGATTGCCGAACTGCGCCAGCCAGCCGCTGCCGTCGTCACGTCCATCCTTGTAATCGAGGCCGATGATCGGCACCACGCCCTGGCGCGAAAACTCCATCAGCACCGGATGCTCTTCGCGGCACGACACGCACCACGAGGCCCACACATTGAGCAGCCACACCTTGCCCAGCATGTCGGGCGGCGAAATGGTCTTGTCCGGCGCGGCCAGCTGGGCCAGCTTGAACATGGGAGCCGGCTTGCCGATGAAGGGCGAGGGGATTTCGCGCGGATCGCGCTTCAAGCCGACGGCGAGAAAGCCCACCAGCACGAAGAAGGCAGCAAGCGGCAAAAGATATCGTTTCATTGTCTGTCTTTCGATTGTGTCGAAGTGGCCGGCGAAGCTGGCCCTATCAAGCGGCGGCGCCCACGCCGGCGGCGCCCGGCGCGTCGGCCAGCGCCGGCTTGCGCTGGCGCGCCGCCATCCGGTAGCGGCGGTCGGACGCGGCCAGGAAGCCACCGAGCGCGATGATCAGGCAACCGCCCCAGATCCAGCCCACGAAAGGCTTGTGCTGCAGACGCACCACCCACACATCCTGCGCCGTCGGCTCGCCCAGCGACACGTACAGGTCGCGCGTGAAGCCGCGGTCGATGCCCGCTTCCGTCATCGGCATCTGCTGCACCTTGTAGAAGCGCTTTTCCGGCAGCAGCGTGGTGACTGGCTTGCCATCGTAGCTGACGTCGAAGCGCCCCTGGCTGGACGTGTAGTTCGGTCCCGTGATTTCTTTCAGTTCGGTGAAGCGGAAGGCGTAGCCGCCGGCGCTGGCCGTGTCGCCCACCCGCATCGACACGTCGTTCGAGGTATCCATGCCCTTGACCAGGGTGACGCCGATGACGAACACGCCGATGCCCGCGTGCGCCACCAGCATGCCCCAGTAGCTGCGCGGCTCGCGCCGCAGGCGCTGCCACAGCGAAGTGCCGGCCGGCGCATGGCGCAAGCGCTCAAGCAGGTGCGAGGCCGTCGCCAGCAAGATCCACACCGCCAGCGTCAAGCCCATCACCACCATGCCCGACGGCGCGAACCACAGCGCCGCACCCAGCGCGCACACCAGCGCCGCCAGCGCCAGATAGCGCAGGCGCGCCGCCACCGTGCCCAGCTCGGCGTTCTTCCAGCGCACGAAGGGGCCAACGGCCATCAGCACCAGCACCGGCACCATCAGCGGCACGAACACGGCCTCGAAGTAAGGCGCGCCGACCGAGATCTTGCCCAGGTTGAGGGCGTCGAGCAGCAGCGGATACAAGGTGCCCAGCAAGACGGTGCCGGCCGCGGCCAGCAACAGCACGTTGTTCACCAATAGCATGGACTCGCGCGAGAACAGGGTGAAGCGCCCGCCCAGCCCCACCTTCGGCGCGCGCCAGGCGAACAGGGTGAGCGAGCCGCCTATCACGACGGCCAGGAACAGCAAGATGAACAAGCCGCGCCGTGGGTCGGTGGCGAAGGCGTGGACCGAGGTCAGCACGCCCGAGCGTACCAGGAAGGTGCCCAGCAGGGACAGCGAAAACGCGATGATCGCCAGCAGCACGGTCCAGTTCTTGAAGCTGCCGCGCTTTTCCGTCACCGCCAGCGAGTGGATCAGCGCCGTGCCCACCAGCCACGGCATGAAGGAAGCGTTTTCCACCGCGTCCCAGAACCACCAGCCGCCCCAGCCCAACTCGTAGTAAGCCCAGAAGCTGCCCATGAAGATGCCCAGCGTGAGGAACATCCACGCCACCAGGGTCCACGGACGCGACCAGCGCGCCCAGGCCGCGTCGAGCTGCCCGCCCATCAGCGCCGCCAGCGCGAAGGCGAACGCCACCGAAAAGCCCACGTAGCCCATGTACAGCATGGGCGGGTGGATGATCATGCCGAAGTCTTGCAGCAGGGGATTGAGGTCGCGCCCATCGACGGCCCCCGGCAGCAGGCGGTCGAAAGGATTGGAGGTAAACAGCATGAAGCACAGGAAGCCCACGCTGACCAGGCCCATCACGCCGAGCACGCGCGCCACCGTCTCGTCGGGCAGCTGGCGGCTGAAGATGGCGACGGCGAAGCTCCAGCCGGCCAGCATCTGCACCCACAGCAGCAAGGAACCCTCATGCCCGCCCCAGGTGCCGGCGATGCGGTAATAGACGGGCAGGCTGGAGTTGGAGTTCGAGGCCACGTAGGCGACCGAGAAGTCGTTCGCCACGAAGCTCCACAACAGGCACACGAAAGCGAGCGTGACGAAGGCGAACTGGCCCGCCGCCAAGGGGCGCGCCAGCGCCATCCAGCGCGCGTTGGCGCGGAAGGCGCCGGCGATCGGGAAGATGCCCAGCACCAGGGCCAGCATCAGCGCGAGCATCAGCGCGTAGTTTCCAATTTCGGGGATCATTTTGAGGCCTTGCTAGGATTGTCGGCCGGGGCCACGGTCGCCCCCAGCGCTTCATTGGCAAGCTTGGCTTGCTGACCCTTCTTCAGCGCGTACGCCGCGTCCGGGGGCATGTAGTTTTCATCGTGCTTGGCCAAGACCTCGTCGGCCACGAACAGCTTGTCCTGGCCCAGCTTGCCCTGCGCGACCACGCCTTTGCCTTCGCGGAACAGATCGGGCAAGATGCCGCGGTAGTTGACGCGGATGCGCTGGGCCGTGTCGGTGACCATGAAGCTGACGGTGACGCCGTCGGCCTGGCGCTGCACACTGCCCTTTTCCACCATCCCGCCCATGCGGAAGTTGCCGCTGTGCGGAGCCTGGCCGGCCAGGATCTGGGTCGGCGTGAAAAAGAACACCAGGTTTTTGTTGAACGCCGACAGCACCAGGGCGGCCGCGATGCCCAGCGTGGCCAGGCCGGCGCCGATGAGCATCAAGCGTTTGTGGCGCGGCTTCATGCCCGGCTCCCGTTCTTGCCGTTCGCTTGCATGGCGCTGATGGCGCGCGCCCGCTCCAGCTCTTGCCGGATCAGCTTGCCGCGCTGGCGCAGCAGCAGTATTTCGCCCGCCAAGCAGGCGAACACCACGACGATCGAACCCCACACATACAGCGCGTAGCCGCCCATCGCAAAAAACTCATTCCACGATTCCCAAATCATTTTGCTGCCTCCGTCAAATTCGTTTGCGGCTCGTCCCATTCCAGGTGGCGTTCGCGTTCAAGCACGATGGCGCGCACCCGCACCAGGGTGATGGCGATGGTGTAGGCCCAGAATGCGAGCGCCATCACAAGCATGCCCATCAACATCGTCATGGCCATGGTGGGCGCGCTCTTCATATTGATCGACGAGCCCTGGTGCAGCGTGTTCCACCACTGCACGGAAAAATAAATGATCGGCACATTGATCACGCCCACCAGCGCCAGCACGGCGCCGGCCTTGTCGGCGCGGCGCGGCTCGTCGATGGCCGCCTGCAGCGCCATGAAGCCCACGTACAGGAACAACAAGATCAATTCCGAGGTCAGGCGCGCATCCCACACCCACCACGCGCCCCAGGTCGGCTTGCCCCACAGGGCGCCCGTCCACAAGGCCAGGAAGGTGAACATGGCGCCGGTGGGCGCGAGCGCGCTCGCCATCATCGAGGACATGCGGGTGTTGAAGGCCAGGCCGATGGCGGCCCAGAAGGCCATCACCATGTAGATGAACATCGACATCCAGGCGGCCGGCACATGCAAGAAGATGATGCGGTAGGCGTCGCCCTGCTGGCGGTCGGTGGGCGCCACGAAGTAGCCGATGTACATGCCCGCGATGGTCAGGATCAGCGCGATGGCGGCGAACCAGGGGATCATTTTTCCCGCCAATGGGAAAAACATTTGTGGCGACGCGTATTTGAACCAGTGGATGCGCCCGGCCGGTGGCGCGTCGGCTAGCAGATTGGTCGAGATGGACACTATACTTTCCCCCAAAAATCGATGCACACAGCGCGGGGCGCCGGCCAGTCTTATCTTGATACCACGTTTCCCACTATTGAGAAACCCTTTATTGCCTTGCCGCGCTTTGCTCAGCGCACCCTGTGGCCGATCCCCGCACTGCCCCGCGCTGGCCAATCCCGCCTGGCCCCTTCAAGCCGGAACAGCTCTCCACTTGGTGTCGATGCAAGGGCCATGCCACCTCACTCCAAGGAGATGCGCAGGGCGGCCGCCGTGGCCCACGGCGCCAGTGCCGCCGCGCCCGCCAGCACACCGCCCAGCAACAGCAAGTGGGCGCTCGAACCCAAGCCATTGGCCTCGGCACCGACCGCGCCGGCACCGAAGATCAGCACCGGGATGTACAGCGGCAGCACCAACAGCGCCAGCAACACCCCGCCGCCGCGCACGCCCAGCGTGAGCGCGGCGCCGATCGCGCCGATCAGGCTGAGCACGGGCGTGCCGATCAACAGGCTCAGGAACAGGATGCCGACCGCGCCCGCCGCCAAGTCGTACTGCACCGCCAGCAGGGGCGCCAGCAGCACCAGCGGCAAGCCCGACACCAGCCAGTGCGCCAGCACCTTGCCGATCACGATCACGCTGAGCGGCTCGCCGCACAAGAGCATCTGCTCGAGCGTGCCGTCGGCGTGGTCGAGGGCGAACAGGCGCGCCAGCGCCAGCATCGACGCCAGCAGCGCCGCCACCCACAGGATGCCGGGCGCCATGGTGCGCAGCAAGGCCGGTTCCGGCCCCACGCCCAGCGGGAACAGGCTGGCCACGATCACGAAAAAAAACAGGCTGCTGAGCACGTCGGAGCGGCGCCGGAACGCCAGCAGCAAGTCGCGCCGCAGCACGCACAGCAGCACGTTCAGCATGGCAAGCCCGCCGGCGCGGCCGCGCTCAAATCGAGCTCCAGGGCGCGCCGCGCCGCCAGCGCCACATCCTGGTGGGTGGTGTAGATGACGATGCCGCCGCGCGCCAGGTGGGCGTCGAGGGTGGCGCACAGGGCCGCCAGGGCCGACTTGTCGAGCGCCGTGAAGGGCTCGTCCAATATCCACAGGGGCTTGTCGACGGCGAACTGCAGGCGCGCCAGCGCCACCCGCTTGCGCTGGCCTTGCGAGAGCGCGCGCGTGGGCAAGTCCGCCGCCAGCGCCAGGCCCAGTTCGTCGAGCGCGCCCAAGGCTTGCTCGCGCCGCAGCGCGATGCCGGCCAGGGTGGCGCCGATGGCCACGTTTTCCCATGCCAGCAAATCATCCTTGACGCCATTCGCGTGGCCCAGGTACACCAGGGCGGCGCCAAACTGTTCGCGCGTGGCGCGGATATCTTTGCCCTGCCAGCACACTTGCCCGGCGGCCGGGCTGGCCAAGCCGCACAGCAGGCGCAGCATGCTGGTCTTGCCGCTGCCGTTGGCGCCCGACACCCGCAGCGCATCGCCGCCCGCCAGTGAAAAATCGATGTCGGCGAACAGCGCGCGGCTTCCGCGCGTGCAAGCGAGCGCCTTTGCTTCCAAGCTCATGCGTCCCCCGAATTGGTTGTGTGCAGCCTTGCCAGATGGCATGCCAGCGGCCTTGCCCGATGCCTTGCCCGCTGCCCTGCCCGATGCGGCGCGAGGTGCATACCCTTATGCCAAAGCGCAGCCAGTATGCCTGGGGCGCCTAGCACTATGCAAGCTGGGCCGCCATGCCGGCCTCGTCGAGAATGGTGATGCGCCGGCCCGACAGCGCGATCAAGCCGTCGGCGCACAGTTCTCGCAACAGGCGCGAGAACGTTTCCGGCGTCAAGGACAGGCGCGACGCCACCAGCACCTTGCTCGCCACCAGATTGATGACGTCGCTGTGCTCGCGGCGCGACTGCGCCATCAGGTAAGCCACCACGCGCTGGCGCGCCGACTGCGAATAGCTGCCGATGTCGCGCACCAGGCTGTAGAACTGGCGTCCCATGCAGCTCATCATTTCCTGGGAAAAGGCGAAATTCTCTTGTGCCACTTGCATCAAGGCCGCCCGTTCGGTGTGCACCAGCATCGAGTCGGCCGTGGCCTTCACAAACGCCTGGTGCGGGCGCCCCACCATCATCTCGGCCAGGCCGAAACATTTGCTGGGACCGAGGATCTCGAGCGTCTTTTCGCCGCCCTGCTTGCTGTACAAGCCCAGGCGCACCTGGCCGTACACCAGCCAGTACACGCCTTCGGCGTCGTCGCCCTGGTCGACGATGCAATCGTGGGAACCGACATGCAAGGCGCTGCTGTGGGCGGCGACGGTGTCGAGCTGGCGCGCATCGAGCATATGGTAGAGCGTGGTATGGGCCAGGATGCGCTTCAAATTGGCGGGATTCTCGCTGTGCGGGGACATTTTCGGCCAACCTCTTGTTCGGGATCAATGACACCATCCTAGCAAGATGGTAAGCCGAATTTTATGATCCAGATCAAATTATGCCGCAATCGCGCTCGACACGTGGCCGAGGGTGTGGATCAGGCGCCGGCGGGCAAGCCCAGGGCTTCGAATTCCTCGAGCTTGCGGTACAGGCTGGACAAGCCGATGCCCAGCTTTTGCGCGGCCAGGCGCCGGTCGCCATCCGATTCGGCGATGGTGCGGGCGATCAGGGCGATCTCGAAGCGGCGCACCTGCTCGCGCATGCTGTCGACGCAGCCGGGCGCGCCGCCGCCCAGGTCGGCCGGCGCCGCCGGCAGCATCGCGCGCGCGGCCTTGAGGATTTGCGGCGGCAAGTCGGCGCAGCTGATGCGCCCCTCGTCGGCCAGGATCACGGCGCGGTCAACCACGTTTTCCATCTCGCGCACATTGCCGGGCCAATCGTAGGCCGCCAGCACGGCCTCGAACTGGGCGTCGCCGCGCGGCGGTGCGGCCAGGTTCATGCGCGCCGAACCGCGCGCGAGCAAAAATTGCAGCAGCCGGGGGATGTCTTCGCGCCGTTCGCGCAGGGGCGGCACGTGGATCTGGAATACGGAGAGGCGGAAATACAAGTCTTCCCGGAACTTGCCCTCGGCCACCATCTGGGCCAGGTCGCGGTTGGTGGCGGCCACGATGCGCACGTCGGCGCGCCGGGTTTGCTCGCCGCCCACGGCGCGGATGGTCTTGTCCTCGATCACGTGCAGCAGCTTGACCTGCAAGGTGAGCGGCAATTCGCCGATCTCGTCGAGGAAGATGGTGCCCTGGTCCGCTTCCAGGAACAAGCCCTTGCGCGCCTTGTCCGCGCCCGTGAACGCGCCCTTGGTGTGGCCGAACAGCTCGCTTTCCATCAAGTTCTCGGGCAGCGCGCCGCAGTTGACGGGAATGAAGGGGGCGTTGGCGCGCGGACTTTGCTGGTGCAGGCGGCGCGCGATGATACCCTTGCCGGTGCCGCTCTCGCCCGTCACCAGGACGGTGCTGTCGGTGGGGGCCACCTTGGCCAGCATGCGTTCGAGTTCGCGCATGGGCGCGGACAGGAAATTAAACTGGTCTTCCTTCTTGCCTTGCACCAGGCTGCGCAACACCCGGTTCTCGGCCGCCAGGCCGCGCAAGTCCTGGATCTTGAGCAGGCGGTGCAACACTTCCTCGTTGCGCACCGGCTTGATCATATAGTCCGAGGCGCCCGCCTTGATCGCCTCGATCGCCGTGTCGACCGAGGCGAAGGCCGTCATCATGATGAAATTGGTGTCGATGCCGGCCGCGCGCGCGCGCCGCACCAGCTCGATGCCGCTGATGTCGGGCATCTTGATGTCGCAGATGGCCACGTCGATGTCGCCCTTGGACAGGCGCTCGTAGGCGTCGAGCCCGTTGGCCGCGCTCGCCACGTTGTAGCCGGCCTTGCTCAGGTGGGCCGAGAGGATCTGGCGAATCGCCGGTTCGTCGTCGATGACGATCACGTCCACGGATTTCATACGCTTAGCGCTTCGTTATAGGATGACTCGTTCAATGGAAACAGCACCTGCACCGTCGTCCCCACGCCAGGCGTGGACGCGATCTCGATGCTGCCGCCATGCTTTTTTGCAATCGCGTAACACAATGATAAGCCAAGGCCGGTGCCCTTGCCCGCCGCCTTGGTGGTGAAGAAGGCTTCGAACACCCGTCCCAGGGCGTCGGCGGGAATACCTTCGCCATTATCCTCGACGCGCAGCAAAGCGTGTTCGCTATCGAAGCTGGTGCGCAGCACGATGGTGGGCGCGCGCCCGTCGATGCCACCCACGCCCTCGAGCGCGTCGACCGCGTTGATCACCAGGTTCATGATGAGCTGGGTGAGCTGGTCGCCCACGCCGTAGATGGCCGGCATTTGAGAATCGAGTTCCAGGCTCAAGGTGATGTTTTCCAGGCGCCGGTCGTAGCGGATCAAGCTGGCGGTGCTGCGCAGTTGCGCGTTCAAGTCCAGCAATTGCGGTTCGGCCGAACGGGGCGAGGCGAATTCGGCGATTTCGCGCGTGATGGCGGCCAGGCGCTGGGTCTGGGCCGCGATCAATTCTGGCCGGCAATCGTTGCAATGTTCGGCGGTGCAACTGCCGGCGCCGCTGTCGCGCCGCAGCACCATTTCCTGCACGATGCCGGAAATGGCGGCGATCGGGTTGCCGATTTCATGGGTGATGCCGGCGGCCAGGGCGCCGATGGCCGCCATTTTCTCTTGATGAAAATATTTTTGCCGCTCGAGCAGCAATTCCTTCTCGCGCAAGTCGAGCGTCTCGGCCATCGTGTTGACCGCGCCCATCAGCTGGCCCACCTCGTCATGGCGGGTGACGGCCATCGGCTCGCCGCGGAAACCCTTGACGATGGCCAGGGCCCGCCCTTGCAGCACGCGCAAGTCATCGGTCAGGCGGCGGAAAAACAAGCCGATGATGGCGCCCAGCAAGCCCAGCCCCAGCATGCCGAGCAAGAAGGTCGTCATCGCCACCGAATTGCTGCGCGCGCGGTAACGTTCGGACAGGCGCTGACGCCGCTCTTGCATCTGGGTCGCCAACAGGGCCAGTCTTTCCTTGACCTTGCCCAGTTCGAGCAAGGTACGCTGCAAATTGGCGCGCGAAGCGTCCCGCTCAAGTGCGCCGAGGGCGGCGTTCAAGGCTTTCACATCGACCGCGCCGTCGGGCAGGCGCGCCTTCAGGGCCGCGTTGCGGCTCAGTAGCGACCGGTGCGACTTGTCGATCGCGTGCACCCCGGCCGCGTGGTCCGGTTCGTCGCCGCTGGCGATGATGGCCATCACGGCGTCGAAGGTGGCCACGTCCGCCTGCTTGAGCATGGCTTCCGTTTCCAGCTCCGTTTGCATTTCCTCGAAGTCGGTCAAGAGCAGGCTTTTTTGGTGGAAGGCGAACAGCGCGATCACCACGCAATACACGATCAGCACGCTGAACACGACCAAACCCTTGGTGCGGATCGACACTTGGTAGGCGGAGGCGGCGCGCGCCGGCGCGAGGCGCTTAAGCATGGAGCACCGCCGGGTAACGATGGGCAGCGACAAAGCACAGCAGGGTGAGCGCGCAGCCGGCGATACACCACCAGGCGGCGCGCGCGCCGCGCCATTGGCGCGCGTGGCAGGCATACAGGTAGGCGCCATAATTGATCCACAACAGCAGCGCGCCGCTTTCCTTCGGGCTCCAGGCCCAGCGTTCCCACTGGGCGCCGGCCGCTACGCTGCCAGACACGGCGGCGAAGGAAAACAGGGCGAAGCCCACCAGCACCGCTTGCTGCATCATGCGCTCGAGCGCGGCCGGCGCGAACGCGGCGCCCGCCGGCACCAGGCCGGCGGCGCGCTCGGCGCGCACCAGGAACAGGGCGCCGAGCGCACCGGCGGCGGCGAAAGCGCCATACGCGATATAGCTCGACAGGGCGTGCGCGGCCAGCCAATAGCTGCGCAATAGTTCCGGATGGCCACGCAAGGCGTGTTCGTTATTGCCCAGCCAGGCTTGCAGCAGCGAGGCGGCCGCCACCACCGGCATCACGAAGGCGCCGGCCGCGCGCGTGCGATAGGCCCACTCCATCGCCAGGTAGACGATCACGGTGAGGGCGCAAAACAGGGACATCACTTCAGCCAGGCTGGAGAACATGGGGGCGACGCCCGGCATCTTGCCAAGCAGTTCGCGCGCGTGCGCCAGCAGCGCGCCGACCAGGCCGCAAGCGCCGGCCATGGCCAGGGCGCTGGCCCACAGGCCGAACACGCGCGCCGTCGCCCACAGATGGGCAACGTAGAGCACGGTGGCGGCGACCAGCAAGACGTGCGCGCAAGCGGAAAGTTGCGACGCGAGTGTGACAGCGGGGAAGCTTGGGACGGCGCCCGGCACGGCCGCGGCCAGCGCCAGCGGCGTGGCCGCGATGGTGCCCGCCTCCAGATAAGTGGCCACCGCCAATCCGAATACGCCCACCGCGGCCGCCAGCAAGCGCTGCGCCGGTGGCATGCAGCATGGCTGCGCGATGCCGGAGATGGTCGAGCGGTTCATGAGGCTGTTCCTGGTGGACACAGGGTGGATGGAGCGGCGGCGCGGCGGCGCCCCCATCGATGCACAAGCAAGTTTGATTCCATGCCGCCCAAGGGCCATCCACGCCCCTGCGGCTGCGCGCGCGCAGGCTCCGCTTTCCCGTCCCGGAGGAAGCAGCGCCACCCCATTCCCATTTTTGAGAATGGGATGGTGGACGGGCGCGCGGGCACTAGAACCAGCGCAAGCAATGCGGCCACCATCGCGGCCATCATCACAGCCATCATCACAGCCACCAACGCGGCCATGAAAGCGGCCGCAAAAGCGCGCGCAAAAAGCGGAAAAACGGACCAGGCGCAATCGCCTGGCCCGTTTGTGGGCTGTCGGGAACGCGGGACGGGCCCGCGCGCCATCTCAATCGTCAGCCGGATCGTGATACTCCTTGGGCAGCAAGTGGGCGATCCCCTTGTGGCAGTCGATGCAAGTCTTGCCTTCCTTCTGGGCCAGGGCGTGGTTTTGCTGCGCCTTCGGCTTTTGCTTGGGCGCGTTCATGGCGTCGAAAGCGTGGCAGTTCTTGCACTCGCGCGAACCGGATGACTTCATGCGTTCCCACTCGTGGGTCGCCATCTCCATGCGCTTGGCTTCGAACTTTTCCTTGGTGTCGACGTAGCCCGTGATCTTGCCCCACACTTCGAGCGCCGCCTTGGCCTTGCGCACCATCTTGTGCGTCCACACCTTGGGCACATGGCAATCCGAGCAGATCGCCCGCACCCCGGTGCGGTTGGTGTAGTGGACCGTTTCCTTGTACTCCACATACACGTTGTCGCGCATTTCGTGGCAACTGATGCAGAACTCGAGCGAATTGGTGGCCTCGAGCCCCGTATTGAAGCCGCCCCAGAAGATGATGCCGCCGAAAAAGCCGACCACCAACAAGGACAGCAGCGAGTATTTCGCGCTTGGCTTGCGCAACTGGGCCCAGCAAGCGCCCAGCTTCGATTGTTTGTCAGAAGTGCCCATGATCATCCCCTTGTATCGATGGCCGGTCTAGAAATGGTAGACATAGCTCAGCGCCACCGTCGTCACATTTTGCTCAGGCTGCATGTGGACGGTCGTGTTGTCGGCGTAGGTGAAGGGCACGCCGTTATAGCCCCACTGCCATTCGTTGAAACGCACGCGCGAATGGAGCAAGTCGAAGCGCAAGCCGGCTTTCTTGTTCAGCGCGTACTTGCCGAACAGTTTCAAGCCGATCTGGCGGAAGCTCGCGTCCGGCAAGCCGATGGCCGCCTGCGCCAGGTTGGTGGCCGATGGCGCCACCACCGTCAGCGGGCCGGGCAGGGTGCCCGAGGTCGAGGTGTTGGCCGCCACCCCGTATTTGTTGACGTCGTTCAGATAGCTCAGATTGGCGCCCACTTCCAGGTCGGAATTGATCTTGCCCGTCAAGCCCAGGCCGGCCGCGTCGTTGACATTGTTCAAATCGATCATGTAACCGGTGCTGTGGTTCACATGCTGGGTCTGGTCACCGTGCGAAGCGAAGGCGCTCAGTTTCCAGTTGTCGGTGAGCGCGAACGAGGCGTCGAGGCTGTAGAGCTTGACGGCGCTCTCGGTCCAGCCCTTCTGGCCCGCCACCGGATTGAAGGGCTCGCTGTTCTTGTCCTTGCCGTCTTCCAGCACCAGTTGCAGGTTGAAACGCTCGCTTGGATTCCAATCCATCGACATCTTCCACTTGTCGCGCTCCACGTCCGCCATCGACATCGGGAAGGCGGTGGTGGCCGACAAGCCCAGCAGGCTATCGGCCGGGACTTGCTGGCCATAGCAAGGCTGGCCGCCGCAATACAGGTTGATGAGCTGCAAATTGGTGGCGCTGGTGCCGGCCGTGTTTGGATTAAGCGTGCTCAACACGGTCCAATCCGAACCGCTGCGCTTGCTACTCGAATAGCTGAGCGCGCCGTTGATGGTGTCCGACAGGCTGCGCCGCAATTCGAGGCGGTAGCCGCTGTCCGTGTTTTTCTCACGCAAAGCGCCCAGGCCAGCCACTTTTTCGTCCACCAGCACCGCCGGCACTTCGCGCTCGAGCGAGCTGTAGTCGAAGCCCACGGTGGCGCGCACTCCGGCCGGCAAGCGGTAGCTCGCCTCGAGCTTGGCGGCGGCGCGGGTCGAGGAGGTGTTGTTGTTGAACCAGGTCCCGCCGTTGACAGTCGAGCTGGCCGGCGTGGTGGCTGGCACCACGGCCACCGGTTCGACGTTGTAGTAAGCCTCGGGAGTCTTGTCGGCCTTGCTTTCGTAGCGCACATTGGCCGTCACGGATAGCTTGTCCATCGGATGGGCCGCCAGGCCCAACTGGAACAGGCTGGTGTTGACCTTGGCGCCCAGGTCGCTCATGCCGGCCGGCGCGTTGGGCAAGCCCATGCCCAGGAAGTTATCGGTCTGGCTCGCATGCGTGTAGGCATACTTGAAGTTTGCGCGCGTCTTGGGCGTGAAGGCATAGCTGCCATCGATGTAGAACTGGTGCGCCTGGTTGTCCGGCGGCAGCGCCATGGGCGACTGCAACACGTTTTGCAAGCTGGTGCCGCCACCGGCGATGATGTTGTTACCCACCGCCGGGTAGCCGGGGAAGGCGTTGCCCACGCCATTGTTGAAGCTATTGGGCACGATCGGGTTCATGCTGCCGTTCAAGTCGTTGTAGAACGAGCCGTAGTAGCCCGCGCTAACGGCCAACTTCTCGTCATGGAAATTGATGCGCGCATCCACTTGCTTGGTCAGGGAATCGATCGCTTCGGGCAGCAACAGGATGGCGTTCTTGACGAAGGCGGCCTGGTTGATGGCGGTGGTGGTCGAGGTGCCGCACACATAGGCGGCGCAATCGTAACCGCGGCCCCACAGGCGGGCCCCGCTCTTGCTCTCGTTCTTGAAGTTGAGCTCGAGCTGCAGGTTCGGCGTGACCCAGCGCTCGTAACCGAGGGTGGCGGCCTTGCGCTGGGTGCTCAAGTCGATATCGGCGCCGCTGCCGACCTTGCTAAGGCGCACCACGGTGGGCGTGGTGCTGCCTGCGTCGAGCATGCCGGTATTGATGGTGCGCGGATAGTTGCGCTCGAGTTCGCCGTATTCGGCAGTGTATTTCCACGCGCCTTGCTTCTCGCGTGAAAAACTGAGTTCGCGCGTGGCCAGGCCCAGATTGCTGCCCTTGACCGTCATCCAGGTGCCGCTGACGTCGTCACGCACGATGTAGTCGAAGTCCAGCAAGCCGTAGGCACCCTGGCTGCGCATGCCGTTGTATTGGCCAAACACGGCGCGATCGCCTTTTTCGCCATTTTGGACCACCAGGCCCACGCTGGCGCTACTGTCAGGCTTGATCATGGCCGCGATCTCCGCATCGTCGGCGCGCGCCGCCCCGAAGGCCGACAGCAAGGCCAGGGCGACAGCGCTCAAGCGCAAGAGAGGAAGTTGTGTATGCGTTTTCATCATGATTCCTTTCTCAACGCAGCATGAATTGCGGGGTCGGATTCTTCGTGCTCGGATTATTGCTTCCGTGCACCTGTGTATGACAGTTGTTGCAAGCGCGACCCTGGGTCAGGTTGGTCGTGCCCTTGCCCACGCCATTGACGGTGGGCGCCACCACTTGCGCACCGAGCAGCTGCGGAATGAAGCCGCCGTGCGGGGTGTGGCATTGCTGGCACAGGAAAGGCGGACGCGCCTTGAGCATGTTCTCGGCCGTGGTGCCATGCGGGTTGTGGCAGTTCGAGCAATCTTCGCTGACCGGCTCGTGGTTATGCACGAAGGGGCCGCGTTTTTCCATATGGCAGGTGTAGCAAGTGGCGTTGACACTGTCGCGCTTCATCAGTTTCGGACCGGCCGAACCGTGCGGATTGTGGCAATCCGAGCAGGTCATCTTGCCTTCAGGAATAGGATGGTGCGATGGACGGTTGATCTGGCCGCGTTGCTCCTTGTGGCAGGTGAAGCACACTTCCGGCTGGGTCTTCTTGTCGCGCACCTTGTCGTGCGCCGTGTGCAGCTGGTGGCAAGAGGTGCAAGCCACGTCGCGCGCCTGGTGGGTGCTGCCGGCCCAGTGCGAACGCTTGGCGTCCTTCTCGTGGCAAGACAGGCAAGCCTCGTTGCGCGACTCGACCGGGGTGCTGCTGCCCTTGGTGAAGACGCGGTCCGGGCCGGGACGCTGTTTGCCGCCCGCGTTATTGGCGTGCGCATCGCTCTCGCCATGGCAGCTGGTACAGGTGGGAGTACGGCCATCGGCGACCGTCCCATGCTTGGTCTTGCCCATGTTCAGTACGACCGGGCTGTCGCTCTCGTCGTGGCAGCGCGTGCATTTCGCGTCGCCCTTGAGCAGCAAGTCCTTGCCCGTGCCTTGCGCGGAGAGCTCGCCCGCGAACGCGGCCGGGGCCCCCAATAGCAGGGCGGCGAGGGCCAGGATGCTCAGACTGTGTAGCCAGACTTTCATTTTTTTCTCCCAGGTATAACTTGACGCGGGCGCCTCGTTGGGAGGCCGCCCGCTATGGCTTTACAACGACAAGATCCACTGCACCACGTTCTTGATTTCCGCCGGATCCTTGGTCTTGATGATCTTGTGCTCTTCCTCGTGACCGTCGGGGAACTTGGCTTTCTCGCCCGTCGTGATGTGGGTGGTCAGGCGCGCCTCGGCGTCGGCCTTGCCCTTGTACTTGGCGGCCACTTCCTTGTACGGCGGGCCGTCTTTTTTCTTGTCGATCGAATGGCACTTGAAGCAACCGTTCTGGCGCGCCAGCGCTTCGGCGGCGGCGGCGTCGACCGCCCAGGCGGCCGATGAAGCGGCCATGGCGGCGGCGCCGACGGCCAGCACGGCCAGGGTCTTGCTGGTGATAAGTTTCATGCTCATCGCATCCTCGCTCAATATTGTTGGCCCCGACTGCGGGCGGACAGGCTTACAGCCCTATCTAAGCAAGAACAAGGCCAGCAGCGGCCAGCGGCGCGGCGGGCGACCGCGCCAGAGCCAAGGGAGTGGGGAATGGCGCAAGATTAAGCGCATTCCCATTCCCGTTTTCGAGAATCGGGGCGGTGCGAGAATCAAGGACGGGAATGCGGCGTGGGTGAAATGGCAAGGTTGGCGCGCGCCTGAATGGGCTTGAACCCGTCCGCGCGCGTCCGTGCGCGGCGCTGTTTGCGCTATTGTTGTATGGCGCCGACGCCGGCCCCAACAAACTATTCCATGCAAGCGGCGCAAACGCGTAGCATGTCAGGGCGGCCCGGCTTTCGCGGCGCGCGTCACGACCATTCCTGGCCCCCATGCAAAGCAATAGCCTCACCAGCGCGCAACTGAACGGCATTCTCAGCATCGCTGACGACGCCATCATCTGCATTGATGCCAGCCAAGCCATCATCTTGTTCAACCAGGGGGCTGAGCGCCTGTTCGGCTGGAGCGCGCAAGAGGCCACTGGCCAGCATCTGCAACTATTGCTGCCGGCGCGCTACCACGGCGGCCACGGCGCCCATGTCGCCGCCTTCACCGCCGGGCGCGAAAACGCGCGCCAGATGGGCGAGCGGCGCACCATCTTCGGCTTGCGCCGCGATGGCAGCGAATTCCCGGCCGAAGCGTCGATCTCGCGCTTGCCGGCCGACGGCGGCATGATCTACACCGTGATTCTGCGCGACATTTCCGAGCGCAAGGCTCACGAATTGGCTTTGCAGATGGCCAAGGAGAAAGCCGAGGCGGCCATGCAGGCGAAAAGCATGTTCCTGGCCAATATGAGCCATGAAATCCGCACCCCGCTCAATGCCGTGATCGGCATGACCAGCCTCTTGCTCAACACCAACATCGACGACGAGCAGCGCGACTACGCCGAAACCATCCGCGCCAGCGGCGAAGTGCTGCTCACGACCATCAACGACATCCTCGACTTTTCCAAGATCGATATCGGCAAGCTGGAGATCGAACGCATCGCGTTTGACTTGCGGCGTTGCGTGGAGGATTCGCTCGACTTGCTGGCCACCCACGCCAGCGAGCGCAACATCAACCTGGCGTATTTCATCGACGAGCAAGTGCCGGCGGCGATCGTGAGCGACATGACGCGCCTGCGCCAAATCCTGGTCAACCTGTTGTCGAACGCGATCAAGTTCACCGAGCACGGCGAAGTGCTGGTGTCGGTGACGGCCGTGCGGCTCGAGCAGGCGCGCCACGAAATCGCCTTCACCGTCAAGGATAGCGGGATCGGCATCGCGCCGCACCGGGTGCCCGAACTGTTCGAGTCCTTCACCCAGGCCGACCCCTCGACCACCCGCAAATACGGCGGCACCGGCCTGGGCCTGTCGATCAGCAAGCGCTTGACCGAGGTGATGGGCGGGCGCATGTGGGTCGAAAGCGAAGTGGGGCGCGGCTCGCGCTTTTCCTTCACCATCGAGGCCGAAGCCTACGGCAGCGACCTGGCCCACGCGGTGCTGCAAGACGCGTCCTCGGCCTTGAACGCCAAGCGCGTGCTGATCGTGGACGACAACGCCACCAATCGCCGCATCCTCGTCAAGCAGGCGCTGCTGTGGGGCATGCAGCCGACCGCCGCCGCCAGCGCCCAGGAAGCGCTCGACTTCGTGCGCCACGGCCACGCTTTCGACGTGGCCATCCTCGACATGAGCATGCCGGAAATGGATGGCATGGACTTGGCCGTGCAGCTGCGCAAATACCGCGATGCGCAAGCCCTGCCCTTGATCATGCTGACCTCGGTGGCGCACCGGCCGCGCGACATCAAGATGTCGCAAGTGAAGTTCGCCGCCTTCCTCAACAAGCCCATCAAGCCGGCGGCCCTGTTCGAAGTGCTGTGCCACGCGCTCTTGATCGCGCCGCCGCGCGCGCCGGCCGGCGGGCATGGCCAAGCCACGCCGCACGAGGCGCGCCTGGGCGCGAGCTTGCCGCTCACCATCCTGGTGGCCGAGGACAACACGGTCAATCAAAAGGTCTTGCAGCAGATGCTGTTCCACCTGGGCTACCGCGCCGACGTGGTGGCCAACGGCAGCGAGGTGCTCGACGCGCTCGAGCGCCAGAATTACGACGTGGTGTTGATGGATGTGCAAATGCCGGAAATGGACGGCTTGGAGGCGACGCGCCGCCTGCGCCGGCGCTATGGCGCCACCGCGCTGCCGCGGGTGCTGGCGATGACGGCCAACGCGATGCCGGGCGACCGCGAAAAATGCCTGGCCGCCGGCATGGACGCCTACCTGGCCAAGCCGCTCGAGCTCGGTGATTTGCGCGCCGCCCTGCTGCAGCTGGCCGGGCCGGCCGCGCCGGCGCCGCTGGCGGCGCCGCCGGTGATCGACCGGCGCCGCATCGACGCCATGCTGGCGGTGCAAGACAATAGCAATCCGACCCTGGCGGCCGATATCGTCGCCCTGTTCCTGCACGACTCGCCCAGCCACTTGCAGCAGCTGGCGGCGGCGCTGGCCGCGCACAGCAGCGCCGAACTCGAAGCGCGCGCCCACCGCTTCCTGTCGAGCATTGAAAACCTGGGCGCGCAGCGCATGCAAGCGCCCTGCGCCGCGCTCGAGCGTCTCGGGCGCGAGGGCAGCTTCGATGGCGCGCCCCACTTGCTCGAACAGTTGCAGCGGGAATTCGACGTGGCCCGCCAGCACCTGATCAGTCTGATGGCTTCGATCTGAGGCGCCGGGCCGATCAAAGCCCGGCGCGGGCGGCGCCACCGTGCGCGACCCATGCCAGCCTTTGCCTTGCCCTTGGGGTTTCCCTTGACCACGCATAAGAAAAACCGGCAGCGCCGGCGCGCCCGCCATGCCGCGCGCGCCGCTCCGCGCTAAGATCGGAGCGTGCGCACGCCGTGCGCCAGCAGGAATGAAAACGCGAACGCAAACGCGAACGCAACAAGGAGGCCCTGTGTACCGCCATCTATTGGTACCCGTCGATGGCAGCGCCAGCGCCGCCGACACGGTCGAGCGGGCCGTGGAATTTGCGGCCGGTATCCAGGCGCGCATCACTTTTTTCCACGCCTGCGCCGGCTTCGAACAATTCCTCGACGGCGCCGACGCCTTCGCGAACGCCATCACGCCGCGCATGTACGCGCAAGCGTCGGCCGCGCGCGCGCGCGAAATCCTGGCCAAGGCGGAAGCGGCGGCGCGCAGCGCCGGCGTGTCCTGCGAAAGCGTGAGCCGCCACAGCGAAGCGCCGCACGAGGCCATCGTCGCGCTCGCCGTCGAGCGCCAGTGCGACCTGATCTTCATGGCCTCGCACGCCAAGGGCGGCTTGCGCGGCATCCTCGGCTCGCAAACCCACAAGGTGCTGGCCCATTCCCCGGTGCCGGTGCTGGTGGCCACCACGCCCACCAGCGCGCCCAAGGTCAACCAGGCCATCGCCATCATCCTCGACGAGCACCGCTCCTTGATTGTGGTGATCCGCGCCCTGCTATTCATCGTCAACAAGGCGCGCACCGAGGCCACCTTGCCGCGCTTTGAATTGATCAAGAAAATTTTGCACTATATCGAGCAATTTCCGCAGGCCTTGCACCATCCGAAGGAGGAACTGTACCTGTTCCAGCGTCTGCGCGAGCGCAGCGCCGAGGTCAACGAGGTGCTCGACACCTTGGAGCGTCAGCATGTGGAGGGCGCGACCATGCTGCGCGATATGCAGCTGGCCTTGCCCGCGTATATCGCCGGCAGCGTCGATGGCTTGGAACGGTTTGCGCAAGCGGTCGACCGTTTCGCGCAGGCGCAGTGGCAGCACATCCGGCTGGAGGAGAAAACCGTGCTGCCGGCGGCCCGCAAATACTTGAACGAAGACGATTGGGACAGCCTGGCCACCGCCTTCGGCAAGAATGGCGACCCGCGCTTCGGCGGCGAGATCGACGCGCAGCTGCACGCCGAATTTTCCAGCATCCTCAACGTGGCCGCCTGAGTTCGACGCAGGTGCCAGCGCTTACTTCAGGCCGGCCGCCGCGCGCAGCAGCGCCGCCTTGTCGGTGCGCTCCCACGTGAATTCCGGCTCTTCACGCCCGAAGTGGCCGTAGGCGGCACTCTTGGTGTAAATCGGGCGCAGCAGGTCGAGCATTTGCACGATGCCTTTCGGACGCAGGTCGAAATGCTCGCGCACCAGGGCCGCGATCTTCTCGTCCGGGATCACGCCGGTGCCTTCGGTGTAGATGGTGATGTTGATCGGCTTGGCCACGCCGATGGCGTAGCTGACCTGGATCTGGCATTGGCGCGCCAGGCCGGCCGCCACGATGTTCTTGGCCACATAGCGCGCCGCGTAGGCGGCCGAGCGGTCGACCTTGGACGGGTCCTTGCCAGAAAACGCGCCGCCGCCGTGCGGGCAGGCGCCGCCGTAGGTGTCGACGATGATCTTGCGGCCGGTCAAACCGCAATCGCCTTGCGGACCGCCGATCACGAAGCGCCCGGTCGGGTTGACCAGGTAGCGCGTATCGTTGAGCCATTCGCGCGGCAGCACTTGCTTGATGATGTCTTCGATCACCGCTTCCTCGATGTGCTTGTGGCTGATCTCGGGCGAATGCTGGGTCGACAGCACCACCGTGTCCACGCCCACCGGCTGGCCATCGACATAGCGCAAGGTCACTTGCGATTTCGCGTCCGGGCGCAGCCATGGCAGGCGCCCATCCTTGCGCAGCTGCGACTGGCGCTCGACCAGGCGGTGCGCGTAATAGATAGCGGCCGGCATCAGTTCGGGCGTCTCGTCGCAGGCGTAGCCGAACATCAAGCCCTGGTCGCCGGCACCCTGGTCCAGGTCCAGGCCGGCGCCCTCGTCCACGCCCTGGGCGATGTCGGGCGACTGCTTGTCGTAGCACACCATGACGGCGCAACCGCGGTAATCGATGCCGAAATCGGTGTTGTCATAGCCGATGCGCTTGATGGTTTCGCGCGCGACGTGAATATAATCGACGTTGGCGTGGGTCGTGATTTCGCCCGCCAGCACCACCAGGCCGGTGTTGCACAGGGTTTCGGCGGCCACGCGCGCCTTCGGGTCTTGCGCCAGGATGGCGTCGAGGATGGCGTCGGAGATCTGGTCGGCGACTTTGTCGGGATGGCCTTCCGAGACGGATTCGGAAGTGAAGAGATAATCGTTAGGCATCGCAAGCTCCTGATACGGGTTGAACATTGTTGTCGCAAACCGGTCGTGCTTGCGACGCTTTAGCGATATTTATATTCCGCTTCGCAAGTTGTCTATTAACTCAGCGGGTGCTTCTACGTGGTATTTTACGCTCCTTAATTAATTTTGGTTGGGCAAAACCCCACCGATTGAATCGAATCAAAGCCATGCTTGTGCCTCTGTTCCGCCTTTTGTCCTTCCTGCCGCTGCCCTTCCTGCACTTGCTGGGCGGCGCGCTGGGCTGGCTGGTCTACCTGCTCGCGCCCTCGTACCGGCGCTTACTCAATGAAAACCTGGGCGCCGCCGGCTACAGCGGCGAGCGCGCCCGCGCTATCGCCGAGGCCGGCAAAAGCATCGTCGAACTGCCCTTCATCTGGTGCGCCGCGCCGGCGCGCGTGGCGCGCTGCGCCAGCGTCGACAATTGGGAATTGGTGCAAGGCTTGCTCGACGCGGGACGCGGCATCGTCTTCCTCACGCCCCACCTCGGCTGCTTCGAATTGACGGCGCAACAGATCGCGCTGCGCACCGCCCTCACGGTGATGTACCGCCCGCCGCGCCAGGCGGCCTTGAAGCCCTTGGTGGAGGGGGCGCGCCAGCGCCACAACCTGCACTTGGCGCCAGCCACCCTGGTCGGCGTGCGCATCCTGGCGCGCACGCTCAAGAAGGGCGAACCGATCGGCTTGTTGCCGGACCAGGTGCCCTCGGCCGGCGAAGGCGTGTGGGCCGATTTCTTCGGGCGCAGCGCCTACACCATGACGCTGCCGGCCAAGCTGGCCCAGATGGGACAGGCCGCCATCGTGCTGGTGTACGCGGAACGGCGCAGCTGGGGACGCGGCTTCGTGGTGCGCTTCGTGCCTTTCGAGGATGGGCAGGCGGACACGCCGGCGCACGCGCCGGGCGAGACGGCACCAGGCGCGTCGGCGGGCGCGCAGGCAGCCGCGCAGGCAGTTGATCAAGCGCAGCAGGCGCGCGCCATCAACGCGGCCATGGAGCGCCTGGTGGCGCGCTGCCCGGCCCAGTATTTCTGGAGTTATAACCGCTACAAGGCGCCGCCCGGCGTGGCCGCGCCGCGGCGGGAACCCGAGCAAGAGCGGACGCGCGCATGAGGCTCCTACTTATCCTGATGTGGCTGCTCCATTGGCTGCCCTTGCCGGCGCTCGGGCGCTTTGGCGAATTGGTCGGCGCGATCCTGTTCGTCCTGCTCAAGAAGCGGCGCCATATCGCGCTCACCAATTTGCGCCTGTGTATGCCCGAATTGAGCGAGGCCGAACGCGTGGCGCTGGCGCGCCGCCATTTCCAAGCCTATTCGCGCAGTGTGTGGGAACGCGCGGTGCTGTGGTGGGCCAGTCCGGCGCGCCTGCGCAGGCTGATCCAGGTGGACGCCCCGGGCGTGCCGCTGGAGGCGATCGGACGCGGTCCCGTCATCTTGCTGTGCCCGCATTTCGTGTGCCTGGACGTGGCCGGCGTGGCCGTGATGCTCGAGACGAGCTTGTGCTCGATCTACGTCACCCAGAGCAACCGCGCCTTCGACAGCGTGCTGCGGCGCGGGCGCTCGCGCTTCCGGCCCGTCCAATTGTTTTCGCGCAAGGAGGGCATCAAGCCCATCATCCGCGCCATGCGCGAAGGCTTGCCCTACTTTATGCTGCCGGACATGGATTTCGGCGACCGCGATGCGCCCTTCGTGCCCTTCTTCGGGATCCCGGCCGCCACTTTGACGGCGCCGGCGCGCATCGCCGCGGCCACCGGCGCGGCCGTGATCCCGGTGGTGGCGACCTTCCTGCCCGACTACCGCGGCTGGCGCGTACGCTTCTTCCCGGCCTGGGAAGATTATCCGGGCGAGGACCTGGGCGCGGCCACGCGCCGCATGAACGCCTTCATCGAAGAGCGCGTGCGCGAGGCGCCGGCCGACTACTTTTGGACCCACAAGCGCTTCAAGACGCGCCCGCCGGGCGAAGAGTCGCCCTACACGCGCGCCTTGGTCGAGCCGGCGGACGAGCCGGTGGACTTACCGCCAGCGGCGTCCTGAGCGGGCCGCCGCCACACCGTCTTTGCCATCCTCTCCTATACTAGCGCGATGAAACTCAAATTCACCAAGATGCACGGCGCCGGCAATGACTTCGTCGTCATCGACGCCACCGCCGCGCCGCTGGCACTCTCCGCGGCGCAAATGCGGCGCCTGGGCGACCGCCGCTTCGGCGTGGGCGCCGACCAGATCTTGCTGGTGGAGGCGGCCAGCGCGCCCGATTGCGATTTCCGCTACCGCATCTTCAACCAGGACGGCGGCGAGGTCGAGCAGTGCGGCAATGGCGCGCGCGCCTTCGTCAAGTTCGTCAGCGAAAAAGGCTTGAGCACGCGCACCCGCCTGCGCGTGCAAACGCGCGCCGGCATCATCGCGCCCCAGCTCGAGGCCGACGGCAGCGTCACCGTCGACATGGGCGCGCCCGTGCTCGACGCGCCATCCGTGCCCTTCGACAGCGCCGGCCTGGCCGCACAGGCGCTCGGGCGCGACACCGTATGGCCGCTCGCCATCGCCTTGCCCGGCGGCGCCGTGCAGCACGCGCTGCTCTCGGTGCTGTCGATGGGCAACCCGCACGCGGTGCAAGTGGTTGACGACATCGATAGCGCGCCGCTGGCCACTTGCGGCCCCGCGCTCGAGACCCACGCGCGCTTCCCGAATCGCGTCAACGCCGGTTTCATGCAAGTGTTTGATCGCGGCCACATCGCCTTGCGCGTGCACGAACGGGGCGCCGGCGAGACCCTCGCCTGCGGCACCGGCGCCTGCGCCGCCGTGGTGGCGGGCATCCGGCGCGGCTTGCTCGACAGTCCAGTGCGGGTGAGCGCGCGCGGCGGCGAGCTGCGCGTGGCCTGGGAGGGCGAGGGCGCGCCGGTCCTGCTGAGCGGGCCGGCCGTCACCGTGTTCGAAGGCGAAATCGAAGTGTGAACCCGCGCCCCGCGTAACAGCGTGAGCACGCTACGCGTAAATACGGCGCGCGCACGCCTGCGGGTGCGTCTTCACGCTCGGCCCGTGTTCATGTACTATTGTGAATTATTTGTGAGAAACAACATGCGGTCGCGGAAAGACGCGCGCGGTGCGTTGTGGCTTTACAACAGAGTGGCCGACCGCGCGAGCGCCGTCTTTGTGACGGGCCAAGTCCAAGCCAGCGAAGGCCGGGATTTAAGGCACGCGCGCTGGAAGCTTGACCTATCGCAAATATCAGCAGGCCGGGAACGTGGCAATCTGCAGACGTGATAGCGCGGGATTAAGCACAAAGCGGCCGGTTCTCGCCACTCTACCGTTTCAAAAATACAACAGGATGTGTGGATTTATTGGCTTTCTACCAAATGGAACCGTCATAATTGACGGATACGTCAATCGTAATGCCGCAAGCATTTATGATTCTGCTCATCCGAGTATTCAGCAAGACCAACAATACGCAATGCTCGACGGATTCAACCGATTTACTTTTTAAGGATTAACACATGAAAAAATCACTCTTGGCTCTGGCACTTCTTGGCGCGTTCGCCGGTGTCGCACAAGCACAAACGGCAGTGCAGATCTACGGTAACGTCGACGTCGGTTTCAACAAGAAGTCGGACACTACCCTCTCCGAGGGCAAGCGTGACAACAACCGTCTCGGCTTCAAAGGCACGGAAGAACTGGGCGGCGGCTTGAAGGCCCTGTTCCAACTGGAAATTCGCTATGAGCCAGACACCGGCACCACCGAAACCGGCCCAACCAACCGTCCGCTGTTCCAAGGCCAGACCCGCGTCGGCCTGCAAGGCGACTTCGGTATGGTGCGCCTGGGCCGCGGCTTGACCGCGTACCAAGAGTCGAGCAGCGCCTTCGATCCATTCCACGGCGTTCCATCGGCTGTGGGCTTCCAGGCCGACCTGCTGGTCGCCGGTTACAGCTCCGATCCGCTCTCGACCAGCGGCGCGCCTAACCGCTTCGGCAACGCCTTCTTCTACAACTCGCCAGAAATGGCCGGCTTCCAGATCAACGCCACGATGGCGACCAAGGAATCGGGCGGCGCCGCTTCGAGCGCACGCACCGCCACCTCGTCGGCGCCTGGCGACATCGTCGGCCGCGGCACCTTCGCAGCGCCTCAATACCCAGTGGGCGCGGAAGCGACCGCCAATCCGTTCTCCGTGAGCGGCACCTACAAGAACGGCCCGGTCGGCGCCATGCTCGCTTACGAGCGCAACGGCATCGAAACCAAACTCTACGATCTGGGCGCCTACATCATGGCCACCCCGGAATTGAAGCTGATGGCTAACTTCGCGCGTCAAAACCAAGAGCACACGCTGGCTCACAACGACACCACCCGCGCTTGGGTGATCGGCGCCAACTACACGATGGGCGCTGGCAAGCTGCTCGCCGGTATCGGCCAGAAGTCGCCAGACAATGTCGTCAAGACCAAGGAATTCTCGCTCGGCTACGAATACTCGCTGTCCAAGCGCACCTTCCTGTACGTCGACGCGTCGACCCGCCGCGCCGCGACCAACACCAGCATGTACCAGTTGGGCGTGAGCCACTCGTTCTAAGCGCCGCGCGCCCTGGGCGCGTAGCCGGCTGAACCGCACGGGGCGGACATGCGCACAGCATGTCCGCCCCGTTTGTTTTGCGCCCCCTGTCATCGTTTTGTAGCATTTGCGCAACCGACTTGACCGGCCATGGCTGTACAAGCAGGCGCAACGGTGGCATATTGCCCATTGCCCAATTAGTACGCACGTTCGATTTTATACATACACCTTTACCGTCCCGGAGACTCAATGAAGCGCAACTACCTCGCAGCCCTCGTCGCCACCTGTTTCGCCCTGCCGGCGCTGGCCCAATCGAGCGTGACGGTGTACGGCATCGCCGACGCCGGCCTGATGAAAACGGTGGGCGCGCCGCTGCGCATCGTCAGCGGCATCGCCGACGGTTCGCGCCTGGGTTTCAAGGGAACGGAAGACTTGGGCGGCGGCTACAAGACCATCTTCACGCTCGAGTCGCGCATCGAAATGGACACCGGTTCGCAAAAGCCGACCCTGCTCAACGATAACCAAGGCTATTACCTCACGCGCGGCATGAGCGCGATGGGCGCCCTGCTGCCGACCGTGCGCACCGCCTTGCAACCGTCCGGCGCGGTGGCTGTCAATCCGGAAGGCGCGCTGTTCGACCGCACCGCGATGGTCGGTGTGATCACCCCCGTCGGCGCCGTGCTGATCGGGCGCATGTACACGCCAGCCTACGAAGTGTTCAACGCGGCCGACGTGTTCGAAGCGGGCACCGCCGGCCAGTGGGGCAATATCACGGGCGGCACCGCCGGCTTCACCGCCTTGCCGGTCGATATACGCTCGCAAAAGTCGATCCAGTACCGCATCGCCGACCCCAAGTCGGGCCTGGGCGGCGCCTTCATGTACGGCGCCAAGGGTTCGGGCTATCTGGGCCGCTACAACAAATTCTACGGCTTGAACCTGGTCTACAAGGCGAATGGCTTCGATGTGGGCCTGGGCCATAACCGCGGCTACGACCAGGGCGACAACCTGAGCCTGGAATCGACCATCCTCGGTGGCTCTTACACGGTTGAAGACTTCAAGCTCTTCGCCGGCATCGCGCGCCAAAAGAACGACCATTCGGTGCTGCTGGGCGAATACAACGCGGCTTGGGACTTGCAACTGGGCCCGGCCATCAGCGCCAAGCTCGGCGCGGCCGGCCCGGCCACCGTGGCCGCCCTGACCCCCGTGTACAAGAACAATATCCGCAACAACCTGGTGGTCGACGCCACCAGCATCCAGGTCGGCATGCATTACCGGGTCGGCGCTGGGCGCTTGATGGGCTCGATCGCGCGCCAGAACGACCTCACCACCTCCAACAGCGACGCCACCCAGTACTCGCTCGGCTACGACTACAATCTGTCCAATCGCACCGACATCTACACCGTGGCCGCCTACATCAAGAACAAGAACGACGCCCAATACGCCGCTGGCGCGGCCAGCGCCCCGGGCGGCTTCACCTCGGCGCCCGGCCAAAGCAGCCGCGCCCTGCAAGTGGGCATCCGCCACCGTTTCTAAGGACGCCGGGCGGCCTTGCCGCACCAGCCAGGAAGACGCCCGCGGGCGTCTTTTTTCATGGGCGCCCGATCGGCCCGCCAAAGGGTTAGAATTGCGCTTGCGTTCGCAGCCGCGTTCCTTCCTCCACGCCCTTAGCAAGCACTTGAGACCGCCAATGACCGAAACACTCGACTCCAACGTCGTCGCGCAATACCTGGCCGACCATCCCCATTTTTTTGAAGAGCACGCCGCCGTGCTGGGCCACGTCAAGCTGTCCAATCCCTTGAGCGGACGGGCCGTCTCGCTGCAAGAGCGCCAGATGGAAGTGATGCGCGACAAGTACAAGGCGCTCGAGCTGCGCCTGGCCGAGCTGATCCACCTGGCGCACGAAAACGCCGCCATCGCCGGGCGCTTCCACGCCTGGACCCAAAGCCTGCTGCGCGCGCGCCACGACAGCGACTTGCCGGGCGCCCTGGTGGAAGGCTTGAAGAGCAATTTCGGGGTGCCGCAAGTGACCTTGCGCCTGTGGGACGTGGCGCCCGACTACGCCGGCCAGTGGTTCCTGGACGATGTCTCGGACGACGCGCGCATCTTCGCGGCCAGCTTGCGCGAACCCTATTGCGGCAGCAACAAGGACTTCGAAGCGGTGCGCTGGCTGGGCGCGGACGCGGGCGTGGCCTCGACCGTCATGCTGCCCCTGTGCGACGGCAAGGTCACTTTCGGTTTGCTGATCCTGGGCTCGCCCGATCCGGAACGTTTCACGGCTGCCATGGGCACCGATTTCCTGATCCATATCGGCGAGACGGCCGGCGCCGCCCTCGCGGCCTTGCGCTAAGCCATGCAGGCGGGCGCCGGCGCGCACGATGGCGATGGCGCCGCCGGCACCACTGACGCCGGCGCGCCCGCCGCCACCGCGGCCGCTGTGTCCACCGGGAGCGCCAAGCACGGCGCGCTCGAACGCTATCTGGAGCAACTGCGCACCCAGCGCCGCCTCGCGCCCCTGAGCTGCGCGGCCTACCGGCGCGACCTGTTCGAACTGGCCGCGGCCACCGGCGAACTGGCCTGGGACGCCCTCGGCCAGGGCGAGATCCGCCGCCTCAGCGCGCGCCTGCACGCGCAAGGCTTGGCGCCGCGCTCGATCGCCCGCAAGCTGTCGAGCTGGCGCGGTTTTTTCACCTGGCTGGCCCGCTACGAGGGCTTGGGCGTCAATCCGCTCGACGCCGTGCGCGCCCCCAAGCGCGCCAAGACCTTGCCCAAGGCGCTGGCGGTGGACGAGGCGGTGCGCATGGTGGGTTCGCCCGCGCGCGCCAACCCGGACGCGGCCGGCCTGTGCGACCATGCCATGTTCGAGCTGCTCTATTCGAGCGGCTTGCGGGTGTCGGAGCTGGCCGGCCTGGACTTGCAGTACGTGAAGGCGCAAGGCGCGCAAGCCGCCTCGCTCGGCTGGCTCGACCGCGCGGCGGGCGAAGTGACCGTCACCGGCAAGGGCGGCAAGATGCGCCGCGTGCCCGTGGGCGCGCCCGCGCTGGCGGCCATCGCGGCCTGGCTGGCGCGCCGCCCGCCGGCGCGCGACGGCAGCGCCGCCCTGTTCCTGTCCAACCGCGCCACCCGCATCTCGGCGCGCGTGATCCAGCTGCGCCTGAAGGCGCACGCGCGCGCCATCGGCAGCGCCATCGACATGCACCCGCACGTGCTGCGCCATTCCTTCGCCTCGCATATGCTGCAATCGTCGGGCGATTTGCGCGCGGTGCAGGAAATGCTGGGGCACGCCAGCATCGCCTCGACCCAGGTCTACACCGCCCTCGATTTCCAGCACCTGGCCCAGGTCTACGACAAAGCCCATCCGCGCGCGAAAATCAAATAGCGCGCGGCGCGGCCATGACGCCGCTCAAGGCTGGCCCAGCTAGTTGAAAGCGGGCCCCGAAATGCGGCATAATCGGGCGCTTGATTTGGAGGCACGGCGTTCACCGGCCGGCCCCAATGTCGGCTATATTAGGGCCCGGCCCACGCACGCACCCATCCACACATCATGGCAACGACTCCCGCGCTCATCCCCACCACCATCCTGACGGGCTTTCTCGGCGCCGGCAAAACCACCCTGCTCAAGCGCATCCTGCAAGAACAGCATGGCTTGCGCATCGCCGTCATCGAGAATGAATTCGGCCAGGAAAACATCGACAACGAAATTCTCGTGCACGACAGCGGCGAGCAGATCGTGGAGATGAACAACGGCTGCATCTGCTGCACCGTGCGCGGCGACTTGATCGTGGCCTTGACGGGCTTGGCGGAAAAACGCCAGGCCGGCCAGATCGCCTTCGACCGGGTGGTGATCGAGACCACCGGGCTGGCCAATCCGGGCCCGGTGGCGCAAACGTTTTTCGTCGACGAGGGCGTGGGCGCCCATTTCCTGCTCGACGCCGTCGTCACCGTGGTCGACGCGCGCCATGCCATGGGCCAGCTGGACGAACACGAGGAAGCGCAGCGCCAGGTCGGGTTCGCCGACCAGATCCTGCTCTCCAAGACCGACCTGGTGGACGCGGCGGCGCTGGCCGCGCTGCAGGCGCGCTTGAAGAACATCAATCCGCGCGCGCCCCAGCGCGTGGCCGACTTCGGGCGCGTCCCGCTGTCCGAGGTGCTCGACTTGCGCGGCTTCAACCTCAACGACAAGCTCGAGCTCGACCCCGATTTCCTCAGCGCCGAAGAAGCGCACGGGCATGAGCATGAGCACGGGCATGAGCACCACGTGCACACCGAGGCGTGCGACCACAGTCACGACCACAGTCACGACCACCACCACGCCCACCACACGGACGATATCGCCGCCTTCGTCTTCAAGAGCGCCCGCCCCTTCGATCCGGCCAAGCTCGACGAATTCCTCGGCAGCCTGGTGCAGGTGTTCGGTCCGCGCATGTTGCGCTACAAAGGCGTGCTGCTGATGGACGGCGCCGAGCGCAAGGTGGTGTTCCAGGGTGTGCACCAAATGATGGGCAGCGACGTGGGCGCAAAGTGGGGAGAAAGCGAAGAACGTGGCAGTAAAATGGTTTTTATTGGTAAAAATTTACCGAAAGATATCTTTATCCGCGGTTTAGAACAATGTTTGGTATAAACTATCCGGGTTTTGTGATGCACTCGCTGACGACGCGAATTTCGACAATGCAGACCAGGCAGCGCGCGCTGCACTGCACTGCCGTGCATTGGCCTTGTTTGACGACTGACTTGCCAACACGCCATAAAGGCGGGGGGAAAAATTCGGGATGGCAATATGAAGGAAACAGTGACAAAAACCGCAAAAAAAACGGCCGGTCCAGCCGTCGTGGAGGCATCGCGCAAATCCGGCGGTGTGCTCAAGAGTGTGGCGTCGGCGCTCGCGAAAAAAGTCGCGGCATTGCAACCGGCGTCGAAAGCTAAACCCAAGCCGGCCGCTGCCGCCAAGAGCGTGAAGGCCGCAGCCAAACCGGCGGCCAAAGCGGCCAGCAAAGCAGCGCCGAAAGCACCAGCAAAGCCGGCGGCGAAAGCGGCGGTAAAGAAGGCGGCACCGAAAGCGGCGCCGAAGGCAGCACCCAAAACAGCAAGCAAGGCCGTGGCAAAGCCAGCGCCCAAGGCAGCCCCGAAAGCAGCGGCGAAGGTGGCAACGAAGGTGCAAAATAAGGTGCCATATAAGGTAGCGCCGAAGGTTGCAGCGAAGGCGCCAGCAAAAGCGGTGGCAAGCAAGGCGGCGGCACCGAAGTCGGCAGTGAAAGCGCCCGCCAAGGCCGCACCGAAAGCAGCAGTAAAGGCAGCGACATCGAAGGCGCCGGCAGCAAAAGCGGCAGCACCGAAGGCCGCCGCAGTGGCACCGAAGGCGGCCGTGAAAGCGGCGCCGAAAGCGTTGGCAAAATCGAGCGCCAAGCCCGCTCCCAAGGCGACGCCAACACCGATCGTCGTGCCGAAACAAGCGAGCGCGCCCAAGGCGGCGGAAGGAAAAATTGCAGCAGCAAGAACATCAGCACCGTCAGCACCCATCGCCCTGTCCGCCAAGAGCGGCGCTTCGACGGGCGCAGCAGCACCGGCCGCTGCACCAGTGAAGACCGCGGCGCCGACAACGAGCGCTGTGTCAAGCGCAGGGCAAGCGCCGATAGCTGATAGAATGAAAACCACAGTCGCATCGAAGGTAACAGAAGTCATGACGAAAACGAACAAATCCCCTCCTGCCGTCAGCACCGACGGCCGCATCTTGACCGAAGACGAAATTCGGGCCATGAGCGACAAGGATTACATGAACGCCGAGCAATTGGCCTTTTTCAAAGCGCGCCTGCAGCAGCTGGAAAAAGACTTGCTCAAGAACGCGGGCGAAACCACCGAGCACTTGCGCGAAACCGTGCTCGTGCCCGATCCGGCCGACCGCGCCACCATCGAGGAAGAGCACGCGCTGGAACTGCGCACGCGTGACCGCGAGCGCAAGTTGCTCAAGAAGGTGCAGCAGTCGATCGCCGCCATCGATGCCGGCGACTATGGCTGGTGCGAGGAAACGGGCGAGCCGATCGGTATTCCGCGCCTGATCGCGCGCCCCACCGCCACGCTGTCCCTGGAAGCGCAACAACGGCGCGAGCTCAAGCAAAAACTGTACGGCGATTGATGCCGGCGCGCCGCCGGCGGGTTTGGGCGGCGCTTTCGAACGAAAAGCATGCGGGTGCAGCGCATGCTTTTTTGTTTTATCGCCGGCTCGGGTGTGTCGCTAAACTTGCTCATCAGCTACACTATGCTTAATTCAGCGGATATTTATTGTTTTGCGCCCGTGCGCGCCCCCCACAAGGGGCAGGCGCGTGCTACCTTAGCAATCGCGCAAACATAGCTATCAGACAGGGATCGCAGTGGGACTTTTCTCCATCTTCAAGAGAAAAAACGATAAACCGGCCGAGACGGACACGTCACCGCCGTCGCGCCTGAAGGGCGACACGACCATGCGCACGCCGGGGCGCGAGGGTTCGTCCTCGTCTTCGCGTTCGCGCCGTCCTTCCGATCCCCCGCTCACGCCGGCCGAAACCGAAGCCGAGCGCGCGCGCCAGCGCGAAATCGCGCGCGCCACCGCCATGAAGATCGACGCCATCGAATCGGCGATGACCTTCGATATTTTCAACACGCCGGAACCAGCCTGGGGCAGCGGCCCCAAGCGTCCGCCGCCAAAAAAGGGCGACACCCGTCCGCTCGACACCTTGCCGGCGCTGGAGCTGGCCACCACCGAATTGCTGGGCGAAGACGACCTGGCCGCGCCCGCCGTGGCCGAGATCGCGCCCGTGGTGGAGGAAAGCGCCATCATGTTCGCCAACGACCAGGTGGCGGCGGCCGAGGGCATGCTGATCGAAAGCCTGGCCGACACCGGCCAGACCGACCGCACCGTGTGGTGGATGCTGTTCGACCTGTACCAGATCGGCGGCAAGCAAGACGCCTTCGACAGCCTGTCGATCGACTACGCCAGCCGCTTCGAAACCTCGCCCCCGGCCTGGACTACGCTCGCGCCCCTGACGGCCGAGGAAAAAGCGTATTCCGGCCTGACCCCGACGGAAGCGTTCACCGGGGTGCTCGACGACACTATCGCGCCCCAGCTGGACCGCCTGTTACAGCTGGCCACCAGCAGCGCCGTGTTCCGCCTCGAATTCGGGCGCGTCACCAGCGTCACGCCGGAAGGCTGCGCGCGCCTGTTGGCCGCCCTCAAGCGCCTGCACGCGCAACAGCACGAGCTGATCGTGGCCGGTGCCGACAAATTGGCCGAGCGCATCCGCGAGACCATCGACATCGGCCGGCGCGACGAGAACGACGCGCCCTGGCTGCTGCTGCTCGAACTCTTGCAATTGATGCGCATGGAGAAAGAATTCGAAGAAACGGCAATGGATTATTGCGTCACCTACGAGGTATCGCCGCCATCCTTCGTGCCGGTCGCCCACGTGGCCACCGCCCTGGCCGGACGCAACGCCTCGCCCGACCGCTTCTTGCTGCCAGGCGTGATCGAGCGCGCCAATCCGGCCTTGCTCGAAGCCATCGACGCCTACGCCGCCCAGTACGATTCGCTGGTGTTCGACTGCCTGCGCCTCTCAAGGGTCGACTACGGCGCCGCCAGCACCTTGCTGCAGCGCCTGCGCCCATTGGCCGAGGCCGGCAAAAAGATCGAGTTCCGCGACATGAACCACCTGGTGGCCGCCCTGTTCTCCCTGCTCGGCTACCCCGCAGTGGCGCGCCTGTTCCCGCACAAATACTAAGCGCGCACTGCACTGCTGAATTTGGCGCGCCATTCGCCGCGCGCTTTGGCTCCGCATTCACCCCGGCATGCGCGCGGCTGGCGGGCGCAGCCGCGCATTTGCGCCTTGCAAATTCCCTCCCCCGCCCCCATTCTCTGGAGTGAACGATTCTTTAGAGGCAAGTATGGAACAATTTCACGGCACCACCATCCTGTGCGTGCGGCGCGGCAAACAAGTGGCCTTGGGCGGCGATGGCCAAGTCACGCTGGGCAATATCGTCATGAAAGGCACGGCGCGCAAGGTGCGCAAACTCTACCAGGGCAAGGTGCTGGTGGGCTTTGCTGGCGGCACCGCCGACGCCTTCACCCTGCTCGACCGTTTCGAAGGCAAGCTGGAAAAGCACCAGGGCAACCTGCTGCGCGCCTCGGTCGAACTGGCCAAGGATTGGCGCACCGACCGCGTGCTGCGCCGCCTCGAGGCGATGCTGCTGGTGGCGGACGCCGAAAGCACCCTCGTCATCACCGGCAATGGCGACGTGCTCGAACCGGAAGACGGCATCGGCGCGATCGGCTCGGGCGGCACCTACGCCCAGTCGGCCGCCAAGGCCTTGATGGAAAACACGGCGCTCACGCCCGGCGAGGTGGTCAAGAAGTCGCTGACCATCGCCGCCGAGCTGTGCATCTACACGAATATGTCCCACATCATCGAAACCCTGGAGTGAGATGGCGCCGCGCCGCGCGCGCGGACCATCCCGGCAAAGACCATGAATATGACCCCCCTTGAAATCGTTTCCGAACTCGACAAGCACGTGGTCGGCCAAGGCCGCGCCAAGCGCGCCGTCGCCATCGCCCTGCGCAACCGCTGGCGCCGCCAGCAGGTGGCCGAGCCGCTGCGCCACGAGATCACGCCCAAGAACATCTTGATGATCGGCCCCACCGGCGTGGGCAAGACCGAGATCGCACGCCGTCTGGCCAAGCTGGCCGACGCCCCCTTCATCAAGATCGAAGCCACCAAGTTCACCGAAGTGGGCTATGTGGGGCGCGACGTCGACACCATCATCCGCGACTTGATCGACATCGGCGTCAAGCAAACGCGCGCCAGCGAAATGAAGAAGGTGCGCCAGCGCGCCCAGGACGCGGCCGAAGACCGCATCATCGACATCCTGGTGCCGCCGGCGCGCGACTTTGGCTTTAACGTGTCGGGCGCGGCGGGCGAGGCCAAGGAGGGCGAGGGCACGCGCCAGACCTTCCGCAAGCGCTTGCGCGAGGGCGCGCTGGACGAGCGCGAGATCGAGATCGAGCTGGCCGAGGCGGCGCCACAGATGGAAATCATGGCCCCGCCCGGCATGGAAGAGATGACCGAACAAATCAAGAGCATGTTCTCCGGTGTGGGCGGCAAACGCCAGAAGGCGCGCAAGGTCAAAATCGCCGAAGCGATGAAGCTGCTGGTGGACGAGGAAGCGGCCAAGCTGATCAACGACGACGAGATGAAGCAAAAGGCCATCGCCAACGTCGAGCAGAACGGCATCGTGTTCCTCGACGAGATCGACAAGATCGCCTCGCGCTCGGAAGTGGGCGGAGCCGATGTCTCGCGCGCGGGCGTGCAGCGCGACTTGCTGCCGCTGGTCGAGGGCACCACCGTCAACACCAAGTACGGCATGATACGCACCGACCACATCCTGTTCATCGCCTCCGGCGCCTTCCACCTGGCCAAGCCCTCGGACTTGATTCCGGAATTGCAGGGACGCTTCCCGATCCGGGTCGAGCTCGAATCGCTCTCGATCGCCGACTTCGAATGCATTCTCACCAGCACCGACGCCTGCCTGACCAAGCAATACGAAGCCTTGCTCGCGACCGAGGGCGTGCAGATCGAGTTCGCGCCCGAGGGCATTACGCGCTTGGCTGAAATCGCCTTTTCCGTCAACGAGCGCACCGAGAACATCGGCGCGCGCCGCCTCTACACGGTGATGGAAAAGCTGCTCGAGGAATTATCCTTCGACGCCAGCGAGACGGGGGGCAAAGTGGTGGCGATCGACGCGGCCTACGTCAACGCGCGCCTGGACAAACTGGCCGACAACGAAGACTTGTCGCGCTACGTGCTGTAGCGGGGGACGCGATGGCGAACAAGGCATTGGCGACGCGCCAAAAGATGCGCATCAAGATCGAGCCATCCCAGCAGTTCGGCAAGCCGCGCAACCCGGTGGCGGTGGCGGCCAAGCTGCGCGCGGCCGGGCCGCACAAGAAGGGCGCCACCGCGCAGCGCCAGGCCGAGCGGCGCGCCCTGGCCAAAGCCAAGCTCGAGCCGGAAGACTGAACCGGCTCAGCGCGAGCGCGGCGGCACCGGCACGGGCGGGTAGGCGTTTCCGTCAAAGCGCAGCAGGTGGGTGCGCCGCACTGCGGTGTCCGCGCACGGCAGGAAGGCGCAGGTGGCGCTAGTCTGCTCTTGCAACTCGCTCACGCGCAAATCCTGGTAGCCGTGACTGCTGCTGGCGGCGATCGCCAGGGTGTGGGTGATCGCGGCGCCGCCGCCTCCAGTGCAGGTGAACATCTTCCAGCGCACCTCGGTGTCGCTGAACACATTGCGCAATTGCGCGCCGCGCACCTCGAACAGCTCGAGCGATTCGTTCTCGTAATAGGCGCACGTCTCACGGCTGATGAAAGCGCGCACGCCGAACGCGCGCACACCGGACTTGATCGCATAGTTCGCCGTGTCGATCGACAGGCCCGCCAGCTGCACCGTGTCGCTGACGATGGCCCGTTCACGCGTATAGCTTTGCAGGACGGCGGCGCTGGCCCGGTCGAACACGCGCACGTCGAGGTCGTAATGCACGGTGCCGATTTCGGCTTCATCGCCATCGTCGTGCGCGCTCGCATAGGCGGCGATCACGCGCCCCGCCTGCCCCGGCCACGGCTTGGCGTCGGCGAATTCAAAAGCCTTGTCCATACCGGCGCGGCGCGCCAGATCGAGCGCCAGGCTCTTGCGCGGCGCCAGCTCCGCGGCGAGCTTGTCGTGCGCCGCCACGTTCGTGCTGGAAGCGGCCGGGTCCGGCGGCGCGGCCCAGGCCAGCACATGCACACTCAATGCCAGCAGCGCGCCAGCGGCCAGGCAGCGCGCGCGCCGCATCGTTTCGATCATCATGTCCATAGTGCCGCCAGTATAGGGGAGTGGCGCAGTTAAAAACGGTAGGACGCGCCGAGCGAGACAAGATTCATGCTTTCCTGCTGTTCGGCGCCGGGCACGCGATCCAGGTCCGCGCGCAGCGACCATTTCGGGCCCAGCGCCAGATCCGCGCCCACGCCAAGAAGCAGCACGCCCGAACCCGCGGCGGGCGCGCCCGCGACATCGGGGCGGCTCCAATTGTAGCCCGCGCCAAGGCGCGCCAGCACGGTGAGCGCGTCGAACTGCAAGCCGAGCGTGTTCGCCACGCCTACGCCATGAAAGCCGGGAGCTCCGCCGGGGCGACCATGACGCCCACCGCCGTAGGCCATCGCCTGCACGCCCAGCACCAGTTGACCCAGGCTGAACGGGGTGGAGAAAAATTTTTCGTGGAGCGTTACCGTTCCCGCCTGCACGCCGTGCAAGGTGGCGCCGCCGCCGGCACTGAGCGACACCTCCTGCAAATCGGTCGCGCGCGCCAGCGGCGCCGTCAGTGCGCCCAGCGCCAGCGCGATGGCGGCGCGCGTTTTTGCTTCGATCATCAAGCTTTCCTCACTACATGGTTGGGGGCGCCGGCGGCACACCTTGCGCAGTGTGCCGAAGATCGGCGCGCGCGGCCACCGGCTTGTGCGCGGCCCCGTTTATCTGTACATTCGGTACCGGATGGCGGTACCGAATGGACAGATAAACGCGGCCGCCCACAGGAGAGAACAATGAGTTCACCGGAAGCGGTGCTGCAAGTGCTGCGCGCGGAATTGCGCGCCAACGGCATCACCTACAAGGCGCTGGCCGATCGCATCGGCATGAGCGAGTCGAGCGTCAAGCGCATGTTCGGACAGAAGGACATGGCCTTGTCGCGCCTGGCGCAAATCTGCAAGGCCGCCGGGGTGGCGATGGAAGACGTGTTGCGCCGCGCCGCCGACGCGCGCGCCCACGCCGACACCCTCACCCTGCCGCAGGAAAAATCCCTGATGGCCAATCCGCGCCTGCTGCTGGTGGCCATTTGCTGCCTGGGCCATTGGAGCTTCGAGCAGGTGCTGGAAACGTACGCGCTGACGGAAGCCGAGTGCATCACGTGCTTGAGCGAACTGGACCGGCTGGGCGTGATCGAACTCAAGCCCTTCAACCGCTACAGCCTGCGCGTCTCGAACGCCTTCCGCTGGCTGCCCGACGGTCCCGTGCAGCAGTATTTCCGCACCCACGTGGTGGCCGATTATTTTGGCGGCCACTTCGACGGACAGGGCGAAACCTTGATGTGCTTGCCGGCGCGCCTATCCCAGCCCAGCGCCCAGGAGCTGGTGCAAAAGATCCAGCAACTGGCGGGCGAACTGGCGCGCCTGCACCAGAACGACCGCCGCCTCGGCGCCAACGAGCGCGATGGCTTTACCTTGTTGCTGGGATTTCGCTCCTGGGAATTCGCCGCCTTCACGGCGCTGCGGCGCGCGCCTGCGCCCGTCACGCGGACATAGCGCGCCCATGCTAGTGCCAGTGCCGGTGACGGCGCGCGCCACCTGACGATTACGCCACTCGCTGCAGCGCCGGCCGGCGCACCAGTTCAAGCAGCATATGCTCCTCGTGCACCGGCAAGCCGTCGACCAGCATCGCGTTCCTTTGCACGCCGAAGGACACAAAGCCGGCGCTGCCGTACAAGCGCTTGGCCGCCATGTTTTCCACGTTCACGCTCAAGGTCACGGTGTTGATGTCGCCGCTGGCGCGCAAAGCTTCGAGCACCGCCTCGAGCAAGGCGCGCGCCACCCCTTGGCCGCGGTAGGGCGGCTTGGTGTAGACGCCCCACAGATTGGCGCGGTGGCGCAGCTTCTTGGCCGGGTCGCGGCTAACCCCGATGATGGCGATCAGCTGGTTGCGGCTCCACGCCCCGTACACGGTGCGGTATTCAAAGGCGTTCAACTGGGCGCGGCAATACTCGGCCGACATGCTGTCGATTTCCTCCGTGCTGGGGGAAAACGAGAGCGGCGCGTCCTGCACCGCTTCCAGGCGCAGCGCCTTGAAGGCGTCGGCGTCGTTGGCCGAGAGTGCTCGAATCTTCATCATGGGCGTCTCCACGAGGCGGAAAAAACTTAGAAGCGGTAGGCGATGCTGGTGCCCACGCCAAGCGAGGTGCGGCGCGCCACCAGCGAGCTGTCGGCCGCCTGGTTGCCCAGCACCGTCGCGCCGGCGCCAACCGTGGCGACCCAATCCTTGGCCAGCACGTGGCGCCAGTTCACGCCTGCGCTCACACCCTCCAGGCCGGCGCCCGGCGCGTACACGGCATTGCCGCTGCTGGCCGACTGCGCCGCCGTGACGCCGAAGTAGGTTTGCATCTCCTTGCGGTTGGCGAAGCCGACCGAGGTGGCCGCCTGCACCAGGTCGGTGCTGCTGGCGAAGATGTCGTACTTGGCGCCCAAGCCGATCGAGGTTTCATTGCGCCCGGCCAGGGTTTGGCGCAGCTGCGCCTCGGCGTGGTAAGGGCCGTTATCGTAGTTCAAGAAGCCGCGCAATTGCGCGTAGCTCGACACGTCGCCCATGCCGTGCAGGCGCGAATCGAGGCGCTCGTCCGAATTGGGCGCGCGCCGCCCGCCGCTCGCGCCGATGCTGATGGCGGCGGAAAAGCCGGAGCTGGTGGCCGGGAAGCGAAAACCGAGACCGTCTTGGGTGCTCACGAAGATGCCGTTGCCGAAGCTCGCTTCGCCGTTCAGGATGGCGCCCTTGGCGTCGCCGCCAAAGATGCTGGTGCCACCGACGACGCCGATGCCGATCTCGGCTTGCTTGGTGGTGGCGGCCAGCTCGCTGGCGCGCCCGGAGGTGAGCGCCGCTTCATCGGCGGCATAGGCGGAACAGCTAAGCAGGGAGAGCAGCAGCAGGGAAAGGCGGGGCATCATCATGGTAGTCCTTTGAGTGAAAGTGGAAACTGGCCGCGTCGTCATCGCATTGCGATCGCGGTGACGCAGTGTCGCCACTTTCCCTCAAAAGTACCAGCTGCTTGTGCGTTGGCGCGAATCATCACCCACTCGGTACCACCATGCGATACCTTATGCCGCTATCACTACCAGATCGGACCGAGGAAGATGTACAAGGTGCTGGAGCCGCCCTTGGTGGCGCCGGCCCCGAAGTAGGCCGGGCCGAAGCGGGTGTCGACGGCCAGAAAGGCGCTGCCGGCCTGGCGGAAGGAGCTGCCGCGCAAGGGCTCGTCCTGGTCGTAGCCGCCGCCCACCTCGAGCGAAAAACCGGCGCGCACGGTGCCGCCCAGCGTGGCCGGCAAGGTGCCGATGCGGCGCGCCATCACCATCCGCCCCAGCACCACGGAACGCCCGCTGATCGACTCGGGCGCCGTGCCCGACAGGCGCAGGAAGCCGCCCAGCGACAGCGGCGCGGTGCCGCGCTGGGCGCGCGCCCATTCGGCGTACAAGTGGCCGGCCCAGTTATCGGTATGGAAGGCGCTCAAGCCAAGTACCGAGGAGCGCGCCAGCGATGGCGTGCCGGCGCTGGGCGCGGCCGGCGAGCGCTCCCATTTGGCGTCGAGCAGATTGCCGCGGCTGGGGAAGGCGAGCGAATCGACCGAGTCGATCCGGTAGCGCAGGAACTGGGTGGTGTCGAAGGAATGCAGCTCGGCCGCGCCGGCTAGCTCCGGAATGGCGGTCTGCGCATTCGAGCGCTCACGCGATACACCCAGCTGGACGTCGCCCCAGTTGCCCAGTTCGCGCCCCAGCACCAAGCTGGCGCCGCGGTCGCCGTAAGCCACGCGCGCCACCCGCCGCCCCGCGCTGAACAGGTCGGCAGATGAGGTGCCCAGCTCGAACGAGGGCGCCAGGTACCAGGGCGAGCCGGCGCCCAGCGGCTGCCAGAACTGCATGCCGAACTGGCGCACATTGCCGATGCCCGCCACGGTGCGCAATTCGGCGCCCCAGGGGTTGAGCGAAGAGCGCACGTGCATCAGCTTGAGCGCGAAGGTGTTGTTGTCGTCGAAGTCGCTGGCCAGCTCGAGGCCGAAGCGCAGGCGGCTATTGGCCCATTCGGCTTCGCTGGCGTGGATCGTCACGTTACGCTTGCCGCCCTCGTCGCTCACCTGCGTCTCCACCCGCGCCAGGTCGCCGCGCCCGTACAGACTGGCGGCAGCCTGGTGGACCTGCTCCTTTGTCACCGCCTTGCCCACCACCAGGCCGGACTGGGCGCCCAGCGCCAGCGGGTTGATGGCGCCGTCGCTCTTGACGTCCAGCTGGGCCAGCGGCAGCGCCACGTCGGACAGGGCGGGCGCGGCCAGGCGCCGGTTTTCCTGCAGCGCGTAGTCGGTGGCGGGCAGGGCCAGCGCGGCCAGGCGCGGCGCCAGCGCGCGCGCGGCCTGCTCGCCGGCGCGGATGGCCGCGGCATAGCTGTGGAAGTCGAGAAAACTGATGCCGGCCAGCGCGGGCGCGACCAGGATGTCTTGCGCGCGCAATTCCTTGAGCGAGCGCTGCACGTTTTGCTCGGTCAAGATCTGCAGCATCTGCTGGGCCACGCCGACGGCGCTGTGCAATTCCTTTTCGGGCGCGAGCGTGGTGCCGACGTTGACGGCGATGACGATGTCGGCGCCCATCGCGCGCGCCATGTCGACCGGCAGATTGCGCACCAGGCCGCCGTCGACCACCAAGTGTTCGCGCACCCGCACCGGCGCGAACACGCCCGGCACCGCCAGCGAGGCGCGCATGGTCAGGAACAGCGGGGTGTCGGCCAGCTCGACCAGCTCGCCCGTGAGCAGGTCCGAGGCCACCGAACGGAACGGCAGCGCCAGCCGGTTGACGGGCTGGTCGCGGGTGCCGGCCGGCAGGGCGCGGCTTAGTACCAGCTCGAGCGCGCCATTGCCGGCCGCGGCCGGCGGCAGGGTGACGCCGTCGCGGCCGACGCCGAACTCGATGCGCGAAGGCAGCAGCAAGTCTTCCTCGCGGCGCCGGAACGACAAGTCGTCGCGCGCGGGGCGGTCCGCCACCACGCTGTCCCAGTCGGTTTCGCGCGCCATCTTTTCAAGCTCGGACACCGAGGCGCCGGCGGCGAAGGCGCCGCCCACCACGCTGCCCATGCTGGTGCCGACCACGATATCGACCGGCACATGCAGTTCGTGCAGCACGCGCAGCACGCCGATGTGGGCGAAGCCGCGCGCGCCGCCGCCCGACAAGACCAGGGCCACGCGCGGGCGCGCCGGCGCGGGAGTGGTGAGGGCGGAAACGGGGGCCGCGGGCGCGGTGATGACGGGAGCGGGAGCGAGGGCGGCGGCGCCATCCTGCGCGCACGCCGGCAGCGCCGCGCACCAGGCCGGCGCCGCGGCGCACAGGGCGCCGAGGGCACGCAAAACATTCATCGATCGGTCCTTCCGGGCGCGGCGGACTGGCGCCGCCGGCGCCCTCACTGGGTGGGCGGCACCGCCGTGGTCGGCGACAAGCCCATGTTCGAGGGCGATGGCGGCGGCGGCACTGGCTGCGGCATTTGCTGCATCTGCGGCAATGGCTGCTGCATCGGCTGCTGCATTTGCGGCGGCGCCGGCGGCGCCAGGTTCACGCCGGAGGCGCCGGCCTTGGCGTCGCTCGCCAGATCGATCCGTTTGAGCACACCGCCTTCGGACAAGGTCACGAAATTGCGCTGCACCTCCTTGACCGACACCCCGGGCGCCACCTCGTGCCCGACCTTGACGGCCACCGGCGGCTTGCCGTCGGCGGCGATGATGGCCACGCCCTCGCTGGCGCGGTTGGCGGCCACCACGCCCTTGAGCTGGTAATTGCTGGCCACCACGGTGGTCTGGCCGCCGAACAAGGTGGCCGCGCCCTCGATGACCGGGTCGGGCGTGGCCACCTGCGCGCTGGTGGCCGCGAGCGGGCGCTGCTTCCCCTGCGAGAACTGCAAGAACCAGTAGGCGCTTGAAGCCGACAAGGCCAGCACGGCGAGGAAGGTGAAAAGGATGGGCAAACGCTTCATCAGGGTCCTATTAATGCACCAGCTGGTTGATTTCGATGATAGGCATGAGCACCGCCAGCACGATCAGCAGCACCACCACGCCCATGCCGAGGATAAGCATCGGTTCGAGCAGGCCGGCGATGGTCAGCGCGCGCCGCTCCAGGTCTTGCTGCTGCGAGTTCGAAGCGCGGTCGAGCATGGCGGGCAGCTCGCCCGTGATCTCGCCGGCCCGGATCATATGGATCAGCATCGGCGGAAAATGCTTTTGCGCCGACAGCGAGCGCGCCAGGCTGGCGCCCTCGCGCACATTGGCGCTGGCTTGCTCGACCAGCTCGCGCATGGCCATGTTCGAGAGCGTGTCGCGGCTCGTTTCTAGCGCCTGCAGGATCGGCACCCCCGAGCCGGTGGTGATGGCCAGGGTGCTGGCGAAGCGCGCCGTGTTCATGCTGCGCTCGAACTTGCCGTACACGGGCGCCGTCAACAGCCAGCTATGCCAGCGCCGCTTGAGCGCCGGATTCTTCAGCGCGCGGTGCCAGGCGAAGCCGCCGGCGATGGCGCCGGCCAGCACGAACAGGCCGTAGGCGCGCACGAAGTTCGACACGCCCAGCATGATCACTGTGAGCACCGGCAGCTTTTGCTTTGTGTTGGCGAACACCGAGACGATCTGCGGCACCACGTAGGTGAGCAGGAAGATCACGATCGCGAACGCCACCACGGTCACGATGGCCGGATAGGTGAAGGCCATGCGCACCTTCTGCACCAGCGCGTTGCGCCGTTCGATGTAGTCGGCCAGGCGCGAGAGCACGCGCGCCAGGTGGCCGATCTGCTCGCCCGAGGCGACCAGGGCGCGGAAGATTTCGGCGAAGTCGCGCGGGTGGCGCGACAGGGCGTCGGAGAACGAGGCGCCGCCCATCACTTCGGAGCGGATCGAGGCCACCAGGTCGCGCACGAAGGGGCGTTCGGCCTGTTCCAGCAAGGCGGTGAAGGCTTGCTCGAGCGGCAATCCCGCTTCAAGCAGGCTGGCCAGCTGGCGCGTGAACAGCGCCAGCTCGACCGCCGACAGGCGCTCGCCGAAGCCGCGTGAACGGGTGGCGCCGGACGCGTCGACCTGGGCCGCGATCACTTCCACCGAAAGCGGCGTCAAGCCCTGGGTGCGCAGGTCCGAGCGCGCCGAGCGCGCGCTGTCGGCATTGACGACACCCTTGTGGGTGGCGCCCAGCGCGTCGACGGCTTCGTAGCGAAATGCGGGCATGGCGAGCCTTTCAGTCCTTGGTCACGCGCAGCAGCTCGGCGGCGGTGGTGGTGCCATCGCGCAGCCAGCGTTCGCCGTCGTCGCGCATGGTCTTCATGCCGCCGGCCTGGGCCGCGTGGCGCACCTCGGCTTCGGAGGCGCGGTTGTGGATCTGGGCCCGGATCTGTTCGGTCGTCTCGAGCAGCTCGTACACACCGACCCGGCCCTGGTAGCCAGTGTGGCCGCACTTGTCACAGCCGACCGCGTGCCATTGCGCAGTCGCGCCGTCGTGGCGCTTGCAGTGCGGGCACAGCTTGCGCACCAGGCGCTGCGCCAGCACCCCCAGCAGCGAGGACGAGAGCAGGAACGGCTCGATCCCCATGTCGAGCAGGCGGGTGACGGCGGCGGCGGCGTCGTTGGTGTGCAAGGTGGCCAGCACCAAATGGCCGGTGAGCGAAGCCTGCACCGCGATCTGCGCCGTTTCCAGGTCGCGGATCTCGCCGATCATGATCACGTCCGGGTCCTGGCGCAGGATCGCGCGCAGGGCCTTGGCAAAGCTCATGTCGATGCGCGCGTTGACCTGGGTCTGGCCGACCCCGATCAGGTCGTACTCGATCGGGTCTTCCACCGTCAGGATATTGGTGGTGGAGGCGTTCAGGCGCGACAGCGCCGCGTACAGGGTGGTGGTCTTGCCCGAACCGGTCGGGCCGGTCACCAGCACGATGCCGTGCGGCTGATTGATCAAGCCGTCGAACTGCGGCAGCATTTTGGCGTCCATGCCCAGGTGCTCGAGGTTCAGGCGCCCCGCTTCCTTGTCGAGCAGACGCAGCACGGCGCGTTCGCCATGCCCGGTCGGCAGGGTCGACACGCGCACGTCGACCGGCTTGCCGCCCACGCGCAGCGTGATGCGTCCGTCCTGCGGCAAGCGCTTCTCGGCGATGTCGAGCGCGGCCATGATCTTGATGCGCGAAATGAGCGAGGCGTGGATCGCTTTTTTAGGACGCACCACGTCGCGCAGCGAGCCGTCGATGCGAAAGCGCACCACCGACGTCACTTCGAAGGGCTCGATGTGGATGTCGGAGGCGCCTTCGCGCAGCGCCTGCGTGAGCAGCGCGTTGATCATGCGGATCACGGGGGCGTCGTCGGAGGACTCGAGCAAGTCTTCGATCGCCGGCACGTCCTGCAGCAGCTTGGTCAGGTCGAGGTCGGCCTCGAATTCGTCGGCCACCTGGGACGCGTCGCCGCCGGCGCCGGCGTAGGCGGTGGCGATGGCGGCCTCGAGTTCGCCCTGCGCCATCGACTTGATGGCGATGCGCCCGAAGCGGCGCGACACTTCGGCGATCGCGGACGGCGCGCTCGCGCCCGACATCCACAGCTCGACCGTGTGCTCGAACTCCTCGCTCGTGCGCGCCAGCACGCCGAAGTCGCGCGCGAATGCGTAGGGCAGCAGATTACTCATGATGGCTCATTTCGGTTCATTCCCGTCTCAATCCTTCACTGGCGGCGCGCTCGGCGTGCCCTTGCGGGTGGCCGGCGCGAACGCGCCACCGGCCGGCGGCTGGCCCTCGGTCAGCTGCGGCAGCACTGGCGCGCCCAGGTCGGGCATCACGGCCGTCTCTGGCGGCAGCGCGGCCTGGCCGGCCGAGCGCATGTAGTCGTAGCGGTCAATGGCCAGGGCGCCGCTTTGCTCCTTGCTGCGCACCACCACCGGACGCAGGAATACCATCAAGTTGGTCTTGGTGCGCGCGCGTGTCTGGTAGGTGAACAGATTGCCCACCAGCGGCAAGCTGCCCAGGCCCGGCACCTTTTCGGCGCGCCCGCCCTCTTCGTCCTTGATCAAGCCGCCCAGCACGATGATCTGGCCATCGTCGGCGATCACATTGTTTTCGATCACGCGGATATTGGTCGTCACACCGGCCGCGTCCTTCAGGGAGGCCGGATCGACGCTCGAGGACTCGTGGTAGATCGCCATCTTGATGGTGCCGCCTTCGGAAATCTGCGGGCGCACCTTGAGGGTCAGGCCGACGTCGCGCCGGTCAATCGTCTGGAACGGGTTGCTGGAGGTGCCGCTGGCCGGGGTGGTGAACTGGCCGCTGATGATCGGCACGTTCTGGCCGACCTTGATGATCGAGAGCTCGTTGTCGAGCGTGAGCATGTTCGGCGTCGACAGGATGTTGGCGTGCCCTTGCGCCTCGAGCGCGTGCGCGATCGCGCCCAGGCCGAGCTGGCCGCTGATCTGACGGAACAGGCCAACCGTGAAGCCGGCGCCCGGCACCACCGCGCCTTTGCCGGTGCCCAGCGCCAGCAGGTTGTTGGAGCTGCCACCGAGCGAGAACGATTGCAGGCCGGCCGCGCGGTAGTTGCTGCTGCCGTCGCCGCTGGCGCCGAGCCACTGCACGCCGAATTCGGCCGCCTTGTCCGAGTTGACCTCCACCACCAGCGCCTCGATGTAGACCTGGGCGCGGCGCACGTCGAGCTGGTCGATGACCGAGCGCAGATTGCGGTAGACCGGCTCGCTGGCCGTGATGATGAGGGTGTTGGTGGAGGCGTCGGCCTGGATGAAGCCGGCGCTGCCGCCCCCGCCGAGCTGCGCGTTCTGCTGGTTCAGGTTATTGCCGCCCTGGGTTTGGCCGCCCTGGGTTTGCCCGCCGCCCTTGTCGCCGCCCTGGGCCGTGCCCCCGCCCGAGGGCACGCTGCCGCCGGAGGTGCCGGAAGCTTGCTGGGTGTTGGCCGAGGCGTCCGACGACACCACCGCGCGCAGGGTCTGGGCCAGCTTCACCGCGTCCGCGTTCTTCAGGTAGACCACGTGCACATTACCCGCCTGCGCGGTCGGCATGTCCATCTTGGCGATCAAGGCCTTGGCCTGCGCCGCGCGCGCGGCCGAGGGCGCGCGCACGATCAGCGCGTTGGTGCGCGGGTCCACCACCACGCTCACGCGGCCCGAATCGCCGCCGGCGGAAGGCTCCATCAGCTTATTGATGATGCTGGCCAGGTCGCTGGCGATCGCGTAGCGCACCGGCACGATGTCGATGTCGGCGCCCACCGGCGCGTCGAGCGCGGCGATGATCTTCGACAGGCGCGCCAGATTGTCGGCGTAATCGGTGATGACGAGGCTGTTGTTGCCAGCGTCGGCCGTGATCGAATTGTTCGGCGAGATCAGGGGGCGCAGCACGGCCGTCAGGTTGACCGCCGATTCATAATCGAGGTGGTAGATCTGGGTGGCGATCTGGTCGCCGTGCACGCCCGGGCCGGCGCTGCCGACCTTGGTGGGCGACGATTGCAGCTTCGCTTCGGCTTCCGGCACCACCTTGGCGTAGCCGTCGCCCACCACCACCGTATAGCCTTGCAGGCGCAGCGAGGAGGTGAGCAGGCTGAAGGCCTGTGCCTTGCTCAGCGCTTTTTCAGACACCAGGGTCAAGGTGCCCTTGACGCGCGGGTCGATGATGAAGGTCATGCCGGTGTAATGGCCGACCGCCTTGATCACCGCCTCGATGTCGGCGCCGACGAAATTGAGTGCCGCTTCCTCCGGCTGGGACTTGGCCACGGGCGCCGCTGCTGCCGCGGGCGCAGCCGCGGGCGCGGGCGCGCCGGCTGGCTTGGCGCCGACCGGCTTGGCGCTGGCCGGAGCGACCGCCACGCAGCACAGCAGCACGGCGGCGGCCAGCTGGTGCAAGGCGAACGGGCGCTGTGAAAAAGGCTGTGAAAGCGAAACGTGCGCGAAGTGAAGGATGCTGCCTGTCGATTTTTTCATTATTTGAACTCTAACGCGATTATGTTTTTGTCGCCCACCATTCGGCGCTGGCCCAGCAGATTCAAGAGATTACCCAGCGTTTCTTCATACCCGTTGGCCGCCTGCGCCTGACCCGAAAAATGGAAGCGTCCATTTTCCAGCGCCCCTTGACCGCTCAGCAGCAATGCGCCGCGCAGCGTCTTCAAGGTCAGTTGCGCCTGCTGCCCGCGCCAATCCATGTCCATTTCGTAGCTGCCCAGCGGCTTGACGGCGGACAGGCGCGAACCCATGTCCAGCAGCTTGAGCGTGGTGCGTCCGTTGAGCGCGACGCCATTCGCTTCGCGCGCCAGCGCCAAGGTGCTCCAGGCCAGGCGCATGGTGCCGGAAGGCGCGATCGTGTTCAAGGGCGCGCCCAGGCCGGACAAGCCGCCGGCCGGCAGCAAGATCTCGGCCGCGCTGACCTGCCATTGCGACCAGCTGCCCGAAAGGTCGACCGGCTGCGACAGCGCGTCAGGGTTTTCCAGGTGCAGATCGACCTGGCCGATCAGCACCAGCGGCGAGAGGCGCCACACAAAGCGCCCCGGCAACAGCGGCGTGACGGCACCGTCGGCGCCGGCGGCCCCGCCCACGAATGCCGAGCCGCGCCACAGCGTACCTTGCGCATCCCCGAGAGTCAATCGCCCGCCCGTCTGTGCCTCCACCACCTGGCCCAGCAGGGTCGCGGGCAGGAAGGCGAGCACCGTCAAGGCCACGGTCAGCACGATCGCGCCCAACCATAGCAGGGTGCGCTTCACTTGCCGCCCTCGCTGCCAAGCTGGCGCAGCGTCAGGGTGGCGTCGACCATGCCCGCGTCCTTTTGCGCCACGATGGCCGCTTCCACCGCCGTGATGCGGGCGTCGCGCCGCTCGGCGTCGAGCCAGCCGACCAGGCTGGAAAAAGCCACTCCGTTCAATTGCAGCTTGGCGTATTCGCCCGTCACTGCCAGCGTTTGCGCGGTGAGGCTGCGCGCGGCCAGGCTGGCGGCGAGCGCGTCGCGCGTCATCGAGGGGGGCGCCGCGGCCGGCTGGCGCGCCAGTTCGGCCGCCTCCTGGGCCAGCGCCTGCAGCTGGGCCGCCTGCTGGCGCAATTCCGGCAAGCTCTTGGTGAGCTGGGCGCGCCCGTTCAAGGCCGGCGCCACCAGCAGCGCGTACACCAGCGCCAGCAGCAGCACGCACGCGCCCACGCCCAGGAACTTGCGCTCCTGCTCGGTGCGGCCCATCCAGGCCACTTGCAGCTGTTCGCGGATCTGGTTGAAAGCGGCGTTCATTTTTTACCTCCCGTGCCATCGATATGCCAGGTGCCGGCCGCCGGCTCGCTGATGGCGATGTGGCGCACGTTCAGGGTGCCCTTGAGCTGGTCGAGGGCGCCCGGGTCGACCGAGTCCGGCTTGTATTTGATGTCGAGCGCGCGCTCGCGGTAATCCATGGCCGTGATCACGGGCTTGCGCCCGAGCGCGCCGGCGGCCTCGCCGAAGGCCGCCGCCAGGTAGGTCAGTTCGTCGGCGCCGAGCTGGCCGCTGCCGGCCTTGGCCAGCGCGATATTCTTGCGCATCTGGGCGGCCGGGTCGAGGATCACGGTGTCCTTCGGATAGGTGGCCTTGTAGGTCTGGAGCATGGACGCCCGGGTGGCGTCGGCTTCGCGCCGCAGGCGCATCCATTCGACATTCAAGGCCACGATGTTGACCAGCGCCGCCAGCAAAGCCAGGCGCAGCGGCCAGCGCCAGCGCTTCCAGTTGCGCGGATGCGCGCCAGCGGCGCCCAGTCCGGCGAGCAGATCGAAGGTGGTGCTGTGCGCGCCGGCGATCCAGTGCGCCCAATGGTCGGCCTCGAGCGTCATGCCCGGCGTGGCCAGCGCCTGGTAGGCGTCGAGCTGCGCGGCCGCTACGTACAGGGTGAGCGGCGCCTCGCCGGCCAGCGCGCGCACCGTCTGCAGCATGGCCCCCGGCGGCGCGTCCAGCGCCAAGCCGATGCCCTCGTACTGCGCCTGGCGCAGCGTGATGTCGTGCGGGCCCAGCGCGGCCGACACATTGCCCGGCACGATGGGCAGGCACAGCTGCGCCGGCTGCAGCGCGATGGCGCGCGCGCCCTGCGCCAGCAACTGCTTGACGATGGCTTCGAGCCAGCTGCGCTGGGCCACCGCGATGGTGCGCATGCCGTTTTCGTGCTGGGCGGGCGCGGCCACCAGCACGCAATCGAGCGGGTCGCCCAGGATATGGTCTTCCACCAGGCTCGGTAGCGCGGCCTTGAGGCGCGCGTTCGACAGCGGCGGCACTTTCACGTGCAGCAGGGTGACGTCGGTGGCGGCCAACAACAGCACCACGCGGCGGCTGGCCGCGACGATGTCGCCCAGGCCGCCAGGCAGGCCCGAACCTTGCTGAACCAGGGCGCCGCCGTCGGCCACCAGCGCGAACTGGCACAGGGCGCCTTCGCCGTCGGCCTTGGCGGGATGCCGGATATATAAGGTCGTCAAAGAATCTCGCTTTCGTTCTAGTACTGCCGAATCCACACCAGCGTGGTCGGATAGCCGTTGCCGTTCTGGCGGTGGATCAGCGCTTCGGCGTCGAGCGTGGCGCGGTCGAGCCGCACCTTGCTGGTGGCCAGAAAATATTCGCTTTTAAACTCGACCGTCACATTCGCCGGAAAACTCTTGTTGTTCAACAGCCCCTTAAAGTAGCCCACGTCACGGAAGTATGCCTGCTTGCGCTTGTACACCAGCGCGGCCGCCTCCGACACCGACATCCCCACCACTAGCGCCGACAGCACTTCCGGCGGCGCCGTGTTCACGTTCACCGCCTTCGGCTCCGGCAGCACGATGGCGAACTCGCGCAGCTTGGCCACGATCTCGGCGGTGTAGCCGGGGATGGCCAGCAAGTCGTCGAGCTGCTTGAATTCGAGCGGCTCGCCATCGCCCGGCTGCGCGCCCGGGCGCACGATCACCACCGGGTTGGCCAAGGTCGAGTTGGCCGGCTGGGTGCGCGCCATGGCCTCGGCGGTGCGCTGCGCCAGGGCGCCGTCGAGCTGCAGATTCTCCAGCAAATGCTTGTAAACTTCAACCTGGCCCGGCACCACCGCCCCACCGCCCGCCAGCGCCGCCAGATTGTAGCGCGACTGGGCGTCCACGATGTGGCCGGACAGGGTGGCGTCGAACGATTCGCCCTCGACCCGCTCGCGCTCGATGTATTGGTCCAGACGCGTTTCGGCCAGCGGCGTGGCCCACACGCCGTCCAGGGTGGTGGCCACCTGGTTGTCGAAGCCGTCCTGGCGCAGCACCAGGCGCGCCCAATCGAGCGCGCCGCGCAAGATCCATTTGGTTTGCAAATGCAGGCGCTGATTTTCCATCGAACGCACTTGCACCTGCTGCTGCCAGAACAGGCTGGCCACGATCGTCACCGCCAGCGTCGTCAACAGCAGGGCGGTGATCACGGCCACGCCGCGCTGGCGTTGGCGCCGGTGTGAGTGCGCGCGCATCACACGCCCCCCAGCAGGAAAACCTTGGTCATGCTCGTTTCCTGTCCCTGCACCTGGAGCGCCACTTCCAGCCCGGTGGGGGCGGCGTTCGGCAGCAACGGGGCCGGGCCCTTGGTGGCGGTGTTAAAGGCGGGCATTTGCGCATTGCTCACGTGCCAGCCATTGCCTTCCCAGACCTGCACCACCATGCCGATCACGCCGCGCTGCAGGGTGACGGCGGCGGTAGTGTCACTGTCGGAGATGGCGGCCTGCCACAGCATGTCGAGCTGGGCCAGGTCGCGCGTGGCGTTCGACTCGCGCCGCGTGAGCACGCCGTCACGGATGCGGTAGGCGACGACCTGCACGCGCGCCGGCTCGTTTTCGGTGAACACGCTGCGCACCAGGGTCAGGCGATCGTGGTCGGCCGACAGGTAGGGGCGGTTGTGCAGCAGGGTGGGATTGCTCATGTGTTCGCAGTCGCTTTGCATCTGGGCGAAGGCCAGCTGCATGCCGCGCGTGGTTTCCATCTGCACCGTCAACGCGGTGCGCGCGCGCACGATGCCGTCCAGGCCGCGCCAGCCGAGCACGGCGACGATCGCCAGGATGCTGATCGCCACCAGCAGCTCGACCAGGGTGAAACCGGCGCCCGGCCGCGCGCGTGCGCGCTGCTTTGCACGCTCCATTGTGGGCGGCACTGCGGGCTTCATTCGTTGAGCACCAGTTGCACCAGCTTGATGATGCGCCGCTCCGGCGCACGCGCATCGTACACGCTGACCTCGACCCGGCGCAGGCGCGGATTCGGGCTGGCCAGCACTTCTTCCTCGCACAACAGGTGCAGATCGCCCTGCGGACAGTCGAAGCTGTTCTTGCCGGTGGCGGGGAAGGTCTTGGCCAGGCGGATTTGCACCAGGCGGTTTTCGGCCGACCAGGTGGCCATCATCGCGCTGCGCAGGCCGGCGCTGTTGGAGGTGAGGCTGCCAACCGCGCGCAGCGAGGCGCCCAGCGCGGTGCCGACGATGACCAGCGCCACCAGCACTTCGAGCAGGGTGAAACCGCGCGCGACAGGCTGGCGGCGCGCCAGGCGTGAAAGGATGGGGAGCACGGCGCTCACTCGACGACGAAATGGCCGATGCCGTCGGCGCGCACGGTGACGGCGTTGTTGCTGGCGTCGGCCATGGTCAGCGCGAAGGGCTTGTCGACCGGCTCGCGCCCGAACACGATGCGCAGCGGGACCGTCACGCCGGCGGGCGGCAGCGGATCGAGCGTGAGCGTGAGCGGCGCGCGCTTGAAGGGGCGCTCGCGCAGCAGGTCGTCGGCGGTGACGGGGTCCCAGCGCGTCTCGTTGCGCACCAGGAAGCGGTATTGTTCGCTGTCGGCCTCGAAGGCCACCAGGCGGTTGCGCACGATGGCCTCGTCGCGCGCCAGCTGCAGCAGCAGGGCGATGCGTTGGGCCTCGGCCTGCAGGTTCTGGCGCGGACTCGGGATGGCGTTAATCGAGACCAAGCCCAGTGTGATGCCGATGATGACCATCACCACCATGATCTCGATCAGGGTGAAGCCGCGCGCCCGGGCCGCTCGCGTGCTAGCCATAGCGTGGCCTAGTTGTCCCAGGAACCGATGTCGGCGTCTTCGCCGGTCCCGCCGGGCTGGCCGTCCGCGCCCAGCGTGAAGATATCGATTTCACCGTGGATGCCGGGTGACAGGTATTGGTAGGGCGCGCCCCAAGGGTCTTTCGGCATTTTCTCGACGTAGCCGCCGGTCTTCCAGCCGTTGGCGGCCGGGCCGTTGGTGGGCTTGGACATCAAGGCCTGCAAGCCTTGCTCGGTGCTGGGGTAGCGCTGGTTGTCAAGCTTGTAGAGCTTGAGCGCTTGCTGCAAGCTGGTGATGTCGATCTTGGCGGCCTGGATGCGCGCGTCGACCGTGCGCGAGAGCAGCTTGGGCACCACCAGAGCGCCCAGGATGCCGATGATGACGACCACGACCATGATTTCCACGAGCGTGAAGCCGCGCGCCGGACGGCGCCGCAGCGTGCGGAGAGGAACAGTTTGCATAGATATCAGTCGGTTAAGCGATAAGGAACGCAGAGTATAGCCCAATCGCCCGCCCGCGCAGGGGCGGCGGGCCCGATTTTTCGGGCGCGCGCGCCAGCACTGGCCGCGCCGCGCCTCCCTGGGCGCCGGCGTCGTCCTGTTTTGTTGATTTACGTCAATTCATGTAAATATCGCGCTGCAGGCGCTGCATGCGCTGGGCGATGCCCTCTTCGGCGCGGCGCGCCTCGTCGCGCTGGTGCTCGGCGCGCTCGAGATGGCCGGCCAGCTCCTTGCGCTCGCCCTCGCGCCGCTTGTCTTGCTTGAGCGTTTCCTCGTTGGCCATGCGCTCTCGGCTTTCAAGGCTGGCGCGGATGTCGCGGTCCATGCGCGCGAGTTGGCGGCGCAGCTCGTCGGCCTTGCGGTTGGCCTCCTCCACCTCGGCCGCCGCCTTGGCGCGCTTGGCGCCCAGCACCTCGTACTCCTGCCCGGACAGGTAGGCGCGCTTGACCTGGCCATGCTGGCGGCACACGTCGAAGGCCATGCGGGCGCTGCGCCGGCCCAGCGCGAAGGCATTGTCGACATGGCAGTAGCGCGCGTTTTGCGCTTCCCACGCCGCCGAGTAATGCTCGCGCGAGCGCGCCGTGACGAACACGCCGCGCCGCTGCGCCTGCTCCGCGTGGCGCTCGAACTGATAGGGCTTGCCGTCGCCGTCGTCGCGGCCGGCTTCGCGCCACCAGCCCTCCAGGCGAGCTTCCCAGCTTTGCAGGTATTCGGCCTCGTACACCTTCAAGCCGCTGCGCTGGGCTTCGGCGCGGCGCTGCGCGAGGTCGCGCCCGCTGACGGCGTCCTGCGCGCCCAGCGTTTTCCAGTAGTTGGGGATTTCTGCGTACCAGGCGCCCAGGTAAGCGTCTTCCTGCACCAGCACGCCGGCGCTGCGCGCGCTGGCCGCACGCGATCGCAGATTGCCCTCGGCCAGGCCGTTGCGCGCGTCTTGCGTACCCGCGTCGGCCCAGTAATTGCGATTGCCCACATGCCAGCCGCGCGCATAGGCCGCGCCGTCGAACCGTAGGGCGCGCGCGCCGGCCTGGGCCGCCTGCGCCTCGCGCTGGGCCAAGGGCTTGCCGACGCCGCCGTCATGCTTGCCCGCGTTTTCCCAATAATCGCCATTGCCGACGACCCAGCCGGCATCGTAGGCGGAGCGGTTGGGTGGCGTTTGCTTTTGCCGCAGTTCGGCGCTGGCGGCGCCGCCCTCGAATTGCGCGGGCAGGCCGCGCGCGCCGTCGGCGCGCCCGGTCTCGCTCCACAAGTCCCAATTGCCCTGGGCCCAGCCGGCCAGGTAGCGCGCCGCCGCGTCCGGCCCGCCCTGATCGCCCTCGTGGCTGGCGCAGAAGTCCTTGCGCTCGCCGAAGTTTTGCCCGAGACCGGCGTGGCCGTCCTTATGGCCGATGCCGCCCCAGTCGCCGGCCTTGCAGTCGGCCACGCGCTGCATGGTGCCGTCGCAGCCGGCCAGCAAGAAGGCGCTGCCGATGGCGGCGGCGAGGATCAAAGGACGCAGGATCGAGGAGGGTCGTGTCATGGGTAGTGAAGTGTTCGTTGAAGTGTGATTGAGAGCGGCGCGCCGCCGTGCGGTCGGCGCGCCTGATGGCGCGCGCCATCGGGTGCGCTCCATCAGGCGCGCCTTGTGCCAATTACGCTGCCTGCGCTTACCTTGCCTAGTCGCGCGCGATGCCGCCGAGCGCGCGCTGCATGGCTGGCGCGTTGCCGCCGGCCGCCACCGAGCTCGATGGCGAGTTCAAGGCGCGCAGCTGCGGCGCCGCGCTCACGAACGGAGCGATGCCCAGCGCCTTGTGCATTTCCTGCGGATAGAGCAGGTAGCCGCGCGTGATCACCGCCGCCACCTTGCGCAAGTCGCCGATGTCCTTGGTCGGATCGCCATCGACCAGCACCAGATCGGCCAGCTTGCCCGGCGCGATGCTGCCGCGCTCATGGCTGGTGCGGGTGTAGGTGGCGCCGTTGCGGGTGGCCACCTGCAGCGCCTGGGCTGGCGTCAAACCGGCCTTGACCAGCATTTCCAGCTCCGCCTGCAAGGTGAAGCCTGCCAACTCGTCGGTGCCGGCCACGATCGGCACGCCGGCGCGATACAGCATGCCGACGAACTGCACCATCTTGGCATACGAGGCTTCGTAGCGCTTGAGCGTGGCCGCGTCCGCGATCTTCATGGTGCCGACGCGGAAGGTGCGCGCCACGTCCGGCGGCAGATGGTCGGCCACCGCCACAAAAGGCTCGTTCATGTCGCCGTCGCGCTGCTTGAGGAAGGCGAAGGTGGCCAGGGTGGGATCGATCACCGTTTGCTGGCGCGCCAGGCGCGCGATGAAGTCGGTGACGGCGGGCGAGGCGAAATCGAGGTCCGCCACTTTGTCGGCCGGCAGGATGAAGCGCTCGAGCGTGCGCGTGTCGGTCTGCGGCGTGGCCAGGAAGTTGAGCATCACCTGGTTGATGTGCTGGATCTCGTCGTAGCCGGCGTCGAGCGCCTCGAAGGCGCGCAAGCCGGCCGGAATATGGCCGGACACGCGCATGCCGCGGCGGTGCGCGTACGCCACCGTCTCGGCCAGGATCTCCTTGGGGAAGGAATTGTAGATCTTCAGTTGCGGGTAGCCGTGCTCGGCGTACCAGTCGATGGCGCTCTTGGCGCCAGCCAGATCCTTGATCAGGAAGCCGTTGTTGGCCGAGTGCGGGCTGGCCCCTTCCAGGAAACCGGCCGGCACTACTTGCGGCATGAGCAGCTTGCCGTCGGCCGTGTCGTCCAGGATTTGCTGCACCTGGGCGTTGTCGCCGCCCATGTCGCGCACGCTGGTCACGCCGGCGGCCAGGTTCAAGCCGCCTTCCCAGCGCGTGACGTGGCCATGCATGTCGAACAGGCCCGGCAGCATCACCCGGCCCTGGGCGTCGATCTCGTGATCGGCGCGCACGGGCGAGCCGGCCGGCAGCACCGCGCTGATGCGACCGCGCAGCACGTACACGTCCGATGGTGCGCCCAGCACCGCCTTGTCGCTATCGAACACGCGTGCGTTGCGCACTACGGTCAAGCCGCCCAGGCGGTGCTGCAGCTGGGTCGCCATGTCGCGCTGCAGCTTGCCTTCGGCCGCCTTTTGGTGTTCGGCCAACAGCACGCCGTTCGTTTCCCAGCCCTGCTCGATGAAGGTCATCCCGCCCGGCACCACCACCGCGAACAGGCGCGGCTTGGCGCCCGTCGTGGCCCAGTAGAAGGCGGGCGCGAGACCGATGCCGGTCTGCGCGAGCAGCTGCACCGCTTGTTTGTTGGCGCCCTTGCGCACCTCCACCTGGTCGAGCTTGCGCTGGCTGAGCGTACCGGAGGGCAGCAGCTGCAAGGTCGCGCCCGGGCGCGCGCCCAGGATGCCGATGGTGGCCGACACCGTCTCGAAAGAGCCCAGCAGCGGCGCGTACATGGCGCTGCCGTTCAAGGTCTTCTGGCCTTGTTCGTTGGTCGAGTGCCAGCTCGCCTGTTTGCCTTTGAGTTCGAAATGCTCGTCGATCGCGCCGCCGAAAGTGGACGTGCCCTTGACCGCGTACTGGCTCAAGGTGCCGTCCGGCGCGTAGCGCATCTGCTCGCTCAATTCGGGGCCGCGGCCATTGTCCTTGAAGATGTAGCGCACGCGCACGGCGCCATCGTCATCGCGCTCGACGACCTGCTCGCCGGCCTGTTTGCCGTTGTCGACAAAGATCAGGTACTTGGTGGTGTGGGTCGCGGCCAGCGCGGGCGCGCCGAGTGCCAGCGCGCATGCCAGCGCCAGCGTTTTTGAAATCAAGTGCATTGCGGTTCCTCTTGGTGGGTGCGTCGAATTGGGTTCATGGCGCCGCGGCCTGCGCGCACACGGGACAGTCTCGATTGCGGCCGATGCCGATGCTGGTCCACTCCATGGCGCGCCCGTCGAGCAGCAGCAGGCGCCCGGCCAGGCTGGTGCCCACTTCCATGATCAGCTTGAGCGCTTCGGCCGCCTGCATCGCGCCGACTATGCCCACCAGCGGCGCGAACACGCCCATGGTGCTGCAGGCGACATCCTCGAACGGCTGGTCTTGCGGGAACAGGCAGGAGTAGCAGGGTGAATCGGCGCGGCGCGGATCGAACACGCTGATCTGGCCGTCGAAGCGTATCACCGCGCCCGACACCAGCGGCACGCGCGCGGCCACGCAAGCGCGGTTGACGGCGTGGCGGGTGGCGAAGTTATCGCAGCAGTCGAGCACCACGTCGGCATCGGCCACCAGCTCGGCCAGGCGCGCGTCGGCCACGCGCTCGCGCAGCGCCAGCACCTCGATCTCCGGATTGATGGCCGCGAGCGCGGCGCGGCCCGATTCGACCTTCGGAAGGCCCACGCGCGCGGTGGTGTGCATGATCTGGCGCTGCAGATTGGTCAGGTCGACCGTGTCGTTGTCGACCAGGGTGAGGCGCCCGACGCCGGCCGAGGCCAGGTATAGCGCGGCTGGCGAACCGAGGCCGCCCGCGCCGATCACCAGCACGCGCGCGGCCAGCAGCTTTTCCTGGCCTTCGATGCCGATTTCGTCGAGCAGGATGTGGCGCGAATAGCGCAGCAGCTGCTGGTCGTTCATCGCGCCGCGCCGCTCACGTCGATATCACGCGCCACACCCATCAGTGGCTGGCACCGGCTTTGGGTTCGGGCGCGGCAGCTGGAGCAAGCGCCGGCGCCTTCGCTGGCGCGGCCGGCGCGGGCTTGCCATCGGCCGCCAATGGCGCGTCCGGACGCGGCGGGTTCTTCGACAACTGCACCGGCAAACCCTTGAAGTGATTCAGGGCCTGGGCCAGTTGGAAGTCGTCCTTGCCGCCGAAGTCGAGCGGCTTGCGCCGCTTGTCCAGGGCGCGCCGCTCTTCATCGCGCGTGAGCTGGTGCGCGGGCGCGGCCGGCGCATCCTTGTCCGCCTCGTTGTTGAGGTGCTTGTCGAGGTCGGCCTCGCGCACTTGCGCGGCGCTGGCGGCGTCGCCCTCCGCGCTGTCGTCCACGGCCAGGTCCGGCACGATGCCGCGCGCCTGGATCGAGCGCCCGTGCGGCGTGTAATAGCGCGCCGTGGTGAGCTTGATGGCGGTGTCGGCGGTGAGCTTGCGCAGCGTTTGCACCGAGCCCTTGCCGAAAGTCTGGCTGCCCATGATGATGGCGCGCTTGTAGTCCTGCAGGGCGCCAGCCACGATTTCAGAGGCCGAGGCCGAGCCGGCATTCACCAGCACCACCATCGGCACCGTCTTGAGCGCCGCCGGCAGCTTGGCCAGTGGGTCGGTGGCGCTTTGCGGCGCATAGAAGTCGCGCCGGCCGTACATGGTCTGGCGCGATTCGGGCAACTGGCCGTTGGTCGAGACGATTTCTGCATCCTTGGGCAGGAAGGCCGACGACACGCCAATGGCGCCGGGCAGCAAGCCACCCGGGTCGTTGCGCAAGTCCAGCACCAGGCCCTTCATGTGCGGCTCCTGCGCCACCAACGCGGCCGCCTTCTTGGCCAGTTCATCGAGCGTCATTTGCTGGAACTGGCTCACGCGCAGCCAGGCGTACCCTGGTTCGACGATCTTGCCCTTGACGCTTTGCACGTGGATTTCCTCGCGCACCATCGCCACCGGCCAGGGTTTTTCTTCGCCCTTGCGCGCGATGGTCAAGCTGATTTTGCTGCGCGGCTGGCCGCGCATTTTTTTGATCACTTCGTCCAGCGTCAAGCCCTTGAGCGAGGCGTTGTCGATGCGGGTGACCAGGTCGCCGGCGCGCACGCCGGCGCGGAAGGCGGGCGAATCTTCGATCGGCGAGACCACCACCACGTAGCCATCTTCCATCGCGACCTCGATGCCGATGCCGACAAAGCGGCCCTGCATGCTCTCGTTCATTTCGCGATACGCTTTTTGATCGAGGTAGACCGAATGCGGGTCAAGCGAAGCGACCATGCCGGAGATGGCTTCGGTGAGCAGCTTCTTGTCTTCCACCGGTTCGACGTAGTCGCTTTTGATGAGGCCAAACACGTCCGCCAGCTGGCGCAGCTCGTCGAGCGGCAGCGCGCCGGCGGCCGCCTTTTGCGCCGTCGCCGAAAAATGCAGGGTGCCGGCCAGACCCGCCGCCATGCCCAGGCCGACCAGTCCGAATTGCTTGAATGTGATGCCCATGAATGTCGCCCGTGATTACGCCAGTGCCCAGGAGGCCGCGCGCCAGGGCCGCGCCCAGTTCATTGGAACTTGATCCAGCCTGCCGGATCGATGGGACTGCCCTGATGCCTGAGCTGAAAGTATAGCGCCGATTCCCCGACCCCGCCTGTGTTTCCCGCGCTGGCGACCAGCTCGCCGGCCTTGACGCTGTCGCCCTCGCGCTTGAGCAGGGCTTGGTTATAGCCGTAGATGCTCCAGTAATTGCCGCCATGGTCGATGATGATCAGGTTGCCCAGGCCGCGGCGCCAGTCGGCGAAAATCACGCGCCCCGGGGCCACGGCGTGCACGTCGGCCCCTTCCGGTGCGCGGATCAGCATGCCTTTCCAGGTGGCGCCGTCGGCGTTCTTGCTGCCGAACTTGGCGATGACCTTGCCGTCGGCCGGCGCGCGCAGCAGGCCGCGCAAGCGCGCGAAGGCGCCGTCCGGCACCGCCGGCGCCAGCGCCGTCAACTCCGTCACTTTTCGCTGCGCCTCGCGCGCTTCCTGCTCGGCCTTCTCGGACGCTTGCTGCGCCAGCTTGGCCTCGACGCCCTCGCTGGCGCTGGGCGCGGACGGCGCGCCGCCGTTCTTGGCCAGCGCCTTCGCTTGCGCTTGCGCCTTGGCCAGGCGTTCGCGCTCGGTCTTGGCGCGCGCCTTGGCCGCCTTGGCTGCGGCCAGGGTTTCCAGGCGGCGTTGCTCAGCGGCCGCCGCGGCCGCCGCCTGCTCCTGAATCAGCTTGGCGAGCTTGTCGACCAGTTCGCCCATGCGCTGCTCGTCCTGGGCCAGATTGCCCGCTTCCTTGCGCTGGGCCGCCAGACGCTTGGACAAGCTGCCCAGCAACTGGGCGCGGCGCGCCTTTTCCTTTTCCAGCACCGCTTGCTGTTCACGCTCTTCCTGCGCGATTTCCTCGAGTTCGTCGCGCGCGTTTTGCGCCTCTTGCTGGTTCGTCTCCACCGCCGCCAAGTTGGCACGCAGGGCTGTGAGCAAGCGCGCCTGCGCTTGCGAGACGTAAGCCATGAGCTGCAAGTCGCGGTTGATGCGGTTTGGATTGTCGCCCGACAGCAGCAGCTTGATGCGGTCTTCATTGCCGGCCACGTATTGCTCGCGCAGCAGCTTGGCCAGCTGCGCCTTTTGCGCCTCGATGGTGGCGCGCACTTGCCCGCCGCTGGCGGCCAGCTCGCCCAGTTTCAGGTTGGTCTTCGATTGTTCCTCGGACAATTCGAGCAGATTGCGGCGGGCGTCGGAAATGGCTTCCTCGGAGGCGGCCAAGGTGTCGGCGGCGTGCTCTTTTTCGCTTTCGGTGCGGCCGATGTCGCGCTTGAGGGCGCTCAATTTCTGGGCGATGCCGGCGCGCGCCGCTTCGGCCGCCGCCTTTTGCTTGCTGCGTTCGGTGTGGCGCGCGGCCGCCTGCGCCGGTGCGCCCGGCCAGCCCAGCGCGAGCAGCGCCGCCAAGGCCGCACCCAGCGCGACCGTGCGCACACCGGCGCGCGCGCGGCGCTGGCGGGACTCGCTGGGCATGCCGCGCGGCGTCAGCGGCAAACTACTTGGCCTTCCCTTGATTGGCCACCGCTTGCATGGCGGCGGCGATGGCGTCCTGGTCGCCCAGATAGTAGTGGCGGATTGGTTTCAGGTCGGCATCGAGCTCGTAGACCAGGGGCTGGCCATTCGGGATGTTCAAGCCGACGATGTCGGCGTCGCTGATGCCATCCAACATCTTGATGAGGGCGCGCAAGCTGTTGCCGTGGGCCGAGATCAAGATTTGGCGGCCGGCGCGGATGGCCGGGGCGATTTCCTCATGCCAGGCCGGCATCACGCGCGCCACCGTGTCTTTCAGGCATTCGGTGAGCGGGATGGCGGACTTGGGCAAGCCGGCGTAGCGCGGATCGTCGAAGGAGGAACGGGCATCGCCTGCCTCCAGCGGGGGCGGCGGGGTGTCGTAGCTGCGGCGCCATACCAGCACTTGCTCGTCGCCATACTTGGCGGCCGTCTCGCCCTTGTCCAAGCCTTGCAGGGCGCCGTAGTGGCGCTCGTTCAAGCGCCAGTCGTGCTTGACGGGCAACCACATCAAGTCCATTTCATCGAGGGTCAGCCACAGCGTGCGGATGGCGCGCTTGAGCACCGAGGTGTAGCACAGGTCGAAACGGAAACCCGCTTCCTTGAGCACCTGGCCGGCGCCGCGCGCTTCGAGCGCGCCTTTTTCCGTCAAGTCGACGTCGGTCCAGCCGGTGAAGCGGTTGTCGAGATTCCAGGTGGATTCGCCGTGGCGCATGAATACGATTTTGTACATGGGAAGACTTAAAAAGTGGGTGAGCGGGATCTTTGTCCCATCTATTTTATAATGGCGGGATTGACTTAAACCATTGGACAACCGTGAAATTCATTTTTGACCCTATCAATCTGTTCATTCTGACCGTCGTCGTCATCTCCGGCGGCGCCCTGCTGTGGCCCCTGATCATGGGGCGCGGACGCAAGGCCAGCCCCTTTGAAGTGACCCAGATGATCAATCGCGGCAAGACGGTGTTGGTGGACGTGCGCGAGACGGCCGAATTCGCGGCCGGCCACCTGCGCGAGGCGCGCCATATCGCGCTGGGCGAGCTCGACAAGCGTATCGGCGAACTCGACAAATCCAAGGACAAGACCGTGGTGGTGGTCTGCCAAAACGGCGCGCGTTCGGCCCAGGCAGTTGCCAAACTGCAAAAAGCTGGCTTCGCCGACGTGCTCAGCCTCGATGGCGGCCTGGCCGCGTGGCAAGCGGCGGGCTTGCCTGTTGCAAAGTAAGCAAGGAAACATCATGACAGCTCATGTGACCCTCTACCACACGGCCATGTGCCCGTATTGCGTGCGCGCCGAGCGCTTGCTCGAAGCGAAGGGCGTGACCGACATCGAAAAGATCCGGGTCGACCTGGTGCCCGAGCAGCGCCTGGTGATGATGGAGCGCACCGGCCGGCGCACCGTGCCACAGATTTACATCGGCAGCACCCATGTGGGCGGCTTCGACGATCTGTACGCGCTTGAACAGGCGGGCAAACTGGACCCCTTGTTAAACGGCGCCTGATCCCCACCTTGGGAATTCCGGCGCAGCACTAGGGCGCAAAATTGGGCCAGAAATCCTTGTTTGAGCGGGTGGTTTTGATACAATTGCCGTCGCTTTTGATTTCTGCCTGATTGAAACCAAGAACTTCGCAGCACACACTGGAGCGGCCCGTAGCCGTTCTTTTTCCCCCTCACAGAAAGCGTTCCATGTCTGACGAAAACCTGCAACCCGTATTCCAAATCCAACGCGTCTACCTGAAAGACATGTCGCTGGAGCAACCGAATTCCCCAGCCATCTTCCTCGAGCAAGAAGCGCCGAGCATCGAAGTGTCGCTCGACGTGGGCGCCGAAGCGCTGGCCGAAGGCATCTACGAGTCGACCGTGACGATCACCGTGACCGCCAAGATCAAAGACAAAGTCGCTTTCCTGGTCGAAGGCAAGCAAGGCGGCATCTTCGAAGCGCGCAACATCCCTGCCGATCAACTCGATCCGCTGCTGGGAATTGGCTGCCCGAACATCGTCTACCCTTATCTGCGCGCCAATATCGCCGATCTGATCACGCGCGCCGGCTTCCCGCCCGTGCACCTGGCAGAAATCAATTTTGAAGTGTTCTACCAGCAACGCCTGCAAGCGATCGCCGAAGCGGCCGCCGCCAAGCCGGCCGACGCCGCCGCTGCGCACTAAGCATCGGGTAGAATCGACGGGTGGGCGCGCAGCGCGCCCCCGTCCCGGCGCGCCCGCCCATCCGGCGCGCCACCTGCAGTTCCATCCGCGAAAGCCAGGCAATGAACGTTAAGCGCCCAGTTATTCGATGCACCGCCGCCGCGGTGTTGCTGCTTGCAGCGGCAAGCAGCCATGCTTTCGATTTCAAATCGGTGGGGGCCAACCCCGCCATCCTGTACGACGCCCCCTCGGTCAAGGGGACCAAACTGTTTGTGGCGCCGCGCGGCATGCCGGTCGAAGTTGTGCTCAGCTATGGCGAGTGGGTCAAGGTGCGCGACGTCAATGGCGACATGGCGTGGATCGCGGCCAACGCGCTCTCGCCCAAGCGCAACGTCATCGCCAAGGTGGCCGGCGTGAAATTGCGCGCCAGTGCCGACGAGGCTGCCGCCGCCCTGACGCTGCTCGACAAAGGCGTACTGCTCGAACTGGTCGAGCCGGATACTGCCGGCTGGGTCAAAGTCCATCACCGCGACGGCATTACCGGATTCGTCAAAGCCTCCGAGGTCTGGGGAATCTGAGTGTCGCATCAGCCCTAGGGGTGCCATGCAAACGCAAGACAATCGACCAACAATGCCGGCGCGACGCATCAGCGTACTGGGCGCGGGAGCCTGGGGCACGGCTGTGGCGATGGCCCTGGCCGCGCGCAACGACGTCCTGATCTGGGGCCGCAATGCCGCGGCAATGCACGAGATGCAAGCGGCGCGCGAAAACACGGAATACCTGCGCGGTTTTCCCTTGCCAGCAAGCTTGAAGGTGGGCGCGCACTTCGACGCGGCCTTGGCCCATGTGGCGCCGGCCGGCGCGCACCCGAACGAGCCCGCGCCGCTCTTGATCGCCGCCTGTCCGGTGGCCGGCTTGCGTCCCTTGCTCGAGCAATTGCGCACGCGCGACATCCCGAATATCGTGTGGCTGTGCAAGGGTTTCGAAGGGGGGACCGGCATGTTGCCGCATCAAGTGGTGCGCGAGGTGCTCGGTACGCGGGTGGCGGGTGCGGCCTTGTCCGGACCGTCGTTCGCGCAAGAAGTGGCGCGCGGCTTGCCGTGCGCGCTGACGGTGGCGTCCGACTCCACCGCCTTGTGCGAGCTGGTGGTGGCGAGCGTGCACGGTGGTAGCATGCGCGTGTACTCGAGCGACGACTTGGTGGGGGTGGAAGTGGGCGGCGCCGTCAAGAACGTGCTGGCCATCGCCACCGGCGTGGCCGACGGCCTGGGCCTGGGCTTGAACGCGCGCGCGGCCTTGATCACACGGGGCTTGGCGGAAATCACGCGCCTTGGCACGGCGTTGGGCGGACACACCAGCACCTTCATGGGCTTGAGCGGCATGGGCGACTTGATCCTCACCTGCACGGGCGACTTGTCGCGCAACCGGCGCGTGGGCCTGGGGCTGGCGCAAGGCAAGCAGCTTGACACCATCGTCGCCGAGCTGGGGCACGTGGCCGAAGGGGTGCCGTGCGCCAAGGCGGTGCGCGAGCTGGCGCACAAGCTGGGCGTGGACATGCCCATCACCAACGCGGTCGCTGGCGTACTGTTCGACGGCGACACGCCGCAAGACATGGTGGCGCGCCTGCTCGCGCGCGACCCGCGCGGCGAAGCGAGCTAATTAATTTCTACATCAATTCCACGGACGCGCTAACGAAGCGAAAATGGTGGCGGCGTTTGCATCATGCCGTTAACAACATCGTCAACAAACCCACGCTATCTTGCTGCGCCACGACAGCGTGCGGCTCGCCGCCCGCAAGAAACAACATTTCGCCAGGATGCAGGACGATCGCGCGCCCATGCGCCTCGACCGCCAATTCGCCGTGCAGGCACTGAAGGCTGAGCTCGCCGTCAACGCTATGCATGGGCATCGCTTTGCCCTTTTGCAGCACCAAACGGATCAATTCCATATGCGCCGTTTTAGCCAGCGCCACCGAGTGCGCCTGCGCAAAATCAATTGCTCCGGGAGCGAGCACAATCGGCTCTCCCGAACCCGCATGCGGCAACGCCATATCGCCCCCTATCGACTCACTCCTCGTGCCAGTCCGGCACCCCGCGCAAGTACGTGACCAGCGCGAACGCGTCCTTGAACCCCTTGGCCAAGTCCGGCACCAATTGCTCCGGCTTGTTCAACTTCACGTCCACCTCGGTCCACACAAAAAAGCTCTTGAGCTTGATGTATTCGATGTGCGGATGAGCGGCATCGAAGCCCTTGGGTGGGCGCTGCAGCTTTTCCTCGGCCTGCAAATCGCCAAAGGTGGCGCGCAGCGCCTTATTCTTGAGCATCTTGGAAAAGCCGGCCGCGTCATTGACCACATGCTCGCGGATCGCGCGCAGCCTTGGTGCCGTCGGCATATACTCGCCCGCCCCGAACAAGAGCTTGCCATTGCCCTCGATATGAAAGTAATACGTGGGCCCACCCGCCGCGCTGGGACGGCGCTGGTCGTTCGGCGTGATGCCCGCCGAAAAACGTGATTTGTACGGACTCTTGTCATTCGAAAAGCGGATATCGCGGTTAATCCTGAACATCGCCTTCTTCGGATTGCAGCCAATCACAGCCTTGTCGAACTTGCCCAACTCCCCGATCAATTCCGTGACGACGGCCAGAAATTCCTCGCGCAAAATGTCGTAACGCGGCTTGTTCATGATGAACCACGGCCGATTATTATTCTCGCCTAATTCCTTTAAAAATTGCGTGAGGTCGCGCAAATGCATGTGCCATGCCTTCCAATAAAAGTGATGTGGGGTGTTGCCGGCTAGTGCGCCAGCGGACGCTTGCCGACGGTGACGTCGACAATGGACTGACGATTCTTGCGCAACATCGTCATTTTAGCCTTGCCACCCGGAACGAGTTGGGCGATGAGGTTGATCATCTCGGTGGTGTCGGCCACGCTCTTGCCATCCACGGCCAGCACGATATCGCCCGGCTTGATACCGGCGCGCTCGGCCGGCCCGTTGCGCACCACGCCGGCGATGATGGCCCCGCTTTGCTGGCTCAAGCCGAAACTATCGGCCAATTCCGGCGTGATGTCTTGCGATTCGATCCCGATCCAGCCGCGCACCACATAGCCGGACTTGATGATCGCTTCCATCACCGACTTGGCCGTGGTGACGGGAATGGCGAAACCGATGCCCACCGAGCCGCCCGACTGCGAATAGATCGCCGAATTAATCCCCAGCAAATTGCCGCTCGTATCGATCAAGGCCCCGCCCGAATTGCCGAAGTTGATCGCCGCGTCGGTCTGGATGAAGTTCTCAAAATGGTTGATGTGCAAATTATTGCGCCCCAGCGCGGAGATGATGCCCATCGTCACCGTCTGCCCCACGCCGAAAGGGTTGCCGATGGCCAGCACCACATCGCCCACGCGCGCCTGCTCGGCGTGGCCGAGCACGATCACGGGCAAGTCCTTGGCCTGGATGCGGATCACCGCCAAGTCCGTCTCCGGATCGGTGCCGACGATCTTGGCCACCGCCTTGCGCCCGTCGGCCAAGCCCACTTCGATATCGTCGGCCGCCTCCACCACATGATTGTTCGTCAAGATATAGCCGTCGGGGCTGACGATCACGCCCGAACCGAGGCTCGCTTGCTGTTCGTCGTCGGGCATGCGGTCGCCGAAGAAGCGACGGAAGAAAGGATCCTTGAGCAGCGCGTTATTCGAGCGCAAGGCTTTGCTGGTGAGGATGTTGACGACGGCTGGCATGGCGCGCTGGGCCGCGTCGCGGTAGCTGCCGGTGCTGGGCTTGGCGGGCGCTTGCAAGATGGCGGCCGGATTGGCCGCGCTGCCCAGCTGCACGCGCCCGACCCGTCCCAGCAAGTCCGGGCGCACGGCCGAGAGCGCGACAAAAATGCCGAGCGCGATGGTGACCGTTTGCGCAAACAATAACCAGAAACGTCGCATCCTACTTCCCGGCATCGAGGTTGACACGGCCGCGCGGCGGCCGCGCTTATTTTTTCAAGCTATCCCGTATTTCGCGCAACAAGGCGATATCTTCGGGCACGACTTGCGGCGCCGCTTCCGGCACCGCTTCCTGGCGGCGCGCCTTGTTCACCAGGCGCACCATCTGGAAAATCACAAAAGCGAGTATCAGAAAATTAAGCAAGATCGTGAGGAAATTGCCGTAGGCCAGGACGGCGCCCGCCTTTTTCGCTTCAAGCAGGCTGAGTTGAGTGCCCTGATGATTCAAGGGCAGGTAGTAATTGGCGAAATCAAGCCCGCCGAACAGTTTGCTAATGGGCGGCATGATCACGTCTTGCACCAGCGAGTCGACAATCTTGCCAAACGCACCGCCGATGATGACACCCACGGCCAGGTCGACCACATTGCCCTTCATGGCAAATTGCTTGAATTCGTCCAGCATCGGCATGCACGTTCTCCCTAGTGTTGTGTCCCGATCATACTATCGAATGCACGGGAATCCAAACCGGGTACGGCGCGCGTCGCAGCGAAATTACAGCGATGCGCGAAACAGGCCTTTTCGTGCCGGATCGGCCCCGAAAATGCCTGGAAATGTGGCCGTTCGGGGCTGCCGCAACATTTTTTCTTTAATTTGGACAGCGCTTCCCTTATAATTTAAGGTTGCTAGAAGCTATGTTAGGGCTTCCTACGATTTCGCATTTTGACTGATTGGGGTTGGTATGAGTAACGAAAAGCAGGTCGATCAAGGCCGACGCGGCCTTCTCGGCGCTACTTGCGCGGCCGGCGGTGTTGTTGGCTTAGCAACGGCTGGCGCCTTGGTAAGTACGTTTCAGCCGTCGGAACGGGCCAAGGCCGCCGGCGCGCCGGTGGAAGCCGACATTTCCGACCTGAAACCAGGCGAAAAGAAGGTCGTCGAATGGCGCGGCAAGCCGGTTTGGATCATGCGCCGCACGCCGGAAATGATGGCCAGCCTGGCCAAGACGGAAGACAAGGTCGCCGATCCGCTGTCGGACAAGACCTATGCCATGCCCCTGCCTGAATACTGCAAGAACCAGCACCGTTCGCGCGTCGAGCACAAGGATGTGCTGGTCGTGGTGGGCATTTGCTCGCACCTCGGTTGCTCGCCGTCGGACCGCTTGAACGCGGGCGCCCAGCCCAATTTGCCGGACGACTGGGCTGGCGGTTTCCTGTGCCCATGCCACGGTTCGACCTTCGACCTGGCCGCGCGCGTGTACAAGAACAAGCCCGCACCAAACAACCTGGACGTTCCACCGCACTATTACATGAGCGATACCAAGATCCTGATTGGTAAAGACTCCGAGAAAGGCGACGCATAATCATGGCTGCTTTTAAAGAGACCAAACTGCCGGCCGACGCGCCGATCGCCGCCAAGGCCCTGGGCTGGGTCGATGACCGCTTTCCCCTGACCAAGCTGTGGAATGACCAGTGGGGCAAGTATTACGCGCCCAAGAACTTCAACTTCTGGTACATCTTCGGCTCGCTGGCGATGCTGGTGCTGGTGCTGCAGATCGTCACCGGTATTTTCCTGACCATGCACTACAAGCCAGACTACTTGCTCGCTTTCGGCTCGGTCGAATACATCATGCGCGAAGTGCCGTGGGGCTGGCTGGTGCGTTATATGCACTCGACGGGCGCCTCCGCCTTCTTCATCATCGTCTATCTGCACATGACGCGCGGCCTGCTGTACGGTTCCTACCGCAAGCCACGTGAACTGATCTGGCTGTTCGGTTTCGCGATCTTCCTGTGCCTGATGGCCGAAGCCTTCTTCGGTTACCTGCTGCCATGGGGCCAGATGTCTTACTGGGGCGCGCAAGTGATCGTGAACCTGTTCGGTTCGATCCCCCTGATCGGCAACGATTTGTCGCTGTGGATACGCGGCGACTACGTGGTGGGCGACGCTACGCTCAACCGCTTCTTCGCCTTCCACGTGATCGCCATTCCGCTGGTCTTGCTGGGCTTGGTTGCCGCGCACTTGATCGCGCTGCATGAAGTGGGTTCGAGCAATCCGGACGGCATCGAAGTGAAAGAAACCCTGGGCGCCGACGGCCACCCGCTCGATTCGATTCCTTCCCATCCTTACTACACGGTGCACGACCTGTTCGGCGTATCGGTGTTCCTGGTGATCTTCAGCGCGGTGGTGTTCTTCGCGCCGGAAATGGGCGGCTTCTTCCTCGAGCATAACAACTTCTTGCCGGCCGATTCGCTCAAGACCCCGGGCGAAATCGCCCCGACCTGGTACTTCACGCCGTTTTACTCGGTGTTGCGCGCCACCACTTCGGACTTCCTGTGGGTGTTGATCGCCGCCATCGTGGCCTTCGTGCCTTTCCTGTGGCTCAAGTCGCGCCTGCCACAGATGGCCAAGATGGCCATCGCTGTCATCGGCTTGCTGTGCATCATCGGCATGCTGCCGATGATCGGTCCGAAGCTGGGCCTGGAAGCGAAATTCTGGGGCGTGATCCTGTTCGGCTCGTCCGTGATGATCCTGGCCGCGCTGCCTTGGCTGGACCAGTCGAAGGTCAAGTCGATCCGCTACCGTCCGGACTGGCACAAGTATGTGTACATGCTGCTGGGCCTGTCCTTCCTGACGCTCGGTTATCTGGGTACCTTGCCGCCGACCGCCACGCGCACGCTGGTGGCCCAGGTCTGCACCCTGTATTACTTCAGCTTCTTCCTGTTGATGCCATGGTGGAGCGCGATGGGCACGTTCAAGGCGGTGCCTAGCCGCGTGACGTTTCATCCGCACTAATTGACGACTTCAGAGCTAGCGCACAAGGACACACAATGAATTTTCCTAAGAAACTGATCGCCCTGCTGGCATTGCTGCCATGCCTGGCGATGGCTGAAATTACCGAGTATCCATTCGATAAGTACGACAAAGCGCCAGAGCGCACCGACCTGGCTTCGCTGCAAAACGGCGCCAAGTTGTTCGTCAACCACTGCCTCAATTGCCACGCCGCCGCGTCCATGCGTTACAACCGCTTGCGCGACCTGGGCTTGACGGAAGACCAGATCAAGGCCAACTTGCTGTTTACCGGCGAAAAAGTGGGCGAGATGATGACGACTTCGCTCAAGCCGGCCGACGCCAAAGCCTGGTTCGGCGTGGTTCCGCCAGACCTGTCCGTGATCGCGCGCGCCAAGGCCGACGAGCGCGGTTCGGGCGGCGACTATCTGTACACCTACTTGCGCACCTTCTACAAGGATGACAGCCGTCCAACCGGCTGGAACAACCTGGTCTTGCACAACGCCGCCATGCCCCATGTACTGTGGGAAATGCAAGGCGTGCGCGGCATCAAGACGCGCTTGGAAAAGGATGAGCATGATCCTAAGAAAACTGAAGAGAAATTCGAAGGTTTCGAACAGATCAAGCCGGGCAAGCTGAGCGCCGCCGAGTTCGACACGCAAGTGGCGGACCTGGTGGGCTATCTGGAATGGATGGCGGAACCATCGCAAGGCACGCGCAAGCGTCTGGGCGTGTGGGTGCTGCTGTTCATGACCGGCTTCTCGCTGCTGGCATGGCGCTTGAACGCGTCGTACTGGAAAGAAGTTAAGTAAGACGTATCGGCAATTCGTAGTTTGCCCGCTTGGACGGGCATTCGTTTCGGGGTGATGCGCGTGGCGCTCACCCCCTTTGTTTCTAAGGAACTATAAACCATGATGGTTCTCTACTCCGGCACCACCTGCCCTTTCTCCCAACGCTGCCGCCTGGTCCTGTTTGAAAAAGGCATGGACTTCGAAGTGCGCGACGTGGACCTGTTCAACAAGCCGGAAGATATTTCGACGATGAACCCTTACGGCCAGGTTCCCATCCTGGTCGAGCGCGAATTGATCTTGTACGAATCGAACATCATCAACGAGTACATCGACGAGCGCTTCCCGCACCCGCAACTGATGCCAGCCGACCCGCTCATGCGCGCGCGCGCCCGCCTGATGCTGTTCAATTTCGAGAAGGAATTGTTCGTCCACGTGCACGTGCTCGAGAGTGAGCGCGCCAAGGGCAACGACAAGAGCCACGACAAGGCGCGCACGGAAATCCGCGACCGCTTGACCACGCTCGCGCCGCTGTTCTTGAAAAACAAGTACATGCTGGGCGACGAGTTCTCGATGCTGGACGTGGCAGTGGCCCCGCTGCTGTGGCGCCTGGACCACTATGGCATCGAGCTGTCGAAGACGGCCGCGCCGCTGATGAAGTACGCCGAGCGCATCTTCTCGCGTCCGGCCTACATCGAAGCGCTGACGCCGTCCGAGAAGGTGATGCGCCGCTAAGCGCCTTGCCGGTCCCGACACACGCTGGTTTGCCGTGCGCTGCGCCTTCAGGCCGATCGCGGTAAACTAGTGTGTCTCCCCCGTATTTCTTACGTCAAAGCCATGCCTGAATTGTCCACCAAACCCTATATGCTGCGCGCCATTTACGAATGGTGCACCGACAGTGGTTTCACGCCCTATCTGGCCGTCAAGGTCGACGCCTCCACCACGGTGCCGATGGAGTATGTGAACAAGGGCGAGATCGTCTTGAACATCAGCTTCGGCGCCACCAGCGGCTTGAAGATCAACAATGAAAGCGTGCATTTCCATGCGCGCTTCGCGGGCGTGTCGCGCGAGATCTACGTGCCGGTGCAAAACGTGATGGCGATTTACGCCAATGAGAACGGTCAAGGGATGGCGTTCGAGGTCAACGCGACGGCGTCCGAGCTGGGTGATGATGAGGCTGGTGTGCCCGATAGCCCGGCGGCGCCGGCCTTGGCGGCCGTGCCCAGCGCCCAGCCAATGGCGCGTCCGGCGGCCCTGGCCGCGGTGTCCGACGACGATGGCGAACCGCCGAAAAAAGGCGGCCGGCCCACCCTGACACGCATCAAATAAGCACGAATAGCGTATAATTCGGGCCGTAACAGTGACGCCGACTTAGCTCATTTGGTAGAGCAGTTGATTTGTAATCATCAGGTGGCCAGTTCGAAACCGGCAGTCGGCACCAAGAACACGCAGCAAGATCAAGGGCTTACAGCGATGTAGGCCCTTTTCATTTGGGCCAGCGTCAAAATCGGAAACGCTTCATTCATCCCGCAAGCAGGCGATGCCCGCCCAGCAGCGCTGCCCGTGTCACGGGCGCTTGCAGTTGATCAAGCCACCACTGTAGCGCTTGCCCCTGACTTGCTTTAGCTCCCCTGCGCCAGGCGTAACTGGCTTGAACGATTTGCTCGGCCCGCTCCACCTGCTTGACCACCAATCGACCCGCGTCGATATAGGGCTGCGCGAGACAGGTCGGCAAGTAACCGACGCCCATCCCCCGCATCTGCGCATCGAGCTTCGTGGGCATGTCCGCCACTGAAAATACATCCTGGCCCAGTAGTAATCCAATCGACAGGCCGGTCCCGCGCAGCGCGGAGTCAGAAATCGCAACCGCACGATGCTGGCGGATGAGCCCGTCCGGTATGGGTTCCGGCGCCAGCGCCAACGGATGGTTCGGGCCCACCGCGAACACAAAATGCACGGCGCCGAGCGGCTCACGCTGCAAGCCGGTCTTGTTGCTGGTATCGAGCACGACGCCCAAGGCAAGATCGGCCTGCCCGGACGTCAGCGTCTCGAGCGTACCAGACAAGGTTTCGCTACGCAGCTTGAGCTTGGTCGGTGGATTCAAGTTCAGAAAACGCGTGCACAGCTCCATCACGATGGCCCGGTCGATGATGCTGTCGACCGCGATCGTAAAACTCGGCTCCCACCCGGTGGCCACCCGCTTGACGCGGTTGGCAATGGCGTCAATTTCCGCCAGCAAGAGCGTGCCCTCGCGCACCAGTTCCGCGCCCGCATCGGTCAGTTTGGCTTGGCGCGAGCTGCGGTCGAACAGCAAGACATCGAGCGCCTCTTCCATCTGCCGCACACGGTAGGTCAAGGCGCTGGGCACCATATTGGCCGCACGTGCCGCCGCCGCAAAACTTCCCGTTTCGGCGATCACTTGCAGCATGGTCAAAGCGTCCGGGGTCAGGACAGTGCGTGGGGTGGGCATGGGACATTCCTTCAAATAATTTGAATACTGTCATGAATCCACTCTCACCAGCAAGGCCTTGGCGCCATCCAGCATGGGGCCCGTGGCAATCAGCAAGATAGCCGCTTGCGCGCAAGCCTATCTATTCGTCCATTCAAATTTTCTGAATGCTGTCTTCAAACCAGATCGCCCATGAATGAACCTGACGAAGCCACAATGATCCCATCAATCAGGAGACCCAATCATGCTTACCCTTCGCAAGTCGCAAGACCGCGGCCACGCCGACCACGGATGGCTGAAAAGTGAACACTCATTTTCGTTTGCCGGCTATTACGACGCTGAGCACATGGGATGGGGCAACCTGCGCGTCATTAACGAAGACCGCATCGCGCCCGCTAGCGGTTTTGGCAGTCACAGCCATCGCGACATGGAAATCATCAGCTATGTGCTTTCCGGCGAGTTGGCGCACAAGGACAATATCGGCAATGTCACCGGCATCCCGCCTGGCGATGTGCAACGCATGAGCGCGGGATCCGGCGTGACGCACAGCGAGTTCAATCATGCCGAGGGGCAAACCACGCACTTCCTGCAAATCTGGATCATGCCGAACGTCATGAACATTGCACCAAGTTACGAGCAAAAAACGATTCCTGACGCGCAAAAGCGCGGCGCGCTGCGCCTGATTGGCTCGCGCGACGGCGCGCAAGACTCGCTGACCATCCACGCCGATGCGGCAATTTATGCGGGGCTGTTCGATGGCGACGAGCGCGCGGAACTGGCGCTCGACCCGGACCGCAAAGCCTATGTGCATGTAATACGGGGTAGGCTAAACATCAACGGCTTGCAGCTGGAGGCTGGTGACGCGGTCCTGCTTGACAAGGAAAGCAAGATCAGCGTGAGCAATGGCCGCGACGCCGAGGTGCTGGCATTCGACCTTGCGGCCTGAACGAGCAGGCGCGACGGTGCGGCGCGCCCCGTGTCGGGCAATTGTCGGGCACGTTTCGTAACCGACAGCGCTACAATCGCTCCACACTCGTGGTTCACCGTGCCCGGAGCGAAACAATGATTCTCAAGCAACTACGCCTTAGCCGCCATCTATCTCAAGAGCAATTGGCTCTCATGTCCGGATTGAACGTCAGGACCATACAAAGGATAGAAAGCGGTCACAAGGCGAGCGTGGAATCGCTCAAGTGCCTGGCGGCGGTGTTGGAAGTGGATATCCCAACTTTGAACCAGGAGAAATTTATGATCGACAAGACCTCAGCCGGCTGGCAACACTTATCGTTTTGGCTCAAATGCTGGTTTGCCTTTAACTTCGTGGGCATGCGGCCGGAACGCGGCATGTTCAAGCGCGCCGAAATGATTTCACACGCGAGCGGCTTCCTGTTTTGCTGTCTTGGCTGGGTTAGCCCGCCAGCCTTGGCGGGCGGCTTGGTCATGCTGGCGAACGCCTACCTTTTCCACCTGCTTAACTGGCAATGCGATAAATATGGCGTCTGGTACGACGCGCCGGAGCCGCAGGGCGCCTAGCCCACGGGCCGCCGGCAGCGCGGGAAAGCGCGCGCCAAGCTAGCCGGCAGCGCGCGTCAGGGCGATCCGGGCGCCGCGTCGCGCCGGCAATCCCCGTCGCGGCGACTGCGCAATTGCGCGTCGAGCTCGCCGTTCGAAGGCGTCCACACCCCGTGCAAGCGCCAGTCGGCGTCGCCGTCGCACCAATGCCCGAGCGATAGAAACAGGCGCGAACCACCCTTTTGCGAGCCCAGCTTGGGCGCCGCGAGCGTAAAGGCGGCCATGTCCACCCGGCTATGCTCGAGGCGCCAGGCTTGCTCGGCCTCGATCCGCATACCGGTGGCGATGATGCTGCTATCGCTCACATCCAGGGCCACGGACGCGGAGTGAATACTCACATTTTTCATTGTCACCGAGCTGTGCCGCACTTGCAGGCTCTCCACCATCACGTCTTCAATGCGCGCGTTATTGCAGCGATCCAACGATAGGGAGCGCCAGCGCCCCCGGAACACCACATTGTTTTGCTTCTTGCAGCGGCCATCGCCTTGCGATGCCTCATCCTGGACGGGCGCCGGCGGAAGCGGCTCGCGCAGGGCGGCCAGCAGCCAGGCGCTGGTGGCCGCCGCTGCATCGCTCATCGGTACGTGGCCCACCTCCGGCAACACATCGAGGTGCGCTTGCGGCAGCAACCAGGCGAGCGCGATGCCCGTGCGCAGCGGCGCCACCGGATCGCGCCCACCCCACAGCAAGCGCACAGGCAGTTTAAGTTCGCGAATGACGGGGCTGAAATCCTCATTGACCAAGCCAAGCGCGGCATTGATCTGGCTTTGATCCTTGTACAAAAGCCCGCGCGCCCGGTCGGAGCCGGCCAGCGCGGACATGGTCGAGGCATTGCCCGCCATTAAGTCTTGTAAATGACCCGAAATCTGATTGAGCACGGTGCTACCCGCGCGCACCAGGGGATTGAGCAGCGGAACCTGATCGACATGGTCGGGTAGCCGGCTCAGATAGCGGGTGAACACCGTTGTTTGCAGCATGCCGGCCACGTCGATCAGCATCAGGCGCCGCACCTGCTGCGGGTAGGCATACGCATAGCGCAAGGCGATGGCACCGCCCAAGGAATGGCCGACCACGAACACGGGTTCCTCGGTTTGCCGCGACACCAGGCTGTGCACCAGGTCCGCGAAACCGGTCGGGGTGAGGGCGGCGTCGGGCGCGGGCGAGGCGCCGAAACCGGGCAGGTCGAACACCATCACTTGATAGTCGGCGGCGAGCGCGGGCAGTACCGGCAGCCAGTCGCGCGCCGCTTGCTGACCCAGTCCATGGATCAATACCACCCATGGCGCGCCTGGCTTGCGGCTGAGCGCCACCTGCACCGGCAAGCCGGAAACGGGATCGGCCAGCTGGCTTTGCTGAAAGCCGGGAGGGAAAGGGGAGTCTTGTGCGCTCGCGGGCAGCGCGGCCGCCCACGACAGGGCGAGGAAGATGAGTAACAAACGATGGAAAATACTCGTGGGCATAAAATGAGGTCGGATCGGTGAGGTTGAACCGAGCATAGTACAGCGAACCCGGGACACCGGCCTCATGCGCGCTCAATCAGCGCGTTCGAACTCCATGCGCCAATTCATTTCCCAGCTCTGGCCAGCGTCGGGCGACATCGCCTGTTCCCATTTCGCGCTGACTGGCGTGATGTCGGACCAAGTGTAACGCACGCGAATTGGCTTGCCGTCGAGCTCATCGGCGCACTCGAAGACGCCGACCCCGTCCTTGAAGCGCCCCACCACGGGCGGCAGCAATTGCCCGCCCGCGTCCAGCCCGCCCGTATTGTTGTCAAGCCAATAGATGCTCCACAGTCCGGTCTGCGGATTGAATAGCCGCAGCGTCATGCCAACAAAACCCGGCCGCCACGCTGGGGCGATGAAGTCGTCGAAATTGCCGATGCCGCCAGGCAGGGCTACATTCTGCTGGGTGGCGTCAAAGCTTTCCCAGTCATGGTTGTCCTGCAAGCGCTTGCGCAAGCGCAGGTTGCGCACCCGCCAATGCCCGAGGAAGAAGTCGAAATCTCGGATGCCGCTAAGTTCGTCCATGTTCTTCTTTTCGTCTGTCATATTCGCCGTCTCCAATGTCAATGTCTTCGATCAGGTCGCGGCGTCCACGCGCCGCCATGCCATCGACCAATTCGTAATCCAGGTCTTGCCGCCATCGCGCGAGCTTGCCTGCTCCCAGCGGCATGACTGTGGCGTGATCTGGTCCCACACCCCGCGCACCAGGATCGCTTGTCCGCCATCCATGTCATTCTCGACAAACACGCCGCGCCCCTCGTGGAAATAGCCCAGGACACCGGCAGCGGGCAAGAGTCCCTTGTTGGGGTTGACCCAGAAATCGGACCAGCGCTGTTTTTCCGGATTGAGAATACGCAAACCCATGCCGCTGAAATGGCGAGCGGGAATGCGCAGCTCCTCGACACTCACCGTGCCGCCCAAGATCGACCAGCAGCTGGCCTCGCCCTCGAAGCTATCCCAGGTGTCGACGCTGCCCGCCTTGAGCTGGCGATGCGAAATCTTCCAATGTCCATTTAAAAAATCAAACTCGCCCGCCTTGGCGCCGGCGCCGTATTCCTCGTTATTCATGCTGCTCATCCCCATTGCTTGTCTTCCTGCTGTTTGTTGATGTTGAGAAAAGGCGCCGCAGCCGGCCAGCGTGGGCAAGGGCAGGGCACCGGCCAATAGCGCGCGCAATGCGCGCCGCCGCGCCGGGTCCGCCAGACGCCCCGCATCCTGGCGCGTCACGGCGCGCTGGCGCTCGCACGTAGACTTGCCAGCAATGCGGGATCGGCCGGCAACACCACCGTCGCATAGCTGTCAATGCACGCCATCACGGCTTCGCGCGGACCGAGCTGCCAAGCCGCGCTGCCATAAAACGCCTGCTGGCTCAGCTCGCGTTGGGCGCCACTCTGATACGCGCGCATCAACACATAAGCATCCTCCGAATGCAGCGAAGGACGCGCCGTTACCACCTCGGTGCCCGCCGCCCGCAACAGCGGCAGCGACTGCTCGCGCATCACACGCGCAAAGTGCGCTCCCGTGCCCGCCTTGAGCGCATAAGTCCTGATTTCGATCAGCTGTTCCACCGGCCATGTCCTCGCATAAAGAAACCGTTATGATACGGAGACGCCGGCCGCCCCACCATGCGCAATCGACGGCGTTTCGGGTGCGCCAGGCACAGGATTGAAGGATTTTCGAGGGGTTTGCTTTGCTTTTTGAATTGGATGGCTACGACCGCAAGATCCTGGCCTTGTTGCAAGAGGATGGACGGCTCAGCATGTCGGAAATCGGGCGCCGCATTCACTTGAGTTCGCCTGCGGTGGCCGAGCGCGTGCGCCGCCTCGAAGAGGCGCGCGTGATTGAAGGGTTTGGCGCGCGCGTGAATTTGCGCGCCATCGGTTACAGTTTCGAAGCCTTCATCAGCATCACCGTCGACTCGCACGCCGCGCTCGACGCCTGGGCCGCCCGCCACCAGGAAGTGCTGGCCTTGCACGCCACCACCGGCAGCCATTGCGCCTTGATACGCCTGGCCGTCACGGCGCCGGAACACTTGCAAGCGCTGATACAGTCGCTGGCCGAGATCGGCAAGACGACCACCTCGATCGTGCTGTCATCGCAATTCGAGCACCGGCCGCGCCTGCCAGGGAGCGAATTGGCCGCCACACCTTGAAGGAATCCCCATGCCGCATTGTCCACACTGCCAGCGCTCGCTATTATTCGCTGATAGCTGGCGCAAGGTCGAACGCAAGGCGACCTTGTTCCAACGCCCGCAGCTGTCGAGCTATCTTTGCCCCTTCTGCGGCCAAGCCGTGCGCCCGCGCCGCCTTGCCCTAAGCCGGATGATTTTATGGCTGGGAATCCTCGGCTTGGTGCCCGGCGCGCTGTGGCTAGCCATCACGCTCGCCCAGCCGGTGGCGCTGTATGCCGGCATCGCGCCAAACGGCATGCTTAAACTGCTCGCCGTCGTGCTCGGCGCGGCCGGCATGCTGCTGCCGTTTTGGCTCGCCAAGGCCGTGGTGCGCTACGACTTGCCAGCGGCGGATGCGGCGCCGTCTGGCGGCACACCTTGAGGCGCCTTCAGCGCCCCACGCCTTCGGCCGCTTCCAGCTTGCGATAATCTTCCGCCAGGTGCACCGCGCCGATGGCGTTCCAGATCGCTTCCACCCGATCAGGGTCGCGGTTGCGGGTGATACGGCTGATCATCAAATGAAAATGCTCTAATTCATAAGGGACGGGCGCGCGCGTCACCACTTTGTTGAAGCGCGGATCGTCGCGCGCCAGCCGGCTCGCCTCGATACCTTCGAGGATGGCCACGTCGTAAATGCCGCTGGCAAGCAGGCGCAGCGCGTCGGCGGCCGATTTGACGCGTTCCTTGGGGGCGAAGCCGCGCTGGCGCAGCTTTTCGGCCACCAGATAGCTCGACTGCACCACCACCTCGCCGCTGGGCGCGCGCAATTGCGTGCCGTCCCACGATGCGCGCCCGCCTACGCGCAGGAAGACATGGACATCGTCGGTGAACAGGGCGCGCGCGGGATCGGCTTCACCACCGGGCAATTCGGGATAGACGGCGAACTTGCGGCGCTCGACCGACTCGCCGGCACCGATCGCGCCGTCGATCGTGCCCAGGCGCACTTCCTCCAGGCAGCGCTTCCAGGGACGCGCCACATACATGAAGCGCTCGCCCAGCCGGCTTTCCACCCGCTTGAGCAGTTCGAAATTCAAGCCCGTGCCGGCCGGCGTCGACCAGGGCCGCTGCTCCACATCCTCGTAGCAAAAGGTGAGCGCGTGCGGCTCGGCGGCGCGCCCGGCCAGGCAGGGGAGCAACAGGGCGAAAAACACTAAGGTCGGTCGACACTGCATGGTTTGTTCCTCAGAGGCGTGGCCCGCAGGACGGGCGACAGGCATAGCGTATCACGGGCGCGCACCGAAGCCCACCGCCCGCTTGCGCCCGCTAGCGGTAACGGTCGATGATATGTTCCATCGCACGGTCGCGCGCCATGCGCGCGATCGCGCCATTGATCTCGTCCACCCGCACGCGGCCCTTGCGCGAGACGGCGCATTGGGTCATCAAGGTCTTGATCTCGAGCGGGGGATGGAGCGCCAGCGGCAGGTCGCCCTGCTTCATCCGGTACTCGATGTATGCCTTGGTGGTGAGCGCGTACTGCATCCTGCCGACGGCCATCTTGCGTAAATTCGCTTCCGCGCTGGGGGCGTCTTCGGGCACGAAATCCTTGCCCAGGATGAGCGCCAATTCGTTGACGTAGCCCAGCACGGTGCCTACGCGTTTGCCCGCCACATCCTGCACCCGGCGTGGGCGCGGCGCGCGCCGGTCGGCGATCAGCACTTCGACCGTGGGCGCGAAGCCGGTGCTCCAGTCGAACGGGCCGGGCAGCCAGTCCGGCATATAGGTGCAGGCGATATCGGCCTTGCCCTCGGCCAGCGCCTCGGCCAGGCGGCGCCGCGGCAAGCCCACGAACACGGCGGCGCGGCCCAGGCGCTGCGCCAAGGCTTGGCCGATGTCGCGATGCCAGCCGTCGACCAGCACGCCATCGACGAAACGCGCGGCCGGCATGCTGGTGCCGGTGTCGACCACCACCACCAATTCGGCGGCTGCTGCCGCGGCCGCGACCGGTCCCGCCACCGTCAGCGCCAAGGCCAGGCAGCAACACAAGCGCAGCATCGGAGAGCGTTCAAACGTGAGCACGACCCATCATACCGCGCCGCAAGCGCGCTGGCGATGCACCGACGCGGCCAGCCCGCCTACATTGCGTTACATTCGCGCCATCTTGGATCATACATAATGTTATAAAATTATAATTTATCGGTCGGCAATGCCGCTCATTTGGCAAACAAGGATATCGATGCACCGAAGTATGTTGGCGGCGCGGCGCTGGGCGGCCGCCTTGAGCGTATGCCTGGCGAGCGGATTCACCCAGGCCGCGCACGGGAGCACGGCGAACGGCACACCTGCCTTGACGGTCGAAAACGAAAGCGTGGTCTACACCGTCGACAGCGACGGCAGTTACGTCAAGCAGCGCGCCTGGACCAAGCTGATCAACACCGCCGAGGCGGCCGCCACCCAGCTCCAGCAAGATCTGCGTTATGACCGCGCCGTCAGCCGCTTGACAATCGAGTCTGCGCGCCTTACCAAGGCGAACGGCCAACACATCGAGGTACCAGCGGCCGATATCCGGGATGAAGCCGACCCCGCCGTCAGCAAACTGCCGGACTACGACCATCTGCGGGTGCTGCGCGTGCGCTATGCGGGGCTGGCTGCGGGCGACCAGATCACCCTGCGCTACAGCTTGACGCTGCGCGCCCCCCTGGTGTCCGGCCAATTCCAGCACGACATGGCACCGAGCGCCTATCCGACCAAGCAACTGCAGCTCGTGCTCGACCTGCCGCAGGCGCTGGACATGGTGTTCCGCGCGCGCGACTTCAAATTCTCGATCGAAGCGGCGCAGCCCGGGCGGCGCCGCTATCGCTGGGACTACCTGCCAGGCGAAACGGCGCGCACCGAGCAGCACGCGATTGGCACGCTGGCGACGGGCGCGCGCCTGTCCATTTCCACTTACACCGATGCGCGCATCCTGGCAGGCGCCTACGAGGACGGGACGGCGGCGGCACGCGTTCCCGACGCGGCGGTGCGCGCGTTCGCGCACCAGATTGCCGACGGCGTGAACGAGCGCGCGCGCCAGGCCGACGCCATCGTGCGCTGGGTGCGCGAGCATATCATCCTGGTCAAGGGCAGCCTGTCCGGCGCCGCGCGATGGGCGCCGCACAGCGCGGTCCAGATCTTGAAGGCGCGCCACGGCGACGCCAACGAACATGTGATCCTGGCGCGCGCCTTGCTCGACGCGCTCGGCATCGCCAACAGCACCGCCCTGCTCAACGCCAGCACCTTGTACGAGCAGCCCGAGCTGCCCCTACTGAACGTGCTGTACCACCCCGTGCTGTACCTGCCGGACGGCGCGCGCTATCTGGAGTGCGCGCAGACCGGCAGCCTGGTTCACCTGCCGCCTGCCATGCTCGACAAGCCGGCCCTGCTCACCAGCAGTGGCGAGTACGGCCACACGCCCGCCACCCGACCGGGCAGCGTCACCAGCACCAGCGAGATCACGCTGGCGATTGATGGCAGCGCCCAGTTCACCAGCGTCGAACACATCGAAGGCAAGCCCGGCCTGGCCCTGGCCAACCCCGATCCCATGACGCCGGAAGGCAGCAAGACCATGGTGCCCTTCGTGCTGACGCAGCAAGGCTTGAACGGCAGCGGCGGCTTCGCATCCGGCCCGCGCGACGACCTGGCCAGCCGTTTCGAGCAACGCTATGAGGGGAAGATCGACAAGCTGGCGGCCTATCCGGGCTTGAGCAATCTCGACGCCATGAGCAGCGTGTCATTCATGCTGGGGCGCGCAGTGCGCGACTGGCTGCTTGAAGCGCGCCGCAGCCAGGACTTCGTGTGCTTCGACGCCGCCTACGACGAGCGCGCGCGCCTGCTGCTGCCGGCGGGCGGCCAGATCGTGGCGCTGCCGGCGCCGCTGCATATCCACCAGGAGAACCTGGATTTCGACGCCGAGCTAAGCCAGGAGGGACAAGCCGTGCTGGTCCGGCGCCGCCTGCAATTTACGCATGCGCGCCGGGTCTGCACGCCCTCCGAATTCGACACCCTGCGCGAGGCTTTCGCCCGCATCGACGCCGAAATGAAACGCCAAATCTTCATCCGCACCCCATGACCATGCCACGCCATATCTCATCCCTGGCCGCGCTGGCCCTATTGCTGTGCCACCCCGCGCCGGCGGCCGCCAGCACCGACGCGCGCGACGACGCCGTCGTCGTCGAACGCGACGAGCAAGCGTTCACGGTCCAAGCGGACGGCAGCTATCAGGTGCGCATCGAGCGTAATTACCGGATCGTGCAAGCGCGCGCCATCGACAAGGCCTCGCAGGAATCGATCGAATTCGATGGCAAGACCGAGACGGTCGAACTGCTCGCCGCCTACACGGAAAAGCCGGACGGCCGCCGCATCGCGGTCAGTCCCGAGCAAGTGCGCTTCCAGCAGCGCACGCTCGACGCGAGCACCTTCCAGGACCGGCGCGTGATGATCGTCGTGTATCCGAAGGTGGCGGTTGGCGACCTTTTGAGCTCCACCTATGTACTGCGGCGCCTGACCCCGCCGCTGCCCGGCCACTTTGAAGACTACACCGCGTCCGGCGCCTACCACCGCCCCAGCCTGCACGTGAGCTACGACCTACCGGAGAACATGCCGCTGTATTTCGATGCGATCGGCTTTCGCGGCACGCGCAGCCCCGGCGCGCCCGGGCGCACCATCCACCGCTGGGAACTGAGCGGCGATGGCGCCGTGCTCACAGAAAGCGACGCCATCAGCTGGTACGAGACGCACGAGCGTCTGCTGGTCTCGACCACCAGGGATGGCGCCGCCCTGGGCGCCGCCTACGACGCGCTGGCCCGCCCGCGCAGCGCTCCGACCGCCAAAAGCCGCGCGCTGGCGGACCAGCTATGCGCCAAGACCGGCGCGCAGCGCGCCTGCGCCCTGGCGCTGGCCGATTGGGTGCGCACCCACATTCGCACGGTCACGACCACACTCGGACCGGCGGGGGTGGCGCCGCGCGCGGCCGACGAGGTTTTGGCCACCGGCGTGGGCGACGCCAAGGACCATGTCGCGCTGCTCGAAAGCCTGCTCGGCGCGCGCGCCATCGACAGCACGCCGGCCCTGATCAGCAGCTACTACGTGCTGCCGGGCGTCGCCTCGCTAAACGTCTTCGACTACGTCATTACCTTCATCCCCGGCCTCGACCTGTACGTCGACAGCAGCGCCACCAACATCGCTGCCGGCTACCTGCCCGCGGTCCAGCTGGGCCGCCCCGTGCTGTTGACCCATGCGGGCCGAATGGCGCGCACGCCCGCCGCCCAGGTCCAGACGCGCACCACCGAAACCGAATGGAAGCTCGGGCCCGATGGCGGCGCCGAGTTCGGCGAAACCGTCACCGCCGGCGGCATGTATGCCGAATTGATACGCAGCGAAGTGCGCAACACGCGCACGCCCGATCTCGAGCGCGCGGGCGAGCGCTTGTTGAACGTCATCGGCTACAAGGGCGGCGGCGCACTCGATCCGGGCAATCTGGAAGCGGGAGGCAGCTACGTGTACAAGTACGCCGGCAAGGTCGAGCAGCTGGCGGCCCTGCCGGGACCTAGCGGCATGCCCACCTTGACGACGCTAAATGCCGGTATCCGCGCCAAATGGAACACTCTGACGGCCGAGAAGGAGCGCACCCTATCCTTCCTCTGCCAGGCCGAGGATTTCGACGAACAAGCGCGCTTCATCTTGCCCGAGGGCGTGCGCGTGTTTGCCATGCCCAAACCGCTCGAGCTGCACGACCCGTTCATCGACTATAGCGCCAGCTACACGCAGGACGGAACCACCGTTCTGGTCAAGCGCAGCCTGCACGTCCATCCCGGCGACATACTGTGCAGTGCGCAAGACCATCAACGCATGCGTCCCCTGCTGGCGCGCATCGGGCGCGACCTGAGCAGCCAGATCATCGTGCGGAGCGCGCCATGAGGCGCTTGATTGGCGCGCTGCTGACTGCGCTGACTCTGTCGAGCATGCCGGCGCATGCCGTTGGCGAGCGCGGCGTCGGGCACGGCCAGGGCGACCGCGAATTGGTGGCCTACAAAGTGGCAAACGATGGCAGCTACACCCAGACCGTCCACAGCGTGCGGGTGCTGTCGGACCATCTGTCGCTGCACTCGGATGGCACCACCGCGCTCAGCTACAATCGCACCTTGCAGCGCCTGGACATCGACCAGGCCTACACCCTCAAGGCCGATGGCCGACGGGTCGAGGTGCCGGCGACACAAATCAAGGACGTGCCGGAACCGCTCTCGAATGGGGCAGCCATGTTCCAGGACGAGCGTATCCGGGTGCTCGAATTTCCCGACCTGGCCTTAAATGATACGGTGGTACTGCAATATACGGTGCACCAGCTCACGCCCACCTTCCCCGGCCACTTCAGTGGGGGCTACAACACAGGAGGCAATTCCGGGCGCCGCCTCACCGTCATCGTCGACATGCCGCAGGAGAGGGCGCTCTACACCGACGTGAGCGGCTTTATCGCGTCCAAACCGATGGCGCCGCCGGGACGCGCCATCTACCAGTACGACTTCGAGACCGCCGAATCTCCCCGCATCGAAGTTGGCGCAATCAGCGATCCCGAGCAGACCCCGCGCCTGGTGCTGTCGACCTTTCCAGACATGGCCGCGTTCGCGCGCGCCTACAACGCCCGCGCGCAAGACAAGCTCGCGCAAACGCCAAGGGTGCGCAAGCTGGCCCGCGAAGTCACACGCGGCTTGCACGGCGCGCGCGCCAAGGCCTATGCGTTGGACGATTGGGTGCGCAAGAATATCCGCTACGTGGCCATGTACATTGGCGCCGGCGGCTTCGTACCGCATTCGGCCGACGCGGTGCTCGACAATCTGTTTGGCGACTGCAAGGACCACGCCACCTTGCTGCAAGCGATGCTCGGCTCGGTCGGCATCGACAGCACCGGCGTGTTGATCGACTACGGCAGCAGCTACGACTTGCCAAGCGTGGGCGCGCCGGTGTTCAATCATCAGATCAGCTTCATCCCCAGCCTGAACCTGTATCTTGATTCGACCGCGGCCCATATCGCGCCGGGCTTCCTGCCGCCCGAGCAGCTTGACAAGCCGACCTTGCTGATCGGAAGCGGCACGATTGGACGCACGCCGGCCACGCAGCCAGCCAGCTTTCGCGGCGTGCTCGACTACCAGCTCGGCGCGGACGGGTCAGCCACGTTCCAGCTTAGGGCGCACTCCGGTGGTTTGCAGGCAGAACTACTGCGCACGCAGCTGCGCGACATCACGCCGGCCGACCGCGCGCACGCGATCGAACGCACGCTGGCCAAACAGAGTTTGCATGGCAGCGGCACGATCACACTCGGTGAGGATGGCGCCGCGCAGGCTGTGCTGCTGGGTGTAGGACAGGTGGACGATCTGGTCAATCTGCCGGGACCGGTGGGGGTGGCCGGTCTGACGAGCCTGGGCCGCGACCTGGAAATGAAGGTCCAGTCGCTGCTGGCCGAACGCGTGCGCACGCGCTCCTTTGTCTGCCTCGATGGCGACACCGACGAAACGGCCCACATCGTCCTGCCGGCCGGCGTGGACATCCTGTACCTGCCGCCTGCACTCACGCTGCACAACGCCTTCTTCGACTACCGCTCCCAGTACCGGCGCGAGGGCGCGACCTTGACCATCATGCGCAGCTTGTCGCTGCACCATGGCCATCCCGTTTGCAGCGCCGCCGAATTCACCCGGATGCTGCCGGAGCTGAACAAGGCGATGGCTGACATCAAGAGCCAGATCATCATGCAGGGGCAATAGGCGGGGCGCTGCGTCGGCCCGGATGGTGTTCAGCGCACGCGCAGCAAGACCGTCAAGGTGCCGTTGCGTACGATGGCGTCAATGGCGGCATTGACTTCGTCGACGCCGACGTTGCCGTGACGGGACACGGCGCACATGGTATGGAATTCCTTCACCACCAGCACGTGGATCCCCGGCGGCAGCTCGCCCTTGGCGGTGTAATTGTCGACCAAGGAGCGCGTGGTGACGAGGTAATCGTAGCGGCCAGCGAGCAGTTTGTGCAGCGACACGTCGTTCGACGGGCCATCGTCGCGCTTGAAGTCCGCGCCCAATTGCTCCTCCAGTTCGGGATAGCGGAAACCGAGGACCGTGCCCACGCGCTTGCCTTTGAGTTCGGCCACCGAATGAAGCTCGGGCACGCGCGGTGACGTGATCACCAGATCGGCCACCGGAATGAAGGGGTGGCTCCAGTCGAACTGTCCGGCGAGCCAGTCCGGCACGTAGCCGCACACGAGGTCGCCCTCGCCCGCCTCGAGCCCGGCGATCAGGCGCTTGCGCGGCAAGCCGACATAGACCACCGGACGCCCCATCTGGTCGGCCAGAGCCTTGCCCAGCGCCGTTTGGAACGCGCTGACCGAGTAGGTCGACTGGTTGGAAACGGCCACTTCGGCCTTTTGGATGAAGCGCAATGGGAGTTTGGCAGCGGCGGGCTTGGCCTCCTGCGGGGCCTGGCCATGGCTAGCCGCGCTGAACGCCATCAGCGCCAGGAACAGGGGAACCGCGAGCGGGCGCCTGACCATGGTCAGCCCCCGCCGCGCAATGTGGCCAGTGCGCCTGGGAGGACAGCGGCATCAGTTGGTAAATGTTGTATAGACATGGACCGGACCGACTTCAGCGGATGATATGGCCATCATACTCCTGCACCGCCGCCTGCGCGCGCCCTTCACTGCGGCCAGCCTGGCCAGGCCGAGCCGCTGTTTCAGTCACGCCACACGGACCGCCCCGCGCCGCGATTGGACCGTGCAGGCGCCCTCAGATATGCAGCGCGTGGCCGAGCGCACGCAGTGCCGCCTCTTGCACCGCCTCGCCCAGGGTCGGATGCGAGTGAATGGTGCCGCCCACGTCTTCCAGGCGCGCGCCCATCTCCAGCGACAGCCCGAAAGCGGCGCTCAATTCGGAGACGCTCTTGCCGACCGCTTGCCAACCAACGATCAGGTGATTATCGCGCCGCGCCACTACGCGCACGAAGCCATCCTTCGCCTCGAGCGTCATCGCGCGCCCATTCGCGGCGAACGGGAACATGGCGTCGATACAATCGAGGCCCGCTTCCTTGGCCTGCTGTGGCGTCATGCCGACCACCACCAGCTCCGGATCGGTGAAGCACACCGCCGGAATCGACGCCGGCACGAAGTGGCGCTTTTTGCCGGCGATGATATCGGCCACCATTTCGCCCTGCGCCATCGCGCGGTGCGCCAGCATCGGCTCGCCCGTCACGTCGCCGATCGCCCACACGTCGCGCATCGAGGTGCGGCACTGGTCGTCGATCTTGATGAAGCGCCCGGCCATGTCGAGCATCAGACTCTCCAGGCCAAAGCCCTGCGTGTTCGGCAGGCGGCCAACGGCCACCAGCACTTTATCGGCCAGCAGTTCGCGCTCGGCGCCTTGCGCGTCGCGCACCCGCACCGCCGTGCCGGCCCCGTTCATGCCCTGCACGGAGCAGCCCATGTGCAGCTCGATGCCCAGCCCGGCCAGCGAGGTGGCCACCGCTTTCGTCAGATCCGCGTCGTAGGCCGGCAGCACCCGCTCCTGCGCCTCGACCACGCTCACGTGCGCGCCCAGTTTGCGGTAAGCGATGCCCAGCTCCAGGCCGATGTAGCCGGCCCCCACCACCACCAGACGCTGCGGCAGCGCCGCCGGCGACAGGGCTTCGGTGGCGCTGATGACGGCGCCGCCAAAGGGCATGCTGGGCAGCTCCACCGCCTTCGAGCCGGTCGCCAGCAGCAGGTGCTGGCAGCTGAACTTTTGCGGCGCGTCGCCGCCGCGCGTCACTTCCACCGTCTTGCCGTCGACGATGCGGGCCCAGCCCTTGACCACCTGTACGCCGTTCTTCTTGAGCAGGGCGCCCACGCCGCCGGTCAGGCGGCTGACGATGCCATCCTTCCAGCGCACCGTCTGCGCCAGGTCGATCGCGGGCGACTGCAGCGAGATGCCGAGCGGCGAACCGTCGGCGAAATGGCAGGCTTTTTCAAATTCGTCGGCCGCGTGTATCAAGGCCTTGGAGGGAATACAGCCCACGTTCAGGCAGGTGCCGCCGAGCTGATCGCCTTCGATCAAGATGGTGGGAATGCCCAGTTGTCCGGCGCGGATGGCGGCGACGTAGCCGCCTGGCCCGCCGCCAATCACCAGCAGGGTTGTCGATTGTGTGTTCATTGTCTACTCCACGAATAGCATTGCCGGGCATTCCAGGTAGCCGCGTATGGTCTGGATGAATTCGGCCGCATGCATGCCGTCGACCACCCGGTGGTCGAACGACGAGGACAGGTTCATCATCTTGCGCGCCACGATGGCGCCGCCCCGTATCATTGGCCGCTCCACCATCTTGTTGACGCCGATGATGGCCACTTCCGGGTGGTTGATGACTGGCGTGGTCACGATGCCGCCCAAGGCGCCCAGGCTGGAGATGGTGATGGTCGAGCCGGACAGCTCTTCGCGCGTGGCCTTGCCGTTGCGCGCGGCCGTGGCCAGGCGCGACATTTCGGTCGCGCACGACCACAGGTCGCGCGCTTCCGCGTGGCGCAGCACCGATACCACCAGGCCGGCGTCGGTTTGGGTCGCCATACCCATGTGGACGGCGCCATGCTGGGTGACGATGCCGGCATCGTCGTCAAAGCGCGCATTCACCTGCGGGAACTTGCGTACCGCCAGCACCACGGCGCGCATCAGCAGCGGCAACAGGGTCAGGCGGCCGCGTTCGGCGCCGTACTGCTCGTTCAGGCGCGCGCGCAGTGCGTCCAGTTCGGTGACGTCGCATTCCTCGACGTAGGAAAAGTGCGGAATGCGGCGCTTCGAGTCCTGCATCTTTTGCGCGATCTTGCGGCGCAGTCCGATCAAGGGCACGCTATGCTCTTCATGCAGCTCGCGGTAGCGCGGACCATCGCCGCCGCCCGCTTGCGCACCGCGCGCGGCGTAGGCATCGAGGTCTTCGAGCACGATGCGTCCGGCCGGACCGCTGCCGGCCACGTACTGCAGCTCGATGCCCAGGTCCCAGGCGCGCTGGCGCACGGCGGGCGAGGCCAGTGGTTTTTCGCCGGCCTGGCGCGCGGCCGACGGGCGCTGCGCGGCGACGGCTGCCTTGGTCGCTGGCGCGCTTGCCGCTGCGGGTGCGGCGCTCTTTGCTGGCGCCGCGGCGGGCGCGGGCGTAGCCGCTGCTGAGGGCGCTGGCGTTGGTGCGGCAGCAGCCGGCGCCGCCGCATGCGCGGACGGCGCGGCACCGGCGCGCAGATTGCCCGCGCCTTCGACTTCGATATGAATCAGGTCGGCCCCAACGGCCATCACCTGGCCGGCCGCGCCGCCCAGCGTGAGCACCTTGCCCACCACCGGCGAGGGAATCTCGATGGTCGCCTTGTCGGTCATCACATCGGCGAGCACCATGTCCTCGCTAATCGTGTCGCCCACTTTCACATACCACTCAACCAACTCGACTTCCGCGATGCCTTCACCGATATCCGGCATCTTGATGACATGAATACCCATCCTAGGCCTCCATCGTACGTTTGAATGCGGCCGCAACGCGCGCCGGTCCAGGGAAATAGGCCCATTCCTGCGCGTGCGGGTAGGGGGTATCCCAGCCGGTCACGCGCTCGATCGGCGCTTCAAGGTGATAGAAGCAGTGCTCCTGCACCAGCGCCACCAGTTCGGCGCCAAAGCCGCAGGTGCGCGTCGCCTCATGCACCACCACGCAGCGCCCGGTCTTCTTGACCGACTTGACGATGGTGTCGAGGTCCAGCGGCCACAGGCTGCGCAGGTCGATGATCTCGGCGTCGACGCCGCTCTCGCGCGCCGCCGCCTCGCACACCCACACCATGGTGCCGTAGGCGAGCACGGTCAGCTGTTCGCCCGGACGGAACACGCAAGCCGAATCGAGCGGCACCGTGTAGTACCCTTCCGGCACCTCGCCCATCGCGTGCTGCGACCAAGGCACCACCGGCTTGTCGTGGTGGCCGTCGAAGGGGCCGTTATACAAGCGCTTCGGTTCGAGGAAGATCACCGGATCGTCGTTTTCGATCGAGGCGATCAAGAGGCCCTTGGCGTCGTAGGGATTCGATGGCATCACCGTGCGCAGGCCGCACACGTGCGCGAACACCGCTTCCGGGCTCTGGCTGTGGGTCTGGCCGCCGTAGATGCCGCCGCCGCAGGGCGTGCGGATGGTGATCGGCGCGGTGAAGTCGCCGGCCGAGCGAAAGCGCAGGCGCGCCGCCTCCGACACGATCTGGTCGTAGGCTGGGTAAATGTAGTCGGCGAACTGGATCTCGATCACCGGACGCAAACCATACGCGCCCATGCCGATCGCGGTGCCGACGATGCCGCCTTCGGAGATGGGCGCGTCGAACACGCGCGATTTACCGTACTTCTTCTGCAAGCCCTCGGTGCAACGGAATACGCCCCCAAAGTAGCCCACGTCCTGGCCGAACACCACCGTGTTGTTGTCACGCTCGAGCATCACGTCCATGGCCGAACGCAGGGCCTGGATCATGGTCATGGGCGTTTTTTTATCGTTCATATCCATTCAAATCCCCAGCTGTTGGCGTTGCACGCGCAAGTGTTCCGGCATCTCTTTGTAGATGTCCTCGAACATCTCGGCCGGGCTGAACACGTGGCCGCTGGCCATGGTGCCGTACTGCTCGGCCTCTTTTTGCGCGGCGATCACCTGCGCTTCGAGTTCCTTGTGCGTGTCCTCGTGCTCCTGCTCCGACCAGGCTTTGATGCCGATCAGGTGCTGCTTCAAGCGCGCGATCGGGTCGCCCAGCGGGAAGTTGGCCCAGTCGTCGCCGGGACGGTATTTGGTCGGGTCGTCCGAAGTCGAGTGCGGGCCGGCGCGGTAGGTGACCCATTCGATCAAGGTTGGACCGAGGTTGCTGCGGGCGCGCTCGGCGGCCCACTTGGAGGCGGCGTACACTGCCAGGAAGTCGTTGCCGTCCACCCGCAGCGAGGCGATGCCGCAACCCACGCCGCGCGCGGCGAAGGTGGTGTCTTCGCCGCCGGCGATGGCCTGGAAGGTGGAGATGGCCCACTGGTTGTTGACCACATTGAGGATCACCGGCGCGCGGTAGACGTGGGCGAAAGTGAGCGCCGTGTCGAAGTCCGCCTCGGCGGTGGCGCCGTCGCCGATCCAGGCCGAGGCGATGCGGGTATCGCCCTTGATGGCCGACGCCATGCCCCAGCCCACCGCCTGGATGTACTGGGTGGCCAGGTTGCCCGAGATCGAGAAGAAGCCCTCGGACTTCATCGAATACATCACCGGCAGTTGGCGGCCCTTGAGGGGATCGCGCTCGTTCGACATCAGCTGGCAGATCATGCCCACCATCGGCACGTTGCGCGCCATCAGGATGCTCTGCTGGCGATAGGTCGGGAAGCACATATCGTCGGGATTGAGCGCGAGCGACTGGGCCGCGCCGATCGCTTCCTCACCCAGGCTTTGCATGTAGAAGGACATTTTTTTCTGGCGCTGCGCGATCAGCATGCGGCCGTCGAAAATGCGGGTTTTCAACATCGCGCGCAATCCGGCGCGCAGGGTTTCGACCGCGATTTCCGGCACCCAGGGGCCGACGGCCTTGCCGTCTTGGTCCAGCACGCGGATCAGGGCGTAGGCCAGGTCGCGCGTGTCCATCGGGGCCACGTCGACCGCCGGCTTGCGCACTTCGCCGGCGCTTGACAGGCGCAGGTAGGAAAAATCGGTAGCGCAGCCCGGCCGGCCGGTGGGCTCGGGGACGTGCAGGCGCAATGCTTCATGCTCGCTCATAGGCTTTCCTTCGCGCGCGATTGTGTCGCGCTTGTTGTCAAGTTTCGGCCCGGCCGGGCGCGGATAGCTGCGGCCGGGCTGTTGGCGCATCGCCCGCCATGCGTTGCGGCGACACGATATTGCAGACCCGGCAGCGTATCATATTTCCATGTCAAAAAAGGCCGGCATCGGGTGAAATCGCCATCTGGGATAATTTGGCCGCGTGCCCGGCCGCGCCCAGGCCGCGTTCGCCCCGGATTCTTGCCCCCCATCCCGTCAAAGCTGCAGTTCGTCGCAATCGGCGCGTCGGCGCCAGCGGCGCTCGCTATAGTTTGTTCCACTTCAACATGACCGGATACGGGGGATGACATGAATAAGATGTGGGCAAGCGCGATCATGGGTTTGGCATTGTGCGGCGTCGCCGGCGCTGCGGCGGCCGGCTCGAGCGTCACCGAGACGCGCGTGATCGATGCGCGCGTGGTGCGCATCAAACTCGACGGCGTAATCAATTTGCACCTCAAGCAGGGGGCGACGCCATCGCTGCTGCTCATCGGTGACAAGAAAGCGATCGACAAGGTCACGACGGTCCAGAGCGGCGATACCTTGCAGATTGATTTGCAGAACCGCCAATTCTTTCATTTCGGCCATGACAACCAGAACGTGCGCGCGGAACTGACCTTGCCATCGCTACAGGAATTCATTTCACGCGGCGTGGGCGAGGCTGATGTGTCCGGCTTTGGCGGCGATAGCGTCCGTCTCGAACTCGACGGTGCCGGTGCCGTCACCGTCAACAGCCACTACAAAAATATGGATGCGCGCTTGAGCGGCGTGGGCAGCATGAAGATTAACGCCGGCGACAGCGAGCGCGTCGACCTGCGCCTCGGTGGTGCGGGCGAAATCGTCATTTCCGGCCAGAGCAAGGTGCTCCATGCCAAGCTCGGCGGCGTCGGCAGCCTGGACGCCCAACACTTGCGCGCTGAAGCGGTCGACTTGAACATCAGCGGCGTGGGCGGTGCCACTGTCTTTGCCAGCAACTCGGCGGACTTGAAACTGAGCGGACTGGGATCGGCTACCGTGTATGGCAAACCGGCCAAGCGCAATACGGATAAGAGCGGGCTTGGCGGTATTAGCTGGGAATAATGCGCGGAAATAATGCGCGGAAATAATGCGCGGCGACGCTTTCGGGCCGCAGCTTGATCGGCGCACCGGGCCGGAAGGCTTCGCCGGCGCGCGCGCAGGACGGCAACGCGCCGGAGAAGCGCCGCCCCGTCCTGCCAGCCCTGCACAAGGCATCTACTTTAGCAGCATCGAATTCTTGACCGACCTGACGCCTTTGACGTTCTTGGTCACCTCGACTGCCTTTTGTTCCTCCTCTTTCGTGCTGACGAATCCGCTCAGCTGCACATTGCCCTTGAAGGTTTCGACGTTGATTTCGTGCGCCTTCAATTCCGGGTCCTCGAACAAGGCGGCCTTGACCTTGGTGGTGATGACGGTGTCGTCGACATATTCGCCCGTGCCCTCACTGGTGCGCGTAGACGCGCAAGCGACCAGCGCCAGCGCGGCGGCGCTGCAGGCGAATGCGCGCAATGCGCGCGTGCTGCGCCGAGAAACCAAGTTGAAGGAGGGTTTGAATAATCCTTGTGCGATGCGCATGGCCAGGCTCCCGGTGTTGTTTGACGTGATTCCATTGTCGGCCCCGCCAGCGGCGCCGGTTTGACGCACGACAAACGAAGCCAAGCGTCGCATCCCCCTCACAGCGCGGCCAGTGGCACCGTCTCGCGCGGGCGCGCCGCCCGGGACAACAGGGCCGTACCAACCATGTCGCGCCCGATCACCACGCGCATGTCAGCCGGGGCGCAATTGTCGACGGCGCGCAGGCTGGCAGTTCCAAGCCGTCCGGCCAGGGCCGCGGCTGCCGCGCGCATCGGCGGCGCGTACTCCACTCGCGTACGCTGTACCGCGAAACCCTTTTCATTGGACAGGCGCACCACGCGCAGCGATGCAGCGGCCATCGAGCGCGCCAGCGCGGCGGCCATGCCCGTGACGCCGTTGCCGTTTCGAATTTCGAGCAGCGGCCCCGCCGCCGCCGCAGCGGTGCGCGCGCGCGGCGCGGCCGCTGTTCGCGCGGAGGCTGCGAGCGGGGCAGCCAGGTCGACGATTCCATCGCCCGTCAAGCGCACCTCGGCGCCATGCCAGCCGGGCGCGCTGATCGGGGTCGGGGTCGGGGTCGGTGCCGGGACGCGGGCCGGCGCAGGTGCTGCCGCCGCCAGATTGAAGTCGGCGCGCAGATCATGTGCGCGCAAGGCTGCCGCCTGCGTCAGCGCGCGCTGCGCGCGCTCGCCCTGTCCCAGCTTTTCAAGCGCCTGCCCCATGTGCTGCCAAGCCTGCTCGTGCAGCGGATCGAGCAGGCAGGCGCGCTCGAGCGCGGCGAGCGCCTGCGCGTATCTGCCATCGAGCAGGAAGGCGTAGCCCAGATTGGCGTACAAATACGCCGCGTCGGCGCCCAGCTTGGCCGCCGCGTCTTCCGTCAGGGCGCGCCACTGGCCGATCGCGCGCGCCAGGTCGCCTTCCTCGGCGGCCAGCGCCGCCAAACCATTGCGCGCGGCGACATGCGCCGGATCGAGCGCGAGCGCGCTGCGGTAAGCTGCGGCCGCCTGCCCCCGATCCGGCCCGTGCCCGGCCAGGTGCAGCGCGCGGCCCTGCGCATAGAGCGCATCGGCGTCGCCCGGCCCGCGCGCCGCCGGCGGCCCGATCGACGCGGCGCACGCCATCAGCATGGTGCCCGCGCCGAAACTGGCGATGCGTGTGATCCGACTATCCATGTCATCCTCCCTTGCTTGTTCAAGCGCCGCCGGGCGGCACCAAGACCCGATAAATCGACATCATGGCCGGCCCCAGCAGCACCAGCAGCAGCGTCGGGAAGATCAGGAAAATGAGCGGGAACAGCAGCTTGAGCGCGATCTTGGCCGCCGCCTCCTCGGCCCGCAGGCGCCGCTTGGTGCGCAAATTATCCGAATGCACGCGCAGCGAATTGCCCATGCTGGTGCCAAAGCGCTCTGACTGGATCAACATCGCCACCAGCGTATCGATATCCTCCACGCCGCTGCGCAGCGCCAGGTTGCGCAGCGCCTTCTCCTTGCTAAAGCCAGCTCGCATCTCCATCAGCACCAGCTGCAGCTCCTGCGCCAGCACCACGCTTTTGAGGTGGATTTCGGACGCCACCTTGCCGATCGCCCGCTCCAGGCTCAGGCCAGCCTCGATGCAGACGGTCAGCAGGTCGAGCGCGTCGGGGAAGGTCTCGAAGATTTCGCGCTGGCGCAGCAGCACCGTGCGCGTGAGGATCGCGTTCGGCAGGTAGTAGCCGAAGCCGGCGCTGGCGAGCACCGCGAACAGGAACAGATGGCCCAGCAGCACGCTCAGGCGCGGCGCGCCGAACGCCACCACCAGCCCAGGCAAGGCCAACGCCAGCACCGTCTTGGCCGCGAAATACAGGATGGGCGCGGTCTGGCTGCGCCAACCGGCGTTCATGAAGCGGGTGCGCAAAGGCGACTTTTCCCAGCCATCCTCCGGCAGCGACAACTTCATAAATGGCTTGGCCACCTTGGCCACGCGCTCGATCCAGCCGCCGCCGGCGTGCCCGGCCAAGCCGGCCGGCGCGGCCGCCACGCTGGCCAGACGCTGGCGCATCAAGCCCGGCGCGAACAGGCGCGCGGCCAGCAGGGCCACGCCGGACACCACGCCGAACACGATCAAGAGGAACAAGGCCTGCCGCAGGTTCATCGCCGCTCTCCAGTTAAAACATCACACCCGGATCCGGATGATGTTGCGCATCCAGATCAGGGCGACAATGAGCATGCCCAGGCTGCACCACAGCAGGCGCACGCCGCTCGGCTCGCGCCACAGCTGCGAGATATATGCTGGATTGACGCTGAGCATGGCGAAGGCGACGCCAAACGGCAGCACGCTGAGAATCCAGGCCGACATCCTGCCCTCGGCCGAGAGCACGCGGATCTGTCCGATCAGCTTCAAGCGCTCGCGGATGATGCGGCTGATATTGCCGAGCAGCTCGGCCAGGTTGCCGCCGGACTCGCGCTGGATCAGCACCGCGATCACCAGATAGCGCAGGTCGGTCAGCGGAATCCGGTTGGCCAGGTTTTGCAGCGCCTCGTTCATCGGCACGCCGTAGTTGATTTCCTCATAGGCGGCGCGGAATTCGCCGCTGATGGGCTCGGGGAATTCCTCGCCGATCATCTGCAGCGCGTTGGCGAACGCGTGGCCGGCCCGCATCGCGCGCGCCAGGAAGTCGGCCGCCTCCGGCAACTGCTCCTCGATCTTTTCCAGGCGCAGGCGGCGCGCGCGCAGCAGCACCAGATAGGGGGCGCAGGGCGCGGCCAGCAGCGCGGCCAGCACGAACACCTGGGCCAGGTGCAGCGAGCGCAGCACAAACAGCGCCAGCAGCGGCGCCGCCAGCGACAGCTGCAGCAAGCGCGCCACCGTCCACTTCAGGCCCGACTGCAGCAGCAGGCGGTCGAGCGCATCGGCGCGCGGCAGGCGGCGCAACCAGCGCTCGGCCAGTTCGGAGGCGGCGAAGCGCCGGTTCTTGAGGATCGAGATGCGCTCGCCGGCGCCCTCGCGTCCGCCCGACATCAAGCGCAAGCGGCGCGCGATGCGCTGCGCGCCGTCGCCATGGGTGCCGGACCACCACAGCCAAGCGCCCTCGAAAGCCAGGATGACGGCCGCGAACAAAAGGATCGCGAAGCCGTAGAAGCCGATGTCCATATTTTCGCTCCGCGCCGCTACATGTATAGCTTGGATGGATCGAACAGGGTTTCCGGCACCGCCACGCCGAACTGGCGCAAGCGCTCGGCGAAGCGCGGGCGCACGCCGGTGGCGCAGAAGTGGCCCAGTACCTTGCCGTTGGCATCGACGCCGGTCTGCTCGAACTTGAACACTTCGTGCATCGCGATGATCTCGCCTTCCATGCCGGTGATCTCTTGCAGGCTCACCAGCTTGCGCGCGCCGTCGGTCAGGCGCGTCACCTGCATCACCACCGTCACCGCGGCGCAGATCTGCTGGCGGGTGGCGCGCGGTGTGAGGTTCACGCCGGCCATGCCGACCATGTTTTCCAGGCGCGCCAGCGCGTCGCGCGGGCTGTTCGAGTGGATGGTGGCGAGCGAACCCTCGTGGCCGGTGTTCATCGCCTGCAGCATGTCGAGCGCCTCGGGGCCGCGCACCTCGCCCAGGATGATGCGGTCCGGGCGCATGCGCAGCGCGTTGCGCACCAGCGCGCGCTGCGTCACCTCGCCCTTGCCCTCGATATTGGGCGGGCGCGTCTCGAGGCGCACGATGTGTGGCTGGCGCAGCTGCAGCTCGGCCGCGTCCTCGATCGTGACGATGCGCTCGTCGGCCGGCACGAAGCTCGACAGCAGATTGAGCAGGGTGGTCTTGCCGCTGCCGGTGCCGCCCGAGATCAGGATATTGATCTTGGCGTGCCCGAGCGCCTGCAGCACCTGCACCATCGGCGGCGTCATGCTCTTGAACTCGAGCAGGTCGGCCACGCTCAAAGGGCTGGCCGAGAAGCGCCGGATCGACAGCAGCGGACCGTCCACCGCCAGCGGCGGGATGATGGCGTTCACGCGCGAGCCGTCGGGCAGGCGCGCGTCCACCATCGGGCTCGATTCGTCGACGCGGCGCCCGACCCGCGAGACGATTTTTTCGATGATCTTCATCAGGTGCGCGTTGTCGTTGAAGCGCACCTCCGTCAATTCGAGCTTGCCGTGGCGCTCCACGTACACCTTGGCGTGGGTGTTGACCAGGATGTCGCACACGGTTGGATCGTTCAACAGCGGCTCGAGCGGGCCGAAGCCAAGCATCTCGTGCTGGATATCGAGCACCAGGCTGTGCCGCTCGTTCTGGTTCAGCACGATGCGCTCGTCCTCGATGATGCGCTGCACCAGCAGCGCCAGCTCGTGCTTGAACTGCTCGGTGGTCAAGCGCTGCAGGCGTTCGAGGTCGATGCGGTCGAGGATCGCCTGGTGCATCGTCTTCTTCAATTCCTGATAGGCGCCCGTGGCCAGGGTGCCGGCGCCGGCCAGCTCGGATGGCGCCGGATCGAAGCTGCCAGCCAGGCGTTCGCGCAATGTCATGGCTTGTCCTCTCAATGTGGGGATGATCGGTGCGTGGTGGGTCACGCATCCGGGTCGGCGCGCCCGAACAGGCGGTCGAACAGGCCCTTGCTCTCGCTGACGCGGCGCGCCGTGACCAGCTCGACGAAATCGGCCAGGCTGCGCGCCACCGGGCTTGAACGCGCCAGCTGCAGCACCGGCACGCCCTGGTTCACCGAATCGGTGGCGGCCATGTAGTCGTTGGGCAACGTGTGCGCCACTTCGGCTCCCAGCGCCAGCTCCAAGTCGTGCAGGCGCAGCTTGCCGCCTTTTTCGTAGCGGTTCACCAGCAGGCGGATGCGCTCGTTGGCGTAGCCGAGCGAGCGGAAGATATCGAGCAAGCGCCGGCCGTCGCGGATGTCCGGCAGCGCCAGCTGCAGCACCGGGTAGACCACGTCGGCCGAGTCGAGCGCGCGCAGCGATACCGCGTCGATCTGGCGCCCGACGTCGAGCAGGATGAAATCGTAGTGCTGGCGCGCCAGACGCAGGATGCTGTCCATGTGCTCGGGCTTCATCGCCACCTTGTGATTCGGGTCGTCCGCCGCCGCCAGCACGCCGAAGCCGCTCGTCACGTGCACCAGGCAAGAGTCGAGGAAGGCACCGTCCATGCGCGTGATCTGGGCGCACAGGTCCGACAGCGTCATGCTCGGCTTCTGGTCCGACACGTACAGGCAGGCGTCGCCGAACTGCCCATGCAGGTCGATCAGCAGGGTTTTCTTGGCCGCCAGCGTCGCCAGCGCGTAGCCAAAATTGGTCGACACGAAGGTGGCGCCGCTGCCGCCCTTGCACGAGATGAAGGCGAGCACCTTGCCGTCGCGCGCGTGGGCGGCGCCCGCCTTCACCTCGATCCGGTCCATCGCCTCGTGAAACGCCTGGTGCATCAGCGGCAGCGGCAGCACCTCGCGCACGCCGGCGCGCATGGCGCGGATCAGCATGTCCTGCTGCTGGTCGCGCGCGAGCAGGATGAAGGAGGCGTCCGGATAGTAGCGCGTCAGGCGTTCGATCAGCTCGGCCTCGAGCGTATCGATGCCGCTCGCGTCGAGGATCACCAGCTGCGGCGCGGCGCTGGCGACGCGTTCGCTGGCCTCGCGCAGCGTGGCGATGCGCGCCACCAGGCGCATCGGCGGAATGCGCGCGGCGCCCTGGGCCGCCACTTCGGCCAGCAAGGCTTCGTCCCGTGAAATCATCAGCGCTTTCATCGCTTTCCATTCCTTTCAGTGTTTGCCGGCCACGCGCGCTTCATGGACAGACCGGTATGCCGCAACCGAGCGACTGCGCCGGTATGATGACCGGGAACAGCGGCATGCTCAGGGCGGGGAACACCGGAACGATGGGGCTGTAGTGGACCGCCTCGCAGGCGGCGCCACTGCCGTTGGCGCAGATCTGGACGCGCACGAAGCGGATGCACGCCGCCGCCGCGGGCGTGCTCGCGCAGTTGGCCAGGTTGGCGTTCGGGCTGGCCGGCAGCGGGCTCACTTCGGCCAGATCGCGGTTCAGGTAGGTGATGCGGATGTGATCGGCGCCGACGTCGGTGCCGAAGATCGAGGTCGGATGCTGGGGGTCGGCGAACACGGCCGCCGCCTTCAACTGCGCCAGCGCCGCGTTGTCGGTGAAGTTGCTCACCACGGCCGCGCGCGCGGCGCGCCGCGTCACTTCCTGCATGCTGTTCCAGACGAACAGCATGCGCGCAAATTCGAGGGCCCCGAACATCAAGGTCAGGAAGATGCTGGCGGCGAAGGCGAATTCGACGATCGTGGCGCCGCCGCGCCGGCGCGGCGCCTGCGCACGCCGCCTCCGGCCCGGCCCCAGAGGCAGAGCTAGACCCGGACGCAGAAGGGGACGCAAACCCGGCCTCATTGGCGCAGCCCCACGCCGTTGTTGATGGGACCGGCCACGGCGACGGCATCGACCGTCAGCGTGGCGCCCTGGCCGATGCTGCTGGCGAACGCGGTCGCCAGGGTGAGGGGGGCGCTGTCGCCGTCGCGCGCGAGCACCCGCACGAACTTGAGGCCGGCCGGCGCCAGCTTGGCCGCCGCCGGGCTCAGCCAGTTGTTCGAGGTGGCGCTGGCGGCGAAGCTGATGGCGCCGGGCGCGAAGCTGAAGTACTTGTCGTGGTTGGCGTACTGGTAGTTGTTGCTGGTGCCGGTGGCCGCGCCCACGGCGGCGCTGATGGCGGCGGCGCTACCGCTGGACGCCTTCAAGCTCTTGGCGCCGGCCAGCGCCGCCGCATCGGCCGCGTTTTGAATCTCGGTCTTGCGCGCGTACAACTGCGACAGGTCGACCGTCGCGGCGAACATCGCCACCAGCAACGTGGCGGCGAACGCGAACATGTACAGGATCGAGCCACGCTGGCGCGGCGGCGGAACGGCGTGCGCTTTCACGATCGGTCTCCAGGCTGCAAGCACGGGGCGGGCGTCATTTTTTGCTGATGCCGATGGTCAGCGCATCGGGCTGCGGCGCCGGCTCGCGGAAACTGCGTTCATAGCGCTCCTGCGCGGCGCGCGCGGCCTGGCCGTCGATGCCGGCCACCGGATCAAGGTTGGCGGGGGCGCCGGCGTTCGCGATCTGGCTTGCCTGCGCCTGGCGCAAGGCCTGGCCAAAGTGGGCGTCCCAGTGTGGCGTGGTCCCGGCGCAGCCGGCCAGTGCGCTTGCCAACAGGGCGGCGCCACAGCGACCCCGCGCGATCGATAGTTTGCTCATGCTGTTCTCCCGTGACAGGCGCGGCGGCCTCACTTCAATTCGAAACCCGGAGTGCGCGGCGCCGGCGCGCTCCCTTCCAGACGCCCGCCCAGCAGCACGTCGGCGCGGCTCGGTTCCGGCGCGCGGTCGGTCGGCAGTGTGTAGTCCGGCCCGAGCGGCTTGACCAAGTGCGGCGTCACCACGAACACCAGCTCGGTCTTGTCTTGCTGAAAATCGGTGCTACGGAACAGGGCGCCCAGGATGGGAATGTCCCCCAGCAGCGGCAAGCCCTTGATATTGGCCGTCACGTTATTGCGGATCAAGCCGCCGATGGCGAAGCTTTGGCCATCGAACAGCTGCACCGTGGTGGCGGCGCGCCGGGTGGTGATCAGGGGTAGCACCGCGGTGCCGCCGCCCACGCCGGCCGCACTGATGCCCACGCCATCGCGCGACAGTTCCGACACTTCCGGCGCCACCTTCAGGTTGATGCGCCCGCCCGCCAGCACGGTGGGGGTGAAGCGCAAGCCGACCCCGAATTCCTTTTCCTCGAGCGTGATCTTGACGGCGTTGCCCACGGTGTCTTGTCCGACCGGGATCAAGATCTTGCCGCCGGCCAGAAAGCTACCCTCCTGGCCGCTGATGGCCATCACGGTCGGCTCGGCCAGGATGCGCACCAAGCCATCCTGCTTTTGGGCCTCGAGCGCGAGCGAGTTGCCGTTCGATTTGTGCGCCTCCAATTGCGCGCCGGCCTTGCCGGTGATGAAGTTCGACAGCAAGGTGGCGGCCCAGCTGCCGCTCGACAAGCGCAGATTGGCGCCGGCTTCGAGGCGCTCAAGCAGCGACTTTGACACTTCCGCGATTTTCACCTCCAGCATCACCTGCTGCGGCGCGCTCACCGACAGCAGGTTGACCACGCGCGCGGCGCCCTGGCCGGTGGCGGCCTCGGCGCCGCCACCGGCCGCCGGCGCGCCCGCGCCCCCGCCAGGCCGGCGCACGAAGGCGGCGGCCAGCTCGAGCGCGCGGTTGACGGTGGCGCCATCGGCCACGCTGCCGCTTAAGACCAGGGTGTCGCCGGCGCTGCCGACCTTGATATTGCGCTCCTCGGGCAGCAGCGCTTGCAAGCTCGCCTGCAGGGCGGCCGGGTCGATGCCGACCATCACCTCGACCACGCTGCAGCGCCCGCCGCGCGACTCCAGGATCATGTTGGTGCTGCCGATTTCGGCGCCCACCAGATACAGGGTCTGCGGCCCGACCAGCATCGCCTGCACGATGGCCGGATTGCCCACCGTGCGGTTGGCGAGCGGCTCGGGCAAGTGCATCAAGGTCGACTTGCCCAGCGCCAGGCGCAAGCTGGTGGGCGCGCCCACCTCGGCGCGGCATTGCGGTCCGCCGCGCGCGGGTTCCCCCTGTTGGTGTGGCTGGGGCGCGGCGGGCAGAGCCTTGGGCCGAGCCGCGCCCGAACAGGGCCAGGCCAGCGCCAGCGCCGCCATGCCCAGCGCACACGCCACGCCGCCGCGCGCTCCAACAGGGTGATCGAATAGGGATGTCATTGCCGTTCTCCGTAGGTTGGCAGCGCCAGCGCCTCAAAAGCACTCGGTGCCACTGCCCAAGCCATTGATGACGCCGCTGCAATGGCGCAGCGGCCCGGCCAGCGCCGGCCCCGCCGGCTTCGGCGGCGCCGGCTGCGGGCGTGGCGCCCGGGGCGCGTGCATCGTCATGGCGGGCCAGGGCGACATGAGGAGCGGCGCTGGGGCCGGCGTCACTGGCGGCGCCGGCGCCTCGTTGAGCAGGCTGACCTTGGTGGCGCCGGCGGTGGTGCCCGGCTTGGGATCGACCTGGTTGCGCAAAGCTAGCGACAAGGTACCGACGCTGCGCGCCAGGTCCAGGTTTTCGGCTTGCTCGGGCGTGACCTCGAGCGTCACCGCGTTGACCACGCGCGGCTTGGTGTCGTCACGGTTCACTTCCTGCGCCACCGCCAGCACCAGGATGCGCTCGAGCACGATCTTGGAAATGAAACGCTCCTTGCCCGGCTGGCCAGCCGGCGCGCCGTCGCGCTCGGTGTTGACGATGATGTCGACGAAATTGCCGGGCAAGGCGAATCCGGCCACGCCGATCACGTCGTTCACGCGCACCGTGATGGCGCGCTTGCCTTCGGCGATCACGGCCGACAGCCCGCCCAGGGTGCCCAGCGGCGCCAGTTTGGCTTCGGTCAGCGGTTCGCCGCGCAGCAGGCTGCTCTTGAGGACACGCCCGCCCAGGGCGGCCGGTTCGGTCAAGGCGCCGGCCGGCACGCTGCCGGCCGGCCAGTCGGCCTGGGTCAGCATTTCCGGCGCCAGCCGCTGGCCCAGGTTGACGTCGGCGGCCGCCACCACGATGCGGGTCGAGCCGGTGCCGGCTTGCTGCAGCAGCCAGCGCGAGGCCAGCACGACGGCGCACAGGCCGAGGGCGATGGCCAGCAAGAGCATGGTCAAGGCGCGCGCGTTTTTCATACGATCACCTCGGCGGCAAACGGTGCATGGCAGCCGGCCGCGCGCGCCTGGCCCGCCTCGCAAACTGGCGCGGCGGGCGCTTCGGGCGGCGCCGTGCCCGCCGGCGCGCCTTCACCCGCGAACAGGCTGTGCCAGGCATGCTCGAGCGCGGCCAGCGTCAAGCGCGGCTCTTCGCCAGCGAATCCGGCGAAGTCGAGGATGCGTCCGATCAGCTCGCGCGGATAGCAGGCCAGCAGGGGACGCGCACTGGGGCGGTGCAGCTGCTCGATCAGGTGGCGCAGCACGGCTTCGTCGTACACCAGGCGCGCAGCCAGGCACTGCTGGCGGAACAGGGTGCGGTATTCGAGTTCGCCGAGCGCGCCCAGCGCCACCCTGTAGCCCAGCCGACGCAGGAAGGCGGGGTCAAACAGGCTGGCCGGATCGGCGCTGGTAACGAACACCATCAGCGTGTCGAAGGGCACGCTGAACTGCTGGCCACCTTCCAGGCTCAGGCTATCCTCGCCCTGGTCGAGCGGGCCGATCCAGCGGTTGAGCAAGTCAAAGGCTGCGACCCGCTGGCGTCCCAGGTCGTCGATGATCAGCATGCCGTTATTGGCCTTGAAATGGGCCGGCGCTTGATAGTAGCCGCTGGCCGCGTCCAGGCGCAGCGCCAGCATCGGCGCGCTCAGTTCGGCGCCCAGTTGTAGCACCGGACGCTGGCACAGGAGCCAGCGCGCGTCGACGCTGCGGCGCTCCTCGCCGTGGCGCGGCAGCAACTGCGCCGCCTGCGCCGGGTTCGGCGCCAAGTGCTGGAGCGGATCGTACACTTCGATGATGTGCTCGCCCACGGCCACCGCGTGCGGCAGCGCCACCACGTCTTGCAACAAGCGTCCAAGGCGGCGCGCCAGCGTGCTCTTGCCGCTGCCGGGCGGCCCGTACAGCAGCAGCGAGCGCCCCGCGTACATGGCCGCGCCGATCAGCTTGCGCACGCCGACCGGCACGCTGATGTCGGCGAAGGCGGCGGCGATGTCGGCCGCGCCGATGGCAGGTCGGCGCCGCAGCGACTGGCGCAGCACCATGTCGCGGTAGGCGGCCAGCGTCACCGGCGCCGGGCCCAGGTAACGATTGCGCGCCAAGGCTTCGCCCGCGCGCTGGCGCCCCAGCGTCGTCAATTGGTAAGCCACATCGATGTCGGCGTCGCCGCGCCGCGCCACCTCGGCCATCTGCTCGGCCAGCATGAACACGAGCACTTCATGCAGCACATTGACGGGCAGGCGCAGGCGCGCCGCCAGCATCGACAAGTGGCTTTTTCCGGCCAGGAAAATCACCTTGCTGACCAGTTCGACGAGCATGCTCAAATCCAAGCCGGTGTCGCGCACGCTCTTGGGCTGGGGCGGCAGCGCGACGCGCTCCTGCCAGCCGCTGGCACCAGCGGCGTCCGGCGCCGCGCCTGGACTGTCAAGTTCGCTCTGCCTCATATGCCCTCCCTGGTGCGCCGCGGATCGCCGCCGGCCTCGTGTCGATTCATCTTATCCATGCCTTGCTCCTTTCCATTGATCCGCAGCAAAAGATGCCGTGTCACAAGCTCGCCGCGCGCACTCGCCACAAGCACGCGCTCAGGCGCGCTCCCACATCAGCACCCCGATGGTGCTCAGCGCAATGGCAACGGCGTAGGGAATGCCGCCGACGCTGACGATGACCACCGGCGCGCCCGCCGCGCGCCGCGCGCGCCAATCGCAGGCGCGCAGCAAGATGCCCAGATTGCGCAGGCAAGCGCCGACCCGTCCGGTGGCGAGCAGGATGGCGCACGCCATCGCCCCGCCGACGACGAAGGTGACCAGGCCGATCTTGAGCGCGAGCAGGGGGCCGACGAAGGCGCCGACCGCGGCCATCAGCTTGACGTCGCCGGCGGCCATGCCATGCAAGGCGTAAAACGGCAAGAACAGGCACAGGCCGGCCAGCGCGCCAGCGAGCCAGGACAGGGCGGAGCCGCCGCCCGCGCCCGACAGCTGGCAGGCCAAGGCCAGCGCCAGGCCCGACAGGGGCAACAGGTTCGGGATGCGGCGCGCGGCCAGGTCGGTGGCGGCGGCCACGATCACGAGGGCAAACAGGAACAATTCGGGGGTCATGGCTTGCCTCCATCGGTTGCGGCGGCAAGGCGGCGGCGCGGCGGAGCGCACCCCGCCCACCGCCGCGCCTGCTTTAGCCGTTGATATTGTTAGCAATGGCGCTAAATTTGCTGATCAAGGCGGTCCCGACCTGGGACATGGCGCCCACGGCGATCACCCCGATCAGGGCGGCGATCAAGCCGTATTCGATGGCGGTGACGCCGTCGTCGTCGCGCACGAAGCGGCGCACGGTCGATGCAATGGCTTTCATAATGAACTCCTCAGAGGTTGGTGATGGAAGGTGCTGCATGGCGCGCCCCCGGCCCCGGACCGCTGGTGCTTGCGGGCAGCGGCGCGCGCCATGCCCCCACTATAGGGAGTCCGTCCAGGCCGCCTGTTGACGAGCGACAAGATTTCCATGTGGAATTTCTTACATGTTTTTTGAAGGAACGGCGCGCCCGCACGGGCCGCGCCCGATATTTTTTGAGCGCGCGGCGCGAACGCGGTACACTGGCAGCAAGATCGCGTTTTCTCAGGGTTCATTTTTGGCCCGTGCACGCCGGCCGCCGGCCGGCCGGGAGAGCCGCCCCCAATTCGATGGTGCGAACGCCTATGTCCTTACGATGCCGTTTTGCGGAATTTGTCCTGTGCCGGGCCACGCGCGCCCGGCCGGCATGCCGCCATCGGCAAGTTGGCAGCGCTCGCGCCGCCTGATTCAATCCCGAGACCGGACATGGATTCTCTTCTCAAGCACATGGTGGACATGACGGGCCACCGCGATCACACGATGCTCGACATCTCCGTGATTTCGGCCGTCCAGGAACTGGCCGGCGCCGTACAGGCGCGCGTGCTGACCATCGCCACCTTGCGCGGGCAGCGCTTCGTGCGCCCGCGCGCCATCATCCTGGCCGGCCAGAAGGCGCGCATGGACGAGCAATCGGACGCCAGCGTACCGGGCGAGCCGATCGCCAGCTTCCCCGCCCTGGCCGAATGCATCGCCCAGCACGGCGTGGTGGCCGAGCAGCTCGGCGAGGACGGCATGCGCACGCGCTGGCTGCCGATCTGGATCGGCGACAAGGTCGATACCTGCCTCGAGATGCGCCACCCGCAAGCGTTCAGCGCCGAGACCATCCACATGATCGATGGCATCGTGAGCGTGTACCGCAATTTCCAGAATTTGCTCGACTACAGCGAACGCGACTCGCTCACCGGCTTGCTCAACCGCAAAACCTTCGACGACCAATTGGCCAAGATGCTGCAAGCGTCGGCCGACAACGACGGCGAGCCGCCCAGCGGGCAAGAGCGGCGCCACCCGGGCATTGACGAGGAAAAGCAATGGCTGGCCGTGGTCGACGTCGACCATTTCAAGTCCGTCAACGACAAATTCGGCCACCTGTACGGCGACGAAGTGTTGATCCTGATCGCCAACCTGCTCCATTCAAGCTTCCGCTCGCAAGACCGGGTGTTCCGCTTCGGCGGCGAGGAATTCGTCGTGCTGCTGCGCTCGAGCTCGCTAGAAAACGCGGAAAAAATCATCGAACGCTTCCGCAAGAGCGTCGAGGCGCATGTGTTTCCGCAAGTGGGCACCGTCACCGTCAGCGTCGGCTACGTCAGCATCAGCGCTTACGAATCGCCCGTGATCATCCTCGGGCGCGCCGACCAGGCCCTGTATTACGCGAAGGGGCATGGCCGCAACCAGTCTTGCCATTACGACGCGCTGGTCGATGGCGGCATGCTGCAAGTGGTGGAATCGAACGATACGGCCGAGTTCTTCTAGAACCAGCGCAAAAGGGACAGACCCCTGTTTTGAGGAAATGCGGGCATTTCCTCAAAACAG
>JAZKBP010000014.1:148682-269535 GCA_040388555.1 Pseudomonadota bacterium
AGGGGTCTGTCCCTTTTGCGCTCTTTGCGCTTCCAGCCTAGGCGTCGGCCACGCTGAGGAACTTCATCGGGTCGACATTCCATTTGGCGGGCGATTCGTGGCTGACGATCTTGTCACCGCCGCCAAAGCCCAGCTTGCGCGACAAATCGATCATCTCGGGCTTGATGTAGACGTTCTTCTTGGCGTTGAAAAAGACATTGACCTTGGGCGCGAGCAAATTGGTCTCGTGCGGCTCGATCACCACCCCCAAGCGTCCCGACTCGAGCATCACCAGGGTGCCCACCGGATAGATGCCGATGCAGCGCATGAATTCTTGCGCATAGGTGGGATTGAAGTGGAATTTGCTCCACTCATAGATCTTGCGCAAGGCGTCGGCCGCCGACATTCCCTTGTGGTAGCAACGGTCGGCCGTGATGGCGTCATACACGTCGACAATGGCCGCCATCTGCGCCAGCTCGCTGATCTGTTCCTTGCCCTGCTTGTCCGGATAGCCACTGCCGTCAAGGCGCTCATGGTGGTGCAAGGTGATGTCGAGCGGAATGGGCCCCACTTCCGGCGACTTGAGCAAGATATCGTAGCCATCGCGCGGATGGCGCCGGATGATCTCGAATTCCTCCTCCGTCAGCGGCCCCGGCTTGTTCAAGATCGTGTCGGGCACCAGGGCCTTGCCGGTGTCGTGCAGCAAGCCGCCCAGGCCGGCCTGGTGGATGGTTTCCGCATCCATCCCGCGCGAGCGGCAAAACGCCACCAGCAGCGTGCACACGGACACTGAGTGGAGAAAGGTGTAATCGTCCTTGTTCTTGATACGCAACAAGCCGACCAAGGCGCCGGGATTGCGCAAGATCGATTCCGTGATGTTTTGCACCACCGGTTCGACCGAATCGATTTCAATCGCCTTGCCCAGGCGCGCGTCGCGCATCACATTGCGCACCAGGCCCGAGGCTTGATGGCGGATCTGGGCCGCGCGGTTCATTTCCTCACCCAGGGAGACGCGCTTGACAATGACGGGCTGGGCCGCGATGACGACCAGTTCGGCTTCGGTCTGGGCTTGGGCTTCGGCCACGGTGGGCGCGTCTTCCACGTCCAAGCCCTTGTCGCTGTCGATCACCACATCGTGGATGCCGGCATGGACAATCTTGCGGATCTCGTCTTCGCTGCTGATCTGGAAGCGATTGCGCACGAAAGGGTGGGTCATCCAATCGCAACTGAGGTCATGGATATACATGCCCACTTTTAGCTGCGAAGCATCAACTTTCTTGAGCATGTCGACGTCCTGGTGTTTTTTCAAGGGCACACAAGCGCTGCGATAAAATGAGTATAGCGAAGTTGATGCAAATCAGGATTATTTTTCGCCACATAGTTCAATTTACGCATCACTCTTGCGTTTCACCCACATGTTTCACCCACACTCGGGCGCCCATGGAAATCCGCCAGCTTCGTTATTTCGTTGCCATTGTTGATCATGGTTCCTTGTCGCGCGCGGCCCAGGTCTTGCATGTGGCCCAGCCTGCCCTGACCCAGCAGTTACGCCAGTTGGAGGAAGAGCTGGGGGCGCAATTGCTGCACCGCTCGGCCCAGGGCGTGCTCAGCACGGACGCGGGCAAGGTGTTTTACGAGCATGCGCAAGCGATCCTCAAGCAGATGGCGGACGCCAAGTCGGCGGTGACGCAATCGACCACACGCCCGGCCGGCAGCGTCACCCTGGGCCTGCCGCACAGCATCTCGGGCGCGCTGGCCTTGCCGCTGTTGATGGCCACGCGCGCGCAATACCCGGAAATCACGCTGCAATTGACGGAGGAATTGTCGGGCAACCTGGCCGAGCAATTGAAGTCGGGACGCGTCAACCTGGCCGTGCTGTTCGACGACGGCCAGTTGGCGCCGTTTGCCAGCACGCCCCTGGTGGAGGAAGAGATGATGTACATCAGTAGCGCGGCCTCGGCCCAGGCGCCGGCCGGCGCCGCCGTCACGCTGGCGCAGGCGCTCGACACCGCCCTGATCCTGCCCGGCTTGCAGCATGGCGTGCGCCCGCGCATCGAAAACATGGCGCGCGCGGCCGGCTTGACGATCGGGGAGGTGATCGAAATCAATTCGATCGCCATTCTCAAGTCGGCCCTGCTGGCCGACATGGGCGCCACCATCTTGCCGGTCGCGCCCTTGCTGGCCGAAATCGAACGCGGCGCGCTGCGCGTGTGGCCCATCCACAGCCCGGCCATTTCGCGCACGGTGACCTTGTGCGCATCGAAAAATATTCCATTGACCAATGCCGCGGCCGCCGTCGGGCGGCTGGTGCGGCAAGTGTCGCTCGATTTATGCCAGAGCGGATATTGGCTGGGCGCGCGCGCTCTCTAGGTGGCGCGCATCGCGCGCGCGGATCCGGGCGCGCCCGCCCCCGGATCCTGGCCGCGCCCTAGCGGCAACCGGCCGGCTGGATATGCCCACCGGCGACGGCGCCGAAGCTCACCTTCGCGTCGCTGAGCAGGGAATACTGCAGCAGCGAGGAATTGAACCACCAGCTCAGTTTGCGCTGCGGCGAGCTTTCATGCACCGGATAGCCGATCTTGTTATTGAGGATGAAAGCAGCTTGGCCGGCCGCGTCGCCGCCCGAATATCCATCGGCCAGGCTGGCGCTGTTCCAGTTGGCCGGATCGCGGTTGGTGCGCGAGTGGTTGGTGAAAGCGTACACGGCGCAGAACGAGAATTCATTATGCAGCACCATCATCGATTCACCCTCGGTGCTGAACGGGCCCACGCCCGGTCCGTCGAACTTGCCCTGGCGCTTGAGGCCGCGGATTGCCGCCGCCGTCAGTGCGGTGGCGTCAGTGCAATGTTCGAAATCGCTGTAGTCGCCCCAGCTCACGCGCTTGCCGTCAATGCCGATGCCGCTGCCGTACAGAGGCACGACGATGCGCGGGTCTTCCGTATTGCTCGGGTCGAAGCACATGGTTGGATTGAGGAAGGTGTCGCTGCGCAGGTCACCCTGGAAGTATGCCGTTCCCGTGTCGCGCAGGAAGCGCGCCAGGCGGATGAAGATATCGTCCACCCGCGCATCATTCGTCATTTGCTGGTAGCGCAGCAGCGGGTCGATCAGCAATTCGCTCATCCAGCCCGAGCACCATGGATCGGTCGACAAGCCGCCTTCGCCATGCTGCTCGCTGCTATGGATGAAGCAATTTTGCGACGGTAGGTTCACCTGCGTGATGGCGTTCAGGGCGCTCTGGTCGGTGGTGCTGATGTGCTTGTAGGCGGTTTCAAACATGCCTTTGAAACCATTCATGTATTGCATATCGCCGGTCAGCATATAGCCGTACATCATGCCTTCCATGCTGGTGCCAAGCAGGCGCTCGGTCCACAGCTTGTCGGCGCCGCGGATTTTGCCTTGGGTGCGATATGGCAGCACGAAGTAGGGCTCGTTGAGCCACATGTTCGCGATATTCACGGCCGAGGCCAATGCCGATTCGTCGCCCGTCAAGGCGTAGTAAGCATACAGGCCGCGCAGGTGCGAATACTTCGGATCGTCTTCCGGCTTGCCGGTGTAAATGCCGGCGGCGCTGATCTTCGACGAGTAGAAGGAACACGAGCGCAAGCCATGGCGGTAGAAGCGGCTGTCGCCGTTGTGGGCGTAGGAAATGAGGAAAGTGGCGCAACGGTCGTACAACCAGCCTTCGTAATTGGCGATCGGGTCGACCACGGCGCCGCTTTCGACATTGTAGCCGTCGTCATAAATGGCGCCGGCGGAGAACAGGCCCAGGTTATCCGACAGGTAGGACAGCGACTTCAAGTCGGCGTTACCCTGCACTTGGCCGCGCGTCATCAAGCTATTCAAGATGCCGGTCGCCGCCAGATAAGCTTGCGGGTAATTGGCGAGGATGCCCGGCTCGGTGCCGCTAAACAGGGTTTGATTGATTTGCGGGCCGGGATCGATCGAATAGGTGCCGTTGCTGTTGATGATCTTGCGGTTGCGTACTTGGATCGTCTCTGGCGAAGCCAATTTGACGGTGGAATAAGCCGCGGTGTTGGCGCCGGCCGGCGCGCCCGTGATGCTGGCCCATTCCACGTCCAGGTCCAGGCTGGCGCCACTCACTGCCGTGGCGGGGAATTGAACCAGCACCGAGCGCACGTCGAGGGCGTGGCCGGCGGCGTCGTAGTTATACAGGATGGGCTTGATGTTGATGCCGGGGATGTCTTGCGTCGTTCCGCTGACGTGGAAGCGCATCTTGCTCACATCCGTGACGGTGCCTGGAATCAGCGGCAATCCAAAGGAGACGAGCGCGGGATTGCCCAGATTCTTTTGCAGATGCAGCGTGACGCCATTGCTGAACGTGCCGGTTGGCGCTGGGGTTGGCGTTGGCGTCGGCGTTGGCGTTGGCGTCGGCGTTGGCGTCGGCGTCGGCGTTGGCGTTGGGGTCGGCGTTGGCGTTGGCGTTGGCGTTGGGGTCGGCGTTGGCGTTGGCGTCGGGGTCGGCGTTGGCGTCGGCGTCGGCGTTGGCGTCGGCGTCGGCGTTGGGGTCGGCGTCGGCGTCGGCGTTGGCGTTGGCGTCGGAACCGCGATGCCCGCCAAGCTTGCATTGACACTGTCGATCATCACACCGACCAGCGGTGCGCTACCCTCCTGGAAGATTCCCAGTCGCACGCGCGCCAAATCGCGCCTGGCATCGAGCGCCAGCTTCACCGAAACCGTTCCCTTGTCGCCAACGGTCGCACGCACGCGCGTGCAGGCCTGCACCGACGTGCCGCTCGCGTAATCTGCCAGCGCGCACAAGGAAATATTCGACTTCGACGCGGTCGTCACCCGCATTCTCATCTGGACCGAAAACGCGCTCGAGCGCTTGACGGGGAATGCGCTGAGAGTCCTGCCACTCCACAGCACGCTATCACCATATCCCGCAGTTCCCACCAACAGACTTTGCTTGCCCGCCAGCGGTTTGACTTGCGTCAGGCTGACGGAAGTACCCGTCTGATTCGGCGTGAAATGCGAAGTTCCCAATTCAAAGCCGGGATCTTCGACAAGATTAGATTGCGTTGCTGCAAGACAGTTTTCCGAAACAGAAAACAAATTAACTACGAGTGTGGCGATTATCGAAAGTCGCAAACGCATGATACTTCTCCAGAAAAGTGAATGTCACTGCTTGAGCAAATTACATGCCACCATAAGTTTCTCGAAAAAGTGACAATCCGCGTCAATTTGAACGGGGATTTTTTGCCACAATCCGCATTACGACTGTCAAAATTCGGCGTATCGGCGAATTTTGCGCAATCCCGAAATAAATCAAAATTTCCAGACAGACTCATATCATTCCAGCGCCATTTAACCAGTGACTTGCGTCAATGTGAGGAACCAACAAGAGCCGTATTCAAATGAATATTTTCCATATTGAAATATCAAATAACGATTTTCAATTCAATCGCGAGTGGTTTACCGACACCAATTTGTTTTTCGATGTCTTGATGACCGCAATGAAAATAGACTTGCCGGATGAAATACATATTCACCAGCCCGCCTACGTTCATAATCAATTTCTGCTTGGAAAAATAATTTTCACAATCGTGCGCACCGATCTTGTTCGAGATGAGCAAATCAAATTGATTTCGGAGCGCGTGGAAATGCCGGGCAAATGAATATACCTGAGCTTGCAAAAAAGGCCCGTTCGTCAGAACGGCAAACTCAAGGCCTTGTAGATCAGGATGTCTTTGCATTTGCTATGCAGATCGAATGCTTCGAACTATCATGAGGAACAAATAAAAAACGCAAGCGCCCATGCCAAGTTCACTCAAGACCTTCGACGAGTTTGACCAGTTGCTCACGGCGGCGCGCAGCGAGCTCGCGCGCATGCGCCTGGCCGAGCCCGACGACGGCGCCATCGCATCGGTGAGCCGCCAATTGGACGCCCTGCATGGCTGGACCAGGGGAGGGCGCTGCCCGGACCAAGGCGAAAAAGACATGCTCAATTTCGGACAAATCGCCAGCCGCGAACTGGATAACTATCCGGTCGCCGACAGCCTGTTCGAGCTGGACAGCTACGTCATCTATTGGGGTGAAGCCGTCTAAGGAGACGTAACCATGTCGACCCTCATCATCGGATTGATCGTCATCTATGCCGCATTCTTCGCCGTGATTCACTTCATCGTCACGCGGGGCGCAAAATGATCATCGGCCATTACGCCGCCGCCCTGATTCCCTACAGCCGTTTGAAGGCCTATCCATTCTGGCTTTTGCTGCTGTGCGCGAACGTGCCCGAATTCCTGTGGCTGGCATTGGCCTTGTTCCAGGTGGAGCCGCCTACCCCGGCGGCATTCACCGACGCGACCTTGCAAAACCTGCAGGTGTCGATGACCTACAGCCATAACCTCATTCCCGCCCTGATCCAAGGCGGCGTCGTCGCGGGCTTGGTCGCGCTGTGGTTCCGCAGCCGCCCATTGGCCTTGTGGTGCGGCACGCTCACCACTTTCCACGTACTGTGCGATCTGGTGGTGGGCTTCGAACATCAATTGCTGGCACCCAATTCCATGATCGTCTCGCTCAACACCTACGGCCATATGCCCTACGTGGCGCTGGCGATCGAATTCGCGTTCACGATGGCATGCGTGTTTTGGTACCAGCGCCAGGAAGCCAAATTCGGCCGCCCCTTGAAGCGCGCACGCTTGATCGCGCTCTATGCAGTCTTTGCCATCGGCGTGGCAATCTGGATTCCCACCGCCACTGTCTCGGTCGCGCAGCAATTGCATGCGATGGGCCTGGGCGCCTCATGATTTTGGAGTGTACATGGACATGAAACCCTTCAACGCGGGCAAACTGCGCGCCATCGGCTACGACGCGCGCGAGCGCATCCTGCGCGTCGAACTCGACGACGGCAGCGCCATCGACTATGACGGCGTGGGCAACGAAGTGTGGCGCCGCCTATCGACCTGCGCCTCCTCGGCCGCGTGGAGTTATTACCGCGACAATATCGAAGAGGAATACCACGGCCGCCGCGGCCAAGCCCGCGCGCGCGCCCGCCCCGCCGGTCTCGACGATCTGTTCAAGGCCCCCGACAGCGATGCCTGACCCGACTTCGCCCGGCGCCGCCTAAACCAATCAGGCGCATCGGGTCCCTTTCCCCCCAATTCGAACGGCTGCCATGGACAAGTACGTGAAATCGCAGGTCATATCGCTCAAGCAGCATCCCGAATTCACGGAAAAATGGGTGCAGGCCAGAATTGCGGAAGATCCTTCAATTATTGGCCTGGGTGACCTCACGCTGAAGGATTCCGAACGACCACAACCGAGCGGCGGACGTCTCGATTTGCTCCTTCACGATCCAGACAGCAACACCAGATATGAAGTTGAGCTCCAGCTCGGCAAATCGGACGAATCGCACATTATTCGAACGATCGAATACTGGGACTATCAAAGAAAAAAATTCCCGCAATACAAGCACTGTGCCGTATTGATCGCCGAGGACATTACAAGCCGCTTCTTGAACGTCGTTTCACTTTTCAACGGCACGATTCCGTTCGTTGCAATCCAGATGAAGGCCATTAAGGTCGAAGGTGCTGTAACGCTCTTCTTTACGACGGTGCTCGATGTGTTGACGCTGGGAACCGAAGAGGAAGACGAACTCGAGGTCGTGGACCGTAAATATTGGGAAAGCAAGGGCTCGAAAGAATCGCTAAAACTCGCCGATGCGTTGTTGGAGATCGTGCAGGAAGTTGCTCCGGGTTTCGCATTAAAATACAACAAGCACTATATCGGACTGTCAAATCAAGGCATTTCCAAGAACTTCATTTCTATGACGCCCCGAAAAAAAGCCATCCTCCTAGCGGCGAAACTTCCCCAGGCTGAGGAAATTCAATCCTTACTGGAACACTCGGATATGGACATCCTCGCCTATGACCGTCAATGGAACCAATACCGCCTTCGGCTGACTGACAAGGACATCCTCCAGAACAAGACCACCTTGCTGCAACTCGTTGACAAAGCGTATAGAACATACATCGCCTGAGAACAAATTGTTGGTAGGCATTGCGTAAGCAAACGTGAAAACGTTCCGCCCGCCTGCCCGCGACCGGCTCTGCTCGTGGCATGGAAAGCAACACAGCAAGCCATCACTTTTTCTTATACCCCTATCGCCAGACGGTATTTCCCACGCCGCCTTGAAGCTCATACACTTGCCGCCGAGCCCAGCCTCACCAAGGTTGGGATAGAACGGGCGCGAGCCGCGCCAGCGTCGTCGGCATCAAGGCGCCTACCCGGCGCCAGCTTTCCCGGCGAACATCCCAATACCCTTTGGAGCAACACATGCCACACACCACGGACGCGCCAGCCGGCGCCCAGAGCGCCGCATCCCTGAGCTCGCGCCTCAACACGGTCACCCTGGAAGACAAATACACGGCCACGACCGGCAATATCTTCCTCTCGGGCATACAGGCGCTGGTGCGCCTGCCGATGATGCAGCGCGAGCGCGACCTGGCAGCCGGCTTGAACACGGCCGGCTTCATTTCCGGCTACCGTGGCTCGCCCCTGGGCGGCTTGGATGAAACCTTGTGGAAGGCCAAAAAGCACCTCGAAGCCCACCACGTGCAATTCGTGCCCGGCGTGAACGAAGACTTGGCCGCCACCGCCGTCTGGGGTTCGCAGCAAGTCGATTTGATCGGCCCGGCCAAGTATGACGGCGTGTTCGCCATGTGGTACGGCAAGGGCCCGGGCGTGGACCGTTGCGGCGACGTCTTCAAGCACATGAACCACGCGGGAACCAGCCGCCACGGCGGCGTGCTGCTGGTGGCGGGCGACGACCACGGCGCCTATTCCTCGACCCTGCCGCACCAGTCCGACCACTTGTTCTCGGCCTCGATGATCCCCCTGCTCTACCCCTGCAATGTGCAGGAATACCTGGACCTGGGCTTGCACGGCTGGGCCATGTCGCGCTTTTCCGGCTGCAACGTCGCCTTCAAGGCCCTGGCCGACACGGTCGAGTCCTCGGCCTCGGTCGACGCCGACCCGTTCCGCGTGCAATGCAAGATCCCGCAAGACTTCGTGATGCCCGAAGGCGGCTTGAACGCGCGCCTGTCGAGCGACCCGCTGGGCCTGCAAGCGCGCAAGCAAGAAGCACTGATGCAGGACTACAAGATCTACGCGGCCCTGGCCTACGCCCGCGAGAACAAGCTCAACCGCGTCACCATCGACAGCCCCAACGCCAAGCTGGGCATCATCGCCTCCGGCAAGTCTTACCTGGACGTGCTCGACGCCCTGGAAGACCTGGGCATCGACGAAGCCATGGCCGCCCAGGTCGGCATGCGCCTGTACAAGGTGGCGATGCCCTGGCCGCTCGAGCCGGACGGCGTGCGCGAATTCGCCCAGGGCCTGGAAGAAATCCTGGTGGTCGAGGAAAAGCGCCAGATGGTCGAATACCAGCTCAAGGAACAGCTCTACAACTGGCGCGACGACGTGCGCCCCCACATCGTCGGCAAGTTCGACGACAAGGGCGAGTGGGTGGCCCCGCGCGGCGAATGGCTGCTCACCTCCAAGGCCGACTTCTCGGTCTCGCAAGTGGCGCGCGTGATCGCCTCGCGCATCTCGCGCCTGATCACGGACGAGAAAACCTGCGAACAGATCCGCGAGCGCCTGGCCTTCCTCGACGCCAAGGACGCAGTGCTCAAGAAGGCGATCAACACGCCCTTCCGACCCGCTTTCTACTGCTCCGGCTGCCCGCACAACACCTCCACCAAAGTCCCGGAAGGCAGCTTCGCGCTGGCCGGCATCGGCTGCCACGTGATGGCCACCGCCATCTACCCGGAGATGAACAAGCTCACCACCCACATGGGCGGCGAAGGCGCGCCCTGGATCGGCCAGGCCGCGTTTTCGCAAGTGCCGCACGTGTTCCAGAACCTGGGAGACGGCACCTATTTCCACTCCGGCTACCTGGCGATCCGCGCGGCGGTGGCGGCCAAGGTCAACATGACCTACAAGATCCTGTACAACGACGCCGTCGCGATGACGGGCGGCCAGCCGGTCGACGGCATCACCTCGGTGCCGATGATCGCGCAGCAGATGGCGGCCGAAGGCATTGTGCGCATCGCGCTGGTGACGGAAGACCTGTCGCGCTATGCCGACCGATCCAATCTGCCCGCCGTCGTCACCCTGCACGACCGCAAGGAGATGGACGCCATCCAGCGCGAGCTGCGCGAATTGAAGGGCGTCTCCGTCATCATCTACGACCAGACCTGCGCGGCCGAAAAGCGGCGCCGCCGCAAGAAGGGCGAATTCCCCGACCCGGCCAAGCGCATGGTCATCAACGAAGCGGTGTGCGAAGGCTGCGGCGATTGCGGCATCCAGTCCAACTGCGTCTCGATCCTGCCCAAGGAGACCGAATTCGGCCGCAAGCGCACCATCGACCAATCGTCCTGCAACAAGGACTACTCCTGCGTGAAGGGCTTTTGCCCGAGCTTCGTCACGGTTGAAGGCGGCACTTTGAAAAAATCGAAGACCGGCGTGGCCAAGAAGGACGGCGACGACTACGGCAGCTTGCCGGAACCGGTGCTGCCCGGCTGCGACGCGCCCTACAACATCCTCATCAACGGCATCGGCGGCACCGGCGTGATCACCGTCGGCGCCCTGATGGGCATGGCCGCCCACCTCGAAGGCAAGGGCGCCTCGGTGCTCGACATGACGGGTATGTCGCAGAAAAACGGCTCCGTCACCTCGCACGTGAAGCTCGCCAAATCGCCCTCGCATCTGCGCGCGCAGCGCATCGCCACTGGCGAAGCGGACTTGATCCTCGGCTGCGACATGCTCACCGCCGGCGCCCAGGACGCGATCTCGAAGATGCGCCCGGGCCGCACCATGGCCGTGATCAACCTGCACGAGCAGCCGCCCGGCACCTTCGCGCAGAACGCCGACTGGCAGTATCCGGTGGCCGAAGTGCGCGCGCTGATCGAGGAATCGGTGGGCGCGGGCGCGGCCGAATTCATCGACGCGACCAAATTGGCCACGGCCTTGATGGGCGACTCGATCGCGGCCAACCTGTTCATGCTGGGCTACGCCTGGCAAAAGGGCCGCATTCCCTTGACCGAAGCGGCGCTGCTGCGCGCGATCGAATTGAACGGCGTGGGCGTGGCATCGAACAAGCAAAGCTTCCTGTGGGGCCGGCGCGCGGCGCTCGACATCAAGCGGGTCGAGCGGGTGGCCACGCCAACCCAGGCCATCGTGGTGCAGATGCCGCAAAGCCTCGACAGCGCCGTCAAGAAGCGCGTCGAGTTCCTCAGCGCTTACCAGGACAGCGCCTACGCCAAGGTGTATGCCGATCTGGTGGGCCGCGTGCGCGCCGCCGAGACGGCCCAGGGCCTGGGTAACAAGCTGTCGACGGCGGTGGCCAAGTACTACTTCAAGCTGATGGCCTACAAGGACGAGTACGAAGTGGCGCGCCTGTACACGGACGGGCGTTTCGTCGAGCAGCTGCAGGCGCAGTTCGAGGGCGACTTTTCGCTCAAGTTCAACCTGGCGCCGCCCCTGTTCGCCAAGAAGGATGGCAAGGGCCATCTGGTGAAGGCCAAATTTGGCTCCTGGATGTGGCATGCCTTCAAGCTGCTGGCCAAATTGAAGGGCTTGCGCGGTGGCGCCTTCGACATTTTTGGCTACACTGAAGAGCGCAAGATGGAACGCGCCCTGATTGTGGAGTACCGTGAGATGATTGAGCTCTTGCTGGGCTCGCTGACGGCTGAGTCTGTAGGCGTGGCGGTGGAACTGGCCAGCCTGCCCGAGCAGGTGCGCGGCTTTGGCCACGTGAAGGAAAAGGCGGTAGCCCGCATGCGCACCGAAAAAGCGCGCCTGCTGGCCGGAGCCAGCGCCCAGCGCGCCGCCTGATACGTGGTGAAAGCGTGGTCAGTTGCTGCTAATTAAGGTCAGCATTGTGTTAATTAGGGTCAGAGTCGAATTAATTCGAGCCCCATGAATTAATTCGACTCTGACCCTAATTAACACAACGCTGACCTTAATTAACAGCAACTGACCACGCTTTCACACCCCTCGAAAACGTGTTTTGCGGAGCATCATGGAACATCGCCGTTTCACCATCTATCGCCCTTGACGTTTACGTAAACGTCATATACCGTACCCAAACGATTTTTGCCTGTCCCTGAGACCCCTAGGAACATCATGAACGACATCAGCACCGCCGCCAAACTGAACGTCCCCGAGCAACCCAAGCTGGCCAACAAGGTCCGCTTCGTCACCGCCGCCTCCCTGTTCGACGGCCACGACGCCTCGATCAACATCATGCGCCGCATCTTGCAGTCGAACGGCGTCGAAGTGGTCCACCTCGGCCACAACCGCTCGGTCGACGAAGTGGTGACGGCGGCGCTGGCCGAAGACGTGCAAGGCATCGCCATCTCCAGCTACCAGGGCGGCCACGTCGAATACTTCAAGTACATGATCGACCTGCTGGGGCAGCGCGGCGGCGCCCACATCAAGGTGTTCGGCGGCGGCGGCGGCGTGATCGTCCCCGACGAAATCGCCGACCTGCATGCCTACGGCGTGACCCGCATCTTCAGTCCGGAAGACGGCCAGCGCATGGGCCTGGTGGGCATGATCCAATCGATGGTGCAAGCCTGCGACATCGACCTGTCGACCTATTCGCCGACCACCCTCGCGCCCCTGCAAACGGGTGAGGTGGCGACGCGCCACCGTCCGCTGGCCCAGCTCATCACCGCGCTGGAAAACGACAAAGCCGCGCCGGCCCTGCGCAAGGCCCTGCTCGACGCCGCCGAAACGCTGTCCGTGCCGACCCTGGGCATCACCGGCACCGGCGGCGCCGGCAAATCCTCGCTCACCGATGAACTGATCCGCCGCATCCGCCTCGACCAAGGTGACACCCTCAACATCGCCGTCATCTCGATCGACCCTTCGCGCCGTAAATCCGGCGGCGCCCTGCTGGGCGACCGCATCCGCATGAACGCGATCAATCCATGGGCCGGCCAGGCCCGCGTATTCATGCGCTCGCTCGCCACGCGCGAAGCTGGCTCCGAAATCTCGCAAGCCCTGCCGGATGTGATCGCCGCCTGCAAGGTGGCCGGCTTCGACCTCGTCATCGTCGAAACGTCCGGCATCGGCCAGGGCGACGCGGCCATCGTGCCGCACGTGGACGTGTCGATGTACGTGATGACGCCCGAATTCGGCGCCGCCTCGCAGCTGGAAAAAATCGACATGCTCGATTTCGCCGACTTCATCGCCATCAACAAGTTCGACCGCAAAGGCTCGCTCGACGCCCTGCGCGACGTGGCCAAGCAATACCAGCGCAACCGCGAACTGTGGGCGCGCAAGCCTGACGAAATGCCCGTCTACGGCACCCAGGCGTCGCGCTTTAACGACGACGGCGTCACCGCCCTATACCAGGGCTTGCTGCCCAAGCTGGCCGAATTCGGCTTGCAAACCCGCCCCGGCAAGCTGCCGGTGGCGCAAGCGAAGCATTCCTCCGGCAAGCACGTGATCGTGCCGCCCGCACGTGCGCGCTACCTGGCCGAAATCGCCGACAGCGTGCGTGGCTACCACAAGCACACCAGGGCCCAAGTCAAGCTGGCGCGCGAACGCCAGCAACTCATTGAGAGCAAGCGCATGCTGGCCGCGGCCAACAAGGGCGCGGACTTCGATGAGCTGATCCTTGAACGCGACAACGCCCTCGACGGCACCGCCAAGAAGCTGCTCGCGATGTGGCCGGAAATGCAGGCCGCGTACGCCGGCGACGACTACGTGGTCAAGATCCGCGACAAGGAAATCCGCACCCGCCTGATCGCGCACACCCTGTCCGGCACCAAGATCCGCAAGGTGGCCCTGCCGCGCTACGAAGACCACGGCGAAGTGCTGCGCTTCCTGATGCAGGAAAACGTGCCCGGCTCCTTCCCCTTCACGGCCGGCGTGTTCGCCTTCAAGCGCGAGGGCGAAGACCCGACCCGCATGTTCGCCGGCGAAGGCGACTCCTTCCGCACCAACCGCCGCTTCAAGCTGGTCTCGGAAGGGATGGACGCCAAGCGCCTCTCGACCGCCTTCGATTCCGTCACCCTGTACGGCGCCGACCCGGCGCTGCGCCCGGACATCTACGGCAAGGTCGGCAACTCGGGCGTGTCCATCGCCACCCTCGACGATATGAAGGTGCTGTACGACGGCTTTAACCTGTGCAGCCCGAGCACCTCGGTGTCGATGACGATCAACGGCCCGGCCCCGACCATCCTGGCGATGTTCATGAACACCGCCATCGACCAGCAGATGGACAAGTTCGTCGCGGAGAACAAGCGCCAGCCGAGCGCCGACGAGTCGGCCAAGATCCGCGCCTGGGTGCTCGAAAACGTGCGCGGCACCGTGCAGGCCGACATCCTCAAGGAAGACCAGGGCCAGAACACCTGCATCTTCTCGACCGAGTTTTCGCTCAAGGTGATGGGCGACATCCAGGAATACTTCGTGCACCACCAGGTGCGCAATTTCTACTCGGTGTCGATCTCCGGCTACCACATCGCCGAGGCGGGCGCGAACCCGATCTCGCAGCTGGCCTTCACGCTCTCGAACGGCTTCACCTTTGTCGAAGCCTACCTGGCGCGCGGCATGCATATCGACGACTTCGCGGCCAATCTGTCCTTCTTCTTCAGTAACGGCATGGACCCCGAGTACACGGTGCTGGGCCGGGTGGCGCGCCGCCTGTGGGCCATTGCCATGCGCGACAAATACGGCGCCAACGATCGCAGCCAGAAGCTCAAGTACCACATCCAGACCTCGGGCCGCTCGCTGCACGCGCAAGAGATCGACTTCAACGACATCCGCACCACGCTGCAAGCTTTGATCGCGATCTACGACAACTGCAACAGCCTGCACACCAACGCCTACGACGAAGCGATCACCACGCCGACGGACGAATCGGTGCGCCGCGCCTTGGCGATCCAGTTGATCATCAACCGCGAGTGGGGCCTGGCCAAGAACGAGAACCCGAACCAGGGCTCCTTCATCATCGAGGAATTGACCGACCTGGTGGAGGAAGCGGTGCTGCAGGAATTCGAGCGCATCGCCGAACGCGGCGGCGTGCTCGGCGCGATGGAGACGGGCTACCAGCGCGGCAAGATCCAGGAAGAGTCGATGCTGTACGAACACCAGAAGCACGACGGCACCCTGCCCATCATCGGCGTGAACACCTTCCGCAATCCGAAGGCCAACGACACGCCGCAAAAAATCGAACTGGCGCGCTCGACCGACGACGAAAAGCAGTCGCAGCTGACGCGCCTGGCCGACTTCCACCAGCGCCACGCGAACGAAGCGCCGCAAACGCTGGCGGCCTTGCAGCAAGCGGCCATCGACAACGTCAACGTGTTCGAGAAGCTGATGGACGCGGTGCGCGTGTGCTCGCTGGGCCAGATCACGACGGCGCTGTTCGAGGTGGGCGGCCAATACCGCCGCAATATGTAAATCGCGAACGCGGCATTGGCGTCCACGCGGCGCCAATGCCGAGCTGTGCAAGCGCGCTGCGAAATTAATATTCGCACAAGACCAGAATACGACAGCGCCGCTCGAGCACCCGCCTTCCGGGTGAGAATTGGGTGACAATTCAAGCGCAGTTCACGCCCCGTCAGCATGTAAGGCCGACAACACCTGGTGTCCGCTTAGCACCGGCGCCAAAGCGAGACCTCGATGGATGGCCGGCGCGATGCACGCTCGCCTCGCCTATTCGGTGGGAATTGGTTGGAATGTATTTAAATGCATGTATTTAATGCATCGACAAGAAAAGGCACGCGCCAATATTTCTTGAACACCATCTGTGCTATGTTTATTTCCATCCCCTAAACCATCGATCCCACCCGAGGAGTAGCGCATGTTCGCGAACATGAAAATGGAAACCCGTCTGCATGTGGGAAATGGCACGGTGGTGATCCTGGCCATCGCGCTCGGCATCATCGCTTTCTTCAACCTCAACGCGATGAACCACAACTGGCACGAATTCGAGACCGTCACCCTGGTCAAGAAAGACGCCGTGATGAGCGGCCAGACAGCGCTTGGCAACAGCATCCACTACTTCAAGAACTACATGATCCGCGGCGGCGAATACAGCAAGAAGTTCGGCGCCGAGATGGCCAATATCGACAAGGCGGTCAGCGATTACCGGGCCACCGGCGCGCTGCAGCCGGACGAGCAAGCGCTACTCAACGACATCCTGGCGGCCAGCCGCACTTATCGCGACAGCATGGCGCAGCTGGTGACGCTCAAGGAAAAGGGCACTTCCGTCGGCGAGATGGATAGCGCGATCAAGGGCGCCGACAAGGCCATCAGCACCGCCCTGCAAAGCCTGGTGGCGCTCAACGCGGGCGAGACCAAAGCCAAGTCGCAGCAAATGGTGGCGGTGGCCGACACCGCCAAACTGTGGATCCTGTCCTTCGACGCCGTCATCGTGACGCTCGCCAGCGCGCTGGCGCTGTGGATATCGCATAGCCTGGTGCGCATCGTGCATGACGTGCGGCGCGTCGTCGACATGCTCGCCAGCGCCTCCGATCAGGTCAGCGACACCGCGCAGGCGCTATCGCACGCGGCCAGCGAACAGGCGGCCGGCGTCGAGGAAACGAGCGCGTCGGTCGAGCAGATGACATCCTCGATCGCACAAAACACGCAAAACGCCAAGGTCACCGACGCCATCTCCACCACCGCCGCGCAGCAAGCTAGCGAAGGCGGCGAGGCGGTGCGCTCGACCAGCGCGGCGATGAATCAGATCGCCAAGAAGATTGGCATCATTGACGACATCGCCTACCAGACCAATCTGCTGGCCTTGAACGCGGCCATCGAAGCGGCGCGCGCCGGCGAGCACGGCAAGGGTTTCGCCGTGGTCGCGGCCGAGGTGCGCAAGCTGGCCGAGCGCAGCCAGTTGGCGGCCCAGGATATCTCCGAAGTGGCGAGCAACAGCGTGGGATTGGCGGCCCAGGCCGGCAAACTGCTCGACGCGATGGTACCGAACATCAAGAAGACTTCCGACCTGGTGCAGGAAATCACGGCCGCGTCGGAAGAACAATCCTCGGGTGTCGCCCAGATCAATCTGGCGATTGGTCAGTTGAGCCAGACCTCGCAGCAAAACGCCGCCAGCTCCGAGGAACTAGCCGCCACCGCGGCCGAGATGAACAACCAGGCCGCGCACCTGCGTCAGCTGATGGATGCGTTCAAGGGCACGCGCGCGGCGCGCCGCCCCGCGCCGCCGGCCAAATATGACGCGGCGCCCATCGCGCCGCGCCGTCCGGCGCCTTACCGTCCCGCCAAGTCGGTGAGCTTCAACCCGGATGAGCCGGTGCCGCATGAAGGCAATTTCACCCGCTTTTGAGGCTTGCGGCGGCCTCAATACAATGGCGTGCCGGCGTTGCGGGCAGCGACAAAGGCTTGCCAGTCGAGCGACACCTGGCTTGCATAGTCGAAGGCGAAGTTGCTGATCTCGGCCTTGAAGCTGCTCTTGCTACTGACCGCGTCGCTGACCTGCTTGTCGATGCTGTAGCTGACCACGGTCGCATCGTAATCCTGGTCGGCCAGCGCGTGGGCCGAGGCCAGCGCCACGCCAAGATAGCTGGCGGCCGTATTGAGCTTGCCCGCGCTCGACAAGGCGGTGCTGTCGAAGTCTTTCTGGTAGGGCGACTTTTCGTGCACAAAATAGCTGGCGCCATTGAAGCCGGTGCAACCGGCCAGCAGGTCGGCGTTGATCAGCTGCGCCTTCAAGGTGCGGGCCACGCGGCACGCTTCGTTGTAGCCGTAGCTCGACGCGGGCAAGCGCCCGCCGTCCACTTGCGCCACCGCGCTCGCGATGGTCTGCTTCATTTCGACGATGACGTCGTCCGAGGTCGACGACGAAGCTCCCTCGAGCAGCACGTAGTAGCGCAGCTTGCCCAGGCTGCCCACGCCGGAGCCGAGCTTTTGGCGGATGTCCTTGACCGTGTAGTAGCTACCGCCGTAGCGCTTGGACGCGGCGATCGAACCGACATAGCCGCTCATGGCGCCAACGATCGCGCCATAGGTGAAGGGATCGACCTCCTGCAAGGTGGCGCTGCTTTGGAACACGCGGTAGGAGCCGCTCATCTGCGTGTATTTGGACAGCAGGTCGGAGCGGCTGCCGTTGTTGCCGGAAGCGATGGTGTCCTGCACCACGCCGCTGGTGTTGCCGTTCTTGAGCTGGTAGCTCAACTCGTCGCCACTGCCCTTGAAGCTATCCATCTTGTCGAGGTAAGCGCCGACCATGGTGTTGATGGCGGTATAGATGTCGGCATCGCTCAAGCCATTCTCGCGCCCGGCCAGGATCATGCTCACTGCCAGCCGGCGCACGTCCCACACGAACTGGCCCAGATAGCCTTCGTCGAAGTCGCCCACCGCGAACACCTCGGTGCCGCCGCTATCGCGCATGGCGCCGAAATTGCCGATGTGGGTGTCGCCACCGAGCCAGGTGTAGCCGCTTTGCACGCTCGTGTACAAGGAGGCCGGCAAGCTCGCCATGTCCTGGAAAAAGATGTGGTTGCTGCCGCGGTAAAACAGGAAGGGGCTGGCCGCCATCGTCGCCATCTTGCTCGCCAGGTCGGCGCTGTCGGTGGCGGCGAATTGGTGGTTGTATTGGTAGACCTGGTCGACCACCCAAGCCGGGCGCGAACTGGCCGCCTGGACGGTGGGAACAGCGGCGAGGGTGCAAGCTGCCAGCAGCGTTGGCATCCATATAGTTTTCATCATGAGAGCTTTCGTGTTCAGGGGAGGAAGCGGTTGGGCACAGGTGCGGGAAGTCGTCAATCGGCGATTATGCGAGTCCGAAATGACGCTTTGATGACAGCCCCGGCGTCTTGTCTTTTTCCCAGCAAAAGCATGCTAAGATGAATTCGCCGCAGTGCGCGTGCCCTATGGGCCGACAGACGCGGCGGCGATTCCGGCGGCTTGCCGACTACCCACCGTGAGGTCAAGCAGAGTGGAAGATTCGAACCCGCAGCGCCGCCTAGCCGCCATCATGCTGGCCGACGTGGCAGGCTTTAGCACGCGCATGGAGCGCGACGAATCGGGCACCTTCGCGCGCATGCTGCAGCTGCGCGAGCGCATCATCGCACCGCAACTCGCGGCCCACGAGGGACGCCTCATCAAGCTCACCGGCGACGGCTTCCTGGCCGAATTCGCCAGCGCCACGGCCGCACTGCGCTGCGCAATCGCCATCCAGCAGCGCAATCTGGCCGACCCGGCACCGCAGGCGGCGGACCGTCTGTCCCTTCGCATCGGCATCAATCTGGGCGACATCATCAGCGACGGCCAGGATATCGCCGGCGACGGCGTCAATATCGCGGCGCGGCTCGAGGCGCTCGCGCCGACGGACGGCATTTGCGTGTCCGCCGCCGTCAAGGATCAAGTACACGGGCAGTTCGACGTGCAGTTCGAAGATGGCGGCGAAGTCCATCTCAAGAACATCGCGCGCAGCGTGCACACATACACGATTCCCGCCGCCGCGCTGCCCCCCTTGTTGGCGGCGCCCGTGTCGATGCCGGCGCCACCCGCGCGCGCGCCGCGGCGGCGCATGCTGGCGCTGGCGCTGGGCGCGTGTGCGCTGGCCGCCATCTGCGCCGGCCTGCTGCTCTTGCGCCAGCAGGCGGTGCCGGCCGCAGCGCGCGTGGCCGAGCTTGCGCCATCGATCGCTGTCCTCCCCTTCGTCGACATGAGCCAGAATCGGGACCAGGAGTATTTTTCCGACGGCATATCCGAGGAATTGCTCAACCTCTTGGCCCACGTGCCGCAATTGCGCGTGATCGCCCGCACCTCCAGCTTTTCCTTCAAGGGTAAATCGGTCGAGATCGCGGACATCGCGCGCAAGCTCGACGTCGCCTTCGTGTTGGAGGGCAGCGTGCGGCGCGCCAACCATAAATTCCGCATCACCGCCCAATTGATACGCGCGGCCGACAGCGCCCACCTGTGGTCGGAGACCTATGACAGATCGGACGAAGATGTCTTCAAGGTCCAGGACGAGATCGCCGCCGCCGTGGTCGACCGCCTGAAACTGAGCCTGCTGGGGGCGAGCGCGCCAAAAAGCACGCCGATCGATCCGCAAGCCCATGCGCTGATCTTGCAGGCGAACTTCGAGGCGCGCCGCGAATCGCAAGACACCAACACCCTGGCCATTTCCCTGTACCGGCGCGCGCTGGCCATCGCGCCGCGCGCGAACGAAGCGTGGAATGGTTTGGCCGCGGTCCATTTGAACCAGGCGCGCTACTCCAATTGGAGCCCCGGCAGCGGACCACAGTCGAACGACGAAGCGCTGCGCGCGGCCAGGGATGCGGCCGAACACGCGGTGGCCAACGATGCGCTCGACGCGCACGCCCATTCGCTGCTGGGCATGGCCAGCCTGTCCGATAGCGACATCGCCAGCGCGGCCAAGCACCTGCGCCAGGCTATCTCCCTCGACGCGCGCGACCCGGCGGTGCGCAGGGATGTCGTGCGTTTCCTGATCACCAGCGGGCGCCTGGAGCAAGCCTATGTCCTGGCCAAGGACAACACGCGCCAAGACCCGGCCAATCCAGACGCCTACAACAACGTCGCGGTCGCTTGCTATTATTCCTCGCGCTGGCAAGAATCGATCGACGCCATGCGCGCGGCGCTGGCCTTGATGCCGCAAACGACGGGCCCGGCCCATTTCCGCATCGCGACGGCCTTGATGATGAAGGGAGACAGCCAGGCCGGCTTGCGCGAATTGGAGGCGGACCACTCCGAGCGCTGGCGCACCTTCGGACTTGGCGTCATACACGCTCACGACGGGCGCACTGATGAAGCCGAGCGCGCGATCGATATTCTGAAGGCGAAATACGAACGCGACATGGCCTACAATATCGCGGTCGTGTACGGCGTCATGGGCAAAGCCGACGCCACCTTCGAATGGCTCGACAAGGCCTATGCCTACCACGACACCGGCTTGGGTGGCGTCGCCAATTCCCCCATGTTCGCACCGGTCAAACAAGACCGCCGCTGGCTGCCCTTCTTGCGCAAGGTCGGCATGGCGCCCGAACAGTTGGCCGCCATCTCATTCGACTATCCGCCCAAGCCGTGAGCGCCCGGCGCGGTGATTTCTCCGAAAATATGCATGCTAAGATGGATACACCAAATCCCGTTCAGCTTTCCGCCCACGGGCGCGTGGCGTAGCGCCGGCATCGCACACCGACTATGAGGTGAGATTTCAATGGAAGAGTCGAACCCGCAGCGCCGACTCGCAGCGATCATGCTGGCCGACGTGGCAGGCTTTAGCACGCGCATGGAGCGCGACGAATCGGGCACCTTCGCGCGCATGCTGCAGCTGCGCGAGCATGTCATTGCACCGCAGCTGGCAAGCCATGAGGGGCGCTTGATCAAGCTCACCGGCGACGGCTTCCTGGCCGAATTCGCCAGCGCCACGGCGGCCCTGCGCTGCGCGCTCGCCATCCAAGAACTGAACCTGGCCAACCCCGACGCGGCTGGACGCCTGTCGCTGCGCATCGGCATCAACCTGGGCGACATCATCGACGATGGTTTGGATATCGCCGGCGACGGCGTGAATATCGCCGCGCGGCTCGAGGCGCTCGCGCCGACGGACGGCATTTGCGTCTCGGCCGCCGTCAAAGAGCAGGTGCACGGGCAGCTCGACGTGCAATTTGTCGATGGCGGCGAAGTCCACCTCAAGAACATCGCGCGCAGCGTGCACACCTACGCCGTTCATCTGGTGCCGCCGCCTCGCGCAGCCAGCGGCGCGGCGCCGCACCGGGCGCCGCTGCGCCGCGCGCTGGCGGGCGCGCTGGTGGCATGCGTGTTGGCCGCAATCGTCGCGCTCGCGTGGACACTGCGCCACCAGGGAGCGTCGCCGGAGAACGCGACCCAGCCTTCGATCGCGGTGCTGCCCTTCGTCGACATGAGCCAGTCCAAGGACCAGGAGTATTTTTCCGACGGCATTTCGGAAGAGCTGCTCAACCTGCTGGCCCATTTGCCGCAACTGCGCGTGATCGCGCGCACCTCGAGCTTTTCCTTCAAGGGCAAGGCGCTCGAGATCGCCGACATCGCACGCAAGCTCGACGTCGCCTTCGTGTTGGAGGGCAGCGTGCGGCGCGCTAACCACAAGATCCGCATCACCGCCCAGTTGATACGCGCCGCCGACAGTGCCCACCTATGGTCGGAAACCTACGAGCGCACGGACGAGGATGTCTTCAAGGTGCAAGACGAGATCGCCGCCGCCGTGGTCGAGCGCATGAAGGTGACCCTGCTTGGCGTGGCCGCGCCCAAGTCCACGTCGATCGATCCGCAGGCGCATGAACTGATCTTGCAGGCGAACTTCGCGGCGCGCCGCGAAAACCCGGAACACAATGCGCTGGCCATTGCGCTGTACCGGCGCGCACTGGCCATCGCGCCGCGCGCGAACGAGGCATGGAAAGGGCTGGCGGGGGTGTACCTGAACCAGGCCAAGTTCGCCAACCACGGCGGCGCGGCCGGGCCGCAGTCGAACCACGAAGCGCTGCTCGCGGCCAAGGACGCCGCCGAACGCGCGCTGGCAAACGAACCGAGCGACGCGCGCGCGCACGCCTTGCTGGGTATGGTCTACCTCTCTAGCAGCGTTTTGCCGATGGCCGCCAAACACTTGCAGCGCGCGCTGGCGCTCGATGCACGCGACCCGGAGGTGCAGCGCAACGCCTCGCGCTTCCTGGCTCTGATCGGGCGCCTCGACGCCGCCTACGCCATCGCCAAGGAACTGCTGCGCCAGGATCCGGCCAACCCCGACGCCTACAGCAGCCTGGCTGGCGTTTGCTACTACGCACGGCGCTGGCAGGAATTGATCGACGTAGGGCGGGCCCATCTGGCGCTGGTGCCGGAGGCGGGAGGCGCGGCCCATTTCCGCGTCGTGGTCGGCCTGGTGATGCTGGGCCAGAGCGCAGCGGCGCTGCGCGAAATCGAGGCGGACCGCAGCGAGCAGTGGCGCGCCTATTCGCGCGGCGTCGTCTACGCGCACGACGGACGCGCCGCCGAAGCCGAACAGGCGATCGCGCTCTTGAAGCGCAAATACGAAAAAGACATGTCCTACAATATCGGCGCGGTGTACGCCATGATGGGGAAGGCCGATGAAACGTTCAACTGGCTCGACAAGGCGTATACCTACCACGACACGGGATTGAACGTGATGAGCCAGTCGCCGCTGATGGATCGTGTCAGGCAGGATGCGCGCTGGCTGCCCCTGCTGCGCAAGCTCGGCGCGACGCCGGAGCAATTGGCCGCCATCCCCTTCGACTATACGCCACCTGCGCGCTGATCCAGGCGATCCGGCGGATTTGTGCGGCTGCCCACACCAGGCCAGCTAGACGGGAAGGGCATGCGCCTTGGGTGTCACCGCGTTGAATGCGACAAAGTCCGACGCCGACAGCGACTTGCTGGCGAAGAAGCCCTGGTATTCGTCACAGCCCAAGGCCGTCAAGAATCGCAGCTGTTCGGCCGTTTCAACGCCTTCGGCGAGCACGGTAAGGCGCAAGTTTTTCGCCATCGCGATGATGGTGCCGATGATGATCGCATCGCCCGGATCGGAGCCGAGGTTGTTCAGGAAAGACTGGTCGATTTTCAGCTTGTCGACCTTGAAGCGTTTGAGATAGCTGAGGCTGGAATAGCCGGTGCCGAAATCATCGATTGCCAGCCGCACGCCAAGCGCGCGCAGGGCATCGAGGGTGGCGATGGTGGCGTCGGCACCGTCGATGAGAACGCTTTCGGTGATTTCCAGTTCCAAGGTACCGGCCGCCACGCCGCTGCTGTCGAGCGCATCAATGACGCTTCGCACGAAGTCCGTCTGGCGGAACTGAACAACCGACAAATTGACCGACATGATGATGGACATCCCGCTGTCCTGCCAAATGCGGGCCTGCTGACATGCCGTGCGCAAGACCCAATTTCCAATCGGTGCGATCAAGCCGCAATCCTCGGTCGCGCCGATGAAGTGCGCGGGCAGGAGCAAGCCGCGTTTCGGATGGCGCCACCGGACCAGCGCCTCGACCCCGATCGTGCGGCCATCGACGACGCTCACCTCCGGCTGGTATTCAAGCACGAATTCGTGCTTATCGAGCGCCGCGCGCAAGCTCGATTCGAGGGCGAGACGTTCGTTGGCGCGCCGGTTCATGTCGACATTAAAGAACTGGAACTGGGCGCCCCCGTCCTTCTTGGCATGGTACATGGCCACGTCGGCATGCTTGATCAGCATGTCAACATCTTGCGCGTCGTCCGGGTAGATGGCGATGCCGATGCTGGCGGTAATGAAGATGTCGTCGCCATTGATGTGGAACGGCGCGACCAGCGTCTCGGCCAGCGCGGCGGCGACATGCGCGGCGTGCGCCACCGTGCCTAGCTCGGCCAGCATGATGATGAATTCATCGCCCCCCTGGCGGCATACGGTATCGGCGCCGCGCAGGCACGCCTTCAAGCGCGCGGCGACCGATTGCAGCAGCCCGTCGCCGACGGCGTGCCCGAGCGTATCGTTGTTGGGCTTGAAGTGATCCAGATCGACAAACATCAAGGCCAGCTTGCCGCCGCTGCGGCGGGCGATGGCGATCGCTTGGCCGAGGCGGTCGAGCAGCAAGGCGCGGGTGGGTAAGCCGGTCAGGAAATCGTGCTCTGCCATGAAACGGATTTTCGATTCGGCCGCCTTGTGTTCGGAAATATCGGCGCAGATTACGATGTAGTGGGTGAGCACGCCAGCGTCGTCGCGCACGGCGGCGATCGAGGCCCGGGCGGGATAGATCAGTCCGCCGCGGCGGCGACACACGAGCTCGCCTTGCCATTCGCCGGCCGTCGCGACCTGGCGCCAGATCGCATCGGACCGGGCGCCATCGCGCTCGTCCGCGCGCAGGCATTGGATCGACCTTCCGAGCACCTGTTCGTTTGCATAACCCACCATGGTGCAATAGGCGGCGTTGGCGCACACGATGCGGCGCCGCGCATCGGCGATGGCGATGCCTTCCGGGCTGTGATCGAACACTTGTGCCGCCAAATGCAGTCTTTGCTCGACGCGCCGCCGTTCGCTGATGTCGCGCACGATGACCAGGCAGGCGGCCTTGCCCTCAAACACGATGCGCGCCGCATGCGCTTCCACCGCCACCTTGCTGCCATCGAGCCGGAGCAACTCTTCCTCGTGCGGCGGCATCGGCAGGCCCAGCTCCAGCTGGTTCGCGCGGGTGCTCAAGTATTGATGCAGGGAGGCGGCGAAGAAATCGAGGACCGATTTGCCCAGCAACTGTGCGGCGCCCTCGGCGCCGCACAGGACCAGCGCGGCCGGATTGGCGTACACGTAGCGGTTTGTGGCATCGAGTATGAAGATCGCGTCCGGCGACAATTCGACGACGGCGCGGTAGCGCTGGTTCGACTCATGCAGCAATTGTTCGGCCGTCAAACGCGCGTCGATATCGCGGTGCATTTGGGCCGCGCGCTCGGCCACGCGCGCCTCGAGCGAATTGCGCTCCATGCGCAGCGTATGTTCGACCCGCGCGCGCTGGGCCAGCAAAGCGCCATGCACGATGCCCGCAAAGCTGATGACGCTGAGGAAAATCTGCAGATCGAGCAAGGATTCGTTCAAACCGCGCTGCGCCGCATGGAGCACGAAAGGACCCAGGCCGCGCATGGTGTCGACGGTAGCGAGCACCGCCACGAGCGCGATCGCACTGCACACACCGCCCAAGCCGTAGCGATGCGCAGTCCATATGACCAAGGCCAAAACCATATACGGCATGGCCCACAGTCCAATCGCGCCGCCGAACACAGCATGCGCGTACAGGCCCAGCGCGATGGCGAAGAGGCCATATTCAAGGCGCAACCGTGCTGTCCACATCCGGTCGGACCAAGCCGGCCAAGTCATCGCCAGCGGCACCAGAATGAGGATGGCGGTGGCGTCGCCCAGCCACCAGGTAAGCCAATTGCGCGCCAAGGCCGCTTGGGGCAAGGCGCCATGGACCAGCAGTACCAGCATGCCTACGCTGGCCGCGATGGCGGCGCCGAGTACGGCAATCATGGCGAACTTGAGCGCGTCGCCGCCCCGCTCGAGCAAGGAGACAAGGTGGCGTTTGATCAAGATCGACGCGACCAAAGCCTCTATGCAATTTCCAACGCCAATGGCCACGGCGAATGGAGCAGGCAAGCCGACACTCATATTGGCCAGCGTCGCCCCGGCCCAGATGGCAAACACCATCGACCGGCCCCACTGCAGGCAGGCGCATAAGGCAAACGCCGCCGCCGGCCAGACCGGACATGCATAACCGGGCGGTATGGCGAAATGAAGCGAGAGCTTGGCGGCGATGAAATAGACACACGCGACGACAAACACTCTTACCGCGTTCGACGCAGTCCACATACCCGTTCCCGTCTCCTACCAAGGGAAAAGTACGCCCCTGGTCTCATTGGAGGGAAGAATGGGAGATAAGTTCGGGGACGCGCGCTCCTGCGCGTCGCCACCGCGAGTGATCCGCGGTGTGCGTCAACGCGAGCACGCTATAAGAATGGGACTGCCCGTATCCGCGCTAGATGCACGCCGCTCAAGGGTCCGCCTTTAGGACAGGTTGAAACCGGCCGACAGGCTATAGCCCTCGCCATAGGCGCTGCGCAGCGGCAGATCCTGGCCCAGGCCGCTGCGCGCCTTCTTGCGCAGGCGGTACACTAGCATGTCGACGCGCCGGGACGCTTCGGGGTCGTCCCCGCCCATGCCAGCCACGATCACCTGGCGTGGCACCGGGCGCGTGTTGATGGTCAACAGGTGGAGGAAATTGCACTCTTTCTCGGTCAAGTCGATCACCGCGCCCATCAGCTCAAGCTGGCGCGCGCTCACCTTCAAGGTCCACTTGCTCGGCGCCGTGGCCGGCTCGCTGGCGGCGGCCACGCCCGGACGCACGCGCCGGTCGAGCGCCTCGATGTGGGCGGCCAGTTCGGGGAACTTGATCGGCTTGGTCAGGTAATGGTCGGCCCCCAGGCGCAAGCCCAGGATGCGGCTGTCGAAGGCGACCCGGCCCGTCAGCACCAGCAAGCCGATCTCCGGATACAGCTGGCGCATGCGCGGGATCACGTTGAAGCCGTCCTCGTCCGGCAAGCCCAGGTCGAGCACGACCACCGCCGTTGGATTCTTGGTCAAGGCGGCCCACATGTCACCGGCCGTGCTGGCGATGATCACATCATGGTCGAGCTCGGTCAGGAACTCGGCCATGTCGGCCGCGTATTCCACATTGTCCTCGACGATCAGGATTTTTGTCATGGGTGGTGCGCCATTGTCATGTTTGATTGTGCCCTCGACTCGCCGCTGCCGGAGCCCAGCGCCATCCCTTGATTGTTGACTAACGGAATTATTATCACTGTTGATGGCGGCTTATGCAACTGTTTTCCCCTGGGCCGCATGCGAAGGCAGCCATATGCAAAATTCGGCGCCGCCGTTGTGACGATTACGCATGGTGACGCTGCCGCCATGCACTTCGAGCACCGAGCGCGCCATGTACAGGCCCAGACCGGAGCCGGGCACGGTGCCGGCGGTGCTGCCGCGGAAGAACTTGTCGAAGATGCGCTCTTGCTCGGCCATGGCCACGCCGGGGCCGGCGTCCTGCACCACCAGCTCGATGCCGCCCTCGGTGCTGCGTCCAGCCAGCGCAATCGGGCTCTTGGCGGGCGAATAGTTGACTGCGTTTTCGACCAAGACCTTGAGCGCCAAGCGCAGTCCGGCCGGGTCGCAGCGCAAGGACGGCGGCAAATCCTGCCCGTCCACGCTGGCCGTGCGACCGGCGCCGCGCGCCAATTCGGCACCTTCTTCCAGCAAGGCCAGCGGCGCCACGCTGGTGGGCTGGCGGCGCTTGCCGATGGCGGCCATGCGTTCGGGCGAGAGGTATTCGTCGAGCATTTCAATCAAGCGGTCGACCGCCGTCTGGATCTTGCGATAGCGCAGGCGGGTTGGCTCGTCGGCGTTGACGCCGGTGGCCTCGAGGCGCTGGATGGCGCCGTCGATGGTCGAGAGCGGGGTGCGAAATTCGTGGTTGAGCATGCTGGCGAAACGCTTTTGCTCGCGTTCGAGGTCTTCCTCGCGCTCGCGGCGCGCGCTGGTGTCGCGGATCACGCCGACCAGGGCGGTGGGCACGCCGCGCCCATCCAGGTGCAGGGCCGAGACGGTTTCGACCGGCACCGTGTGGCCATCGCAGTGCTGCAGATCGAATTCGCGCACCAGCTTGCGCCGGGTCAGGTCGCCCTCGGCGTAGCGGCGCAGGCGTTCGTCCAGGCCACCGCACAGCGCGGCCAGCGCCGCGATCCGGGCCTCACCCTCGCGTGGCGCGCCGAACTGGGCCTCGAACTGGGCCACGTTGTAGCCGGTGATGGTTTCAATGGCCGGGCTGACATAGCTGAGCGTGCCGCCCGGGCATTCGACAATCCACGCGACATCGCCGCTGATTTCGGCGATATGACGAAATCGCTCGGCCTGCTCAAGAACACTGCGATCCATCGTCGACTTTCAAAACAAGGAGAGAAAGAGTGGGTGGACCCAGTATAGGGCCCACGGCGCCGCCCTGTAAATGCTTGTACGACAAAGCGGGCCAGATGTGCGGCGCCTACAGGACGTAGAACAGGATGGCGAAATAATGGATGGCGCTGCCGGCGACGACGAACACGTGCCAGATCCCGTGCGCGTGGCGCAGGCGCGTGTCGAGCACGTAGAACACGATACCCAGTGTGTACACGATGCCGCCGGCCGCCAGCCAGGCGAAGCCGTCCGAGCCGAGCGCCGCGCGCAAGGGCAGCAGGGCCGCCAGCGCCGCCCAGCCCATGACGATGTAGATCGCCATCGACAGGAAGCGCGCCTCGCGCTTGGGCCGCAATTCCTGCAAGATGCCCAGCACGGCCAGCCCCCACACCACACCGAACAGGGACCAGCCCCACGGGCCGCGCAAGCTCACCAGGCAAAACGGGGTGTAGCTGCCGGCGATGAGCAGGTAAATGCTGTGGTGGTCGAATTTTTGCAGCAGCGCCTTGGCCGGGCCGCGCAGGCTGTGATACAGCGTCGATGCGCTGTACAGCAGCACCAGGGTGGCGCCGTAGATCGACACGCTCACCACTTTCCAGGGGTCGCCGCCAAGCGCGGCCAAGACTATGATCACGCTGGTGCCAGCCAGCGCCAGCAAGGCGCCGACCAGGTGGGTCCAGGCGTTCAGTTTTTCACCGTGGTACATCGTTCTCGCTTCGCCTGATAGGTGGCGCCGGGTCTGGTGTGCTTGGCCGCCACACCCAGTGTACAGGAGCCCGGTGGTCGGTCACGAATGGATCGGGCGCGACCGGCAGCGCAGGGGCGCGCTCACGGGCGGCCCGCCGCGCCCCTGGCTCAATCTTCGAGCGGCGCGAAGATCGCCTGCAAGTCTTCCTGCGTGAGCGCCATCTTGTGCGATTCGCCCTCGGCCAGGATCGATTGCGCCAAGTCCGCCTTCTTTTGCTGCAGCAGCTGGATTTTTTCTTCCAGCGTGCCCTTGGCGATGAGCTTGTAGACGAACACCGGCTTGTCTTGCCCGATGCGCCAGGCGCGGTCGGTGGCTTGGCTTTCGGCCGCCGGGTTCCACCACGGGTCGTAGTGGATCACGGTATCGGCCGCCGTCAGGTTCAAGCCAACCCCGCCCGCCTTTAGGCTGATCAGGAAAATCGGCACCGCCCCCTGCTGGAAGGCCGCCACCTGGGCCGCACGGTCCTTGGTTTCGCCCGTCAGCAGCGCATACGGGATGCGGCGCGCGTCCAGCTCGGCCTCGATCAATTCAAGCATGCTGGTGAACTGCGAAAACACCAGGATCTTGCGCCCCTCGTCGAGCAAGTCGTCCACCATCTGCATCAGGTCGATCAGCTTGGCCGAGCCGCTGGCGAGCTTCTTGGACGGCAGCGCCTTGACCAGGCGCGGATCGCAGCACACCTGGCGCAGCTTGAGCAAGGCTTCCAGGATCACGATCTGGCTGCGCGCCACGCCTTTTTTGTCGATCTCGTCGCGCACTTTCTTGTCCATCGCCAGGCGCACCGTCTCGTACAGGTCGCGCTGCGGGCCGGTCAGCTCCACCTTGCGCACCATCTCGGTCTTGGGCGGCAGCTCCTTGGCCACATTGTCCTTGGTCCGGCGCAGCAGGAAGGGACGGATGCGGCGGTTCAGCAGGGCGCGCCGCAGCGGGTCGTCGAGGCGCTCGATCGGGCCGCGGAACTGGCTGTTGAAGGTTTTTTCGTCACCCAGCAAACCGGGCAGCAAGAAGTGGAACTGCGACCACAGCTCGCCCAGGTGGTTTTCCAGCGGGGTGCCGGTCAGGCACAGGCGGTGGCGCGCGGTCAGCAAGCCGGCGCTCTGGGCCGCCTTGGAGCGGTTGTTCTTGATGTAGTGCGATTCGTCCAGGATCACCAGGTGGTAGCTGTGCTGGCGCAGCAGTTCCTCGTCGCGCGGCAGCAGCGCGTAGGTGGTCAGGACCAGGTCGACCTGTTCGATTTCGTCGAAGTGCTCAAGGCGCTCCTTGCCCTGCAAGAGCAGCACGCGTAGGCCAGGGGCGAAGCGCGCCGCTTCGTCCTGCCAGTTCGCCATCAGGCTGGTGGGCGCGATCACCAGGGCCGGATGGGTCAGGCGTCCGGCTTCCTTCTCCATCAGGATGTGGGCCAGGGTTTGCACCGTTTTACCCAGGCCCATGTCGTCGGCCAGGATGCCGGCCAGGTCGTACTCGCGCAGGAACTGCATCCAGGCCAGGCCGTCCAATTGGTAGTCGCGCAAGGTGGCGCGCAAGCCGGCCGGCGCGTCCACTTTTTGCACCGAGCCGAATTGGCTGAGCTTGCGCCCGGTTTCGCGCAGCTGCTCGCCGCCGAACCAGCGCAGTTCAACGCCACGCGCCAATTCCTCCAGGCGGCCGGCGTCGAGCGTGGACAGGCGCACCCGGTTCTTGATCTTGTCGCTGAAATACAGCTCGCCCAGCGTGCCCAGGATCGGCTTCAAGCGTCCCCACGGCAGCGCCACGCGCACGCCGTCGGGCAAGGTGGCAAGCATTTGGTCGATGTCGGCGTGGGCGGCCAGCACGTCGGGGTCGAAGTCGCTCGGCGCGTTGCGGATCAATTGCACCAGCACCGGCAGCAGCGGCACCCGCTTGCCACTGACGACGATGCCCAGCTCGAGCTCGAACCAAGCCTTGCCGGCCTCGGGCGGTTCGTCGATCTCGGCGTACCAGTCCTCGACCTCGACGACGTCGTAGCGGTACTTGGCCGACTTGCGCACTTTCCAGTTGCCGGTGTCGAGATTGGCCAGCTCAAAGGCCGCGAAACGCAGCCAATGGGCCTGGCTTTCCAGCTGCAGGGCGCCGGCCAGCGCGTTGAGCGGGGCCGTTTGCGGCTTGCGAAAGCCCAGCTGCGCCAATTGCTCGAGCGCTGTGGCCTCGGCTTGCGCGTCGCGCGCGATGACCTCGGTGACGTCGCCGATCTGGCGCACCACGCGCTGGCCCGGGTCGAACGAGACGCGCTCGCCGTCATAGTCAAAGGACAGCACGGCGAAATCGCTCCAGCGCTGCACGCTGCCTTCGGCCAGCGCCACGCTGTCGAGCAGCAGCTGCGGGCGCGGCAAGACATCGTCACGGGTGCGCTGGGTGAGCGGCTGCGGCAGCGGCATCAGCTGCTGCAAGCCGTGCGCCAGCAGCAGCTGCGATACGCGCCGCTTGTCGGTGCCCGACAGCGCGGGCGCTTGCGCCACCAGCGCTTGCAGGTCCGCCAGCGAGATATCGACCCCGCCGCGCTCGAGCGCCAGCGCGCCGCACGAGAGATTGTCGATGTACCAGGGTGGATCGGTGGGCAGCATGTAGTCGATCTGGTCGGCCGCGCTGTGCTTGGCGCCGGCCGGCGCCTCCACCTGCCAGCCCAGGCGCGCGATGCGCCCCTCGTCGCGCCACACCAGGTGGGCCTTGCGCACCGGCCCCGCTTGCAGGGGGTAGAGCAAGCCGTTCGACATATCGGTCCAGGAATTGGCCCACAGGAGCTTGTCCTGCTCGAGCAGCATCTGCAGCAAGATGGCGCCCACCTTGCCCTTGGGCTCGGTGGCGCTGCCGCTGGGCGAACCGGCGCCGCTGCGCATGGCGATGAAAAAGCGCACCAGGTCTTCGTCGTCGCCCTCCAGAAAGCCGGGCGGCGCCGACAACAGCGAAAACACTTCGGAGACGGCGCTGGCGGAAGCCACGTCGCCGTTCGGGCGCAGGCGCGCCTTGCACAGGCACAGGGCCACGTGGCGCCCGCCACTGCTGGGCGCGAGCACGTACACGAATTTGTACTGGGGCAGCTTGGGGTCCTTGACTTCGGTGCTCAGCTTGGGCTGGGGATGGGCCGCCGCCTCCACCCGCTGCAACCAGTTGGCCACCGCGGCCGGCAGCGCCGTGCCGGCGCCCGGCGCGCTTGCGGGCGCGGCCGGGGCGGGCGGGGTGTTGCGGGCATCGTCACGCGTAAAATCCATTGTTTGCATTGTTGTTAAATTCTGTATCAAAAAACGAAACTGCCAATATTATCCGCCAAACTGCCGGGTTTGCTTTGTTCGGTCTCGCACGAATCGCTGCTATCTGCGCCGCGCATAAGACTACACAGTACAATTTGCCTGTCAAGACTGGCGCAATCGCCCCGATTGCGTATCATTCCCGCTCACTTAGCTGCTCACTTAGCTGCTCACTTAGCTGCCCACTTACCTGCTCACTCACCCGCCACCACCTGAAATCGTCTCATGTTGCCAACAATCGAACAACGTCTCGCCCTCGAACTTTCCGCCAAACCGGTCCAGGTCGGCGCCGCCATCGCCCTGCTCGACGAGGGCGCCACCGTGCCTTTCATCGCGCGCTACCGCAAGGAGGCCACCGGCGGCCTCGACGACGTGCAGCTGCGCCTGCTGGAGGAGCGCTTGCGCTATCTGCGCGAGCTCGAGGAGCGCAGGGCGACTATCATCGCCTCGATTGAGGAACAAGGCAAGATGACAGCCGTCTTATTAGATGCGGTGATGCACGCCGAAGACAAGACGCGCCTCGAGGATTTATATCTGCCGTACAAGCAAAAGCGCCGCACCAAGGCCCAGATCGCGATCGAGGCGGGCTTGGCGCCGCTCGCCGAGCTCTTGCTGGGCGACCCGTCCCAGCACCCGGAACAGGAGGCGGCCAAGTATTTGCGTGAAGCGTTCACCAGCGCCGACGGCAACAATCCGGGTGTGCCGGACGCCAAGGCCGCGCTCGATGGCGCGCGCCAGATCTTGATGGAGCGCTTCGCCGAAGACGCCGCCCTGCTGCAAACGCTGCGCGAATACGTGCGCGAGCATGGCGTGGTCGACTCCAAGGTGGTGGCGGGCAAGGAAGACGAGGGCGAGAAGTTCGCCGACTACTTCGCCTACTCCGAGCCGATCGCCGCCGTGCCTTCGCATCGCGCCCTGGCCCTCTTGCGCGGGCGGCGCGAGCAAGTGCTCGACGTGGTGCTGCGCCTGGACTCGGAGCCGGAAAAGCCGAAGTGGGACGCGCCGCACAATCCCTGCGAAGGCCGCATCGCCGCGCACTTCGGCATCAAGAACCTGGGGCGCCCGGCCGACAAGTGGCTTAGCGACACGGCGCGCTGGACCTGGCGCGTGAAAAGCTTCATGCACCTCGAGACGGAATTGATGGGCGCACTGCGCGAGAAGGCCGAGCTCGACGCGATCAATGTGTTCGCGCTCAATCTGAAGGCGCTGCTGCTGGCCGCGCCGGCCGGACCGCGCGCCACCATGGGCCTGGACCCGGGCTTGCGCACGGGCGTGAAGGTGGCGGTGGTGGACGCCACCGGCAAGGTGGTCGACACGGCCGTCATCTATCCGCACCAGCCGCGCAACGACTGGGACGGTTCCTTGCACCTGCTCGGGCAGCTGGCGGCGCGCCACAATGTGTCCCTGATCTCGATCGGCAACGGCACCGCCTCGCGCGAGACCGACAAGCTGGCCCAGGATCTGATCAAGATGCGCCCCGAGCTCAAGCTCACCAAGATCGTGGTGTCGGAGGCCGGCGCCTCGGTCTATTCGGCTTCCGAATTCGCCTCGCGCGAGCTGCCCGACATGGACGTGTCGCTGCGCGGCGCGGTGTCGATCGCGCGCCGCCTGCAAGACCCGCTGGCCGAGCTGGTGAAGATCGATCCGAAGTCGATCGGCGTGGGCCAGTACCAGCACGACGTGAGCCAGACCCAGTTGGCGCGCTCGCTCGACGCCGTCGTCGAAGACTGCGTCAACGCGGTGGGGGTGGACGTGAACACGGCCTCGTCGGCGCTGCTGGCGCGCGTGTCTGGCTTGTCTTCGAGCGTGGCGCAAGCGATCGTGTCGTACCGCGACATGAAGGGCGCGTTCGCCTCGCGCGCCGACCTGAAAGGCGTACCGCGCCTGGGCGAGAAAACCTTCGAGCAGGCGGCCGGCTTTTTGCGCGTGATGAATGGCGCCAATCCGCTCGACGCCTCGGCGGTGCACCCGGAATCGTATCCGCTGGTCGAGAAGATCCTGAAGGACATCAAGCGCGACATGAAGGGCGTGATTGGCGACGCGGCGCTGCTCAAGACACTCAATCCGGCGCGCTACGCGGACGAGAAATTCGGCGTGCCGACCATCGCCGACATCCTCAAGGAATTGGAAAAACCGGGACGCGATCCGCGTCCTGAATTCACCACCGCCACCTTCAAGGAAGGGGTGGAAGAGCTGCGCGACCTGCGTCCGGACATGATCCTCGAAGGCGTGGTCACCAACGTGGCCGCCTTTGGCGCCTTTGTCGACATCGGCGTGCACCAGGATGGTCTGGTGCATATTTCGGCGCTCTCGAACACCTTCGTGAAAGATCCGCACACGGTGGTCAAGGCTGGCCAGGTGGTGCGCGTGAAGGTGCTGGAGGTGGACGAAAAGCGCAAGCGCATCGCGCTGACCATGCGCTTGACGGACAGCGCGCCGCAGCCGGGCGCCAAGCCCGAGCAGCGCGCCGACCGTAACGACGCCAAGCGCCTGGCGCAGCATCAGGGACGCGCGGCGGCGACGCCGGCGCCGGCTGGCGGCTCGATGGCGGCGGCCTTCGCCAAGCTGCGCGGCTAAGCACGCCGAATCCCGCGTGCGTGTCGCCAGCGAAGACCCGGACAGCGCGGATGCGCGCCTGCTGATGGCAGAGTTGTCGGCCACGCTGGCGGCCATCACTGGCGACGCGGGCCTGAGCTCGTTCGACCCGCGAGACGCGCGCGGTCCTGGCGCGACCTTCCTGGTCGCGCGCGACGCGCACGGGACGGCGATGGGCTGCGTGGCGCTGCGCCCGCTGGGCGGGGCAACGTGCGCGAACGCGGGCGAAATCAAGCGCATGTATGCGCGTCCCGGCAGCGGCGCAGGCGCCTTCCTGCTGGCCGAGCTGGAGCGGCAGGCCGTGCTGTTGGGCTACGCCACCCTGTGCCTGTCAACGCGCTGCGTCAACCAGCGCGCCCTGGCCTTCTACCGCAAGCGCGGCTACGCCAACATTCCCAGTTACGGTCACTACGCGCTTCGCTCCGAATCGATCTGCCTGGGCAAGGTCCTGATCGAAACGCCTTGAACATGAAGGTCAATGATGCGACCGCTATCATGCGGCGCCCCTTGAGCTAATCAGCAGCGCCGCTCACGTCTTCCACGTTGGTGTACCTTTCATAGCCCGTCCCCGTGACGACGAACTCGAGAAGGACGGCCACGCCTTCAGCAAAAGGGACGCGGCCTTCGGCCAGCTTGAATAGCCGCGTTTGGCGTGCCGCGTATGCCACCAGCGCCGATTTCATATAAAATATCGACATCTTTTCATCAATTTTTCTGAGGCAAGCCATGAGCGAAGTACAAAACTGGATCAAGGAAACCGTGACCAATACCCCGGTCGTGTTGTTCATGAAGGGCACGGCCCAATTTCCGCAATGCGGCTTTTCCGGCCGCGCCATCCAGATCCTGAAAGCCTGCGGCGTCGAAAACATCGCCACCGTCAACGTGCTCGACGATCCGGAAGTGCGCCAGGGTATCAAAGAATTCTCGAACTGGCCGACCATTCCGCAGCTGTACGTCAAGGGTGAATTCATCGGCGGCTCGGACATCATGAACGAAATGTTCGAATCGGGCGAGCTCAAAGCCCTGCTCGATGCCTGATAGCACGCCGCGGCGCCTGGTCGTCGCCATCACCGGCGCCACCGGCGCCGTGTATGGAGTGCGCTTGCTGCAGCATCTGGGCGCCACGCCCGGCGTCGAAACCCATTTGGTGCTGTCGGACGCGGCCAGCCTGACCTTGCACCAGGAAATGGACATGCAGCGGCGCGACGTCGAGGCGCTGGCCCACGTGGTGCACAAAGTGCGCGAAGTGGGCGCCACGATCGCCAGCGGTTCGTTCCAGACCGAGGGCATGATCATCGCCCCTTGCTCGATGAAAACCTTGGCCGCCGTGGCCCTGGGCCTGTCCGACAATTTGATCGCGCGCGCCGCCGACGTCACCCTCAAGGAGCGGCGTCGCCTGGTTCTGATGGTGCGCGAAACGCCGTTCAACCTGGCGCACCTGCGCAATATGACGGCCGTGACCGAGATGGGCGGCATCGTATTCCCGCCCCTGCCGAGCTTTTACCACCGTCCGCAAAGCATCGAGCAACTGGTCGACCACACGGTCGCGCGCGTGCTCGACCTGGTGGGCGTGACGCACACCTTGGCGCCGCGCTGGGATGGCTTGAAGCGGCCCGCCGACGCCTGATAATTCGGGGACAGACCCCTGTTTTGAGGAAACCCGGCCGCGTTTCCTCAAAACAGGGGTCTGTCCCCGAACGCGCGGCAGACGCGTCAGCGGTGGGCGCGCGCAGGCCGGCGCGACGCGTGCGGCGCCCGCTTCGGACCGCTTTACGGCCATATTCTGGAGTGACGGGGACCCGCCGGCAGCGCTGCCGTCGGGATCAGGCTGGAACCGCCGCTGTCAACGTGTTTCGAACTGCCAGCAGTTAGCCTTCTTGAGTTCCTTGGCTTCCTCGACCATCCGGCGATGCTCGATGCGCTTGCGCATCACTTGGGCATGCTGGGCCGCGGTCATCGGCGGAACGGTCATCAAATCTTTGAGTTGCGCGATATTGCTGTAGTTACTTTTCATAAGACGGCTCAAACTCCCAGGCTCCGTGTTAAGTTGCAATTGCGAAACTACCAGGCTCTCGCCATGGCCAGGTGCGCGCTGCCACACCGATCAATGCTGGTATTGCCATACGGCATTTTCTTCCCGCATCGAACTCCGGTATTGTGCATCAAATTTATGAATATGCAATGACGAATCGCAAAAACCGCGCGCCGCCCGCCACATTGGCGCCGCGCCGGGCGTCCAAAGTGTGTCGGAATTGATCAGGAAAAGCGCGCGCCGCAGAACGCGACAGGAAGAAAAAGGCGGCAACTTTGTTACTTTTGGTAGTTTATGCGGACCAGCATGCGAATGAATTCGCGTGCTATTTGACGATGATGTTCGTCCAGACGCTGTAAATCAGCAATTAATTTCACATCTGCGGACTCAAAGCGCGACAATCCGCCCGGTACGTCAGCGCTCGGCGGGCCGATTTCGGTGCCACCAAAGCGCAGCCACTCGGCCGGTACCCCCAGCCATTGGGCGATCATGCGCAGCTTCTCTTGCGTGGGAATGGCCTCCCCTACCAGCCATTTGCGTGCCGCATGCACCGTGATCGGCCTTCCTTCAAAGCGAATGTTAAATTCCCGCGCCAGGCGGGTCGGACTGTCTGGTGAGTAATGGGCGTTTTTCAGGGCCAGTTGCAGGCGTTCACTGAAGCTTTCCCGTTCATTTGATGAATTCATGGGTGGCACTATTTCACGCTACGTCATGAATGTCAGTCTCTTGAATGTTGAGACCAATTGTGACAATCGTGACAATTGGAAGTAACATTTAACGCTTCCCGTGCGTTTCTCCGAATACCAGACCTGGTTTCCAGGGAATTATATTTTTGTCAAAAATTTACAAAAATCATCCATTCCTTTTTCAGTATAGTCGGTGCGCCCGGATTTGCCGGGCGCACGATTGAAGCGGCCCGATTTACATCAAGGCGAAGCGCATGACGCCGTCCATGCCCTGTTCGCGTGTCACAATGCCGTCGAACCAGAGCTTGTGCAAATGGGCCAAGGCCTCGCCCAGCGCGAAGCTGAGCTGGTGGGCGTCGAGGGCGCGCCGGAACATCATGGGCACGATGTCGGCCGCCGACTGGGGACTGCGGCAAGCCTGGACCACTTCGGCCAGGCGCGCGGCGTGGTGTTCGCGCAATTGCTGGATGCGGCGATGCAGTTGCCGGAACGGCCGGCCGTGCGAGGGCAGCACCAAGGTGTCTTCCGGCAAATCGTCGAATTTATGCAAGGAATCAAGATATTGCTGCAAGGGATTGCCCTCGGGCTCGACGGCGAACACAGACACATTGGTGGAAATGCGCGGCAAGACCATGTCGCCGGAAATGAGCACTTTCAAGCTGTCGCAATACAGGGCGGCGTGCTCGGGCGCGTGGCCGAAGCCGGTGATCACGCGCCACTGATGGGCACCGATGGCGAGCAGCTGGCCATCCTGGACGCGGCGATAGCTGTTGGGCACGGCCGGCACCAGGGACGGATAATAATTGCGCCGCCCTTCCATCTGGGCCAGCATGGCCGGATCGACCAGGCCGTGGCGCTGGAAATGGGGCAGGGCGGCCGGGCCGTCCACGCCCGGCAAGGCTTGCGACATCATGCGCGCGAACGCGTATTCGCCCGTCGTCATCCACAGTGGCGCCTCCCAGCGCCGGCACAGCCAATCGGCCAGGCCCACGTGGTCCGGATGACAATGGGTGGCGAACACGCGCAGCATCGCCTCGCCCCCCATGGCGCCGGTGAACACTTGCTCCCAGGCGGCGCGGCTGGCGTCGCTGGCCACGCCGCAATCGACGCAAGTCCAGCCCGCGCGCCCCTCCACCTCATCGCGCAAGAGCCACAGATTGATGTGGTTGAGCGCAAACGGCAAGGGCATGCGCAGCCAGCCCAGGCCGGGCGCGATGGGCGTCAGTTCGCCGGCGGCCGGCACGGCCTCGCCCAGCGGATAGTCGAGCTCCATTTCGAGGGGATTCATGACAGGCTCTCCTGGTGTGTGATTTCGTTTCCTTCGCCGGGTAGGCGCGCTACAATGTGGTTGACGTTGACGTAAACGGAAACCACCCAGCGATTTTAAGCGATTCCACCGCCGCCCACCCGAGCCGAGCCCATGACTACCTTTACGATCACCGAACTGGCGCGCGAATTCGACATCACGGCGCGCGCCATCCGCTTTTACGAAGACCAAGGCTTGCTCAGCCCCACGCGCGAAGGTGCGGGCGGACGCAACCGAGTCTACACGGCGCGCGACCGCACCCGCTTGAAGCTGACCTTGCGCGGCAAGCGCCTGGGATTGACCTTATCCGAAATCAAAAGCATCGTCGATATGTACGAGTCGCCCAAAGATACGGTGGCCCAGATGAACCGCTTCCTTGGCGTATTGGCGCACCAGCGCGAGACGCTCGAGCAACAGCGCGAGGATATCGAGATGGCCCTGGCCGAGATCGCCGCCCACGAGGAAGCGTGCCGCCACATGCTGCGCGCCTCCGGCGGCGCCGAGCTGGACAAGGGGGCCGCCGTGCACGACACTGGCGAGGCGGACCAGAGCGCCTGAAGCCACTTCCAGATTTAATAAAAAAACCAATATTCGGCGGATCGACGCCCGCTTTGCCCCGCCAATTTACTTTACGTTTACGTTAACGTCACACAAGCGTATCATTGCCTTTTTGGCCTTTACCCAACCGTAACCCCGTGAGGACGACATGCTGCATCTTCCAGGCTTGAGCTTTGACCACGGCGAAGACATCGCCGCACTGCGCGAAGCAGTCCAACAATTCGCCGCCGCCGAAATCGCGCCGCGCGCCTTTGAAATCGACCGCAGCGACCAGTTCCCGATGGATCTGTGGCGCAAGATGGGGGCCTTGGGCTTGCTGGGGATCACGGTCGACGAGGAATACGGCGGCGCCCAGATGGGTTACCTGGCCCATATCGTGGCGATGGAAGAAATCTCGCGCGCCTCGGCCTCGGTGGGCCTGTCCTACGGCGCCCACTCGAATCTGTGCGTCAACCAGATCAAGCGCAACGGCACGGCCGAGCAAAAAGCCAAGTATTTGCCGAAACTCATTTCGGGCGAACACATCGGCGCGCTGGCCATGTCCGAGCCCAACGCCGGCTCCGACGTGGTGAGCATGAAGCTGCGCGCCGACTACAAGGGCGACCACTGGGTCTTGAACGGCACCAAGATGTGGATCACCAACGGCCCGGACGCCGATACCCTGGTGGTGTACGCCAAGAGCGACCTTGAAGCCGGTCCGCGCGGCATGACGGCCTTCCTGATTGAAAAAGGCTTCAAGGGTTTTTCGATCGCGCAAAAGCTCGACAAGCTGGGCATGCGCGGTTCGCACACGGGCGAATTGGTGTTCCAGGATTGCGAAGTGCCGGCCGAAAACGTGCTGGGCGGCTTGGGCAAGGGCGTCAATGTCTTGATGTCGGGTCTGGATTTCGAGCGCACGGTGCTGTCGGGCGGGCCGCTCGGCATCATGTCCGCTTGCATGGACGCGGTGGTGCCGTATGTACACGACCGCAAGCAATTCGGCCAACCGATCGGCGAGTTCCAGCTTATGCAAGGCAAGTTGGCCGATATGTACTCGACCATGATGGCGTGCAAGGCTTATGTGTACGCGGTGGGGCAAGCTTGCGACCGCGCGCGTTCGCCCGAAGCGGTGCGCAATTTGCGCAAGGACGCGGCCGGCGCCATTTTATATAGCGCGGAAAAAGCAACCTGGATGGCGGGCGAAGCGATCCAGACGCTGGGCGGCAATGGCTATATCAACGAGTATCCGGTGGGCCGCCTGTGGCGCGACGCCAAGCTCTATGAGATTGGCGCGGGCACCAGCGAGATCCGCCGCATGCTGATCGGGCGCGAGCTGTTCGCCGAAACGAAGTAAATACGCGCTGATAAAGAACCCTAGTTCGCCGGAGCCGCAGACAATGCTACGCGCCGACGCAGCGAAACCGGGGTCGGAGTTTTTTTTCGTCGGGCCGTTTCGACGAACTAACTCTGACCCCGCTTTCGCGGTCCGGAGTCCGCGCCAACGGCACGACTAACACATCGGAGGGGTCGGCGTTGAAAATTAAATGGGGTCAGAGTCGACACATTCACGACTCGAGAATGTGTCGACTCTGACCCCATTTAATTTTCAACGCCGACCCCACCTCGGTGGCTTTTCCATCGACTTCGGACACGCATCAGCCAGTCTTATAGAATAGGGGTTCCATTAGCGCCGCTAATGTTCCGGATTTGCCCACGTCGATGACCCAAGTCGCCTTCCCCAAGCTGCTCTCGTCCCAGATCGCGTTCGACATCGCGCGCACGATTCTGGACGGCTTCGACAAGCACTATCGCCTGTTCCGCCAAACCAGCCAGGTGGCCAAGCGCCATTTCGAGACCGGCGCATGGGCCGTGGCCCAACACGCGGCGCGCGAGCGCATCGGCTTTTACGACAAGCGCGTGCAAGAGTGCGTGCAAATCCTGGAAGATGAATACGACAATGGCGAACTGACCGACGAAGTCTGGCGCGAGCTCAAGCTCCACTACATCGGCATGCTGTCCGACCACAAGCAGCCCGAGCTGGCCGAAACCTTCTTCAACTCCGTCTGCTGCAACATCCTGCACCGCACCTATTTCCACAACGATTTCATCTTCGTGCGCCCGGTGGTCTCAACCGAGTACATCGAAACGGAAGAACCGGCCCCCACCTACCGCGTGTACTACCCGGCCACGGACGGCATGCGCTTCACCTTGAGCCGCATCGTCACCAACTTCCAGCTGAAAACGCCCTTCGCCAACCTCGAGCGCGACGTGGCCCTGGTCGAGGCGCGTTTGAAGGAAATCTTCGGCCCCGAAAACGCGGAACCGAACCACCAGATCCAGGTCCTGTCGAGCCTATTTTTCCGCAACAAGGGCGCTTACATCGTTGGCAAAGGCATCAACGGCAACCGCGAATACCCGTTCATCGTGCCGATCCTGCACAACCGCAACGGCGAATTGATCCTCGACACGGTGCTGTTCGACCAGGAACAAATCACCATCTTGTTTTCCTTCACGCGCGCCTACTTCCTGGTGGACATGGAAGTGCCCTCGGCCTATGTGCAATTTTTGCGCAGCCTGCTGCCGCGCAAGCCCCGCAGCGAGATCTACACCATCCTGGGCTTGCAAAAACAGGGCAAGACCCTGTTCTACCGCGACTTCCTGCAGCATATGAAGCACACCTCGGACCGCTTTGAAATCGCGCCCGGCATCCGCGGCTTGGTGATGCTGGTGTTCGCGCTGCCATCCTTCCCCTATGTGTTCAAGGTGATCAAGGATTTCTTCCCGCCGCCCAAGGAAACCTCGCGCGCCCAGATCAAGGAAAAATACCTGCTGGTGAAAAACCACGACCGCGTCGGGCGCATGGCCGACACCCTCGAATATTCGAACGTGGCCTTCCCGCGCGAGCGCTTCGCCGAAGAACTGGTGGCCGAGCTGCGCCATTTCGCGCCCTCCATGATCGAGGAGGACGGCGAGCAAATCATCATCCGCCACCTGTACATCGAACGGCGCATGGTGCCGCTGAATATCTGGCTGACCAAGGCCGAGGGCGCCGCCAACGACGCCTTGATCGAGCATGGCGTGCTCGAATACGGCAACGCCATCAAGGAATTGGTGGCCGCGAACATCTTCCCCGGCGACATGCTGTACAAGAATTTCGGCGTCACCCGCCACGGCCGCGTGGTATTTTACGACTACGATGAAATCGAATACATCACCGAATGCGTGTTCCGCCAAATCCCGGCGCCCCGCAACGAGGAAGATGAAATGGCTTCCGAACCCTGGTACCCGGTCGGCAAGCACGACGTGTTCCCCGAACAATTCGGCGCCTTCTTGCTGGGCAACCCGAAAATACGCGCTTATTTCCTGAAACACCATGCCGATCTATTGACGCAGGCCTATTGGCAAGCGCGCAAGCAGCGCATCATGGACGGCTTCATTGAAGATGTGTTTCCGTACCCCCAACACATTCGTTTTTGCAATCAAACCACTGCCACCACCCCGGCCCACGCTGCGAGCAGCTTGGCGCCACCTTTTTTGGAGAACTACCACAATGAATGATCCAGTCGTAATCGTCGGCGCCGCGCGCACTCCGATGGGCGCCTTCCAGGGCGATTTTTCCTCCAAGACGGCCAGCGACCTGGGCGCGGTCGCCATCAAGGCGGCGGTCGAACGCTCGGGCGTCGACGCCAACCTGGTCGAGCACGTCTACTTCGGCAATTGCCTGATGGCGGGCCAGGGCCAGGCGCCGGCGCGCCAAGCGGCCATCAAGGCGGGCTTGCCGCTGTCGGCCGGTGCCGTCACCCTGTCCAAGATGTGCGGCTCGGCCATGCAAACGACCATCTTCGCGCACGACGCGCTGATGGCCGGCAGCGCCGAGGTGATCGTCGCCGGCGGCATGGAATCGATGACCAACGCGCCCTACCTGATCCCGAAGGCGCGCGGCGGCTACCGCATCGGCCACGGCATGATGTTCGACCACATGATGTTGGACGGCCTGGAAGACGCTTACAGCAAGGATGAGAAATCGGGCGGCGGCCGTTCCATGGGCACCTTCGCCGAGGAATGCGCGAGCCAGTACAAGTTCACGCGCGAAGCGCAAGACGAATTCGCGATTGAGTCGGTCAAGCGCGCCCAGGCGGCTACCAACGAAGGCCACTTCAAGTGGGAAATCGCCCCCGTCACCGTCAGTGGGCGTGCTGGCGACACCGTGATCGACAAGGATGAAGGCCCGATGAAGGCCAAGCTCGACAAGATCCCCTCGCTCAGGGCGGCCTTCAAGAAAGATGGCACCATCACCGCCGCCTCCTCGTCCTCGATCAACGACGGCGCCGCCGCCCTGGTCTTGATGCGCGAATCGACCGCCAAGAAGCTGGGCTTGACCGTGATCGCCAAGATCGTCGGCCACGCCACCAACGCGCAAGAGCCGAATCTGTTCACCACCGCTCCCGTGGGCGCGATGCAAAAGCTGTTCAAGAAGACCGGCTGGAACGTCAAGGATGTCGACCTGTTCGAGATCAATGAAGCCTTCGCGGCCGTGCCGATGGCGGCCATGCACGACCTGGACATCCCGCGCAGCAAGGTCAACCTGCACGGCGGCGCCTGCGCGCTGGGCCATCCGATCGGCGCCTCCGGCGCGCGCATCATCGTCACCCTGCTGGGCGCGCTGAAGAAAACCGGCGGCAAGCGCGGCGTGGCATCGCTGTGCATCGGCGGCGGCGAAGCGACGGCCATGGCCATCGAAATGGCGTAAAGCCAGATGGCGGCGCCGCGCTTCCCGCTCAATCGGGGAACGCGGCGCCGCTTTTCTTTTTTGGGGAGAGCACACATGCCTGCAGTATTGATCATCGGCGCCTCGCGCGGCATCGGCCACGAACTGGCGCGCCAATACCTGGCCGAGGGCTGGCGCGTGATCGCCACCGCGCGCCAGCCGGCCGATTGCGATACTTTGGCCGCGCTGGGCGCCACCTGCCACCTGGCCGACGTCACCAAGGTCGAGCACCTGGCCGCGCTGGGCTGGAAGCTCGACGACGAGCGGCTCGATTGCGCCATCCTGAACGCGGGCGTGTACGGTCCCAAGCACGACGGCTTTCCCACCCAGGTCGAGTTCGACCAGGTCATGCACACCAATGTGCTGGCGGCGATGCATTTGCTGCCGATGGTCGCGCCCCTGGTCGCCGCCAATGAAGGCAAGCTGGCGGTGATCTCGTCGCGCATGGGTTCGATCGGCGCGCGCACCAACGCCTCGGGCAGCTTGTACCGCGCCAGCAAGGCCGCGCTCAATTCGGTGCTGGCCGATACGGCCTTGAGCTTCGGGCCGCAGGGCGCCACCTGCGTGGCCTTCCATCCGGGCTGGGTGCGCACCGCCATGGGCGGGGACGAGGCGGATCTGTCGGTCGAACAAAGCGCGCGCGGCATCCGGCGCACCCTGGCCGGCTTGACGGCGCAAGACAATGGCAAATTCCTGAACTACGACGGCCAGCCCATCCCCTGGTAGGGCCGCTTGCGGCATAATTCACCCACTTTCAGAACACATAAGAACAAACGAGCGAGCACCCATGATACTGAGCGAAGAACACCAAATGATCCGTGAAGCCCTGCGCAGCTTTTCGCAGGAGCGCCTGGCCCCCAACGCGGCCCGCTGGGACAAGGAAGAAACCTTCCCCAGGGAGGAACTGAAGGAGCTGGCCGCGCTGGGCGCCTTCGGGGTGGCGGTGCCGGAGGAGCTGGGCGGCGCCGGGCTCGATTACGTCTCGCTCGCGCTGGTGCTCGAGGAAATCGCGGCCGGCGACGGCGGCACCTCGACCATCATCTCGGTCAACAACTGCCCGGTGTGCTCGATCGCCATGATGTATGCGAACGAGGCGCAAAAGGAAAAATGGCTGCGCCCGCTGGCGCAAGGCCAGATGCTGGGCGCCTTCGCCTTGACCGAGCCGCACACCGGCAGCGACGCCTCGGCCCTGCGCACCACCGCCACCCGCGAGGGCGACCATTACGTCATCAACGGCAGCAAGCAGTTCATCACCAGCGGCAAATACGGCGACGTCGCCATCGTGATGGCGGTGACGGACAAGGCGGCCGGCAAGCGCGGCATCAGCGCCTTCTGGGTGCCCACCAACACCCCCGGCTACATCGTGGCCGGCCTCGAACACAAGATGGGCCAGCATTCATCCGACACCGCGCAGATCCTGTTCGAGAATTGCCGCGTGCCGGCTGAAAACCTGATCGGCCAGGAAGGCCAGGGTTACAAGATCGCCTTGTCGGGCCTCGAGGGCGGGCGCATCGGCATCGCCTCGCAATCGGTGGGCATGGCGCGCGCCGCTTTCGAAGCGGCGCTGGCCTACGCGAAGGAGCGCGAAAGCTTCGGCAAGCCGATCTTCGAGCACCAGTCGGTGCAGTTCAAGCTCTCCGACATGGCCACCCGCATCGAGGCGGCGCGCCAGCTGATCCACCACGCGGCGGCGATGAAGGATGCCGGCTTGCCCTGCCTGAAGGAAGCGGCGATGGCCAAGCTGTTCGCCTCCGAGATGGCCGAGCGCGTGGTGTCGGATGCGATGCAAGTGTTCGGCGGCTACGGCTATGTGAGCGACTTCCCGGTCGAGCGCATTTATCGCGACGTGCGGGTGTGCCAGATCTACGAAGGCACCAGCGACATCCAAAAAATCCTGATCGCACGCGCCCTGTAAGCGCGGGTGACGTTTTTTTCACACAGGCACGGTCCCTCGGCGCGAAATAATTTTTCAATTTTTAATACTTTTTGAAAAATTATTGCGCGCCGCTGGCGGCGCCTTGCTCCCCGCCCGCCCGCTTTTCCACTCCCCGTCAAAAACCGCTGCCGGCGCGCCGCAATCGGCAAAACTTTTGTTTGCTTGATCTTGCATTTGTGCGATCGCAGCAATAAAAAGCGCGCCTTATCCCGCTTGCTTTCCTGCCATTTTTGCATCGCGGGGGGCGCCGCGCAATTCTCACCATCCGGGCGCCGCGGCCAAGTCAAGAAATGAACGATATTGAACAGGAATGCACGCCGCGTTCAAATTTGAACATTGTAATTACAATAGCAAACCGTGGCTAAAGCGGAAAATAACGCATCGCACCATAGGATATTTTGTTGATTTTGGTCAACACCAACTAGTTTCCGGTAAGTTAAAAGCTGATGAATGCCTCTAATTTCGGCAAAAATGAAACAATTCGATAGAATTTGGCGCGCGATTCGGTTGCCATTGTGCCTTTTGGGGAATACACTCAAGCCAGCTCATCGAGAAAATATCTCAGGTGGCATGACAATATAAAGCGCGCGGGGCACGACTCCGACAGACAGCGCATCGCTCATACGGGAAAAAGAAAATGACGTCGACCTCACACTTGGCCCTTCTATTTTCATCATCACGCGCTCCGCGCCTGGCGCCACCCCGACAAGTCTTGCTCGTATAAATGCAGCGGGGCGCCAAGCGCCCCCGGTCCGCGCGCGCCGCTGTCGCGCGCATCGACCCGCGCCGCACGCGGCGCATCCTGGCAGCGACAGCACCCGGAAGCTAATACCTCGCCACACCTAGGGACGCAATTCCCTTGCCGGCTTGCAATTAGCGCTATATACTTTCTTTCAGGAGATTTCACTGGCCTGACGGCAACATTGTGCAAGACCGATGTTGCCATTCCCAGGCCATGTGAACTGCAGATATGCTCTCGATCGCGACCAAAGTTGAGCAAATAGTTTCGGAGTCGGCCTTCCTGACCGAGGGGATGGCTGCCGGATTGATCAATCTGTCGGAATTGGCACGCCAGTTGCGCCCGCAGATCGAGTCCGACCTGTGGAAGCCGGTGGGACAGGCCGCAGTGGTGATGGCGCTGCGCCGGGTGTCCGAGCGCTTGCCACAGCAAGGCGCGCGCGACGCGGCCGCGCCCTGCCCGCGCATGGGCGAGCTTAATACCCGCACCGACCTGACCATCTTCACTTTTCGCCTGTCCGACACCAGCCACGAGTGCCAGCGCGCGCTGCTGGCCTTGGCCGATCCCTATCCCGGCATGTTCGTCTCGGTCACGCGCGGCGTGCACGAGATGATGGTCGTGTGCAGCCGGCCCTTGATCCACATGGTCGAGGAAGCGTTTGGCACCGAGCGCTTGCTGGCGCGGGTGGAAAACCTGACGGCGCTCACGCTGCGCCTGTCGGCCGAGACCCACAGCACGCCTGGCGTCTACCACGCCATCCTCAAGAAGCTGGCCTGGGACAAGGTCAGCGTCGTCAATATGCTGTGCACCTACAGCGAATTGACGATCTTGCTCGAACAGTCGCAGACGGGGCGCGCCTTCACGGTGCTGTCCCAGATGGTTTCGCACTAAAGGCCAGGCGCACTAAGGCGCACTAAGGCCCGCTGCGGCAGCGCGCCTTAGTGCGGCACCCAACCGTAGATGATGGCTAATTCGGCGATCAGGTCGCGCACGCGCTGCTCGACGGTCGCCGTATCGGTGCCCGCGTTGATGGCCACCAGCAGGGCGCGTATGCGCTCGTTGAGCACGGTGGTATCGACCGCCACGTAGTCGCCGCTGCCAAAACCAATCGTTTTGAAGAACGTCGTGAGCAAGTCCACGGCATGCGCCTTGCGCTCGATGCTCAGCGCATCGCTGCCCTGCGCGCCGGCCATGATGTAGGCCGCCGCCAGCGGGCGCGTGAGCACCCCGCGTTCGATTTTATCGAGCCACCAAGCCTTGCCCCCCGCGTCCGCGTCGCGGCTGAGCACATTGTGGTAGATCGCGTTCAGGAAGGCGTCGTTGTCGCCCGTGTACAAGGCGCGCGACTCGGCGCTTTTGCCGAATTCGTCCATCAAGAGGGTCACGCCCGCGTTCTGCCCGTACGCGCGGGCGAAACCGGGCATGTCGGTCGGGACCAGCGACTTGCGGCACCAGGCGGCCCAGTACGCGAGTCCGGCCGGATCGGCCGCGCGGCCGAAATACGCGATGTACAGGTGCTGCACCAGCGCGTTGTAATCGGGTTCGGCGACGACGCTGGCGGCCAGCACCGGCGCGTTCGTACTGGCCGGGGCGCTGTGCTGTCCGCCGCCGCAGGCGGCCAGCAGCGACACGGCGGCACACAGCGCGACGCGCCGGATCGGGGATGGGGACATGCTGGCCTCCAGATTAAATTAAAGTTGAGACAAGCTTAGCATATTCAGTATGCGCGCGCGGCCGCGCCGTCGAACGCCGCATCGGCACGCCAAACTATCGTCAACGACGCCCGCGCTGCGTCTATACTCTGGCACTGTCGTCCCTCGCAAATGAACCATGGCCCTGAACTTCATCTGGTGCGCTTTCTTCCTGATCGGTTTCGCCGCCGCGCTGGTCCAATGGCTGCTGCTGGGCGACGCCGACATCTTCAAGCGCATCATCGACGGCACCTTCGAAGCGGCGCGCATGGGCGTGATGGACATCGCGCTGCCGCTGGCGGGTATCATGACGCTGTGGCTGGGCCTGATGAACATCGGCGAAAAAGCCGGCGCCATTGGCGCATTGGCGCGCATGATCGCGCCCTTTTTCACGCGCATTTTCCCGCAGGTGCCGAAGGACCACCCGGCCACCGGCCACATGGTGATGAATTTTTCCGCCAACCTGCTCGGGCTCGACAACGCGGCCACGCCCTTCGGCTTGAAAGCGATGGAGAGCCTGCAGACGCTCAATCCGAGCAAGGACGAGGCGAGCGACGCGCAGATCATGTTCCTGGTGCTGCACACCTCGGGCCTGACCTTGATTCCGCTGGCGATCATGGCACAGCGCGCCATCCTGGGCGCGCGCGACCCGTCCGACATCTTCATCCCCTGCCTGATCGCCACCTTCGTCGCCACCGTGACGGGCATCGTGGTGGTGGCCTTCAAGCAGCGCATCAATCTGCTCGACCGCGTGGTGCTGGGCTGGCTGGGCGGGATGAGCGCGCTTATCGGCGCGCTGATCTGGTACTTCGCCCACTATCTGAGCAAAAGCGAGATCGAGCTCGTCTCCAAGCTGGTGAGCAACCTGGTGCTGATGTCGGTGATCGTCATCTTCATCGGCGGCGCCCTGCGCAAGCGCGTCAATGTCTACGAAGCCTTCATCGAAGGGGCCAAGGGCGGCATCCAGACTTCGCTCACCGTGATCCCCTACCTGGTGGGCATGCTGGTGGCGATCAGCGTGATCCGCAATGCCGGCGTGCTCGACCTGGTCGTGCGCGCCATCACCTGGTCGCTGGTCCAGCTGGGCATTAACACCGACTTCGCGCCCGTGCTGCCGACCGCGCTGATGCGCCCCCTGTCGGGCAGCGGTTCGAAGGCGATGATGATCGACGTGATGAAGACCTACGGCGTCGATTCCTTCGCCGGGCGCCTGGCCTGCATCTTCCAGGGTTCGGCCGACACCACCTTCTACATCGTGGCCCTGTATTTCGGCTCGGTCGGCATCCGCAAGACGCGCTACGCGATCACGGCCGGCCTGATCGCCGACATGGCAGGGGTGATCGCCGCCATCTTCGTCGCCTACCTGTTCTTTCATTGAAGCCCCCGTCCATCATGATTGCTCGCACGTCCGCTCGCATTGCCTTCGCTCTGGTCCTGGCCTGGCACGCCGCCGCCCACGCCCAGCTGCCCGAGTCCATCGCGCGCCAGCTGGAGGCGGCCGGTATTTCGCAGGACGCGCTCGGCCTGGTGGTGATGCGCGGCGAGGACAGCGTGCTCGCGCATGGCGCCACGCGCAGCATGCATCCGGCTTCAACCATCAAGCTGCTCACCACCATGGCCAGCCTGGACCAGCTGGGACCGACCTTCCGCGGGCGCACCGAATTGCGCAGCGACGCCGCGCTGGTGAACGGCGTGCTCGATGGCGACTTGTACCTGAAGGGTGGCGCCGACGCCGACTTCAACAGCGAGGCGCTCTCGCGCATGCTGCACACGCTGCGCAACGCCGGCATCAAGAAAATCAAGGGCAGGCTGGTGCTGGACCGCCAGCTGTTCAATCCGGCGCGGCCGGACCTGGGCGCGCCGGCCTTCGACGAGGCGCAGGGCGCGCGCTATAACGTCATTCCGGACGCGCTCCTGTTCGACACCAACTTGCTGTCGGTCGACCTGCGCGCCGATGCCGGTCAGCTCTACCTGGCGATGCAGCCGCCGCTCGAGGGCGTGAGCATCGACGCCGACATGGAACTGGTGGACGCCAATTGCGAACATTGGAAGGATGGCTGGAAGCCCCCCGAATACCAGCGCCAGGGCCGCAAAATCAAGGTGATCCTGCACGGCAGCTTCCCCAAGCATTGCACCAAGAGCGCCAGCATCGACGTGCTCGAGCGCCACGACTTTTTGGACCGTGCCTTCCGCGCCGCCTGGTCCGGCATGGGTGGCGTGCTGCGCGGCCCCACCGTGGAAGGAACGACGCCGCCGCACACGCGCCTGCTGGCCGACCACGTGGCGCGCGCCCTGCCCGAGCTAATCCGCGACACCAACAAGGTGTCCGACAACACGCTGGCGCGCACGCTCTACCTGAGCCTGGGCAGCCTGGAGAACGACGCCTACTACGGCAGCCGCGCGCGCGAGGTGACGGGAGGCGAGAGCACCGCCGCGCGCGCCGAGCTGGCGGTGCGCGCCTGGATGCGCGGCCAGGGTATCGACGATCGCGAACTGGTGCTGGAAAACGGATCGGGGCTCTCGCGCACCGAGCGCATCAGCGCCATGCAGATGGCCGGCGTGCTGCAAGCGGCGCTGCGCAGCACCTGGGCGCCGGAGTTCCAATCGAGCTTGCCGATCGCGGCGCTCGACGGCACCATGCGCCGCCGCTTGCGCGACACCCCGGCGGCGGCACGCGCGCGCTTGAAGACGGGCGCCCTGAAGGACGCGGTGGCCATCGCCGGCTATGTGCCGGACGCGCAGGGCCGCCAGTGCGTGGTGGTGGCGATGATCAATCACGAGCTCGTTGGCGGCGGCGCCGGGCGCGCCATCCTCGACGCCATCGTCGAATGGGTCAGCCGCACAGGCAGCGCGCAGTAAAGTCGAAGTCGAAAAGCGGTCCGATCGCCAGCGCGAGCGAAACCAGGGTCAGAGTTTTTTTTCGCCGTTTTTGGGCGAAAATTACTCTGACCCTGCTTTCGCGCACCGAAGTCAGCAACGCTTGCTTGCCATCGCCAATCGCATCTTCTGCCCTATAGCACGCGCCGATAGTCGCGCCGCACCTGCGCGCTGTCACCGCAATCGAAATGCCACCACTCGGTGCGAATCCCAACCCAGCCCGCGTGCAGCATGGCGTCGCGCAGCAGCTGGCGATTGGCCACCTGCGCCGCCGTAATCGCGCCGTCGGCCAGCATGCGCAACTCCAGGCCCGGCTGCGAGCGCTCGCTCAAGTCGTCAAAAGCGGTGCCCATGTCGAGCTCGCGCCCGGCGCCATCCTGCACCGTGATGTCGACCGCCATGCCGAAGGAATGGATGGAGCCACGCTCGGGATCGGCGATGTAAGCTTGCAGCGGCGTGCCGCGCAACGCCTGCCACAGCTGCTCCTGCACCCGCTGCGGGCGCAAAGCGTCCATGACAACGAAGCGATGGCCGGGCCGGTGCGCGGCCAGCCAGGCCACCGCGCTCTCGAGAGCCAGCGCGGCGTCGCAATGCAACCACGCGCAATCGAGCGGCGCGTACAGGTTGCGGCCGACGAAATTGTCCGCCGTCGCGTAGCGCAAATCGTGGGCGATGCCGGCGATGCTCGAGAGATGCCGGAATTGCGCGCAGTCGGCGATGGCCTCGGTGGCCAGGGGCGCCATCATGATGGGCCTCGCCGGTTTCGGTTTGTCGGGGAGCGCTGCATGCTTGGACCTCGATGCTTGGACCTTTCCTGCGGCGCCGGGCGGAGGCGCCGTTTCAGTCAGGATAGCCCAATCGGGGCGCGCCGTGTGCTGCGGCGCCGCAAACCGAGGCGCGGCGCTCAGCGCGGTCCGCCGGCGGGAGCGGTGAGCGCCTCAAGCAGGGCGGCGGTCTCGGCGTCGGGCGCGCCCGCGAAGCTGGTGGGCCGGTACTTCATCTGGAAAGCCGCCACGACCACCCGCGTGGCTTCATCGAACTGGCCCGACTGCGGCACCGCGTAGCCATGCTGCGCCAGCTTGCGCTGGAACCAGGCGGTGTCGGGCAGTTGCCGCTCGAAGGCCGGGCGCAGCGCCGCCACCCGGGCCGCGTCCGGCCAGCTGACCAGGCCCGCCTGCGCCAGCTGGCGCCACGGGAACAAGGGACCGGGGTCTTGCTTGCGCTGGGGCGCGATGTCGCTATGGCCCAGGATGTTCTCCGGCTTGATGGCGTGGCGCGCCGCGATCTGGCGCAGCAGTGCGATCAGGGCGTCGATCTGCGCCTTCGGATAGGCCCCCCACACGCGCCCGGTCGGCGTATCGCGGTAGCCGGGATTGACGATCTCGATGCCGATCGAATCGCTGTTGAGCATCGTGTAGTTCTGCCAGCTGCTCACCCCCGCGTGGCTGGCCTGGCGGCTTTCGTCGACCAGCTGGTAAATGACAGGCTGCGCGTCGTCGCTGATCAGGTAATGGCTGCTCACCTCGCCCGTGGTCAAGGTGTTGAGCGAACGTTGCAGATTGCCGATAGTGTAGTGAATGACGATAAAGCGCACGCGGCTATCCTGGCTGCGCGAACTGTAGCTGTGGTCGATGGGCGGGCTGGCGCAGCCGGCAAACAGCGCCAGCGCCAACAGGCCTGCCGCGTGGCGCACGCGCCGCAGTGGGGATGTCATCGTATTGGGCATGGCAAAGCTAGGCCGGCGCCTTGGGCGCGCCGGCCGCTGACAGCACGTCCAGGCGCGCGCTCTCGTTGCCGAAACGGTCGATGGCGCTGGCGACGATGGCCGTGGCCGCACCTGTGGCGGCGTCGTCCACGAGCAGCCATTCGGCGCGCGCGCCCGGCACCACCGTGAAGCGCCATTCGCGGCCGTGGCGCGACCACAGCGCGTGCTGCGCCACGTTTTTACCGGCCTCGAACTTGAGCATGAAGCCGGTGCCGTCGCGCCGCGCGCTCACCTGCGGCGCGCCCGGCGCTTGCGCGCCCAGCCAGGGCGCGGCCGGCACCAGGGCAGCGCGCGCGTAGTGGCCGGCGCGCAGGCGGTCGGCCACGCCCCTGCGGTTTTCCATCAAGGCCGCCATGCTGAAATGGATATGCCCGCTGGCGCCGGGGCGCTGGCGCGTGACGGCGATTTGCAGCAGGATCTCCTGCACCGCGTACGGCTTGACGGGCGCGTCGATGCGGGCGGTGAACAGGCCGGGGCACACATGGCGCGCCTGCTTGTTCTGGCGGATCCAGTAATCGAGCAGCACATCGTAAGCCTGCGGCGCCTGGGCCAGCGACCAGTACAGCTGAGGGGCGAGATAATCGACCCAGCCTTTTTCCAGCCACAGTTCGGGATCGGCATACAGCTTGTCGTACTGGCTAAAGCCGGCGATGCCGTTCGGACGCCGGTCCGGGCGTCCCACCCCGAACGGACTGACCCCGAAGCGCACCCAGTTTTTTTCGCGGTGGATGCCCTGATACAGCGCCTCGATCAAGGCGTTCACGTTCTGGCGGCGCCAATCGGCGCGCTCCTTCTGTCCGCCGCCCAGCACGTAGCGCTGCCAGGAAGCCTGGTCCGGAAAGTCCAGCTCCGGGCGCGCGGCCACGCCTTCCATGGCGGCGGCCTCGGCGCCGGCGGCGCTGCTCATCTCGATCGGATAGGGATAGAAGTAGTCGTCGATATGCACGCCGTCGATGTCGTAGCGGCGCACCACGTCGAGGATCACGTCAAGCGTGCGCTGCGCCGCGGCTGGTTCGCCCGGATCCATCCACAGCATCTTCCCATAGGGTTTGACGGCGTCCGGATGGGTATTGGCGATGTGCTCGCGCGCCAGCGGCGAACGCGCCGCGCCGTAGCGGGCGCGGAAGGGGTTGAACCAGGCGTGCAGCTCGAGCCCGCGCGCGTGCGCCTGCGCCACCCAGAACGCCAGCGGGTCGTACCAGGGATGGGGCGCCTGGCCCTGCAGGCCGGTGAGGAATTCGGACCATGGCTCGAGCTTGGACGAATAGATGGCGTCCGCGCTGGGACGCACTTGCAGCACGATCGCGTTCAGGTTGAGCGCCTTGGCGCGGTCCAGGATTTGCAGCGCCTCGGCCTGCTGCTGCGCGGGGGTGAGGTTGCTGCGGCTGGGCCAGTCGATGTTGGCCACCGTCGACACCCAGGCCGCGCGCCACTCGCGCGGGGCCGGCGGTGGCTCCTTCTCGTCTTGCAGCTCCGGCGTCACGCAACTGCTCAGCAGCACCGGCGCGGCCACGGCGGCCAGCGCCAGCGCGCGCCGCTTCAAATCCGGCGCGGCGCCACCACGGTGGCCGCGCTTATTATTCGGCCTGTCATTCAAGGTTTTGCTCACTGCGCTTTCCGTCCAAATTCAGGGTCGATCTTGACCAGGGCCGCCATGCCGAAGGCGGGCAACGTGGCCAGGCAAACCCAGATGAAAAAATATTGATAGCCCAGGAGCTGCTCGATCGCGCCGCTGGCCATGCCCGGCACCATCATCCCGAGCGCCATGAAGCCGGTGCAGATGGCGTAATGAGCCGTCTTGTGGACGCCATCGGCGACCATGATCATGTACAGCAGATAGGCGGCGAAGCCGAAGCCGTAACCGAACTGTTCGAGCGCGAGGGCCGCGCCGATCAAGCCAAAGTGCTGCGGCTGCGCACTGGCGAGGTAGACGAACACCAGGTCCGGCAGGTGCACGCACAAGACCATCGGCCACAGGCAACGCGCCAGGCCGAAGCGCGCGATCGCCGCGCCGCCGAGCAGGCCGCCAGCGACCAGGGCGCTCATGCCGATGGTGCCGTAGACGATACCCACCTCTTGCGTCGACAGTCCCAGCCCGCCCTTGGCGAGCGGATCGAGCAGGAAGGGTAGCGCCATCTTCAACAGCTGCGCCTCGCCCAGGCGGAAGGTCAGCAGGAAGCCGAGGATGACCAGGATGTCCTTTTTCGCGAAGAAGGCGGCCATGGTGCCGAAGTAGGCGCGCAGGTGGCTGCCAAGGGCCGCGCTGGCATGGTCGCAGTGCGGACGCGGCAGAACGAAGTGGTGGTAGATGCCGAGCGCGCCGAGCAGCGCCGCCAGCACGAACAACACCAGCGACCAGGCGAAGCGCACGTCGCCGGTGATGGCCGCCAGCCGGCCGGCCAGGACCACCAGCACGCCTTGGCAAGCGATGGCGGCGAGCTTGTAGAAGGTACTGCGCACGCCGACGAATCCGGCTTGCTGGTGCTGCGTCAAGCCGAGCATGTAAAAGCCGTCGGCCGCGACGTCGTGCGTGCTCGATGCGAAGGCCATCAGCCACAGGAGCACGGCGCTCGCCTGCAGCACGTGCGACATCGGCATGCTCAGCGCCACCAGCGCCAGCGCCGCGCCAATGGCCAGCTGCAGGGCCACGACCCAGTAGCGCTTGGTGCCGAACATCTCGACGAAGGGCGACCAAAGCGGCTTGATCACCCAGGGCAGGTACATCCAGCTGGTGTAGAGCGCGATGTCGAGGTTCGACACCGCCAGGTTCTTGTACATGATGACCGACAGCGCCGTCACCACCGCGTAAGGCACGGCCTGGCCGAAGTACAGGCTCGGCACCCACAGCCACGGGCTGTTGGCGCGCGCGGCTGGCACGGCAGCGTTGGGCCCGGCCATCTACGCGGCGAGCGCCTGGCGCACGCTGCCGTTGGCGCGCTCGAGCAGGCCGATGGCGGCATCGACCGTGGTGGCGCGCGCCAGCGCGACGATGGCGACCTTGACCTGGAATTGGCATAGCGCCAGCGTGGCGCGCGCGTTCGCCTCGTCGGCGCCGCTGGCGAGCATGGTCAGGCGCACCGCGCGCTCGACCAGCTTGGCGTTGGTCGCTTTCAGATCGACCATCAAGTTGCCGTGCACTTTATTCAAGCGCACCATCAGCGCGCTGGAAAAAGTGTTGAGCGCGATTTTTTGCGCGGTGCCCGCTTTCAGGCGCGTGCTGCCGGAGATGACTTCGCAGCCGGTGTCGAGCGTGATGCCGATCTGCGCCTCGCTGGTCAAGTCGGTGCCGACGTTGTTGGCCAGGCCGATGGTCAAGGCGCCGGCGGCGCGCGCCGCGCGCAAGGCGCCCAGCACGTAGGGCGTGCCGCCGGATGCGGCGATCAAGAGCACGACATCGTTCGGTGTCGGCGCGAGGGCGGCCAGTTCAAAGGCGCCGCGCGCGGCATCGTCTTCCGCACCTTCGACGGCCAGGAACATCGCTTCCGCACCGCCGGCGAGCAGGGCGATGGCGCGCTCGTGCGGCCACGAGAAAGTGGGGTAAAGCTCGACGCTGTCGAGCACGCCCAGGCGGCCCGAGGTGCCAGCGCCGACATACACCAGGCGCCCGCCCGCCGCGATGCGTGGCAGCGCGGCATCGACTGCGGCGGCCAGATCGGCCGAGGCGGCGCGCACGGCGCTGACAGCGATGCGCTCGTCGTCGATCAGCGCGTCGACCAGTTGCGAGGTCGGATACAGATCCAGTTCGGCGTGGTCGGGGTTGGGGGTTTCGGTGCGCAGCATGGCGCCAGTGTAATACCAAACGGCCCGCCGCAGCGGTGATGTTCCGCCAGATGAGATCTGGCGCCATCGACAAAACAAGGCCTTGGACGCGGCGTCTACACGGCGTCGATGGAAGGATGCGCGGGGAAGGCGGCATGCGCGCCGCCGGTACCGGCCATCGCATGGGTGATGCTGTCGTAGCGCGCGGTGCCGGCGTGATAATAGATGACGCAAGGCACGCCCCCGCGCAAGCCAAACCCGTGGTCGGCCGAATAGGCGCCCTCATTGGCCGTCACCTTGATGATGACGGAATGGCCGGCCAAGGACTGTCCCATGAAATAGGCGTGACAGGTCGCGCACGGAAATGCGTTTTGCACCAGCAGGTAGCAGGCGCTTGCGGGCAATTGCCCAAACGCCCCCCGTTCAGCGTGCACCATGGCCGCCGCGCCCAGGGCTGCTACGCCACCGCCCCTGCGGCGCCAGCCGTCGCCGCCACCGTTGATTACATAGCCATCACAATTAACCGGCATGAGAAAGTCCTTTCGTAGGGTGGATGGAGTGCGCGCCCATCATAGAGCAAAGCGCATTTGTGTGACGCGTGCGCGGCAAGCGCGCTTAGATTCGGTCGGAAATGGTGCGAAACTTTAAGTAGTTCAGGGCTGGAAGTAGCGAATACGCGATGTAAAAATATTTCATGCAGATGAAAAAGACGACCATGAATTCGGAGTCGGTTCGGCGTAGGCCGGACGTGGCCATCATGACGAACATCGCGCCCATGGACACGTAATCGAGCCACACCGTGAAGGGGGCGACGGTTTTTTGCAGCGGCGGCGCCGTATCGATCGTGATGAGGCGCCGGCCAAACTTGAGCCGCAGGCACACATAAGCGAGCAGCAGGAAATTCATCGCCGCATACATGGACTCGGCACTGTCCGGGCTTTGCATCAGCACGGAAAAGCCGATGGCGATGGCGCTGTTTGCCAGAAGGAAGAACGGCAGGCAGCGGCGATAATGCTGCCATTCGACGACAGGTATGCTGCGATGCTTGTCCGTTACCAGGATCGGAAAAAGTGCATTGATACCGCTTCCACCCGGGGTGGATAATATGATCATGATCAGCCGTTGTTTGCTTCATGAGGGCCAGCATCGCGTGCCTGGCACTCAAATGAGAATCCTAGCATCCTAAGATTCTCAAGTTTTTATTGCAAGATTATTCGCCGCACAGCAGAGCGATACCAGCGCCAGCCGCCACGATGCCTGCGCCCAAGCCCAGGAATGCGCCGACCGCTTGGCCGCCTGGAATCACAGCAGCGATTTCCGCCGCGCCCCACAAGATGCCGCTTACTGCGCCCATGCCTTCGGACGCCTTGATCGCGCCGCTGATTGCATCGATTTCCATCATGTTCAGTTCTTGCATGCTAACTCCAAGTATGTGTATTGTCTCAACATTAAGACAAGATTAAGCATACCGTAAACATATTGAAAAGAACAAATTTATATTTTTGCCAGTATTTGGCGGGCTTAAAAACCGCGTGAATTCGGCTCGATAGCGTGCGGATTCGGACGAATATCGTACGCTCTCGGATCGGTATCGTGCATTTTCGGCGCGTTTTCGTGCAATATCGGCCAATATCGTGCGAAATCGGCGCTTGCCGCAACGGGCAGCGGCCGTCGACACCGGGGGAGGGATCCGCGCCATGAACATGCAAGTGCCAAGACGGCGCGCAACGCGTGAGCAGCGTGAGCAGCGTGACCAATGCGGCGCGTAATTGTCATCGGCGGCGGCGTCATCGGCCTTTGCAGCGCGTGGTGGCTGGCCGAAGCCGGATTAGCGGTCAGCGTCGTCGAACGCGAGGACGGCGTGGGACGGGGCGCCAGCTACCGCAACGGCGGTCAGCTCAGCTACCGTTTTGTGGCGCCCCTAGCGGACGCCGGCGTGCCGCTCAAGGCGCTGCGCTGGATGTTCGAGCGCGACAGCCCGCTGCACTGGCAGCCGCGCGCCGATCTCCAACAGTGGCAGTGGCTGGCGCGCTTCCTGCTGCACTGCCGCCGCAGCAGCAACGCCAAAACCAGCGCGCGCCTGCTGCGGCTTGGACAATTGAGCCGGGAAGCATTGGCCGACCTGGGCCTGCCGGCCGAACAATTCGCCCTGCGCGATCCGGGCAAGCTGGTGTTCTACCGCAGCGGCCGCGCACTCGACGCCGCCGCCGCACGGCCCGAAAACCAGGGCGCCAGCGTGCTGTCGGGCGCCGGCTGCGCGAACCAGGAGCCTGCCTTGTCGGCGGTCGCCGCCAGCCTGGCCGGCGGCATCTTCACACCCGGCGAAGCGGTCGCCGACTGCCATGCTTTTTGCCTGGCCTTGGAACAGCGGCTCGCTTCCCACCCGCGCTATCTGGGCCGCATCCAGGCCGACGTGCATCGCCTGGTGGTCGAGCGCGGCGCCGTCAAACACATCGACAGCAGCGCCGGCGCGCTGCGTGCCAACGCCTACGTGCTGGCCGCCGGCATCGATAGCCGCGCCCTGGCCGCGAGCGCCGGCCTCAAGCTGCCGCTCTATCCAGTCAAGGGCTACAGCTTGAGCTGTCCGATCCGCCCGCGCGACCAGGCGCCCTCGATCAGCGTGACCGACGCCGAGCGCAAGGTGCTGTACGCCCGCATCGGCGACCAGATGCGCGTGGCCGCCCTGGCCGACCTGGTGGGCTTCGATGCCGGCATCGACCCGGCGCGCGTGGCCACCGTCTTGCGCCACGCGCGCGCCACCATGCCGCACGCGGCCGACTATGAACGCGCCCAGCCGTGGGCGGGCCTGCGCCCGGCCACCCCGGACGGCGCCCCCATCATCGGCGCCAGCCCCTACCCGAACCTGTGGCTCAACGTGGGCCACGGCGCGCTCGGCTTCACCCTCGCCTGCGGCAGCGCGCAATTGCTGGCGGCCCTGATGCGCGGGCACGCGCCCGCGATCGCGCTCGACGGCCTGGGCTTGCGCTAGGTAGCACAGAGGCTGCCGCCACGCCCGGATATGGCGGATAATTGCAGGATTCTGCCTGCCGACCCTAGCCCATGCGACCCACCACCAAGCCCGCGGCCTGCCCCTGCGGCGGCCCATCGTTCGCCACTTGCTGCGGCCCCTACCTGGCCGGACTAGCCGTGCCGGCCAGCGCCGAAATCCTGATGCGCTCGCGCTACTCGGCCTACACCCTGCGCGACGAAGCCTACCTGCGCGCCACCTGGCATCCCAGCACCCGCCCGGTCGAGCCCCTATTGGATGAAAACGAAAGAGTGCAGTGGCTCGGACTTGAGGTAAAATCTGCTTTACGTTTACGTCAACGTAAAGCAGAGTTGATAGAACAGCCAGACAGCGACAGCGTCGAATTCGTGGCGCGCTTTCGCATCAACGGCCGCGCCCAACGCCTGCACGAGCTTAGCCGCTTCGTGCGCGAGAGCGAGGGCGGCGTGATGCGCTGGTACTACCTCGACGGCAGCTTTCCCGAATAGCGCCTGCGCGAGCCAACAAGCTAAGACACCAATGGAAGGATTCCCATGCCCCTGATCGACAGCAAAATCAATCCGCGCAGCGACGACTTCAAAGCCAATGCGCAAGCCATGCAAATCATCGTCGACGACTTGCGCGCCAAGGTGTCGGCGGCGGCCCAGGGCGGCGGCGCAGCCGCGTCGGCCAAGCATGTCGCGCGCGGCAAGCTGCTGCCGCGCGACCGCGTGCAGATGTTGCTCGACCCGGGCACGCCCTTCCTCGAATTTTCGCAGCTGGCCGCCTACGGCATGTACAAGGAAGCGGCCGGCAACGACGCCGCGCCGGCGGCCGGCGTGATCACCGGCGTGGGCCGCGTGGCCGGCCAGGAATGCGTGATCGTCTGTAACGACGCCACCGTCAAGGGCGGCACTTACTATCCGATGACGGTCAAGAAGCACTTGCGCGCGCAAGAGATCGCCGAGCAAAATAATCTGCCCTGCATCTACCTGGTCGACTCCGGCGGCGCCAACCTGCCCAACCAGGATGACGTCTTCCCCGACCGCGACCACTTCGGGCGCATCTTCTACAACCAGGCCAATCTGTCGGCCAAGGGCATCCCGCAGATCGCGGTGGTGATGGGTTCGTGCACGGCTGGCGGCGCCTACGTGCCGGCCATGAGCGACGAATCGATCATCGTCAAGGAGCAGGGCACCATCTTCCTGGGCGGCCCGCCGCTGGTGAAGGCGGCCACCGGGGAAGTGGTCACGGCCGAGGACCTGGGCGGCGGCGACGTGCACACGCGCCTGTCCGGCGTGGTCGACCACCTGGCGCAAAACGACCTGCACGCGCTGTCGCTGGCGCGCACCATCGTCTCGAACCTGAACCGCAGCAAGCCGCAGCAAATGGCGCTGCGCGAATCGCAAGAGCCAAAGTATCCTTCGCGGGAACTGTACGGCGTGATCCCGGTCGACACCCGCAAGCCCTTCGATGTGCGCGAAGTAATCGCCCGCATCGTCGACGGCAGCGACTTCGACGAATTCAAGGCGCGCTACGGCACCACCCTCATTTGCGGCTTCGCCCATATCTACGGCGTCAAGGTCGGCATCATCGCCAACAACGGCATCTTGTTCTCGGAGTCCGCGCTCAAGGGCACGCACTTCATCGAGCTGTGCTGCCAGCGCAAGATCCCGCTGGTATTCCTGCAAAATATCACCGGCTTCATGGTCGGGCGCAAATACGAAAACGAAGGCATCGCGCGCAATGGCGCCAAGATGGTCACGGCGGTGGCCACGGCCGCGGTGCCCAAGTTCACCGTCATCATCGGCGGCAGCTTCGGCGCCGGTAACTACGGCATGTGCGGGCGCGCCTTCTCGCCGCGCTTCCTGTGGATGTGGCCGAACGCGCGCATCTCCGTGATGGGCGGCGACCAGGCCGCGAGCGTGCTGGCCACGGTCAAGCGCGACGGCATCGAAGGCAAGGGCGGCCAGTGGAGTGCGGAGGAAGAGGCGGCCTTCAAGCAGCCGATCAAGGAGCAATACGAACACCAGGGCCATCCTTACTACGCCACCGCGCGCCTGTGGGACGACGGCGTGATCGACCCGGCCGACACCCGCATGGTGCTGGGCCTGGGCTTGTCGGCCGCCCTCAACGCCGAGATCCCGGACACCAAGTTCGGCGTGTTCCGCATGTAAGCGGCTTGAATAGGACACTGGGACACTGAATATGAGCTATCAAACCCTGGAAGTGAATGTCGACGACAAGGTCGCCACCATCACCTTGAACCGCCCGGACGTGCGTAACGCCTTCAACGAGACGACCATCGCGGAGATCGCGCTCGCCTTCGACGAGCTTGGCCGTAACGAGTTTGTCCGCGCGATCGTGCTGGCCGCGAATGGCCCCGCCTTTTGCGCCGGCGCGGACCTGAACTGGATGAAGAAAATGGCCGGCTATTCGCACGCCGAGAACCAGGCCGACGCGCTGCAACTGGCCGACATGCTGCGCACCATCTACCTGTGCCCGAAGCCGGTGGTGGCCAAGGTGCAGGGCGACTGCTATGCCGGCGGCATGGGCCTGGTGGCCGCCTGCGACATCGTGGTGGCGGTCGAGGAAGCGAACTTCTGCCTGTCCGAAGTCAAGCTGGGCTTGATCCCGGCCACCATTTCTCCCTATGTGATCAAGGCCATGGGCGAGAACGCGGCGCGCCGCTACTTTGTGACGGCCGAGCGATTCAGCGCCGCCGAGGCGCTGCGCATCGGCTTCGCGCACGAAGTCGTGGCGGCGGACGCGCTCGACGCCAAGGTGGCCGCCATCGTCAAGTCGCTGGTGTCGAACAGCCCTAACGCGGTGCGCCAGGCCAAGGCGCTGGTGCGTGAAGTGGTGGGGCGTCCAGTGGACGACGCGCTGCTGCTCGACACCGCCATGCGCATCGCCAATATCCGCTCGTCGAACGAGGGACGCGAAGGCGTTGCGTCCTTCCTCGAAAAGCGCAAGCCGGCATGGCTGGGTTGAGGCGACGGGAATAGCCGTGGAATCAGGGTCCTCCTCGTCGAACTGGGTCGAACGCAGCCTGCGCAGCGTGTGGCACCCGTGCACCCAGATGCAGCACCACGAAAGCGTGCCGCTGGTGCCGGTCAGCCACGGCCGCGGCGTGTGGCTGTACGACCATGAAGGCAAGCGCTACTTCGACGCCATCAGCTCGTGGTGGGTCAACCTGTTCGGGCACGCCAACCGCCGCATCAACGCCGAATTGAAGGAGCAGCTCGACACGCTCGAGCATGCGATGCTGGCCGGCTTCACGCACGAGCCGGTGGTCAAATTGTCGGAACAGCTCTCCGCGCTCACCGGCGGGGTGCTCGGGCACAGCTTCTACGCGTCGGACGGCGCGTCCGCCGTCGAGATCGCGCTCAAGATGAGCTTTCACGCCTGGCGCAACGCCGGCCAGGCGGACAAGCAGGAATTCGTCTGCCTCGCCGGCAGCTACCACGGCGAGACGATAGGCGCGCTCGCCGTCACCGACGTGGCCTTGTTCAAGGATGCCTACGGCCCGCTGCTGCGCGCCGCGCGCGTGGTGGCCTCGCCGGACGCGCGCAACGCCATCGACGGCGAATCGCCGCAGGACGTGGCGCGGCGCGCCGCGCTCGATGTCGAGAAACTGTTCGCCGAGCGCGCCGGCCAGATCGCGGCCATCATCGTCGAGCCGCTGGTGCAGTGCGCCACCGGCATGGCCATGCACGATCCACTCTACCTCAAGCTGGTGCGCGAACTGTGCGACCGCTACCAGGTGCACATGATCGCCGACGAGATCGCAGTCGGCTGCGGACGCACCGGCACCTTCTTCGCCTGCGAGCAGGCCGATGTCTGGCCCGACTTTCTGTGCCTGTCGAAAGGCATCAGCGGTGGCTACCTGCCGCTGTCGGTGGTGCTCACGCGCGACGAGATCTACCGCGCCTTCTATAGCGCGGATGTGACGCGCGGCTTCCTGCACTCGCATTCGTACACCGGCAACCCGCTCGCTTGCCGCGCGGCGCTGGCCACCCTCGCTATTTTCGCGGACGACGACGTCATCAAGCGCAACCGCGTGCGCGCGGCGCGGCTGACGCAAGCGCTGGCGCCGCTGGCAAACCATGAGCGCGTCACCAACTTCCGCCAACGGGGCATGATCTGGGCCTTCGACGCCGTTGAACCGGATGCCGCGCGTGCGGCCACCTTCTCGCGCCGCTTCTTCACCAGCGCGCTGCAAAACGAGCTGCTGCTTCGTCCAATCGGCCGCACCGTCTACCTGATGCCACCCTACGTGCTGTCGGACGAGGACATCGACGGCCTGGCCGAGCGCACCCGCACCGTGTTCGAATCGGTGATCGCGAGCTGACATGGATATGACATGGACATGATCGCCGCGCTGGAGCGCCAGCTCAAGGACCTCGACGAGCGCAGCCTGACGCGCAGACGCCGCGTCGTCGACACGCCGTGCGCGCCGCGCCTGTCGGTGGATGGCCGCGCGCTGCTCGCGTTTTGCAGCAACGACTATCTGGGCCTGGCGCACCACCCGCGCATGGCGGCCGCCTTGGCCGAAGGCGCCGGCCTGTATGGGGCGGGCAGCGGCGGCTCGCACCTGATCTGCGGCCACAGCCGCGCGCACGCCCTGCTCGAGCAGCGCCTGGCCGAATTCCTCAGCCCACACCTGGAAGCGGCGCGCGCGCTGTATTTTTCGAGCGGCTACATGGCCAATATGGCGGTGCTGACGGCGCTCGGGGCCGACGCCGATGCCGACATCTTTTCCGAGGCGCTGAACCACGCCTCGCTGATCGACGGTGCCCGCCTGGCGCGGGCGACCGTCAAAATCTATCCGCACGCGGACCTGGCCACGCTGGAGCGCCAGCTGGCGCAAAGCACGGCCGCGACCAAAATCGTGGCCACCGACAGCGTCTTTTCCATGGATGGCGACCTGGCCCCACTGCCGGCCCTGCTGGACCTGTGCGAGCAATATGGCGCCTGGCTGATGGTGGACGACGCGCACGGCTTCGGCACGCTGGGTGCGCACGGGCGCGGCGCGCTCGAGCACTTCGCCCTGCGTTCGCCGAACCTGGTCTATATGGGCACGCTGAGCAAGGCAGCCGGCGTGGCGGGCGCCTTCGTGTGCGCGCACGAGCGGGTGATCGAGATGATGATCCAGCGCGCCCGTCCCTACATCTACACGACGGCCGCGCCGCCCGCGCTGGCGCACGCGCTCTTGACCAGCATTGACATCATCGGCGGCGATGAAGGTGTGGCCCTGCGCGCCAATCTGCAAGCCTTGATCGCGCAGTTGGACGCCGCGCTGATGCTCACGCGTTGGCAGCGGGTCGCCTCGCACACCGCCATCCAGCCCATCATCATCGGCACCAACGACGAGGCGCTGCGCATCGCCGCCTTGTTGTACGAGCGCGGCCTGTGGGTGCCCGCGATCCGCCCGCCCACGGTCCCGGTCGGCTCCGCGCGCTTGCGCGTGACGCTGTCGGGGGCGCACACCAGCGCCGAGGTCGAACTGCTCGCCGCCGCGCTCAATGAACTGGAAAGGAGTTGAGATGAGCCTGAACGATCCGCTCGATCCGGTCCTGGCGCCCGACGCACAGGCCGTGACGGCCGGCGCCGGCCTGCCCTCGCGCTTCGCCTGTTTTGTCACCGGCACCGACACCGAAATCGGCAAGACGCTGGTGTCGTCCGCCATCCTGCACGCGCTCGTTGCGCTGGGCGTGCGCGCCTGCGGCATGAAGCCGGTGGCGGCCGGCGCCGAGCTGCGCGATGGCGAACTGCGCAACGACGACACCGACCGCCTGATCGCCGCCGGCAATGTGCACTTGCCGATGTCGATCATCACGCCCTATCTGTTGCGCGAAGCGGCCGCCCCGCATATCGCGGCCGAACTCGAGGACGTGGCGATCGACCCGGTGCCGATCCTGGCCGCCTACACCGAAATCGCGGCCGCCTCGGACGCGGTCGTGGTCGAAGGCGTGGGCGGATTTTGCGTGCCGCTCTCCGCCGGCTTCGATACGGCCGACCTGGCGCAGCAGCTCGCGCTACCCGTCATCATGGTCGTTGGCCTGCGCCTTGGCTGTATCAACCACGCCCTGCTGACGGCGCAGGCCATCGCCGCGCGCGGCCTGGTGCTGGCCGGCTGGATCGCCAACGAAGTCGACCCGGCGATGCGCTACGTCGACGAAAATATCGAAGCACTGCTGCTGCGCATCCCGGCCCCGCTGCTGGGCCGCCTGCCGCGCCTGGAACACCCGACGGCCGCCACCGCCGCCGAATGTCTTGACCTCGCGGGCCTGCCTGGCTGGCCCCGCCACAACCGAAGCTGAAGGAACCACCCCATGTTGCAATCTCCATCGCAAGCCGAAGCGCAAGTAAGCCAAGCAGTCGCCTTCCACCCGGTGGCACGCCCCATCACCCTGCCGGAGGCGGCCACCTGGCCCTTGGCGGACGTGCTGGCGCTGTTCGCGCTGCCCTTCAACGACTTGCTGTTCCAGGCCCAGCAGGTGCATCGCACCCACTTCCCGGACGGCGACGTGGAATTGGCGACGCTGTTGTCGATCAAGACCGGCGGCTGCGAGGAAGATTGCGGCTACTGCCCGCAGGCGGCGCGCTACGACACCGGCGTGGAAGCGAAGAAGATCCTCGACATCGACACCGTGGTCGACGCGGCGCGCCAGGCCAAGGCCAACGGCGCCACCCGTTTTTGCATGGGCGCCGCCTGGCGCAGCCCGAAAGAGCGCGACATGGACAAGGTCGAGCAGATGGTGCGCGAGGTGAAGGCGCTGGGTATGGAAACCTGCGCCACCCTGGGCATGCTCGAAGAAGGCCAGGCCGACCGTCTCAAGAACGCGGGCCTGGACTACTACAACCACAACCTCGACACCGCGCCCGAGTTCTACAACAACGTGATCTCGACGCGCGAATACCAGGACCGCCTGGACACGTTGGGACGCGTGCGCAACGCGGGCCTCAAGCTGTGCTGCGGCGGCATCGTCGGCATGGGCGAATCGCGCGAACAACGCGCCGGCTTGATCGCGCAGCTGGCCAACCTCAATCCCTACCCGGAATCGGTGCCGGTGAACCATCTGGTACAGGTGGAAGGCACGCCGCTACACGGACTCGACCCGCTCGACCCGCTCGAATTCGTGCGCACCATCGCGGTGGCGCGCATCACCATGCCGCAAGCGCGCGTGCGCCTGTCGGCCGGGCGCCGCCAAATGGGTGAAGCGGTGCAGGCGATGTGCTTCCTGGCCGGCGCCAATTCGATCTTCTACGGCGACAAGCTGCTCACGACCGAAAACCCGGAAGCGGAAGACGACCGCGCCCTGCTCGAGAAGCTGGGCCTGAAAACGCGCGCCGCCACGCTCGACGCCGCGCCCAAGGCCAGCTGCAGCTGCTAAGACGAACGAACGCATACCGCCCGACCGACAAAACGAACCGGAAGAAAAACTATGTTCACAAAAATCCTGATCGCCAACCGTGGTGAAATCGCCTGCCGCGTCGCCGCCACCGCGCGCCGCATGGGCATCAAGACCGTCGCCGTTTATTCGGAGGCCGACGCCAACGCCAAGCACGTGGCGGTGTGCGACGAAGCGGTGCTGATCGGGCCGGCCGCCGCCAAGGAGAGCTATCTGCGCGGCGACAAGATCATTTCGGTGGCCTTGGCCACCGGCGCCGAGGCGATCCATCCGGGTTACGGCTTCCTGTCGGAGAACGCGCAATTCGCCGACGCCTGCGAAGCGGCCGGGCTGGTGTTCATCGGGCCGCCGGCGTCGTCGATGCGCGCGATGGGTTCGAAGTCGGCCGCCAAGTCGCTGATGGAAAAAGCCAAGGTGCCGCTGGTGCCCGGCTACCACGGCGATGTGCAGGACGCGGACTTCCTGCAGGCGCAGGGTGATCGCATCGGCTATCCGGTGCTGCTCAAGGCTTCCGCCGGCGGTGGCGGCAAGGGCATGCGCGTGATCGAAAAATCGGAAGACTTCAAAGCCGCGCTGGCCTCGTGCAAGCGCGAAGCGATCAGCTCCTTCGGCGACGACAAGGTACTGGCCGAAAAATACCTGATCCGTCCGCGCCACATCGAGATCCAGGTGTTCGCCGACCGCCAGGGCAATTGCATCTATCTGCACGAGCGCGACTGCTCGGTACAGCGGCGCCACCAAAAGGTGCTGGAGGAAGCGCCGGCGCCGGGCATGCTGCCCGAGCGGCGCCGCGCGATGGGCGAAGCGGCCGTAGCCGCCGCCAAGGCGGTGGGCTATGTGGGTGCAGGCACGGTGGAATTCATCGCCAACCAGGACGGCTCGTTCTACTTCATGGAGATGAACACGCGCTTGCAGGTCGAGCACCCCGTCACCGAGATGATCACCGGGACCGATCTGGTGGAGTGGCAGCTGCGCGTGGCCTTTGGTGAGCCGCTGCCGAAGACGCAGGAGCAGCTGGCCATCCACGGCCATGCGATCGAAGCGCGCGTGTATGCGGAAAATCCGGAGAAAGGCTTCCTGCCGTCGATCGGCACGCTGCGCCACATGGACACCCCGGCGGCGGTGACGTTCGAGCTTGGTGGCAGCGTCGGCAACGATGCGGGCGGCGCGCCGGCCGCGGTGCGCATCGACTCGGGCGTGCGCGAGGGCGACGCCATTTCGCCCTTCTACGATCCGATGATCGCCAAGCTGATCGTGTGGGGTGCCGACCGCACGCAGGCGCTGGCGCGCATGTCGCAAGCCTTGGCCGAGTTCCGCATCGTCGGCCTGGCCACCAATATCGCCTTCCTCAAGCGCCTGGTGGAAGGCTCGGCCTTCGCCTCGGCCGACCTCGACACCGGCCTGATCGAGCGCAATGGCGATACCTTGTTCCCGCCCGCTAAGGCCGCGCCGGTTGGCGCGCTGGCGCTGGCCGCGGTGTCCTTGATCGAATCGGAAAAGGACAAGTCCGCCGCAGTCTCGGTCAACCCGGCCGACCCGTGGGGCAATGCGCTCGGCTGGCGTCTTAACAGCGCCTACAAGCGCGCGCTCGCCTTCGCCGACGACTACTCGGCCGGCACCAGCAGCAAGCACTATCCGATGGAAGTGACCTACCACGAGCGTGGCTGGGATCTGTCGATCGGCGGCATGCAACTGGACCTGGTCCTGGCCGCGCGCGATGGCGCCGACCTGTCGATCAAGCTGGGCGAGACCTCGATTCACGGCACGGTGCGTCGCGATGGCGACGTGTTCCACGTGTTCACGGGTGGGCGTCACTTTGTGCTCGGCTATAGCGACCCGATGGCGCACGCCGGCGAGCTTGAAGCGGCGGGCGGACGCCTGACCGCGCCGATGCCGGGCAAAGTGGTGGCCGTCATGGTCAACAAGGGCCAGGAAGTGAAGAAGGGCGAACCTTTGGTGATCATGGAAGCGATGAAAATGGAGCACACCATCGCCGCGCCAAGCGATGGCCTGGTGGAGGACGTGCTGTACCAGGTGGGCGACCAGGTGGCGGACGGCGCGCCACTGCTGGCATTCAAGGCGGCGTAAGGGCATGACGGACAAACGCATACGCATCCTGCTGCATCGGGCCGACGGCAATACCGAGCCGTGGGTGAGTGACTTCGCCGAGGCGCTGCCGCAAGCGGAGGTGGTGGTGTGGCGCGAAGGCCAGGCCATGGACCCATGCGACTACGCCGTGCTATGGTCGCCCCCGCAGGCGCTGCTGCCGGAGCTGGTCCACGTGAAGGCGATTTTTGTGACCGGCGCCGGCGTCGACGGTGTGCTCAAGTACAACGAGGCGCTGCCGGACGTGCCGATCGTGCGCCTGGCCGATGCCGGCATGGGCATGCAGATGGCCGAGTACGTGGCCTACGCGCTGCTGCGCTACTTCCGCAACTTCGACGAATACGAGGCGCAGGCGCGCGCGCAATGCTGGAAGCCGCTGGCCGCGCCGAAGAAGGCGGAGTTTTCCGTCGGCGTGCTCGGCGCCGGTGTGCTGGGGCGCTGCGTGCTCGACGTGCTCGCGCCCTTCGGTTTTCCGCTGCGCGCCTGGAGCCGCACGCCCAAGGACCTGCCCGGCGTGCGCTGCTTCGACGGCATGGCCTCGCTCGACGAATTCCTGGCCGGCACCCGCGTGCTGGTGTGCATGCTGCCGCTCACGCCCGACACCGCCAACCTGCTCGACCGCGCGCGCCTGTCGCTGCTGCCCAAGGGCGCCTACCTGATCAACGTGGCGCGCGGCGCGCATGTGGCGGAACCCGATCTGCTGGCCTTGATCAAATCCGGCCACATCGCCGGCGCCACGCTCGACGTGTTCCGCAACGAGCCGCTGCCGCCGCCGCATCCGTTCTGGGACGAGCCGCGCATCACGATCACGCCGCATATCTCGGCGCAGACGCTGCGCACCGAGAGCGTCATTCAAATCGCCGGCAAGATGCGCGCGCTCGAGCGCGGCGAGCCGGTGCCGGACATAGTCAACCGCAGCGAAGGGTATTGAGATGAACAGCCAAGCCAGTTTGCCAAAGAAGGTCAAGATCGTCGAAGTGGGGCCGCGCGACGGCCTGCAAAACGAAAAGGAATCGGTGCCGGCCGAGGTCAAGATCGCGCTGGTGGACCGCCTTAGCGCGGCCGGCTTCGCGAACATCGAGGCGGCCTCCTTCGTCTCGCCCAAGTGGGTGCCGCAGATGGCCACCAGCACCGAGGTGATGGCGCAGATCGCGCGCCGCGCCGGCACCATCTATTCCGCGCTCACGCCCAATATGCAGGGCTTCGACGCCGCGCTGGCCAGCCGCGCTGACGAGGTGGTGATTTTCGGCTCGGCCTCGGAGGCTTTCTCCCAAAAGAACATCAACTGCTCGATCGCCGAATCGATCGCCCGCTTCGAGCCGGTGGCGCGCGCGGCCAAGGAACATGGCTTGCGCCTGCGCGCCAGCATCAGCTGCGCCTTCGGCTGCCCCTACCAGGGCGAGGTGCCGCTCGACGCGGTGGCCGACGTGGTGGGACGCATGCGCGACTTGGGCTGCGACGAGATCGACATCGCCGACACCATCGGCGTGTCGACGGCGCGCAAGACGCAGGCGGTGATGCTGCGCGCGGCGCAGGAATTCCACCTCGAGCGCATCGCTGGCCACTTCCACGACACCTACGGGCAGGCGCTGGCGAACATCTACGCCAGCCTGGAAGTGGGCGTGCAGATCTTCCACTCCTCGGTGGCGGGCTTGGGCGGCTGCCCGTATGCGAAGGGGGCGACCGGCAATGTGGCCACCGAGGACGTGCTGTATCTGATGCAGGGATTGGGCATCGAGACCGGGATCGATCTGGACGCGGTGGTCGACGCCGGCCAGTTCATCTCGAATCACCTGGGCCGCAAGGCCGCCAGCCGGGCTGGCAACGCGATCGCGGCCAAGCGCAGCGCCTAGGGAGCCGATGCGCCGCCGTCAAGGGCCGGCGGCGCAAAAAAAAACGGCTTGCCGAAGCAAGCCGTTTTTTCTATTTCTGGTCGGAGTACAAGGATTCGAACCTTGGACCCCCTGGTCCCAAACCAGGTGCGCTACCGGACTGCGCCACACTCCGAGGACCAAGATCATAGCTGCTGCCAGCGCCCCAGTCAAGGGCGCGCGAGCGCTTTCGCCGACTTTATTTGCTCTCGAATTGTAAGTACGCTATTGTCATTTACGCACGATGTGCGACTATATGCCCTCCACAACGCACCGACACTCCGTGACCCATCAGGCATTCCAGACATCGGCTCCGGCATGGCAGACTTCATCGCTCGCGCCAGCTAGCTACGACGAGGCGCGTCGGCGCCCGTTCGGCGTGGGCGTCGTCGTGTCGCTGCTCATCCATGCAGCGCTGCTGATGGCGGCGTGGCGCGCCAAGCAGCCGGTGCGCGTTGATGCGGGCGCGCACGTCATTTCCGTGTGGCTGCAGGCGCCGGCGCCGCGAGTGCTGCCGCCGCGCGCCCTTGCGCCCGCGCCTGTTGCGCCGGCCACACCCGCGCCAAGCAGGCGCACGAACACACCACGTAATGGTCCAAGCCAGCCACAGGAGCTGATCGCCTTGCCCGCGCAAGCTGTGCCTGCGCCGCCATCGGACTTCAAGGTGGAGCAGGCGCCAGCGGCCGCGCCGCGCTTTGACCCCGATGCCGCGCGCAAGACGGCGCGCGCGCTGGCCACCAAGGCAGACCCCGAGCGCGCCGCCACCGCCGTCGGCCAGCTCGACACCCATCCACTCTATCCGGAGGAAGAGGGGACGCGGCTGGCGCGCGAAATGGCCAAGGCCAAGCGTGCGAACTGCCTGAACGACAAGAACGCCGGCTTGCTCACACCGCTGGGCTGGTTGTTCGACAAGAAGGATAGCGGGTGCAAGCTGTAACGCTTTCGCGCCAGTTTTGCACACTACATCTAATAAGGTCCGTTGATGAAACTTCGTCCGTTGTCCCGGGGGTGGTCGGCCGCAAATGGCGTCACGCTCATTGCCTTTCTTTATTTTTGCTCTTGGGTCTGGGCGCCCCGCGGCCAAGAGGGTTTGCTTGGGGGGCCGGGCGACCCAATCATTTTCGGTCTTACTGCCATGCCCATATTCATTCTTGCGTGCGTCATCAACCTGGTTTGGTTGATTGTCATTTTTTCTCAATCCAATCGGCCTTCGCTTCAAAAGACCCTGCCTCTGTTTCTACTGGCGATCGTCGTGTGGGCGGTGGCCCTAGCTTATGTCCGCTCGCGCAGTTTCACTGGATGCTTGGTGTACCCAGATGACCCATCATGTATTTCAAGTAGCGCGGCGCCACCCGATAAATGAACTTCGAGGCGGACCGTCTCGTCCGGGGCGCCAGATCAAGCCGGCCGCTTTCAGTGTTGTGCAAGCTACGGGCGCGCCACCTTCAAGCGTAGGTGTTGTGCGAATGGTAGAAATTCCCGATCGGAATGAAGCAGCGTCAAGCCATCTTCGATGCACCGGGTAGCGATCAGCGTATCGATGGTCTTGCGGACGGTAACGCCGACCGCTCGCAATGCACGATAGTTCGCACTAGCCTTGAGTGCGAGGTCGTAACCGCCGATGTCGATATGATCGAACGCGTCGAATGCCTTTTTCACCGACTTGAATTGCTTTTCGTCGCGTATGCCTTGGAGCACTTCGGCCGCGATCAAGTCGCCAACGATCACGGGACTGCGCCCAAGCAAGGAATCGAGCAAGGCCACCATGGGCGTGTCGGCGCCGTGAAAGTAATCGATCCACACGCTCGAATCGACCAGAATCAAGTATTTGTCCTCATCGCCTCAAGATCGCCATCCCAAACGACCGCGCCCTTGAGAGCGCGCGCCTTTTCCTGCGCCCGCAGTTGCACGAGTGTCCTCAATCCCATTTCAACGACGTCGCGTTTGGTCTTTGCCCCGGTGGCGCGCAGCGCGTCTTTCATGAGCTTGTCGTCAATTTCGATGTTCGTACGCATGGTGTGTACCAATTTCTAATTCATTACACATCCTAACATACCCAAAGTGGTGTGACATGCGGCCTCGGTGTGCTAAAGTCCTTCCCCTGACAAATCTGTCGCGAGCTGCGCGTTCGCCGTGAAAATGGCATGGTATTTCCGTGCCTTCGGTAGCCACGATCGTGGCAAGTTCATGTACCTGGTCCAACATGGCGACCATCCGAACTGACCGAAAGCGGCGTAGTTTGTTGTTAATTCGCTGGCGGCCAGCCGTACGACTTTGCATTTGGTGCTTAGATCATGGAAAAAAGCAAGGCAAGAAAAATCGCGCTTGCGTCAATAGGAGTATTTCTCTTGTCTGCCCTTACACTCCCATCATGGCTTGGGAATTGTGGGGCAAGCTATCCCGTACCGGAAACCTCATACGTGCTTATCGGATTCTCCGCACTGATGGCTTTTTCGCGCATCCCCTTAACGTCCTTATTTACATGCGCGCTCTGGCTGCCGGTCTACTATGCATTAGCAACGGAACCCTGCACTCCCCCGCGCTCACAAGGTGCGGGCGGCCTCCTGTACATTCTCGCATTTGTTGCGCTCCCCATCGTGCTTGGTGTTGGCACTGCATTCGGAGCGCTTGCTCATTTTGTTTTCCGAATAAAGGAACATCAGATTGTGCCTGATGTGTGAATAACGGCACTTTAGAAACGCGGCCGCGGCGCTTGCAAAGAGCCAAAGCAAGGCGCCGCGGCCGCGCGCGATCAAGGCGCCATCACCCCGATCTGTCCACGGATCTCGCCAGCCGGGTAATTCGCGCTGTGCACATTGAAGTAGTAATTGCCCGCCCGTAGCACCGCGATTTGATCGTCGTTGAGCGTGGCCTGGCCCGACCACACGCCGTTGCCCGCATATTGCTCGCTCATGGGAAAGACGACCGCCCCCGCCACGCCGGGCGCGCCCTCGTGGATATGCGCCATGGTGCCGGCGATCCCGCTGGTGGTGATGCTCGCGCTCATCATCTTGGTGGCGGGATCGAAACTCAATTTGCCGGTGCCGTTGGCGGCGCTGCCATTGGGCGGCGTTTCATTGGCGCCGCTCAAGGTGGCGGAATATTGCTCCAGCGTGGGCGGGGCCGGAACGGCCGGCGCCGTGCTCAAGGGCTGCGCCGTGCTGCCGGCATAGCCGCCCCCGCCACCGCAGGCGGAAAAGGGCAACAGCAAGAGAATCTGAAGCGCGCGCGTGATGACTGCGTGATGCGTTTTCATGGGAAGCCTCCCTGAGCGTGGGTTGAACGGGCGTGATGCCGCGGACACGGGCCAGGGCCGCAAGCGGCCATCGGCGCCGCGTGGCACGGCGCACAGCCTCCTGCCGCGGCCCGCGTTCAAGCTTGGACCGCAGCGCTCGGCGGAAGTGCCGAGCTGGCCGCCACATTCAGCGCGCCTGCTGCGCCTGCTATTAGCGCTGCGCTTCGCCCTTCAATTGCAGGGCGCGTTCGTACAAGGCGTTTTTCTTGCGCCCGGTGATTTGCGCCGTCAGCGCCGCCGCCTGCTTGAGCGGGCATTCCTCGAGCAAGATCGCGAGGATGCGCTCGGCCTCGGCGTCGCCCGCGTCCAGGCCGGCCGGCGCCCCTTCCACCAGCACCACGAATTCGCCCTTCTCGCGGTGCGGATCGGCTTTCAACCAGGCTTGCGCCTCGGCCAGGGTGCAGCGGTGGATTTCCTCGAACATCTTGGTCAGCTCACGCGCGAACACCACTTGGCGCGCCGGTTCGAAGGCTTCGACCAGCGCGTCGACGCAATCGACGATGCGGTGCGGCGCCTCGTAAAACACCAGCGTCGCGCTCACCGTGCGCAGGCGCGCCAGTTCGCTCTCGCGCTGGCGCGCCTTGGCCGGCAAGAAACCGACGAAATAGAATTGATCGTTGACCAGGCCGCTGGCCGACAAAGCCGTCACCGCGGCCGACGCACCCGGCAGCGGCAACACCCGCAAGCCGGCCGCGCGCACCGCGTCGACGATGCGCGCGCCGGGGTCGGACACGCCCGGCGTGCCCGCGTCCGACACCAGCGCGATGCGCTCGCCCGCCTGCAAGCGCGCGATCAGCTTGTCGGCCACCTCGCGCTCGTTGTGCTGGTGCGCCGCGATCAGGGACTTGGACAGGCCGAAACGGGTCAACAAGTGGCCGGTGTTGCGCGTGTCTTCGCAGGCGACGGCGTCGACCAGGCCCAGCACGTGCAAAGCGCGCAGGCTGATGTCCGCCACATTGCCAATTGGGGTGGCCAGCACGTACAGCGTTGCGGTAGGATAGGCTTGAATGGCGGCCTCCCCCATGACGGGGAGCTGGGCGATCTGGCTGGACGGTTGGTCTGTCATCTGGGGGTGCGATGCAAAAAAATAAGAAGAATTTGCTGGCGTACATGGCGGCCTGCCTGGCCGTGGGCGCCAGCGCAGCCTGCAGCACGCCCTGCGAGCCGGGCCGATTGTGCGCTCCCCTCAGCGCAAATACAAGTGCGGTGCCCGCCGCCGGCGCCCTCGCGACGCCCGCAACTGGCGCATCCGCCGGGGCATCCGCGATGGCGCAGCGCAAGCTCGGTGCCGGCGCGGACGCCGCCCGCGCCGCTAGCCCGGCTCAGGGCGCCGTTCCCGCCGCCAGCCCTGGCGCGCTCCTTAAACCGGTGGCGGCGCGCGTCGCCCTGCTGTTGCCGCTGCGCTCGGAAAGCCTGGGCCCGGCCGCGCAAGCGGTGCGCGATGGTTTCATGGCCGCCTTCGAGCGGGACGGCGAGGGTGTCAAGGTGAGCCTGGTCGAGACCGGCGACGGCGTGCAGGAAACGCTCGACGCCTACGCCGCCGCCGTCGAGCAGAACGATATCGTGGTCGGCCCTTTGGCGCGCTCGGCGGTGGAAGCGGTCGTCTCCAGCCCCCTGGTGGGCAAGCCCACCATCGTGCTCAACCGCCCGGAGCAGCGCGGCGGCGGCGCCGACCTCCCCTTGCCGCCGCGCATGCTGGTGATCGGCCTGTCGATCGAGGACGAGGCGCGCCAGGTGGCGCGCTGGGCTGCGGCAGAGCAAAGCGGCGCCGCCCTGATCGCCAGCGGCAACACGGCATGGCAGCGCCGCATCGCCACGGCGTTTTCCGAGCAGTGGCGCGCCGGCGGGCGCCACGCCCAGGCGCTGGAACTGGACATGAGCGATGGTTTCCTGAACCCGGACAGCCTGGCCCAGTTGCAGGAAATCATAGACAGCGAGCATCCGGCCCTGCTGTTCGCCGCCCTCAACCCCTTGCAATTGCGCCAGTTGCGCGCCGCCATAGGCAACGGCTTGCCCGTCTACGGCACCTCCTCGATCAACCCCGGCCTGCTGCTGGTCAAGCAAAATGGCGCCGGCGTCGGCAGCCTGGACGGCATACACGTGGTCGACTTGCCGTGGGAATTGCATCCCGAACACCCAGCAGTGATGAGCTATGCGCGCCGCCCCGGCAGCGAGCAAAGCCTCGACCTGGACCGCCTGTACGCGCTCGGCATCGATGCCTTCCGGGTGCTGCGCGCCATGACGCTCGATCCGGCCGGCGACTTCAGCGTCGATGGCCTCACGGGCCGCTTGACCATCAGTTTCGGGCCGGGGCCGGCCCGCTTCGAACGCAGCGAGAGTGCCGCCGTGTTGCGCGGTGGCGCCTTCGTACCGGTGCAGCAAGGGCGCTAGCGATGTGGCCGCTACGCCTATCTGCGAAACAAAAACACGGTCAGCGCTGGGAGCAGGCCGCGCTGGCCCACCTGCAGCGTCATGGCTTGCGCCTGGTCGAAGCGAATTTCCGCTGCAAGGGCGGCGAAATCGACCTGGTCATGCGCGATGGAGAGGCGCTGGTGTTCGTCGAGGTGCGCCAGCGCGCCGACACCGCGCACGGCGGGGCGGCCGCCAGCATCACGCCGGCCAAGCAAGGGCGCCTGTTGCGCGCGGCGCAAGTGTACCTGCAGCGCTACGATGCGCGCTTGCCGCCGTGCCGGATCGACGTCGTCGCCATTGATGGCGAGCACCTCGAATGGCTGCGCAACGCCATCGAGGCTTGAGACAAGACGCGGGGTCGGGCAAACAAGGTTGCGGCCAGCCGGGTGCGGGAAATGCCTTAGCCGCCCGAAGCCGCAAGCCGCGTGAGCATCCAGCAACCGTTTGTGTTTATGAAGTGGTATTCATCGCTATAGACGTCGGTGCCGCACGAGTATTGACCGAACACCGCCTCATTCTTTTTGACGACAGGGTCGCTCTCGCACAACGCGCCCTCCCCTCCGGCCAGGGCGCGCGCTTCTTGATCGCCCCGTATCAAGCCCATTTTCCGTTCCTGGAATTGTTGCAGTGTGATCGATTCGGTCGTCGTACCACCGGGCTCGGTGTAGGCAACTTGAAGTGGAAACACGATGCGCGATGCGCGAAACTGCCGATCATTCTTGAATTTCTTCAAGAATGTGCCGAAATTCGCGTCCGGCGTTGCGCACGCGTCCGCCGCCACGACCGTGTGGCCGATGGACGCGGAAATGACAATGAATGCGATCTTACCTAACATGGAGGCTCCCATCAGTGCGGCGCTCTACGCCAATCAAACCAAGCCCAAGTGTAAGCATTTTTTACCGCGCTTGCCCGGCGGCCCTTGCCGCTGCACTATAATCGCGAACTATGAATATTCAACGCATCCAATCCCATTTCCACGAAAGCGCGGAACTGAAGATCCAATCGGCTACCGCCTTGGCGCAGCCGATCTTTGAAGCAATCGAGCTGATGTTCGCGGCCCTGTCGAATGGTAACAAGATCCTCGCTTGCGGCAATGGCGGCTCGGCCGCCGATTGCCAGCACTTCGCGGCCGAACTGGTCGGGCGCTTCGAGCGCGAGCGCTTCCCGCTGCCGGCCCTGGCCTTGACCACCGACAGCTCGATCCTCACCGCCGTGGGCAACGACTACAGCTACCGCGACATTTTTTCCAAGCAAGTGCAAGCCTTCGGCCAAGCCGGCGACGTGCTGCTGGCCATTTCCACCTCCGGCAATTCGGCGAATGTGGCGGCCGCGGTCGAGGCCGCGCTCGAGCGCGAGATGCGGGTCGTCGCCCTCACCGGCAAGCACGGCGGCGCGATCGGCAAAATGCTCACCGACGCCGACGTCCACATCTGTGTGCCGCACGAGCGCACCGCCCGCATCCAGGAAGTCCATCTGGTGGCGATCCATTGTATTTGCGACGGCATTGACGTCGCGCTGTTCGGAGGAGAAGAGAATGAATAAAACCGGCCGCTATGCAGTGCGCCCCTTGCTGCGCGGCGCTTGCGCGCTGGCCTTGCTCGCCACCCTGAGCGGGTGCGTCGAGATGATCGTGGGCGGCGCCGTGGTTGGCGCCATGGCCACCGCCGACCGCCGCACCTACGGCGCCCAGACCGAAGACCAGGCCATCGCGGTGAAGGCCGAAGTGCGGGTGCCGAAGATCGCGGGCGAGGGCGCCCACGTCAACATCAATAGCTACAACCGGCGCGTCTTGCTCACCGGCGAGGTCAAGGATGAGGCGACCAAGGCCGCCGTGCAGCGCGAAGTGGCGGCCATCGAAGGCGTGCAGGCGGTGGCCAACGAGCTCGAAGTGTCGGGCGTGTCCAGCTACACCTCGCGCTCGTCCGACACCCTACTCACCACCAAGGTCAAAGCCAGCCTGATCGAGGTGAAAACCATTTCGGCCAATTCCTTCAAGGTCGTCAGCGAGCGCGGCACCGTGTTCCTGATGGGCCGCGTGACCATGCGCGAGGGCAACGTCGCCTCCGACATCGCGCGCAGCGTGCGCGGCGTGCAAAAAGTGGTGAAAGTGCTCGACTACATCACGGAAGAGGAATTGCGGACCATCTCCGTGCAGCCGGCCGCGCCCGCCGCCAAGGAATAGAGCGTGCCGCCGCTCCCAGCGGGGCGGCGCGCAGCGCACTATAATGCAGCCATGACTACCCCCTATTCCGCTCCCGCACCGGCATGGCGTAAGCCGGCCGCCGTGTGCGCCGTCCTGCTGGCCTTGTCCGGCATCGCGTACAAGGCCTTCAGCCAGCACCCGGCCGCGCCGGACGTCAGCTATGTCGGCATCGACGGGGTCAAGATCAGCACCAGCGACTTGCGCGGCAAGGTCGTGATGGTCAATTTTTGGGCCACCTCCTGCGCGACCTGCATCAAGGAAATGCCGCAGATGGTCCAGACCTACAACAAGTTCAAAACCCAAGGCCTTGAATTCGTGGCCGTCGCCATGCAGGGTGACCCGCCCAGCTACGTGCTCAATTACGCCCAGACGCGCCATCTGCCGTTCCGGGTGGCGCTCGACCCGGCCGGCGCACTGGCCAAGTCCTTCGGCAACGTTGCCATGACGCCAACCACCTTCTTGATCGACAAGAACGGCAAGATCATCAAGCGCTATGTGGGCGAGCCGGATTTCCCCGCCCTCGAGCAATTGCTGGCCAAGACGCTGGCCAGCTGATATCGGCTACGATATGGGTCGCTAAGCAGGGTACGTAAGCGTAGCCATTTCGGATTCAATTATTTTGCGTTTTTTCGCAAATAAGTTTGTTGTCAGGCCGGGGGGCCATGCGCTACTCTCGGTGGCGCAGCGGCCCGCGGCCGCGCCACCCACACAACAAACAAGGGCCCGCCGTGTCCAACGACGCCACCACTTCCGACCAGCAGCAATTGAAGGCTTGGCTGTTCGCCGCCGGCCGGCGCGACGCCGCCGCCTTCCGTTGCCTCTACGACGCCAGTTCCTCGAAACTGTTTGCCTTCGCCCTGCGTATATTGCATAAGCGCGAGCTCGCCGAAGAAGTGTTGCAAGAGAGCTTCGTCGCGATTTGGAACAATGCCGCCAATTACCAAAGCCATCTGGCCGCACCGATGACCTGGATGACGACCATTGTGCGCAACAAGGCCTTCGACCACCTCCGGCGCAGCGACGTCTCGGTTGAAATCGATGCGGAACAGTTTGATAGCGAAGTCATGAACGCCCTCCAGGACCCGAACGCGACACCGATCGAAGCGCTGCAAATGAGCGGCGACGCCAAGGCGCTAGCCTGGTGCATGTCGGCCCTCGATGGGGTGCATCGGCAAGTGATGGCGCTGGCCTATTTCCACGACCTGTCGCACAGCGAGGTGGCCGAGCAGATGAAACTGCCGATCGGCACCGTCAAGACCTGGATACGGCGCAGCCTGGACAAGCTGCGCACCTGTCTGGCCAAACGGGAGCGAGCATGAATATCCGCGACAATCCAGGCTTGCGCCAAAAGCTGGCGGCCGAGTATGTGCTGGGCACGCTCAAGGGCGGAGCGCGCCGCCGCTTCGATAGCATGCTGCACGACGACGCGGCCTTGCGCATGGTGGTGGCCGAATGGCAGCAGCGCCTGGCGCCCATGGCCGAATTTTCGGGCGCGGTGGCGCCGCCGCGCCGCGTGTGGCGCGCCATCGAACAGCGCCTGCAGCTGCAAGCGCCGCCCAAGCCCTGGCAATTCTGGCGCTTCGACGATTTGCCGTTCTGGCGCAACCTGGGCCTGGTGTCGAGCGGCTTGGCGGCAGCGCTCTTGTTCATCGTATTGCGCCAGACGATCAACACCCCCGTCATTTCCTACGTCGCCACCTTGAGCGACGACAAGGCCCAGACGGCCCTGGTGGTGACGGCCGACAGCCACCACCACGCGCTCGACGTGCGCCTGATCAGCAGCGCGCAACTGGCCGCCGACAAGAGCTTGCAGCTGTGGGCGGTGCCCAAGGCGGGCGCGCCGCGCTCGCTGGGCGTGCTGGCCGACAAGGGCGGACGCTTCGTCCTGCCGGACAATGCCGTTGGCAGCGACGTGGCCTTGCTGGCCGTGAGCCTGGAGCCGAAAGGCGGCTCGCCCGATCCGAACGGGCCGACCGGTCCGATCCTGTACAAGGGTGCCTGGGTGCGGCTGTAGCGGCGCAGCGCCGCAAGGTTGAGGGAAATATTGCAGTTTCTGCTAAACTGATTTTCCTTCAACCGCACGGAGTTTTCAATGATGCATCGCCGTACCTTACTGGGCGCCCTGTTCGCGCTTGGCTGCGCCGTTCTGAGCCCGATGGCAGCCTCGGCCACCGCCTTCACCTCGACCCGCATCACGATCAAGACCGAAGGCAGCGGCAGCGACGTCATCCTCATACCCGGCCTGAAATCTTCGCCGCGCGTGTGGGACGAGCTGGTCAAGTCCGATCCCAAGCACCGCTACCACCTGGTGCAGATCGCCGGTTTCGCCGGCTTGCCCAAGGATGGCAATAACGACGGCCCGGTGTCGGCCCCGGTGGCGGAGGAACTGGCGCGCTACATCAGCGAACAAGGCTTGAAAAACACGGTCGTGATCGGCCACTCGATGGGTGGCTCGATCGGCCTGATGCTGGCCGCGCGCCATCCGCAAGCGGTGTCGAAACTGATGGTGGTGGACATGGTGCCCTTCCTCGGTGCCCTGTTCGGCCCGCCGGGCACGACGCCGCAAAGCATCAAGCCGATGGCCGATGGATTGATGGCCAGAATGCGCACCCCCGATCCGGCAGCGCGCCAGCAAAAGGCCGAAGCTATGATCGGCGCAATGATCGAGACGGTCGCCAAGCGCGCCAGCGCCGTCGACGACATGCTGCGCAGCGACGATGATGTGGCTGCGCGCGCCTATTACGAGCTGGTCGTGACCGACCTCGCGCCAGAGTTGGCAAAGGTGAGGGCCAAGACCACGGTATTGTATGTGCTGCCAAAAGGCATGCCGTTGACCGAGGAACAAATGGACGGCAAATACAAGAGCTCGTACGCCACCCTCGCGGGCGCGAACCTCAAGCGCATACCAGACAGCGCCCACTTCATCATGTTGGACCAGCCTGAGCGCTTCCGAACTGAAGTGCAAGCCTTCTTGCAATAAAGCGAAGCGGCCGGGGTGCCGCCCAGCACCCGGCCGCAGCGCGCACGCTTGAAAGCGACCATGCGACATCGATTTTTTAACGCCGCCGCCTGTATCGGCGGCATTGCCCTCATGACCATCCTGTGGCGCGCTGCCAGCCCCGTGCTGGCGCCCGCCCCCACGCCAGAGAGCGCCGCGCATGGCGCCGGGTCCCGCGCCAGTGCGGCGCCCGGCGCCATCACCGGCGTCCCGCACGCGCTGGCGCCGCCCGCAGCCGCGCCGCAAGCCACGCTGCCCACGCGCGACATGCTCGCCAAGTTCAACCGCAGCCAAAGCTATCGCGCCTTCATCTACGAAGTGGGCGGCCATCCCGCCATGGGCGGCAGCGAATACATCGGCCGCGCGCTCGCGTATTGCAAAACGCCCGTGCTGGCCAAGCCGCGCGCCGACATGCCCGACGCGCGCCGCGCGGCGGCCTACGATGCCCTCGCCGCGCGCTGCGACATGACGAACGAGGAGCGCGACCATGCCTTCGGCTGCAGGCTGGTGTTTTCAAACATCAGCAAATACCGCGAAGGCGACGCGCTGATGGACTTGGTGCTCAAGATGCACGAAGCACCCGAGCGCGCCACCGTGCGCGCGCTGCTGCAACAGATGATCGCCACGCGCGACCCGGCCATCCTCACCACCGTGCTGATGGCGAACCGCTTGCTGCCCGGGGAAGCGAGCGCCCATGACGGCGAATACTTCGCGGGCAAGTGGTATGACGGCGCCGAGGCCGTCAAGCTCTACCAAGCGCAGTCGCTGGCCGAGTGCGAGTTGGGGCTCGACTGCGGCGCCCAATCGACGGGAACCTTGACGCTATGCGCAAGCCGCGGATGGTGTGCCGACAAGCGGGCCGAGGCCTTGCGCATCGGCCTGGGCAAGAATTTCGATGAAGTCGCCAAGCTTGGCCATGCCATCGTGGTGGCCGTCCTGGCCACTGACGTGGACGCCTTTCTGGCGCCCGGCGCGTGAGCTTCGGCGCGCCGCGCGCCGGCCTCGCCTACTTTTCCTGGAAAGATACAAAATGCGCTGTCGCAGCACAATGACACCCGCCCACACCAAACCCGGCCGCCGCGCGCTGGCCGCCCTCGCTCTGGCCACCCTCGCTCTGGCAGGCGCCGCCGTAGCCGGCGCCGTCGAGCCGGCCGCGCCGGCGGCGCTACCCACGCGCGCCCAGATCTTCGCGACCAGCGCCCACGCCCGCCCCGCCGTCAGCCCGTCCGGCCACTGGATCGCCTTCGCGCAGGGCCCATCGATACGCCTGATTGGCGCCGACGCCAACGCCGCGCAAAAGCGCTTTGCCCTGCCCGGCATCACCCAGCTTTTCTGGTATCGCTGGGCAAAGGAGGAGGGCGACACCTTGATCGTCTCCGCCCAGCAAGGCGACAAGGCAGTGATCGTGAAACTCCAAGCCGATAGCGGCCAGCTCGTCGCAGCCACCACGCCAAACGCGCGCACCGTCTTGGGTGTTGCCACCTATTCCAACAACTACGCGTTCACGCTCGACCGCTTTAGCGACCCACAGACGCACACGCAGGCGGACTTGGCGCCGAGCGGCGCACTGCTACCGGTGGCCGACCCCAAGAACCATGTTCCCGCTTTCCTGAACCCGACGGAGAATTTCCTTAACACCGGCATGGGGCCGGGCGGCGCGCTCACCCTGGTGGCAGGCAAAGACGAGCAGCACCGCACGAGCTTGGCGATCAGCCAAGCGGACCGGCGCCAGGGCAGCACCCTGGTTGCCATGGCGGGCGACGGCAAGGCCTATGCCCTGTCCTCTGTCGGCGTTGACACGCTCGGCTTGCTGGAGATCGATATGCGCTCCGGCGCCAAAAAGACGCTGGCCCAGGAGGCGGCCGACATCCGCCGCGTCTTGCTCGACCCGCTGGAGTTCAAGCCAGACGCCGTCGAATTTGAAACCGACGCGCCCCATTTAACTGTGATCAACCCACGCATTCAAGCGGACCTGGACTACCTGAGCGCGCGCGGCTGGGGATTCCCGACCATCGTCGACCGCGCCCCGAACGACCGTTTTTGGGTGGTCCGCTTCGCGCACGGCGATGGCGCGGCCTGGTGGAGCGTGTACGACAGGGCGCAGCATACGCTGTCGCGCTTTAGCCTCGATACGCAAGATTTGCCTGGCAAGGAAGACTGGCGCTCGCGCTCGTTTCGCCTGCAGCGCCCGGGCGAGCCCGACATTTCCGGCTACGTGGCCCTGCCGCGCGCCGGCCGGTGCGAGCAGCGCGCTTGTCCCGCCGTGCTCAAGATCCATGGCGGCCCCGGGATCCGCGACAGCGGCGCCTTCGACGCTGATCGCTTTTGGCTGACCAGCCGCGGCATCGCCGTCATCACCATCAACTTCCGCGGCTCGCGCGGCTTCGGCAAGCGCTACGAAGCGCTCGACGTGCACCAATGGGCGGAAGGCATTCCCCGGGACGTCAACGATGGCCTCGCTTACGCGCTGCGCAATTTCCCGATCGACAGCCACCGCATCGCCCTGATGGGTTCGAGCTTCGGCGCCTACCTGGCCTTGAACTTCATGGCCGAGCCGGCGCGTTTTCAATGCGCGCTGGTCGATTCGGTGTCGACCGACATGCTCAAGTTCGCCGAAGAGCGCTTGCGCCTTGGCGGCGCCACTTCCGACATCCTGACCCGGGTGGGCGACGCCCGCGTGCCGAAGGAGCGCGACTTGCTGCGCTCGATGTCGGCGCTGGCGCGCCTGCCCGCGCTGCAGTCGAAAGCCATCCTGCATTTCCAGGGCGGCCAGGACACGCTCGCGCGCCCGCTCGACAATCAGGAATTCGTCGCCGCCATGTTGGCCAAGGACCCCGCATACAGCCATGTGCTGATGCCCGCCGAGGGCCATGGATTGCTCGGCGCGCGGGCCCAATACTATGCGCTGGCCGAACAATTCTTGGGCCACTGCCTGGGTGTGCCGAGCGAGCCCTTGTCGCCGGCCGAGCGCGAGCAGATCGCCACGCTGGCGCACAGCGGCGACGCCAGCTTCATGGACGCGCACTAGGGCGCTGGCGCAAGCCTTATTTGGTGACGATGCTGCGCTGCAGCGGCGCCAGTTTCGCCACCAGCTGATTTTGTATGCGCGAAGGCACGCCGTTGCGCTCCATCGCGATTTGCAAGTCCTCGGTCAGCGCGTTGAAATGGGCGTTGGTGATGTTCAAGCCATCGTGGATGGTGGCCATATCCTTGCCCTTGTAGGTGCACGGCCCGCCGCTGAGCGCGCAAAACTGCTCGCCCAGGCGTTGCGCCAGCTGCGCCGTGTCGGTATCGGCAAAGAAAGACTTGATGCGCTCATCGGCCTGCAGCAAGGGAATGAAGGTACGCACGATATTGCGGATGCCGTCCTTGCCGCCCAAAGCTTGATACGTCGCGTCGTCCGCCTGCGCCAGTGGCGACAGCGCCAGCAGCGCCGCCAAAGCGGCACGCTTGAGCCATCGAGTCATTCTAAAACCACATATCGCACTACGATCTGTATTCATTTTTGACATGATTTCCATCGTTTATAAGCCAGACCCATAGAAAAACGCTGGCGATATATAGAAAAATTGGGTGTGACAAAGCATGCATATACGGATGGTCAGAAGGACTATACTTGTTTCATTGCCGGAAGTCATGCACGCCAATCGTGTGCCTGCTCGACCTGCAAGCAAGAGTGCGCACCCGCTCTCAGCGATTTGAATCTGGGGTATTTCAAGTCATTGCTGGACCAGCATAAAGCACCGGAGCCTATCATGGACCAACCGATTTCCTCGCTGATTGAAGGTGATGTCATTTCCGTTGACTCGGAAGACACCATCGACAAGGTGGAACACATCTTGCGCACCCATAACGTGACCTATGTGCCGGTGATCGAGACCGACGGACGCATCTTCGGCATCATCACGGCGCGCGACATGATCAACTTCCATTCCTCGCACAAGTCGGCCAAGGTGGTGCGCGCCTGGGAAATCTGCACCCACAAGACGGTCGAAGTCAGCCCGCACAAATCGGTGCACATGGTGGCCCAGCTGATGGTCGAGCACAAGATCCACCATGTGCTGGTGAGCGACGAAGGCGTGCTCAAGGGCGTCATTTCCAGTTTCGACCTGGTTGAGAAGTACCTGCTCCGGGGCATGGTCGTGGCTTGAGCGCGGGGAATGCCGGCGCCATCGAGCGCCAGCCCGGGGATTTAGAGGCGCTCGCCCATTAAATTGCCCGTGGCCGTGCTACGCTTGCGTGATCCTGAACCTGACCGGCACGCCATGAACTCTCCCGATTCGCTGATGCAAGCCCCGACCGCCGCTGTTCCCGCTGGCGAGTCCGACCCGCAAGCCATGCAAGCTGCTTTCGCGTCCCAGCTCGACACCGCGCTGGCGTGGCGCGCCTCAAGTGCGGCGGAGCGCATCGCGCGCGTCAAGCGCTTGCGCGACGCCATGCTGGCCAAGCGCGAAGCCTTCTACGAAGCGTTCATGCAGGATTACCGCAAGTGCCCGGCCGAAGTGGAAGCGTCCGAATTCCTGCCCGTGATGGAAGAAATCCGCCATGTGCTGGGCTCGCTCAAGCGCTGGATGCGTCCGCGCGGGGTGTGGCCCACGCCCACCATGCTTGGCACGCGCGCCTCGGTGCAGATGCAGCCGCGCGGGCGCGTCTTGATCGTCGCGCCCTGGAATTACCCGCTCAGCCTGTGCTTCGGCCCCCTGGTGTCGGCCCTGGCGGCCGGCAACACGGCCATCGTCAAGCCGTCCGAGATGACGCCGGCCGTCTCGGCCCTGATGCAAGAAATCATCGACGCGGTGTTCGCGCCGAATGAAGTGGCCATGTTCCAGGGTGCCCAGCGCACCTCGCAAGCCTTGCTCGATCTGCCCTTCGACCATATTTTCTTCACCGGTTCGCCCGCCGTCGGCAAGATCGTGATGGCCGCCGCCGCCCGTCACCTGGGCAGCGTCACGCTGGAATTGGGCGGCAAGTCGCCCACCATCGTCGACGAGACGGCCAATATCATGGTCGCGGCCGAAACTGTCATGTGGGGCAAGTTCCTCAACAATGGGCAAACCTGCGTGGCGCCGGACTATGTGTTCGTGCACGAGTCGGTCAAGACGGCCTTCATCGACGCTTGCCGCACGGTCTTGAACGCGCGCTACGGCAGCACGGCGTCCGAGCAAAAACACAGCCCGGACCTGGCGCGCGTGGTCAATCTGCGCCATACCCAGCGCGTGGCCGGCTTGCTGGCCGACGCGGTGGCGCGCGGCGCGCGCGTGTGCACGGGCGGCGAAGTCGATGCCGCCGCTTGCTACATCGCGCCCACCCTGATCGACCAGGTGCCAGCCGACGCCACCATCATGTCGGAGGAAATTTTCGGGCCGCTGCTGCCCATCATCGGCTTTTCCGACCTCGACGAGGTGATCCGCCAAGTGAACGCGGCGCCCAAGCCGCTCGCCCTGTATGTGTGGAGCACCAACAAGGCAAACATCAAGAAGGTGCTTGAGCGCACCAGTTCGGGTGGCGCCTGCGTCAACCATTGCGTCGCGCATTTCGCCCACGGCAATTTGCCGTTTGGCGGCGTGAACAATTCCGGCACCGGCAACGCGCACGGCGAATTCGGCTTCAAGGCCTTCTCGCATGAGCGCGCGGTGCTGCGCTCGTCGCCGCTGATGCTGATCCGCCTGTTCTTCCCGCCCTACACCAAGGGGCGCACGGCCATCATGCGCGGCATCGTCGACATGCTGCGCCTGCCGATGCTTTGAGCGGCAAGACTTACCTTACTTTTTAAGCCAGGTCGGTCGCCGCCACGAAGGCGGCGACCAGCATTTCCAGCCCCTCCCGGTCCGCTTCGCTAAAGCGCTCCAGGCTGGGGCTGTCGATATCGAAGACCCCATACAGCACCCCATCCCGCATCACGGGAATCACGATCTCCGCGTTCGAGGCGGAGTCGCAGGCGATGTGGCCGGGAAAAGCGTGCACATCCGCTACCACAATGGTGCGGCGCTCGGCCGCCGCGGCGCCGCATACGCCCCGTCCGAATGGGATGCGCGCGCACGCGACCTTGCCCTGGAAGGGGCCGACCAGCAATTCCTGTCCCGCGCCCGCCTTGTTGGATGGACGCACCAGGTAAAAACCGGCCCAGTTCAAGTCGGCGATGGTCTCGTAGACAAAGGCGGAAAACTGCGCGGCATTGCTGGTCAAGTCGCGCTCGCCCTCGAGGAGGCTGGCAACTTGGCGCGCAAGCAAGGGGTAGTCGGGACGCTCGCTGGCGGCGGAATGAGTGAACATGGGTGGCCCTGCGGGTGAAGTGGATGGATAGCTTGGCAAGCATTATAGCGAGCCGCCGCGCACGCTGCTGCCGCCCCGGCGATGCAAAGATTGCAATGCTGCAATGCAGCAAAAAAGCTGCATTTTTGATATACTCGCGGGTTCGCCCGCGCAATAGCAGCCAAACTCGCGCCCACCACAAAAATACCGGAAATCGACGATGCCCTTCCTGCACAAAAAAATCCAACTCTTGAGCGTCGCCGCTTTCGGCATGCTGCTGTTGGCGATGGCTGTCGTCAGCGTGCGCTTGAGCATGGAAACGATGTTCGCCGTGTCCGCCCTGATGTTCCTGACTTGCGCGTTGAGCGCGGCGCACCTGTTCGGACCGCGCAACGCCATGAAAATGATCCCGCTGGCCGTCGCCATCGGCCTGTTCGCCGAATACATGGGCACCCACTACGGCTGGTTTTTTGGCGAATACACCTTCACCGACGCGCTCGGCCCGCGCCTGTTCGATGTACCCGTCGTCATCCCCCTGATGTGGTTCAACATCACCTATTTGAGCCTGGTGCTGGGCAATATTGTGCTGTTCCGCGCGCCGCTGGCCCCGTCCGGCCTGTTCCACCAATTTAGCTCCGCCTTCTTTTGCGCCATGCTGGTGACAGCCTACGACCTGGGCACCGACCCGTATATGGTGTTCGTGGCCAAGGCCTGGATCATGAAAAAGACGGACGGCGCCTGGTTCGGCGAAACGCTGCAAGGCTTCGTCGGCTGGCTGATGATTTCCTTCCTGATCGCCCTGATCTTCAACGCGATGGCGCGCACGCGCGCGCCGCGCACCATGCCCACCTTCGAACGCAAGCACGCCCTGATCCCGATCCTGATCTACACCAACCTGATGCTGTTCCAGATGATGTACGGTCAACCGCTTGAGACGCGCACCATCGCCTTCTTTGCGATGGGCATTCCGCTGATGGCGGCCTTGTTCTCGTTCAAAAGCTGGGGTGGCAACCGTGAAGGCAACTAGCGTGCGCGCAAACTGGACCGACGAAAAGCTGGACGGCTTCAAGCTGCGCGGCGACCACTTGGCCGACGAGGTGGTGGCCAAGCTGGTGGACGGCTGGGACGCCTGCGCCGACTCGGCCCGCAACGACGCCAACCTGAAATCGATCCAGCAAGCGTTTGGCGTGCTGCGCCCGCTCGCCCTGAATGGCGAAATTCCCGCCTACCTGGCCCGGCACGCCGCCAGCGCCGGCCTGGACGCGGAGATGGCGCGCCTGGTGGACGCTTGCGACACCCTGCCCGCCTGGGCCGACCTGAAGAAAATCGAGCGCGCCGAGCAGTTGTTCCGCGACAGCGGCGTGGTCTCGTGCATCCTGTTTTTTTGCGCCTGCCTGCCCGAGGTGTACGCGGTGCCGGATATTTCCATCGTCTTGCACGCCACCGGCAACCTGGAAAAAATGACGGACCAGCGCATCCGCGCCACCTCCGCCATGATCTTGTCGGTCTTGCTGCCAGGCGGCGTGCGCAGAAGCATGGGCGCGGGCCGGCCCAAGGTGTTGAAGGCGCGCTTCATCCACGCCATCATGCGCCATCTCTTCTTGCGCGGTAACGCCGCGGAGCTGGCGGCGGCTGGCCCCATCGCCGTGCCGGCGCTCCCGACGGCTGGCGCGGACAATATTTTCCGGCGCGCCTATGCGCATGGCTGGCAATCCGCCCACGAAGGCGTGCCTTGCAACCAGGAAGAATTGAGCTACACCTTGCTGACCTTCGGCTATGTTTTCCTGCGCGGCTTGCGCCGCCTTGGCCTGGGTTTCGCCAAGGCGGACGAAGAAGCCTATCTGCACTTGTGGAACGTGGTCGGCCATTTGCTGGGCATCGAGCCGGACATGATGGCGCACACCATGATTGACGCGGCCGAATTGTTTTCGCTGCTGCAAAAACGGGCCTTGGCGCGCGGCTTCGAGAACGATCCGCGCCCCCTGCTGGGCGAGGCACTGGTGGCCTCGATTGAAAAATCGATTTCGCACCGCCTGCTCAAGCCGGTGGCGGCGCTGGTGATCGAATACCTGTCGAGCGAAGCAACGGCCCAGGGCCTGGGCTTGCGCCAGCGCTTTTCCTTCAGCGCCCAATGCCTGTTCGGCGCCGCCATGGGCGCCATCAAGTCCTTCGACTGGCTGGTGCGGCGCTTGCTGCCGAATTTTTCGCTGGCGCGTTTCATCTTGCGCGTGGCCGGCTACCAGCTCGTGCATGCCGTGCTCACCGACACCACCAATCCGATCGACCTGCCCGAGGCGGCGCGCAAGCAAATCAACGCCATGCTGGGCGAATGGAGCAGCGACCAGCATGCGCCGCGCTGGATGAACCAGGTCGAGGATTACTTCACCACCAAGGGCAACTGGCGCGAATCGATCGGCGTGTGAGCCGGCGCTAGCCAAGCTAGATTTGCTTGACCAGCTTGTCGATCGCCTTCATCGCGCGCTCATTGCGTTCGCTGTAGCGGTCGGTCAAGTAGGCGCTGCGCCCACGCAGCAACAGCGTGAACTTGAACAACTCCTCCATCACGTCGACCACCCGGTCGTAGTAGCCGGACGGCTTCATGCGGCCCGCCTCGTCGAATTCCATGTAAGCCTTGGGCACCGAGGATTGGTTGGGAATCGTGAACATGCGCATCCAGCGCCCCAGCAGGCGCAAGGTGTTGACCACGTTGAACGATTGCGAGCCACCGCACACTTGCATCACGGCCAGGGTGCGTCCCTGGCTCGGGCGCAGCGCGCCTTGTTCGAGCGGAATCCAGTCGATCTGGTTCTTCATGACGGCCGTAATCGCGCCATGGCGCTCCGGACTGCACCACACCTGGCCTTCCGACCACAGCGAGAGAGCGCGCAACTCCACCACCTTGGGATGGGTGTCGGGCACGCTGCCGGCCATCGGCAATTCGGTGGGATCGAAAATTTTCACCTCGGCGCCGAAGTGTTCGAGGATGCGCGCCGCCTCGTAAGTGAGGAAGCGGCTGAACGAGCGCTCGCGCAGCGAACCATACAGCAGCAGGATGCGCGGCGGGTGGTCGAATTCGCCCACGGGGACGAGCTGCTCTAACGTGGGCAGATCGAGCTGGGCGGGCTTGATATTGGGCAGGTCGGCAATCTTGTCAGTCACGTGCATCCTCTTGTTGGCGGGCCAGGTGGGTGAAGTCGCCGGGCGGCAGCGTGCCGGCGACGGTGGCACCGCGCGGCGGCGACGCGGCGTGGCCTGAATATAGCCAGCAAAACAGCACCGTGGCGCAAGCGCCGCCCAGCAATTGGGCGACGATGAAGCCGGGCGCGTCTTGCGGGCGGATACCGGCGAAGGTATGGGTGGCCGCGCGCGCCAGCGTCACGGCCGGATTGGCGAAACTGGTGGAGGCGGTGAACCAGTAGGCCGCGACGATGTAGGCGGCAACGGCGAAGGGTGTGCTGGCCGGGCGGCTGCGCGAACAGCCGATGATCACGCCCAGCAAGCCGAAGGTGGCGACAAATTCGCTCCACCATTGCGCCGCGCCGCTGCGCACGTGTTCGGAGGCGAGGAACAGCGGCTCGCCGAACATCATGTGCGCGCAGGCGACGCCGGCGAAGGCGCCGGCCACTTGCGCGAGCACATAGGGCAAGACTTCGGCGGCTGGCATATTCTTTTGCCACGCCTCCGACAGGGTCACGACGGGATTGAAGTGGGCGCCCGAGATGGTGCCGAACATCAGGATCAAGGCGATCAAGCCGGCCCCGGTGGCGAGCGCATTGGCCAGCAGGGCCAGCGCGGTATTGCCGCCGGATAGGCGCTCGGCCATGATGCCCGAGCCCACCACCACGGCCAGCAGCAGGGCGCTGCCCAGGCCCTCGGCGGCGATGCGGCGCGCGCGCGTCATGCCGGCGACTCCCCAGCCAGCGCGCCAATGCGCTCGAGTTCGAGCTTCATCCGCGCTTTGTCATCCTTCAATTGCTCGAGCGGCAAGGCCAGGAAGGCTTCGATGCGGGTGCGTAAAATACGGTAAGCCCTCATGAAGGCAGCGTCGATCTGGGCATCGGTGCCGGTGGCGTGGGCCGGATCGTCGACACCCCAGTGCGCGCGCAGAACAGGTCCCAGGTAGGCCGGACAGGTTTCGCCGGCGGCGCTGCCGCACACGGTGATGACGATGTCCGGCGTGGCCGGTAGATGGTCCCAGGATTTGCTGCAGTAGCCATCGGTGGCGATGCCCTCGCGCGCCAGCAGCGCCAGCGAGCGCGGGTGCACATAGCCGGCCGGCTTGCTGCCGGCGCTCAGGGCGTGCCAGCCGCGCGGCGCCAAATGCTTGAAAGTAGCCTCGGCGAGAATGGAGCGGCAGGAGTTGCCGGTGCACAGGAATAGGACGTTCATGGTGATCACAAGGTGTCAAGAAAGCGCCGCTGGGGCGCAGGCGCTGCCGCAATCGACCGGCGAGCAGGGATTGCCGCCACAGCAGTTTTCGGTCAGGAAGGACAGCAAACCGTTCATGGTCGAGAAATTGGCCGAATAGATGACGAAGCGCCCGTCCTGGCGCGCGATGAGCAGTTCGGCATGCGTCAATTCCTTCAGGTGGAAGGACAGCGACGATGGCGCGATATCCAAATGCTCCCCGATTCTGCTGGCCGCCAAGCCGGCCGGACCGGCCTGCACCAGCAAACGGAACACGGCCAGGCGCGACTCTTGGGCCAGGGCGGCGAGCGCGCCGAGCGCGTTTTTCGTTTCCATCTTGGGCCTTCAGAAAATTAGATTCGATGATTCTAGATTTATCGAAATATAAAATCAAGCACGATACGTGCGGCCCCGCTTGCTGCCCCCCTGCTACAATTAATTTTTAAATAATATGGAAATTCCGAACATGAAGATATTGCTTTCCCGAGTATGGTGCGCGCTTATCATCCTTGGCGCGCTGCCCGCGACGGCCGCCACCACCTATGGCGAGGCGCCCGGCGCGCTCGACCACCCGCTGGTGGGCCGCTTCCAGGGCGCGGTCTTGCACAAGTACGGCAGCAGCAGTTTCGAGCATGTCGACGTGAAATTGCCCGGCAAGCGCACGGTGAGCGCTGAAGGCAAGGTTTCCAACTATTTTTACCTGGGACCGAAGGGTCATTCCGACCTGGAAGTGTTCCGCAATTACAAACTGGCGCTGGAAAAGCAAGGCTTCACCTTTGTGCATCTGTGCGAAGACAGCGCGCTGTGCAGCAAGCAAGACCTGGCGGCGCACGCCGCCAAATGGACCGATGACTCGCGCGCCTTCGTCGGCGGCAGCTTTTACATGAATAATTTGAGCGGCCGGCCATTCCGATTCATGCTGGCACGCAAGTCCCGGCCCGAGGGCGACGTGACCGTGGTGCTGACCCTGCGCGGCGGCTACTGGGCCGACCGCGGCTTCGACACCGATTATTTCGTGCAAGTGATCGAGGCGCAGCCGCTCGTGACGGGCCAGGTGACGATGACGCTGACGGCGGACGCCATCGGCAGCGGCATCGCCGGCGACGGCCGGGTCGCCCTGTACGGCTTGTTCTTCGACACGGCCAAGGCCGAGGTCAAGCCGGAATCGTCCGCACAACTCGAGCAAATGGCGAAATGGCTGGGCCAGTTCCCGAAGGCGCAGGTGTTCATCGTCGGCCACTCGGATAACCAGGGTGGCGTCGAGGCTAATCTGGACCTGTCGCTGCGGCGCGCGCAAGCGGTGGTGCTGGCGCTCGCCCGTGACTACCATGTCGCCCCGGGCCGCCTGTCGGCGCGTGGAGTGGGCAGTTTTTCTCCCATCGCCAGCAACGAAGGCGAGGGCGGACGCGCCAGGAACCGGCGCGTGGAGATGGTGGCGCAATAAGCGCCGATGGCGCTGCGGCGCCGGCGCGCGAGCACGGCGCGGCGGCGCCGCCTTATTTGCGCGACAGCCTGGCGATCGTCGCGGCGCTCAGCACACCGGAGTAGGCGACGGACTTGCCCTGCGCGTCGAACCAGTAACTGCGCGGCATTTCGCCTTGCCACTTCGGATCGATCGCGTAACGCAGTTGCTCGGGCGGCGCGCCGCCGAAGGCCCAGGCTTCAGCGTTCAAACCCAGGCTGCGCAGCCGATCTTCCACCGCCGCATCGGTTTGCGCATCGCCTTGCGCATCGGTCGATAGCGTCACAAGGCGCAACGCCGGGTGCGTCAATTTTTCCTTGGCCAACACCGCCAGGCTCGCCTGGCAAAACTCGCAATCGAGCGACCACACGATCAACACAAAGGGTTTGCCCTTGTGCGCGGCCACCATCTGGCCCAGGCTGTCGGGCTCGAAAGGCTTGGGCGCCGCCTGTGCCTGCTGTGCGCCGCCCACCAGCCACGCCAACATCATTGCCAGTAATATCGCGCGCATTGTCACTCCTGTTTACTCGGCACGATGGGCACGACCCGCACGCCTTCACCTTCGGTGCGCCAGACCAGCACCATGCCGTCGTGGCCCTTGAGCAGTTGCGGATGGTCCGATGCCGTTGCGGTGTGCGCCAGCTCGCGCGCGCGCCAGGTGCGACCGGCATCGTTTGAAATTTTGCTCATGATGGCGGTGGCTTTGCCGTCGAACTGGCGCCAGGCCAGCACCACCGTCTTGCCATCGACGCCGATGGCCGCATGGTCCGCTTGTCCTGAGCCGAGCTTGACCGCCAGCTCGAGCGGCCCGCCCGGCGGCGCGCTCGCATAATATAGGCCGCCCTCCCCACGCTTGACCGTCGACCACGCCTGGTAGCGGGTGCCGTCGGCCCCGAAGGCCAGCGCCGGTCCCTGGTGCGGGCAAGCGTCGATCCGCCAATCGTCGAAGGTCACGCGCGCCGGCGCGATCGTCTCGCCGCCGGGCTTGAGTTCGCCCATGGCGTGATCGCGGATATTCGGATCGAACACATGACGCCACAAGGCCATCACCTTGCCCTCGGCGTTGACGGCGAGTGCGATGCGGCAGCATTCGCAAGTATGCCTGACGAGCCGGAAGTCGCCGCGGAAGCTGGCGCCCCGATCGTCCGAGACGGCGTAGAAAATACCGGCGCCGGCCGCATACGCCTTGCTCGCGCGCTCCGCCGCCACATCGCGCTTGTCGATCCAGGCGATGAAGATGCGTCCTTGCGGATCGACGATCATGGCGTCGAAGCGGTGCGTGATCACGTCGCGGTTGGCATGCACGGTGATGGGAGGCGCGAAGCTGGCGCCGCCGTCGATGGAGCGGATGAAACGGATCTCGCCGGTGAAGGGCTTGGCCAGCGGTTTGGTATAGCTGACATAAACCTCGCCCTTGGCGCCGAAGGCCAGCTTGGGGCGGTTCTCGCCTTCGGCGGAAATGGCTTCCGGCTCGGCCAGGATGCGCTTGGGTTCGGACCAGCTGACGCCGCCATCGATGGACTTGCGCAGCAGCAGGAACTGGCCCGCGCCATCGCTGTCCTTGTGGACGGTCCAGAGCGCGTCTTGCGCGTCGACGGCGGCGGCCATGCCCAGCTCGGGCCCCTTGCCGGCTTTCATGTGCTGCTCGTGCCCGGCCTGCGCCAGCGCCGCGCCGGCCAGCAGCAGCAGGGCCGCGGCGGCCAGCGCTTGGCGCAGCGCGCGCCGGCTCGTCTCAAATAAGTCTGTCATGTTCAAGCTCTCGGATGATTTTTAAACAGGGCCGCGTTCAATAGTCGAACTTCGCACTAGCAAAAATGGTCCGCTGCGGATAGGGATTCGGATTGACGTAATACTTGAAATTGCCGGCGTTGTTCACGCCCAGGGCCAGCGACCATTGCTTGCTCAATTTGTAGAGCAGCTTGGCGTCGACCACGCTGTAGTGGCTGACCGCGCCATACACGTCGGGATTGACGTCGTTGTATTGCTTGCTCGTCGTATTGTAGAACGCGTTGTGCTGGCGCCCGCTGTATCGATAGCTGACACTATACGACAGCGTATCGTCCGCATGATAGGTCGCCACCACGGTGGCGCGCCAGTCCGGGATGCGCGGCTGGTCCGTGCCCGCCAGGCCGGGGTTGCGCCTGTCGGCCACGATGATCGAACGGGTGTAGGTGGCGCTGGCGCTCAAGTCCAGCCCCGGCACGATCAAGTCGCGCGCATCGAACGCTTCCTCGATGCCATAGGTATGCACGCGGTCGACGTTCTGGATGCTCGAGATGGTGGGCGTGACGGTGGTGTCGGTTTGCGCGATCAAGGCGGCGCGCTTCGATTCCCAGAAGTAGGACGAGCGCAGCAGCGCTTGGTCGAAGCTGCGTTCGGCCACCAGCTCGCCCGACAGCACGCGCTCGGCCGAGAGATTCGGATCGTTTTGCTTGACGTTGTTCGGCAGGCTGATCACCTGAAAAATCTCCGCCACGGTGGGATAGCGCACCGCCTTGCCCAAGGCAGCGCGCAAGCCCCAGTCCGCGTTGGCGGCGTAGGCCAGCGCCAGCTTGGGCGAGACATCGCTGCTGGAACGGGCCGCGTAATTGAGTTGCCGATAGCTCGCGCTGTTGGCGGCGTTGAAGTTGCTGCCATCGAAGGCGCGCCAGTGCTCGGCGCGCAGGCCGGGGACCAGCTTGAGATCCGGCGTGAGCTGCCATGCGTCTTGCAGGTAGAGCGCCGTCGTTTCCGTCTTGCCGTAGGAATTGCTGCTCGGCGCGGCGGCCGCGGCGCCATTCAACCAGTCCGCCGCCACGTTTGCGGTGAGCGATGCAAGCACGTAGCGGTCGCTATGCAAGCCAAAGCTGAGCACGTGCCGGCTCGTGGCCACGCCGTCCGAGCGCCAATCGGCGCGCAGGTCGAGGTTGCGCCAACCGCTGCCATCGGCCACCGTGATGGTGCCGCCCGGGCGCGCGCTGCCAGTGCCGCTGTCGTAAAGGCTGGCGTTGTTGGCGGCGCTGCGGGTAAGGTCGCGGTTTTGCCTGTACGCGCTGGCGATCGCTTCCCAGTCCCAGCTGGCGTGCGTATTGCTCTTGAGTGAAAGGCCGAGCATGGTGTGGAGGCTTTCGCTCAAGCCCGGCGCGCTGCCGGCCAGCGTGTAGTAGTTGGGGTCGCCGGCGAACTTGACGTACTTGCCCGCGCCGGAAGTGGCAGTGTTGTAGACGGCTTTGCCGGCGCCATCTTGCAAATAGCTGGCCACTGCGCTGTGCGAACGGTTTTGCCAAACGCCCAGCGTGGCCGCCGCGCGCAGCGTGGGGCCGATGTCGTAGGCGAGCTTGAATTTGTCGTTCTCTTGCACGGTGCGGTCGGCGCCGATGGCGCTGGTGACGATGCGCGCGTTGCCACTGGTATCGATATCGCGGCTGCCGCCAGCGACGCTGGTATAGGCCGGGCTGGCGCCGGGGTTGGCCTTGGCGGCCACGCCGAAGGTTTGCGGCTGGCCGTGGTTATCGAGGTGGTCGGCGGTGATCCAGTAGGACCAGGCAGCGCTCTTGTTGCCGACGGCCGCGCTCGCGTGCGCACCATTGAAACGCCCCGTCGTGCCATACAGCTTGAAGTCCTGACTGACCAGGTCGACACCGCCGCGCGCTTCAAAATGCTTGGGCATATGGGTCGTCAGCAAGACCACGCCGCCGGCGGAGTTGCCCGGATACAGGGCGGAGAAGGGGCCGTAGACGACGTCGACGCGTTCGATTTCCAGCGGCGCCACCATGCCCCAGCGCGGCGGCGTGCTGAAGCTGTTGTTCAGAAAATTCGACAACAGCAAGCCGTCCGCGTACACCGTGGTCTGCGCGCTGGCGGTGGAGCTGTTCACGCGCATGACCAGGATGCCATTGCGGTCGCCAACGTAGCGCTCGCGCACGTGCACGCTGGGCAGGTAGTTGAGCGCTTCGCCAGCGGTGATGGCGTTGATGTTTTCGTCGATTTGCTTGGCCGTCACGGATTCGCTGGTCGAGAGCACGGTCGACGGGACGGCCGGGCGCTCGCCCCTGACCAGGACGGAGGGGAACGATTCGAGGGCGAGCCCGGCGTCGTCGGCAAGGGCGCGCGGGGCGTGCCAAGCCGCGAGGATGGCAAAGGCGGTCAAGGTAAAGTGGTGAAGCGCGCTGTGCACAGAGCTGTGGAGCGGGCTGTGGAGCGGGCTGTGGAGCGGGCTGTGCGGCGGCGCCAGGGGCCGCGTGCGCACATCAATCGGGCGTTTCATGATGGTTCCAGGTAAAAGCCGCGCGCGGCCTGGACCGGCGCGGGGCGCGGTCTGGTCGGGCGAAATGCCGCCGCGCCTTGCATGGCAAGGTACGGCGGCGCGCTGCGATGAACGCCGGGCGCACGCTGGGCGTGGCGCCGGCAAGCTCAAGCAATCAGGCTAGTACGGGGGGAGCGCGCGATTGCGCCGCCGTCCAGATCGGGAGCGGACGTGGCGCCTGGTAGAACAGGGAGGGGCGGAAATTCTGCGTGGCGAGCACGGGCAGCACGAAGGCGGCGCCGGGCAAGAGGGCGAAGCTGCCGCCGTGGGTGGCGCAAAACGGGCAATGTTCGACATGCGATGCGGCGCCGCTGGCGAGCTTGTCCGCGCCGCTTTGCACGCTGGCGAGTTTGACAAGCTTGCTGCCATTGACACTGCAAATCTCGGTCCAGTCACCGCCGCTGGCAGCGAAGGCGCGCGACATCGACGGCGCGAGCGCGGCGAACAGCATTGCACAGCATGCAATCCAGGCGGCGTAGCGGCGTAGCGTCAAAGTCATTCCCATGCGCCGATTATATCAGCCGGTGCGCGCGCAGCGGGCGCGCCGGCCCGCCGATTCCGCACTAGAACGACTAGGCCTTTGTGCCGAGCACGCGCGGCCAGCCCCCGGCCGGATTCAGCCCCGCCGCGCCGCCTCGATGGCCGCGATGTCGATTTTTGTCATGTCCATCATCGCGGTGAACGCGCGCTTGGCCACGGCGGGATCGGGGTCGGTGATGGCGGCGACCAGGGCGCGCGGCGTGATCTGCCACGACAGCCCCCAGCGGTCCTTGCACCAGCCGCAAGCGCTTTCCTGACCGCCATTGCCGATGATTGCGTTCCACAAGCGGTCGGTCTCCGCCTGGTCGTCGGTGGCGATTTGAAAGGAAAACGCTTCGCTATGCTTGAAGCGGGGGCCGCCGTTCAAGCCCAGGCAGGCAATGCCGGCCACGCTGAACTCGACCGTCAGCACATCGCCCTGTTTGCCGTCCGGATAATCGCCGGGCGCGCGGTGGACGGCGCGCACGGCGCTGTCGGGGAAGGTGGCGGCATAAAACGTGGCGGCGTCGAGGGCGTCGCGGTCGTACCACAGGCAAATCGTGTTCTTGCTGGTCATTTCACATCTCCAGAAGTTGAGCATCGGCATGCGCCACGCGGTGGGCGACTCCCGATTGTCGCACTAACTTCCGGTTTGGCGCGCCAATTACTGCTCGCTAACTCGATGGTGAATTGTCAAACGATGTCTGCGGCGCTTCGTGCATCGGCCGGGACTGTGGCGAGAATAACTCTCAAATGCCAACAATGCCAAGACGCTTGGCGTTTAAGGCGAATCCGCTGACGTCGATAAGTCTCGTTGAGGACGTCAGTATGATTTTCGGGCGCGCGCGATCGAACAAGATGACAGCCTTGCTCGTATTGACGTGGCGCGACATGTATACAAAGCCGTCAACATGGGCGGGATGATTGAAAACAGCCAGCGACCAACGTTGCGTTATCGCATAGTCGCAGGTCCCAGCCAAGTCGGCGTGTCCACCAAGACGTTTTAGCGCAGCACCTGTCAAGTTGGCCAGTTTCAGCTGATATCCATCGAAGCTAATCACATACTTGCTTTCGAGTATAGTCTGGGCAATTTGAAAATAACCGCCAACGGGAATTTCGTCATGCAAAACGGATTCAGCAATGGCGACCGTCAAATCGAATCCAAAGTAGCAGGCGCCGAATTCGCTTGCACTGGGAGCTCCAGGTGCATCGAAACGATTGCCTCCAGTACTGCCAAAGTGCGGTTCACCTGTCGCGTAGCGCGAAACCCTGACAAGCTTCGATGGATGGCATTCGACAATTTGAAGCTTGGCGGTAGCAAAATCGGTGGATGGCAATGCCAGTGATGTCGCCGCCAAATCAGCGCTCCGCGAACCCGGCGGCCGCGACCAATACAGGCTTCACGTCGCCATTGGCAAGCGCAACAAGAGGCGTGCGACCGTTCAGGGAAACCTTGGGCGTCGTAAAAAATTGCCACTTACTGGGGCCGGGCAGTTCACCCAGTGCCTTCGATACCTTTTCAAGCTCGCGCCGGTCGTACTTGCCGTCGGCAAAAAAAGCGGGATAAAGATGGGTCCCAGCCGGACCGTCGACGCAAAACCATCGATGCTCCTTGAGTGCCTTGCTCACTGCTTGCTTGCTGATGCCGAGGCGATTGACCATGGCCGATACCGGCAGCAAGGTTCCCGCTTTGACATGCTGTGCACGTGCAGCCGTTGCCTGTTCGGCCAGCGAGGCGATGAATTTTCTATTCACGGGAAGCGTTGAAGCCTTGCCAGCGACCGTGGTGGCAAAGCGCTCCAGGATTTGCTCGATTTCATCGGCAGGAATCAGGGCTGACGCGTGTTTTACCAAGGCCTTCGCGGTAAAAAATTGATCGTCACTCGGTCCGCGCGCGCGCTTCAATTCGATCAGCACGAAATCATCGCCAACATGAGCCAAGCGTTCGATCTTTGATAAGAGGAGGGTGCCGGCACGCAAGGCCGGCGTTTGCGATGGCATCGGTGTGCCAAGCGACCGAGCGGCCGATTTGACGGCGTTGGGCTTGCTAACCGCCTTTTCTTTGCCACGCCCGCGTATCCCAGTCTGCGGCAAAGGCGCGCTTGCGCCGACCGGCAGAGCGCCGCGCGCGGGTTTTCCGCCACGGGAGCGATCCGAACCGTCCTTCTTGCTGCTCGATAAGGGCATGGCTATCTCCGATGCGAGCTTTCAGTATACCCGCGCAGACAACCAAGTCAACCGGAGCGGTGCCGACACCGTCGGGTGAAGACGTCCTTCACCGCCCCTGCCCACGTTCGAGATCACGCCCCACGTCATGTGAACGGTGTTCCTTCGCGGCCAGTCCCAATTTCTACTGCTCGTTAACTTCAACCCCTGCGCCATGGGCTTGTTGATCGGCATGATAGGAAGAGCGCACCATCGCACCGACCGCCGCGTGCACAAAGCCCATCTTGTAAGCTTCCGCCTCGAACATCTTGAACACGTCCGGATGCACATAGCGGCGCACCGGCAAATGGTCGCCCGACGGCGCCAGATACTGACCGATGGTCAGCATGTCGACATTGTGGGTGCGCAGGTCGCGCATCACTTGCAGGATTTCCTCGTCGGTTTCGCCCAGGCCCACCATCAAGCCAGACTTGGTGACCGCGTCCGGATACATCAGCTTGAAGTCGCGCAGCAATTCGAGCGAATGGGTGTAATCCGAACCCGGGCGCGCTTCCTTGTACAGGCGCGGCACCGTTTCCAGATTGTGATTCATGACGTCGGGCAAGCCATCCTTGAAGATCGCCAGCGCCTTGGCCAGGCGGCCGCGGAAGTCCGGCACCAGCACTTCGATTTTCGTTCTCGGCGACAGGGCGCGCGTTTTCTGGATGCACTCGACAAAGTGGCCGGCCCCGCCGTCACGCAAATCGTCGCGGTCGACCGAGGTGATCACCACATAGGACAGGCGCAGGTCGGCGATGGTCTTCGACAGATTGCCCGGTTCGTCCGCGTCGAGCGGGTCCGGACGGCCGTGGCCGACGTCGCAGAACGGGCAGCGCCGCGTGCATTTGTCGCCCATGATCATGAAGGTGGCCGTGCCCTTGCCGAAGCATTCGCCGATGTTCGGGCAGCTCGCTTCTTCGCACACCGTCACCAGCTTGTTGGCGCGCAGAATGTCCTTGATCTCGTAGAAGCGGGTCGAGGTCGATGCCGCCTTGACGCGGATCCAGTCCGGCTTTTTCAAGCGTTCGACTTGTTCCAGCGGCACGATCTTGATCGGGATGCGCGAAGTTTTGCTGGCACCCTTTTGCTTTTCGCTGGGATTGTAGGCGGGGGCTTTGCCCGATTCGGTATCTGTGCTCATTTGGCTGCGTGCCCGCGAGGGCTTAGTTAATCTAGGTAGTTAAGCTGCGTTGTTAAGCTGCGTTGTTAAGCTGTGTTTTGCTGTGCTTCGCCTGCGATTTCGGATGTGGGCGCCGCATTGATGGCCAATTGTCCCCGCAATGCCTTGGCCAATGCCACTTGCACGTCCGCCAGCGCCGCCTCCACCCCCATGGTCCGCATATCGACGGTAGCCAGGCCGGAATAGCCGCAGGGGTTAATCCAGGAAAACGGGGCCAGGTCCATCGCCACATTCAGCGACACGCCGTGGTAAGTGCAGCCATTGCCGCGTATTTTCAGCCCGAGGGCGGCGATTTTCGCGCCCTTGCGCGGGCCGTGCGCGATGTAGATGCCGGGCGCGCCAGCGATGCGCTCGCCTTCGAGATTATACGCCCCCAGCACATCGATCACCGCCTGCTCGATCTTGGTGACGAATTGGCGCGCGTACAGCTTGCCGCCTGGTTTATGGCGGCGCAGGTCCATCAGCACGTAAATCACCACCTGGCCGGGCCCGTGGTAGGTCACTTCGCCGCCGCGGTCGGTCTGCACGATCGGCACCGCGTGGCTCGGCACATCCGCACCACTGAGCAGGTGGGCGCGGTCGGCGCCCAGGCCCAGCGTGAACACGGGCGGGTGCTCGACGATCCACAGTTCGTCGCGCGTGTCGGCCGTGCGCGCGTCGGTGAAGGCGCGCATGGCGGCGAATGTCGTTTCGTAGTCGGCGCGCCCCAGGTCGCGAATCAGCGCCGGGGCCGGGCTAGGGCTGGTCATGGGTTCAGGTCCGAAAAGCGCCCGCACCGTCGGGCGCGGGGCCATACATTATAAGCGAGGGCGCGGCAGTCCCATCCATTGCTGGACGGCGGGCCGCTGCCACTGCAAGGCCGCATAATCCTTCAACTTTTGCGGAACCGGGTCGCCGTTCATGATCAAGCGCTTCAGCATCAAGGCCAGCTCGGTGTCGGCGATGCACCACTGGCCGAACAGGTTGGGGCCGTCGACCAGGCGCTCGGCGATGCGGATCAGGCGCGCCGCGCTGGCCTGGCCTTCCTCGCTAAGCGGGGTCGCAATGGGCTCGAAAAAGATCACGCCAGTGTTGCGCTCGCTGCGGATCGGCATCAAGTCGCTGCGCAGCCATGCCTGGATCTGGCGCGCCTGGGCCCGTTGGCGCGCGTCCGGCGGCAGCACCGGCGCGTACTGCGGCGCGCCAAAACACTCTTCGAGATATTCGATGATCGCGCTCGATTCGCTCAAGGCGAAGTCGCCATCGAGCAAGGTCGGCACCCGCCCCGTCAAACCCAAGTCGCGATACGGCGCCTGCTGATGCGCGCCCGCTTCCAGATCGACGCGCTCGATCGAAAACGGCAAAGCTTTTTCCTGCAACGCCACATACACCGACATCGCATACGGGCTGGTGTAGGAGGAATCGACGTATAAAACGAGGTGTGTCATGAGCGCTCCGATCGCGTGGGTGGGCGACTATCTTAACGCCTTGCGGCGCGCACCGCTGGCGGCCCCGAAATCGCCCAAACGGCGTCAAAAAACATGCCCAAAGACATGATTTTGTTGCGCGCGAGCCACTGGCGGCGCCAGCCCGTTCTTTCTCGCCACAAATCGACAAGTGCGTGGATTCGGCCCTGTGATTGATGTATTCTTGAAAAGTAGTGCGTTGGGTCAAGAGACCCTGCCTAGCTGCCCATGAAGACTAACCAGACGGTGCCAAAATGAATCCCCATTCAAGAAGAGCACGGCGTGTTATCCCAAGCAGTTTGACCGCAGCAGCGCTGGCCGCGACATTGGCCGGCGCGGCCGCACTTCCCGGGCTCGCCGCGGCCCAAACCAACGAAGCCAGCGCGGCCACCGCCGCGGACCAGCAAGCGCCGCCCGGCAGCGATGCCGACAAGGCCGCCCCGGAACAGGCGGTGCAAACGGTCGTCATTTCCTCGCACACCACGCGCTCGTCGGTGTCCTTGCGCGGCGCGGAAATCCAGAAGATTTTGCCCGGCACCAATCCGATCAAGTCCCTGCAAACCTTACCGGGCGTCAATTTCCAGACCGCCGACCCGTGGGGCAACAACGAACAAAACCTGAGTCTGTACGTGCATGGCTTTTCCGGCCAGCAGCTCGGCTACACCCTCGACGGCGCGCCGCTGGGCGACCAGCAATACGGCAACTACAACGGCTTGTCGCCGCAGCGCGCCATCAGCAGCGAAAACGTGCGCTCGGTGATCCTTTCCTCCGGCGCCGGCAGCCTGTCGACGGCCTCGACCAGCAATCTGGGCGGCACCATCGAAACCTATTCCAGCGATCCTGCCAAGGAGCGCGGTGGACGGGTGGAGCAGACGGTGGGCAGCTACAGCGCCGCGCGCACCTTCGCGCGCTTTGACACCGGCGTGTTCGGCGACGGCAACTCGGCCTACCTGTCAGCCATGCGCCTGGACGCGCGCGCCTGGGACTTCGACGGCCACCAGGGCGGCAAGCAATTCAACGCCAAGTTCGTGCGCGACACGGCGCCCGCCACCATCACGCTCTACTTCAACTATATCGACAAGATCGAGCCGAACGAGGACGCCACCGTGCGCACGGCCACCGAGACCAATCCGCCCTACACGCGCGCCTTCACCTATCCGAATTTCGCGGCCGCGCTGGCCTACCTGTCGCCCACCGGCGCCACGCCCGGCGCCGACGGCAACAATTACCACAACTATTACAGCGATGCCCAGCGCACCGACTACCTGGCCTACGCCCGCATCGAAGGGCGCCCCAGCGAGAACAGCCGCTGGACGGCGCAAGCGTATTACCACGACGACGATGGCGTGGGCGTGGTGGCCGGACCGATCGGCGTGGCCGGCTTGCCGGCCCTGTTCGGCGTGTATTTCCCGAACCAGAATCTGAAGCATGTGTTCGGCGACTCCGGCTACGCCACCCGCGCCACCGAATACTGGATCGGACGCGGCGGCTTGATCGGCAGCTACCACACGGAGCTGGGCGAACACACGCTCGAAGCGGGCGCCTGGTGGGAACATAATTCCATGACGGCCTACCGGCGCTGGTTCGCGCTCGACGTCAACGCGCCCACCTCGCCCTACGACCGCCCGCAAAACCCCTTGATCACGCAATACGGCAGCGACATCAAGAACAATGTGGTGCAGCTCTATCTGCAAGACGAGTGGCATGTGCGGCCAGACTTGCGCTTGCAGGCGGGCTTCAAGTCCAGCCTGCAGTTTGCGAGCGGCACCTTCCCGGTCCAGCCCAAGGTGGGCGCCATCGCCGGCGGCTCCACCGCCTTCCCGGAAGGCGAAATCATCACCCGCAAATGGTTCTTGCCGCAGCTGGGCGCGCTGTGGGACTTGCCCGACCAAGACCAGGTGTTCGTCAACATCCAAAAGAACCTGCGCCAGTTCATCACCTACGGCGCGGGCGCGCCCTCGCCCTGGAGCCTGTCGAACCAGGCGGCCTTCGACCTGTTCCGCGACACGGCCGAGCCGGAAACCTCGATCACCTACGAGATCGGCGCGCGCGGACGGCGCAAGCTCGCGCTCGGCCCCTTCACCGCCATCGACGGCCAAGTCTCGCTCTACCACGTGGACTTTAGCAACCGCCTGCTGCAAATTAGCGCCACCGCCGCCGTCAATTCCATCGTCGGCGCCAATCCCATTTTGTCGAACGTGGGCAGCGTCAAGACCAATGGCATCGACCTGGCCGCCACCATTTACGCGGGCAAGCGCTTCTCCTTCTACAATTCGCTGTCCTACAACCGCTCGGCCTATGGCGACGATTACCACAACGGCGCCACCCTGGTGCCCACCTCCGGCAAGATCGTGCCCGGCGTGCCGCTGTGGATGGACAAGTTCGTCGCCAGCGCCAACAGCGGCCCCTTCGAGGCGCAATTGACGGGCGACTACGTCGGCAAGCAATACACGACCTTCACCAACGATTTATCCGTGCCCAGCCACTTCCTGCTCGGCTTGAGCGTGGCCGCCAAGTTCGCCGCGCCGGTGGCGGGCGTGAAGAACGCCAAGCTGACCTTGAGCATCACCAACCTGAGCCAGGAAAGGGGCTGGCAAGGCTTGGTGATCGGCGCGGCCAGCGGCACGTATAATTCGTATCCGATAGCCCCCCGCCAATTATTTTTGACGCTAGGCGCGAACTTCTAACGATGGAGCAGATACGCTTGTGTCGAGGATCCGGATTCTGCTGTTACTGGCTTCGCTGCTGACTTCGTCTTGCGCCCACGGCGCCGGCGTCAAGGTGGTCTATCCGGCCGAGGAATCGGACAATGACCGGCGCCACATCGATCTGGTGGAAATCCTGCGCGTGGCGCTCGAGAAGACCACGCCCGAATTCGGCCCCTACGAACTCAAGCCATCGAGCTTGCGCATGTCGAAGGCGCGCTACCTGAGCGCGCTGCAAGAGCGCCAGTTGATCAACATCACCTGGTCGTCCACCTCGAACGAGATGGAAACGAACTTTTCGCCGATCCGCATACCCCTGCGCAAGGGCTTGCTGGGCTACCGGATCGCCCTGATCGCCAAAGAAAAACAAGCCGTGATCGACAAGGTGCAAACGGCCGAAGACTTGCGCAGGCTCACCATCGGCCAGGGCATCGACTGGAGCGACGCCAAGCTGTACGAGGCGCACGGCATCAAGGTGGTCAGCGGCAAATACGAAAACCTGTTCAAGATGACCGGCTTGATGCGCTTCGATATGTTCCCGCGCGGGGTGGGCGAGATTTTCACCGAATACGAATTAAACGCCAAATCCGTCCCCAATCTGGCGATCGAAAAGAATTTGCTGATCATCTATCCCTGGCCTTACTACTTCTTTTTCAATAAGGCCGACGCCGCCCTCAAGCAGCGCGTCGAGGCCGGCCTGCACAAAATGCTCAAGGATGGCAGCTTCGATCAGATTTTCATGAAGTACAACCGGGCCGCGATCGAGCGCGCCAACCTCAAGGGCCGGCGCGTGATCCGCCTGCAAAACGCGCTGCTGCCCAAGGAAACGCCCATCAACGATCCGACCATGTGGTTCGATCCCAGCAAATACTGAGCGATCGCGTTCACGGACGTGGCGAAATCCCGCTGCCGTCGCGTTTGAGGCGGGCCGTCTCCACCCAACCCAAGGCCGAGTCCCCCGTCTTTTTGTTGATGAACATGACGGCGGTAAATCCCTTGCTCTCGACGTAGGCGACCAGTGATTGGCCGGGAATGACGAACACGCCCGCCATCTTGCATTTGGGGTCGGGGCCGGAATGGAACTGCAGGCGCCCGCTGCCGATCACGACGCGCCCGGCGTCATAGCCGGGAACGGTGTCGCCGTCGCGGTAGGCGTCTTTGTCGAGGGCGGCGCAATCGGGCCCGGCCTGCGCCTGCGCTGGCAAAACGAGCGCGCACAGCAGCGCGGCAAGGCGGGGCATCGTTGGTAGTGACGGCATCGGCTAGCCTTTCGTTTCAGTCGGCACGCAGCGCGCGCGGATTTTCATTTTACCAAGATATAATCCGCACTTTTATCCACTTGAATTCGTAAAATGATCCCACACGTCCGCACCCTTTCGCTGATCCTGGGCGCCGCCGCGCTGGCCGCCTGTTCCCCCAAGCCGGCCGACGCGCCGAAGGCGCCCGCCGCCGTGCCGAGCGCGGCCATTGCCGCCGCCAACGCGATCGCAGCGAGCGCCAAGCCGGATCAATTCTCGCCCCTGATGCAAGCGATTTTCCCCAAGTATCGCCCGGCCAGCCACGACGCCCTCGCTGAACTGCCCAGCTTTGAAGACGCCAAGCAAAAGGACTTTTACCTCGTCACCGCCGTGGCCAGCACCTTGCTGACAAATGGGGAAACGGTGCTGGTGGCGAACGCCGAACCGGCCAACGCGGCCGGCGAATCGACCTCCTCGCATGCCGATGGCGGCGGCGTGAACGTGTATTTCCTGCGCCAGGAAGCCGGCAAATGGGTCCTGCTGCGACGCCAGGAAAACATCGCCGTGGCCGGCAGCATGGGCAACTTTGGCGGGGTCGAATTCATCAACCTGAGCACCACCAAACGCGGCTTCCTCGTGCTGGGCGGCGGAACCTGGCAAGGTTCGACCATCGAGGCGCTGTCGATTTTCGATCTGACCATGCCGATCATGCGCGAACTGACGGACAAGGGCGGCATTCGCCTGTCGTCGGACAACGAAGGCGGCTGCGAGCAGGACAAGGGCGACTGCTGGTCGGTCAATGGCAAGTGGCATTTCGACGCCCCCAAGCCTGGCGCCACCTATGCCGAACTGGTGATCGACTTTAGCGGGACGCTGCCAGCGGCGGCGCAGGAGGGTGGATCGGCCAGCGCGTCGGCCAATGGGTCGGCCAGCGCAGCGGCCAAAGCAGCGGCCAGCGCGACGGCTCAGGACAAGGCGCTGGGCAAGGCGCGCTATGCCTTCGACGGCACGGCTTTCCGCCTGATCGATGGCAAGAACGCGGCGCCGGAAATCTGAAGCGTCAAGGCTTGAAGACGGCCTGGTAGGCGGGTGGAATTTCGACGGCGCCAAAAGCGCCGGCGAACGCCGCCACGATCAAGGCCGCGCACAACGCGCCGGCGGCCAGTATGACGGCCACGCCGGCATTGCGGATGGCGTCGCCCAGGCGCGCGCGCGCGAGCCAATGGAAGGCGCACGCCAGGTGCGCGAAGATCGCGAGCACCGCCAAAAAATAATACGGCACGAAGAAAAAATAATACGGCGCGATGTGCAGGCCGGCCGCCGCGAAATGGAAATTCGTGTCGAGTCCGGCCAGCCGGCCAGCCATCACGGCGCCCACATGCACAAGCAGGAAGAAGGCCAGGTAGGCGCCCGACCAGGCTTGCAAGCGATCGAGGGCGCCGCTGCGCTGGCCCCAGCGCGCGCGCAGGAAATGGATGCCCGAGCCGAGCTGGAACAGCACGCATGCGAGCAGCAGTGTCTCGAGCACGCCATGTCGATACACCAGCCGGGCCGCGCGCATGAAGGCGATGTGCGCCTGCGGGCCTTGCAGCGCCAGCAAATGATTGAGCAGATGCAGTGTCACGAAACTGCCGATGCACAACGCGCCCGCGCGGTGCAGCAGGCGCAGCGCCGTCATGCCGACGCGTGCGCGTCGCGCGTGCGCAAGCGCATCTGCAAGCCCTGCGGCGACATCACGAAGCCCATCAGCTCTTGCGCCTCGCCGCCATCGGGCGTGTCGATGCCGGCGATGTCGAAGCGCCCCAATAGCATCACCATCGCCACCTTGATCTCGAGCAGCGCCAAATAGCGCCCGGGACAGGTGCGCAAGCCCGCGCCGAAAGGCAGCGCCACTTTCTTGTCGATGGTGGGCGCATCGACGGCGCCGGGCAGCCAGCGTTGCGGCTCGAACGCCTGCGCGCGCGGAAAATATTTATCGTCCACGCTATCGTGGCGCAGCACGCACCACACCAAGCCGCCTTTGGGCACGCGCACGTGCGCCACCGTCGTCTCGCGCAGCGCCTCGAGCGGGATGAAAGGCGCCACCGGCTTGAGGCGCATCGCCTCGCTGGCGCAGGCATCGAGGTAATCGAGGGCGTCCACTTGCGCGATGGTCAATGCCGACAAGTCGGGCGCGATGGCGCGCACTTCCTCCTGCACGCGGCGCAGCGCTTGCGGATTGCGCTGCAGCAGATAGAGCATCCAGGCCAGGCTGTTGGCGGTGGTGTCCTCGCCGGCCAGCAGCATGGTCGACACATTGCCGGCGACATCGCGGTCGGACACACCGCTGCCCGGCTCGTCGGCGGCCACGATCATCGCTTCGAGCAAATTGGGCGGGTGCGCGGCGCGTGACGGTTCGGCCTGCAAGCGCTGGCGCGCGCTGGCGATCAAGCCGGCGATGGCGCTGTGCATGGCGGCCACGCTGCGTTCGAGGCGGCGGTCGGCCGGCAGCTTGAAGTAGCGCCAGTACGGCAGCAAGGCCACGCTGCGGCGCGCCACCGCCGGCAATATCACATCCATGTGCTGCTGGATCACATCCTCGCCCGCGTCGATGGTGTTGACGTCGGTGCCGAAGGCCAGGCCGGCGATGATGTCGACCGTGTAGCGTTTCAGGTCGGCCGTCAGGTCGATCGGCGCTTGCGTGCGCGCTTGCGCCTCCCAGCGTCCCTGCAGGCGCTGCGCCACCTTCAGCAGAGCGGGGAAATACGCCTTGATCGCGTTCGGTGCGAAGGCCGGCATCACCATGCGGCGCTGGTTGCGCCATTCCGCGCCCTCGGCCTGGAACAGGCCGGGGATGCCGTTCATTTCGTGCGCCACCCGTGCCGTGATGCTGGGGCGGCGAAAGCCGTCGGGCCGGTCGCGCAGGATGTGCGCGATCGCTTCGTGCTCGGCCACCACCAGGATCGGGGTGCGCCCCAGGTGCACGCGCATGACGGGGCCGTAGCGCCGGCACAGCTGTTCGACGTCGCGGTGGATGCGGCTGGGCTTGATCTGTAAGACGTTGCCGATCAGGGGCCAGCGGCGCGGGCCGGGCAACTGCCCGATTTCACGCAGCGGGGAGGGGGGCGAGGCGGCTTGGGCTTGGTCCAGCGTGTGTGGCGTCGTTGTCATGGTGCGGGTCCTTGAAGTGTGCCCGTACTATGCGCCACGCCGGCGCCGCCGTCTTGAACGTTTGCGACAATTTGAGCCCGCCGCCAGCCGCTTCCCCTCAGGCCGCCAAGGCCCCCGCTTGCACGGCCTGGGCCGCCAGGCTGGCGATCGAGGTGTCTTGCACCACCTTGCCGCCGGACAGCACGATGACGCGGTCGGCGGTGGCGATGGTCTCGGGCCGGTGCGCCACGATGATGCGCGTCATGTTCAAGGCTTTCACGGCGGCGTTCACCTCGTGCTCCTTGTGCAGGTCGAGGTGGCTGGTCGCTTCGTCCAGGAACAGCATTTGCGGGCGCTTGTAGAGGGCGCGCGCCAGCAGCACGCGCTGCTTTTGCCCGCCCGACAGCACCGTGCCCATGTCGCCGACCAGGGTGTTGTAGCCCATCGGCATGGCCGCGATGTCGCGCGCGATGGCCGCCGTGGCCGCGCACTGCTCGATCCAGGCACGCTCGGCGTTGGGGTCGAAAAAGCTGATGTTGTCGGCGATCGAGCCGGCGAACAGGGTATCGTCCTGCAGCACGGTGCCGGCCATGCGGCGCAGCGCGTCCACGCCGGCGTGGGCCAGGTCGGCGCCGCCGATCAGCACCTGTCCTTCGGTCGGCTTGAGCACGCCCAGCAGCACGGCGAGCAGGGTGCTCTTGCCGCAGCCGGAGGGGCCGACGATGGCCACCGATTCGCCCGCGCGTATCGACAGGTCGATGCCGTCGAGCACGTGCGCCTCGGCCTCGCCATACCGGTAGCGCAATCCCTTGACGTCGATGCTGGGCGCGTCGGGCATGGCGGCGCAGGGGTTGGCGTGCGCGCTTTCGGGCTCGGCGGTGACGATGTCGCCCAGGCGCTCGCCCTGCAGTTGCAGCATCTTGAGCTCGTAGTATTTGTCGATCAGGGCGCTCACGCGGGTGTCGAACTGGCCCTTGTAGGCGATGAAGGCCATCAGCGCGCCCACCGTGAAGTCGCCATCGAGGACCAGGCGCGCGCCCAGCGCGATGATCAGGATATTTTCCACGCCGAACAGCAAGCCGTTAAGCAGGCGGTACAGCACTTGCAGCTTCTGGGTGCGCACGTCGGCGTTGACCTGGTCCACCAGCAAGCTGAGCCAGGCGGCGCGGCGTTCTTCCTGGCGCTGGAACAGCTTGATCGCCTTCACCCCGCGCACCGTTTCCAGGAAATGGCTTTGCTGCTTGGCCGCGTGGATGATTTGCTGCTCGCCCGCCGCGCGCAGCGGCCCGAAGCACAGCGCGCGCGTGGCCGCGTACAAGACCATCGCGCCCACCGCGATCGCCCCCAGCATCGGGCTGTAGAGAAACATCATGCACAGGGTCACGGCCGTCATCAAACCGTCCAGGATCGCTTCCAGGAAGGTGGTGGTGAGGGTGCGCTGGATCTGGTCGATGGAACCGAAGCGCGACACCACGTCGCCCAGGTGGCGCTTCTCGAAATACTGGACCGGCAGCGAAATGAGGTGGGCGAACACATTGGCGCGCCATTGCAGGTTCAGCGTGGTGCCCATGTACATGATGAGCCAAGAGCGTACCGCCGTGATCGCCTGCTGCATCAGCATCAGCAGGAAAAAGCCCACGCCCAGGGTGAGCAGCAAGTCGCGCTCGGCCGCCACCAGCACATTGTCGATCACCATCTGCATGAAGAAGGGATTGACCAGCGCGAACACTTCGAGCGCAAGCGCCAGCACCAGCACTTGCCCGAACGAGCGGCCCAGGCCGCTGACCTTGCCCATCAGGGTGCGCAGTTTGAGCGGCGCGCTCGCCGCTTGCTGCGTGAAGCCGGCCGCCGGCCACAGTTCCAGCGCCACCCCGGTGAAGCTGGTGGCCACGTCTTCCATCGGCACGGTGCGCTCGCCGAAGGCCGGGTCGTGCACGGTGATCGACTTCGCGCCCACCGCCTTGAGCACCACGAAATGGTTGAAGTTCCAATGCAAGACGCAGGGCAGCTTGAGTTGATGCAGATGCTGCAAATCGAGCTTGAGCGGACGGCTGCCCAAGTCCATGCGTCCAGCCACCTTGATCAAGCCGGCCAGGGTGGCGCCCTTGAGCGAGACGGGAAAGCGCGCGCGCAGCTGCGCCAGGCTATTGTGCTGGCCGTGGTAGCCGGCCACCATGGCCAGGCAGGCCAGGCCGCATTCGGTCGCCTCCGTCTGCAACTGCAGCGGCAGGCGCGCGCCGAATCCAAAGGTGATGCGATCGATCAGTGCCATGGCCGTGCGTCCTCAATATTTGCCGCTGATGCCGCGCAGCGGTGCCAGCACCCATTCGTACAGATGGCGCGATTCCTGCAAGATGTCGGCGTCAAGCAGCATGCCGGCCTGCAAAGGCTGGGGCTTGCCGTAGGCGTCGATCGACTGGCGCGCCAGCTTGACGGTGATGGCGTACATCGGCTCGGCGCCGGGCGCGGCGCCGCCCACGTCGAGCTCGGAAGTGGGCAGCGCGGTGCGCGCGACGCTGGCGACGACGCCGCGCGCGTGCCCGAATTTCTGATACGGAAAAGCCTGGTAGCGCAGCAGCACCGCGTCGCCCGGCTTGATGAAGCCGATCGCGCGGCTGGGCGCGAGCAAGTGCGCTTCGAGCGTGGCGCCGGCCGGCACCAGGTTCAGCAGCGGGCGGCTGGGATCGACCGTCTGGCCTTGGTCGGCGCGCACCGCGGTGGCCACGCCCGCGTGCGGCGCGATCACCAGCATGCGGCGCTTGGCCTCGCTCTCGGTGAATTCCTGGCTGGCCGAGGCCATGCCGCGTTCGAGCTGGGCGATCTGGCTGTGCTGGTGCGTGGCCAGGCTGTCGAGCTCATTCTTTTGGGTGGACAGCTCGCGCCCCACGCCGATGCGGTCGCGCTCGAGCGCCTGCAGGCGGATGCGCTGGTCGAGCAAGTCTTCCTGCTTTTGCCCGAGTGCGTCGCGCGAAATGAAATTCTGTGTTTGCAAGCCCTGGTAGCGCGCGGCGGCGTCCGCGGCCAGCTTGATGCGGCTTTTCTGGCCATCGATTTGCGCGTCCAGCTTGGCCGCCTCCGCTTCCAGCGACGCGACCTTGCCCTCCAGGGCGGTGCGCTCGCGGCGCTGCAGCTGGCGCGCCTGGTCGCGCTCACCGGCCAGCGATTGGCGGCGCTCCTCCACCTTGCCGCTGATGGCGGCCTGGATGGCGCCGCTGCCGATCTGGCGCTCGCCCGACAGCACATATAAAACCTGGCCCTGTTGCACGTTCTGGCCTTCCTGGACCAGCTTTTGCAGCACCACGCCGGGCGCGTTGGCGTACACCTTGAGCAAACCTGAATCGGGAATCAACTGTCCGCTGACGGTGCTGCGGGTGGTATAGCTGCCCCACGCCAGGTAGGCCAGCAAGGATAGCGCGCAGGCGCCGGCCAATGCGCACAGGAAGGCGAAGCTGGGCGGGCGCAGCATGACGATCTCGCCCAGCCAGTCGGCCTTGCGCGCGTCCAGCGCCTGGGGCCGGAACGGGTGATCGGCGGATTCGGTATTCATCGGGGGAATAAGTGAAAACGGCGGCGCGGCAAGCATGGCTTGCCCGGGCCGCCGTCCTGCTAATGCTTAATTAACGATAGACCGGGGTGGCGATGACCACTGGGGTCGTCACGACGGTGATCGGATTGACGTATTTCCACCAGTACGGATACACCGTGCCACAGGTTGGGTAGTCGATGTCCGCACCGCCGCTGACCAGGTTCACTTCTTTGTCCGACATGATTTGCATCGTTTGCATTTTCATTTCCTTGCGATAGTTTTTTAAGTACCGTGTGCTTATGCACACAGATCGAATATGTCCTCTCAAGCGAACACGCTCGCGATCGTGAACTTTTGAAGCGACCCTTGCATTTGCAGGGCCTCAGAACATGTGAACACTATGCGCCTGGACATCTTACAGATTGCCTACAGATCAAACTGGCGCGATACGTATTCTTTCAGGCAACTATTATTTCTGTGATGCGGGCTGGCGTTGCGCCGGCCCTGGCACGCCCTTGGGCGCGTAGAAGAACGGTGCTGGCATAGTGGGGTCAAGGCCAGCGTCGGCGCGGCCTTCCGCTACAATGATGGGATGCCCAATTCCACCTTGCTGCGCGCGCCGGCCGACAGCGCGCCGCCCATTGATGCGACGCGCCTGATCGCGCCATCGGCCGCGCTGACGTCGTGTCTGCGTGCGATCATCGCGCGCAGCACCTTGGCCGCGCCGCTGCCGTTGGCGGAGCAGCGCCTGAACCGCTTTCCCGCCAGCGCGCTGTGCAGCATCACCTTCTTCATCAGCGGCGAAGCGGAGATGGTGGACCCGCCGCCGCAGGCGCCGCGCCAGTTCGACCGCATGCTGTTCGGCGGCCCGCAATCGCGCCCCATCGTCACCTACAATCCGGGGCCGGTGCACGCGCTGATGCTGGTGTTCTATCCGCACGCCATGCACGCCTTGACCGGCATCGACCTGTCGATCCATGTCGACAGCCTGTGCCCGGCGTCCGAAGTGCTGGGCCCGGAGTGGCTGGCGCTGGGGCAGGCGGTGCTGGCGGCGCCGGACGACGCGGCGCGCGTGGCCTTGGTTCAGCAATTCCTGGAACCGCGCTGGAACGCGGTGCGCGAACAGCCCGGCTACCAGGCTCCCGGCAGCGCGGTGGGCGACTGGGTGCGGCGCCTGGCGGTGCAGGCGGCGGCGGCTGGCTGGGGGCGCGGCGTACGCAATATCGAACGGCGCATCAAGACCTGGGCCGGGCAGCCGATGCGCACCTTGCGCCGGATGCGGCGCGCCGAACAATCGTTCCTCGACGCGCGCGCCGACATGCTCGAAGGTTCCGTGTCATGGTCACAGGTGGCGGCCCGCGCCGGCTATGCCGACCAGGCCCATTTTTGCCGCGAGACGCGCGAGGTGACGGGCTTGAGCCCGACCGAATTGGCGCGCGCCGGGCGTGAGGATGAGAGCTTTTGGATGTACCGGATTTGGTCGTAATGCCTTGGCCGTAAGGCCTTGGTCGTGACGCGCTGCGTATGGCGCGTCGCAGGGCGCGCTACATGACGATCTTGACCATCGGATGCGCCGACAAGGCGCGGTACAGATTATCGAGCTGTTCGCGGCTGATGGCGAGCACCGTCACCGTCAAACCCGTGTAATTGCCCTTGCCCGAGGGGCGCACTTCCATGCGCCCAATGTGGAAGGTGGGGTCGTGCTCGAGCACCACGTCGATAATAGTCGCCGCGAAGTCGACGTGCGTCGCCCCCATCACCTTGATGGGGAAATCGCTCGGGTATTCGATCAGCGTGTCAGGTACCGTGGGTTGCATACTTCGTCCAGTTCTAGAGTCGGAAAACAGAGCGGCGCGCCCGTGGAACGCGCCCGTCTGTTCCCATTGTAGCCAAAGTTGGACGTTTGGCCAGGCATCGGCTAAATGAAACAGTTCCGGACTTCGCCGCAGTCAGCGCATCGCTGGGGTCAGAGCAATTTTCGCCATACACCGGCGAAAAAAAACTCTGACCCCAGCTCGGAGACGCCGCCGGGCCTACCCGCCGCCTCAGGCCGCCTTGGCCGAGAGACGCTTGAGACGCTCGAGCGCGCTCTCGCCGGCGGTGTCGGGCTGGCTGACCGATTTGTGTGCGCGTGGGGTCAAACCCGGCAAGTGGACAATTTGAAGGCCAATTATTGAATTGTCCGGTTGCCGGGTTTGACCCCGCCCGTGACCTTGATACGTGGTTTGGAACTTCGTCGCGGTCAGTACGTCGCCGGGGTCAGCGTCATTTTCGCCATACCCCGGCGAAAAAAACTCTGACCCCAGCTCGGAGACGCCGCTGGGCCTACCCGCCGCCTCAGGCCGCCTTGGCCGAGAGACGCTTGAGACGCTCGAGCGCGCTCTCGCCGGCGGTGTCGGGCTGGCTGACCGATTTGCGGATCGCGTCGAGCTCGGCCTTCTGGTCCAGCGGCTTTTGCGCGATGTCGGCCACGATGCGCATGCCTTCGGCTTCGTTCTTGATGGTCTGGGCGCGCCGCGTCAGCGCCTCGAGCGCGCTCGAATTACCCTGCAAGCCCTTCAAGCCGTCCAGCTGGCTCTGGCGCTCGGCGCGCACCGACTGCAAGTCCTTCTGCGCCTTGGCCTGGGCCAGCGCCTGCATCGCCTTCTTGGCGGCGGCATCGAAGTCGGCCAATTGCTTCGAGAGCGCGTCGACGATCTTTTGCAGCTCGCCCATGTATTCCTGGGCGTCCGCCTCTTCCTGGACTTCCTGCGGCAAGCGCGCCTTGTTCGCTTCCAGTTCGTCGCAGAACAGGTTGATCGTCGCTTCCGAGATCTTGCCGGCGGCCAGGCGCTCGGCCAGGGTACCGGAGGCTTTTTCGTCGCTCTCGATCAAGCTGCGCAGATTGACCACGTCGGCGTGCTCCTTGTCGAAGGACGCGCGCGCCGAGGCCAGCTTCTGCGCCGTCTCGCGCAGGGTGTCGGCCAGGCGGTCGCGATCGGCTTCGGTTGCCGTCTCGGGGTCGAAATTGGCAATCGCCTCGGCCACGCGGTCGCCCAGCGCGCCGAAATGCTTCGAAACCAAACGTGCCGTCAAACCCCAACCACTTGCGTTGCTCATGTTATTTCCTTTCGTTGAACTAAGTACGGAGATGCGTTCTTTGCTGCGTTTTTTGCTGCGTTCTTTGCTGCCTTGTTAGCTGCTACCTTGCGGCCGGCTCCAGTGTGCCGCTACTGGATCACCAGCCGTTCCTGCTCGAGCGGTATGCCGATGACGAAGTCGACATGGATACCGCGCCTGCTTGCGTCACCGTCGATGCTGGCGACAATTTCGGTCGTGATGAGCAGCGTCTCGCTGCCGCCGCCCGCGAGCTCGCGCACGTAGGGCATCAAATACAGGTCTTGCTTCAAGCCGTGCATGCCGCCGGCGTCGTCGATGCGCGTCTCGGTGCCGGTGAACGGCGCCATGAACTCGACATGGCGCTCGCCCACGCCGCGCTGGTAATCGAGGTGATCGCCCTCGCCGAACACCTGGGCCAGGTCGCTCTCGTCCAAGCCCATCTCGACGAGCTGCTCGCGCCACAGCGTGTAACTGCGGTCGCCCAGGCCGAAACCAGCCTCGCCGGTGTAGGCTTCCTGGTCCTCGGCCGTTTGCGGGATGATGCGCGCGAGCTGGGTGCAGTACAGGATTTCGGCGACTTTGCCCTGGCCGTCACGGTACACCTGCAGGAATTTCTCCTTGGCGTCGATGTCGCCGGTGGCCAGGTAGTAACGGAACAGGCGCCCCGGCAAGTCCAGCTTGAGCTGGGACACGGCCACGATGCGGGTGTCGCCCGCGTCCAGCATGCCGATCAGCGAGCCGTTGGCGTTGGCGCGGATCAGCGGCGACTGCTGCAGCGTGACCACCGCGCCGATGCGCGCGCCCAGCGGCAAACCGGCGTCCTGCGGCGCGTCGGCGGCGTCAACCCCGTGTTTGTGCGCGACGCCGCGCGCATAGCTCAATGCATCCTTCCAGCCCATATCACTCCCTTTCGAACGAATAGTTGGGTCCGCGCGGCTTGCCCGAACCGCTCAAGCTGCGGATCGCGAACACGATCAACCAGCCGAGCGCCCCCAGGATCACCAGCCACAGGAAAATGCGCAGCACCTTGGCGCCGAACGATTGCTGCGGCGGCGCCTCGGCCGGCATGCCGACGGCGGCCGCGTTGGCGCCGGCCACGCTGCCGTTGGCGTTGTAGCTGCCGTTGTAGGCGCCATTATTGTTGCCGTTATTGTTAGCGTTCTGCGGATAGTTGCCCTGGTTGCTGTGGCCGCCGCTCAAGGCGCGGCCCAGCATGAAGCCCATGAACATGTCGCCAAAGCCGCTGCGCTGCTGCACGATGACGGGCGCGTGGTAGACCGGCTGCGGCGCGTACTGGGGCGGCGCGCCATACGCCGGCGCGGCGCCCGCGCCGGCAACACCAGCGGCAGCGGCGCCGCCGGCCATGGCCGGAGCCGGCGTGGGGGCGGCGGCGGCCTTGCGCGCGTCAAGCGTGCGCAAGGCATTGGCATTCGCGGCGTTGCTGTCGAGGTCTTTCGACAGCGCCGACTTCGGCGGCGCCGGCGCGGCCGGATCGGCCGCCTTGCCGAACGATCCGAACCCTGTCTTGCCCGCCGGTGCGGCGGGCGCGGCGCTCGGAGCCGGAGCGGCGCTGGGGGCCGGGGCCGCGCTTGGCGCCGGGCGCGCCGAACCGAAGCTGCCGAAGGTCTTGGCGCCGCCCGAGCTCGAGCGCGATGGTGCCGGCGCCGCCTTTTGCGACGAGAATCCGCTCTTGAACGAGCGCGGTGTGGCAGAATGCCCAGCCAAAGGCAGCAGCAGGGTCAGGATCAGTGCAAACTTGAGTGGCTTCATCATCTTGCGTGGTTTAAACGGTTTGTAGGCTCGGCGCCAGCAGCGGCGTTGCGAGACATTGAAATAAGCATATCAGCCACATCGGCAGCATGCATCGGTAAAAGAAGGCGGCATTCACCATGACACGAAAATACCTGGACATGAACCAGCACGACGCACTGTACAAGATCGCGCGCAGCTATCCGGGCGGACTCGACGCCTTGGCGCTGGAAATGGGCATGTCGGCCAATGTCTTGCGCAACAAGCTCGCTCCCACCATCGCTTCGCACTACCCCTCTTTCGAGGAAGTGTCGGCAATTGTACAACTATGCCAAAAGGCCAATGTAAAAGACGCCCTCCTGCCCCTGCACGCGCTGCTGGTGCGGCACGGCATGGCCGCCTTCGTGGTGCCGCAGCCGGACCAGGTGGGCAGCGACGATTTGTCGCAAACGGTGTGCCGCGTGATGAGCCAGGTGGGCGCCGTCGCCGAGGCGGTCTCGACAGCGCTGATGGATGGCGTGGTCACGTCCGCCGAGGCCGATCTGATCGAACGCGAATTCCACGGCGCCTTGTCGGCCCTGGGGGAATGGCGCGCGCGTATCCGCCAGCGCACTGGCGCCTAAAAAAATGGCCGGCTGCGAGGCCGGCCAGAACTATTCCTTTGCGAGGGATAGCGATACGGAGACAGTGTTGCAGCTCCAGCGCCGCGACCGGCGCCGGAGTGATACCACTGTAATCGAATGCACCGCCTTCCCGGCATCACATGTGACGAACTGCGCGTTTCAAGGGATGAGCGACCAATAGGCGGGATCGGCGTCGCTGTGCCTCCCCGATCTGGCGCCCGTCTCCCTTATTTGTCGTTCTTGTCGCCCTTTTCCGTTTTTTCGCGCGGGCTCGGGTTGTGCGGCGGCGCGCTGGGCTGCTTGGCCGGTTCGGCTGGCGCCGCTGCCGGCGCCGGCGCTGGCCGGGCCGCTGGCTGCTGCACCGGTGCCGGCGGCACCACGATGCGCGCCGGCGGCGCCATCACAGGAGCGGCCTCGCGTGCGGGCGCGGCGGCCGGCGCCGCTTGGCGGTGCGGCTCGCCACCCTCGTTGGGCGGACGGTGGCGCGGCGCCGCTTCCGCCCCCACCGCCGGCTGGGTCGGCGTCATCACCGGCTGCAGCGGGGCGGGCTGCGGCGTGTTCTGGCGACGCTGATCCGGCTGGGT
>JAZKBP010000014.1:269635-493781 GCA_040388555.1 Pseudomonadota bacterium
CTGCTGGGTCTGCTGGGTCTGCTGGGTCTGCTGGGTCTGCTGGGTCTGCTGGGTCTGCTGGGTCGGCTGGGCCGGCTGCGTCGGCTGGGCCGGCGCCACTGGCTGGGGCGCGCCGTGGCGGCGCTGGTCCGACCCGTCCGGTACTGGACGGCGCGCCGTCGCGCCTTCGGTGGCGCCGCCCGGCGCCGTCAGCACCGGCTGCGGCGTGCGCTCATTGCGCGGAATCTGGCTATCCTGGGTTTGACCATAACGGTGCGGCACCACGGCGCCGTCGGGGCGCACCGGAGTCACTGGCTGGGCCGGCACGGGGGCTGGCGGCGCCGTCAACACGGTCACGGGACGCTCTGCGCGCGGCACCTCGGGAGTTTGGCCGTAGCGGTGCGGCACCACGCCCGGTTCGGCGCGCTGCGGAGCACCACCCTGGCGTCCATCACGCTCGCGCCGTCCGTCGCCACGCCCATCGTCGCGCTTGTGCTGCACCAGCGGCGGCGCGGTAGGCGCCGTCGTGGTTGGCGCACGCCGGATCACGCTAACGTTGTCGGTCACACGCGGCGCCCCGGTCACGCTCACCACGCCGCGGCGCCCGAATTCGGCGTGCGGAATCACGGTGATGCCCGCGTGATCCTGCTCACGCCCCTGGTGGTGGCGATGCTCGTCGGCATGGACGTAGATGTTGATCTGACGCACATGCTCCACACGGGCCCGGTAAGAAGGCACGAAAGCCTCGTGCGGGGACAGCGGATACCAGCCAACCGCCGGCGCCGCCTGGCGCGCGCCGCGGCTGTTAAAGCTCAGCTGCCAGCCGTCGCCGCCAACCCAGCCCACCAGGGCGGGCGCCCACACGGGATGGGCCACATAGCGTCCCGGCGCCCAGCACCAGCGCTCGTGGTGCCAGAGCCAGCGACCATAGTGGAAGGGCGCATAGCCCCAGGGCGCGTTGTCGACCCAGGTCCAGCCCCATGGCGCCACCCAGGCCCAGCGGCCGTCGCGGTAGGGCGCCCAGCCGACGGCCACCACGTTCGGCACCCACAGGCTGCCGTATTCGACGCTCTCGCTCCAGCTGCCGTGCCGGTCCAGTTCCTCGTAGCCGGTCACCTCGGTCGACACGTGGCGGTCCTGCACGACGCTGCGGTCGTCGTTCTGGTCGCGCGTCTGGGCCCAGTCGTCGAAGGCGTCGCGCGAGGCCACGCCGGTCTGCACTTCGTCGCCGCGCACGGTGGCGCGCTTGCCGGCGCGCACCGTCAGGTTGTTGCCGCCGCCATCGAGCACGGCGGTGCCGGCGAACACGGTGACGACGCTGGTGTCGCGCACCAGCTCGGCATCGACCCGCACCCGGCCCGTTTCTTGCAGATGCACATCGCCTTGCGGCGTGCTCAGCTCGAAGCCTTGCAGCAGTTGCGGGTCCAGCACCCGCAGGCTGACGCTGCCGTAGTGCAGGCGCAGGCGGAAGTTGGCGTCGTCGAGCTGGACGATCTCGAGGGCGCTGTCGCCGTCGATCCGCACCGCCGCCGAGCCGAGCCGGAATTCGGCGCGCGCGCCGGGGGCGGTGACGATTTCATTGTTGGAAGTGACGGGCCAGTTCAACAGCGCGCCATTCATCTCGCCGTCGGGGCCGGTGTTGATGTCGACCTGGCCCTGCACCAGCGAGATGCGGCCGGCCCGCCCGGGCGCTTCGTCCGCGCTGTCGGCGCGCACCAGGGCCGTACATGCCATCAGCGCCAGCAGCGCAAGGGACTTGAATAGATGCTTAGTCATGGAAAACTCCAGAAGGGCAATAGGATGGCGTGGGCGGCTTGCGTTTTGCGTAGTCTCAAGCCCGCTTACAAGGGCAACGCGCGAGCACGGCAAACGGCGCACCGCGCTTACAAACAGTTGCAATTGCGCCAGCAATGGCGCCACGCCACGGCGGCGCCAGACTGCGGGATGAAAGTGGCGCGCGCGGACCGGGCCGAAAACCCGATTCTACACGGCAGGGCGGGCGGCCGGGCGGCCGCCGCCATGGGGAAATGGCTGGATCCGGCTCAGATTTGCCAGGACAGCTTGACGAACAGTTCGTTTTGGCGGCGCAGCGGGGAAGTGCCGGGCGCCTCGCCTTTTTGCAAGGTCAAGCCGACATAGGCTGCCGTGCCCAGGCCGGCCGGGTGGCCGTACACGAAGGACGTGGTGTCGCTGCTGCTGCGCGCCGTCACGGCCTGCGCGTACAGGGACGGATCGCGCCGGGTCAAGGACTTTTGCAAGATCATGCGCAAGGTGTCGCGCGCGCCGAAGTGGTAGATGCCGTTGAGCTGGAGCGCTTGCTCGGTGTAGAGGCGGCGCCCGGCTTCGACCCCGCTCTTGCCGTCGATCCAGCTGACTGAATAGAGCGGCTGGAATTCCAGGAAATCGAAGGGGCGCAGGCGCGCGTTGGTCGACAGGTAGCCGCCCTTGCCCAGGCGCGCCCCGAGCACGTCGATCTCGTCGCCCAGCTCGCCCTCCACCGAGACCTGGGCCAGGGTGCGCCCGGGTTGGGCGCTCAGGGCGGCCCACACGGTGGCGGTCTGGAACAGGGGGCCGTTGGCGTCGACCCGGGTGCGGTTGCGCGGGCGCACCCGGATATTGAGCTGGGTCGAATAGGGGCCGTTCATGGCCACCCCGGGCGTGTAGTCGTCAAAGATCACATTGCCCTGGCGGTCGAACTTGCGCTCGAGGTGGGCGTACACGTTCCAGCGGTCCAGGATGCCAGCCTTGCCGAACTTGCGGTTGAACTCGGTGGTGTAGTCGCGGTAACCGACTTGCGAAAAGAAGCCATTGTCGTCGCGGAAACCATCGCTCGCTTCTTCGTAGCCCAGGTAGGCGCCCCAGCTATCTTCTTCGCGGTTCCAGTCGAGCAGGGCGGCGTGGCCATTGGTTTGGGCGCCGTGCACCAGCGAGCCCTTGCCATCCGGCTGGGCCGTCGTCGCGCTGAGCAGCAACTGGCCGCGCACGCGCTCGCCATCGCTGCGCTGCCACAGGAAATCCGGGCCCAGCACGCGGTTGAAGCCACGTCCACCCTCGACGCTGCGGTCGCTCAGCAAGGCGCCGGCGGACAGGCTGCCGAGCTTGAAGTTGGCGCGCGCCACCGTCGCTTGCGAGGAAAAATCCTGGTCCGCGTAGTCGGTGTTGAAGGATTTGGGCAGCAGCACCAGGCCGCCGCCATGGTCGTGCACGGTCAGCACGGTGAGGTCGCTGTCGGCGTCGCGCCGGGTGTAGCGCGCCCCCCACGATGGGCTGGCCATCGAGCGGGTGTAGATGGCGCGGAAGGGCGACTGGAAAATATCGCTGCCCTCGAGGAAAAACGGTCGTTTTTCCTGGACGAACAGTCCGAAGCGGGTGTTGCCGGACAGCTGGGGAGCGTCCAGTTCGATTTGCGAGAAATCGGGATTGAGGGTGGCGTCGATCACGGTGCCCGAATTGGGGCGCAGTTTCACGTCCAGGCTCAAGTCCTGGCTGCTGAAATTGCGGCGCGGCGAGCCGGCCACGTCCTCATGGCCGTGGTGCAGCACCAATTGCGGGGTCGCGCTCCAGTTCAAGCCGGTCGGCAAGTCGCGCAAGCCTTCGATGGGCTCGGACAGGCACAGGCTGCAGCTGGTGGCGCGCGTGACTTGGCCGCTGTACATCAGGTAGCGGGTGTCGCGCGTCATGCTGCGCAACATCATCAAGTTCCAGGGCGCAGCTTGCCCGGCCTGGTAGGCGATCGAGGCAAACGGGATGCGCAATTCCGCGCTCCAGCCGCCGTCGAAGCGGGCGGTGGCGACGTCGAAGTCGAAGTCGGGCGAGGTGTCCTCGCCATTGGTGTCGCTGAACACGCCGTCGCTGAAGGCGCCGCGCGGATTAAGATAAATCATCTGCGCCGATTTGTGGGCGCCCGCCGGGTCCAGGTACAAGCCGACGAAATCCTGGTCCGAACTGATCTTGTCGCGCCGCGTGAAGGGGGCGCGGATCTGGCCCGGCTCGGGGTCAAAAGCTTTCACGCCGATGTACAGGTAGCGCTGGTCGAATGCCACCCGCACTTCGGTGCGCACCTTGGCCGCCACCTTGTCTTGCGGCGCGAACTGGTAAAAGCTGTCGTGCGCCGGGGCGCTTTGCCAGATCGCCTCGTCGAGCACGCCGTCGAGCACCATCGGGGCGGCGTCTGGACCCACCCGGGCCGCCTTGAAGGCGGCGAAAGCGGGACCGGCGGCCAGCACCAGGCTCACGCACAAGGGCAAGAATAATTGGGAAGAGCGTCGTGTCATATCTTAAGCCAATAGCAAGTTTTTATCTTGTTTGCACTATACGGATTTTCCCGGCGGAAAGAACTTACACGCGACAGGCTGCAAAATTGACGGTCTGGAATGCAAAATGGCGGCATGGTCGGCGCGCGTCCGCTCGGTTAAGATGCTGGTCTTTGCATGTAAATGGAGCAACACAATGGCGGGAACAAGCTTATTCGCCCTGATCGACGATATCGCGGCCATCCTCGACGACGTGGCCTTGATGAGCAAGGTAGCGGCCAAGAAGACGGTCGGCGTGCTGGGCGACGACCTGGCCTTGAACGCGCAGCAGCTCGGCGGCATCAATGCCGAGCGCGAGTTGCCGGTGGTGTGGGCAGTGGCCAAGGGCTCGCTGGTGAACAAGGCGATCCTGGTGCCGGGCGCGCTGGCCATCAGCGTGCTGCTGCCGTGGGCCATCGTGCCGCTCTTGATGGCCGGCGGCGTCTACCTGTGCTACGAGGGGGTGGAAAAGCTGGCGCACCGCTGGCTGCACGGCCCCGGCGACGACCTGGCCCACGAAGCGGAACTCGAACACGCGCTGGCCGATCCGGCGATCGACCTGATGGCGCTGGAGAAGGACAAGATCAAGGGCGCCATCCGCACCGACTTCATCTTGTCGGCCGAAATCATCGTGATTGCGCTGGGCAGCGTGGCGGGAGCGCCGTTCGCGCAGCGCCTGTGGGTACTGTGCGCGGTGGCGGTGCTGATCACGGCCGGGGTGTACGGCCTGGTGGCGGCCATCGTCAAGCTCGACGACGGCGGCTTGTACCTGCTGCGGCGCGGCGGCGCGGCCGGCTGGCGCCGGGTGGCGCGCGTGCTCGGGGGCGTGCTGCTGGCGGCCGCGCCGCGCCTGATGCAAGCGCTGTCGGTGCTGGGCACGGCCGCCATGTTCACGGTCGGCGGCGGCATCATCGCGCACGGTTTGCCGGGCCTGCCACAGTGGATGGAAGGGGTGGAACACGGGGCGCGCGCGCTGCCGCTGGCCGGGCCCGCGCTGGCAATGACGGCGAGCACGCTGATCGACGCGCTGGTGGGGATCGCGGCGGGCGCGCTGGCGCTGGCGCTGATGACGGCCGCCAGCGGCGTCATGGCGCTGGTGCGCAAGAAGTAAGCGCCAGGAAAAAGCCGGGGAGCGTGTCCGATTGCCGGATCCGGCCCCGGCGTTTTGCGGTTTTTTTTGTTACGGGCTCACTTTTTCTTTTTGGGCGCTGGCAACTCGCGGGTGGTCAAGCGCAGCAATTGCGCCAGCCAGGCGGCATCGTCCCAGCGCTCGCCGCCGATCAGGTAGCAAGGCTTGGCGCCGGGGTAGGGCGGCGCCTCGTCCACCTGCCCGATGAAGGCCAAGCCGGCCGCGGTCGGCTTGACGAATAGCTGGTCGTCGCACACCAGCGCCACCATCTTGCCGTCGCAATACACGCCATATTCGCCGAACATCTTCTTGGCCGACACGGCGCCGGCGGCGCCACCCTGGTCGACGATATAGTCGACCGTGCTTTGCTTCGAAGCCATCGCAGCTCTCCATTTTTCACCAGCTCCGACTATATCAGCCCGGCCTGGGAAGCGGTGGCCACGCCGCATGCATTCAACGCTTGCGCCCCCTGAGCGCCTGAGGGCGCCGGCCCCACCGCGGCGCTTTCCAGGCAGCTAGCCCAACCCGTGCCTGCCCTATGGCATTCGGGTGATTTTGATCTACATCAATGATTTTGATGATATGGCTCCGTACACTTTGCCCTAACTTAGGCATCGGAAAGCCCTATCATGCGCAGCACAGCACCAGTCAAGGCCCGCGAAGTGACGCTCGCCGACGGCGAATCGATCGTCTCGACCACCGACATGAAAGGGATGATCAGCTACGTCAACGGCAGCTGCGCGCGCATCAGTGGTTTCGGCGAGAGCGAGCTGGTGGGCCGCCCGCACAGCATGGTGCGCCACCCCGACATGCCGGGCGCGGCCTTCGCCGACCTGTGGCAAGCGCTGGCAAACGGCCAACCCTGGACCGGCCTGCTCAAGAACCGTTGCAAGAATGGCGATTTTTACTGGGTCAAAGCGAACATCACGCCCATCCGCAACGCCGGGCGCGCGGTCGGCTTCATGTCGGTGGGCGTCAAGCCGTCCGAGCAGGAAGTGGCGGCGGCCGAGCAGGGCTACCGCGCGATCCGCGAGCAGCAGGCGCGCCGCCCGCGCATCGAAGCCGGGCGCCTGGTCTACCCGGGCCTGCGCGCGCTGCTCGAAAAGCTGCACCTCGATTCGCTGGCCATGCGCATCTGGCTCGCCACCAGCGCCGTCAACACCTTGCTGTTCGCGCTGGGCGTGCGCACGGTGATGAATTCGCTGCATGAGGCGTCGCTGCTCAATTATGCGCTCACCGCCGCCATCTTCGCCGGCTTGCTGATCAACGTGCTGCTCTGGCATACCTTGCGCGTGTCCATGCTGCGTCCGCTGGCGCAGGCGATCACGGGCGCACGCGCCATCGCCGCCGGCGATTTGTCGGGCCGCTTCGACATCGGCTCGTCCAACGAGATGGGCCAGTTGATGCGCGCGCTGCAGCAGATGAACGCCAACCTGCAAGCGACCATCGGCGACGTGCGCAGCAATGTTGACACCATGGCCAGCGCCACCCGCCAGATCGCGGCCGGCAACCAGGACCTGTCGGGCCGCACCGAGGCGCAGGCTTCGAGCCTGCAGCAAACGGCGTCGAGCATGGACCAGTTCGCGTCCAGCGTCAAAGAAAACGCCGAAAATTCCGAGCGCGCCAACGCGCTGGCCGAGGCGGCCTCGCATGTGGCGCGCGAGGGCGGCGTGATCGTCGGCGACATGATCGCCACCATGGGCGACATCAACGACTCGGCCAAGCAGATCGTCGACATCATCGGCCTGATCGAAGGAATCGCCTTCCAGACCAATATCCTGGCGCTGAACGCGGCGGTGGAAGCGGCGCGCGCCGGTGAACAAGGGCGTGGCTTCGCGGTGGTGGCGGGCGAAGTGCGCAGCCTGGCCCAGCGCTCCTCGGTGGCGGCCAAGGAAATCAAGCAGTTGATCGATCTGTCGGTCGGCAAGGTCAACACCGGCATGGCGCAAGTGCAGCGCGCCGGCGCGACCATGAAGCAAGTGGTCGAGTCGGTGGCCCAGGTGACCCACATCATGGGCGAGATCTCGCTCGCCTCGCGCGAACAGACGCTCGGCATCGACCAGGTCAACCACGCGGTGGCCCACATGGACCATGTGACGCACCAGAACGCGGCCCTGGTGGAGGAAGCGGCGGCCGCCGCCAACAGTTTGCACCACGAGGCGAGCAGCCTCACGCGCGCCGTCAGCGTCTTCCACCTGGGCGCGCGCTTCGCGCCACCCGGTGTCTCCGCGGCGCGCAGCCTGACGCTGGTGCGTGGCCGCTCGGCCCTGCCAGTACGCGCCGCCGCCTGATTCCACGCCCGATTCCACGACGATTCCACGCCGGAACCCACAACCCCGACCTGATTGCCTACCATGACCACGCTCCCGCAAACCACCCTGCCCATGACGCCCGCCGTCGAGATGGACGCCGCCCTGATCGCCAAGTTCAACCAGTCCGGCCCGCGCTACACCTCCTACCCGACGGCCGACCGCTTCGTCTCTTCCTTCGGCTACGGCAATTACCTCGAAGCGGTGGCGGCGCTGCGCGCACGCGGCGGACGCGCTCCGCTCTCGCTCTACATCCACGTGCCGTTCTGCGAATCGATTTGCTACTACTGCGCCTGCAACAAGGTCATCACCAAGGACCACAGCAAGGCCGTCACCTACCTCACCTACCTGAAGCAAGAGATCGCGATGCAGGGCCGCCTGTTCGCCGGCATGAACCGGGTCGAGCAGTTGCACTTCGGCGGCGGCACCCCGACCTACCTGAGCGACGAGCAGCTGAGCGACTTGCTGGCCTACCTGCGCCAGTGGTTCGAGTTCGCACCCGACGACGTGGGCGAGTATTCGATCGAGATCGACCCGCGCACGGTCAGCCCAGAGCGCGTGCACCACCTGCGCTCGCTCGGCTTTAACCGCGTGAGCATGGGGGTGCAAGACTTCGATCCGGAAGTGCAGGCGGCCGTCAACCGCATCCAGCCGGAGCACCAGACCCTGGGCGTGATCGCGGCCGCGCGCGAGGCCGAATTCCGCTCCATCAGCATCGACCTGATCTACGGCCTGCCGCGCCAAAACCTGACGACCATGGCGCAGACGCTGGAAAAGGTGGTGGCGGCCGACCCCGACCGCATCTCGATCTACAACTACGCGCACATGCCGCACCTGTTCAAGCCGCAGCGCCGCATCGTGGAAGCCGAAATGCCCAGCAGCGCACTCAAGCTCGAGATGCTGGCCCTGTGCATCGAACGCTTGACGGCGGCCGGCTATGTCTACATCGGCATGGACCACTTCGCCAAGCCGACCGACGAGCTGGCGGTGGCGCAGCGCCATGGCCGCCTGCACCGCAATTTCCAGGGCTATTCGACGCGCTCGGATTCGGACTTGATTTCCTGCGGGGTGTCGGCCATCAGCGGCGTGGGCGCCACCTACAGCCAGAACGAAAAGACGCTCGATGCCTACTACGAGGCGCTCGATGAAGGCAAGCTGCCGGTGGCGCGCGGTCTCAAGCTCGACACCGACGACGTGCTGCGCCGTATCATCATCCAGATGTTGATGTGTAATTTCGAACTGTCGACGCGCGCCATCGAACAAGCCTGGCCGATCAACTTCGCCAGCTACTTCGCGCAAGAGCTCGAAGCGCTCAAGGCCTTCGAGGCCGACGCCCTGGTGACGATCGAACCCGATTGGATCAGCGTCACGCCCAAGGGCCGTCTACTGGTGCGCAATATCTGCATGGTGTTCGACCGCTATCTGCGCGAAAAGCCGGTCGAAGGTCCGCAGCCGCTGCGCTACTCGAAGACCATCTGAGGCAGGACACGCTTGTGAACACGGCCGGCCTGTTACCGATCTTCCTGACCGGGCTGTTCGGCAGCGTACACTGCGTCGGCATGTGCGGCGGCATCGTCGGCGCGCTGTCGGCGGCGCAGGCGCCGCGTCCGGCCTTTCCGGTGAATGTGATCGCGCTGCGCGCAGGGCCACCACCGGCGCCGAGCCTGCGCGCGCCGGCGCTGGTGCTGGCCTATAACGGCGGGCGCATCGCCAGCTACGCGACGGCCGGCGCGCTGGCCGGCGGCCTGGCCGGCGCGGCGGCGGCGCTGAGCCAATTGGCCGCCATCGAGACGGCGCTCTACTGGCTGGCCAACCTGATGCTCATCGCGCTCGGTCTGTACCTGTGCGACGCCTGGCGTGGCCTGGCCCAGCTGGAGGTGGCCGGCCAGCGCCTGTGGTCGCATCTACGCCCCTTGATGAAACCGCTGCTGCCGATGGACAGCCCACAACGCGCCTTCCTGCTTGGCGGCCTGTGGGGCTGGCTACCCTGCGGCATGGTCTACAGCGTGCTGCTGACGGCCATGCTGAGTGGCTCGGCCGCGTCCGGCGCGGCCGTCATGCTCGCTTTCGGCCTTGGCACCCTGCCCACCCTGTTCGCGCTTGGCTTGATGGGTGCGCGCCTGCGCGCATTCGGCCAGCGGCGCGGCGTGCGCTTGGCGGCCGGCTTGACAGTGGCCGGCTTCGGCGCGCTCGGTTTGCTGCGCGCGGCGCATGGCATGTCGCTCGGCTGGCTCGACGCGCTGTGCCTGGCGCCGCAGGTGCTGCCATGAACGCGGTGCTCGACACCGCCGTCGACGACTTGGCTGGCCAGGCCGCGCTGGCCGACTCAAGCTGTTATCACTGCGGCTTGGCGCTGGCCGACGAGGGCGCGCCGCGCACGGTGGTGATCGACGGCCTGGCGCGCGCAATGTGCTGCCCCGGCTGCGAGGCGGTGGCACGCGCCATCGTCGATCTTGGACAGAGCGACTACTACCGCACGCGCTCGGGTTTTGGCGCCAACGCGGGTGCGCTGGTGCCGCCAGCCCTGGCGCTTTACGATCACGAGCTTGAACGCCACGCCATCGACGAGAGCAGCAGCGAGGCGCTGCTGGCGGTCGATGGGATCCGCTGCGCCGCCTGCGTGTGGCTGATCGAAAAGCAGCTGGCCGCGCTGCCGGGCGTGCGCGCCGCTTCGCTGAACGTGGCCACCGAGCGCCTGTACGTGTGCTGGGACAGCGCGCTGTGCAAGCCGAGCGATATTTTCGACGCCATCCACCGGGTCGGTTACGCCGCCTATTTCTACGACGCCCAGCGCCATGGCGAGCAGCTGCAGCGCAGCGCCAAGAGCTTGTCGCGCCAGCTGTTCGTGGCCGGCCTGTGCATGATGCAGGTGATGATGTACGCGGTGCCGGCCTACCTGGCCGACGACGGCACGCTGGACGCGCCGATGGCGGCGCTGCTGCGCTGGGCCAGCTTGCTGCTGACGCTGCCGGCGGTGTGCTACTCGGCGCTGCCCTTCTTCCGCGGCGCCGTGGCCGGGCTGCGCGCGCGCATGCCGGGCATGGATGTGCCGGTGGCGCTGGGCATCGCGGCGGCCTTCGGCGCGAGCGTGGTGGCGACCGCGCGCGGACAGGGCGAGGTGTATTTCGACTCCGTCACAATGTTCATCTTCCTGCTGCTGTGCGGACGCTACCTGGAACTGACGGCGCGCCGCAAGGCCGCCGGCGCGCTCGAGCGCATCGGCCGCGCCCAGCCCGACAGCGCGCTGCGCATGGCCGGCTACCCGGGCGATCCGGCCGTCGACACCGTTGCCGCTCAAACCCTGGCGGTGGGCGACGTGATCCTGGTGCGCTCCGGCGACGCGGTGGCGGCCGACGGCGTCGTGCTCGACGGCGACACCCACATCGACCTGGCCCTGCTCAGCGGCGAGAGCGCACCGCAGGCGCGCACCGCAGGCGACGCGGTGCCGGGCGGCGCCATCAACGTCGGCGCGCCCTTCGTGCTGCGCGTGACGCACACCGCGCGTGAAAGCACCTTGTCCGAACTGGTCAAGCTGATCGAGCGCGCCGGACGCCACAAGCCGCAGCTGGCCTTGTGGGCCGATCTGGTGGCCTCGCGCTTCGTGCTGGCCTTGCTCGCATTCGCCGCCATCGTGTTCGGCGTGTGGGAATGGATCGACGCGGCGCGCGCCTGGCCAATCGCGATCGCGGTGCTGGTGGTGTCGTGCCCGTGCGCGCTGTCGCTGGCCATGCCGACGGTGCTGGCCGCCGCCACCGACCGCCTGCTGCGGCGCGGCGTGCTGGTGGTGCAGGCGCACACGCTCGAGACGCTGCACCGCGCCACCCATATCGTGTTCGACAAGACCGGCACCTTGACGGTGGGCGCGCCACGTTTGCAAGGGATCGATGTGCTGGGCGAGATGCCCGCACCCGATTGCTTGGCACTTGCGGCCAGGCTGGAAGCGGCCAGCGCGCACCCGTTGGCGCGCGCCCTGCTCGCGGCTGCGCAGGGAGAACAAGGCGGGGCACCGGCCATGGGGGCGGGCGGGGCAAAGCGGCTGCGCGAAGTGCCCGGGCAGGGACTCGAAGGCATGATAGCCGGATGCCGCTACCGCATCGGCACACCCGCCTTCGTCAGCGCGCTCGCTGGCGGCGCCGCCCACGACTTTGAGGCCGGCGGCGGCACCACCGTGTTCCTCGGCAGCGAGCACGGATGGCTGGCGCGCTTCCAGCTGGCCGACGCGCTGCGCCCGGAGGCGGCGGCGACCGTGCGCCACTTCCAGCAGGCCGGCAAGACGGTGCTGATCCTGTCCGGCGACGACAACGCCGTCACGGCCGGCATCGGCGCGCGCCTCGGCATCATGGATGCGCGCGGCGCGCTGCTGCCGGACCAAAAGCTCGCCGTGATCAAACAGCTGCAGCAAGACGGCGCGGTGGTGGCGATGGTGGGCGACGGCATCAACGACGCGGCCGTGCTGAGCGCGGCCGACGTGTCCTTCGCGATGGGTGCGGGCGCGGCGCTGGCCCAGGTGAACGCGGACGCGGTGCTGCTGTCGGGCCGGCTCGATTCGCTGAGCGAGACGGCGCAAGTGGGCGCGCGCGCCATGCGCATCATCCGCCAAAACCTGGTGTGGGCCACGCTCTACAACGCGGTGGCGATTCCGGCGGCGGCGCTGGGCTTGATCAATCCCTGGATGTCGGGACTGGGCATGACGCTCAGTTCGGCGCTGGTGGTGCTCAACGCGCTGCGTGTGCGCACCGGCAAGGCGGGAGCGTAGCGATGGAAGCGCTCTATTTGCTCATCCCGCTCAGCGTGCTGATCGTGGCCGTGGCGCTGGTGGCGTTTTTCGCCATGTCCGATGGCGGCCAGTTCGACGACATGAAGGGGCCAGCGCTGCGCTTGCTGCAAGACGACGATCGCGCAAGCGTCGAGGGTGAGGCGGGCGATCGCGGTCCAAACGCGCCCCCCCCCAGTCTGCGATAGTCCACACGCACCGCACAATGCGATGGTATGTGCATCGCCAGCGGGCTTCAGAGCTCGCCGTTGTCAGGGCTGTCATGATGGGCGGCGATCGATCAAGTTACAAAAATGCGTCACGGCAAGATTTTAACGTCCGCCGCCGTCGCGACGAATTCACTACAGGGGCCTCCCAATTTTTAATATGATATTGGCGGTATGATTACTTCGATTGAGCTGCGGCTTAACAAATGGCAGACTGAAGAACGACAAACGGTCTTGTTGAGTTGCATGGCTGGCCAGCTCCTTGGGTCCTCGGTTCACCGCACAACATTCACCAACCACAAAAGGAAGCGAAAACATGAGTTGGAGGACGGGAAGCAAGATTTTTCTGAAAATTTGGCCGATTCTTCAGGCACACATCGAAGAAGAAGATGAGCGAATTGAATTTACAGCGGAACTTCTAAAACTCTTTGTAGCGTGCGACATGGATGCCTATGACGTTGAAGATGTTCATCCGGAAATAAGGTCAGCCATGCGAGAAGCAGGAATAGCAATCGCGGAACCAGATCGGTACCTGGGTGAGAAATAAACAGGCGATGTCCACAATACTCGCCAACCGACCGGACTTTGGGGTGCATGACATGTCCGATACACAGTACGACAAGGTCACGATTACGCTCACCTCTGACGAGGCTGTCGTTCTTTTTGAATTTCTTCGCCGCTTAAGCGACACTGATCAGCTCTCGATCGAAGATAAGGCAGAGGCGCGGGCCCTTTGGAACTTGTGCTGCATTTTCGAAAAATCGGGGTCGGGCCATATGACGTCTCACCTGCGGTGGCCCTGCAGGCGGCGCGCGACCGCTTGCGCGATGGGGAATAGCGTGTTTGGCAGCAAATGCGCGAGCATACATTCCAGCTGTCGCCTTCGGCGACGCTGAATTTGATCGATAAACAGCATAGGCGCCACCGCTCAAATGGAATACCGAACAGTATTTGATATCGCGACCGCTGGCTTCAAGAGCTGGGACTTCCCGGCATTCGGGTTACCGTTCATTGCCATCGGCATTCTATTGGTCGCGAATCGCAAAAACCTGCCAAGCTGGTGGTATAAGGGACCGAAAGAGCGCGCCGTGTTCCCCTTTGTCTTTCTGGGCTTGGCGCTTCTATGGACGCTTTTCACGTTCGCTTCTACCTACACGGAGTACCGATCTCTAGCCAGCTCGGTCGGCAAGGCGCAGGTCGTGGAAGGGCTAGTCAGAAATTTCAAGGGTATGCCACCCAACGGTCACGGTATGGAGACCTTCTGTGTTTCGCGCGCCTGCTTCGAATATTCCGACTACTCTATTGTTGCCGGCTTCAACAATACAGCCACTCGCGGTGGCCCGATTCGAGAGGGCAGACCGGTCCGCATTACCTATGTTGGCAATTCAATCTTGAAATTAGAAATCGCCAAATGAGGCGGGCGCCCAACGGTTCCATCGAGGCGGACGGAGGCGGCGCAGCTTATTGTTTGATTTTCAAGCGGCCCGCAGCTCACGCCAACGTTGAGGGCGTGGCTTCCAAGCGAATTGCTCAGCTGCGGGCATCGACACGCGGGCATCGAGTTCCGACTTTACCGTGCCTGGCTAAAGCGCGCCATCGCCAGCGCCCGCTCCATTTGCGGATCCCTGCCACTCAATTGATCCTCGATCTCGCTTAGCACCTCGACCTCCGGCACCACCCCGCGCCCCACCGCATGCTGGCCGCTGACGGCCAGCGTGTACGCCATCAGCGGGATGTGCACGCGCAAGCCGCTGTTGGGCAGCACCAGCGTCACCTCGCCACCCGACGTATTGCCGTGGTACGCCCCGCCCGATTCCTCGCCGACGAAGCTGGCGCGCCGCTTGTCGTGCAGCTGCGTAATCAATTCGGCCGTCGTCGAAAACGACCAGCCATTGATCAAGGCAATGACCTTGCCCTTGAAAGTGGCTTGGGCCGGCTGCTGGATCCCCAAGTTCGGATGCTTGCGCGGCGCGTACAAGCCATCCGGACGCTGCACCAGCGCATCGGCCGGCACACCAGCCTCGCCTTCCACATACTGCGCGAAACTCAAGCCCGGCCGCTTGATCATCAAGTCCTGATAGTACGGAAACGGCGCGTCCACCAGATACGAGAACAGGCGCTTGCCCAACGCATCCTCGCCGCCGCCGTTGTCGCGCAAGTCGAGCAGCAACGTTTGCGTGCCCTTGGCCGCCATGCTCGCGAACGCCTTTTTCAAGATGGTGGGGCCTTCCTCGGCTTCCTCGCGGTCGCTGAAATTGAACACCTGCAGGCGCGCGATCTTGCCATCGTCAAAAAATGACAATTGCGCGAACTTGTCCGATGGCCTGTCTTGCGGATAGCGGCTGGCGGCCAGCGCCTTGAGCGCCGCGTATGGTTGCCCGTCCAGATCCATCTGCTCGACGCCGCGACCCTGCGGCGCGCGCAATCCCAGCGCGAACTTTCCCTGCATGCCGAAGTGGGCGTACAAGAGCTCCTTGAAGGTATGCGCGACATCGCGCGCGCGCCCGGTGGCGATGAAGCCGTCGCCCGCGGTGGCGGCGTCCAGGCGCGCGATGACGGCCGCGCTCGGCACCCCGTTGAGCGACACGATCTCGCGTCCGGCCAGCGCCCCGGTGCGCGCGAAGTCGCGCAAAATATAGAGGCGGCCACGCACGATCGACACGTTCAAGGGCAGCAGCAGGGCTTGCTCACGCTGCGCCTTCAAGGCCGGCGACAGGCGCAGCGCCGTGTGTCCGCAACGCACGGCGGCGACAGCTGGCGCCAAGACGCGCAGCAATTGCAGCTCGTCCATCGGATGGTCAAGTCCGCTGGCGGCGGCGTCGAACACGCGGTCCAGCTGCGCCTTCGGCGTGTAGCGGTACAGGCCGGCGTGCACTTCCTCCAGCGCGCGGCGCGCCAGCGCAAAGTCTTCCCGCGCTTGTTGCGCCGTCAGCGTGGCGCCGCACGCGGCCCCTGTCGCTGCCAATAGCGTCAGGGCCAGCCAGGCTTTCAGATGGGAGCGGCGCATCGCTTATTGCTCCAGTTCGCCAATAAAGGCGGCCAGCTCGCCCTTGCTGCGCCGCTCCAGCGCCGCGTCGAATTTGGGCGAACGGTTGGCCGCATCCTTGGCCAGCAAGGTTTCGTAAGTGGCCAGCACGCCCTCCAGGCCCGCCAAGCCCACGGCGGCCGCTTCGGCCGGGGTGCGCGCTTCCAGGATTTGGTGCTTGATCTGGAAATCGATCGCGCTCACGCCATACACAAAGCGGATATTGCCTTTTAGTTCGCCGCGGGCGCTGCGATCGCACCACTTGGCGACCGGCCCGCCCATCAAGGCGTAGTCGGGCACGTCGGCAATCCACTGGTCGAACCAGGCCGCGTTGGCCGCCGTCGCCCCCTTCGGGTCCTTGCGCACCTCTTGCGCCACGCTGGAAACGCGCGCTCTTTCCTCCGGGGTGGACGGGCCGCGCGCGTTGTCGGCCAGGGCCGAGGTGCTCAAGGCTGCGCACAGGGCGAGGACGGTGGACAGTTTGCGTATCAGGGTCATGGCGTTCCAATCTATCGGGTATGTCGAAAGTGACATGATTGCCAGAGCAATCCCCGTGCCATGCCGCGCTGGCGGGCCCGCGCCCCGCACCCGGCCCACAGCCACCCGGCCGGCGCACGCCGCACTGGCCGATTCCGGACAGCACTTGCCCGTTTGCGGTCACCGGCCCGCTTAAACCGCGCAAAAGCCGATGCAGCATAAGTTTTTAGACCTACACCTCTTGATTTTTGGAATTTTGATCCACATCAAAGTTTTTTTGTGTCCATCCCCGTACCCTTGATTCACATCATTGTTGCATTCCGGGAGAACCTTAGTGGACACAGCACTCAACTACAACTACAAGATCGTGAAGCAATTCGCGATCGCCACGGTAGTGTGGGGCGTCATCGGCATGCTGGTCGGCGTCATCATCGCCGCCCAGCTGGCCTGGCCCGCCCTGAACCTCGACATTCCGTGGCTGACCTACGGGCGCCTGCGTCCCCTGCATACGAATGCGGTCATCTTCGCCTTCGGCATCAGCGGCTTGTTCGCCACTTCCTATTACGTGGTCCAGCGCACCTGCCAGGTGCGTCTGTTCTCCGACAAGCTGGCCGCCTTCACCTTCTGGGGCTGGCAAGCGGTGATCCTGTCGGCCGTCGTCACGCTGCCACTGGGCATCACGCGCGGCAAGGAATACGCCGAGCTCGAATGGCCCATCACGCTTTTCATCGCGGTGGTGTGGATCGCCTACGCGGTGGTGTTCTTCGGCACCCTGCTCACGCGCAAGGTCAAGCATATCTACGTGGCCAACTGGTTCTTCGCCGCCTACATCCTGGCCGTCACCCTGCTGCACGTGGTCAACGGCGCGAGCATGCCGGCCACCATGTGGAAATCGTATTCGGCCTACACCGGCGTGCAAGACGCCATGATCCAGTGGTGGTATGGCCATAACGCGGTCGGCTTCATCCTCACCGCCGGTTACCTGGGCATGGTGTATTACTTCATTCCCAAACAGGCCGAGCGTCCCGTGTACTCGTATCGCCTCTCGATCGTGCACTTCTGGGCCTTGATCTTCACCTATATGTGGGCCGGCCCGCACCACCTGCACTACACCGCTCTTCCGGACTGGACCCAGTCGATCGGCATGGTGTTTTCCTTGATCTTGCTGGCGCCTTCCTGGGGCGGCATGATCAATGGCGTGATGACCCTGGCCGGCGCCTGGCACAAGCTGCGCACCGACCCGATCTTGAAATTCCTGATCGTCTCGCTGTCCTTCTACGGCATGGCCACCTTCGAGGGCCCGATGATGTCGATCAAGACCGTGAACGCGCTGTCGCACTACACCGATTGGAACATCGCCCACGTGCATGGCGGCGCGCTCGGCTGGGTCGGCTTCATCACGATGGGCTCGATCTACTACCTGATTCCGCGCCTGTCGGGCCAGACCAAGATGTACAGCACCCGCCTGATCGACCTGCACTTCTGGGTCGCCACCATCGGCGTGGTCTTGTACATCGCCGCGATGTGGATCGCCGGCGTGATGCAAGGCTTGATGTGGCGCGCCGTCAACCCGGACGGCACCTTGACCTACACCTTCGTCGAAGGCGTCAAGGCCACCTATCCCTACTACGTGGTGCGCTTCGGCGGCGGCTTGCTGTACTTGAGCGGCATGCTGCTGATGGCCTACAACTGCTGGAAGACGATGGCGGGGAACAAGCTGCCGGTGGCGCGCATCCCGGCGGGCGTGCCCGAAGCGGCGCACGCCTAAGCCCACCGACAATCAGGAGAAAACATGAAATTTACGCATGAATGGATCGAGAAGAACCCCTGGCTGCTGATCGGCCTGGTCGTGGCCGTGATCAGCGTGGGCGGCTTGGTGGAAATCGTGCCGCTGTTCTTCCAGCACTCGACGACGGAACCGGTGGCCGGTTTGAAGCCGTACTCGCCGCTGCGCCTGATGGGCCGCGACATCTATGTGCGCGAAGGCTGCTACAACTGCCACTCGCAAATGATCCGCCCCTTCCGCGCCGAAACCGAACGCTATGGCCACTACTCGGTGGCGGGCGAATTCGTCTACGACCGGCCGTTCCAGTGGGGTTCCAAGCGCACCGGGCCGGACCTGGCGCGCGTGGGCGGACGCTATAGCGACGAATGGCACCGCACCCACTTGAACGCGCCGCGCGACGTGGTGCCGGAATCGAATATGCCGAACTACCCATGGCTGGCCACCACCAAGCTCGACGCGCAATCGGTGGTGCCGCGCATGCAAGCGCTCAAACGCCTGGGCGACCCGTACACCGACGCCGAGATCGCTGCCGCGCCGGCGCAGCTCGTCGACAAAACCGAGCAGGACGCGCTGGTCGCCTACCTGCAAGGCTTGGGCATACTTATCAAAGCGAGGAACTAGCATGGCTATCGACCATCTTTTCGACAACGCCAGCAGCGTGATGACCCTGCTGAGCTTTCTGACCTTCATGGGCATCTTGTGGTGGACCTTCGTGCACCACCGCAGCGCCGATTTCGATGGCGCCGCCGCCTTGCCGTTCGCGGACGACGCCGACGGCACCGACCATGCGCGCAACCAGGAGAGCGGCCATGTCTGATTTCACCGACGGATTCTGGAACATCTACGTCGCCGTGCTGTGCCTGCTGGGCATCGTGGGTTGCGCCGTCTTGCTGTGGTCGCAATCGACGCATCAATTGACGGCCGGCGCCGACGCGGCCGGCACCACCGGCCACGTATGGGACGAGAACTTAACGGAGCTAAACACGCCGATGCCGCGCTGGTGGATGTGGCTGTTCTACATCACCATCGTGTTCGGCCTGGTCTACCTGGCCCTGTATCCAGGCCTGGGCAGCTACGCGGGCAAACTCGGCTGGAAGTCGAGCGGCCAATACCAGGAAGAATTGAAGGTGGCCGAGCGTGAATACGGCCCCCTGTTCGCCCAGTTCCAGCAACAAGACTTGAAAGCGGTGGCCGCCAATGCGCAAGCGCACGCCATCGGCGAGCGCCTGTTCCTGACCTATTGCTCGCAATGCCATGGCTCGGACGCGCGCGGCGCCAAGGGCATCCCCAACCTGACCGACCGCGACTGGCTCTACGGGGGCGCGCCGGAAACCATCAAGGCCACCATCCTGCGCGGGCGCAATGGCCAGATGCCATCGATGGCCGCCGCGCTGGGCTCGGAACTGGATGTCGAGAACGTCGCCCATTATGTGCAAAGTCTGTCCAACCCGGGCGCGGCCGATCCCATCAAGGCCACCCTGGGCAAGCCCAAGTTCGGCGTATGCATGGCTTGCCACGGCCCGGACGCGCATGGCAATCCGGCGCTGGGTGCGCCGAATCTGTCGGACAAGATCTGGCTGCATGGCGGCAGCACCGAAACCATCATGGAAACGGTGCGCAAGGGCCGCAACAGCACCATGCCCGCCTTCGGCGAGTTCCTCGGCGAAGCCAAAGTGCATGTGCTGGCGGCCTATGTGTGGAGCTTGTCGAATACCCAGCCCGACGCGGCTGGCACGAAGTGACGGAAAGAGGTAGCTGGTGAACGCTCCCGCGGCAAAAGTCATTCGGATGTATGAAGCGCGCACGGAAATCTATCCGCGCGAAGTGCGGGGCAAGTTCACCAATTGGCGCTGGGTTTGCCTGTGGCTGACCCAGCTCGTGTTCTACGGTATGCCATGGCTGGGTTGGAACGCGCGCCAGGCCGTGCTGTTCGACTTGGTGGCGCGCAAGTTCTACATCTTCGGTCTGGTGCTGTGGCCGCAGGACTTCATCTACCTGGCCGCCTTGCTGATCATTTGCGCCTATTCGCTATTCCTGGTGACGGCGGTGGCGGGGCGCTTGTGGTGCGGTTTCGCCTGCCCCCAGACGGTGTACACCGAAATGTTCCTGTGGATCGAGCGCAAGACCGAGGGCGATCGCAGCGCCCGCATGTTGCTCGACCGCCAGGCTCCATCGCTCAACAAGTTCGCGCGCAAAGGCGCCAAGCACGCCATGTGGGGTGCGCTGGCGCTGTGGACGGGCTTTACTTTTGTCGGCTATTTCACGCCCATCGCCACGCTGGCGCGCGAGGTGGGCGCGGCCACCCTGGGCGCGTGGGAAACGTTTTGGATCTTGTTCTACGCCCTGGCCACCTACGGCAACGCCGGCTGGCTGCGCGAGCAAGTGTGCAAATACATGTGTCCGTATGCGCGCTTCCAGAGCGCCATGTTCGACAAAGACACCTTGATCATCACCTACGACAACGCCCGTGGCGAGCCGCGCGCGCCGCTGCGCAAGTCAGCCGCGCCGGCTGCGCTGGCCGGCGACTGCATCGATTGCTCGCTGTGCGTGCAGGTGTGCCCGACCGGCATCGACATCCGCAAGGGCTTGCAATACGAATGCATCGGTTGCGCGGCCTGTGTCGACGCCTGCGACAATGTGATGGACAAGGTCGAGCGCTCGCGCGGCCTGATCCGCTATTCGACCCAGCGCGCGCTGGACTTCCAAATGACGCCGACCGACATCGCGCGGCGCGCCTTCCGTCCGCGCGTGATGATCTACAGCGCCATCTTGTGGCTGATCATCCTGGCGCTGGGCGTGTCGCTGCTGCTGCGCACGCCGCTCAAGCTCGACGTCTTGCGCGACCGCGGCTCGATGGGGCGCGAGGTCGAGGATGGCATGGTTGAAAACGTGTACCGCCTGCAAATCATGAACACGACAGAACTGACGCACCGCTACCGCATCAGCGTCAGCGGGGTGCCCAGCTTGACCCTGGCCACGCCGGCCGAAGTGAGCCTGGCCGGCACCGAGACGCGCGCCGTGCCGATCCGCTTGCGCGCCGCGCCCGGCGCCGGCAAGCCCGGCTCGAACAAGATCAGCGTACGCTTGCAGGCGCTGGACGACCCCAGCCTGCAAGTGAATGAAACGGCGGTATTTTTCGTGCCGCGCTAACCGGAGAACCCGCATGGCTACCCTCAACCCAACAAGCCCGGGCGCCCCTGCCTGGTACCGGCAGCGCTGGCCGTGGCTGCTGATGCTGGGCCCCTTCATTGTGGTGCTGGCCGGCAGCTACACTTGCTGGCTCGCGTTCAGCAAACAAGACGCGCTGGTGGCGGGCGACTATTACAAGCAGGGCAAGGCGATCAACCAGGATTTGCGGCGCGACCGCGCGGCGAGCAAGCTGGGGCTGGGTTTGGCGCTCGATTACGATGCCGTGCACGCGCGCCTGGAAGGGCGCGTCGAGAGCCGGGTGGGCGCCGCCATCGGGCCGCTCAGTCTGCATCTGGCGCACGCGACCTTGCCGCAAAAGGATTTGAGTTTCGCCATCACGCCAGACGCGCAAGGGCGCTTTAGCGTGGCCTTGCCGATGCTCGAGCGCAGCCGCTGGCAAGTGCTGGCCGAAGGCGGCCAGCGCAGCTGGCGGCTCGAAGGCAGCTGGGCCTGGCCGGCGCAGCGCAGCACCACGATCGTGGCCGACCCCGGCGCCTAGCGGTCAATTGCCGCCGTTTCAAGCGCGCGCGTTAAGCGGGCACGCGCCAAACCGATCTCGTCGCGCTGTCGGCCGAAACCACGGAAAGATGCCTGCGCAGGTAAGAGCGAAAATGGGGTGAGGGGGGCGCCGAGCCTTTTTTTTCGCGGCTGTTGGCGAAAATTACTCTGCACCCATTTCCGCGGACCGCAGTCCGCACCATTCGCACACGAATCAAGCGCACACCTCAGCCCCCGCCGCAATGCGCTTAAGCTGCGCCAAATCAAGCAATTCAATCTCCCGATTCTTCACCCGCAACAAGCCTTCCTTCTTAAATTTCGACAACAAGCGGCTGATGCTCTCGATCGTCAAGCCCAGGTAATTGCCAATTTCCTCGCGCGACATGCGCAGCTGGAAATGCGCGGCCGCATAGCCGCGCGCCTCATAGCGCGAGGCCAGGTTGACGACAAAGGCGGCGAAACGCTGGGTCGCCTGCATATTCCCCAACAACAGCATCACGCTTTGCTCGCGCGTGATTTCCTGGCTCATCATGCGGTGGAAGTGACGCAGCAAGGTCGGCATATCGGCGAACAATTGCTCGAGCCGGGCGTAGGGAATCTCGCACACCTCGCTGTCTTCCAGCGCTTGCGCGGTGCAATGATGGCGGTCGGTGCTGATCGCATCCATGCCCATCAACTCGCCCGCCATCTGGAAGCCGGTGATTTGCTCGGCCCCGCCTGGATTGAGCTGGTAAGTCTTGAAATGCCCGAGCCGGATCGCGTACAGCTTGGTGAAGGTGTCGCCGATGCGAAACAGATTGCCCCCGCGCGCGACCTTATGGCGGCGACCGATGATCTTGTCGAGACGGTCCATATCGTCGCTGTCCAAGCCCATCGGCAAGCACAGCTGGTGCATCGAGCAGGTCGCGCAACGCGCGCGCAAATCCTCGACATTGATCAAGGGCAAGGGGGAGGGATGGGTGGACATGGATGGGCTGGCGGCCGCCAATTGGCGTTATTTGCAAGAAGGCACTTCATTGTAGCCTAGTGTTGTAAATCGACCGCCATGCGGGGGGCGCCGGCGCCACCGATCCCCGTTTCAAATTGACTTGCAGCAAGAATTTGTCCAGTATGAAATCCAGCTGACACGTTCTCATTTCGACTCGCGGGAGAAAAAATGCACGGGAAGTTCATGCCAAGGAAGCAAGTTCTGGCGCTGGCAATCGCCTCCCTGTCCACGGTTCAAGGCGCGCGCGCGCAAACGGCGAATCCGCCGGACGAGCAGGCCAACGCCACCGTGGTCGTCACCGGCACCCGGGTGAACAATCGCTCGGCCCTCGACACCAGCGCCCCGGTCGACATCATCACGGCCGACACGCTGAAAAACACGGGCGTCACCGAGCTCAACCAAGCCTTGTCGGCGGCCCTGCCATCCTTCAATTTCCCGCGCCCAGGCCTGACCGACGGCACCGACACGGTGCGCCCGGCCACCTTGCGCGGGCTGGGACCGGACCAGACCCTGGTGCTGGTGAACTCCAAGCGGCGCCACGCCTCGTCCCTGGTCAACGTCAACGGCACCGTGGGGCGCGGCGCGGCCGCGGTCGACATGAACACGATACCGGCGGCGGCGGTGCGCGCCATCGAAGTGTTGCGCGACGGCGCCTCGGCCCAATACGGCTCGGACGCGATTGCCGGCGTCATCAATGTACGCCTGCGCAATAACCGCGAGGGCGGCGAATTTTCCACCAGCTATGGCAAGCGCATCAGCGACTACGCGGTCGTGGCGGCGGCCCCGCCGAGCGGCGCGAACTGGGGCGCTGCGCCCGCCTCGCGCAAGGTGCACGACGGCGATGTGCTCAATCTAAGCGGATGGAAAGGTTTGCCGTGGGGCGAGACCGGCTTTGTGATGATCGCCGTCGAATACCTGGACCAGAAGCACACCGAACGCAGCGGCTACGATATGCGCCAGCAATACCCGAAGGTGGCGGGCGCCTTCGACCGCCGCGAAAGCAGCTTCAACCGTTTCGACACCTGGTACGGCGAGCCGGAACTGTCGCAAGGGACGCTGTTCGCGAACGCCGCCAACACCCTGGCCGGCGGGGTCAAACTGTACGGCTGGAGCAGTTACCAGCAGCGCAACGCACGCTCGGCGGCGACGCTGCGGCGCGCCAGCCAGGACCAGAATATTCCCGCGCTGTACCCGGACGGCTACGTGCCCATCATCGCGCCGCTGGTCGCCGACGCCAGCGCGCTGGGCGGCGTGAACTGGAGCAGCGGCGACTGGGACCTGGACGCCTCCCTGTCCTACGGCAAGAACAAGGTCCACTACTCGGTGGAAAACACCTTGAACCGGTCCTACGGGGCCGCCACCCCGACCAGCTTCGACGCCGGCGGATTCGCCTACGACCAGACGGTGCTCAACCTGGCCGGCCAGCGCACGGTGGAAATGGCGCAACTGGCCGCGCCGCTCAACGTGGCGCTGGGCGCGGAGGCGCGCCGCGAAGCCTACGCGCTGTTCGCCGGCGAGGCGGCGTCCTGGGACAATGGCGGCGTGCTCGTCAACAATACGCCGATCCCGGCGGCCCAGGGCTTCCCGGGTTTCCGCCCGAGCGACGCGTCCAGCCATAGCCGCACGGCGATCGGCGCCTACCTCGACCTGGAAACCAAACCCAGCCCGCAAATGCTGAGCTCGCTAGCCTTGCGGGGCGAGCATTACTCCGACTTCGGCGACAATCTGACGGGCAAGCTGGCCGCGCGCTACGACTTCAGCAAGCAATTCGCGCTGCGCGCCACGCTGCAAAATGGCTTGCGCGCGCCTTCGCCGCAGCAGCAATATTTCAGCACCGTGTCGACCGCCTTCATCGCCAATGTGGCGCTCAACACCGTCACCTTGCGCCCCGGCGACGGCGCCGCCATCGCGATGGGGGCCAAGCCGCTGGACGCGGAAAAGTCGCTGAACGCTTCCCTGGGCGCGGTGCTGCGCTGGGACAAGACCAGCCTCACCCTGGACGCTTACCGCATCACGATCCGCGACCGCATCGTGTTGTCGGAAAACCTGACCGCCGCCAATGTGCTAGCCTTGCTCGCCAGTAAAGGCTACACCGGCATCGGCGCGGCGCGCTTTTTCATCAACGGCGTCGACACCCGCACCCACGGCCTGGACGCGGTGCTGAACTGGCCACTGTCGACCGAGAGCGCGGGCAAGTTCGACTTCACCTTGGCGGCCAACGTCACCCGCACCGAAGTGACCAAGGTGCCGGTGACGGCCGAGCTGGCGGCGCTCAATCCGGCGCCGGTGCTGTTTGGCCACGTCAATGTGCTAGCCTTCGAACGTGGCCAGCCCAGGAACAAGATCAGCGCCAGCAGCGCCTGGAAACTGGGCGCCTGGGGCGCCACCGCGCGCGCCACCCGCTACGGCGAGACGGTCGAGCCGGGCGTGGCGCCCTTGCCCGACTTCGTGCTGCCAGCCAAGACCCTGGTCGACCTGGAGGCGCGTTACGCCCTCAGCAAGAACGTGCAATTGCAAGTGGGGGCGGACAATGTGTTCGACATCTACCCGGGGGCGAAACCGCCGACCCTCAACCCGAACGGCTTTTCCATGCTGTCCCAGTATTCGCCCTTCGGCCGCTCCGGGCGCTATGTGTTCGTGCGCATGAACACCAGTTTTTAGGCAGGCCCTTCGATCCCGATCAAGGGGCGCGGCGGCGCCGCGTGCGATGGTGTCGCCCATGCACACACGCGACACCGACCCGGGGGCCATCGGCATCGAGCGCGCTCCGCCGGGGCCGCTTGGCGCGGCCGTGCTGCGGCGCTGGCGCCAATTGCAAGAAGGCGCAGACAGTGACGAGGCGCTGTACCAGAGTCCGGAATTTTTCGAGTTCCTGCGCGCCAGCGGGGCCGGGCGCGCCGAACTATGCCATGCGATCGGGTCCTTTGAGGGCGCGCTGGTCGGCCTGTTGCCGCTGCGCCTGCGCACGGTGGAGCTGGCGTTTCGGGTCGGCGCCCATGAATGGGGCGCGCTGGACTTGCCTTGTATCGAGGTGCTGGGCAGCGTGCCGCTGCTGCCGGCCGCCAGCCTGGCCCCCGAACGCTGGGTGCCCGGCCTGTTCGCCGCCTATCCGGCTTGCCAAGCCATTTCGCTGCCCGCCCTGCCCGCCGCGAGCGCCTTGCACGCGATTTTGCAAGATTCGGCGTGGCTGCGGCGCCATCACCGGCGCTACCTGGCGCACGATTGGCGCGCCTGCCATCGCATCGTGCTGCCGGCCAGCTATGCGGCTTATCAACAGCAATTCAATCCCAAGCGGCGCTACAACTTGAACCGCCAATTGCGCCAGCTGCGCGAGCATGCCGGCGGCGCGCTAAACTTGCACCGCATCGAAGATACGCAGCAGCTGCCGCGCCTGTGCGCGGCGCTGGCCCAGCTTGCCAGTCCGGCCCATCGGGCCGAGCTGCTGTCGGACGCGAGCTTGCAGGCCTTCGCCGAGCGCGGCTTGCTGCACAGCTATGTACTGGAGTGCCGGGGCCAGGCCTGCGCGCTGATGCTGGGCGCGCGCGCCCAGCGCGTGCTCCACCTCTACAATATTTTTCACGATGGCGCGCTGGCGGCGCTCTCACCCGGCACTTCGATCTTGCAGTTGGCGATACAGGAACTGTGCGAAGGGGGCGAGGTGGCGGCCATCGACTTTGGCTACGGCACGCCGGCCCACAGCTATCAGTCGAGCAATATCACGCTGCAAAGGGGCCATCTCTTGATTTTGCGGGCGGGATGGCGCAGCGCCACCGCTTGCGCCCTGCACCAGGGCTACGGCCAGCTGCTGGCGGTGGCCAAGCGCTGGCGGCGCCCGCTGCTTGCCTATTTCACGTAGGCCTCGAGCGTCTCGAGCAGCTTGCCAGGCTCGCCCATGGTGCGCGCCAGTTCCTCGGCCTCGGTGATTTCCCCGGCCCGCATATTATTTGCCAGCACGGCGCGGTTCTTGAGGGCGCGGTTGGCGGCGGACGCATCGGCCGCCCCCGACAAGGTCCATAGCGCATAGGCGGCAGTTGCGCTCTTGACGCCGGCGCTGCCGCTGGCATACATGGTGCCCAGCTTGTAGAGCGCATGGGCGTCGCCGCGCCCGGCCGCCGCGCGATACCAGCGGCGCGACTCGACATGGTCTTGCGGCACGCCGATGCCCTCCTCGTAAGCGACGGCCAGATAGCGCTGCCCCGCCAGGTCGCCCTTGAGCGCGGCGAGGCGGTACCATTTGGCCGCCTCCACATCGCTGTGCGCCACGCCATGGCCATTGGCGTAGGCGGCGCCCAGCTCGCTGAGCGACGCGACGTCGCCTTGCTCGGCCGCCGTGCGCATCCACTTGGCCGCCTCGCTCAGGTCACGGATGGTTCCCTGGCCGTTCGCGTACATGAACCATACTTTCTGCTGCGCCTGCACGTTGCCGCCCATCGCGGCCGGCAGCAATTCGCGCAGGGCGATCGTGTAATCCTTCTTTTTATAGGCGGCCAAGCCCTCGTTCACGCCGGCCATGGCCGGCCCGCTGGCGCCGAAAGCGAACCATAGTAATGCGAGGGTGCATCTTTTCATCCGACGTCCTTCAATCTGGCAGGGAAACCTTGCCGATTATGGCACAAGCGGCGTTGCGCGCCGCACGCCAGGCGCGGCAAGGGCATGCGCTGGCCGCTTTGGCCCGGTGCGCGGGGCGGCAGCTCAAAACTTGGCCGCCAGGCTGATGCCAATGCTGCGCGGCGCCACCCGGTAGCCTTGCACGATGGATGCCACTTGCGGATGCTGGATCACGGTGTCGGTGTCGAACACATTCTTGACGAACAGGCTGACGTTGAAGCGATCGAAGGCCATGCCGGCGCTCACATCGGCCGTGTGGTAGGCCGGCCGGTTGTAGTCGGTCTGCTCCGGATTGAGCGAGCCCTTGCTCGAACCGACCCATTGCACACCAGCCATGACGAAGGCGCTCTGGTCGCCGAAAGCGGCGAAGTTGTAGCGCGCGTTGAGCGCCGTATTGTAGGTCGGCACACCCTGGATTTGCGCGCCCGCGATGGCGCCAACTATGCCGTTTTGCAAGCCCTTATTGTCCGACAACTCGGCCTTGACGTAGCCACCCGACGCGCCCAGCGTCAAGCCCGGCAGCGGCTTGGCCTTGAGCTCGAATTCGAAGCCGCGGCTGGTGGCGTCGCCCGCGTTGGCGTTGTAGGTGTAGGAACAGGTCGGCAAGTAGACGCCTTGCTGGATATTGTTCCATTTGACGTAGAACAGGTCGGCGTTGAAGCTCACGCTATTGTTCAAGAAGCGCGACTTGCTGCCCACTTCGTAGCTCCACAAGCTGTCGGCGGCGTAGGTGGCGGGGCCGTTTTCCAGGCCGTTCGCTTGCAGATCCTGGCCGCAGGTGGTGGGCGGCACATAGACGTTCGAGCCGCCCAGGCGGAAACCCTTGGCCACGCTGGCATAGACGGTGTTGGCCGGATCGACTTCCCAGGTCAGCGCGTATTTGGGGGTGAAGGCGGTGGAGGACAAATCGGTGCTGCTATCGTTGCCGGCGCCGGCCAGGTACAAGCCATTCTTTTGGTCCAGGGTGGAGGCGCCGTGCAGGTAGCGCGCGCCCACCGTGGCGTGCACGGCGGGGCTGAAGTAGTAATTGAGTTCGCCGAACACCGAACCCTGGCGTTCGCGGTAATGGAAAGCGCCGGAGAAGGAATTATCGTTCGGGAAGTCGCCCGTGAAGGCGCCCGGCAACACGTCCGGATCGGCGCTGCTCAAGCCGAAGCGCTCGAAGGTGGCGTTGACGCCGAAAATCGGATCGTTCTCGATGATGTTGGTGTGCTGGTTCGAGAAATACACGCCGCCCAGCCAAGTCCAGGGCGACACGGCCGCGTCGTAGGGCTTGGAGGCGAGGCGAAATTCCTGCGACAGCTGGCGCACCTGGTTGTTCAGGTAGACGGCCGAGGGCAAGCCGGCGATGGCGTCGATCAGGGCCGGCGGCGCGTTGCCGCCATCGTCGCTGGATGTGAGGAAAGTCGACAGCGACACGCTGTTGTAGACCGAACCGTTCTGGGTGCGGTCGAACTTGCGCTCGAAATAGCTGGTGCTTGAGGTAAAGTCGGCGCGCCCCAGATCCCAGTTAATGGCCACATTGGGCGTGAACAGGGTGTCGGTGGACGGTTCGCGCACCGGCTTTTGCGCCTGGTAGTTGGGGCGCTCGAGGTTGAAGGCGGCGATATCCTTGGCGTCGACCTTTTGGTAGTACAGCGATGGCGTGATCGTCAGCGCCGTGGTCGGTTTCCACTTCAGGGCCAGGCGCAATTCGCGGTCGTCGATCTGGTTGATATTGCGCGCCACCAGATTGCCGTCGCCGTCGACCTGGTTGATGAAGCCGCCCGTGTGCTGGCCTTGCATGCCGATGCGCAGCGCCAATTGGTCGGGCAGCAGGGGCAGGTTGGCCACCGCGTTGAGCGCGTAGTTGGCGCTGCCGCCCTTGGTGCTCGATGCTTCGGTATAGGTGGAAAATTCGCGCTCTTTCAAGTCCGGCTCGTTGGGCACGAATTTGATGGTGCCGCCCATCGAGCTGGCGCCGTACAGCGTCGCTTGCGGGCCGCGCAAGACTTCGACGCGGTCGATGTCGAAAAATTTCGGTTCGATCGTGCCCATCGTGTAGACATTGCCGACAGTGACGGAGACGTCGCCCAGATAAATGCCGACGGTGGCCGCCCCGGCCGAGGAACTGATGCCGCGCACTTCGATGTTCGAGGTGCCGGGACCGGCGCCGCCATTGCCGCTGGCGGCCGTGAAGGAGATATTGGGCATGAGGCGGGTCAAGTCCGGGAAGTCGGTCACGTGCTCGGCCTGCAAGGACGCGCCATTCACGGCGGAAATGCTCATCGCCACCTTGTTCGGGTCTTCCTGGCGCTTTTGGGCGGTCACTTTGACCACTTCGATTTGTTCCGATTGGGCCGGCGGTTTGGCTTGCCCGTCGCCCCCGTCCGCGCCATGCGCGAGCGGGCAGGACAAGGCGGCCGCGCTCGCGGCGGCCAGGGAATAGGCAAAGGCGCTTACTGGGCGAATTTTCATGCCGAATCTTTCATCAATGGGTAGGGAGGGCCCTGGCGCCGATGCGGCGCACGCGCGGCCGGATCTCAACGTGGGCATATAAACGTGCGCATATTATCATGTTGATTTTTTCGCAAAGCAAGTTTTCCATGCTTGCGCGGCGGCGCGAGACGGCCTTCGGATGCGCTGGCGCGGCCAACTCATGCGACAATGCCAACACTGCGCGCGATCGGCGCACGTCATCATGAGGGCAGCTATGTGGCATGCGCGGGGCGCGTCGACGGGCCGCTGTTTGGCGGGAAAGCTGGGCCGCGCGCGCTGGCTGGCCGCCTTGTTGGCCGTGGCCGCGCGCTGCGCCGGCGCCGACGTCTTGAGCTTGACGACGGAAGACTTTTCGCCGCCGTTCCAGGTAAGCGCGGACCAGCGCACCAGCTGGAGCGGTATTTCCGCCGACAAACTCGCCGAGCTGATGCGGCGCGCGCGGCAAGCCTATGTGATCGCCGCCTTTCCGTGGGCGCGCGCCTATCAGATGGCCTTGCAGCTGCCTAACACCTGCGTCTTTTCCACCACCCGCACGGCCGAGCGCGAATCCTTGTTCCTGTGGATCGGGCCGCTCGCGGCCAACGATTGGGCCATGTTCGGGCGCGCCGGCGATGTGCGCCGTCCCGCCGTCCTGGAGGACGTGCGCGGCGCCATCATCGGCGGCTACCACGACGATTCCACCGGCCTATTCTTGAAAGCGCGAGGATTCCGGGTCGATGTGGCCGCCACCGACGCCATTAATTTGCAGAAATTATTGAACGGACGCATAGACTACTGGGCCACCGGGATATCGTCCGGCCAATTCCTTATTGCCAAGAACAAGGCGGGTGGCAAGATCGTTCCTTACTTTAGCTTCCAGCGCGCGCAGCTGTACCTGGCTTGCCACAAGTCGGTGGGCGCGCCCCTGGCGGAGCGCTTGAACCGGATCTTGCAAGAGATGGAGCGCGACGGTAGCAGCGCCGCCATCGAGCGGCGCTACCAATAAACGCGCCTGCGCCTTCTCCTACGGGCGGGTGAGGGCTTGCGCTCTTGTCGTCAGCCTCATTTGATCTACACTAAGGTCTCAAGGGAGACAATCATGTCCAATCAAAGGGAAGACAGCGATGCGATGGCTGACGCGCTGGCGGCCTTGTTCGGCCTGGCGCCGCAACAACGCATCGCCATAGCGCGCCACGGCATTCCCGCCAGCAGCGTCGGCCAACTCGCCACGAGGATGGGTATGAGCAAAGAATATTTGATCAATAGCTTGCGCCTGTCGCGAGCCACCATCAACCGTAAGGAGCGCGAGGGCACGCTACTTGCGCCCGACGAGTCCGAACGCGTGCTCGGTATCGCCAGCCTCATCGACACCGTGTACGCGATGGTGGCGCAATCGGGCAATCCCGCCGGTTTTGACGCGCCGCGCTGGGTGTGCGCCTGGCTGGCGCAACCCTTGCCCGCCCTGGGCGGCGCCAGCCCGGCCAGCTATATGGACACTTTCGAAGGGCAAAAGCTGGTGGGCGAACTGTTGTCCATGAGCCAAAGCGGGGCTTACGCGTGAATGTGGCGGTGTGGCGGATCGCGGTGGAAGCACCTAGCTACGCCGCCAACGATCTGAGCGGCACCGGCGCCAAAATCACGGGAGGACGCTGGAACAGCAAGGGGCGGCCGGTAGTCTACTGCGCCGCAAATATCGCGCTCGCCACGCTCGAAACCGTGCATGTCCTGCACAGCGGCAGCTTGCCGTTTAATCGCTATCTGGTGCGCGTCGATATCCCGGCCGCCGTGTGGGAGCGGCGCCAGCGGCTCGACGCGCCGCCCGGCGGCTGGGACGCGGTGCCGGCCGGCATGGGCAGCGTGCGCGCGGGCGACGCCTGGCTTGCCGCCGCCGTCACGGCCGTGCTGGAGGTACCGAGCGTCATCGTGCCGGAGGAGCGCGTGGTGTTGATCAACCCGCGCCATGGCGACGCCGCCGCCATCGTCGCGACCACGCTCAAGCGCTGGACGTATGATCCGCGCTTCTTTTCCTGAAGGCGAGGCGGGCGGGCTGGCGCCCATGGCGTCACAGCCGTTGATGGCGGGCCCGATTTCGTATATCGTCACCCTATCTGCACTGGAGGAGGCGTGGTGAACGTTCCCGTATTGCTATTTGCTGCCGTGGCGCTGTGGGCGCAAGGTGCGAGTGCGCAAACCATCCATGCGGTGACGGAAACGGGCAGCCAGACCATGGTGGTCGACGGCAAGGTGGTCGGACCATGGACCGAGGGGGTGAAGTTAATCCTCAAAAACGCCGGCTTGCCCGACTACCGGATTTCCGTCTACCCCTGGGCGCGCGCCTACCAGCTGGCCTTGCATGAACCAAACACCCTGATCTACCCGATCGCGCGCACCGCGGCGCGCGAACGCCAATTCAAGTGGGTGGGCGAAATGCAGACCGTGCATTACCACTTCGTCAAATTGGCCGACCGCAAGGATATCGTCATCAAGCGCCTGGACGATGCGCGCGCCTACAGCATCGGCGTGGTGCGCGACGATGTGCGCCATCAATACCTGCAAGCGCACGGCTTTGCCAATCTGTATGTGGGCGCCAAGTGGAATGACAATGTCACGCACTTGTTGAACCGCCAGATCGACGTGCTGATCCTCGGTGAACTCGACCTGGTCCCCCTGTGCGCGGCGCAGGCGCTCGATTGCGCGATGTTCGAGCAGCTTCCCGCCGTCGAGGAATTGACCACCAATCTGTATTTGGCCTTTGCGCGCTCAACCCCCGAAACGGTCGTCAACCGCGCCCGCATGGCATATGACAGGCTCAAGGCTGACGGGACGATTGAGCGCGTCGTCAATGCGAAGCCTTAGCCGGCATTGCACGGGTCGCCGGCGGGTTCAGCTGCGCTTCCACCGCATTCACGAAAGCGGCGGTGGACCAGGCCAAGTCCGTCACCAGCAGCTGCGGCGTGTAGAACTGGCCATTGGCGCGCGGGCGCCGCACATACACTTTATTCGGGATGATGACGTAGGACAGGCCGGAGGCGAGTTTTTGCGTGCGCACTTCCATATACGTGGAATCGGCGGCGCTGGGAGCGCCAATCAAGATCGTGTTTGGAAAGAGGGTGAAAGTATCGAGGGCGTCGAGGCAGGCGCTGGCGCACTGGCCTGGCACCACCACATATAGGGGCTTGGTGAAGGGGGGCGGATCGCCGGCGACGTCAGCATTCGGATCGCCCTGCGGTGCGAGCGCGCCTTCGTCGTTTTCGACATAGAATTTTTCGCCGCGCGCCAGCGCCTCGCGCATGCCCACGCTGGTCTTGCGTGCCCATTCGGCAGACTCATTTTGCTTTTGCCCAATCAGCTCATCAACCACTTGGCCCATGTATCCGGTGTTTTCGGACGAGGCGCGCCACCACACTTTGGTGGCCGCGAAATACGCATTGCGGCGCCGCTCGACCCGGCCCTTGCCCCACAGCGCGCTGGCGAAATCGATGCTCCAGGTCGAGGAGCCACCCTGGTTTTGGCGCAGGTCGACCACGAGCGCATCGGCGTCGAGGTAACGCTGGCGGTGGGTGGTGATTTCTTCGTTCATGGCACGATAGGCATCGCGCTCCTTGTCGTCCGGTTGGAAGGTGGGCATGGCCGCCCAGAACAGCTTCGCGCGCGGCTCGCTCAAGCCCACCGGTAAAGAGTCGCCATTGTAGGTTTGCGTTCTCCAGGTGCTGCCCTGTTCGGTGATGGGCGTCCACACGAGCGCGCGCTCCTGCACCTTGCCGTCGACCAGGAATTGGCAGCGCTGCGCAGGTTTGACGAAGGGGTTGCCCTGATCGAGAAACAGTGAGCGCGCAAAGGTCCACCAGTGGCCCGGCTCATCGATGCGGCCGCGGAAAGCGAAAACGTTGGCGGCGATGAGGTCTTGGACCGGCACGCCATCGCAGGCGCTCACGCGCGCGCCGGCCGGCGGGCCGCCCGCTTCGGATGCGAACACCACCAGGCCATCGCCGCGCCAAACCGTGATAAAGCCAGGCCAACGGTCGGGCGTGGCGGCCTCGGGCGGCAAGCGCGTCAGCGCCCCGGCGTGGCCATCGTGAATGCTGACATTGAAACGCGCGATGGCGGCCGCATAACCGGCGCTGTCGCTGACCTTGGCCGCCAGGGCCAGGCCGTTTTCCCTGGCGCTGGCCAAGTTCTTGACGAAACCCGGGTTGGCCGGGTCAAAGGCGCCGGGATGGTTTTCCAGCGTGATGCGATATGCCGCCTCGATGTCTTCGATGGCGGCGCTTTGCCATTGGGCGGCGCTGCGCACTGCGACCGCAGGGGCGGCTGGCGCGGCGGCGAGCGCGCCGCTGGCGAGCAAGGCGGCGAGCGCTAGCGCGGGCAATGGGAGGCGTGCACTTGTTGCAGGGAAAACGGATAGATTGGTGAAAAATGGCTTGGGCATGGGTGGATTTATTTGAATTGGTGCTGAGGGAATGAGCAATCGCGGAGCAAATGCCAGCGGTATAGTGAAAAAATGATATCAGATCCAAGACCGGCATGGCGCTTGCCCACCCGCGCTCCTGGGCGCCGCCATGTCTGCCATGTCCGCCGCGTCGCCATGCGCGCCCTCGAGCATGGCCAGCGCTTGCATCAAATCCCGGTCGTGCGAAGGATAGACATCGGGCTCGCGCAGCTCGCGCATCGCGATGATTTGGGTGCACCAGTCGTCCATTCCTGGCACTGATTTCGCATACCCCGGGCCGAGGCGACTCCGAGGATTTGCGCACGCGGCAAGCAGGCACGCCACCAGCGCCAAGTGTTATTGGCGGGCTGGGTCTATGGTTTTTTCATGCCGTCCAGTTGGGTTTGCAGCGCCGCGACGCTCTTGCGCGTTTCTTCCTTTCGAAGGGGGTCCGAGATCGACGCGGACAATGCTTTGGTGGCCAGCCATTGTGCCGTTATCAAGGCGCGGTCGGCTGGGACCGCGACATCCGGCTGCACGCCCGCGCCTTCCCAATTGGTTTGGGTGACTGGATTGATGGCGCGGCCAGTCGGAATGAAGCCGCCGAAATTCTTGCCGAACGTAAAGCGACCGCCGGGATTGGCGCCACCGCCGGTGGTGTCGCCGACGATGACAGCGCGTTTAAGGTATTTCAGGTTATAGGCAAACTCTTCTGCGGCCGAAAAGGTTTCCTTGCTCGTGAGGATATAGACGGGCTTTTTCGAGCCAAAACGCTGGCCGGCGACCTTGGGATTGGTCCAAAATTGTTCGGTGCGATTTCCGCTACGCCAATATAAGTCACTCAAGTGCACGCGCTCGTCGTCGAACAGATAACTGCTGAGCAGGGCCACCATGGCTGGCGAGCCGCCCCCATTGCGTCGCAAGTCGATGATCAGGGCATCGGCGTTGGCCACCATGCCCATGGCGGCCGCGACGGTATTTTCCGCCCCGGTCGGATCAATAAAACCGCGCAATTCCAGGTAGGCGATGTTCTGGTCTAGCCGCTCGAATTTTTCAAATCCGAAATTGGCGCTGCGAGCAAAGGCATAGGCTTGCTCGCGCTGCTTGGTGTCGCGCGGCCGTTCGGCGGGATCGAGGGAAGCTACAAAGCGTATTTGGACGTGTTTGTCATGACTGACTTCGCGGAGCTGCTCTGTCAGTAAGGCAGCAAAGGCGTTTCCATCGGTGAGCTCGTTGTATCGGCCCAGGTGTTGCTGGTCACGGATTGCCGCCGCCATTTTTTCAGCCAGGTCGGGAAAAACGTAGTTGCCGACCAAATCGGTCGCTATCGTATCGATCACTTCGGCGCGCTCGGCGGCGGTGACGGCCGCCGCTGACGGCGCGGCGCGTGCAGGCAAGGCCGCGAAACCGATTGCGCATAGAGCCAGAACGAGGGGAGCGAGGCGTTGACGAATCATTTTCATATCATCCTTGGGGAGAGCCGTGTCGACACTCCCGGAAGATGTGGTTGCCATGTAGTTAATCAAGAGCCCCGGAAACACATTTCCTATTGCGCCAACGCGCTTTTCGCTCAAGCGATGGATCTTATTCCCGCGTTGGCGTGGCGATTGGTAAATATGCTCAAGGAGAACCGAAGGCTTGCCTTGCACGCTCAAGCTTGTCCTGATCTTCGCTGCTCTGCGCTTGCGTGAGCAAGCGCCTTCTTAATCCGTCGGAAAGCCGCTTCAGATCGCCGGGTCGCTCATGCGGAAACGTCCAAGCGCCGAATAAGCGTGCCGCGCCTTCTAGTTGCACCGAGCTCAATTGCGCGGAGTCGAGCGGCGCCAGCAGTTCGTCGGTCGAATGGGTCATCAAGAGTTGCTCGGCAATGGATTCATAACTGGGAAAGCCCGACCACGGGCCAGCGCCGGCACCATACCAGGCATACAGGGCAAGAACGCGCTGCGCGGAACTTGGATACTCCTTGGCAAGGACGATCGCCATGCGCATGATGGCATCGGCGTCAAGGAAGGGAGATCGCGCTTCGGGGAGGATCGCGAGAGCGCGGGGCATGGCGTCCCGCCAGCGTTGTTCGGCTTGACGGGACAGGGCGACCTGTGCCAACTCGGCATCTTCGTCGTAACTCGTGGAGACGGGCAAATTCGCCGCAACGAGTAGGGAATTCAAGACCTTCGGCGAACCGGCCACGGCGAGCGTCGCAACAAGCGCGTTATCGCGATACACCACCATCTGATGGCAGGCGTAGCACAAGAGAAAATCAAATTTGTGCCCGTCCGAGACAAGGGCGATCGCGTGCCTGGGATCGAAACAAGCGGCCATGTCCGCGTCTGATCGCAGCGCCAAGGTGAATTGCGCGGCAGCGCTCCCGTAGCTTGCGGCGTCGATCCGTGCCTTCCCCAGAATTTTGAAACCGTGCAATGTGGGTTCGCCGGCTGCAGGCTGTGACCACGGCTCCAAGGAGTAAAGGATTGCGCTGCTTGAACTTTGCAGCACCTTGATGACGTCGACAGGCGTGGCATCGGCCCGATTAGAGGCGAAGGTGAATGCGACAAGAAACGCGCCAAGCATTCCAATACCCCGCTGAAGTTTTGATTTTGTGCTCATGGCCAAATTCCATCTTTATTCGATTCTTATGCCGCCAAAAGGTGCCACGTGCAAGCCCCGGCGCAGTCATTGAAAAGCTAGTCAGCCCAGCCGTAACTCCAGTTCACTTCGACCAGCTTGTCGGCTTCGAAGTAGAAATAGACGCCACTGATGGCTTCGCCAGTAATCTCGTACAGGAGGGTCTCGGAGTTGACGGCGGAAGGTGGGCCAAGAATTGTTCGGACTTGTTCCATGGTTTGACTAAGCTTCAAACCCGATGGAAGTTTAAATTTCGAGGACTTGGTTGAGAGCGTGATCAGGTTTCTATCGCCGTTTGGCTCAAGAATAAAGTTCGCCTGAAACGTATCAAAGGTCGCGTCGTGAAATTCGGCGTCAGGGCCATCCTCATATATTTTTTCAATCGAAATCTGATCCTTGAGTATTTTTACTTTCTTAAACCTGGCGAAGTACTTGTTTGAGTAGTCGAAAAGTTTTATTGCGGTTGCCCTTGACTTGGCGACATCACAAATTGCCGTCACCTTCAATGGGTCCTCATCGGCCTGCGCCACACTGATTGGCGCCGCATATAGCAACAGAGCTGCAACCATCAGGAGAAAATGGACTCGGGCCTTGGACATGATTACGAGGAACTCTGACATTTCAGGCGTCTTGAACAGGAGCCCATGCTCTCAGGAATCACGACTAATACTCCACGCCGCAGAACATGATCGTCTAGTTGGCGGTCCAATGTATTTGACCGTGCAGCGGCGTTGCCGAGCTCCCTTCAAAATCCAGGCAATACTGTTCGAAGCGGACGTCGAGTCCTGTCAATTGATCCGGACTGGTCGCACTCGAGTACGTGATTTTATCGATGATATACCAGCCCACACTAGAGTTGCATCCGCGATGCAGTCCAGAAGCGCGCAGGGTGCCGGTGACCGGATTATCGAAGTTTGTCATGTTTTTATAGAGGCCAGGCTGGATACGAGTTGCGGCCCGTGATCCTTGGAAGTTAATTTGCCAATCCGGAAAATGAGGGGCGCCAACATTGACGCTAAAGGCATTCTGATCCCATTGTTGTAGGGTGATCGGCTTGATATCTGGTGTGTACAGGTAGGTGAGTCCGCCCGAAACAAAGTCGTCGCCCGTGCCTTCAAGGTAGACGTAATTGCCAGCAGGCGCAACGAACGCCGGCATCGGTTTCCACAGATTTTGGTTTCCTGTGCTTGCCGGACCTGGCCAACGGGTGGGATCATTGGCCCACCAATGTATGACACCGTTCAGGTCGCCTGTACTTGCGTAGCAGCGCAGATGAAAATTGAGATCGAGTACATTCAGGTTGCCATTGACATAGGTCGCATTGCTAATGGTGATGCTCGATGCCTGGACACCGCAGCCGCGGGCGTTGCCGCTCCATGATGCGCCAGCCTGATAGTTGCCTGGCTGAATCTTTCCGTTCGTCATCGGCACGGCAAACGTGCCGGTCCAGTAATCGTCGCCTCCCACAGCGATCTTAATAGTGTTGTCGGTGATAGTCAGGGGCAAATTCGCATTGGCAAGCGTGTAACAATATGAACCCGCCTGGCCGATGTAGTCCCCAACTTCGCTATCGAGCGAGACAAACGTTTGTCCTGGGGTGTTTGGCGGAGTGACAATGCCGCTCATGGCGCGCTGACAGGCGTTTCCAGTAGGCAATAAGCTGGGCATGAACGGGACCGGCGTAGTGAATGCCGGTATTTGATTGGTTAACGTCATGGTCCCTGGCGGCGTGGTGGACCAGTGTATTTTCCCGTGCAACGGTGTATTTCCCCGGGTGCAAACTTGCTCGAAGCGCAGTTCAAGGTCCGAAATTTGGAACACACCATTGGTGGCACTGTAATGAATACTGTCTACGGTAAACCATCCTGAAGCAGGGACTGGGCATGCCAAATAAGTCATCACGCTCAGCGTTCCCAACACCGGGTTGGCCGCCCCATTGTAGGTCCCGTAATAGCCGGAAGGAATTAATGCATACGGCAGAGGCGCCTTGAACCAGGCCTGCCAATTGCTCGATGAACTCGGTGCTTGGAAATTGATCTCGTTGCCACCTCTCTGCTCTAGGTAGAGGTTATCCGTGAGCACGAAGTTAAGTCCCTTAGAGACAGGATCTCCCGCACTTCCTTCCAGATACATGTAATTTCCGGCAGGGGCTACAAAGCTGGCGTCAGGCTTCCACAAATTGGCGGGAATGGGCTTCGGGCCCGGTGCGGCAGTCGAGTCTCCCGCCCAATAGTGCAGCTGGCCGGAAAGGGTGTTGCTGCCATAATTACACGTTTCACTGAAGGTCAAATCGAGCACATCGAGCGTTCCATCGACATACGCCACGTTCGTGACGATAAATGTCGCGCTGCTTGCGGCGCACGAATGGTCACGCGATGAATGGTCACCTCCCATAAGGGCGCCATTGACTGTGTAGGTGCCCGGGGTAATCTGTTCGTAGTGCAGCGACAAAGGGAAAGAGCCGCTCCAATTTTCGTCGCCCGATATGCCAAGACCTATACCGCCATTCGAGACAAGCACGCCTATCAGAGAGTTGGCCTTGGTAAAGCAATTGGAATAGTCACCGCCGAATGTCGTCGTAATACTAAACCAGGTGGGTGCTGGATTCGTCGGGGTGCCGATGACGCCATTGTTACAGCTATTCGGTGACGGCGTTGCAGGGACAATCGGCGTGACCGGAGGTGTCGGCGGTGATCCGGTTACAGGTGGTGCCGTGGATGACGATCCCCCGCCGCCTCCGCACCCGGCCAACGCGATGAAAAGAACAGCAGCAAGGACCCGACGCATTGCACAATGCATTTCTAACGACATTTAATTCTTCCCGTGGTTTGCTTACCTGGCTATGTACACCGAGCGCCATCATCACCATGAATCGGGAGCGTCACGATACGTCAAGCCTTTATTTTTCACCGGCTTTCGCGACGTTTGAAAGACCGCGTTATTTATCCGACAAATGACGTAAGTATAACAGTATGCTGCTGGGCCGCCATTGCGGCGGCGTGAGCCGCTAGCGCCGGTGGACAAACGCGGAATTCGCGGATCTGGATCTTGGCGATGCGCGCCTCAACAAGAGGGCGAGAAGATTGTGTCCCGCAGAGTGGTGCACAAGTCCGCGGTTTAGAGCGGTCAGGGTCAAACCAATCGGTAGCGGTCGTTCTGGGTGAGTAACCGTAGAACAGCCCACTGCCTGAAGTGGGCAAGCGACCGAGCGCTGCCGATGACTGCTTCTGGCCAAATACTTCCGGCCTTCGAGCTGCCGAATAGCGGCGTTGGCTGGAAGCGCTGCCACTACACTACATCAAGAGAGGTAATCGCTCGCGGACATCGTGCTCACCATTGCGCCAGGCTTTAGTACGTAGGCCAAAGTATCTTGTGGCAGGACCATATCACCATCCAGCAGGGCGACCATTGTCTGCTTATCGTGGCGAAGATCGAAAGCTGCCACCTCGGCACCTTCGCCCGAACGCAAGCGTTGCAGAAATTGATTGCTTGGCTCTCCGGCAATGCGCTCGATAACGATATCCCTGTCCCCGCGAAGCAGTACGCGCTCCGCCCTGGCAGCAGCATGCAGCAATGCGAGGTCGAACATATTCGCCCGAACTCCGCTGGCAAAGTATTCGATCATCGTTGGGCAGATACTGGTAATCGCGGTATTGGAGCTGGCCACGTTGTTGAATTCCAGCTTCCCGCGCGAGTATACATCCAGCCAATGCAGCGATTTCTTTTCCAGGTCTATAACCATGGGCATGAAGATACCGTCGCCTCCCTGCAAATTGAATTTCATTTCGACCGTGCGTGGATCAAAATGGTGGCCTTGGGTATCGCCGCGCAGCATCATGCCAACAAAGGCGTGTTCCAGTTGTTCGAAGGCCTGGCCTGAATAATTGTTCACGACGGCCACTGCATAGCGGATGCCATGTTTTTCGGCCATCGCGCAATCCAGGTCAATGAATTCCGATGCGCCATTGGGATAAGGTGCACTGGTCAAATCACCGGCGCTGACTGCGATCTTCCCAAACTCGCCCTGGAGGACGCGCTGGTAATAGGAGCAGGTACCGACGTGCTGCCATTGCGCGTCATAGAAGCCAATGGACAGGTCTAGGTCTGTATCGAAGTGCGCCTTCTCAGGCTCGCACCAGTGAAGGAACATTCGTATGGTCTTTTCAGGCGCGATAGCGATGGTTGATCCACGTGGCAATTGAATTGCTGCTTGCGAGGCAGTTCTTTCGTTGAACGGAACCATGATAGTTTTCAGCCTTGCGTCGATAACGAAATCGCCTACACTTGGCTTTCCTTCAAAGCGCGCGAGCAATTCTCGCTCGACAATTGCCACGCTGCGCTCGATCGCTGCCGGTGCCAGGACCGGCCGCTTGTCGTATGCGAACACGCCGTTGACGACAGATCCTTTTGGCCAGTACACGCGCGAATTGGCCCGCGTGCCTCGCGTTGGCAGCAACGCGCGCAGCGTTAGCAGGACTGGCGTGGAAAATTTGGGCGCGCAACGGCCGAAGCCTGCCAGCAGTCCTTCGACAGCGGCTTCGTCATCACCTGCAATGCGAAGGGCATGGTCAAACCGCCTCGCCAGTTCGCCTGGCCGCTGCAACAGCAAAGCCGTCATGCTGCTTGCATCACTGAGATTGATTGCAGCTTCCAACTTGCCGTAATAAGTCAGCCATGCCGGTGCGCGGCTACCATCCGGAGCCTTGCGCCGCACAATCTCGAAGGCTCGCGCCACCGCTGGAAAGCGTTGCTTGTATTCGGCTGGGTGCAGGAACTCGCCGAGCCAAACCCAATACGAACGATGGCGCAGCATGTCATCGGTCATGGATTCCGGAGAGAGGCTTTCCATGAACTCGATCAAGGCACGCCTTAGCGGACGACCAAGCTTCGCCATCTTGAAGCGGTTGATTTCCACCGCCAGCTTTAGCGATGTGAATCTATCGTAGTAGCTATGCGCATACAGCTCACGATATTGCTTCTTCTTTCTAGCCTCCGCGATTGTGAAGTCGCGCAGAGCTGTTTGCGGCAGGAGTCCAGGATCTGCGCCGGAATAGCTGGCAATCAAACGCAATACGTCAGTCGCGGTATTCATATACGGCGCCGCGGCCGGCATGGTAACGGCAGGGCCGCATTGACGCAGCAGCGTACCGAAAACATGCGCGATGTTCTCGCGCACCGGAATGGTAGCCGGCAACGAAGGCAGAACGTCAGCTCCGAATTCGGTGACGATGGCTGACAAGTCCGCAACGTCCACTGGCGACATGGCCTGCGTACGCTCGCAAAAACGGACGAATAGCTCTCGCGTAGCTTGCTCAGCCGACGCGCCCAGGTCAAGCAATTTGAGCTTGACGCTTTCCCTTGGCGATTCCTTCGCCGGTTCTCGCTTGAAGAATGCAGATTGGCGATCGACCTGTCGTTCGCAGATTGGGCATGCCGAGTAATTGCTACCGTCAAAGCACTGGTCGCATACCACGTGCATGCAAGGATTCAGCACGTGTGTGGTCCCCGTCTGCCCGCAATGCAGGCAGGGTTGACCTTCTGCTTGCATAAAATGGGACAGCACCCGTTGCCGCCACAAGCCAAACGTATCTTCTGGAACATCGACCGGGAATCTACGGTAAAGCGGCTCGTGGGCGCGGTGGCCGCCCACGCCTTCCGCGAGAACGCTCCAGACTTGGGCTTGCAGAGTGGTTAAGGCTTCGGTGGAAATGGTCTGCAAGCGCTGGCGCAAGCGCGTGGAAACCGCGTACCCCAACTTCGCGAGATTGATCTCAAACGCTTCGATGAAATTGCTGGGGAGGGACGCAGCGCCTGCTTCAACATACAGCAAGCCTTGCCTTCTCAGCAGGATAGTGTGGGAGGCAGTGAAGGTCATGAAATTCGGGGGAGAAGGGAAACGGACGAACTGAATCAGAGGTTAGAAGGAAGCCCGTCCTAAGCCTTCTCGGTAAGGATCGTAATTTATTTGCAATGCGCTGGCAAGCGGGAAGTTAAGACTGCGGGACTTCCGCGAATTACGCCGCTTGGTTTATTGAAATTGATCTGCGCCTACACACGGCATTAACAAACCGACAAATCACGGGAGCGACAGGAGTGGGGCTTTGACGTAAAACAAACAGGCACGAGTGCAAGCCACCCCCTCGCCGCCAGATATTGGCGCGATGAAAAGAGTTGGGCAGGAGTTCGACGGTTAGCCAAGCGCCACCGCTGATGCCTCTGACCAATCCGATGAACTCACGTGCACGCATGTTTCATTCTCCCGGGCGGCGGGCGCACGATGACATGCCTGTTAGGGGGGCGACTTGGTAGATCGAGCGGCTGCGTATAGCCGATAGGGAAACTTGGCGTAGTGAACAACGTACCAAGCAGGTTAGACCTCACTATGGCGCACAGGAACGCCGTGCAGGAACGCTGCATCACATACTTGTTTTGCCATCTCATTGTCTTCAATTAACAGTGCTCGACTTGTCATTTCGTTCGTTGGCACGTATCCGGAAACGTCGATTACCTCCTCCAACACATTCAATCCGGCTGCGCGACATGACGCGGCAAGTGTACGTGCCTCACTTGATTCAAATCGGCCCAGCGGCAGGTCCTCGCGTCCGCGCAGTTGCGCACTTACTTGGTCAAGAGGCTGCGATTTAAATACGGGCACGGTCCGCCTTACCGCCATAAGCTCTCGGGCCGAAGGGCCACTTACTTTAAACCGCAAGGTTAACTCGACTACGTGACCGCAGATCCGAATCAGCACCCAGCCAGGCTGTGAGCCGTCCCATAAATATTGATATTGATGAATAGGGTCCTGTGTACTCATGATCTTCACATACTGACATTTCACCGAGACATGAGACCAACCTGCAATGCCCGCTTTTTGCCGAAGGGGGAAGTTGGTCCAACCACGCCCTCATGATCTTGGCCGGCGCCGCCAACCGGCAGCAGGGCGCACCCCAGATCGGCCGGTCAGCCAGCCAGCCAACTTTAATAGCCCAAACCGCTTTGTCAAACTCTATTATTCTTTGACAGACTTTATTATTTTTTGACGAACTCTATTATTCCTCACCAAAAATCATTACTCCGCAGGCATTGATCATTCGACTGTCACGGACTTGGCCAAATTGCGCGGCTTGTCCACGTCTGTACCGCGCGCCAGCGCCGTGTGGTAGGCGAGCAGCTGCAAAGCCACCACGTGCAGGATGGGCGAGAGCTGGCCATAATGTTCCGGCAAGCGGATCACATGCAAGCCCTCGCCCGAGGTGATGCGCGAATCGACGTCCGCGAACACGTACAGCTGGCCGCCACGCGCCCGCACCTCTTGCATATTCGACTTGAGCTTTTCCAGCAGCACATCATTGGGCGCGATGGTGACGACCGGCATTTCATCGGTCACCAAGGCCAGGGGGCCGTGCTTGAGTTCGCCAGCCGGATAGGCTTCCGCATGGATGTAGGAGATTTCCTTGAGCTTGAGCGCGCCTTCGAGCGCGATCGGATAGTGCATGCCGCGCCCCAGGAACAGCGCGTTTTCCTTGCGCGCGAAGTCGTCGGCCCAGGCGATGATTTGCGGCTCGAGCGCCAGCACCGCCGAAATGGCGACCGGCAAGTGGCGCATTGCCTTCAGGTGAGCCGCCTCCTCGGCTTCGCTCAAGCGGCCGTTGACCTGGGCCAGCGTCAGGGTCAACAGGAACAGGGCGGCCAGCTGGGTGGTGAAGGCCTTGGTCGACGCCACCCCCACCTCGACCCCGGCGCGGGTGATGTAAGCGAGCGCACACTCTTGCACCATGGCGCTGGTGGCCACGTTGCAAATGGTGAGCGTGTGCGGCATGCCTTGCGCGCGCGCATGCTTGAGGGCGGCCAGGGTGTCGGCCGTTTCGCCGCTTTGGGAGATCGTCACCACCAGGGTGGCGGGGTGCGGCACGCTGTCGCGGTAGCGGTATTCGCTGGCGATTTCCACATTCACGGGCACCTTGGCGATCGACTCGATCCAATACTTGGCCGTCAAGCCGGCGTAATAACTGGTGCCGCAAGCGAGGATCAAGACCCGGTCGACTTGCTTGAATACATTGAAAGCTTTGTCCCCGAACAACTCCGGCATGATGCCGGTGACGCCCTCCAAGGTGTCGCCCACCACCCGCGCTTGCTCGAAAATTTCCTTTTGCATGTAGTGGCGGTAGGGGCCCAGCTCGGCCGCGCCAGTGTGCGCGTGCACGGTTTTGACTTCGCGCTGGACCGGCTTGCCTTGCGCGTCCACGATCCAGCAACGCGCCAGTTGCAGGTCGACCACATCGCCTTCTTCCAGGTAGATGATCTGGTCGGTGCTGCCGGCCAAGGCCATGGCGTCGGAAGCGACGAAGTTCTCGCCCTGGCCCACGCCCACGATCAAGGGCGAGCCGCGTCGCGCCGCCACCACCCGGTGCGGTTCCTCGCGGCAAAATACGGCGATGGCGTAAGCCCCGTGCAGGCGCTGCACGGCTTGCTGGACAGTGTCGAAAAGGTCGCCGTTGTAAAGTTTGTCGACTAAGTGAGCGATCACTTCGGTGTCCGTCTGGCTTTGGAATACATAGCCCTGGGCGCTCAGTTCGGCGCGCAATTCCTCATGGTTTTCGATGATGCCGTTATGCACCAGGGCGATGCGGGCGTTGTCGTCGCTGGGCGAAAAATGCGGGTGGGCATTATGCGACAGGGGGGCGCCATGGGTGGCCCAGCGCGTGTGGGCGATGCCCGTGAAGCCGGACAGGGAGGCGCTCGCCACTTGCTGCTCGAGGTCGGCCACGCGCGAAGTGCTGCGCGAACGGCTGAGCTTACCGTCGACGTGCAGGGCCACGCCGCAAGAGTCGTAGCCGCGGTATTCAAGCCGCTTCAAGCCTTCGAGCAAGATCGGGGTGATATTGCGTTGCGCTACTGCGCCGACGATACCGCACATGGAAACCTCGTTGTCATTGTTGAGTAATGCATCCATCCTAGATGAGGAGGGATGAAATAAGCTTTCTAAATTTGCCTTGTATTGATATATTCTTTCATCATTGAATCGACGTGAAATTTAATTTCATTTTTGACGATTTTTATTCAAAATATTGCATACATGAACACTGAAGCACCCATGATGGACGACCTGGATCGGCGCATTCTGAATGCGCTGCAGCTTGACGCATCGCAAACGAACGCGCAATTGGCGGCCCAGGTGCATGTGTCGGCGCCAACTTGCCTGCGCCGCGTGCGCCAGTTGGTCGAATCCGGCGTGATCGAACGCCAGGTCGCCATAGTGGCGCCGGACAAGGTGGGGGCGCGCCTTTCCGCCATCGTTGAAATCACGCTCGACGTGCAGGCGGCCGAGCGCATGGATGAATTCGAGCGCCAGGTGGGGTCCGAAGCGGCCGTTCTGCAATGCTACCGGGTGGCGCCGGGGCCCGATTTTGTGCTCGTCATCCAGGTGGCCGACATGCCGGCCTACCATGCCTTGGCGCACCGCCTGTTCGCCGCGCACGCCAATGTGCGCAATGTCAAAGCGTATTTCTCCACTTTCCGCAGCAAGTTTGACACCCGCATCGTGCTGTAGCGCCCAGGTTTGGCGCCTCCCGCCCGCCCGCTTGCGTGCGCGCAAACGAAATCCCCTCGAAGCAGTGTCTACTGGCAACACTTAAGACGAGCGCCACGTCGTGCCTGCCATGGCCGGGCGCGGCGAGAGCGAGGATTGCGGCTATGCATGCGATTTTGAAAGGCGGCGCCAGCGCGCCCCCCCTTGCGCAGGAACTGGTGCGCCTGTGCAAGGTGGACAAGAGTTATCCGGCGGGCATGGCGGCGGTCCACGCCTTGCACGGCGTGGACATCGGCGTGGCGCCAGGGGAAATTGTCGCCATTTGCGGCCCGTCCGGCAGTGGCAAGACCAGTTTGCTCAAGCTGATCGGGCTGCTCGAGCAACCCAGCGCGGGCAGCGTGATCGTCGGCAAATCGGCGGTCGCGACGCTGGACGAGGCGGCGCGCGCCAGCCTGCGCGCACAGCTCACCGGTTTCGTCTTCCAGGCTTTCAGCCTGGTTCCGGTGATGACGGCGCAAGAAAATGTCACCTTACCCTTGTTGCTGCGCCAGCCACTGCGCGGCGCGGCATGGCGAGCGGCGCAGGCGCAGGCGGGCGGATTGCTGGCCCAGCTCGGGTTGGGGACGCTGGGCGCGACCTATCCCGCGCGTCTCACCCCAAGCCAGCGCCAACGGGTGGCCATCGCGCGCGCCTTGATCACGGCACCAAAGCTGGTGGTGGCCGACGAACCGAACGCGCGCCAAGACAGCGCCTGCCAGCGCCTGGTGATGAACTTGTTCCTGCGCTACCAAGGAGAGCATGGCACGGCCTTCGTCATTTCCAGCCGCGACCAGCGCCAATTGCCCTACGCCAGCCGAACCTTGCAATTGCACGAAGGGCATTTGCAGGCGGCGCCGGCCACGCCGGCGCAGCGCATGCCGTGGTCGCGCCCATGATCGCGCCGCTGCTGGCCTGGCGCCACCTGGTCCATGGGCGCGCGCGCACCTTGCACGCGGCACTGGCCATCGGCGCGAGCGTGGCGGCGCTCGACTTGTTCGCCGGCCACTCGGCGACCGTGCGGGCGCGCCTGGAAATGCAAGCGGTGGTGGGCGAGCGGCTCGGGCAACTGTGCATCGTGCGCCACGATGGCGGCCGCTTCGATATGCGCGAAACGCAAGCGCTCAGGCAAGCGGCGGCCGGCGTCAAGGGCGTGCTGTTGACGCTGCCGCAACTGCCCGTGCGCGGCATGGCATCGCGCGCCGGCAAGACGGCGTGGTTTCGCGGCATGGGAATGGGCATTGGCCAGGCCGAGGCCGCGCAAGCCAACGGCTTGCTGCCGGACTTGGGCGCAGGCGTCGCCGTGGGCAAGGCGCATGCCGATCAACTGGGCCTGGAGCAGGGCGCGAGCATCATGCTTGGCACCATCGCGCGCAGCGGCGCCCAAGCTCCACCGGTGCGGGCCGATGTCGGCGCGCTGTTCGAAACGGCCGATCTGGGACCGGATGCGCCCTCCGTTCTGATGCCGCTTGCGCTGGCGCAAAGCCTTGCCGGCAAAGAACAGGTCGAGCGCATCGCCGTGTACTTGAGCCATCCGGCGTGGCAGGAAGCGGGTCGGACGGCGCTGCGGCAAGCGCTGGCGCCGCTTGGCATCCCGGTCGACGTGTTGCGCTGGCAAGACATGTCGGAAAACTATGCGCCGGCGCGCCGCTTGTCCGATGTCATGCTTGGCTGCGTGGCGGCGGTGGCGGCGAGCATCGTCGGCGCCACCGTCGGCGCGGCAGCGGCCATGAACCGGCTCGAACGGCGCCGCGAGCTGGCCACCCTGCGCGCGCTAGGCTTGCCCGCTGCCAGCGCGTTTGCCATGTTCGTGCTCGAAAGCTTGGGGGTGACCGCCATCGGTATCGCCGGCGGGGCCGCCGCCAGCGGCTTGGCCGCCTGGTTCATCAACCGCAGTGTATTGGCTTATCCGCAACACGCGCCACCAGTGATGGTCGAGCTCGACCCGCAGCGCATCGGCATGGCGGTGCTGACCCTGCTGGCCTTGGCCGCTCTCGCCTCGGCTTTGCCCGCAATCAAGGCGGCGCGCACGCAGGGGAGTTGGGCTTAGGCAAAGCTTTGCCTGGGCTTGCATCGTGCACATGCATATTCGCTTACATATTCACTTACATATTCGCGTGCACTGTTTACTTGCTCCGGCACGCCGTCGCCAGCGGGCCGGCGCGGCGGCGCCTAAGCCTTGGGCTGCTTGAGCGGGCGCGTCCAGTTTTCAATGGTCACCTGGGTGGCGCGCGAGATCGTCAGCTTGCCGGCCGGCGCATCCTTGGCCAAGGTGGTGCCCGCCCCCAGGGTCGCTCCCTTGCCAACGGTCACTGGCGCGATCAATTGGCTGTCGCTGCCGATGAAAGCGTCGTCCTCGATCACGGTACGGAACTTGTTGGCCCCGTCGTAATTGCAAGTGATGGTGCCGGCGCCGATATTGACCTTCGAGCCCACCGTGGCGTCGCCCACATAAGCGAGGTGATTGGCCTTGCTGTGCGCGGCCACCTGGCTGTTCTTGATTTCGACGAAGTTGCCGATGTGGACATCCTGGGCCAGCTCGGTGCCTGGGCGCAAGCGCGCATACGGCCCGATCGCGCAAGCCGGGCCCACTTGCGCCTGGTCGATATGGCAGAAGGGCAAAATCCGGGTGCCGGCGCCGATGCGCGCGTCGGCCAGCACGCTGTGCGCGCCCACCACCACGCCGTCGCCCAGCGTGACATGGCCTTCAAACACGCAACCGACATCGATCGTCACGTCGCGTCCGCACACCAGGGTGCCGCGCACGTCGATGCGCGCCGGGTCCAGCAGGGTCACGCCCTGTTCGAGCAAGGCGTCGGCGATATTGCGTTGGTGGCGCCGTTCCAGCTCGGCCAATTGCACCTTGCTGTTCACGCCCGCCACTTCCCACACGGCGCCCGGCTGGCTCGACACGACGGGCACGCCGTCGGCCACCGCCTTGGCCACGATATCGGTCAAATAATATTCGCCCTGGGCATTCGTGTTCGACAAGCTCGCCAGCCAGCCACGCAGGCGCGCCGTCGGCACCACCATGATGCCGCTATTGATTTCGCGAATGGCGCGCTCGGACGCGCTGGCGTCTTTTTCCTCGACGATGCGGGTGATCTTGCCACCCTCGCCACCCTCGCGCACGATGCGACCCAGGCCGAAGGGATTGTCTTGCACCACGGTCAAGATGGCGAGCTGGTCCGCGCCAGCGGCGTCCACCAGGGCGCGCAGCGAGGCGGCGCTGGTCAGGGGCACGTCGCCGTACAGGATCAGGGTGGGGGCCGCGTCATCCAGGTGCGGCAGCGCTTGCATCACGGCGTGGCCGGTGCCCAACTGCGGTTCTTGCAGGGCCAGATCGATGGACGCCGCGGCGGCCGGATCGCGGCGCGCATTGAGCCCTTCTATCATTTCTGGCACGGCCGCGCCACCATGCCCGTAAATCACGCATAATTTGCCAGGCGCCAGTGTGCGCGCGGTGTCAATCACATGCGACAGCAAGGGCTTGCCAGCCAAGGGGTGCAATACCTTGGGCAAGCTCGACTGCATGCGCTTGCCCATGCCGGCAGCGAGGATGACTACATTCATAGACTGACCCATGTGGAAAATGATGAAAAATTTTAACACGCAGGGTGGGCCAGGCGTCCGCCTGCGCGCCTGCGCACTGATCCTGGCCACGCTGCTGCTGGCCGCCTGCAGCACCATCCGCTTCACCTACAACCATGGCGAGACCATTTTATATTGGTGGGTGAACGCCTATGTTGGGCTCGACTCGGACCAGTCGGGCTGGGTGCGCAAGGATATCGACAGCCTGTTCCAGTGGCATCGCAAGACCGAACTCAAGGAATACGCCCAGGTGCTGGAAAACGGCCAGCGCCAGCTCGACGGCAATATGACGGAAGCGGACTTGCTGGCCGATTTCAAGGACGTCAAGGCGCGCAGCGAGGCGCTGTTGCTCAAGGCCGTGCCGGACCTGGCCGACTTGGCGCGCGCCATCAAGCCGGAACAAATCGCCCGGATCGAAAAGAAATTCGCCTCCAATAACGACGATTACCGCAAGAAGTTCCTGCGCGGCACAGTGGAAAAACGCCAAAAGCTGCGCTATCAAAATTCGATGGAGCAGTTCGAAATGGTGTTCGGCAGCTTTTCCCGGGAACAGGAGGCGCGCATCCGCAAGGCTTCGGACGCGCGCGCGCTCGACAATGAAATCTGGCTCGACGAGCGGATGCGGCGCCAGCAAAAAATCCTCGCCGTGCTGCGCAAGGTGCAGCAGGAAAAACTGGGCAAGGAGGCGGCCATGGCCGTGATCCGGGCCACGCTGCAAGAGATGTTCGAGCGCTTCGACGCGCCCGAGCGCAAGGCTTTCTTCGACGCCTACCTGGCCAGCAGCGCGCAATTCATCGTCGGCGTCATCAAGCTGGCCACGCCGGCGCAAAAGGCGCACGCCCACCAGCGCCTGCAAGGCTGGATCGACGATTTCCACAGCCTGGCGGCGGACGGCAAGCCGCTATAATGCCGGCATCGATTCCACCGCGCGCCCTCCGATGCCAAAGAAACCTGCCAAAGTCCCCGTCCACCGCGCCCCGCCACCGCAACAGGTGCGCATCATCGGCGGTGCCTGGAAGCGCACGCCACTGCCGGTGCTCGACGCGCTCGGCCTGCGTCCGACCCCGGACCGGGTGCGCGAAACCGTGTTCAACTGGATCGCGCACCTGTGGGACGGCAACTGGGAGGCGGCGCGCTGCCTCGACTTGTTCGCCGGCAGCGGCGCGCTCGGCTTCGAGGCGGCCAGCCGCGGCGCCGCCCAGGTGACCTTGATCGACAGCCACACGCCGGTGGTGCGCCAGCTCGAGGCGGTCAAGGCCAAGCTCAAGGCCGAGCAGGTCGAGGTCTTGCGCGGCGACGCCCTCGCCAGCGCCGCCAGCCTGGCCGCGCGCGGTCAACGCTTCAACTTGATTTTCCTCGACCCCCCTTACCAGCAAGATTTCCTCAGCAAAGTCTTGCCACTATGCCGAGACTTGCTGGCGCCGGAAGGCTTGGTGTACGCCGAATCGGGCCAGGCCTTGCCCGCCATCGACGCCGACGCGCCCGCCTGGCTGGCGGGCTGGGAAATGATCCGGGCCGACAAGGCCGGCACCGTGTTCTATCACTTGCTGAAGTTACAATAAAACGCCGGCTGAGCCACGAAACTTCGCCGAAATGGCGACAAAACGCCCAGCAAAAATGCGAAAGCCTTGTTCCAGGCCGAAAGGATCGCCTTTATTTAAGGCATAATGCGCGTTCTTATTGGTGCACTGCAGGGAGCCGCAATGGTTGTAGCTGTTTATCCGGGAACCTTCGATCCGCTCACCCGCGGGCATGAGGATTTGGTGCGCCGCGCCTCCGGCTTGTTCGACGCCTTGATCGTCGGCGTGGCCGACAGCAAGAACAAACGTCCCTTCTTTTCGCTCGACGAGCGCCTGGAAATCGCCAATGAAGTGCTGGGCCATTATCCAAACGTGAAGGTCGAGAGCTTTTCCGGCCTGCTCAAGGATTTCGTGCGCAAGCACGATGCGCGCGTGATCGTGCGCGGCTTGCGCGCCGTGTCCGACTTTGAATATGAATTCCAGATGGCGGGCATGAACCGCTACCTCTTGCCCGATGTCGAAACCCTGTTCCTGACGCCGTCCGACCAGTACCAGTTCATTTCCGGCACCATCGTGCGCGAAATCGCCGTGCTCGGCGGCGACGTCTCGAAGTTCGTGTTCCCCTCGGTCGACCGCTGGTTGCAAAAGAAGATAGCCGAAAACGCCAAAGCGGCCGAATAAGCGGCCGAATAAGCGACCAAATAAGCGGCCACCCCCAGCGATTTGAACGAATTTGATACCGCGCGCCCCATGGCATTAATCATCACCGACGACTGCATCAATTGCGACGTGTGCGAGCCCGAGTGCCCGAACGACGCCATCTCGATGGGTGCCGAGATTTACGAAATCGATCCGCACAAATGCACCGAGTGCGTGGGCCATTTCAATGAACCCCAGTGCCAGCAAGTGTGCCCGGTCAATTGCATTCCCTTCAATCCGGCCTGGCGCGAAAGCCCCGAGCAATTGCGCGCCAAATTTGACAAGCTGCAAGCGGCGCTTCCTGACGCTTCCTGACCCCTCTTGACGCTTCCTGATTAGTCCGCCCGGTACGCCTGGCGCGGGTGCGCGTCATTGAGCTGTATCAATTTTCCCGCCGATTGGCGGCGTCCCGTCAAATTATTTTCCCACGGCAATTTTTTGCAACAAACGGTGGTATATTGGAAACGCGAAGCACGCCTGTCCAATCTACCTTCCAGCGGGTCCGGGAACATGAATATCACGCACTTGAGCATCGGCCAGCGCCTGGCCCTGGGTTTCGGCATCGTCATCGCTTTGCTGGTGTTGCTGGCGAGCTTATCGTATGTGCAGATCGTGAGCTTGAACCAGGAAGTGGGGCTGACGGTCAAGACGCGTTATCCGAAAACGGTGGCCGCCAATCAGATCAAGGCCGATGTCAGCGAGGCGACCCGGAATATGCTGAGCGTCTTGATCATGACCGACCCCACCCAGGTCAAGAAGGAAATCGCCAATATGGAGGCCAAGTCGAATAGCGCGAGCGCCGCCATCGCCGACTTGAACAAGACCACCACCGACGCCCAGGGCCAGGAAATCCTGAAAGCCATCGGCGCCATCCGCGACAAATTCATTCCCTTGCAAGCGGACTTCGTGGGTCTGGTCAATGACGACAAGCGCGACGAGGCGATGATCAAATTCATGTTCAAGCTACGTCCCTTGCAAGGCAAATACTTCGAGCAAGTCGACAAATTCGTCGCCTATCAAAACACCCTGATGGAACAATCGGGCCAAGGCGCGGCCGCCGCCACCCAACGCACCGAGGGCTTGATCCTGGCGCTCACGGTGGCGGCCATCGCGCTGTCGCTGACGGTCGCCTACCTGGCCACGCGCTCGATCACGGCGCCCCTGACCGAGGCGGTGACGGTGGCCAAGCGCGTCGCCAATGGCGACTTGACCAGCGTCATCCTGGTGACCCGGCACGACGAGATGGGCCAGATGATGCAGGCGCTCAAGGACATGAACGATAGCTTGATCAAGATCGTGGCCGAGGTGCGCACCGGCACCGAATCGATCACCCTGGCCTCGGGCGAGATCGCCAGCGGCAATCAAGACCTGTCCGCGCGCACCGAGCAGCAAGCCAATTCGCTGGGCCAGACCTCGAATGCGATGCGCGACTTGACCAATACCGTGCAGCAAAACGCCGATAATGCGCGCCAAGCCAACAAGCTGGCCGCCGCCGCCTCGGATGTGGCGGTGCGCGGCGGCTCGGTGGTGTCGCACGTGGTCGAGACCATGGGTTCGATCACCGCCTCGTCCAAGAAAATCGTCGATATCATCGGGGTGATCGACGGCATCGCCTTCCAAACGAATATCCTGGCCTTGAACGCGGCGGTGGAAGCGGCGCGCGCGGGCGAGCAGGGGCGCGGCTTTGCCGTGGTGGCGTCCGAGGTGCGCAACCTGGCGCAGCGCTCGGCGGCGGCGGCCAAGGAAATCAAGGCCTTGATCGGCGATTCGGTGGCCAAAGTGGCCGAGGGCAGCAATCTGGTCGAGCAAGCCGGGGTGACGATGGAGGAAGTGGTGGCCAGCGTGCGCCGCGTCACTGACATCATGGGCGAGATCACCTCGGCCAGCCAGGAGCAAAGCGCCGGCATTTCCGAGGTCAACACCACCATCGTCGAGATGGACGAGACCACCCAGCAAAACGCGGCCCTGGTGGAAGAGGCGACGGCGGCGGCCGAGTCGATGCAGGTGCAGGCGGCCAATCTGGCGCGCGCGGTCAGCGTGTTCAAGCTCGACGCGCAGGGTGGGCCGGCGGGCGCGCCGCGGGCCACGTCGCGGACAACATCGAAGAGCGTGTCCACCGGAGGGGCTCGGCCGGCGTTAAGGAAACAGATCGCGGCGCCGGCGCAGAAACCAGCTGCTGCCAGCGACGAAGCCAGTTGGGAATCTTAGGAATACTTCATCAAAATAATATATTCATCAAAGGAGACACCATGATCAGTTTCGCAAAGAGCAGTTTCAAGAGCCTGTTAGCCGCGACCCTATTCGCTTGCGCGTTCAGCCAGGGGGCGATGGCGGCGGAAGCGGCCGGCGTCAAGTTCGACGACACCGCCAAGATCGCCGGCAAGGAATTGAAGCTCAACGGCTATGGCGTGCGCACCAAGTTTTTCGTCAAGGTGTATTCGGCGGCGATGTATTTACCCGAGAAAAAGAACAACTACGCCGACATCGCCAAGCTCGAAGGCCCGCGCCGCATAACACTCGTGATGTTGCGCGACGTTAGCGCGGACGATTTCGGCGAATCGTTCATGAAAGGCTTGAACGGCAACACGGACAAGCAGGAAAAATCAAAGCTCTTGAACCAGACCATGCAGTTCGGTGAAATGTTCGCCCTCTTGCCGGGCGTGAAGAAAGGCGACGTGTTGCACCTGGACTGGATTCCCGGCGTGGGCACCCAATGCCAGTTGAACGACAAGAAAATCGGCGAAGTGATGCCCGATATCGCCTTCTACAATGCGGTGTTGCGCATCTGGCTGGGCGACAAGCCTGCCGACAGCTCGCTCAAGCCGCGCCTGCTCGGTGAAGAAAAGAAATAAAAGACGATCCCCGCCCTGGCGGTTTAAGCGGAAATCGGACGGCGCCCTTGTGGCGCCGTTTTTCTTGGCGGCTGCCGCTAGCGGCTTAGCCGCGCGCCGCGATGGCTGTCAATTCAGCCGCCAAGCCGGGCCCTTCGCAGGAATTGATCATTCGCTGCATCATCAATTGATCGCGCATCATGCGGCGCGCGGCCCGTTCTTCCTTGCTCAAGTGGGGATGCAAGGCCAGCCACAAGGCATGCACGAGGCCGCCGATCAAGGGTTTGAACAAGATCAAGAGGGCGGCAAGGCTCAACACGCCAAGGGTGGCGGCGACACTGTCGATAAAGGGCAATTCAGACATGATGGTTTCCATTCAGAATGTTCTGAATTCACTTTAGTGCATCGCAGCATATAGATCTAATTACGATTGCCGATAAGGCTTATATCGGACGTGAATGGTTTGCGGTAATATTGCCGTGCATTCAAGCCAGCGCACAGGGCATCCTTTGCGCAGATCAACCAATAGAGCGCCATGAGTTTCTTGACCCTAGACTTGAACTTGCTGCGGGTATTCGACGCGGTGATGACGGAACAAAACCTGACGCGCGCGGCCGGCCATCTCGCGATGACCCAGCCGGCCGTGTCGAACGCCATCAAGCGCTTGCGCGAAAGCTTGGGCGACGAACTCTTGATCCGCACCGCCTATGGCGTCAAGCCGACGCCGCGCGCCGAAGCGCTGTGGCCGGCCGTGCGCCTGGCGCTGTCGGGCCTGGAGGCGGCGGTGACGCCGGAAACCTTCGACGTGTCCAAGGCGCATGCCACCTTCCGCATGGCGATGGCGGACGCGACGGCGGCGTTTTGGCTGCCCTCCCTGATGCGCTCGATCGAGAGCGAAGCGCCCGGCTTGAACGTGCGCATGGTGCCCTTGACCACGCGCGAGCCGCGCCCCATGCTGCTGCGCGGCGACATCGACTTGGCGGTCGGCTTCTTTCCCGGCGTGGCGGCCCAGCTCTCGTCCGACACGGGTTCGCCCATCCGCCATGAGCGCCTGTATTCCGGGCATTATGTGTGCGTGATGCGCAAGAGCCATCCCCTGGCCGGGCAAGAACTGACGCTGGATAATTATTGCGCCGCCAACCACTTACTGGTGAGTTTTTCAGGACGCGCGCATGGCTTGGTGGACGAGGCGCTGGCCCAGTTGCACCGCGAGCGCCGCATCTTGCTGACGGTGAACCAGTTTTTCACGGCGGGGCGGGTGGTGGCCAATTCCGACTTGATCACGGTGTTGCCGCGGCACTTGGTGACTTCGACCGGCATGACGGACGCGCTGGTGTCGCGCGAATTGCCGTTCAGCTTACCGGCGGTGCACCTGGACATGCTGTGGCATGAGCGCGATGGGCGCAGCCCGGCCCACAAATGGCTGCGCAAGCACCTCGAAGGCATGAACACGACGACGCTGCGCGCGTCCGTCAACAGCGACTAATCAAGGCTGCTGTTTTGATCTTGCCTTACTTGATCGGCAACTTAGTCGTGTTCTTGACTTCCTCCATCACCGCGTAGGTGTGGGTTTCGCGCACGCCTTTTTGCAGCAGGGTCTTGCCGAGGAATTCGCGGTAGGCGGCCATGTCCTTGACGCGCGCCTTCACCAGATAATCGAAGCCGCCCGCCACCATATGGCATTCGAGCACTTCGGGGATCAGTTGCACGCTGTTCTTGAAGGCGTCGAACACTTCCGGCGTGGTGCGGTCGAGCACCACCTCGATAAACACGAGCAGCGACACATCGAGCAGTTGCGGATTGAGCTGGGCGGTATATCCTACGATATAGCCCGATTCATGCAGTTTGCGCACCCGTTCCAGGCAGGCCGCCGGCGACAGGTTCACGCGCGCGGCCAGTTCCACATTGCTGATGCGCCCATCGTTCTGCAACTCGGCCAGGATCTTCTTGCTAATCTTGTCCAACATGTTCAGAACTCCCCGAGAAATTATATTTGGTGAAATTTTCTCACCAAAAACAATATATTGCTAGTCTTCTGTAATACCAGAATTAATCCAGAAGAATTCCCTCTACAATCGAATCATCGTTTAGCGCGCATCGCCCCCCGCTTGTCCGCATGCCGGACCAGGCGCGAGGGCTTGCGCAATCGCTCCTTACATCCGTTTTTTACAACATTAATCGCTTGAAAGTTTCTCATGAATACTGCCGCGGCGGCGACCCCTTTCATTCCTTTCGCAGCCCTGTTGGCGGAAGTGCAGCGCGCCCCTTCGCCCTTGCGCGCCGCCATCACGGCGGCCTATCGCGGCGATGAAAAAACGGCGCTTGCCTGGCTGCTCGAACAAGACGCCAATCCGCATGCAGACGCGCAAGCACTGGCCCACAAGCTCGTCGCCAGCGTGCGCAGCAAGCGCACCCGCGCCTCCGGCGTCGATGCCCTGATGCATGAGTTTTCCCTGTCCTCGGAAGAAGGCGTGGCCCTGATGTGCCTGGCCGAAGCACTGTTGCGTATTCCCGACAGCGAGACGGCCGACCGTTTGATCGCGGACAAGATCAGCAAGGGCGATTGGCGCAAGCATCTGGGCGAATCGCCTTCGCTATTCGTCAACGCGGCCACCTGGGGTTTGCTGATCACGGGCAAGCTGGTGGGCACCAGTAGCGAGACGGGCTTGGGCTCGGCGCTGACCAAATTGATCGGCAAGGGGGGGGAACCCCTGATCCGCAAGGGCGTCGACGTCGCCATGCGCATGCTGGGCAACCAATTCGTGACGGGCCAGACCATCGCCGAAGCGATCAAGAATAGCCGCGAGAATGAGGCGCGCGGCTACCGCTATTCCTATGACATGTTGGGTGAGGCGGCGCTGACGGCTGAAGACGCCGACAAGTATTTCGCCTCCTACGAGCAAGCCATCCATGCGATCGGCAAAGCCTCGAACGGGCGCGGCATCAAGGATGGCCCTGGCATTTCGGTCAAGCTGTCGGCCTTGCACCCGCGCTACAGCCGGGCCCAACACGCACGCATGATGGGCGAGTTGCTGCCGCGCGTGCGCAGCCTGGTGCTGCTGGCCAAACAATACAATATCGGCTTGAACATCGACGCGGAAGAAGCGGACCGCCTTGAAATTTCGCTCGACATGATGGAAGCGATGGCCTTCGATCCGGCGCTGGCCGGTTTCGACGGCATCGGCTTCGTGGTGCAAGCCTATCAAAAGCGCTGCCCTTTCGTGATCGACTACCTGGTCGACTTGGCGCGCCGCAGCGGTCGCAAGTTCATGGTGCGCCTGGTCAAGGGAGCTTATTGGGACGCGGAAATCAAGCGCGCCCAGGTCGATGGCATGCCCGGCTATCCCGTCTACACCCGCAAGGTGTACACCGACTTGTCCTACCTCACCTGCGCGCGCAAATTGCTCGCCTCCACCGATTGCCTGTATCCGCAATTTGCCACCCACAACGCCCACAGCCTGTCCGTGATCTATACCTGGGCCAAGGAAAGCGGGGTGAGCGACTATGAATTCCAATGCCTGCACGGCATGGGCGAGACCCTGTACGACCAGGTCGTCGGCGCGGCCAATCTGGACAAGCCTTGCCGCATCTACGCGCCCGTCGGTTCGCATGAAACCCTGCTGGCCTACCTGGTGCGGCGCTTGCTGGAAAACGGCGCCAATTCGTCTTTCGTGAATCAAATTGTCGACGAAAAAATCGCCATCGAGACCTTGATCGAAGATCCGGTGGCGGCCGCGCGCCGCTATGGCGGTGCCCCGCACCCGGCCATCGCCTTGCCGCTCGCCATGTTTGGCGGCGAGCGTCAAAATTCCGCCGGCCTGGACTTGAGCAATGAAGATGTCTTGTGCGAGGTGGCGGCGGCGCTGGCCCGGCAGCACAACTGGTCGGCCTTCCCCATCATCGACGCCAAGGTCGACGTGGGCGCCAGCGCCAAGCCGGTGATCAACCCGGCGCAAGCGCAAGACACGGTCGGCATGGCCAGCGACGCTTGCGGCGCCGACTTGGAAAAAGCGCTGGCGGCGGCGGAAAACTACGCGATCGACTGGCAAACGACGGCGCCATCGATGCGCGCCGACACCCTGGACCGGGTCGCCACCTTGTTTGAGGAACATCAACTCGAACTGATGGCCCTGGCCATCCGCGAAGCGGGCAAGTCGCTGCCCAATGCGCTGGCCGAAGTGCGCGAGGCGGTTGATTTCCTGCGCTACTACGCGGCCCAGGTGCGCGGCGCGCCGAATCTGCAAGCGCTAGGCCCGGTCGCATGCATCAGCCCGTGGAATTTCCCGCTCGCCATCTTCACCGGCCAGGTCGCGGCCGCCCTGGCCGCCGGCAACGTGGTGCTGGCCAAGCCGGCCGAGCAAACGCCCTTGATCGCTTTCCGCGCTGTGCAACTATTCCATCTGGCGGGCATTCCTAAAGGCGCTTTGCAATTCTTGCCTGGGCGCGGGGAAATCGTGGGCGCCGGCTTGTGCAAGGATGAGCGCATCAAGGGTGTCATTTTCACCGGTTCGACCGAAGTGGCCCAGTTGATCAACCGGACACTCGCGCACCGGTCGGTCAAGGAAGGGATGGATATCGTCTTGATCGCCGAAACGGGTGGGCAAAACGCCTTGATCGTTGATTCTTCCGCCTTGCCCGAACAAGTGGTGCAAGACGTGATGTCGTCCGCCTTCGACAGCGCCGGCCAGCGCTGCTCAGCCTTGCGGGTCTTGTTCCTGCAAGAAGAAATCGCCGACAAGACCATCAAGATGCTGCGCGGCGCCATGCAGGAATTGCGCGTCGGCTGTCCCGACCGCCTGGCCACCGATATCGGCCCCGTGATCGACAGGGAAGCGCAAAAGAACCTGTTGACGCACATCGACAGAATGAAAGGGAGCGCCAAGAATCATTTCGCGCTCGATATCGCGGGCGGCACCGAGGCGGGCACCTTTGTCGCGCCCACGGTGCTGGAAATTGGCGCCTTGTCGGAATTGACGCATGAAGTGTTCGGGCCGGTATTGCATATCATCCGCTATCAGCGCGCCGAGATGCCAAAATTGATCGATGCCATCAATGCGAGCGGCTTCGGCTTGACCTTGGGCGTGCACTCGCGCATCGATGAAACCATTGATTTCATCGCCGCGCGTGCCCACGTCGGCAATATTTATGTCAACCGCAATATCGTCGGCGCCGTCGTCGGCGTGCAGCCTTTCGGCGGCGAGGGCAAATCCGGCACTGGCCCGAAGGCGGGCGGCCCGCTCTACCTGAAGCGCTTGCAACGCGACGCCGGCCCCCTGCTGCAACACGAGCGCCAAGCCACGCCCGGCCTCGAAGCCTTGCTCAATTGGGCCAAGACCCATGGCCACCAGCGCGTCGTCACGCTCGCCGAGCAATACATGCGCAGCACCTTGATTGGCACCACCTTGGCCTTGCCGGGACCGACCGGTGAAAACAACAGCCTGTCCTTCGCCGCGCGCGGCGCCGTCCTGTGCGCGGCGGCCGACATCGGCGTCTTGCTCAACCAACTGGCTGCTGCCTTGGCCACTGGCAACCGCGCGATTGTCCTTGCCCAGTCGGAAAATTTCATTCCGCCAGGTTTGCCAGCCGAAGTGAAGGACTTGATCGACGTGATAAGCCATGTCGATGCCTGCAAAACCGATTTCCAGCTCGCCCTGGTCGAGCCAGCGCTACTGGCCGGCATGCGTCCGGTGCTGGCGGCGCGCTCCGGCGCCATTGTCGCGCTGATCGAAACCACGGAAGAAGGGGCGATACCCTTGTGGCGCCTGGTGGCCGAACGCGCGCTGTGCATCAACACCACCGCCGCTGGCGGCAATGCCAGCCTGATGACCTTGGGCGTGTAAGAACAATGACAATGCGGCGCCTTGTCCGCACTCAAACCGGGAGAAACTCATGTTAGTAGGCGTTCCAAAAGAGATCAAGAACCATGAATACCGCGTTGGCTTGACTCCGCCCAGCGTGCGCGAATTGACGGCGCGCGGCCATCAAGTGCTGGTGCAAAAGAACGCCGGCGCGGAGATTGGTCTGTCCGACGAGCAATACGTCGCGGCGGGCGCGAGCATGGTCGAGAGCGCCAAGGAGATCTTCGCCAAGGCGGAAATGATCGTCAAGGTCAAGGAACCGCAGCCGGGCGAATGCGCGATGCTGGGCGACGGCCAAATCCTGTACACCTACCTGCATCTGGCTCCCGATCCCGAGCAAACGGCGGCCCTGCTCAAGTCCGGCGCCGTGTGCATCGCTTATGAAACCATCACCGGCCCTGGCGGCGGCTTGCCCCTGCTCGCGCCCATGAGCGAAGTGGCTGGCCGCATGGCGATCCAGGCCGGCGCGGCCCATCTGGAAAAATCCAAGGGAGGCATGGGCTTGCTGCTCGGCGGCGTGCCAGGCGTGGCGCCCGGACATATCGTGATCATCGGCGCCGGCGTGGTCGGCAGCAATGCCATGCAAATGGCGATCGGTACCGGCGCGCGCGTGACCGTGCTCGACAAGAATATCGACCGCTTGCGCCAGCTTGACCTGATTTACGGCAACCGCATTTCCACCGTCTATTCGAACGCCCACGCGATCGAAGAATCGGTGTTGGCGGCCGATCTGGTGATTGGCGGCGTGCTGGTGCCGGGTGCCGCCGCGCCCAAACTTGTCACGCGCAGCATGATTTCACGCATGAAGCAGGGCGCGGTGGTGGTCGACGTGGCCATCGACCAAGGCGGCTGCTTTGAAACCTCGCATGCGACCACCCATGCCGATCCGACCTTTGTGGTCGATGGCGTGGTGCATTACTGCGTGGCGAATATGCCAGGCGCGGTGGCGCGCACTTCCACCTTCGCTTTGAATAACGCGACCATCGGACATGCCGTCGCCTTGGCTGGCAAGGGTTGGAAGCAAGCCATGCGCGATGATATACATTTGCGCCACGGCTTGAATGTCTGCAAAGGCAAGGTCACTTACGATGCCGTCGCCACTGCCCTAGGCTATGAATTCGTCGCGGCCGACGCCATGATTGCCTAAACGGCTAACTTTTAAGGGGAGGCCCCGGTCCGGGCTTCCCCCTGGCTTCACGCTTTGCCGAAGGGTTCGTTTTCGCAAAACCCTTTGACGATATTGAACGCATAGCGCGCCGCAATGGTCCGCACGAAATGCATGAAATCGGTCGCCGCTTCCGAATTGGCATTGTCGGAAATCGCGCGAATCACGCCGAACGGCACACCCAATTCAAAACACACTTGCGCCACCGCGGCGCCTTCCATTTCAACGGCCAGCAAACCGGGTAAGGAATGATGCAAGGCCATCAGTTGCGCTGGCTTATTGGCGAACTGGTCGGCACTGCCGATCAGGCCGCGATGTATCCTTGGATTTTCCAGCTTGAAAGTGCTGCGTTCCTCGCCCGCGATGACGGCATCGAGGCGATTGTTGATGAAATCGCGGGCCGCATTCGTTAATTTGGTGCTCAAATTGCTGTCCGATTCAAAATGGGACAAGCCGGTGAGCGGCACTTCGAATTGCGGAAACAAGGGCCGGGTATCAAGATCGTATTGCACCAAGGATTCGGCCACCACGATATCGCCGACCTTCACTGTCGCATTGCCGGCGCCAGCTACGCCGGTGAAGATGATGTGGGTGACCCCGAAGCGCTCGATCAGCATGGTGGCCGTGGTGGCGGCCGCGACCTTCCCGATACGCGACAGGACGCACACGGCGTCGATTCCCCACAGCTTGCCCTCGGTGTATTGCCGCATGCCGTGGCGCAGCGTGGTGCTGCCTTGCATGGCGTCTACGAGCCCTTGCTGTTCCTCATACAGGGCGCTGATGATACCGAGGCGGTTTTTGGGGGTTTGGGCTGTCATGGAAGAAGTGCGCCGTTAAGTAGTGTTTTAATAGAATAGGATATATATAAAAATAGTAGTAATAGTAAACGCGCAAAATTTTGTGGATAAGTGGCAAAACGTTTGTTGAATCAATCGCTTGCGCGTTTTTTAAGTCATGGGACAAAGCTTGTATCGATGCTGGATGTAAACGGGATAAGAATGGGCCTGAGGCTAAACAAGGGGCTTGTCAACATCTGATCCTGTGGATATCCAGTGACTTATCCACAGTCGGCCTCCTGTGATTGCAGTAATCCTTCAAGTTCGTCCGCCGGGACCGGGCGCGAAAACAAATAACCCTGTCCAAAGTCGCAATGCACGGCACGCAAGAACGCCAGCTGCGCCGCTGTTTCCACGCCTTCGGCGATCACTTTCATGCCCAACTTGTGGGCCATCGCGATCATCGCTTCACACAGGATAACATCGTCCGATCCGGGCTCGAGCTTGCTCAGGAAGGAAGGATCGATCTTGATATAGTCGATATCGAAACGTTTCAGGAATAAGAGGGAGGAATAGCCGGTCCCGAAATCGTCGAGTGATACTTGCATACCAGCATCACGAAAAGCGAGCAGGGTATCGGTGACCGCGCGGCTCGCCGCTTGCAAGGCGTCTTCGGTGATTTCGATGATCACGCTGTTGGCCGGAAGTTGCAGTTGTTCCAAGTGGCCTAGCCAATCCCGATAATGGTTCGAGTCATCGCGAAATTGCAGGGCTGATTTGTTGACGCAAATTTGGAAATCGTGCCCGCAAAGTTGACGCATGCGCTGCGCTTCAGCGGCAGCCTGGTAAAACATCCAATCGCCGATCGGGACAATCAATCCGCTGGCCTCGGCGATGCCGATGAATTCGGCGGGGTTGAGCAAGCCACGTTCTGGATGTTGCCACCTCACCAATGCTTCGGCCTTGTGAATCTTGCCACTGCTAAGTTCAATAATCGGTTGATAGACGACGCGCAATTGCTTTTGCTCGAGCGCGCTGCGCAGCTCATTGGTGAGCATCATCTTGGTGCGTGTCGCTTCTTGCATGAAGGGGGCGAAATAATTGAAGCGGTTGCGGCCCTGCTGTTTGGCCGCGTACATGGCTTGGTCCGCGTTCTTGAGCAAGGTTTCCAAGCTATCCCCGTCTTCTGGATACAGGGTGATGCCGATGCTGGCCGAGATATAGGCACGGCTTTCGCCCAATTCAAACGGCATGACCATGTGCTTGAGAATCTGTTGCGCGATACGGGCGACGTCGGCCGCCTCGTTCAATTCGCTCAAGATGACGGTAAATTCGTCGCCGCCCAGGCGCGCCACGGTATCGGTACCGCGCACACTCATGGTCAAGCGCTTCGCTGTTTCTATCAGCAGGGCGTCGCCCAGATCGTGCCCAAGCGTGTCGTTCACCTCTTTGAAGTGATCCAGGTCGATGAACACCAGCGCCATCGCCATATTCGAACGCTCGGATTTCTTCATTTCGATGCGCAAGCGGTCATGGAACATGCGGCGGTTCGGCAATCCAGTCAAAGCGTCGAAGTTCGCCTGTTTCCAGATCAATTCCTCGGTCGCCTTCTTTTTCGTGATGTCGGAAAAAAGGGCGATGCGGCGGAATGGCACGCCGTCTTGATCACACACGGTGTTAAAGACGATGGAAATCAAGTATTGCTGACCGTTCTTATGTTGATTCCACACTTCGCCATGCCACACACCGGTCTGGCCGATACAGCGGCGAATGTCGTCGAAGAAGTCCTTGTCGTGGCGGGTGGAAGCCAGGTCGCTCAAATGCTTGCCGATTGCGTCTTGACTGCTGTAGCCGCTCAGCTTGGAAAACGCCGGATTGACGCTGATGATGGAGCCGCCGACATCGGTGATCATCATGCCTTCGCTGGTATGTTCAAAAACAAGGGTATGCAAAAGTTTGGATTCTTCGGATTTCCTGCGTTCGGTGATGTCTTCGACCATCGAAAAATATCCGATGACTTCGCCTTTCGCGTTCTTGTCCGGTATATAGGTGACCGCGTCCCACACCTGCTTGCCGTGACGGCTGACAGCGCGTTCAAAATACACGGATTCGCCAGCCAAGGCTGCCAACATGTATTTATGCGATTTTTTATAGATTTCCTGACCCACCACATCGGCGGCAGGGCGTCCGGCAATCGATTCGTGCGACACCCCAAAGGCGACTTCAAAACGGTGATTGGCAAAAGTGAATAGCTCGTCCTTGTCGACATACGCGATGATCACCGGCAGATTATCGGCAATCAGGCGCAAACGCTTTTCGCTTTCTTGCAACTTTTCTTCCATCGCATGGCTGGAATCGTAGAGGCGGTGGTAGCGATCTTGCTGGTCTTCAACGTTCGCATACGCGCGCAAGGTGAACTGGGCCGATAACAGCATGATTGTCACCATCAATAACGTTCCACCGCTGGCAATCAAGAGGTTCGCGCTGACGCTGCTGGTCCAGCTCGATTTTTTGATGCCGACGCCAACGATCAAGGGCGTGTGTTCGAGTACCCGGAAGCTGTAGATCTTCGTTTGTTTGTCGATCTTGCTGATTGCTTCGAACGTTCCCTCATTGCGTGTGCCAATTTCCTTGAACAGTATGCTGTCTTTCAAGTCCTGGCCAAACGAGGCTTCGAAATCCGGTACGCGCGCGATGACTTTGCCACTCCGGTGTATCAGGGCGATCGTGACGTCGTCGCTAAAGCGCGCATGGTCGAACACTTGGGCAAAGTGATGGGCATTGATGACGGCAACGACAACGCCCAGGAATTTTCCCGACGGGGACTCAATCTTTCGGCTGATATAGACAATACGCTGATCCGGGTTTTTTTCATGTTGCGGTTCGCCGATGTACAGTTTCTTTTCATCATTGTGCAAATGAACATTGAAGTATTGCTGGTCAAGGTAGGAGCTCGCCCGAATCGCTTCCTTGTTCGACGAGGTGACACCTCTGCCCTTGGCATCGATATAGATGATGGCGAAATCCTTGGCGTAGGCGCTGCCCTGTTCCTTCATCAGGGGCGCGAGTGCGGCGGATGAGTCGCGTTGGTCGGCTGGTAGTAACTGAATGGCGTTCGCGAGGTTGCGCAATGAAAGATCGGTGAATTCGATCGAATGCCGGACATGCGCCTCGATGGCTTTTGAAAAATTTATCGATTGGCTGTGGGTGAAATTGATGCGATCGCGATGCGCGGAGCGTAGCTGCCAGATGATGAGCAAGATCGCCAACATCGCCATGAAGGACAATCCAAGCATCACATAGCGCTTGAATCGTCGGTAGGCGGGGGAAGTGTCCAGCATCGGCGTGCTGATCGGCATTGCGCTCATGGCATGCCGTTCCGCTTGCGCGCTACCTTGATGCCGGGTGTGGCGGCACCTCCGTCATTGCGCGGATACTTGCGTCGAAGGTCATCAAGCGCAAAGTACAAGGCTGGCTCCAGTAGTGAACTACACGGAAATCCATTGTCGATCCAGTATATGTGAAAGCCGCTTTAGGGGGAATTCGGATTTGCTTTGAATCAATTAGTTCATCTTTCCAGGCCTTCGGGTGTTGGGTTTTCGTCGCTCCGCTGTTTTGTAGGTTTATATAAAAGATATGTATACAAATTTAGTAGTAGTAGTTAACGGAGGCATTTTCTGTGGATAAGGCGGTATTTTCCATACAAATCAATCGATTGCAGGACGTATAAGCGCACGGATAAGCATGTATTCGGCTGGTACACTATCTGGATAATTTCGGGCTTGTGCATAAATACGGGTTTATCCACATTTGCTACCTGTGGATATCAATAGACTTATCCACAGGCAGTTTGGGTATCAAGGAGCGGCATTTGGAATCGGCGGGACAATACGATTACATCATCATTGGCGCCGGCACGGCCGGTTGCGTGCTGGCCAACCGGCTCACGCGCGACATCAAAGTGAGGGTGTTGCTGATCGAAGCGGGTGGCAAGGACGACTATTTATGGATCCACATCCCGGTCGGCTACCTCCATTGCATCGGCAATCCGCGTACCGATTGGATGTACCGCACCGAGCCCGATGCGGGTTTGGTGGGACGCAGTCTGATCTACCCACGTGGCAAGGTCTTGGGCGGCTGTTCTTCGATCAATGGCATGATCTATATGCGCGGCCAATCGCAAGACTATGATCGCTGGGCCGATTTGTGCGGCGATCCCACATGGCGCTGGGACCAGGTACTACCTTTGTTCAAGCAGAGCGAAGACCACCATGGCGGTGCGAGCCCCTGGCACGGCGCGGGCGCGGAGTGGCGGGTCGAGCGGCAGCGCCTGTCCTGGAAGATTCTCGACGCTTTTCGCGACGCCGCGCAACAGTGCGGTATCGAGAAGGTCGAGGATTTTAATGGCGGCGACAATGCGGGCAGCGCGTATTTTGAAGTCAACCAGCGGCGCGGCATACGCTGGAATACCGCCAAGGCCTTCTTGCGGCCGGCGGCGCGGCGTCCGAATCTGACCATCATGACGGCTTGCCAGGTCGAGCGCCTGTTGATACAGAGCGGGCCACATGGCAAGCGTTGCCACGGGATTGAATTTCGCCGCGCGGGACTAGCCTGGCGCGCCACCGCCGTGCGCGAAACCTTGTTGGCCGCCGGCGCGATCGGTTCTCCCCATATTCTGCAATTGTCGGGAATCGGCGCGGCGGCGCCGCTGCGTGCAGCCGGTATCACGCCGATCCACGAATTGCCCGGCGTGGGAGAAAACCTGCAAGACCACCTTCAACTACGCATGATCTATAAGGTGAAAGGCGTCAAGACGCTCAATACCAGCGCGGCGAGCTGGATCGGAAAAGCGAAGATCGGCCTCGAATATGCGCTATTCAGGAGCGGGCCGATGTCGATGGCGCCGTCCCAGTTGGGGGCTTTCGCCAAGTCGAACGCCGCGCAAGCGACGCCCGATCTGGAATTCCATGTGCAACCGCTTTCATTGGAAAAATTCGGCGACCCGCTCCATCCTTTTCCCGCATTTACGGCCAGTGTTTGCCATCTTCGGCCCGCCTCGCGCGGCCAGGTGCGCATCGCGTCGGCCGATCCGCTGCGCGCGCCGCGCATCATTCCCAACTATCTAAGCGCGCCAGGCGATAGGGAAGTGGCGGCGGCGGCATTGCGCTTGACGCGCCGTATCGTCGCCGCGCCGGCCTTGGCACGCTATGCGCCGGAGGAATTCAAACCCGGCTCCGCTTATTCGACGGACCAGGAATTGGCGGACGCGGCGGCCAATATCGGCACCACCATCTTTCATCCGGTGGGAACTTGCAAGATGGGCCATCCCAGCGATCCGATGGCGGTTGTCGATAGCCAATTGAGGGTGATGGGCATAGCCGGTTTGCGGGTGGTCGATGCGGCCATCATGCCTACCATTACATCAGGAAATACGAATTCCCCGACCTTGATGATCGCCGAAAAAGCCGCTCAAATGATACTCGCGCAGTATCAGGAAGAAACGCGCTAGTCCAGCCTAGCAGTGCCGCGTGAGCGGTGTTGGCCATGTTCTGATTTCCATCAGTCTTCGCGCCCCTATTGTGATCTCGCAATGTGGGGCGCTGGGGCCCTGTGTATTCTGCAAAACGACTTCTTTCATTGCAATGGAAGAAATACGCTGGGAAAACACGGGAGAGGCGATGCCAGATGTAATCTTGGAAACAAGACGCTTGACCAAGGAATTTAAGGGATTTACCGCGGTCAACGATGTCAATTTGCAAGTGGAGCGCGGGCATATCCATGCCTTGATCGGCCCCAATGGCGCTGGCAAGACCACGTGTTTTAACCTGCTCACCAAATTCCTGGTGCCCACTTCCGGCACCATTTTGTTCAATGGACGCGACATCAGCGCCGCGCGGCCGTCCCAGATCGCGCGCATGGGCATCATCCGCTCGTTTCAAATCTCGGCAGTTTTTCCCCATCTCACCGTGTTGCAAAATGTGCGGATCGGCCTGCAGCGCAATCTCGGCAGTTCTTTTCATTTCTGGAAAAGTGAACGCTCACTGTCGCGCCTGGATAGTCGTGCCATGGAATTACTCGATCAAGTCGACTTGGCGCAATGGGCCGGCAGCGTCACCGTCGATCTGCCCTATGGCCGCAAGCGGGCGTTGGAAATCGCCACCACCCTGGCCATGGAGCCGGAATTGATGCTGCTCGACGAGCCCACCCAAGGCATGGGGCATGAAGATGTGCACCGCGTTACCGAGCTGATCCGCAAGGTGTCGGCCGGTCGCACCATCTTGATGGTCGAACACAATATGAGCGTGGTCTCTGGCCTTTGCGACAGGATTTCTGTTCTGCAAAGGGGCGCCTTGCTGGCCGAGGGCAGTTATGCCGAAGTGTCGAGCAACCCGTTGGTGATGGAAGCCTATATGGGTACGGCTAGCGCCGAGTTGGAAGGGGCGCATCCATGAGCGCCGCGCTTGAGATTTCCGATCTCCAAGCTTGGTATGGCGAATCGCATATCTTGCATAAGGTAAATCTGAAGGTCGACGAGGGCGAGGTTGTCACTCTGCTTGGCCGCAACGGCGCGGGCCGCACCACCAGCTTGCGCGCCATCATGGGTTTGACGGGCGCGCGCAGCGGGTCGATCAAGCTTGGCGGGGTCGAAGCGATCGGTTTGCCCACCTATCGGATCGCGCACCTGGGCATCGGCTACTGTCCGGAAGAACGCGGCATTTTTTCTTCCCTGTCGACGCAGGAAAACTTGATGCTGCCACCCCAGCTGCGCGGCGGCAGACCCGGAATGGCAGTCGAGGAAATCTACGCCATGTTTCCCAATTTGCTGGAACGGCGCCAAAGCCAGGGCACCCGCTTATCCGGCGGCGAGCAGCAAATGCTGGCGGTGGCGCGCATCTTGCGCACCGGCGCGCGTTTGCTCTTGCTCGATGAAATATCCGAAGGCTTGGCGCCCGTCATCGTGCAAGGCTTGGCCCGCATGATCAAGAGCCTCAAGGCCAAGGGCTACACCATCGTCATGGTGGAACAGAATTTCCGTTTCGCCGCCCCATTGGCGGACCGGTTTTACGTGATGGAACATGGTCAGATCGTCGAGACCTTCGCTTCCACCGAATTGAGCGCCAAGATGCCCGTCCTGACCGAGCTGTTGGGCGTCTGAGCGGCCACTTGAACCACACACTTGCACGGAGAGCATATGAAACGACAAGCAATCGCCCTGGCCGCGGCCGCCGCCTGCGCCACCGGAAGCTGTTTGACTGCGCAAGCGCAAATTTCCGCAGACACCATCAAAATCGGATTGATCACCGACATGTCCGGCGTGTATGCCGATATCGACGGCCAGGGCGGCGCGGAAGCGGTGCGCATGGCGATTGCGGATGCCGGGGGCATGATCAACGGCAAGAAGATCGAGTTCATCGTGGCCGACCATCAAAACAAGGCCGACATCGCTTCGAGCAAGGCGCGCGAATGGTTCGACCAGCAAGGGGTCGACATGCTGCTTGGGGGCACCAACTCGAGCGCCAACCTGGCGATGGCCAAGGTCGCGGCGGAAAAGAAGAAGATCTTCATGTCGATCGGCGCCGCCTCGGCCCGCCTGACCAATGAGGAATGCAGCCCGTACACGGTGCACTACGCCTACGACACGGTGTCCCTGGCGCGTGGCACGGGTGCGGCCATCGTCAAGCAGGGCGGCAAGAGCTGGTATTTCTTGACGGCCGACTACGCGTTTGGCGCCTCGCTCGAGAAAGACACCTCGGAGGTGATCAAGGCCAACGGCGGCAAGCTCTTGGGCAGCGTCAAGCATCCCTTGAACGCATCGGACTTTTCCTCCTTCCTATTGCAGGCGCAAGCGTCGAAAGCGCAAATCCTGGGCTTGGCCAATGCCGGTGGCGACACCATCAACGCGATCAAGGCCGCCAATGAGTTTGGCATCACCAAGAGCATGAAGCTCGCTGGTTTACTGATGTTCATCAACGACGTCCATTCCCTCGGCCTGGGGGTGACGAAGGGCATGTACCTGACCGATGGCTGGTATTGGGACTTGAATCCGGACACACGCGCCTGGTCCAAGCGCTATGTGGACAAGATGCACAAGGAACCGTCGATGCTGCAAGCGGCCGATTATTCGGCGGCCAGCACCTATTTGAAGGCGGTCAAGACGATCGGGACGGACGATCCGGACAAAGTCATGTCCCAGATGAAGAAAACGCGCATCAACGACATGTTCACCAAGGATGGCGAAATCCGTCCGGACGGGCGCATGGTGCACGATATGTATTTGATGGAAGTGAAGACGCCGGCCGAATCGAAGTACGCCTGGGACTATTTCAAGGTGGTCCAGGTGATTCCAGGCGAGCAAGCCTTCGCGAGCAAGGCCGAAACCAAGTGCGCGGCCTGGAAGTAAGCCGGCCAAGCACCTTGCCGGAAGCGGCCCGCGCGGCCGCTTCCTTCCCCTGAACTCCTGTCTGGATGCCATGGAAATCTTCGGCGTACCCCTGAACGCAATGCTGAGCCAGCTGCTGCTGGGCCTGGTCAACGGCTCGTTTTACGCCATGTTGTCGCTGGGCTTGGCGGTGATCTTCGGTTTACTCAACGTGATCAACTTCTCGCATGGCGCCCTGTATATGATCGGCGCCTTCCTGGCGTGGATGGGGCTCAGTTACTTCGGCGTAAACTACTGGGCGATGCTGGTGCTCGCACCCTTGCTGGTGGGCGCCTTCGGTATCGTGATCGAAAAGACCATGTTGCGCTGGCTTTACAAGCTCGACCATCTATATGGCTTGTTGCTGACATTTGGCATCACCTTGCTGCTTGAAGGATTATTCCGCTCCTTCTTTGGCGTGTCTGGCCAGCGCTACGAAGCCCCGGCGGCGCTGTCCGGCTCCACCGACCTCGGATTCATGATCTTGCCCAATTACCGCGCCTGGGTGGTGCTGGCCTCGCTCTCCGTGTGCCTGGCGACCTGGTTCACCATCGAAAAGACCAAGCTCGGCTCCTACCTGCGGGCCGGGACGGAAAACCCGAAGCTGGTCGAAGCGTTCGGCGTGAACGTGCCCTTGATGGTGACGCTGACCTATGGATTTGGTGTCGCGCTGGCCGGTTTCGCAGGCGTGCTGGCCGCCCCCGTGATCCAGATCACGCCGCTGATGGGAACGAATTTGATCATCGTCGTGTTCGCGGTGGTCGTCATCGGCGGCATGGGCTCGATTCTCGGCTCCATCCTCACCGGATTGGCGCTCGGCGTGATCGAGGGATTGACGCGCGTCTACTATCCGCCCGGCTCGGACATGGTCGTCTTTGTGTTGATGATCGTCGTATTGCTGCTTCGTCCGGCCGGCCTTTTCGGCAAAGAAAAATAATCGCAGCGCCCATACCGGAGCCATTCCATGAACAAGACCGTCGGCTATACCCTGGCCTTCGCGCTGGCCTTGGCCGCGCCAGCCATCGGCTACCCCGTGTTCCTGATGAAGCTATTGTGCTTCGCCCTGTTTGCCTGCGCCTTCAATTTGCTGATCGGATTCACCGGATTGTTGTCGTTTGGACATGCTGCGTTTTTCGGTTCGGCCGGTTATGTGTCGGGATATCTATTGCGCGAGCGCGGCTTGCCGCTCGAATTGGCGCTGCTGGCGGGCGTGGGGACGAGCGCCTTGGTGGGCGCCGGGATGGGTGCGCTGGCGATTCGCCGCCAAGGCATTTATTTTTCGATGATCACGCTCGCGCTGGCGCAGATCGTGTATTTCGCGGCCGCCCACCTGCCATTCACGGGCGGCGAAGACGGTTTGCAAGGCATTCCGCGCGGCAAAGCCCTGGGCATCTTGAATTTGGCCGTGGACCTCAATTTGTATTACGTGGTCCTGGCCTTGGCCATCGCCGGATTCGCGCTGATCGTGCGCACCGTCCATTCGCCATTCGGGCAAGTACTCAAGGCGATCAAGGAAAACGAGGCACGCGCCATTTCGCTCGGTTATGACGTGGACAAGTACAAGCTGCTCGCTTTTGTATTGTCCGCCGCGCTGGCCGGACTGGCCGGCGCCATGAATGCCCTGGTGCAAAGCTCGGAGACTTTGACCGACGTCTATTGGGGCTTGTCCGGCCTCGTGATCCTGATGACCCTGGTGGGGGGCATGGGAACCATGGTCGGTCCCATCGTCGGTGCCTTCATTATCATCGCGCTCGAGAACAAGCTTGGCGACCTGGGCGCCTGGCTGGCCGCTCACACCGGCGTCGCCTGGTTTTCCACGCTGGGCGAGGCGGTCGGCATGGTGACCGGCCTGATATTTATCGCCTGCGTCTTGTTGTTCCGACGCGGCATCGTGGGCGAGCTCGGCGCCTATGTTTCCGGCGCCAGGCAAGCCGCTTAGGGCGCTTCGGCACCGTGCTTAGCCATTCAACCATCCTTGGGGGAGATATGACGATCAATAAGATGAAGCACAGCTTGAAGCCGGCTGCGGCGGCGGCAGCGACCTTGGCGCTGGCCTCTTGCGGCAGCGGTAACTATGTACCGGAGCAATTGAACCTGGCGGCCGCCTATATAGGCACGGTCAGCACCATCAATTACGACGGCATCAGCGACGACTTGCTCACTGCCGGTCTGGGCAAAACCGGATTGGCCGGCGCCGCCCCCGCGTTTGCGGATCCGCGCAATCCCACGGCCGCCGAACTGCGCCGCAATGCGATCTTCAACAATTACCGCGCCGTGCTCGATATCAATGCCAACAGCGGCTACGGCAGCCTGTACGGGCCGAACGTGGATGCGCACGGCAACGTCACGACGGGCGAGGGCAAGATCGCCGGCACCGAATACCTGACTTACGCGGACGACGGCGGCGGCCACCAGAACGTCACCTTGATGGTGCAAGTGCCATCGAACTTCGATCCCGCCAACGCCTGCATCGTCACCGGCACCTCGAGCGGTTCGCGCGGCATTTATGGCGCCATCGGCAGCGCCGGCGAGTGGGGCTTGAAGAAGGGCTGCGCCGTGGCCTACACCGACAAAGGCACGGGCACCGGCCTGTACACTTACGACGACGATAGCGTGAACTTGCTCAACGGGACGCGCGCGAGCCGCGCCGCCGCCGCGAAAAACGCCCTGTTCGGGCCGGATATCACGGACGCGGCGCGCGCCGCCTTCGCCGCCGCCGCGCCAAATCGCATTGCGTTCAAGCATGCGTATTCCCAGCAAAACCCGGAAAAGGATTGGGGTAAATGGACCTTGCAATCGATTGAATTCGCCTATTACGTGCTCAATCAAAAGTTTGGCGATCTGGCGCGCGACGGCAAGATGCATCTGCTCAAGCTCACGCCGGCCAACACCATCGTCATCGCCTCGAGCATTTCGAATGGCGCGGGCTCGGCTTTGCTGGCGGCCGAGCAAGACAGCAAAGGCTTGATCAGCGGCGTGGCCGCGTCCGAACCCCAGATCCAGCCGCGCCCGTCCAGCGCCTACACCGTGACGCAGGGCGGGGCGGCAGCCGGTGCCCAAGGCAAACCCCTGTTTGATTACTCGAGCTACGCCGCCCTGTACCAGCCCTGCATCGCGGGCGTGGCCTTGCGCTGCGCCGGGCTGGCCGCCAAGGGTTTGCTGAGCGGCGCCACGCTGGCCGCGCAGCAGGTCGACGCCCTGGGCAAGATGCACGCCTATGGCTGGCTTCTTGACTCCGATGTGCTGCATGGCGCCCATGCGGGGACCAATGTGCTGGTCGCGGTGACCTATGCCAACGCCTATGGCCGCTTCTCAGCGGCGGACAAGCTGTGCGGCTTCAGCTTCGCCGCCACCGACGCGCTGGGTATGCCGATCGCCCTGACGCCCGAGCAAAAGGCGGCCAGTTTCGCCAACCAGAATGGCATCGTTGGCAGTGTCGTGTACGAGGATTCGGTGGGCGGCGCCAAGGCATACAGCTTCGGGGTGTCGCCCTCGAGCGGCGTGGCGGACCAGGCCTTGGATGGTTTCCTGTGCCTGCGCGCGCTGGCCACGGGTAGCGATCCGGTGACGGGCGCCGCCTTGACCGGCACCATGCTCGCGAATAGCCAACGGGTGCGCAACGGGATTGCCGAAGTGCAGGCCACGGCCAATCTGCGCGGCAAGCCGGCGCTGATCGTGCAGGGGCGCAGCGATACCCTCATTCCCGTCAATCACGCCTCGCGCGCTTACCTGGGCTTGAACGCTGCCGTCGAGGGCGCGAACAGCAAGTTGCGCTACATCGAGGTCACGCACGCGAATCACTTCGATTCCTTCAGCTCGGCATTGCCGAACCAGATCGTGCCCTTGCACGTCTACCTGTTCCGCGCGCTCGACGCGCTTTACGCCAACTTGAAGTCGGCGCAAGCTTTGCCGCCATCCCAAGTGGTGCGCACGGTGGTGCGGCTTGACGCCACCACGCCTATCACTAGCGCGAACTTGCCGCCGATCGCGGTCACGGCCGATCCGGCCAATGCCATCGGGGTGAGCGGGGGCACGGTGAACGTTCCCAATTAGGCCCGTCAGTAGGCGGCGGCGTAAATCGCGCGGGCGTCGGCCAAGGCCAGCTCGCGCGGATTATTCGCCAGCAAGCGCGTTTGCAGCATGGCGTCGGCGGCCAGGCGGTCGAGGTCCGATGGCTTCACGCCCACTTGCTGGAGCGTGGTTTGAATGCCGGTCATGGCGGAGATTTGGTGCATCGCAACAATGAGGGCTTCGGCGCGCGCTTCGCTGCTGCCGCTCGCGTGCGGCACGACAATGCTGGCCAGCTCGGCGTAGTGCTCGAAGGCGACGGGCAAGTTAAAGCGCAACACATGCGGCAGCACCAGGGAATTGGACAAACCATGTGCCACGTGGAACAGGCCACCGATGGGATAGGCCAGGGCATGCACGGCGGCGACGGGCGCGTTTGAAAACGCCGTCCCCGCCAAATACGCGCCCAGTAACATTGCCTCGCGCGCCTCCAAGTCGTCGCCATTTTCGCAAGCCTTCAGCAGGTTGGCCGACAGCAGTGCCAAGGCTTGGCGCGCCAGCATATCGGAGATCGGGTTCTTTTTGTGGCGGCTGGTGTAGGCTTCGATGGCGTGGACCATGGCGTCGATGCCGGTGGCGGCGCTCGCGTGCGGGGGCAATCCCAGGGTCAGTTCGGCGTCGAGGATGGCCAGGTCGGCATAAAGCTGGGAGGCGACCACGCCCATCTTGCTCGTTTCCCCGGTCGTGACAATGGCGATATTGGTCGCTTCCGAGCCGGTGCCGGCCGTCGTCGGGACCTGCACCAGGGGCAAGCGTTGGCCCTGGACCTTGCCGATTCCATAGATCTGGTCGAGCGCCTGGTCGTTACCGGCTAGGATGGCGACGAGCTTGGCCACATCCATCGAGCTGCCACCGCCCAGCCCGATGACCAGTTCAACACCGTGTGAACGGGCAAACTCGGTTGCCAGCAAGACCGTCGCTGCGGGCGGATCGGCCAGCACGTCGGCAAAGACATGCACGGTGAAGCCATGAGCGCGCAAGCTGGCGCAGGCCGGCTCGATCAATCCGCTGCGACGCAAACCGGCATCGGTGACGAGCAAGCACACCCGCAGCGCCGCTTGAAGCGCGCGCACGTGCTGCCCGAGGTGCCTGGCGGCGCCGCGCTGGCATATCAGCTGGGTGATGGTGGTAAAGCTGAAGTTGCTGGGACCGGACATGACGCTCCTGGTGGGGGTGAATCCTGGGCCAAGCTTACACCAAAGAGAGGGCGGGGCGGTAGCGGGGGCGTGCCCGGCGGGTACCGAGTTTCTTCCGTACAATGGACGCCTGCCTACTTTCAAACCCGCACCGTATGCCATCGCTCTTGGATTTTTTCATGTTGGGTGCCGCCGCTTTCCTGGCTGGCTTGGTTGATGCGGTGGTCGGAGGTGGCGGGTTGATCCAGATTCCCGTCTTGTTTTCCGTGTTTCCGGCGCAGTTGCCGGCCACGCTGCTCGGTACCAGCAAGCTCGCCGGCATCTTTGGCACGGGCGCGGCGGCAGTCAACTATGCGCGCCGGGTGCGGGTGGCGTGGAGCGCGGCGGCGCCGGCGGCGTTGGCGGCGTTCATCCTGTCCTTCGCCGGCGCCTACACGATGACGCGGATTCCCGCCGACTTCATGCGTACCTTGCTTCCCTTGGTCCTGTTCTGCGTGGCGATCTACACCTTCCGCAAGAAAGACTTGGGCAGCGTCCACGCCCCCGTGCATAGTGGCATGCGTGAAAAGGTGGTGGCGGTGGGGATGGGGGCGTGCATCGGTTTCTATGATGGTTTCTTTGGACCCGGCACGGGAAGTTTCTTGATCTTCCTGTTCGTGCGTTTCTTCGGCTTTGATTTCTTGAGCGCGTCGGCGGCGGCCAAGGTGGTCAACGTGGCTTGCAATTTATCGGCCCTGATGTGGTTTGGCTACAGCGGCCACTTGCTCTGGCAGCTCGGTTTGTTGATGGCTTTGTGCCAGATCTGCGGTTCGCTGCTCGGCACCAAGCTGGCGATCCGCCACGGCAGTGGGTTCGTGCGCAAGCTATTCCTGGTGGTGGTGTCGATCTTGATCTTCAAAATGGGCATCGATGCGGTACTGCGCTGGCGCGCCTGATGTTCCACGTGAAACGTTGAACCCTTCAAAAGTCGGCCTTTGCCAAGGTTTCACGTGAAACATCGCTGCCTCCGCCGTTGCCGCTAGAAGGCAAAATCTAGTGCCAACAGAGTCGGGCGGGCAAAAAGACTCTATAATCTGGCCTCGCGCTCACGCTTTGAGCTACGCTTTCACCCACGCATCACACCCATCACCATGTTATTTCCTACTGAATTCGACGTCATCGTCGTCGGCGGCGGTCATGCCGGCACCGAGGCCGCCCTCGCTTCGGCCCGCATGGGGCAGAAGACTTTGTTGCTTACGCATAATATCGAGACCCTGGGGCAGATGTCCTGCAACCCATCGATCGGCGGCATCGGCAAGGGTCACCTGGTCAAGGAAGTGGACGCGATGGGCGGTGCGATGGCGATCGCCACCGACGAAGCGGGCATTCAGTTCCGCATCTTGAATTCGTCCAAGGGCCCGGCCGTGCGCGCCACCCGCGCCCAAGCCGACCGCATTCTCTACAAGCAAGCGATCCGTTCGCGCCTGGAAAACCAGCCGAACCTGTGGCTGTTCCAGCAGGCCGTCGACGACTTGATGGTGGAGGGCGAGCGCGTGGTGGGCGCCGTCACCCAGATCGGCTTGCAATTTAGGGCGCGCGCCGTGGTGCTGACGGCCGGCACTTTCCTCGATGGGAAGATCCACGTCGGTCTGCAAAACTACGCGGCCGGGCGCGCCGGTGATCCTCCCGCCATTTCGCTGTCGAGCCGCTTGAAGGAATTGAAGCTGCCGCAAGGGCGCTTGAAAACCGGCACGCCGCCGCGCATCGATGGCCGCAGCATCGACCTGTCCGCCATGACGGAGCAACCGGGCGACCTCGATCCGGTGCCGGTGTTTTCCGTCATGGGCAACGCGGCCATGCATCCACGCCAGGTGCCGTGCTGGGTCACGCACACGAATGCGCGTACCCACGACATCATCCGCGCCGGCCTCGACCGCAGCCCCATGTACACGGGCGTGATCGAGGGGGTGGGGCCGCGCTATTGCCCTTCAATCGAAGACAAGATCCATCGCTTTTCGGGCAAGGAGTCGCACCAGATCTTCCTCGAGCCGGAAGGCTTGACCACCAACGAATTCTATCCAAACGGCATTTCCACCAGCTTGCCCTTCGACGTGCAGCTGGCCCTGGTGCGCTCGATGAAGGGTATGGAAAACGCTTTCATCCTGCGTCCCGGCTACGCCATCGAATACGATTACTTTGATCCGCGCGGCCTGAAGACCTCGCTGGAAACGCGCGCCATCGCCGGCTTGTACTTCGCCGGCCAGATCAACGGCACCACCGGCTACGAGGAAGCGGCGGCCCAGGGTATGCTGGCCGGCATCAACGCGGCCTTGCAAACCCGCGGCCAGGACGCCTGGGTGCCGGGGCGCGCCGAAGCCTACCTCGGCGTGCTGGTCGACGACCTGGTCACCCAGGGGGTGGCCGAGCCTTACCGCATGTTCACCAGCCGCGCCGAATACCGCCTGAGTCTGCGCGAAGACAACGCCGACATGCGCTTGACCGAAATCGGCCGCAAGCTCGGCTGCGTCGGCGACGCCCAGTGGGCCGCTTTTGAAACCAAGCGTGAAGCGGTCGCGCGCGAACTCGAACGCCTGCGCTCGACCTGGGTCAACCCGCGCATCCTGGCCGCCGCCGAGTCCGAGCGCGTGATCGGGCAAGCCATCGAGCGCGAATATTCGCTGGCCGATCTGTTGCGCCGTCCCGGCGTGGACTACCAAACCTTGATGAGCATGTCCGGCGTCGAGGGCCAGGCTTTGGCCGGCCCCGGCGTGGGCGATGGCGCGGTGCGCGAGCAGGTGGAAATCCAGCTCAAGTATTCGGGTTATATCGAGCGCCAGGCCAAGGAAGTGGAGCGCCACGACCACTACGAAAACCTCAAGCTGCCCGAGGCCTTCAATTACCTCGACATCACGGCCTTGTCGATCGAGGTGCGCCAAAAGCTCGACAAGCAGCGTCCGGAAACCCTGGGCCAGGCTTCGCGCATTTCCGGTGTGACGCCGGCCGCGATTTCGCTCTTGCTGGTGCATCTGAAAAAGCGCGGCGTCGGCGGCTTCGCCAATTTGCCGGACAATCCAGTCAATGCGCTCGCCAGCGAGGAGCCTGGACTATGAAGCACTTCGACCGCGCCGCACTGGGCCAAGTGCTGGGGCAGGGCATCGCCGAACTCATGCTCGATCTCGACCAGCATCAGCAAGGCCAGCTGCTCGACTACCTGGCGCTGCTGTTCAAATGGAATTCGGTATACAACCTCACCTCCGTGCGCGACCCGATGCAGATGGTCACGCAGCACTTGCTCGACACCCTGGCCGCGGTGCCCGCCTTCGCTGGCGCGCAAAGCGTGCTCGACGTGGGGGCGGGGGGCGGCTTGCCGGGCATGGTGCTGGCGATCGCGCGCCCCGACATGAAAGTGGCGCTGATCGACACCGTGCACAAGAAAACAGCCTTCCTCACCCAGGTCAAGGCCGAACTGGGACTGTCGAACGTCACCGTGCATACCATGCGGGTCGAGCAGCTGCAGGTGGCGCACAAATTCGACACCATCACTTCGCGCGCTTTCGCCGACCTGTCCGATTTCGTCAACTGGTCCGGGCATCTGCTGGCCGAGGGCGGGCAATTCATCGCCCTCAAGGGCGTGGCGCCGGCGGACGAACAGGAACGCTTGCCCAGCCCCTGGAAAGTGAGCCAATTGCAGCCCTTGACGGTGCCGGGCTTGCAGGCCGAGCGCCACCTGGTATTCATCAAATCAGCATAAGTAATATAAACCACATAAACGATTTATTCCGTATAAACGGTATAAATCGTTTCATCGCTGTACCTGGATAAGAAAAAACATGGCCAAAATTTTTTGCGTTGCGAACCAAAAAGGCGGAGTCGGTAAAACCACCACCAGCGTCAACCTGGCGGCCGGATTGGCGACTATCGGCCAGCGCGTGCTGCTGGTCGACCTGGACCCGCAGGGCAACGGCACCATGGGCGCGGGCATTAACAAGGCCGGCTTGAAGGCCTCCACCTACGAGGTGCTGCTCGGCCACGCGGACGTGTCGGTGGCGCGCCAGCGCTCCGAGTCCGGCGGCTTCGACGTGTTGCCCGCCAACCGCGAACTGGCCGGCGCCGAAGTCGAGATGGTGGAGCTGGAGCAGCGCGAGCGCCGCTTGAAGGACGCCTTGGCCAAGGTCGACGCCGAATACGACTTTATCCTGATCGATTGCCCGCCGGCCCTGTCCATGCTCACGCTTAACGGCTTGTGCGCGGCGCACGGCGTGATCATCCCGATGCAGTGCGAGTACTACGCGCTTGAAGGCTTGTCCGACCTGGTCAACACCATCAAGAAGGTGCACGCCAACCTGAACCACGATTTGAAGATCATCGGCTTGCTGCGCGTGATGTTCGATCCGCGCATGACCTTGTCGCAGCAAGTGTCGGCCCAGCTCGAGCAACACTTCGGCGACAAAGTCTTCAAGACCATCATCCCGCGCAATGTGCGGCTGGCCGAAGCGCCATCCTACGGCGTGCCGGGCGTAAATTTCGACACCGCCTCCAAGGGCGCGCAAGCGTACATCGCTTTCGGCGCCGAGATGGTCGAACGCATCAAGACACTGTAAGCATTCACGAAACAATCAGAGGGAACTATGGCTACCAAGAAAATGAAAGGCCTCGGCCGCGGCCTCGACGCACTGCTCGGCGGTGGCGGCGACTTCACTAACCCGGAGCTGGGCACGCCGTCCACTTTGCCGGTCACGCAGATGCAGGCGGGTAAATACCAGCCGCGCACGCGCATGGACGAGGGCGCCCTGGCCGAACTGGCGGCCTCCATCAAGAGCCAGGGCATCATGCAGCCGATCCTGGTGCGCCCGGTCGGCAACGCCAACGGCGCCACCCGCTACGAGATCATCGCCGGCGAGCGCCGCTTCCGCGCCGCCCAGCTGGCTGGCTTGGAGCAAGTGCCGGTGCTGGTGCGCGAAGTGGACGACCAGGCCGCCGCCGCCATGGCCCTGATCGAGAACATCCAGCGCGAAGACTTGAACCCGCTCGAGGAAGCGCAAGGCATCGCGCGCTTGATCAGCGACTTCGCTTTCACCCACGAGCAGGCGGCCACGGCCGTTGGCCGCTCGCGCAGCGCCGTCTCCAACCTGCTGCGCTTGATCAACCTGGCGAGCCCGGTGCAAACCATGCTCATGGCCGGCGACATCGACATGGGCCACGCGCGCGCCTTGCTGGCGGTGGATGCGGCCACCCAGATCAGCCTGGCCAATCTGGTGGTGGCCAAGCGCTTGTCGGTGCGCGAAACGGAAAAACTGGTCGCGCGCACGCTCGAGGAGCAAAGCGCCCCGATCGCCGCCACCCGCCAAAAGGAAAAATCGGGCGACATCGTGCGCCTGGAGGAAGAGTTGTCCGACAAACTGGCCACCCCCGTGCTGTTCAAGATGGGTAGCAAGGGCCGCGGCCAGATGATCATCGACTTCGCCGACCTCGACATCCTGGACGGCGTGCTGGCCCGCCTGCGCGCCTGAACTAAAACACAACACCCGGTGGGCCGGGCTCGGCATGAAGCGCATAACATTATGTTTTTAAAAAGCTTTTAGAGTCCACCCTCCACCAAAAACCGTACCATTCTTGGCCCAAACCCTTATGCTGCGCCGCAGCAACGTTTGACTCACATCATTGTAAACACTTATAATCCCGTGTCTTAAGGTTTGGCTTACTCCGGGAACCCTCACGTGCGTGATTCTCAGCAACAGGTTTCCAGGTCGGTATACAAAGTCGTCGTCCTGCAATTTTTCATCGCTTCCGTGTTTGCCGCGCTTGTCGCTGTGCTTGCTAATAGCCACAGTGGCTGGTCTGCCGCCTGCGGAGGCGCGATTGCGGTGATCGGGAGTTTGGTGTGCGCGTTCTTCGCGCTGACTGGATCGAGTGATGCCGAACTGGTGCTCAAAGCGCATATGCGCGCCGAGCGCATAAAAATATTCGTCACAGCAGTGCTGTTTTTTTTAGCGCTGAAGCTGTTTCCATCGGCCGCCTGGTTATGGCTGATGTCGGGTTTCACGGTGACTGCCATGACTTACTGGTTTTCACTGCTAATAGTTTAATCACAAAATCTAAGATCCTATGAGCTCCGAACACGCTGCCGAAGCGGCCACCCAGGTGGTCAAAGAATTGCCCACGACAACCGAGTACATCAAGCACCACCTTACCTTCTTGAACCACGGTCATGGCGACTTCTGGTCGGCCAACCTGGACACGACCTGGATCTCCCTGTTCATCGGCGCCGTGTTCTTCGGCCTGTTCTACGCGGCCGCGCGCAGCGCCACCTCCGGCGTGCCGGGCAAGCTGCAAAGCGCGGTCGAAGTCGTGCTCGAAATGGTGCAAGACATTATCAAGAGCGCCTTCCACGCCGAAAGCCGCGTCATCGCCCCGCTGGCGCTGACCATTTTCGTCTGGACCTTGCTGCTTAACACCATCGACTTCGTCCCGGTCGACCTGCTGCCTTGGATTGCCGAGCACGTGTTCGGCCTCCAGCACCTGCGTCCGGTGCCAACCGCCGACGTCAACCACACCGCCGCGCTCGCGCTGACCGTGCTGTTGATGATCATCGGTTTTTCGATCAAGGCCAAGGGCATCGGCGGCTGGACCAAGGAATTGTTCACCGCCCCATTCCACGCCCACGGCTTCATGGCCGTGATCCTGGCCCCAATCAATTTCGTCTTCCAAATGATCGAACTGCTGGCCAAGCCCATTTCGCTGGCCCTGCGTTTGTTCGGCAATATGTATGCGGGCGAACTGATCTTCATCCTGATCGCGATGCTGCCATGGTGGGGCCAGCCTTTCCTGGCCATTCCTTGGACGGTGCTGCACTTGCTGATCGTTCCATTGCAAGCGTTTGTGTTTATGGTGTTGACGATTGTGTATCTGAGCCTCGCGGTTGAGAAGCACTGATTCCTGTTTTTTAGTTTTTCATTTTTTAATTTTTTAGTCTTTTCAATTTAGGAGAAATTCAATGCAAGCTCTGATCGCACAAGTACAAAGCATGACCGTTCTGGCAGCCGCTATCATCATCGGCCTGGGCGCCATCGGCACCGCTATCGGTTTCGGTCTGTTGGGCGGCAAATTCCTGGAAGCTTCGGCACGCCAGCCTGAACTGATGCCACAACTGCAAACCAAATTGTTCGTGATCGCCGGTCTGTTGGACGCGGTATCGATGATCGGCGTCGGTGTTGCTCTGCTGTACACCTTCAACAACCCATTCATCGCCGCTGTCCTCGCCGCTGCTAAGTAATTCGCTCCAGTTTTTAGAAAACATTTTAGTTTAGGAGCAAGGTATGGACATTAATGTCTCGTTGTTTGGGCAGATGATCACCTTCGCAATCCTGATCTGGGCCACGATGAAATTCATCGTCCCGGCGCTCAATGGTGCGCTCGACGAGCGCGCCAAGCGCATCGCCGACGGCCTGGCCGCAGCGGATCAAGGAAAGGCAGCCATGGCGGCCGCCGAGAAGAAGATCGAAGCCGAAATGATCGTCGCGCGTGACGAAGGCCAACGCCGCATCGCTGACGCTGAAAAGCGCGCGCAGATGGTCGCCGATGAAATCAAGGCTAACGCCACCGCCGAAGCGGCGCGCATTGTCGCGCAAGCCAAGGCCGACGCCGACCAGCAAGTGACGAAGGCGCGCGAAACATTGCGCGGCCAGGTCGCCGGCTTGGCCGTCAAGGGTGCGGAACAGATTCTCAAGCGCGAAGTGAACGCAGCGGCGCACGCCGATCTGCTGAACCAACTCGCGGTCGAGCTGTAATCATGGCTGAACTCGCAACCGTCGCCCGTCCCTACGCGGAAGCTTTGTTCCGCGTAGCCCAAGCGGGCAAAGGCCAGAGCCTCGCGCAGTGGTCCGAACTGGTGTCCGAAATGGCACAAGTGGGTGATCACGCCGAGGTGCAGGCGTTTGCACGCAATCCGAATGTCTCGGACAGCGTCGTCGCCGCGACCATCTTGTCGCTGGTGAAGGCCCCTGTCAGTGCGGAAGCGAAGAACTTCCTCGCGATGCTGATCGAAAACGGCCGCGTTTCCCTGCTGCCGGAAATCGGCGCCCAATTCCAGGTGTTGAAAAACGCCCAGGAAGGCGCAGCCGATGCCGCGATCACGAGCGCGTTCGAACTGTCCGGCGCCGCATTGGCCGATCTGGTCAAAACGCTGGAAAAGAAATTCAATCGCAAGCTCAACCCGACCGTGACCGTGGACGCCACGCTGATCGGCGGTGTGCGCGTGGTGGTCGGCGATGAAATTCTCGACACCTCGGTCCGTGCCAAGCTGCAGCAGATGCATGTTGCGCTGGCCGCATAAGCGAAGAACCCTTCCCCTCGCGCAAGCTGAGAGAAACACTATTAGGAGTTAGTATGCAACTCAACCCATCTGAAATCAGCGAACTGATCAAGAGCCGGATCGAAGGCCTTGAAGGCGGCGCTGAAGTAAAGAATCAAGGCACGGTTATTTCCGTCGCCGACGGCATTTGCCGCATCCACGGCCTGTCGGACGTGATGCAGGGCGAGATGTTGGAATTCCCGGGCAACACCTTCGGCCTGGCCATGAACCTCGAGCGCGACTCCGTCGGCGCCGTGATTCTGGGTGCTTACGAGCACATCTCCGAAGGCGACACGGTCAAGTGCACCGGCCGCATCCTGGAAGTGCCGATCGGTCCTGAACTGAAAGGCCGCGTGGTCAACGCGCTGGGCCAGCCGATCGACGGCAAGGGTCCAGTCAACGCCAAGATGACCGCCCCGATCGAAAAGATCGCACCAGGCGTGATCGCGCGTCAATCCGTGTCGCAGCCTATGCAGACCGGCTTGAAGTCGATCGACTCGATGGTGCCGATTGGCCGTGGCCAGCGCGAGCTGATCATTGGCGACCGCCAGACCGGTAAATCGGCTGTCGCGATCGATGCGATCATCAATCAAAAGGGTCAGAAGATGACCTGCATCTACGTCGCTATCGGTCAGAAAGCTTCGTCGATCAAGAACATCGTGCGTTCCCTGGAACAGCACGGCGCGATGGAGTACACCATCGTCGTGGCCGCTTCCGCTTCCGAATCGGCCGCCATGCAATACATCTCGGCCTACTCGGGCGCGACGATGGGCGAATACTTCCGCGACCGCGGCGAAGACGCCCTGATCGTGTACGACGACCTGTCCAAGCAAGCTGTTGCATACCGTCAGATTTCCCTGCTGCTGCGCCGCCCACCAGGTCGCGAAGCTTACCCAGGCGACGTGTTCTACCTGCACAGCCGCCTGCTCGAGCGCGCAGCACGCGTGAACCCGGACTATGTCGAAAAGTTCACCAACGGCGCCGTGAAAGGCCAGACCGGTTCCCTGACCGCCCTGCCTATCATTGAAACGCAAGCTGGCGACGTGTCCGCCTTCGTGCCAACCAATGTGATTTCGATTACCGACGGCCAAATCTTCCTGGAAACGTCGCTGTTCAACTCGGGTATCCGTCCCGCGATTAACGCCGGTATTTCGGTGTCGCGCGTCGGTGGCGCCGCCCAGACCAAGGTCATCAAAAACCTGTCCGGCGGTATCCGTACCGACTTGGCGCAGTACCGTGAGCTGGCCGCGTTCGCGCAGTTCGCTTCCGACCTGGACGAATCGACCCGCAAGCAGCTCGACCGCGGTGCGCGCGTGACGGAATTGCTCAAGCAAGCCCAGTACTCGCCGCTGCCGATTTCCTTGATGGCCGTGTCGCTGTTCGCCGTCAACAAGGGCTACTTCGATTCGATCGAAGTGAAAAAGGTATTGGCGTTCGAAGCCGGCCTGCATGGCTATATGAAGACCAAGCAAGCTGCCCTGTTGGCCAAGATTGAAGAAACCAAGCAGCTCGACAAGGACGGCGAAGCCGCCATGGCCGACGCGATTGCTGATTTCAAAAAATCCTTCTGATCGATTGGGGATGAAGCGATTCATCCCCGGCGATTCACATTGATCAGATAAGGAGAAGGACTCATGGCAGTAGGCAAAGAGATACGTGGCAAGATCAAGAGCGTAGAGAATACGAAGAAGATCACCAAGGCGATGGAAATGGTCGCCGCATCGAAAATGCGCAAGGCGCAAGATCGCATGCGGGCCGCCCGTCCCTACAGTGACAAGATTCGGAATATCGCCGCCAATCTGGCGATGGCCAATCCTGAGTACACGCACCCGTTCATGGCCACGGCCAAGGACAAGCAAGCGAAGAACGTGGGTTTCATCGTCGTCACGACCGACAAGGGTCTGTGCGGCGGCTTGAACACCAACGTGCTGCGCCTGGTGACGTCGAAAATGCGCGAGCTGGAAGCAGCCGGCAACAAGATTGAAGCCGTCGCCATCGGTAATAAGGGTTTGGGTTTCTTGCATCGGGTAGGCGCCAAGGTGATCGCGCAAGCGACTCAGCTGGGCGACACGCCGCATCTGGACAAATTGATCGGACCTGTCAAGGTCATGCTCGACGCGTTCCAAGAAGGCAAGCTCGACGCGGTCTACCTGTGCTACACCAAGTTCATCAACACGATGAAGCAAGAGCCGATGATGGAGCAGTTGCTGCCATTGGCCGCTGCAAAGCTCGAAGGCGATAAAGGTAACCATTCGTGGGATTACATTTATGAGCCGGAAGCGCAAGTCGTGATCGATGAGTTGCTGGTGCGCTATGTGGAAGCATTGATTTACCAGGCTGTCGCGGAAAACCTGGCGTCCGAGCAATCGGCGCGTATGGTCGCGATGAAGTCGGCAAGCGACAACGCCGGCAACGTCATCGGTGAATTGAAGCTGATCTACAACAAGACCCGTCAAGCAGCGATTACTAAAGAACTCTCGGAGATCGTCGCCGGTGCGGCAGCGGTCTAAACCTTTTTTACCCATTGCGGGACAGAGTGAAGCATAGCGCTACTCTGTCCCCAACAAATTAACTATTTTGAAGGAACGAACATGGCTGATGGCAAAATCGTTCAGTGTATCGGCGCTGTGGTGGACGTTGAATTTCCCCGCAACGCGATGCCTAAGGTTTTTGATGCCTTGAAAATGGCAGGTTCCGACCTGACCCTGGAAGTACAACAGCAGCTCGGCGACGGCATCGTCCGTACCATTGCTCTGGGTACCTCCGACGGTCTGCGTCGTGGCATGGCTATCCAAAACACCGGCAAACCAATCATGGTGCCAGTCGGTAAAGCGACCCTCGGTCGCATTATGGACGTGCTGGGCAACCCGATCGACGAATGCGGTCCCGTCTCGGCAGAACAAACGGCGTCGATCCACCGCGTCGCTCCTGCTTACGACGAACTGTCGCCTTCGCAAGACTTGCTCGAAACCGGCATCAAGGTGATTGACCTGGTGTGCCCGTTCGCAAAAGGCGGCAAGGTTGGCCTGTTCGGCGGCGCCGGCGTGGGCAAGACCGTCAACATGATGGAATTGATCAACAACATCGCTAAAGCGCACAGCGGCTTGTCCGTGTTCGCCGGTGTCGGTGAGCGTACCCGCGAAGGTAACGACTTCTACCACGAGATGGCTGACGCCAAAGTGGTGGACCTGGAAAATCCCGCGAACTCGAAAGTGGCCATGGTCTACGGCCAGATGAACGAGCCGCCAGGTAACCGTCTGCGCGTGGCGCTGACCGGCCTGACGATCGCTGAATCGTTCCGTGACGAAGGCAAGGACGTTCTCTTCTTCGTCGACAACATCTACCGCTTCACGCTGGCCGGTACCGAAGTGTCCGCACTGTTGGGCCGTATGCCATCGGCCGTGGGTTACCAGCCAACGCTGGCCGAAGAGATGGGCCGTCTGCAAGAGCGCATCACCTCGACCAAGACCGGTTCGATCACCTCGATCCAGGCCGTGTACGTGCCAGCGGACGACTTGACCGACCCGTCGCCTGCGACCACCTTCGCCCACTTGGATTCGACCGTCGTTCTGAGCCGTGACATCGCCTCGCTCGGTATCTACCCAGCCGTGGACCCGCTCGACTCGACCTCGCGCCAGCTCGATCCGCTCGTCGTCGGCCAGGAACACTATGACACCGCGCGCGCCGTCCAAGGCACGCTGCAGCGTTACAAGGAATTGCGCGACATTATCGCGATTCTGGGCATGGACGAATTGGCTCCGGAAGACAAGCTGCTGGTGGCGCGCGCACGTAAGATGCAGCGTTTCCTGTCCCAGCCTTTCCACGTGGCCGAGGTGTTCACGGGTTCGCCAGGCAAGTACGTTTCGCTGAAAGACACGATCAAGGGCTTCAAGATGATCGCATCGGGCGAACTGGACCACCTGCCGGAACAAGCGTTCTACATGGTTGGCACGATCGACGAAGCCATCGAAAAAGCCAAAAAGCTCAACTAAGACAGGCTAGGGGCCGCACCGACTTGGCGCGGCTCCCCAACCCGATAGGACACACATGGCACACACTATTCACGTTGACGTGGTCTCCGCCGAAGAATTGATTTTTTCGGGGATGGCTGAATTCGTCGCGTTGCCGGGTGAAGCGGGCGAGCTGGGGATCTATCCCAAGCATACGCCGCTGATCACGCGCATCAAGCCGGGCGCGGTGCGCATCAAGGTGCCGGGCCAGAGCGAAGAGGAATTCGTCTTCGTCGCTGGCGGCCTGCTTGAAGTGCAGCCGAACGCGGTGACCGTGCTGGCCGACACCGCGATCCGCGGCAAGGACCTGGACGAGGCGAAGGCGACGCAAGCGAAAAAGCTGGCGCAAGAAGCGCTGCACAGCAAGGAGTCGACCATCGACTATGCGAAAGCCCAGGCCGAATTGGCCAGCGCGATCGCCCAGTTGGCGGCCATCGCCAAGCTGCGCGCCAAGCACTAAGCGCATATAAGCAAGACAGTAAAAGGCAGCTTCGGCTGCCTTTTTTTACGCTTGTGCCCAGCACGGACACGCACGCGCCCAGGAGGTCCTGGCGTAGCGGCAAAAGAAATGAAGCGAGGGATCAGAAGGCGCTACCGGCAAGCCAATCATCTTATTCGTTCAGCGCGAAATTTGACTTGGCTGCGCGGACCGGCAAAGATGGATGGATGGGCCGCACGCCGCACGCCGCACCAACTCCGTCAACGTCAAAAAGGGTAAGCGCATGAGCATCAATCGCAGCGATCTGGAAGCGGCCGCCGCCGCCGGCATCTTGCAGCACGAGCAGATCGGCGCCCTCAGCGACTTTCTGGCGCAGCGCGCAATGCGCGAGGGGCGCGCCAAATTCAGCGGTGCGCACATCCTCTACTATCTGGGCGGCATGCTGGCGATCGGCGCGGCCACCCTGTTCACCACGCTCGCCGTGGAAGCGCTCGGCATGGGCGTGCTGTTGCTGCTGTCGCTGCTGTATTTCGGCGTCGCCGTGGGCGCCGCCATCTGGTTCGAGCGGCGCGGGCACGGCATCTTGACCGGTATCTTCGGCACCCTCGCCATCGGCCTCACGCCACTGGCCGTGTTCGCCCTGCAGCACGTGCTCGGCTTGTGGCCAGACGGAATCCACGCCGCCCATTACCAAGACTTCCACGCCTGGATAGACTGGCGCTGGCTGTTGATGGAGTTGGCCACCCTGGCCGCGGGCGCCGTCCTGCTGTGGCGCCTGCGCATGCCTTTCATGCTGATGCCGGTCGCGGTCACGCTCTGGTATATGGGCATGGACATCGTTCCCGCCTTGATACTGCACGGTGGCGTCGAATCGGACTTTTTCAGCGGCGCGGCCTGGGAACTGCGCAAGCACATCACGCTGTGCTACGGCGCGGCCATGCTGGCCCTGGCGTTCTGGGTGGACCTGCGCTCGCGCGGCGAGAAGGACTTCGCGTTTTGGCTCTATCTGTTTGGCATGCTCACCTTTTGGGGACAGTTGTCGAGCATGGGCGATGGCGGCTTGACCGGCAAGCTAATCTACATTGCCATCAACTTCGGCTTCGTGCTGGTCGGCGCCATCCTCGGCCGCCGCGTGTTCGCCGTGTTCGGCGGCATCGGCATCGCCATGGATCTGGGCAGCCTGTCGTGGGGCTTGTTCAAGGATAGTTTCGCTTTCGTGCTGGTGTTGACACTGCTGGGATTCGCCTTGATCGGCGCCGGACTATGGTGGAGCAAGCACGAGCGCGCCATCGCCGCCGCACTGCGCGCCCATTTGCCGGAGAGCCTACAAGGCATGCTGGCGGCGCGCACCATATAGCGCAATTGCAACGGTGCTTGCATCGGCTACGCCTGCGGCTTCAAGTCGGGTATTATTCGTATTTCAACAATTACGATTACCTCAGGAGACAATTTGAACAATCCGTATTCGGCGCCGGGAGCCGCAATGTCCGACGTGTCGCCAGGCGACCAGACCTATGATCCGAGCATGTTCGCTTTCTCGGGACGCATCGGCCGGGTTCGCTATCTGGGATACTCGATGGGACTGTCCATTCTGATGATGCTCGCGGTCGGGGTGCTTGGCGCGATACTCACGATGATGGCGCGCACGGCGATGCGAGAGATGGGCTTCCTCGTCTTGCTGGTGTACATTCCACTTTTCGCGATTCACATTATCCTGGCAAAGCGGCGTTTGAACGATCTTGACCAATCTGGTTGGTTGGCTCTGCTAGTTCTGATCCCATTCGTGAACTTTATTTTTGGACTATATCTGGTGTTCGCGGCGGGTTCGGATGGTGAAAACGGCTATGGCCCGGCGCCGTCGAAAAACACAACGGGAGTCATCCTGCTCGCCTGCACGATGCCCATTATCGCCGTCATCGGCATTTTGGCCGCGATCGCCCTTCCCGCCTACCAAACTTACGTGAACAAGTCGCGCGCGGCAGCGCATGCGCAGGCGCCAGCGCCGGACGCAGCTCCAGCGGAGCTGGCCCCGGCACCGGACGCGACGCAAGCGCCGGACACCGCGCCGGCGCAGCCACAGCCGGGCGCGCCAGCCGATCCGCAGCGTTAAACGCGCGTGGGGCGCGGGCAGCTTACAACTGCCCGCTTTCCTTGATGTCCATGTAGCGGTTCACCAGCGCCATGCACAGGCGCTCGGGCGTGATGTCGATCAGGCGGTCGGCGCGCAGTCCCAGGCGCTTGATGGCGCTGGCGCGCTGCTGCAGGTAGTGAGTGCTCGCCGCCACCCGCAAGGCGCCGGCGAAATCCTCGACCGCGCCGGCGCCAGCCATATCGAGCGCCTTCTCGCGCACGCTGGCGCACAATACCAGGTGCTTGGTCGAGATCAGCTCGCAGGCGCCGCGCAAAGCGTGGTCGTCCTCTTCGCGCAGATTGGTGATCAGCACCACGAAGGCGCGCTTGCTCAAGCGCCCCAGCAGCGCGGTGGCGGCCTGGGTGTAGTCAGGCGCCATCTGGTTCGGCTGCAGGTCGTACACGCTGCCGAGCAGGCGGTCCAGTCCTACCCTGCCCTTTTGCGGCGCCACCCAGCGGTTCTCGCCGCAAAACGTCATCAAGCCAACCGCGTCGCCCTGCTTTTGCGCCACGAAGGCGAGCGTGAGCACGGCATTGAGCGCGTGGTCGAAGTGGCTGTTCTCGTCGTCCTTGGCCGTCATGCGGCGCCCGCAATCGAGCAGGAACACCACTTGCTGGTCGCGCTCTTCCTGGTATTCGCGGCTGATCGGACGCAGGTAGCGCGCCGTCGCCTTCCAATCGATCGAACGCATGCTGTCGCCCTGGCGGTATTCGCGCAGCTGGTGAAAGTCCAGTCCCTCGCCGCGGCGGCGCTTGCGGATCGCGCCAGCCACCGGCACGCGCCGTTCGGCCGCGTTGAGCGTGTGGCCAAGCAGGGCCGAATAATCCGGGAACACCTTCACCTGCGCGCCCTCGCCCATGCGGTGCAAATGGCACCACAGGCCAAGCGGGGACGTCACGCGCAGATGGGCCGCGCCAAAGCCGGCATTGCCGCGCAGATGCGGGCGCAGGCGGTAGGTAAGCGCGCAATACCCGCCTGGCGCGACGGTGCTGGCGTGGCTCAAGCCTTCCATTTCCCACGCCGTTGGATAGTCGTCGAACACGTCCACATGCAGGGCGCGCGCGCCGTCGTTATGCAGCGTGAGCGTGACCGCGTTCCAGGTGCCGACCGCCCACACCCCGGCCAACTGGCGCTCCAGGCGCAGCGGCGGGCTGCGCCGTCCCAGCCAGGCGTCGAAGGCGGCGCCCAGCAGCAGCGCCAGCATCGTCCCCTGCCAGGCCGCTTGCAGGGCGGGCTGATAGCTCGCGGCCAGCGCCAGGAGCGCTGCGGCGAGGATGCAATAGAGCAGGCGGCGCGACGGCGTCATCGATGTCTCAGGCGCGCGGCGCGGCGGTGCGCGCGATCAGCTCGGCCAGCAGTTCATCGGCCGTCGTTCCGTCCAGTTCGCTCTCGGGCGCGAGTGCGATGCGGTGGCGCAGCACCGGCAGGCCGGCCGCCTTGATGTCGTCCGGCGTGACGTAATCGCGCCCGCCAATGAGCGCCATCGCGCGCGCCATGCGCACCAGCGCGATGCTGCCGCGCGGTCCGGCGCCGATCGCGATGCCGGGCCAGTCGCGGGTGGCGCGCACGATGCGCACCGCATACTGCGCCACGGCCTCGTCGACCCGGATGCGCGCCACCAGCTGCTGCAGCGCGATCACCGTCTCGGGCTTGATCAGGGTGGCCACGCCGGCCACGTCGAGCGTGTCGCCGACCCGTTCGCGCGTGACCATTTGCAGCAGCGCGGTCTCCTCGGCCTCGCTCGGATAGCCGATGCTCACCTTGATCAGGAAGCGGTCGAGCTGTGCCTCCGGCAGCGGGTAGGTGCCTTCGCTCTCGAGCGGGTTCTGGGTGGCCAGCACCATGAACGGCGGCGCCAGCTGGTGCGACTGGCCTTCGATCGTCACCTGCTGCTCTTGCATCACTTCGAGCAGCGAGGACTGGGTCTTGGCCGGTGCGCGGTTGATTTCGTCGGCCAGCAGCAGGTTGGCGAACACCGGACCCTTGCGCACGCTGAAGCTCTGGTTCTTCAAGTCGAACACGGCGTGCCCCATCACGTCGGCCGGCATCAGGTCCGGCGTGAACTGGACGCGCGAGAACGAGCCGGCGAAGGTCTTGGCCAGCGCCTTGACCAGCAAGGTCTTGCCCAGGCCGGGCACGCCTTCGATCAGCACATGGCCGCCGGCCAGGGCGCAGGCAAGCACCTGTTCGACCACCGCCTGCTGTCCCACCACGGCGCGCTCGATTTCGGCGCGCATGCGCACGACGATGCCCGTCGCCTGTTCGAGCCGCTCCGCCGAGATGGCGCTGGGGGCCGGTGCCGCGGCTTTGCTTGCCAAGTTATCGTTCATAGTGTTTTCTCAATGTGGTAAGGGTGCGAATCTGAAGCATGAATTGGATCGGCATTTTCGAGGCCGGCTCGCATAAGGCCGCCTCGACGCGGGCGCGCGGCAGCTGGCAAGCCTCGGCCAGGAAGCGCGCCTGTTCGACGTCGGACATGCGGCGCAGCGCCGGCACGCGGCGCAGCAGCACCGCCAGTGCCGCCTGGCGCACGGCCCCAAGCAGGGTGTCGCGCCCGCCCGGCACCCGCCACAGCCAGCGTCCGCTCGCCTCCACGTGCTCGAGCAGGGCGCGCCGGTCCTCCGACGGCTCCGGCAGCAAGGGCCCGAAGCGGCGCACGGCGCGCCACAGCAGCAGCGCGAGCGCGCAGGCGAGGGTGAGGATGACGCCCGCGAAGCGGCTCCACAACTGGGCGTACCAGGTGAAGGCGTCCAGGTGCTGCACGATGCTCACGGTGCCGGCCGCCTGCCCGTCGGCGCGCAGCCGGGCCAGGGCCAGCAGCAATTCGGCGTGATCGTAGTGGCGCAGGTGGTCGTTGTCGAAGTAGTTCCTTGCCAGCATGACGATCTGCCCCTTGCCGATCCGGTAGCCGCGCACCGCCGAGTAGCTCGCGTCGCCCCACTGCGCTTTCGGCCGCTTCGCCATATTGATGATGGCGGCCCCATACCGATCGACTTCGAGTCCGTAGTCCATGCCCGGCACGTTCACGCAAGTGATCGAGCGTCTGAAGTCCGCCTTGGTTTTCGCAGCGTCCGCCGCTGATGCCGAAGCTGAAGCCGAAGCCGAAGCCGAAGCCGAAGCCGAAGCCGAAGCCGAAGCCGAAGCCGAACGCGATGTCGGCTCCGACGCCGGTTCGGTCTCCGGCTCGCTCTCCGACTCCGACTCGGAATCCGAATCCGACCTCGGATCGGCAGCCGCGGCTGGATCCGCGGGCGCATCGCCCAGCGGCGGGCAGCGCTGCCAGCTCCTGTAATTTCTGCCCATGCGCACGCCCAGGCGCGCGCCGATCGGGTCGACGTCGTTGGCGATGGCGGCATCGATCGTCGCGGGACTGGCCTTGCTGGTGTAGATGTCATCGGCGCGCGTGACTTCGCGCGGTTCGGTGATGAGCGTGTTGCCGCGCTCGACCCATGCCATCAGCTCGCTGGCGCGCGCTTTGCCGACCAGGCCGGAGCTGTCGGCGATGATCAAGACGCCGTCGGGCGGCGCGCCCGCGCCCAGCTCTTCGAAGGTGCTGGCCACCTTGACCGTGTGCTGATGCTGGCGCAGCAGCAGGGTGGCGGCCAGCATGGAGTTTTCGCGCGCCGCGTCCGACTCGGCCACCAGCGGCATCGAGCGCCGCTCCATCGCGCTGAACCACCAGGCCGCGAGCGCGCCCACCAGCGCCAGCGCGAGCACGGTGAGCAAGCCGCTCTTGAGCCGCGGGTTCATGGCCGCACCATCGTCGCGGGTGTGCCGAACTGCGACTGCCATGCGTCGCAATGACGTGCCAGTGTGCCGTCGTCGGGCCAGCGGTCTGCATAGGCCGCGTTCAACCACAGCGTGGTCGTGGCCTCGGCCAGGGCCAGTCTGGCCGGCGCGATCTGGCGGGCCTTGCGCGCCAGGCGCATGCAGTCGCCCTCGGTGTCGCCGCTACGCAGCAACAAGCCGTCGGCGTTGACCAGCTGCGACAGGGTGGCGCGGTACAGCAGCGCCAGCGCGGCGCGCCGCTCGCCGCCCGTCCACAAGGCGCGCACGGTGCCGGCCACATCGTCGGGCAAGGATTCGGGCCGGATGTCGAGGCCGGCGATTTCGGTGGCGCGGCGCGCGCGTGGCGCGCGTCCCAGCAGCGGCAGCTTGTCCCGGAAATAGTAGAGCAACCACCCGACCAGCAGAATGGCACTGGCGATGAGCAGCACTTTCAGCACACTCGCCAGCGTGGACAAGTCGAGCGCGGGCTCCTTCTTCGGCGCTTTTTTTTCCTCTTTTTTCGGGACCCAGCGCATTTCGCAGCTGTAGCCGCGCAGATCGTCGGTGCCGTACAAGCGGGCCACGTCGGCGCGCACCGCCTGTTGCGGCGCGCCGTGCGGCGGGGCGGGCGGCGGGGCATCCCCAGCCATGATTTCAGGACGGGTGCAAGTGTCGATCGGCATGGCGGTCGCGCGTGCCGGCGCCGGCTGGGCCAGCGCCAAGGCCAGCGCCAGCGGCGTCAACAGCAGCGCGGCCGCGCCGCCGTGGGCGCGGGTCGTCTTCGACACCGGCGCTTTTAACTGGCGCAGCATGATTTCAATGTCCCAGGCCTCGAGGCTGGCGCGCCGGTTCAAGTAGAGCGTGAAGCAGCAGGCGGTGTAGATGGGGCCCATGATGGCGCCACTCAAGGTCACGCCCATCAGCGACAGGATCTGCAGCAGTTCAAGCTTGGGCTTGCTGTCGCTGCCGATCAGGTAGAGGAAGGGATTGACCTTGTCGGCCTCGCTCAAGAACACGCCGATAAAGGCGATCAGGCCGATTTGTATCACCCCTTCGAAGTGGGCGCAGATGACGCCGAACCAAAACGCGGCGCTGCCCGTGCCCTTGGCGCCGATCAGGCGGCGCCGTTCGGCGGCTACCTTGCCGCGCGCCTTTTCGAGCTGCCAGATCGGTTGATGCACGCCGCGCCCCGCCGCGAACAGGCGGCCCCAGGTGGTCAGGCGCAGGGCGCCGCCGCCTAGCTGGCGCGGCCAAGCGCGCAGCGCTTCGCGCCAGCTGACCGCTTCGCCGAACACCTGGCGCGACAGCACGTACAGGGGCGCGCGCTCGAATAGGGGGCGCAAGCACCACACCAGCGTCATCCATAGCCACATCCATTCAGGGAACAGCCAGGACAGCAAGGCGGCCAGCGCCATCGCCGGCAGCCACAAGGCCAGCCAGGCCTGGTAGGCGCCGCTCCCGTGCTCGCGCAGCAGCGCCAGGCCCAGGTCGAGCGCTTGCGCGTGGGTGCGCGGGCGCAGTTCGATTTGCAGATGTTCGAGTTGCACCGGCTCTCCCTAGGCGCGCTCGCGCGCGGCGAAGGTGAAAAAGCCGATCACGGCGCTCCAGCACACGGCGCCCACGGCGTACTTCACGTTGGCGGGAATGTTCTGGTTGGCCGACCAGAAGCCCTCGAAAAAGGCGGCCAGCGCGGTCAAGAGCGCGGCGCCGATGATGACCGGGAAAATCGTGCGGCTGGCCGCCGTCAAGGCGTGACGCCGGCTCAAGCGCCCCGGCCGTATCACCGTCAAGCCCAGGCGCATGCCAGCCACCGCCGACAGCAGCAGGCCGGTGATTTCAAAGCTCGAGTGGGTGACGACGAAGGACCAGAAATTCTGGCGCGTGGCCGGATCGCGGCTCAGCCAGGCGGCGATCACGCCGCCATGCATGCCGTTGTAGACCACGCTGAGCAGGGCGGGAATGCCGGCGAACAGACCGCCGGCGAAGGTGCGGAAGCAGATCGAGACGTTGTTCCAGATATAAAAGCCGAACATCAGCATATCGCCTTCACCGCCGCGCCCGGTGCGCATCTGGCCTGGCTGGTACATCACGCGCATCTTGTCCAGCTCGGCCGGCGACATGAAGCTGTAGGCCCAGTGCGGCTGGAACCACACCAGCAGGCCGAGCCCGATGCCCACGCCCCAAAAGCCCAGGATGGCCAGCAGCAGCAGGCGCCATTCGGCGCGCACGCGGCGCGGCAGCTCCACCAGCATCCAGCGCAGCAGCGTGCCGGGGCGGTTGATGGCGCTGCCGTACAGGCGGTGGTGGCAGGCCGCCACCATGTTTTGCAATTGATCGGCCAGCGCCGGCGAGTAGCCTCGCTGGGTGCACAAAGCCAGGCATTGGCACAGGCGGCGGTACAGTTCGGGCAGCGCCTCGGGCGCAGGCGAGCTACCGTCCTGGATGGCGCGGATCTGCTCGAACAGCTCGGCGTGTTCGGCCTCGAACTGCTTTTGTTTGACGCCCTCGGCCGCCGCCACGTAGGCGCGCAAGCGCGCCACCGAGGCCTCGCCCGTGTGGCCGGTGAGCGCTTCGGCCAGCGTGCCCAATTCAAGCAGGCGCTCGGGCGGCAGGCTCGCTTCGCGCTCGAACAGGTCGATAAGGGTGCGTTGCTGCTCGGGCGTGAGGGCGAAGGGCAGGGCTTGCGGCGCCACCGTTTGCTGCGCTGCCTGCGCGCGCTTGGGCGGCGCGTCCAGGTACACCACTTGGGTGGCGGCGATGATATCGCCCAGGCGCCGGAAGCGCGCGTCGGCCAGCATGCTGAACAAACCGGCGACGTAGAACACGGGCAGGAAGTCCGCCACCAGCAGCAGGTTGCGCAAGGTCGATTCGCGCCAGCCGACTGGCAAGCCATCCGCGCGCAGCACCTTGATGCCGACCGCGCGCTTGCCCACGGTGCGCCCGCCGCCATACACTTCGCACAGGATGGGATAGGCCCAATAGCTCACGAACAGCAGTACATAATAGATGCCTTGGCCAAGCTTGGACCAGGCCAGCAGCAGCGCCATCAACCATGCCACGCCCATAAACAGCACGAGGTCAATGGCCCAGGCTTTGGCGCGCGCGGCCGGTCCCGCCGGCACCAGCAGCAAGCGGATGCCTTCGGGCGTCGTCAGGGACAGGCGGCCGTCTAGCAAGGCGTTCTTTCGCACGCCGGCGCCATCAGGCGCTGCTGGGAGGACATCGGATTTTCTCGAATGGGCAAGATTAGCGGAGACGCATCTTAGCTTACAGTATCGAGAAATGCAAATATGACAATTGCCGCAGGACGCAGGCGGTCCGGCGCGGCTGCCCCGGACCGGCCAGCCGCGCCGCTTACGGTTTGACTTCGAACTCGCCGACGAACACCGATTCGCTGCGCTCCTTCAGGCGCAGCGTGATCATCTGGTCCTTCTGGCGCGCCGTGCCAAAGCCGCTCGACAGGCGTACCTGCAGCGTGGTGGCGCCGGCCAGCACCTGCTGGCGGTTGCCGTAGTAATTGGCCTCGATCTTGTATTTGCCCGGCTTGGCCTGGCGCAGCGAGAATTCCTCCGGCCCGTAACCCTGGGTGAAGTCGCGCGACATGCGCCCGCCCTGGTAGCTGGCCGGGCTGGCGTAAAAGCACTTCTCGCCGTTCGGGTCGGTGACCCACAAATCCATGTCGGCGTTGTCGGCGTCCCAGGTCAGCACCACGCGCAGGTCGAGCGGCATGTTCATCAGCAGGCGCGGGTCGATGGCGCGGGTGTCCAGGCGCACCCCGGCGGTGGCGACGATGGCGTTCAGTTCGGCCAGCACGATAGCTTCGATCTCCTGAAAGCGCCCATCCCATGGGCGCAGCAGCACTTCGTTGAGCTGGTTGATCGCCTGCTGGTATTGCTTGTTGGCGGCGTAGGCCAGGCCCAGGTCGCGGAACGATTGCGGCTCTTCGGCGGCCAGGCGCACCACTTTTTCAAACACGGGGATGGCCAGCGCCGGCTGCCCGGCCTGCAGCAGGCGGTAGCCGAGGATGCGCAGCACGGCGCGGTTTTCCAAGTCCATTTCGGCCAGGTTTGACAGGACCCGCAGCGCCAGTTCGCGCTGGCCTTTCTCGAGCAGGATGTCGGCGCAGTCGAGGAAGAAGGCGCTGCTGTTGGCATAGCCGGGTTTCTCGTCGAGGTAGATGGCATACGCGGCATTGGGCGCGGCCGCCTTCAAGCGCGCGATGTAGGGCGCGTTGGCGCTCCACTTCTTGAGCGCGATGCCGATCTCCGGCGCGCTGGCCGCTTCGCCGCGCGCCGTCTTTTTATCGGCCATGCTGTCGTCGCGCCGCACGTTCGATCCGGTGACGCTCACGCGCTGGGACGACTTGGCCGCAGCCGGGCCATTGCCGGCGACAATGGGCGACGGCGGTGGCGCCGCCGGCGCCGCCGCCATCTCGTGCACGGGCATGGCCAGCTCCACTTGCGCCGGTGCGGAACGGCGCGCGTCGTCGGTGCTGAGCCCGCGCAGCCCTTCCGTCTTGCGCGCATCCTTGGGCGCGCGCGGATTGTCCTTTGGATAGCTCGCCTGCCACCAGGCGCGCTTGCTCTCGAACTGCGCGAGTACCTCATCGAGGTGGCTGGCGCGCGCGCGGCTGGCCTCGAGCGCGCGCAGGGACTTCATTTGCGTGAAGGCCGGCGCCAGTTCGGGCGGCGGCGCCACGTCGTAGCGCAGATAGTCTTCCAGCAGGTCGAGCACGATCAGCGAAGTCTCGCGGTTGGCGATGCCGAACTGCTGGCCCAGGCGGCGCATCTCGGCGCGGTGCAGTTCGGGGTTCGCTTCCAGCGCGCGCAGGCGGTAGCCGGCCCACATGGTGCCGGCCAGGGGGTGGCTCGGCGCGTCGGCCGACAGGGGGATGGTTAGCGTCTCGCTGGCGCCGCCGCTCTTGACGGTGAGGTGCAGCGCGCCTTGGGCGGCGCGCAGACGGCCGGCCACGCGCAGCATGCCGTGGCGCGCCTCGTTCGATTCGAGCTGCAGCTCGCTCGCGCCGGTGGCCGACAGCGCCGTGACGCGGGTGCCGTCGCTGAGCAAGGCCTTGGCCGCGGCGCCCGGCGCGTGGCTTGACACTTGCAGCAGGCGCCCGCCGCTGGCCTCGGCCCAGGCGGCCAGGCGCGCGCTGTCGCTCGCGAGCGCCGAGTTCAAGGCATACAGGCGCTGGCCCGGACGCAGCGTGGGAAAGGGCGCGCTGCCGTAGTTGTCGAGTCCATCGCTAAAGAGCAGGTATTCGCCCACGTCCGCCTGCGCCTGCCAATCGTTCAAGGCGCTGGCGCCATCGTAGACAGTCGCCTGCAAGGCTTGTTTGAGCGCGCTCCAGTCGCCGCGCACCACGCTATACGATTTGCGCGCCTCGGAACGATCGCGCAGGCGCGTCAAGCGCACCTCGGCGTTACCGAGCGCCTTGAAGTAGGCGTCCAGCTCGGCCAATTCGGCCGCGACATCGCGCGCCGCGCCCGAACCGGAGCTATCCCACAGCAAACCGATCACCTTGGGCAGGGTGCGCGGGGTGCTGCTCTCGCGCACCGGGATCTCGGCCAGGAACCAGGTGTCGGCGCCGCGCACCTCGGTATAGCTTTGCGCGCCGGCCCTGCTTGGTACCAGCAGCTTGAGCGTGGCGCTGCCGGCCAGCTTGTGGCTGGCCAGGTGGGCCAGAAAGTCGGCGCCCTTGCCGTCGAAGTCGACGCGCCCGAGCGTGCCGCTGGCCTGCGGCGCGCCGCTGGCGCCGTGCACCGTCAAGGCCAGGTCGAAGTCGCGCGCCTGCTCGCCAAAACCGAGCGGCAGTTGGTAGACCCAGTTGGTGCCCTGGCGCGCCATCGATTCGGCATACTTGAGCTGGACGCTGCGGGTGGCGCGCGCGCCAATCGGGTAGATGCGCAGGCGGAAATTGTTGCCCTGGGTTTGTTCGAGCAAGCCGGGATCTACTTGGCGCCGCTCGATGGCTTCGAAGATCTGGCGCCCTTTTTCTTTTTCAACCGGCACGGCGGGGCGCAGCTTGCCCTCCACGTCGAGGGCGAAGCCGGTGATCTGCTGGCCGTCAAGCAGCGGAAATTGCAGATTGCCTTCCAACTGGCGCTGGTTCGGATTGAAAAACACCATGTCGACCGTGGTCAGGGCCATGCCGCCGGAAAGTTCCGCACTCACGCGCAGGCTTTGCAGTTCGATCGGATGCTCGGCGTGCGCCGCTTCGATCAGCGGCGGGCGCGGGATGGGCCGGGCCGCCAGCGCCGGCACGGCCAGGCCCAGCGTCAACATCAAGGCTAGAAGGGATCGCAACATTTTTATTCTCCAAGGGTGCCGAACGCTTCGGCTACCAGCATGGAACGGATGGACCGGCCAAACGGGGTTAATCGAAAAAATAAATCCTGGCGCGGGCGTGCCGTGTTGCTTTCCCGGCCGGAGCGCGCCACAATCAGCGGCAATCGAGGCCAACCGCTACCCGACCCACCGCCATGTCCACCGAACCGTCCGACGAGTCACTGATGCTGCTGTACCGCGACGGCGACCTGGGCGCGTTCGGCGAACTGTACCGGCGCCATAGCCACGGCTTGTTCCGCTTCATCGCCTGGAGCTCGCCGCGCGCGGAGTGGGTCGACGAAATCGCGCAAGACAGCTGGGCCAATCTGCACCATGCGCGCGCGCGCTACGAGGTGCAGGCCAGCTTTCGCACCTATCTGTACCAGATCGCGCGCAACCGCTTGCTGGACCTGTTGCGCCAGCAGCAGAACGTGCTCGCCAGCGAGCTGGGCGAGGATGCCGATGGCGGCTCGACCTTCGAGCGCCTGGTCGACGCGGCGCATGACGGTGGCGTGCCGGACGCGCAGCTCGACGCCAAGCAGCGCGTCGAGGATTTGCACGCGGCCATACGGCTGTTGCCGGGCGAGCAAAAGGAAGCCTTGATCCTGCAGCAGTTCAACGGCATGAGCCTGGAAGACATCGCGCATATCGCGGCGGTGCCGGTGGAGACGATCAAGAGCCGCTTGCGCTACGCGATGAACAAGCTGCGCGCGCGCCTGACGCAGGGCGCGGCGGCGACGAAGGAGGAGGCCGTATGACGACCGACGACATCAATTTGCACGACGACGCCCAGTTCGACGCCTTCTTGAACGGTGAAGGCGCCTTGGCCGAACAATTGAAGGCGCTGCCGCAAGCGGCGCCGACGGCGGCGCTGGACGCGGCGATCCTGGCGCGCGCGCAGGAACTGATGCGGGCCGAGGCGCCCCGGCCGGCGGCCGCCAACGATCCGGCTGGGCCCGGCACGCCGCGGCTGGCGCCTTCGTTCATGACGCGCATGCGCGTGCCGGTGGCGCTGGCGGCCAGCGTTGTGGTGTCGGTGTTGACGCTGCAGTTGTGGCGCGCCGAGCCGCTGCCAACGCCGCACGTGCCGAGCGCCGAGCTGGTGGTGGAGCTGCGCGAACCAAGGCCTGTTGCGCTGCCGCCGCCATTGATGGTCGAAGCGCCGGCATCGGCGGCGCCGGCACCGGCGAAGGAAAGCGCGAGCGTGCCGGCCGTGGCGCCGGAGCTGGCGCAGGCCGCGCCGTCACAGCCGGCGTTGGCCGACGCGCCGGCCGCACCACCCCCGCCGCCGCCCGTCGCCGCAGTCGCACCGGCGCCCGTCGCCACCCCCACTGCCACAGCCACAGCCGCACCCGCACCCGCACGCGCAGCCGCCCCCGCGGCCACAGCTGCACCCACCGCCGCGCCCGTACAGATTGCGGCCAAGCCATCGCCGCCAGAAAATGCCGAGCTGGCCGGAGCGCTCAAGAAAACCGCACCGAGCATCGCGGCGCCCCTTGCTGCACCGGCGCCAGCGCCAGCGCCAGCGCCAGCGCCAGCACCGGCGCAGAGCAGCACCGCGCGCGCGCCCGCCGAGCCCAAACCCGCCGTGGCGCTTGGCGGCGCGCAGCCGGCCGAGCGCAAGCGCGATGGCGCCGCCGCCGCGCTGGCCGACGACAGCGTGGCGAAGTCCGAAAAGGCGGCCGCGAAAGTCGCTGCCAAAGACCTGGCCGGCACGGCACGCAACGCCCCAGTACTGGCGGGCCACGCGGGCGAAGCGCGCGCCGAACCGGCTGACAAGAACGGCCCTGGTGTGCAGCGCGTGACCGTCACCGGTTCGATGATCAAGCGTTCCGATGTGGAGTCGACGATGGCGGCCGCGCCGGTGGCCACGGCGGAGCTGGCCGCGCCTGCGCCGGAGCGCGCCAAGCTGTGGCTCGACGCGATCGACGAACTGCTCAAGGCCAAGCTCACGCGCGACGCGCTCATCGAATGGGACAAGTTCAATCGCGCCTATCCCGACTATCCGGTTCCCGAGCCGCTGCGCGAGCAGATGCGCGTCCTGAAGACGCAGCAACGCTGAGCCGGCGCGCGCTGCGTCCACGACCGCGCGCGCTGGATCTGCTATGCTTGTATGCATCGTCATGCGCCACAAGCTCGCCTTGAAAACCGTCGCCCAGATCCTCGAACAAAGCAAGACCATCGCCGTTGTCGGCCTCTCGCCCAAAGCGCAGCGCGCCAGTTTTGGCGTGGCCCAGTACATGCAGGAGCAGGGTTACCGCATCTTGCCCGTCAACCCCTCCTACGCGGGCGCGCAAATCCTGGGCGAGACCGTGCACGCGAGCCTGGCCGAGGCGGCCGCGGCGCTCGCGCCCGGACAGCGCATCGACATCGTCGACTGTTTCCGCAAGGCCGAGGACATCGGCACTGTGGCCGAGCAAGCCATCGCTGTCGGCGCGTGCTGCTTGTGGATGCAGCTTGGCATCGTTAATATGCAGGCGGCGGCGTTGGCCGAGCAAGCCGGACTGGATGTGGTGATGGACCGCTGTATCAAGGTCGATCACGCCATGCTCGGCTGACGCGGCGCGGCCCCACGCCGGCCGCGCGCGCCGGCAATCCCATTCACCTTGAAAGGACTGCATGTCCAGATTTTCCCGTTTCTGCCTCGCCGCCTTGGTCCTCCTGCATTGCCAATTCGCCGCCGCGCAGGCCGGCGCCGCCGCATCCGTGCAGGCCGCGCAAGCCGACGCAGCGCTGGCGGCCGCCATCGACGCCCGCCTGGCGCCATTCTTCCGCGACGACAAACCCGGTGTGACCGTGATCGTCACGCGCGACGGCAAACCCCTGTTCCGCAAGGCCTACGGCTTGGCCGATGTGGCGCGGCGCGTGCCGATGGAGCCGGGCATGTCGCTGCGCCTGGGATCGATCACCAAGCAATTCACGGCCGTGTCCATCTTGATGCTGGCCGAGGAAGGCAAGCTGGCCATCGGCGACGACATCCGCAAATACCTGCCCGACTACCCCAGCCGCGGCAAGACCATCACCATCGAGCACCTGCTGACCCACACCGCGGGCATCGTCAATTACACCAGCCGCCCCGGCTTTGGCAGGAACGACAAGCACGACATGAGCGTGACGCAAGTGATCGACAGTTTCAAGAACGACCCGCTCGAATTCGAACCCGGAACGCGCTTCGCCTACACCAATTCCGGCTACTTCCTGCTGGGCGCCATCATCGAAAAGGTGTCCGGCATGCCGTACGCGCAGTTCGTCGCGCAGCGTATTTTTGTTCCGCTGGGGATGACGCAAACGGCTTACGAAGGCCACGAAAGGGCGCCCGCAGTGCGCGCGGCCGGGCATACCCGCGGCTTTTTCGGGGTGACGGCCAGCGACGGCCCCAGCATGACCGTGCCCTACGCGGCCGGCGCGCTGGTGTCTTGCGTCGACGACCTGGCGCGCTGGGACGCGGCCCTTTACGCCGGCACCTTGCTCAAGAGCGCGACCTTGCAGAAAGCGTTCACCTCCTACACCCTGGCCGATGGCAAGCCGACCCGTTACGGCTACGGCTGGTACCTCACCAAGCTCCAAGGACACGCGGCCATCTCCCACAGCGGCGCCATCACGGGCTTCACCAGCTACGCGCTGCGGCTGCCGGACGACAAGGTGTACGCGGCGGTGCTGCAAAACAGCGACGCCAGCCCGATCGAGCCGGAAATGGTCGCCAACATCGCCGCCTCGTACGCGATCGGCGCCCCACTGCTGCCGTACACGCCCATCGCGCTTGACGCCAAGACCCTCGACGCCTACGCCGGCGTGTACCGCATCAATGCCACCGCCACCCGCACCTTCAAGCGCGAAGGCGACCATTTGCTGATGGTGCGCGCGAACGGCGACACCAAGCCGATCTACGCGTATTCGGAAAATGGCTTTTACATCGACAAAACATGGGTGCATTTTGAATTCGCGCGCGACGCGCAGGGCGTGGTGGACCGGCTGACGCTGGTGGAAAAAGGCGTGGAAGTGGACTGGCCGCGCATCGGCGACGTGCCGGCCAAACCGTAGGCGGCCGGGCGCCCGCGCAACGGCGCCTTGCATTGCGCCGGGTCTGCACCTATACTTGATTGAACGTTCAATCAAGTGCGTTCAGGTGCAATCAAATTCAACCATGAGCAACGACACCCGCGACCGCCTGCTATTTGCCGCCATGCGCCTGTTCTGGGAAAAGGGTTACAGCTCGACCAGCATCGCCGACGTCTTGCAGGCGGCCGGCGTGAACAGCGGCAGCCTCTACCACTTCTTCCCTGGCAAGCAAGACTTGCTGCTGGCCGTGCTGGAGATGTACCAGCGGGGCATCGGCCCGATGCTGCTCGAGCCGGCATGGGAGGGCGTGAGCGACCCGCTCGAGCGCGTGTTCGCGCTGCTGGCCCGCTACCGCGCCAGCATCGTGTCCACCGATTGCAGCTACGGCTGCCCGATCGGCAGCCTGGCGCTGGAAATCCACGAGCCCGATCCCCCCGTGCGCGCGGCCCTGGCCGCCAACTTCAGCGCCTGGACGGCGGCCATCGCGCACTGCCTGGAGGCGGCCGGCGCGCGCCTGCCACGCGGCTGCGACCGGCCGGCGCTGGCCCAGTTCGTCCTCACCACGATGGAGGGCGCCGTCATGCAGGCGCGCACCCACCGCGAGGTGGCGTATTTCGACAATTCGGTGGCGCAGTTGCGCGCGTATTTCGATTTGATGCAGCAAGCGGCCGGCAGGCCGGCGACACCCTGATCCGCCCATCCGGCAGGCACGGCGGCCACCATCGGCAACCATCGGCAACCATCCAAGCACTTTTAGCGAGGCTATCATGCGACTTTCCACCATCATGCTTGCCATCCTGGCCGGCGCATCCCCATTGGCCGGCGCCGCCGAACCGATCGCGCAGCTCCAGCCCATGGGCTTCCTGGCCGGCTCGTGCTGGCTTGGCGAATTCGCCGGCGCCAAGCAGACGGACGAGCACTGCTTCAGCTGGATCTACGACGGCAAGGCGCTGCGCGACGTACACACGGTGCGCACCCCCGGCCATCCCGACTACGTGGGCGAAACCACCTATTACTGGGACGCCGCCGCCAAGCGGGTCGATTACCTGTACATCGAAAACAGCGGCGGCATCAGCCGCGGCACCGTGCAGTTCACGCCGGGCGCTCTGCTGTTCCCGCTCACCCAGTACATCAGCGAGGGTGCCAACATGAGCTACCGGGTGCGCTGGACCCTGCAAGGGCCAGACGCCTATGAAGCCTGGAGCGAGACGCCGCAAAAAGACGCCTGGGTCACCATGTTCAAGCTGAGCATGAAGCGGGTGGCGCGGCGCTAAAAACGGGGGCGTAAAAAATAAATCCAAAAAAATCGAGGCGACGTATAAGGAATCACGGGTGTCGCGCGACAGAGCTATAAGTGGCCGCATCGCACGCTGCAAAACGATGCACACCCGACCCGCAGACGAACCCTTTCTTATCCTTTACTTTTTGGAGCTTACCCATGAACCCAACCCTCAAATCCGGCGCCCTGATCGCCGCCGCCGTCGCCGCCATGGCCCTGTCGTCGGGCGTGATCGCCGCCACTTCCAGCGTGGCAGTGGACGACGACGTCCACTGCGCCGGCATCAATAGCTGCAAGGGCACGAGCGACTGCAAGACCGCGGAAAACGCCTGCAAGGGCCAGAACGTGTGCAAGGGCCACGGTTTTTTGAAGGCTAAAGCGGGCGAATGCCTGGCCAAAAAGGGTAAGATCGTCGATCTCGACAAGTAATTCGCGAGCCGATTGCAACGCCTGCGCCGGGTCCGCCCGGCGCCTTCTTGTTTTTCAGCGACGATGACCGCTTCCGTTTCCCCACCTCTTTCTGCCAGCCTGACCTTGCCTTCTCCCGGCTTCGGCCTGGGTTTGCGCACCACGCACTACCACGAGATTTTGGCCACCAGCCGCGCCGCTAGCGGCATCGACTGGTTCGAGATCCTGTCCGAAAATTATATGGGCGGCGGTGGCAAACCACTGGCCATGCTCGACGCGATCCGGCGCGATTACCCGGTCGTGATGCACGGCGTGTCGATGTCGATCGGGACCCCGCAAGGCCCCTCGCTCGAATATCTGGCCGCCCTCAAGGACTTGATCGGGCGCGCCCAGCCCCTATGGGTGTCCGACCACCTGTGCTGGACCGGCACCCACGGACGCAATATGCACGACCTGTTTCCGCTTCCGTACACCGAGGAAGCGGTGGCGACGGTGGTGCGCAACGTGCGGCGCGTGCAAGACTACCTGGAGCGCCCGATCCTGCTCGAGAACGTCTCGAGCTACGTCTCGTTCAAGGCCGACACCTTCAATGAATGGGACTTCGTGGCGGCGGTGGCCGAAGAGGCCGACAGCTTGATCTTGCTGGACGTGAACAATATCTACGTCAGCAGCGTCAACCACGGCTTCGACCCGCTGCGCTACCTGGACGCGATGCCGGCGCGGCGGGTGCAGCAAATCCACCTGGCCGGGCATAGCCACCAGGGCGGCTGCATCATCGACACGCACGACCATCCGGTGGCCGATCCGGTGTGGGACTTGTATGCCGAGGCGCTGCGCCGCTTCGGCCCGGTGGCGACCATGATCGAGCGCGACGACGATATCCCGCCGCTGGCCGAGCTGAGCGCCGAGCTGGCGCGCGCGCGCCGCCTGGCGCAAGCGGTGCTGTCCCGGGAGAAGGCGGCATGAGCGCGCTCGACACCTTGCAAACGAGCTTCCAGGACTACGTGCTGGGGCACCCGGACGGTGCGGCGGCCATCGCCGGCGCCATCAACGAACAGTTCGGCTTGCCCGCCACCGAACGGCTGGCGATCTATTACAACGCCTACCGCATCCGCCTGCGCGAGGCGCTCGAGGAAGCCTACGAACAAACCTGGACCCTCGTTGGCGACGCCATGTTCGACGACTTGGCGCAGACTTATCTGGCCGCGCATCCGTCGGCGCACTACAACCTGCGCTGGTTTGGCGCGCATTTCGCGCAGCATGCCGCGCAAGCGCAGCCGGACTATCCCGTCATTGGCGAGCTGGCCGCCTTTGAATGGGCGCTTGGCCTGGCTTTCGACGCGCCCGACGCGCCTAGCGTACGGGCGCAGGATCTGACCGAATTGACGCCGCTTGATTGGGCCGACCTGAGCTTCGCGCTCCATCCTTCGGTGCAGCTGCACGATCTCGACACGAACGCGGTCGCGCTGTGGCAAGCCTTGAGCGCCGGCGAGGAGCCGCCCGATCCGGCGCAGGCGCCGCAATGCTGGATAATCTGGCGCAGCGAGGACCAGCCGCATTTCCGTTCGCTCGACGCCTTCGAGGCGCAAGCCGTGCGTGGGGTGGCGCGCGGCGAGGCGTTTGGCGCCATCTGCGCCGCCGCGTGCGAGGCCGCCGCGATGTGTGCCACCCGGGGCGCCGATCACGCCGCCGACGATGCCGACATCACGCGCCGTATGGCTGGCTGCCTGCAAAACTGGTTGGCGCAAGGGCTCTTAACACGGGCTTCGGTTCCGCCTTCGGTGGCGTGAGCTTCAATGGACTGTCGGTGTCGTCGTCGAGCAGGTGGATCAGCGGCGCGAAGATCGACTTCTGATCCGGCGTGGCCGAATGCAGGGCCAGGTCGCGCGCGATATCGCGCAAGCGCCACTGGATCTCGCGCGTGGCCACCGCTTTTTCGAAGGCGATGGTGCCGCCGTCGCATAGCGGCAATTCGTGACCCTGATCCAGATAGGCGTCGAGCCCCGTGCTGATAAAGGCGCGTTCGATGGTCTCGATGCGCCCGATCGCCTGCGCCAGCAGCTCGCGCGTGAGGGGCGATTTGGCGGTCGACCCGTCCAGCAGGTTGTTGCCTGTTTCGATGGCCGAGGCGATGCGCCAGAACAGGCGCTCCACGCTTTCGGCGCCGTGGAACTCCGGTTGCGCGCCGCCATGGCCGCTCTCTTGCATGCGCAGGGCGCTCGAGATGGCCGACACCAGCTCGTGCGCGAATTCGCCGGGCATGATCTTGAGCGCCAGTTCGGCCCGTTCCAGCGGACGGTCCTTGTGCAGCACGCCGGCGATCAGTTCGGCCGCCGCCACCGCTTGCCCCGCCGGGCTGATGTTGTTGCCCTTGCGCTGGCGCGGATAGCCGCTGCCGTCAAAGCGTTCGTGGTGTTCGAACACGGCGCGCCCCACCGCCAGCGGGAACGATTCGAGCTCGTTGACCAGCATCTGGCCGATGCGCGGATGCGCCACGATGTGGGCCCATTCGTGCGGCTGCAAGCGTTTGTCGTGGGCCAGGTAGGCCGGGTCGACATATAGTTCGCCAATATCGTGCAGCATGCCGGCCAGGCCGGCCGTCATCTGGTCCGCTTCGGTCAGGCGCAGCTTTTTGGCCATGCAGATCGAGAGCAGGGCGACCGTGACGGTGTGTTCAAAGGCGCTCACGCCGTCGCACTTGGCGATGGTCAGCATGGTGCTGGTCGCGTTGCCGAACTCCATTTCGGCCAGCATGGCCAAGGGCGATGGGCCGGCGCCCTGGCTGGCGCGCAGGATGCGCCCGAGCGGCGCGCTGAAGTTGATCAAGCGCGCGGCGGTGGCCACGATGAGGGCGGTGTCGACGGCGCCGGTCAAGGCGACGCAGGCCTCGAGCGGCTTTTTCAGCTTTTGGCTGCCCAGGATTTCCCGATGCTCGGGCAGCAGGCGGGTGCCCTTGGCAAGCAATTTCTTGCTGTGCGCGTCGAAAATATCTTCGGTCGCGAGCACTTCCATGTTCTCGGCCAGCGCCAAGAGTTTGTCCAGATAGTGGCGGTTGACTGCATTATTGAGGGTCGATTCGGACATGGCCATCCTTCCTTAGTTGCCGCACAGAACGTTTCAGGAATGGTAGCAAATCTTTCCGGGCGGCACTATAGTTGTCCAAGGGTTTTTTGTAACAAGACCAGTGTGGGCCCGGTTTATTGATTAATCATGAATAATTGCCACATATTTTCGTAATTATTGCAAATTTTGTTAATAATCGACCTGTGGTCGCCGCCCTCTGGCGCGCCGGGTCCGCACATTGCACCAGTCGCACCGCACTTCATCAATTGGCATAGAATGAAATCCCGCCTTCCCTACCGAATGGATATCGACATGGCAAAGTTCGCCGCAATCATTGTCTCCACCCTCGCCGCCGCGCTGCTCGCCGCACCGTGCGCGCGCGCGCAGGCCGGCGCGCCGGCGGCCTCGCAAACCTGCCCCGCCGTACTGCATCAAACCTTCAAGCGCCTGCAAGACGAGGTGCCGCAGGACCTGTGCCAATACGCCGGCAAGGTGGTGTTGGTGGTGAACACGGCCAGCTATTGCGGCTACACCCCGCAGTACAAGGGCCTGGAAAAGCTGTACGCCGATTACAGCGCCAAGGGCTTGGTGGTGCTTGGCTTCCCCTCGAACGACTTCGGCAAGCAAGAGCCGGGCAGCAGCAAGGAAATCGCCGATTTTTGCTTCAACACCTATGGCGTGCAATTCCCGATGTTCGCCAAGTCCTCGGTCGCGGGGCCGGCCGCCAACCCGCTGCACGCGAGCTTGATCAAGCTCACCGGTAGCGAGCCGAAGTGGAATTTCCACAAATACTTGATCGACCGCAGCGGCAAGGTGGTCCCGTTCTCGACTAAGGTCGAGCCGACCGACAAGGCGCTGGTCGAGGCGATCGAAAAAGATCTGGCGATGTAGTGGCGAAAACGCCCAACATGAAATTGTCAGATGGATCAACGAGACGCAAAGACGCGCCAATATTTTAACCAGCGCTTACGAAAATTTGCGTCGCCCGGCTCGTATTCGCTTGGTGGTGAAGTGCTGGACGCGCGGAATGCCGCATGGTTAACTGGCGCGCCAGACGGAGCAGATATTTCGCTTGAGATTGTTTCCGAGGCGGGCGCCAAGGCCGCTGTGCTTTCGCTCAGTCATGCCTTTTTCGATCAGCCTGCCCACTTCAGGATCGAGGCCGGTGAAACGGGATTCGTAATTCTGACAAATGAAATACTGATGTTGAAGAAACAGTACCAAAGGGGGAAGTTGGGGCTGCGCATGTTCGCGCACCAGGCGCAAGCGGCACATGAATTTGGCATTGCCCACATCTGGCTGCGCGCGGCAGGAAGCCCGCAAAATAAGGCCTATAATGGATACTACACTTGGGCGCGATATGGATTCGAGCCATACCCGAGCGTAGAGGACCAAGCTATGTTTAATGAGCGGTTCCCGGGAGTTTCAAATTTGCGCGAACTGATGTCTACTGCCAGCGGGCGAGCACGATGGAAGGAATTCGGCTTTGACCAGACAATGTGTTTCGATCTTTCCAGCACGGATTGCATCAATACTCTGAAAAGCTATATGGCAGAGTCAGGAGTGAAAATATGAGCACGAAAAAGCCGACCCCCGCAGTGGAAACGCTTGTGATGAGCAAGCCAAAGAGGCAAGCGCGTGTTACGAAATTGACGGTAACAAAAGCAAGCGGAAAATTCTTAAGCGCCGCCAAGCCGCGATCCAGCGCAAAAATTGAAGACGTGACAAAACTTGAAGACGCCTTGACGCCTCGGCCTATCGGAGACATTGTTCGTGACATGGAGGCGCGCGCCAAGAAGCGCTTCATATAGAACATGTCCAGGAGCCGGCAATTGCCGGCTTTTTCATATCTGACACGCCATCAACACGCTGCGCACATGAACCGTGCGCGCGGGAAGGAAGTTGCGATGAACAAGAAAATGCGCAAGCAATCGTACGTCGCCGATCTGCTGGGCGTGTCGCGCCTGGCGGTCGAGACCGTCGTCGGCGTCACCGAACTGGTCGAAACGGTGCACATGACTGTCCTAAACAAGGCGATCGGCACGCCCGCCGTGCGCCCGGTCGCGGGCGTGAGCACCCTCGTGTATCGCAGCGTGCGCAGCGTCACCCGCCTGGTAGGCGGCGGCCTCGACGCCGTGCTGGCGCGCCTGATCCCGGTGCTGGGCGAGCAAAACGGCTGGAGCGGACGCGACGCGCTGCTGGCCGCCGTCAACGGCGTGCTGGGCGACCGCCTGGCCGCCGGCGTCAATCCGCTCGCCATTCCGATGTCCTTGCGCCATCAAGGCGAAGCGCTGGCGCTCGAACGCGCCGAGCTGGCGCAAGCCTATCCGCAGCCGTCCGGCCGCCTCCTGGTGCTCGCGCACGGTTTGTGCATGAACGACTTGCAATGGACGCGCAATGGGCATGACCACGGCGCCCTGCTCGCGCGCGAGCGCGGCTACACCCCGCTCTACCTGCACTACAACAGCGGCTTGCACATTTCCAGCAATGGCGCGCAGTTCGCCCAGCTCTTGCAGACGCTGCTCGAGCAATGGCCGGTGCCGGTCGAGGAACTGGTGATCGTCGGGCACAGCATGGGCGGGCTGGTCGCACGCAGCGCTTGCCACGCCGGCGCGCTGGCGGGGCACGGCTGGCCGGCGCGGCTGAGCAAGCTGGTGTGCCTGGGCTCGCCCCATCATGGCGCGCCGCTCGAACGGGGCGGTAACTGGTTCCACCTGATCACCGACCTGAGCGCCTACAGCGCGCCGTTCTCGCGCCTGGCCAAGCTGCGCAGCGCCGGCATCACCGACCTGCGCCACGGTAGTGTGCAAGACGCCGACTGGGCCGGCATGGACCGCTTCGAGCACGGCGTGCCGCTGCCGCGCAGCCTGCCCCTGCCAGCGCAGACGCAGTGCTTCGCGGTGGCCGCCACCCTGGGCGGCGCCGACGACGCGCTGGCCACGCGCCTGCTCGGCGACGGCCTGGTGCCGCTGGCGAGCGCGCTGGGCCAGCATGCCGACCCGCAGCGCACCCTGCATTTCGCCGCGAGCGGCCAGCAGACCGTGTACCAGACCAATCACATGGCGCTGCTCGATTCGCCCGCCGTCGCCGAGCTGCTATTGGGCTGGCTGTAGGCGAGGGCGAAGCCTTCGTCGATCCAGCCGCATAAGCCGCCTGTCATGATCTTGACCGGGCGCCCCAGCTGCGCCAGCCGGATCGCCGCGCGCGCCGCGCCATTGCAGTGGGGGCCGGCGCAATAGGTGACGAACACGGTGTCGGGCGCGAACTGCGCCAGCTTGCCAGCGACGATTTTTCGCTGTGCCAGGTCGAGCGCGCCGGGCACGTGGCCAGCAGCGTATTTGTCGCTACCGCGCACGTCGAGCAGCACGAAGTCTGGCTGTCCGCCGGACAGCGCCTCGTGCACGTCCCAGCAATCGGTCTCGAAGGCGAAGGCGGCGCCAAAGTGGGCCAGGGCTTGCGCGCTGGCGGCGGCGGGGGTGTCGGTGACGCTGGACATGCTGCTCTCCTGAGATGAATGAGCGCTCATTGTGCGGCGCCAGCGCCGGCCCCAACAGTGGCGCAAGCGACAAGATCTGTTAAGATCGCGCCATGGATAGACACCTCGTCGTCGCCCTCGCCTACGACCGCCTCTGCACCTTCGAATTCGGCTGTGTGGTCGAGCTGTTCGCGCTCGAGCGCCCGGAACTGGAGGTGCCCTGGTACGACTTCGCCGTCTGCGCCATCGAGGCGGGGCCGATCCGCGCCGCCGGCGGCATCGTGCTCAGCGCGCCGCACGCGCCCGAACTGCTGGAGCGCGCCGACACCATCGTCATCCCCGGATGGCGCGATCCCGCCGAAGCGCCGCCGCCGGCGCTGCTGGCGCAGATCCGCGCGGCCCACCAGCGCGGCGCGCGCCTGTGCTCGATCTGCTCCGGCGTGTTCGTGCTGGCCGCGGCCGGCGTGCTCGATGGTTTGCGCGCCACCACCCACTGGCGCTATGCCGACCAACTGGCGCGCCGCTACCCGCGCATCGAAGTGCTGGCCGACGACTTGTATGTCGATGAAGGCCAGATCATCACCTCGGCCGGCTCGGCCGCCGGCCTGGACATGCTGCTGCACGTGGTGCGGCGCGACTACGGCGCGCGCATCGGCAACCTGGTGGCGCAGCGCCTGGTGGTGCCGCCGCACCGCGAGGGCGGGCAAGCCCAGTTCCTGCCGCGCCCGATGGCGCGCGACGAACGCGGGCGCCTGACGCGCTTGATGGAGTGGGTGCGCGCCAACCCCGCGCTGGCGCACACCATCAAAAGTCTGGCCGAGCGCGCCAGCATGAGCCCGCGCACGCTGCAGCGCCAGTTCCACGAGGCGACCGGCTTGGGACCGGTGGAATGGCTGATCCGCGAACGCCTGGCCATCGCCAAAGAACTGCTCGAACAGCCGGACCTGGCGCTGGCGCAGGTGGCCGAGCGCGCCGGCTTCGGCTCCGAGGAATCGATGCGCCACCATATGCGGCGCCTGGCCGCGACCACGCCGGGCGCGTATCGGCGCCAGTTCGCCAACACCGTCTGAATGCCGGCGCGATGGCGGGCCGCGCGGCGCTTGCACGGCGCTCGCGGGTCGCCAGGACGGCGCTGGCGCGTCGCCGGCGCGGCGCTGGCGCTTGTGATGCCACTGCGCTTGGGCTACCATCGTGCCCTGAATGGGCGCACCCGCCATATGTTGAACCGATGAGGAGGTCCCGATGTCGAGCCCAAAGTACAGTGTGATCGTGTTCGGAGCCACCAGCTTCGTCGGCCAGATCCTGTGCCATTACCTGGTCGACCAGTTCGGCAGCAAGCTTAAATGGGCAGCCGCCGGACGTTCGCAGGCCAAGCTCGAAGCGCTGCGCGCGGACCTGGGCCCTTCCGCGGCCAAGCTTCCGCTCTTGATCGCGGACGCCGACGACGAAGCGAGCTTGCTGGCCATGTGCGCGCACACCCAGGTGCTGGTGTCGACGGTTGGCCCGTACGCGTTGTATGGCGAACCCTTGATCCGCGTGTGCGTCGAAACCGGCACCGATTATTGCGACCTGACCGGCGAAGTCCAATGGATACGGCGCATGATCACGCGCTACGAGGCGCAGGCCAAAACTTCCGGCGCGCGCATCGTGCACTGCTGCGGCTTCGATTCGCTGCCGTCTGACCTGGGCGTGCACTTTCTGCAGCAGCAGGCGCGCGCGCGCTTCGGCCAGCCCTGCACCAGCGTCAAGATGCGCGTCAAGGCGATGGCCGGCACCGCCTCCGGTGGCACCGTCGCCAGCTTGATCAACGTGATCAAGGAAGCGGTCAAGGACCCGGCCTTGCGGCGCGAACTGGCCGATCCCTATTCGATTTGCCCGTCCGATCACGGCTATCGCACGCGTCAGCCGAACGTCACGCGCGGCCAGTTCGACGCCGACTTCAATAGCTGGATCACGCCCTTCGTGATGGCCGCGATCAACACGCGCATCGTGCATCGCTCGAATGCCTTGTCCGGCAACGCCTATGGCGCGAACTTCAAATACGGCGAAGCCGTCATGACCCACACCGGCCCGAAAGGCTGGATGATGGCGCAGGGTATGGCCGTGGGCATCGCCGGCTTCATGGCAGCGGTGGCGGTGCCGCCGCTGCGGCGCGTGATCGAAAAATACGTCGTCCCCAAGCCGGGCGAAGGTCCGAGCCCGGCGGCGCAGGCGCGCGGCTTTTACGATTTCCGCTTCATTGGCACCACCGAGGCCGGCCAAACGCTGCGCGTGAAGGTCACGGGCGACCGCGATCCGGGTTATGGTTCGACCGCCAAGATGCTCGGCCAAGCCGCCGCCTGCCTGGCGCAGGACATTCCACACGAGGAGCGCGCTGGCGGCTTCTGGACCCCGGCCACGATCTTCGGCGACAAATTGATCAAGCGCCTGGTGGCCGACGCCGGCTTGACCTTCACCGTGCTCGAGGCGCCGGACCAGGCCTAGCCGGGGAGGGGCGCGCGCTACAGCTTGACGACCCGGCCCATGAACACCACCAGGCCGGTTTCCTTGTCGCGGATGGCGAACACGAAAGGGTGATCGAAGTTCAGGCGCAGCGGTTGCGGCGGCGTTCCCATGCTCACGCTGAGGCTCGTCACCATCACCACCGCGGTGGCTGCCGCCGCCTCGGTGCCGATCTCGTCAACGCCGATGAAGGCCTTGTGCACGATGTCGCTGATGAACAGGTCATGTTCGCCATCGATGCCGGAAAAATCGGCAAGCTTCGGATCGAAGGCGGCGAGCATGCCGCGCGCCTGCAGCACGGCCTTGGGGGCTGGCGTGGAGCTGAAGGTGAACTTCGGCAGCGCCAATTCCACCAACTGCGGCTGCAGGCTGCGCGCGATCGATGCCAGCTTTTGCGCATCCAGGGTGCCGACGAAGCTGTCGTAGCTGCCCGGCGCCGGCATGATCACCATCATTGACATGCGGTTGCCAGCGTAGTCGAGCTCGACGGCTTGATACGCGCTGGTTTGCACGCCGGCCATGCCGCCGGTGCGGTTCATGAAGGGCACCATGGCCGCATTGCCGCTGCGCGGCACGAAAGCCTTGTCCTTGCTCGCTCCCGGATCGAAGGCGACGGCCCAGTTGGCCTTGAACCAGATCGCGTTGGTCAGCACCGCGCGCGTGTCCTCGGTGATGGCGCCGTCGGCCAGCAAGTCCTTGATGCGGCCCTGCGTCTGCGCGTCGATGAAGTCGTTGATGGTGGCGCGCGCGGCCTGCGGCGCGCCGTGGAAATCGAGCACGCGCATGCCGGCATCGAATTGGGAGGCCAATGTATCGAGGTAGGCTGGCTGGAAGGGGTAGCCGCGCTGGCCCCAGATGGTGTTGACCATATTGAGGGACGGCTGCTGCACCATTTGATCGACCTGGCCCATGGTCTTTTGCTGCAGCAGCAGGGCGGCCTTGTTCAGGGCCGGATTGAGGCGCTCCTGCGGCAGCGCCAGCCCTAGCGCACGTTCGATGCCGGACAGCGTGTCGCCCTTGGCGCCGGCGGCCGCCATCGAGATCGCCTCGCCGATGCTGTACGGGGAGAACACGAGGTTCTCGTCGGGGTTGGCGCCAAACTGCGCGAGGGCCTTGGCGGCGAAGTCGTTATTGCCCGCGACGACGGCGTCCAGATCGGCCGCGCTCACGTCCGGATTGGTCACATGCACGGCGCTCGAGCGCACCAGAGAGCTTTGCGCCAGCAGCTGCGGCGCTTCCGGCGTGGCGCTGGCGCTGCTGCCCGCGCCGCCGCAACCGGCCGCGAACATGGCGGCGGCCAGCACGGAGACCGAGGCAATGATCTTGTTTTTGCGTGTCATGATGATTATCCAATGCTGAAAATTGAATAAGCATTATCGGACGCCGCCGCGGCGAAATCGCGCTGCAAGTGTCGGGCAATTGTCGTGAATTTGTCGCCGCCTCAGGCGCTCACTTGCGCCGCGAGCGCGCCGCGCAGCGCATTGCACACCACGATTTGCTGGGCGCCGGCCAGCATCGCGCGCGTGACGATGCCTTCGCGCGCATTCCATGCCGGGTCCGCCAACAGCACGGCGCGCATGACGCCCGGCAGCACACCGCAGGCCAGTGCCGGCGTGATCCAGCGTCCGTCGAGCTTGACGAAGACGTTGCTGCGCCCGCCCTCGGTCAGCTCGCCACGCTCGTTGAAGAACAGGGTGTCGAAGGCGCCCTGCGCCTCGGCCTCGCGCCATGCCGCGTCGTAGCGCGCGCGCACGCTGGTTTTGTGGCGCAGGAACAGCTGGTCCGAGCGGACGGCGTCGGGCGCGAGCAGCACGCGCACCGGTCCAGGCAGATCGGCGAGCGGCGCCGTCTGCAACGCGAGGGTGCCATCGGCGTCGAGCGCCAGGCGCAGGCGGAACGGGCCGGCGCCATCGAGCGCGGCGCAGGCACGCGCAAGCGTGGTGCGCGCCGCGTTGGCGTCGAAGGCGAAGCCGAAGTGGCGCGCCGACGCCGCCATGCGCGCCAGGTGCAGCTCGACGTGGCGGCAGCCGTCGGCACGGCTGGAGTGGATCGTCTCGAACAGGGTAAAGTCGCTGCGCAGCCCGGTCAGGAAGCGCGCCTTCAGTTGGCACTCCGCGTATTCGTCGCCCGCTTCGCTGTCGTGGACGATGCCGGCGCCCACGCCCATGCGCCCGCGCCGCACGCCGTCGTTCGGCGCTTCCAGTTCGAGGGTGCGGATTGGCACCGACAGGCAAAACGCCGGCATCGTGCCCGGCGCAGTAGGGTCGAACCAGCCGATGGCGCCGGTGTAGACGCCACGCGCCTCGGGCTCGAGCTCATGGATGATCTCCATGGTGCGGCGCTTGGGCGCGCCGGTGATCGAGCCGCATGGATAGAGCGCCTGGAAGATGTCGGCCAAAGTCGCGTCCGGGCGTAGCGTGGCGCGCACGGTCGATGTCATTTGCAGCACGCTGGCGTAGCGCTGCACCTCGAACAGGGCCGGCACCTCGACGCTGCCGGTGACGGCGACGCGCCCGATGTCGTTGCGCAGCAGGTCGACGATCATCAGGTTTTCGGCTCGGTTCTTGGCGTCGCCGGCCAAGGCGCGTGCGCGCCGTTCGTCTTCGAGCGCTTCGCCGCTGGCGGGCGCGGTGCCTTTCATCGGGCGCGCCAGCAATTCGCCCTGCGCGTGCCGCATGAACAGCTCGGGCGAGAGCGAGAGCAGAGCGCCGCCATCGGGCAGCGCAACCAGCGCCCCATACGGCACCGGCTGGCGCGCGCGCAGCTTGGCGTACAGCGCGCACGGCGTGCCGAAGGCCTCAAAGCGCAAGCGGTAGGTGTAGTTGACCTGGTAGGTGTCGCCCGCCTCGATGTAATGGCGGATGCGTTCGAGCGCGCGCGTGAATTCGGCCTGGTCGATGTTGGCGGTGATGGCGGCCACGCCCGCCGGTTCGGCGCGCTCGGCCGGGGCGGCTGCGGCGCGTTCTTGCAGCCAGGCGGCCACCTGCGGCGCGTCGAGCTGCTGGCAGTGCGCGAACAGCAGCACTTGCGCCAGCGGCCCCGTGCCCGCATGCGCCGGCGCGCCCTGCAGGCGGGCGCCCAATTCGTAGCGCAACACGGCCACCGCATGCATGCCTTGTTCCAGCGCCGCCTGCATCTGCGCCAGCAGTGCCGGCCAGTCGCGCGCGTCGTCGCAGCGCAGCGTGCCCGCGTGCTCGCTGTACAGGCGCGAGCGCGCCGCGCCGCTGGCGCTGGCGTCATCGAGCAGGGCAAAGCACGCGCTAGCGTCCATCGCGCCGCTTCAGGCCAGCAGCAGCGCCACTTGCAGGGCGCTGCCTTCGGACGGGTTTTGCTTGAAGCCGCTCTTGGCGTAGCGGTGCCAGCGCCCCACCACGTAGCTCACCAGCAGGCTGGCGCGCGCGCCGACGTCCTGCTCCTGACCCTGCCCCTGCGTCACGGCCACCCGCAGCGATTGGCGGCACGCCATTTCGACCTTGTCGTAGAACTGGTTCATGCGCAGTTGCAGGCGTTCGTCCTCGCCCACCAGCGCGTCGCCGATCAGCACGCGCGTCATGCCGGGATTGCTGGTGGCGAAACCGAGCAGCATGTGCACGATCGCGTGCGCCTGCGCGGTGCCGCCGGCCTCGCGCTGGGCGATCTGGTTGATCAAGCCGAACACGCTCGATTCGATGAATTCGATCAGGCCTTCGAACATCTGGGCCTTGCTGGCGAAATGCCGGTACAGCGCCGCCTCGGACACGTCGAGCCGCCGCGCCAGCGCCGCCGTGGTGATTTTTTCGCCCTTGGGCTGCTCCAGCATCGCCGCCAGGGCTTGGAGGATTTGCAGCTTGCGCTGGCCTGGCTTGGTGCTTGCCATGTGGTCTCGAGGTGGTGAAGTGAAGGATGATCAGCGCAGCCGGTCCAGATAGCGCGGCAGCTGACGCACAGATTTTACTTTGACATCGACGTAAGCGGGGCGTTTTGTACCGGCTGGCAGGTACTGGGTGACCCAGACGGTGCGCATGCCCAGCGCCTTGGCCGCCTGCAGGTTGGCCAGCGAGTCTTCCACCAGGATAGTGCGGCGCGCGCTGGCGCCATGCTTGCGTAGCAGGCGGCGCAGCATCAGGCGCGAGGGTTTGGGGCGCAGTTGGCCGTGCACCCGCATCTGCTCGATCGCCACGTGGTGGCTGAAGTGGCGCCCCAGGCCCAGATGGCGCATCACGTCGCTGGAGTAGCGCAGCGGCGCATTGGTGAGCAGGATTTTGCGACCGGGCAGGCGCAGCAGCAGGCGCGCCAGGCCGCGTTCGTAGGCAATCATCTCCGCCAGCGCGGGCAGGGCGTGGGTCTCGCGCAGGAAGTCGTCGGCCCGCACCGCGTGGTGGCGCATCAGGCCGAGCAGGGTGGCGCCGTAGCGCTCGAGGTAGCGGCTGCGGGTGCGATCGACCTCCTCGGCGCTGGCTCCGTCCATCACGCGCGCCAGATAGGCGTTCATGGCAGCGCTGATGGCGGGCAGGATCGATTGCGACGCATCATGCAAGGTGTTGTCGAGATCGAACAGCCACAGGGGCGCGGACGCGTTATGATCAGATTTCAGTGCGGGCACGGCTAGCCTTGGGAATGACGATCGGAGAATAGATATGCGACGCCAGATTATAGTGATGTTCTTCAGTTTGTTCTGGCTGACTGCGCCCGGACATGCCGCTGCCAAGGCGGGGGAGCCGTCCAAGGCGCCGGCGCCGGTGGCGGCCCCGGCCAGCGTGCAATCTGGCGCGCTAGCCGCGCCGCCGGCCGCGCCGCGTCAGCGCGGCGCCTTGTTCAAGGTGCAGGGCGGCGGCCACACGCTCTACCTGTTCGGCACCATGCACGTGGGCCTGCCCGACTTCTATCCGCTCGAACCGGTGATCAGCGGCGCCATCGCGCACGCCACGACGCTGGCGCTGGAGGTGGACCCCACGCGCGACCCTGCCGCGATCGCCGGCGCGATGCAGCAGCACGGCATGTTCGCCCCTGGCAGCGCGGGATACAAGGACATGCCGCCCGCCCTCGCGGACAAGCTCGCGCGCGTGCTGGCGGCGCGCCATATGGAGCTGGCCGGCGTTGCCGGCCTCAAGCCTTGGCTACTGGCGACGGTGCTGGCGCTGGGTGAATTCGCCCAGCAGGGTTACCGCGCCGACCTGGCCGTCGACTCGCACTTGGCGCAGCTGGCGCATGTGCGCCACTTGCCGGTGCTTGAACTCGAAACGGTGCAAAGCCAGTTGTCGTTGTTTAGCCGCCTGTCGGCGGCAGAGCAATGGCGCTTCCTGGATGACGCCATCGACGCCATCGAAAACGGCAAGCAGGCCGACCAGGTGCGCGAGGTGGTCGACGCCTGGAGCACGGCCGACCAGGCAGGCCTGGAGGCGATCGCGGCCAAGGCGGCCGAGGACCAGACGTTTTCCGGCCAATTCATCCAGCATGTGATGCTCGATGAGCGCAACGGTCCGCTGGCCAACAAGCTGGCGCAGCTGCTCGGGCGCGAGGCCAACAGCGTGGCCGCCATCGGCGTGCTGCACCTGGTGGGCAAAACTAGCGTTCCGCAATTGCTGCGCGCGCGCGGACTCACGGTCGAGCGGGTGTATTAGCTCAATCTTGACCGGACAGGTCTTGTACGGTCAAATTCAGTTCAATCCTTCACGTGACTGACCGGTTTCACCAATAGCGGCCGGTCAGACCATTAGCTTACCTTTAGCTCCAGCCAGTCGACGCATTTGGCCGGGCGCGGGTGTTGCGAAACTCCGCGTCGAAGGCACAAATTCGGTAGAGGAGCGGGAGTAGCTCTTCTGGCAGCAGTTGCGACCTCAAGGGAGTCCGGCCACTGCGGCGATCCGCGTTGCGCCTGCATCGTGGAGGCGGCAGTGATGTGCCGGTCCTTTCACGTCGGCCGCGATATTCGATGTTGGCGTCCGGTCGGTGGACTTCGTCGCTACGCAGGGTCTGCGGGCTGGGCGCTTCGAATTCGCTAGTTACACAGGGCGCAGCTTGGGCGGGTGTTGGATCGGCCGCATGCGCGATATGCGCCGATGTGCCCTCGTGGCAGGACTGCCCGGCAGTGGCTGATCGAGAGACGCGCACGTCCTTGCGCTCGCGCAATGCGCGTGCGCGCGTGCGCTGCGTGTCAGCCAGCTTCCATTCCTTCGAATCGGGAAAAAGAATCCAGGTGCAACGCCATGCATTGCGCCGAATGCCTCCGACTGCATTGACGAAACCGCTCGGCGAGACGGCCTGCCCATTGAAAACAATTTGATCGCTCTCGACCACGCAGTGATGGTTCTTCCCGCCAAATACGGTACGCAACAGCGTGCCCTCAGGCAGAAACACATGCTTCCATTGATATCCTTTGGTCGCCGGCATGGGAATGGTGTCCGGCGCGTGGCGCCGCATCCACTCGTCGATCGCTTGCGCGGCAATTTCCCAATCTTCCATTTCATAGCCCGTGTTGCCGGAGGCGACTAGCAATTGGTGATATACCTCAAGGGAAATGGGAATGTCCATCTGGTGCTTGGGGTGCTTGCGGCGCATGGTTTTCTCCCGAAGTGTGCGATAAGGTCCGATTTCATCCGATCTGGCGCGATATGCGCGCGCAAGCGCACGATAGAGGCGCGAAAGGGGCCGATGTGCGTACGCGAATATCCGATTGCCGCACGACTTTCAACGATGGCCATGCGTACACAAGAGTTAGACACGAAAATGGGCGATCGTTCAATTTCGACGTGAAATCGTAGACTTGCGTTCGTGTTGCGTGCGCATTCGGATGAAAGGCGCAAGGAATCGCGGTGAAATCGGCTGGCATCGGACGCAATCGGATGAAAGCGGGCGCTTTTGCGCATGCGCGGCTTTTGAGACCCTCCGCACCGCTGTTCGCAGCCTTTGCAATCAAAATCAGTCGTGGCGGAAAAAGCGCGAGGCCAGGTGCGGATAGTGTATTGCGGTCAGTCACGACGTACAATCGACAGGAACCGGCCAAAAGCTTTTGTTGACAATGCCTTGGTCGCCTCTGGAACGCCAGTTGGTAACCCATCCTGATTACAAGGAACAAGCAACACAGTATAGCTATGGAAGACGAAGTAGAATTTTTGAGTGGGCTAAACTTGCTCGTTACCGTCCGGATCGACGATCCTGGCGAATACGCTAAGACGGTTCCTCGGAAACTCAGGAAGAATGAATTTGGAAAGTTGGTTCGCCTGATGGTGCCAGGGGATGAGCTGTGGGAGTGGGAATGGTGGGGGCCAATCGAGCCGAGAAATCGCTACTCCATAGGTTGGTGCGTGCTCAGGAAAGGCTTGGCGATCGCCTCCCACTGCCATTCAAGTTCATGAAGTTCGATGCAGAAGCGACGCCGCGAAAGTTGGCTCCGCGTTGGGCGGGTACAATCGGCCAAGAGCGGACGGTTATCTGATGAGCATGCATCCAATCGCGCTGGCAATAGATCAATGCGCTACATGTAGATGGCTGGGTCCATTTCACAAATACGAATTCTCAGTTTTAATATCGGGGCATAGCGTGAAGTTGAAGGTGTTTTCTATTCTGGCGGCAACTGCCGCCTTGGGAGGACTGGTGTACGTCCTACTTCCAGGTACAGGGGATTCGACGGTCGTGACGGCGAATAACGAACAATCTGTCAAGGCACTGCCAGTAACAATCGCTGCGCGCAATACCTTACCTGTCATCGACAGATCGTTTTCTGGCAATGGGCAAAACGGCGCCGAAATAGGCCGCGCAATGCGCGAACGCTTCAATGCGGCCACGAATTATCGGGCGTTTATTTTTGAAGCGTTAAAAAGGCCAAGAGAAGGTGGCTATATGTACGCCTACGGGGCGATTGGTGCCTGTCGCGTCGATCACAATGCGATCAAAACAAGCGGCGCTCCAAGCGCTCCGCAACGCGAGGCGGCCGACACGCTAGCAAGGCGTTGCGACATGACAGAGGCTGAACGCTCGGCAGCCTTCGCTCAAATTGCCCACGACCGTCAGGCCGAGGACTTCAACGCTGATCCTCTGATGAAGTTAGCGTTTGATGTATTGCATGCCAAGAGCGCGGAGCAAAAGCACGATGTAGTTGCGGCGATTTTGAATTCGCAAGATCCATCCTTGCTTCCAGGTCTAGTTTATGCTGCTGCAGTTGACTCCAAGAACGGCGCGAAGACGACCGTTGGACTTCATTTTGGTGGACACTACTATGACGTGGAAGACGACGCGGGAGTTTTTTTCTATGCGATGCAACTGGCCCAGTGTAGCCTCGGCGAGGAATGCGGAGCCACCTCAATCAAAACGCTGAAACTATGCATCAACTACGGCTGGTGCGGCACCAGCTATGCGGACGCGCTGCGTGAAGGGCTTGGTGCCGATCGGGCGGAATTTTTCGGACAAATTCAAGCGTTGGCAGAACAACTCACAATTGAGATCCGCCGAAAAAATATTGGTGCATTCGTACATTGATTCTATTGCGAAATGAGGGCGTCAAACGGGAAGTTATAAATTTTGCTCGAGAAAATTCCTGTTCATTTCCAAGCTGAGGTAGGGGTTCAAATTTTAATTCTTCGACACTTGCTCAGCCCGACCGAGAATGGCTAGCCGTTCAGGCGGCTTTGGGGCGCAAGCCGTCGATCATGGAACACGCCCGGTCAGACCAAGTCCGTGTTGACGTAAATTTGCAGTGCGGGGAAGATGGTGCCCTTGACGTGGATTGAACACGTGGCCTCTCCCTTACCAAGGGAGTGCTCTACCACTGAGCTACAAGGGCGATGCAGGACGGCGAACGCCGTCGTGGTTTTTTTAGTGCGACCGGATCATAGTGCCAAAAGCCTGTTCGGTCAAGACTTCCAGCAATAAAGAGTGTTCGATGCGCCCGTCGATGATGTGCACCGTGTTCACGCCGGACTTGGCCGCGTCCAGCGCGGACGAGATTTTTGGCAGCATGCCGCCTGAAATAGTGCCGTCGGCAAACATTTCATCGATTTCGCGCGCCGACAAGTCCGTCACCAAATTGCCCTTCTTGTCTTGCACACCGGCGATATTGGTCATCATGATCAGCTTTTCCGCCTTCAGGATTTCCGCGATCTTGCCGGCCACCACGTCGGCGTTGATATTGTAGGCTTGGCCATCCTGGCCGAAGCCGATCGGCGAAATGATCGGGATGAAAGCGTCGTCCTGCAAGGCCTTGACCACGGCCGGGTTGATCGCGTCGATCTCGCCGACGAAGCCGATGTCGAGGAATTCGCCCGGATTGTCGCGGTCCGGCATGGCCATCTTGCGCGCGCGGATCAAGCCGCCGTCCTTGCCGGTCAAGCCCACGGCTTGGCCGCCGTAGTGATTAATGAGCATCACGATATCCTGCTGCACTTCGCCGCCCAGCACCCACTCCACCACTTCCATGGTTTCCTCGTCGGTGATGCGCATGCCTTGCACAAAGCTGCCCTGCTTGCCGATTTTCTTGAGCGCGTTGTCGATCTGCGGACCGCCGCCATGCACCACCACCGGGTTCATGCCGACCAGCTTGAGCAAAATCACATCGCGCGCGAAGCCATGCTTGAGGCGCTCGTCCGTCATGGCGTTGCCGCCGTACTTGATGACGATGGTCTTGCCATGGAAATTGCGGATGTAGGGCAGCGCCTCCGCCAGGATCTGGGCCTTGATTTGCGGCGACACCGCCGTCAAGTCGTCGGTCTGGCCGGTCGTCGGGTCTTTCAATGGCTTCGTCATGGCGGGTGGGTAATCAGCGAAAAGCGAAAAGTGGCGAGATTTTACAGCCAAGCGGGCGCGTGTTGTGGGCATTATATGGCGATATTGTTGTATTTTCACTGGCGATCCGCTAGGCTAACGCACCACCATGAGCCTACATACCGACCTCCACCGCCAGCTCGAAGCGATGCGCCCGCAGCTTGTCCGTTTTGCACAGTTGCAGCTGCGAAACGAAGCGCTGGCCGAGGATGCGGTACAGGACGCCCTGATCGCGGTGCTGGAAAAGCCCGAAAGTTTCAAAGGCCAATCGTCCTTCCGCACCTATGTGACGGGCATTTTGAAGTACAAGATCATCGACAATCTGCGCGCCGCCACCCGCGAGCGCCAGTTTGAGGGCGAGGATGACCAGTCCGACGACGACATCGCCGACGCCCTGTTCCTGGCCGACGGCCACACCCGCGAGGCGCCCCTGCAGTGGGGCGACCCGGACGGCACCCTCGAGCAAAAGGACTTTTTCCGCGTTTTAGAGGTTTGCCTCGAAAAGCTGCCGCCCAAGACGGCGCGCATCTTCATGATGCGCGAATGGCTCGAACTCGACACCGACGAAATTTGTAAGGAATTGGCCATCACTTCGTCTAATGCTTGGGTGCTGCTGTATCGCGCCCGGCTGCGTCTGCGTGAATGCCTGGACCTGAACTGGTTCGGCAACGCGGCGGGCGCGCCAAACTAAGGCGGACCATGGAAAACGACAAAACGGGCTTCAAGCCCACCTGCAGGGAAGTGCACCGCCTGGTGTCGGAAGGCCTGGACCGCGAGCTGTCCTTGGTCGAGCGCACCCGCATGCGTTTGCATCTGCTCGTGTGCACGGCATGCACGCGCTTTAACGGGCAGATGGACTTGCTGCGCCGCGCCATGCGCCAGATGCCGCCGCCGGACGGCCCGCCAGGCGACGCGCGATGAGCCAGTGCAGCCGCTGCGGCGCCCAGTTCGGCTGCGCGATGGCCGACGGCCTTGATGGCCCGTGCTGGTGCACCGAGCTGCCGGCAGTGGTGCCGGTACCAGTGCCGGGCGCGCAGGCGGCCTGCTGGTGCCCGGCCTGCCTCAAGCTGCACCTGGCCGAGCGCGCCGCGGCCGCCGTCGCCGGCCCGGACGCCCCGAACTAGCCGTATCGACGCAGGCGCCGGCCTGACGCGCCGTCCGGCCCGCGCAGTTGCGCCCGCGCGGTTTCACACGCGCAGTTTTATTCGATTCGCCGCGCCGGTGGAAAAAGCGCTTGCGCCAGTACCGCACATGGGATCAGACTGCTAGCAGCGAAGGGAAGCATATGCGTTTTTCCGACATCCGAATCAGTGTGCGCGTGAGCGCCGGTTACGTGATCCTGCTGGCGCTGATGCTGGGCGTGATCGTGGTCGGCGTCACCCGCATCTACGCCATCCGCGCCGAAGCGGACCATATCCTCGAGAGCGACTGGAAGACCCTGGCCGCCATCCACGCGGTCGGCTCGCAATCGCGCGAGGCGGCCACCCGCATCGTCACCCTGATCATCCAGCGCAACCAGGCCGACCGCGTGGAAAGCTACGCGCGCATCGACCAGATCAAGCTCGCCATCGACGCCGACCTGGCCAGGCTCGAGTCGCTCACCATGCACGAGCCGACCCCGGACACGCGCCGCCTGCTCGACGCCATCAAGGCCGCGCGCATGAAGTACTACGAGTCCTTCATCGCGGTGGCCGACCTGGTGGAGGCGGACGACCGCGAGGGCGCGGAAATCAAGATGACCGGCATGGCGGTGCCGGCGCTTAACGAGCTGCTCGTGCAAATCAAGGCGCTCGACAAACTGCAGGCCGCGCAAATTGGCGCGAGCATCGCGCGCGCCAAGGCCGACATCAACGGCTCGCTGGCCCTGATGGCCTGCATGGGCGCGCTGGCCCTCTTGATTGGCGCCGCCTTCGCCATCTCGGCGCGTTCCATCACGCGCCCGCTGGGCGAGGCGATCGCCATCGCGCAGCGCGTCGCCCTTGGTGACTTGAGTTCGGTCATTGAGGTCACTTCGAAGGACGAAACGGGCGAGCTGCTGCAGGCGCTCAAGGACATGACGGCCAGCCTGGCGCGCCAGCAGGAGCTGCAAAAGGCGGTGATGGTGGCCGAGGACGCGACCAAGATGAAGTCCGACTTCCTGGCCAATATGTCGCACGAAATCCGCACCCCGATGAACGGCATCATCGGCATGACCCACCTGGCGCTGCAGACCGAATTGAGCGGCAAGCAGCGCGGCTACCTGGAAAAGGTGGAGGCGGCGGCGCGCAATCTGCTGGGCATCATCAACGACATTCTCGACTTTTCCAAGATCGAAGCGGGCAAACTTAATTTCGAGCAGACCGAGTTCTACCTGGACGACGTGATGCAGCAAATCGCCGACCTGTCGCTGCTCAAGGCGCAGGACAAGGGGCTCGAACTGCTGTTCGACGTCGGCCCCGATGTGCCGGGCGAACTGGTGGGCGATCCGCTGCGCCTGGCCCAGGTGATGATCAACCTGACCAACAACGCCATCAAGTTCACCGAACACGGCGAAGTCGTGGTCACGGTGCGCCTGCTGCGGCGCGAGGGCGACGCCGCCTGGCTGCGCATCGCGGTGCGCGACACTGGCGTGGGCTTGACGCCGGAACAGCGCGCGCGCCTGTTCCAGGCTTTCACCCAGGCCGACACCTCGACCACGCGCCATTACGGCGGCACCGGCCTGGGCCTTACCATCAGCAAGCGCCTGGTCGAGCTGATGGATGGCGAAATCGGCGTCGACAGCGCACCGGGCGCGGGCAGCACCTTCCACTTCACGGCGCGCTTTGCGCTGCCCACGGCGCCGCATGGCGCGCCGCTCATGCCCAAGGCGGCCGAGGTCGACCTGTCCGGCCTGCGCGTGCTGGTGGTGGACGACAACGCCAGCGCGCGCGAGATTTTCCTCGGCATGCTCGGCGCGCTCAAGTTCGACGCCGTGGCCGTCGACGGTGGCGCGCCTGCGCTGGCGGCGCTGGCGCAGGCGCGCGCCGACGCGCGCCCGTTCGGCCTGGTGCTGATGGATTGGCAGATGCCGGGCATGAGCGGCATCGACACCTTGCGCGCCGTGCGCGAAGGCGACACGCCCGACGCGGCCGTGCCGGTGCTGCTGGTGACGGCCTACAACCGCGACGCCCTGATCGAGGAGGCGAGCGCGCTCGACATCGAGGGCGTCTTGAACAAGCCCGTCAGCGTGTCGACCCTGCTCGACGCAATCGCGCTCTCGTTCGGCATGCAGGCCACCACCTGCAGCCGGGTGCGGCGCCAGGCCGACTACCGGCAGGCGCTCGAAGCGGTGCGTGGCGCGCACCTGCTGCTGGTCGAGGACAATGAAGTGAACCAGGAAGTGGCGCACGAGATCCTGCACGGCGCCGGCATCCGGGTCGATGTCGCCAGCAATGGCGCGATGGCGCTGGCCAAGGTGGCCGTCACCGCCTACGACGGGGTGCTGATGGATTGCCAGATGCCGGTGATGGATGGCTTCGCCGCCACCCGCAAGATCCGCGAAAACCCGCAGCACGCGGCCCTGCCGGTGATCGCGATGACGGCCAACGCCATGGTGGGCGACAAAGAGAAATGCCTGGCCGCCGGCATGAACGACTTCATCGCCAAGCCGATCGACGTGGCGCAGATGTTCACCACGCTGGCGCGCTGGGTCAAGCCGGCCAATCCGGCGCCACCGCCACCGCTGGTGGTGCCAGACGAAGCGGCGCTGCCCGTCATTCCAGGCTTGAAGATGGCGGCTGCCCTGCAGCGCGTGGGCGGCTCCGTCAAGTTGATGCGCAAGCTGCTGCAGCGTTTCGCGCAGACCCAGGGTGGCGCCTGCGCGCGCATCTTGCAGGCGATCGAGGCCAACGACATCGGCAGCGCCACCCGCGAAGCCCATACGCTCAAGGGCTTGGCCGGCAATATCGGCGCCTCCGCCGCCTTCGACCTGGCGGCCAGGCTTGAGCAGATGCTGGCGCGCGGCGAACTGGAACAGCGCGACGCGGTGCTGTCCGAACTAGGCATGGAGTTGCACGAATTGGTCGGCAAAATCGCATTGTCACTCGGCGCCGTGGCCGAGCCCGAGCCGGCGGCATCGACCGCAGCGCCTGTCGAGCGCAGCGAATTGGCGCAAGCCCTGCGCGAGCTGGCCGCGCTGCTGGCGCAGGACGACGCGCAAGCGATCAAGCGCGCCGAGCCGGTGTGCCTGATGCTCACCCAAGCGGGCCAGGGCGAACACGCGCGCCAGATCAAGCGGCTGGCGGGGCAATACGATTTCGAAGGCGCGCTCGAGCAGCTGAGCGAGGCGGCGGCGGCGCTGGACATGACACTCGAAGCGAAGGAAGCATGATGACCAAAACCGACACCGCGGGCGCGGTCAAGCCGACCATCCTGGTGGTCGACGACACGCCCGACAATATCGACTTGCTGTGCGGGGTACTGGAGGACGAGTACCGCACCAAGGTGGCCGTCAACGGGGAGCGCGCGCTCAAGATCGCGGGCGGCGACGCCAAGCCGGACCTGATCCTGCTCGACATCATGATGCCGGGGATGAGCGGCTACGAAGTGTGCCAGGCGCTCAAGGCCAACCCCGCCACGCGCGACATCCCCGTCATCTTCGTGACGGCGATGAGCGAAGTCACCGACGAACAGAAAGGCTTGGCGCTGGGCGCGGTCGACTACATCACCAAACCGATCTCGGCGCCGATCGTGCTGGCGCGTATCAAGACCCAGCTGGCGATGAAGCGGGTGCAGGACTTCCTGCGCGACCAGAACGAGTTCCTGCAGACCGAAGTGGAAATCCGCACGCGCGAGGTGGCGGTGCTGCAGGACGTGACGATCCACACCATGGCTTCGCTGGCCGAGACGCGCGATAACGAGACGGGCAATCATATCCGCCGCACTTCGCATTACGTGAAGGTGCTGGCCGAAAAACTGCGCGACCATCCGCGCTTCGCCTACTTCCTCACGGACCGGAATATCGAACTGCTGTTCAAGTCGGCGCCGCTGCACGACATTGGCAAGGTGGGCATCCCGGACCGCATCTTGCTCAAGCCGGGCCGCTTCGAGCCGCACGAGATGGAGATCATGAAGACCCACACCACGCTCGGGCGCGACGCCATCATCGCGGCCGAGAAGGAGCTTGGCGTGACGGTCGACTTCCTCAAGTTCGCCAAGGAGATCGCCTACGGCCACCAAGAGAAATGGGATGGTAGCGGCTATCCGGAAGGGCTGGCCGGCGACGCCATTCCGATCTCGGCGCGCCTGATGGCGGTGGCCGATGTGTACGACGCCTTGATCAGCCGGCGCGTGTACAAGGAGGGCATGAGCCACGAGGCCGCCGTGAAGATCATCGTGGCCGGGCGCGCCCAGCACTTCGATCCGGACATGGTCGATGCCTTCCTCGCGCTCCAGCAGCAATTCATCGCCATCGCCCAGCGTTACGCCGACAGCGACCACGACATGGAAAAAAGCCGCATCAAGCACGAAATTTTCAGCGGCTAGCGCGGCACGATTGACACCGTCCGGCGCACGGCGCGCGGGCTTGAACTAGAATGAATTGTGCATTCGGGAGGTCGGCATGGCTACTGCATACGAGACGGATATTGTCGCCTGGGCCAATGAGCAAGCGGCCTTGCTGCGCAGTGGGCAATGGTCCGCCATCGACGTTCTCAATATCGCCGAGGAGATCGAAGACGTGGGCAAGAGCGAACGGCGGGAGCTGGCAAGCCGGCTCAGTGTATTGATGGCGCACCTGCTCAAGTGGAAGTTCCAGGCAGCACGCCAAGGTGCAAGTTGGAGGGCGACGATCGACGTTCAGCGTGCGCGCATCCGGAGCCTGTTGAGCCGCATGCCAAGCTTGGCGCCAAGTTTGAGCGACGCGGATTGGATTCAAGACGCTTGGCAGGACGCCCTCGTGATTTTCATTCACGAAACGGGCATTGTCACGTACCCGAAGGAATGCATTTGGCCGATCGATCAAATTCTTAACGATGAATTTCTTCCTGAATGACAATAATTAACGCCGATTCGCTAGGCTATGCAGCCGCTGCATGCACGACCTGTGCTTTTATTCCTCAAGTTTTGATGGTCTGGCGCGAACGGGGGGCGCCGGGTGTCTCGGCCGGCATGTACTGCATCTTCATCATCGGGGTGGCGCTGTGGTTCGCCTACGGCATGCTGCTTGGCGCCTGGCCTGTCATCATCGCGAACGGCGTCACGCTGGCGCTCGCGAGCAGCGTGCTGGCCATGAAGGTGTACTTTGACAAGGACGCGCTGCGATCAATGGCTCTGGTGGCGCAGGGCGCGCACGCCCAGCAGCACGCCGCTGCACAGGAACACGATGCCGCTCAAGATAGCCACGCTGGGTAAGGCGCCGCGCAATAGAAAGGCGTAGGCCAGCGCGAACAGGGTTTCGAACACCATCAACTGGCCCGCCAGGGCGGTGGGCAGGCGGCGGCTGGCCTGGTTCCACAACAAGGTACCGAGCCAGGACGCCGTCAAGCCGATCAATAGCATCAGCCCCACGAACAGTAGCGGGCGCGGGCCGAGCGGAAAATCAAAGCCGCCGCCGCCCAGCTTGTTGAGCGCGCCATAGACGGCAAACCCGAGCAGCGCCAAGGGCAGCGTGGCCAAGCCTTGCGCCGTGGCCCACGCCATCGGATTGATGTTGGGGTTATCCTTCAAGTGGCGCGCGTTCATGATCGGATACCAGGTCCAGGCCAGCACCCCGGCGAGCGCCAGCGCGCAGCCGGACAGGTAGTCGCCCATGCTGCGCCGGCCCGCACCCTGCTGTGTCAATTGCGCCAGCTCGCTCGCGTTCACCATCAGCAGGCCGGTCAGGATGATCAAGAGCGAGGGCGCCAGGCGCCGCCAGGCCACCGCTTCCGAGGCATGGCCCGGGCGCAGGTTGGCGCCGATCGCGATCGCCACCGGCAAGGTCCCGATCAGCATGGTCGGCAGCGGCGCGCCCGCCTTTTGGATGGCCGAGGCCAGCAGCGCGTAGTACAGCAGGTTGCCGACGAAGGAAAGCTTGAGGGCGGCGCGCCAGTCCGCGCGTGTCAGGGCGGCGATTTGGGCGCGCCCGAACCAGGCCGGCACCAGCGCCACCACGCCGAAGGCCACATAGCGCCCGAACGAGAGCACCATGCCCGGATAGTCGCCCAGCAGCAGCGGCGCGATGAACACCAGGCCCCACAGCAGGCCGGCGCCGAACGCGCACAGCACGCCGATCAGCATACGCCGGCGTGCGGCAGAGTGCGCGCGACAAGTTGGGTGGGGATGGACACGGGGCGCAGGATGGGCTGGAAAAAAACCATTATGCCCGAGCCGGCGCCAGCGCGCCGCCGGCGGCCCGGCCCGATTCGCGGCATAATGGGCGTTGCCCCACCATGCCGCCGGAACCCTCGCCCGTGAATGCCGCCGTCCGACCCGAAATGCAAACGCCAGTGCCATCGCCCTGCATCAGCCTGTGCGAAATGGCGCCCGATACCGGCTTGTGCCGCGGCTGCCTGCGCACCATCGACGAAATTGTCCAGTGGGGCAGCGCGGGCGACGACTACAAGCGAGCCGTGTGGGCCGACATCCGGCGCCGCGAAGCGCAGCTCGGCTTCTAGCGCGATCCGATGCGCGCGACCCAATGAGCGTAACCCGATGAGCGTCACCCGATGAGCGCTGTCCACGCCCGCTTCGCGCTGCCGGCTTCGATGACGATCCTCGAACGCGGCTGGCTCTCGTCGAACAATATCGTGTTCGTCGGGCGCGACGGCGACACGGCGCTGGTCGACAGCGGCTATGTCGCGCATGCCGCGCAAACGCTGGCGCTGGTAGATACCGCCCTGGGCGGCTTGCCGCTGCGCCGCCTGATCAACACCCACCTGCATTCGGACCACTGCGGCGGCAACGCGCAGCTGCAAGCGCGCTACGCCTGCCGCACCGCGATCCCGCAGGCGGAGGCGGCCAAGGTGCGCGCCTGGGACGAGGATGCCTTGAGCTTCACCGCCACCGCCCAGCGCTGCGAGCGCTTTGGCTTTGACGACACCATCGCCCCCGGCGACACCTTGACCCTGGGCGATTTGTCCTGGCAGGCGCTGGCCGCGCCCGGCCACGATCCCCATTCGCTGGTGTTTTTCTGCGCCCGGGAAGGCATCCTCATTTCCGCCGACGCCCTGTGGGAAGATGGATTCGGCGTGATCTTCCCGGAGCTGGAAGGGCGCTCCGGCTTTGCCGAAGCGGGGGCCACGCTGGACCTGATCGACAGCCTCGATGTGCGCCTGGTTATTCCCGGCCACGGCGCGCCGTTTTGCGATGCGCACGCTGCGCTCGGACGGGCCCGCGCGCGCCTCGATTATCTGGCAGGGGACCCGGCGCGCAATGCGCGCAATGCCGTCAAGGTGCTGCTCAAGTTTCTGCTGCTCGAGCGCCAGCGCATCGGCCTCGACAGCCTGGCGCTCATGTTCGAGGCCATACCCGTGATCCGCGGCGCCTGCGCGCGCTTCCTCCAGCTAAGCGGCGCCGAGGCGGCGCATTGGGCGGCGCAGGCGCTGGTGCGCGCGGGCGCGGCCAGCATCGACGACGGCATGCTGTGCAATAGGGACGATTAAGCGGCGGGCAGCGGAGGCAGCAGCGGAGGCGGCAGCGGAGGCAGCAGTGGCGCGGCGCCGCGGTGCCGGCCCGTCATTCGGGCGTGACGGTGCGGATCGCCTCGGCTTCCATGGCGCGGTATTCGGGCGTGGCGCGCACCGTGCCAATGGCGTTCCAGATCGCGTCGATGCGCTTCGGTTCGCGCGCATACACCTCGCGCCCGATCATCAAGTAAAACGGCATCACCATATAGGGCGTCTTGGCCTGATTGATGCGGCCGCGGTAGCGCGGGTCGATTTTGACCATCTCCGCGGCGGACCCGCTTTGCAGCACGGCGACGTCGATCGCGTTGGCCGCCAACATGCGCAGCGCATCCTCGGCCAGCTTGATGGTGTCGCGCACCTTGTAGCCGCGCTCGCGCAAGATGTTCGCCACCAGGTAGTCGCGCTGGGCCACGATCTCGCCGCGCGGGTTGACCAGATCCTTGCCATCCCAGGAGGCGGGTGAGCCGGCCCGGATGAAGACGTAGGCGCTGTCCGTGTACAGGGCCAGCTCGGCGTTGGCGCGTCCGTCCGGCAGCAGCGGCGGCAGGCTGAAGGCGCGCCGCGCCGGCGCGTCGGCCGCGCCGATCAGTCCATCGACCTGGCCCGAGCGCAGCTCTTCCAGGCAGCGCTTCCACGGCTTGGCCGTCATCTCGAATTGTTCGCCCAGCTCGGCCGCCACGCGGCGTAGCAAGTCCAGGTTCAAGCCGCCGCCCTGGGGCGTGGTCCAGGGCTGCATCGGCACGTCTTCATAGCACAGCTTGAGGGGGGCGGCGCCGGCTGGCGCCATCAGCAGGGCGGCCAGTGCGGCGGCGGCGGCCCTCGCGGCCAGAGCGGCCAGGCCGCGCCGGCGGGGCGCGCGCTTATTCATCTTGCATGCGCAGCAGGCGATAGGTGCATTCGGCCGCGCCGTCGGCCACGTTCAGCGCCAGGTATAGGGTGCGCGCCTCGCTCCACAGGCCGCGCGCCTCGCCCATCTGGCCGGCGTGGCTTTTCAGGATCGCGAGCGGACGGATCGCGTTGGCAAGTTCAAGCGTGGCCGATTGCGCGCGGTACAGCGCGATCGCTTCTTGATAGCACGGTTCGGCCAGCTTCAACTTGCCGGCCGCGTGGTGGATGTCGCCCAGGTGGCGCACCGTCTGCGCCAGCAGCAAGGGCTCACCTTCCTGGCGGCACAGGGCCACGGCTTCTTCGTACAGGGGGCGGGCGGCGTCGGCCTGGTCGAGGTCGCGCTCGATCTGGCCCAAGCCTTTCAGGGCGCGGATCAGCTCGCTGCGCGTGCCGCTGTCGCGGCTGGCGGCGATCGCTTCGGTGAAGATGTGGTGCGCGTCCGCAAGCCGGCCTTCGCGCCGCGCGCGCTCGCCTTCTTGCAGCAGATCGAGAGTTGAATCGGACATCATCCCCCCGCGCTTTGTGTGTGCCGAGCGTCTGCCCCTATGCTGACACAGACCCGCCAACGATGCAATACTCGTTGCGCGAGGGGAATTCACCCCCCCGCGCCACCCGCTTAGAAGTGATATTCCATGCGTATCATCGGGGTGTTGGCCCGGTAGCCATTGCCGAAGGTCTTGGCCGAGGTGTTCCCGAACTTGTTATTCCAATACTGGTATTCTAGGCCGAGGCGCAAGCGGTTCTTGTTCATGTCCATCAACGCGCCCACGTCCCACATCACTTGCATGTCGATATTCGTCTCGGTTCCGGTGTCGGCGTTCGTCTCATCCTTGCCTTTCGAGCCGATCAGGTTGGCGTAGCCTTCGAAGGACAGGCCCGGCCCCACGGGAATGCCCCAGTTGGCGGTGAGCATGGCATGCATGTCATAGGTGTAGCGCCGGGTCAGTTGCGACACCGGCGGGAAGGCGCCGCTCGGCGCGTTGCTCTCGTGCAGGAACAGCACGCTGGTGTTGAGGAAGCCCGGCACGTCCCACATCAAGGTGGGGCCGGCGACGAGCATGCGCTTGCGCGAGTTGTAGCCCACGTCGTTTTTCATGTTCATGTCGAAGCCGAGGGTGACGCCGACCCCGCGCACCGGCCCGAACTTGATGTCGGCCCCTTGCACCTTGCCGATGTCGATGGTGTTGCGGTACACCACATAGGCTTCCTGGGCGCCCGATTTCTGGTTCAAGGACGCCGGGTCGTTGCCGTCGGACAGCAGAAAGTCGACGTTGAAGAAATTGGTGCCGTATTTATAGCCGCTCACATGGGTCAGCGCGAAAATGTCTTTTTTGATGTCGTCAGGATTGAACGGCTCGCGGAAGGCGGTGCCGTAGCGATAGCTGATCGAGGTGTCGCTCCAGTCGGCGGCCTGGGCGGATGCGCCCAGGAACAGCAAGCTAGCCATGCAAAGCTGGGACGTGAGACGGGTCTTCATCATGCTCATGTGGACTCCTGTTATGGTTGACTGGAGCTGGCCGGCGCGCACCATCGTGGTGGCCAGCTCGCTGATGCTGCGAGATTTCCGGCGGGGCAAGCGCCAGCGCTTGCGCATACTGTTCATCACTGCCCGAATATAAGCATCGCACTCCCCGGCGTGCGCGGCGATTTTTTCGCGCAAAATCAAACCGCCATGTTGTTTTTATGAGTAATTCGTGCGCCGCACCAATTTTAGGTCAAGAAAAACCGCGGCGATGCCGATAGGATGTGGCTCATGACGACACGCTTGGAATTGCACGGCATTACCAAACGCTATCCCTCGGTGGTGGCCAACGATGGCATTGATCTGACCGTCGAAGCCGGACAAATCCACGCGGTGCTGGGCGAGAATGGCGCCGGCAAGTCGACCTTGATGAAAATCATCTATGGCGCCGTCAAGCCGGACGCGGGGCGCGTGCTGTGGAATGGCGCGCAAGTGCAGATCGCCAATCCGGCGGCCGCGCGCGAGCTGGGCATTGCCATGGTGTTCCAGCACTTTTCCCTGTTCGACACCTTGACCGTGGTCGAAAATATCGCGCTCGGCCTGCCCGCCGGCACCCGCCTGGATGAGTTGGCGCGCCGCATCGAAGCGACCGCCGGCCAGTACGGACTGGAAATCGAACCGCAGCGCCATGTGCACACCCTGTCGGTGGGCGAATGCCAGCGCGTCGAGATCGTACGCGCGCTGCTGGCGCGTCCGCAATTGCTGATCCTCGACGAGCCCACCTCGGTGCTCACCCCGGCCGCCGTCGACAAGCTGTTCGCCACCCTGCGCCAGCTGGCCGCCGAGGGCTGCTCGATCCTGTACATCAGCCACAAGCTCGACGAGATCCGCGCCCTGTGCCACACCTGCAGCGTGGTGCGCGCGGGGCGCAACAGCGGCGTGTGCGACCCGCGCCAGGAAACGGCGGCCAGCCTCTCGCGCATGATGATCGGCTTCGAGCCGCCCCCCACCACCCATATCGAACGCGCACCGGGTGAGCGCATGCTGGCCGTGCGCGGCTTGTCGCTGCCCAAGAACGGGCCCTTCGCCACCGAATTGAAGGACATCAGTTTCGACGTGCGGGCCGGCGAAATCGTGGGCCTGGCCGGCATTTCCGGCAACGGGCAGCAGGAATTGCTGGCCGCCTTGTCGGGCGAGGACACGCGCGCCGCCGCCCACGCCATCGTGCTGCGCGAGAAACCCATCGGGCGCTTGCCGCCCGGACCGCGCCGCGCCCAGGGGATCGGCTTCGTGCCGGAAGAGCGGCTCGGGCGCGGCACCGTGCCCGACATGTCGCTGGCCGATAATGTTCTGCTCAGCCTGTTGACCAAGGCGAGCATCTGGCGCGGCTTCGTGCGCCAGCGCTTCCTGGTGCAGCGCGCGCAAGACATCATCGCGCGCTTCAAGGTCAAGGCGGGCGGGCCGGGCGCCGTGGCGCGCAGCCTGTCGGGTGGCAATTTGCAAAAATACATAGTCGGGCGCGAAATCATGCGCGGCCCGGCCGTGCTGATCGTGGCCCAGCCCACCTGGGGCGTGGACGTGGGCGCGGCCGCCCAGATCCGGGCCGAACTGGTGGCCCTGCGCGACGCCGGCTGCGCCTTGCTCGTCATTTCCGAGGAGTTGGAAGAATTGTTCGATATTTCCGACCGCCTGCACGTGATCGCGAAGGGGCGCATGTCGCCCTCGATCGCCACCGCCGACGCCAGCATCGCCCTGATCGGCCAATGGATGAGCGGCATGTGGGCGGCGCCGCCGCCGGAGCCGCCCCATGTTTAGCTTGAAACTGGAGGCGCGCCCGGCGCCATCAAAAGCCATGTCCTGGATGTCGCCGCTGCTGGCGCTGGCGCTCACGGTGCTGTGCGGTGCCCTGCTGTTCGTGGCGCTGGGCAAGGACCCGCTGGCCGGCCTGGCCGTGTTCTTCGTCGAACCGATGGCCAGCGCGCGCGGCTGGTCGGAGCTGGGCGTGAAGGTGGCGCCGTTATTGATGATCGCGGTCGGCTTGGCGATTTGCTTCAAGGCCAACATCTACAATATCGGGGCCGAAGGCCAGCTGGTGCTGGGCGCCATCTGCGGCGGCGCGGCCGCGCTCGCCTTGGATAATGGCGGCGGCGCCAGCGGCTGGCGCATCGGCCTGGCGCTGGCGGCCGGCGCCGGCGGCGGCATGGCCTGGGCCGGGCTCACCGCCTTCTTGCGCGACCGCTTCAACGCCAGCGAAATCCTGGTCTCCCTGATGCTCGTCTACATCGCCCAGCTCTTGCTGTCCTACCTGGTGTACGGCGTGCTGAAGGACCCGGACGGTTTCAACTTCCCGCAATCGAAACTGCTCTCGAGCGCGCTGCTGCTGCCGATCGTGATGGAGCACACGCGCTTGCACCTTGGCATCGTATTGGCCTTGTTCGCCGCCCTGGCTGGCTGGTTGTTCCTCTCGCGCAGCATCGCGGGCTTTCGCTTGCGGGTGGGCGGGATCGCGCCGCAAGCGGCCCGCTACGCCGGCTTTTCGGCGCGCAAATCGCTGTGGACCGCCATGCTCATTTGCGGCGGCCTGTCCGGCCTGGCTGGCGCCTGCGAAGTGCTGGGGCCGATCGGGCAATTGACGCCCTCGGTCTCGCCCGGCTACGGCTTCGCCGCCATCATCGTCGCCTTCGTGGGACGCTTGCATCCCTTGGGCGTGGTGTTTTCCAGCTTCATCATGGCCTTGTTCTACATGGGCGGCGAATTGGCCCAGTCGCGCCTGGGCATGCCTTCGGCCATCACCGGCGTGTTCCAGGGCATTTTGCTGTTCGCCTTGCTCGCCTGCGATGTCTTGATCAACTACAAGCTGCGCCTGGCATGGCGCGGGAGGACTTGATGGACGCCGCCCTGCTCGCCACCCTGGCCGCCCTGGTGGCCGCCGCCATCAACGCCGGCACTCCCTTGATGCTGGCCGCCCTCGGTTTGCTGGTCAACGAGAAAGCCGGCGTCGTCAACCTGGGCGCGGAAGGCATGATGCTGGTGGCCGCCATCGTCGGCTTCGCCGTCACCATCCACAGCGGCAACAGCGGGTTCGGCTTCCTGGCGGGGGCACTAGCGGGCGCCGCGCTGGCCGGCCTGTTTGCCGCGCTCACGGTGTGGCTGGGCACCAACCAGTACGCGACCGGGCTGGCCCTGTCCCTGTTCGGGGCGGGCGCCTCGACCTATATCGGGATTCCTTATGTCGGCAACAGCCTGCACAACGGCAAATACGCGATTCCCGTGCTGGAAAACATCCCCTTCCTGGGCCCCGCCTTGTTCCGCCAGCATCCGATGGCATACGCCGCGCTGGCCCTGTGCGGCGCCATCGCGTGGTTTCTGTACCGCTCGCGCGCTGGCCTGGTGTTGCGCGCGGTGGGCGAGTCGCCGTCTTCGGCCCATGCCCTCGGTTATCCGGTGCGCCGCATCCGCCTGGGCGCCTTGTTGTTCGGCGGCGCCTGCTGCGGCCTGGCTGGCGCCTACCTGTCCCTGGTCTACACGCCGCTGTGGGTGGAGGGCATGGTGGCCGGGCGCGGCTGGATCGCGCTGGCCTTGACCACCTTCGCCACCTGGCGCCCGGCGCGCGTGCTGGGCGGGGCTTACCTGTTCGGCGGGGTCACCATCTTGACTTTCCATATCCAGGGTTTGGGCGTGCCGGTTGCGTCCCAGCTACTATCGATGTTGCCTTATCTGGCCGCAATCGTCGTGCTGGTGCTAATATCGAGCAACATCAACGTCATCAAGTTGAACATGCCTGCTTCCTTGGGCAAGAATTTCGATCCGAACAGCTAAATCACCGTTGATTCACAGCTGCAGCATGCGTCTATCCCACCGTTTCTCCGCCGCGGTGGGTGCGATCCTGATACGGGCGGGAGCCATCGACGAGGAAAACCATGTCCACACCTTTCATGCGCGCTGCCTTGTATGCCGCAACGTTGTTGCCCGCCGCACTGTTGCCTGCGACCCTGGCCAGCGCCGCACCGGCCGCGCCACCGCTCAATGTTGGTTTCGTCTATGTGAGTCCGATCGGCGAAGCCGGCTGGACCACCCAGCACGATCTCGGCCGCAAGGAAATGGAAAAAGCCCTCGGCGCCAAGGTCACCAGCAAGTTCGTGGAGAACGTGCCGGAAGGCGCGGACGCCGAACGGGTGATCCGCGACCTGGTGCAGCAGGGCAGCAAGCTGGTGTTCACCACCTCCTTCGGCTACATGAATCCGACCCTGAAAGTCGCCAAGCAATTCCCGGATGTGAAATTCGTGCACGTGACCGGCTACAAGACGGCCGACAATGTATCGAACACGAATGCGCGCTTTTACGAGGGCCGCTACTTGGCGGGCATCTTGGCTGGCAAGATGAGCAAGAGCGGCACCGCCGGCTACGTGGCGGCCTTCCCCCTGCCCGAGGTTTTGCAGGGAATTAACGCCTTCACCCGCGGCATGCGCAGCGTCAATCCGAAAGCCGAGGTCAAGGTCATCTGGGTCAATGCCTGGTTCGACCCGGGCAAGGAGCGCGACGCGGCCATCACCTTGATCGGCCAGGGCGCCGATGTCGTCACCCACCATACCGATTCGACCGCGATCGTGCAGGCGGCCGAGGAAAAAGGCAAGTACGCCGTCGCCTACCACTCGGACATGAAGAAATTCGGTCCGAAGGCGCAATTGGCGGCGGTCACCCATCATTGGGGCGCTTACTACACGGCCCAGGCGCACGCCGTCATCGACGGCAAGTGGAAGTCCAGTTCCACCTGGGGCGGTATCAAGGAAGGCATGGTCAAGCTCGAGGGCATCAACAGCGCCGTGCCGGGGGACGTCAAGCAACTGGTGGCGGCCAAGGAGAAGGAAATCGTGGCTGGCTCGCTCAGCCCCTTCGCCGGTCCGGTCAAGGATAACGAAGGCAAGGTGCGCCTGGAAAAAGGCAATATGACGGACGAGGCCTTGAACAAGATGGATTATCTGGTCGAAGGCGTGGTTGGCAAGATCGCCGGCAAGTAGTCAAGCAGTGCCGGTGCCGGCTGGCCTGGATCCGTCCAGCGCCCGCCGGCTTTGCGCATTTTGCGCCCGCAATAACAATCGGGAGGTGGCGCCATGTTGAGCAACCTGACACTCAAGACCCGGCTCACGCTGGTGATCGGTTTCATGTCCCTGCTGTTGATCGGCACCGGCGCGATCGGCTTGTCGAGCTTGAGCAAATCGAACGCTTCCCTGCAAAGCTTGTACGAAAGCCGCGTCTTGCCGATGGGTCTGCTCAACCTGGTGACGCGCTCGATGGATGCCACCCGCATCGCCATCGCCGAATCGATGTACAGCTCCATGACCACGCTGGCCAACGAGATGGACCAGGTCGACAAGCGCACGGTCGAGGAAAACAAGATCCTGGCCAGCTATTTGTCGAGCAATCTGTCGCCGGAGGAAAAAAAGCGCGCCGACAGCTTCGTGGCCGCGCGCGCCAAATACATGGAAGAAGGCTTGAAGCCGACCATCGCCGCCTTGCGCGTGCTGGACGTCGACAAGGCCACCGACATCATGAAGGGACCGATGCGCCAGCACTACCTGGTGGCGCAGGGCGCGGTCGACGCCATCTACAAATTCCAGGCCGAGACCGCGAAAGGCGAATTCGAAAGCGGGCAGGTGCTCTACAAATGGGTGCGCAACGGTTCGCTCTTGTCGACCGGTATCGGCATCGCGCTGGCCGCTTGCATGGGCGTGTGGCTGGCGCGCGGCATCGTGCGGCCGCTGGCGCAGGCGGTCAAGGTGGCCGGGCGCATCGCCACCGGCGACTTGTCGCAAGACGTGAAGGTCTTGACCACCAACGAGGTGGGCACCTTGTTCCAGGCGCTCAAGGACATGAACGACAGCTTGGGGCGCACAGTCGACGCGGTGCGCATCGGCAGCGAAACGATAGGCATCGCCTCGCGCGAGATCGCCACCGGCAACGCCGACTTGTCCAGCCGCACCGAGGCGCAAGCCAGTTCGCTCGAGGAGACGGCCAGCGCGATGGAAGAGCTCACCCAGACCGTCAAGGAAAACGCGGAGAATGGGCGCCAGGCCAATGAGCTGGCGGTGAACGCCTCGAACGTGGCGGCCAAGGGCGGCGCCATCGTCGACCAGGTGGTTGGCACCATGGGCGCGATCAAGGAAAGCTCGCGCAAGATCGGCGACATCATCGGCGTGATCGACGGCATCGCCTTCCAGACCAATATCCTGGCGCTGAACGCGGCGGTGGAAGCGGCGCGCGCCGGCGAGCAGGGGCGTGGTTTCGCGGTCGTGGCCAGCGAAGTGCGCAACCTGGCCCAGCGCAGCGCGGCGGCGGCCAAGGAAATCAAGACCCTGATCAACGACTCGGTCGAGCGGGTCGACGCCGGCAGCCGCCTGGTCGATGACGCCGGCAAGACCATGCACCTGGTGGTGTCGTCCGTCAAGCAGGTGGCCGACATCATGGGCGAGATCACCGAGGCGAGCAAGGAGCAAAGCGCCGGCATCGAGGAAATCCACAAGGCGATCGTGCAGATGGATGGCATGACGCAGCAAAACGCGGCCCTGGTCGAGCAGGCGGCGGCCGCGGCCGAGAGCATGCAGCACCAGGCGCAAAAGCTGACCGAGGCGGTCAGCGTATTCCACCTGGCCGGCCAAGGGGGCGCCAAGCCGCCTGGCATGGCGCGCGGCAAAAAGCGCGTGCCCGCTTTGCGCAATGAAATGCAAGAGGTAGCATAGGAGCTTAGGCGGCGGGTGGGTACACAGAGCGAATAGAACAGCGAGGGTGATAGATGGATCGACTTGAAATTTTCCGGACTATTGCGGCCGAGGCGAGCCGGGGCGAATTGATTTTTCCTGCCAATGTGAACGCCACGCTCAAGCTGCAGCATGCGCTCGACGATCCCGATTTCCACCTGGAGGCGGCCTCCGTGATGGTGACGGCCGAACCGCTGCTGGCGGCGCGCACGGTGGCGATCGCCAATTCGGTGGCTTACAACCGCTCCGGCAACGCCATCACCAGCGTCAAAGTGGCCGTCACGCGCCTGGGTTTCCACACCCTGCGCTCGATGGTGGCGTCGGCCATCGTGCGCCAGCTCGGCAGCAAGGTGACGGAGCCGGGCTTGCGCGCCAAAGGTGCCCAGCTGTGGGAGCACACGGCCTATGTGGCGGCGATGGCGCGTGTGATCGCCAAGAAAATCACCAAGGTCGATCCGGACACGGCCATGTTCGCGGCCATCGTGCATGAGGTGGGCGGCTTTTACCTGCTCTCGCGCGCCGAGGAATTCCCGGGTCTGCTCGACGACAATAGCGCCGACTGGATCGAGTATGGCGAAAAAGTGATCGGACGCGGCGTGCTCAAGCAGTTGGGGGCGCCGGAAGCGGTGATGGAAGCGGTGGAAACCCTGTGGCACGGAGTGCGCCAATTGCCGCCCAAGACCCTTGGCGACACGCTCTTGCTGGCCAACGACCTGGCGCCCGTGATTTCGCCGCTGCATCCGCCGGAAAGCGCGAACGCGCGCCAGCAAGCGGCCATGATCGACTTCGACAGCGGCGGCAGCACCCTGCACCAGATTCTGGACGACTCGTCCGAGGAAATCGAATCCGTGCTCGCGGCCTTGATGGTGTAGCGCCATGACGCAAGACGAGATCAGCGCGCAAGCAGTGCGCGCAGGGGCGGAATTTGCCGAAGAATACACGCAGCGCGAGCGCGTACGCATTGCCGCCATCGGCCTCGTGCTGGGCGCGGGCGTGCTGGCCATCGGCAAGTTGTGGCTGTTCCCCTGGTTGAACGCCTTCGCCGCCAATGCCGCTTGCCGCACGGTGATGGGCGCAAGTGGCATCGTCGTGCTGTTCCACGGCCTGCTGGTGGGCTTGCCGATACAATGCGCGCTGATCGCGGCCGCCACTTTCGGCTGGCGCGGCAGCAAAATTCTCAAGGGCGGGCAAATGCCGCCGGCCGGCGAAAAAGTCATGCGCCGCACGCCCATCGTGCGCGGAAACAAGGCCAAAACGTTTGGCTATTTGCACATGCTGGTCCCGCTGCCCTTCCTGGCGATGGCGGCCTGGGGCCACCTGCAAGCGCTCACGCTCGAGACGGACGCGTGGAAGCGGCCGCGCAACTGCGCCGCTCCGCTCAACAAGCAGGTGGTGGCACCGCCGGCGCAAATAAGGCCGCCAGCGCCGCAGCCACAGCAGCAGCCGCAACCACAGCCGCAACCACAGCCGCAACCACAGCCGCATGCGCAGCCAGCGCAATAGACGTCATCCAAGCACACCTAGCATCGGATGTGGCCGATACGCTAGTTCAAGCGCCGAATTAGAGTTTTGCCTCTAGACGCACCCGGATACCCGCACGATCGTACTTTTTCTTGCCCTATAATGGATCCGGGCAAATCCTGCCCGTCCGATCCCTATCCCGACGCGAGACATCCATGGCCCTGCCACCCGCACTGCAAAACCTTTCCCTGCCCGTCATCGGCTCGCCGCTGTTCATCGCCAGCGGTCCGGCCTTGGTGGCGGCCCAGTGCAAGGCCGGCATCGTCGGCGCCTTCCCGGCCTTGAACGCGCGCCCGGCCGAGCTGCTCGACACCTGGCTGACGGACTTGCGGCGCGAGCTCGACGAATACCAGGCGGCCAATCCGCAAGCCAAGGTGGGCCCGATCGCCGTCAACCAGATCGTGCACCAGTCCAACGACAGGCTCGAGCACGACGTGGCGATGTGCGTCAAACACCGGGTGCCGATCATCATTTCCTCGCTGCGCGCGCCGCCCAAGGAAATGCTCGACGCCATCCACAGCTATGGCGGCATCGTGCTGCATGACGTGATTTCGATCCGCCACGCGCAAAAGGCGCTCGAAGCCGGCGTGGACGGCTTGATCCTGGTGGCGGCCGGCGCCGGCGGCCACGCGGGCGCGCTCTCGCCGTTCGCGCTGGTGGGCGAGGTGCGCAAGTTCTTCGACGGCCCGCTGGCGCTGTCGGGCTCGATCGCCAGCGGCGACGGCATCCTGGCCGCGCAAGCGATGGGGGCGGACTTCGCCTATATGGGTTCGCGCTGGCTCGCCACCAAGGAATCGAATGTGGACGAGCAGTACCGCCAGGCGATCGTGGAATCGGCGGCGGCCGACATCGTCTACACCAATCTGTTCACCGGCGTGCACGGCAATTACCTCAAGAAGTCGATCGTCCAGGCCGGCCTTGACCCGGACGCCTTGCCGGAAGCGGACAAGAGCAAGATGAATTTCGGCTCCGGCGGCGCCGCCAAGGCTTGGCGCGACATCTGGGGCGCGGGCCAGGGCGTGGGCATGATGGACGACGTGCCGACGGTGGCCGAGATGGTGGCGCGCCTGCAGCGCGAATACCAGGCCGCGCGCGTGCGCCTGGCCTTGTAGAGGTCGCGGCGCGCCGGCGTGGCCGGCGCGCGCGAATGATGGTATTCTCGCGCTCACTTCACTTCACCTCACCATTTTCGGGAACACCATGCGCCTGTCTCACCTGATTCTCGCCGCCGCCGCCCTGATCGCCGGCAGCGCTTTCGCCACCCCGGCCGACCCAAAAAGCGGCGCCGAATACCAGACCCTGGGCACGCCGCAAACGACGCAGGCCGCCGGCAAGTCGATCGAAGTGATCGAATTTTTCATGTATCACTGCCCGGCCTGCAACGCCTTCGAACCGGCCTTGCTCGATTGGGTCAAGAAGCAGGGCGCGAACATCACCTTCCGCCGCATCCACATCCCGCACCTCGAGCAAAACGATCCGGAAGCGCACCTGTTCCTGACGCTCGACGCGATGCAGATCGAAAACGCGATGCACGCCAAGGTCTTGCACACCTGGCATGTGGAACACCGCCGTCTGAAGGATGACGCCGACAATCTGGATTGGGCCATCAAGAACGGCCTCGACAAGGACAAGTTCCTGGCCGCCTACAATTCATTCGGCGTCATGGCCAAGCTGCGCGGCCTGAACCGCATGACCGGCAACTATCAGGTCGACAGCACGCCGACCCTGGTGGTGGACGGGCGCTATTTGACCAATCCATCGATGGTCGAAGAGGCCAACCGCGCCAGCGTCACGCGCGAGAACGCGTTTGCGGCCACCTTCCAGGTGCTCGAAGCCCTGGCCGCCAGCGCGCGCAAGGCCCAGCACTAAGGCGCCGACCGGTTCGCGGGAATCACACTAGGCGCACAGGCGCGTGGTATTGCGCTACCAGTGGATCGGCGCTCAGCAGTGTGATGCGCTCGACGATTGCCTGCGCAATAAGAATGCGATCGAATGGATCTTTGTGAAGCGGCGCGAGGCCATCGACCGCGATGGCATGTTCGCTCGTGATCGCTAATTCTCGATAGCCGTTATCGAGCAGACCGCGCCGCAGCAGGTGCGGATCGACCCGAAAACCGGTCCTGCCAAGGCGACGCTTGATGACCACTTCCCACAGACTCGCTGCGCTAAACAGCAATTCATTTGCCATGTCATCGAGCAAGGCGCGCGCAAGGACAGGCAGCTTGCCAGGCTGGCCGGCCGCCCACAGCAGCAAATGCGTATCGAGCAATAATTTCAATTCTCGCTTCCAAACAGGCCCTCGATGTCGGCCTGGCCCATACGGTCAAAATCCGCCGGGACATCGATTTTCCCCGCGAGAAAACCCAGACGGCGCGCCGGATTGGACGAAGGCAGATCGAGCGCCGTGACCTTGACCATCGGTTTCCCGGCCTTGGCGATAATGAACGGCTCCCCTTTTGCCGCCTGTTCGACCAAGCGGGAGAGATGGGTCCGCGCTTCCTGGATATTGAAAGTTTGCATGGCACGCCTCGGCACTAAACTCGTCCAGTCTAGCCCCATTCAGATGCGTGTCAATGACGCACGTCTTACGTCGCTTTGAGGTCTTCCGGGCGGATCGCCCACAGGCCCGGCAGGTTGCGCCAGTAGCCGTACACATCCATGCCGAAGCCCACCACGAATTTGTCGGGGATGTTCAAGCCCACGATGTCGGCCTTGACCGGCTTGCTGCGCTTGATGGTTTTGTCGGCGAATACCGTGATCAAGACTTCGGCCGCGCCCATGTCGAGCAGGCGCTGCTTGACATGGGCCAGGGTCTCGCCCTCGTCGAGTATGTCGTCGAGCACGATGATGGTGCGCCCGGCCACGTTCGGACGCGGGATCACCTTCCATACGATCTGCCCGCCCTGGTCGTCGTCGCCGTAGCGGCTGACGTGGATGTAGTCGAATTCGAGCGGAAATTTCAGCTGCGGCAGCAGCTGGCCGGTGAACACCACCGCCCCGCCCATCACCCCCAGCACCAGCGGGAAGGCCGCCTCGTCCGGATCGTGGAAGCGGGCGTTGAGCTTGGCGGCCACGTCGGCGACGGCCTGGCGTACGGCCTCCTCGGTGACGATTTCCTCCGCGTTTTTCAGCAGGGCGCTGGCACGGGCATAGTGAAAATCTTGCATGATGGTCTACCGGAGGTTGGTACGACTTCATTATCCCGCAGATCGCAGCGCACAAACGGCGCTAGTTGGATTTACACCACAATCGCGCGCAAACGCCGGCCCTAGCGATAGTCGCGCACGTCCTCGATCAGCACGCCGTCGTCGGGCAGGCTGCCGCGCGCGCCAAACTGGACTTCCGCGCGCAGCTTGGTCACCTCGCGCACCGAGGCGACAATGGCCGGCGCGCGCGCGCAGGCCGCCGGCTCGTCCACTTCGCAATGCAAGGTCAGGACGTCGTTGGCCATGCGTCCGGACACCACCAGGCGCGCCTTGATGATCTCCGGATGGCGCCGCGCGATATTGCTCACCTGGGCCGGATGGACGAACATCGCGCGCACCTTGGTGGTCTGGTCGGCGCGCCCCATCCAGCCCTTGATGCGGGCGTTGGTGCGCCCGCACCACGCCGGCAACGGATCGACCAGCATGGCCGACATGTCGCCGGTGGCGAAGCGGATCAAGGGATAGTCCGGGTTGAAGACCGTGATGACGACTTCGCCGATGTCGCCCGGCGCCACCGGCTCGCCGCTGCCGGGCCGCACGATCTCGACGATCACTTCCTCGTCGATCACCATGCCGGGATTGAGCACGCCGTCGTTGTGGGTCTCGAAGGCGATGATGCCGGCGTCGGCCGAGGCGTAGGTTTGCAGCACATGCGGCACGCCGTTCGCTTGGAACCAGCTGCGCAGCGACTCGGGCAAGGCTTCGGCGCCCAACAGGGCATGGCGCAGGGCGCTGATGTCCGCCCCCATCGCCTGCGCCTTCTCGATGATAATGCGCAGGAAGGAGGGGGTGCCGGCGTAGGTGTCGGGACGCAGCTCGGCCATCGCCTGCACCTGCATCTCGGTCTGGCCGGAGCCGGCCGGGATGATGGTGCAGCCAATGCGCGCGGCCCCGCCCTCGACCATGAAGGCGGCCGGCGTGAAGTGGTAGGAAAAGCAGTTTTGCACCAGGCCGCCGGGGCGCACACCGGCCGCGTACATCGGGCGCGCGAAACGCCACCAGTCGGCGCCGCGTCCCTCGGGGTCGAAGATCGGGCCGGGCGACATGAACACGCGCGCCAGCTGGCCGCGCGGGGTGGCGTTCAGGCCGCCGAAGGGCGCAATGCCAGCCTGCATGGCCTTGAGATCGGACTTGCGCGTGATCGGCAGCGCAGCCAGGGCGGCGCGGCTGTCCACCTCCGGCGCGTTGACGCCGGCCAGGATGCGCGCCCAGCCCGGCGCGCGCTGCGCCAGCGCCACCAGGGCGGGCAGGCGCGCCATCAGCTCGCGTTCGCGCTCGAGCGGGTCGCGCGTCTCGAGCGTGTCGAAGGTGTCAAAGGGCGCGCTCATGCCGCCGCTCCCATGTGCGATTCCGCGATTTCCTTTTGCAGCTTGCGGGTGAGCTTGCCGAATACCAGTTCGTAGGAGCGGCGCAGCAGTTCGCCCGCTTCGCGCTCGCCCAGGGCCGCCGCGTCAGTGACGCGCACCCAGTGCGCACGCGCCAGGTAAGGCGCCGGCACGATGCCGGGGCGGTCGGTCAGCTCCAGGAAGCGTTCATCCTCGACCTTGAAGCTGATGCCATCGGCCGGTACCGCCGCGCCGGCGCAGGCGAACATCTTCTGTCCGACCGAGAACACGGCGTCCGCGCCCCATTTGATGTCTTCCACGCAGCCGGGGAAAGTCCGGCACAGCGTTTTTGCGGCTTCAAAATCCATCATTATCCTCAAGCCAGCCAGCGTTTGCGGCGGCGATAAAACTTCATGTCGCGAAAGCTCTTGCGCCCGGCGCCGGAGACGCCCAGGTAGAACTCCTTGACGTCCTCGTTGTTGGCCAGATCGGCCGCCGCCCCTTCCATCACCACGCGCCCGTTCTCCAGGATGTAGCCGAAGTGCGCGTGCCGTAGCGCCACCGTCGTGTTTTGCTCGGCCAGCAGGAAGGACACGTTCTCCTTGCTGTTCAAGTCCTTGACGATGCCGAAGATCTCGTCGACGATCTGCGGCGCGATGCCCATCGAGGGCTCGTCGAGCAGGATCATCGATGGCTTGGCCATCAGCGCGCGCCCGATCGCGCACATCTGCTGCTCGCCGCCCGAGGTGTAGCCGGCGGCGCTGGCGCGGCGCTCCTTCAGGCGCGGGAAGTAGTGGTACACCGCTTCGAGCGAGGCTTTTAGCTCGGCGCGCGAAACCTTGCGGGTGTAGGCGCCGGTGAGCAGGTTCTCCTCGATCGTCAGGTGGGCGAAGCAGTGGCGCCCTTCCATCACCTGCGACAGGCCGCGCCGCACCAGGTCGTTCGGGGTGAGATGGTCGATCCGCTCGCCCTTGAATTGCACATCGCCCTTGGTGACGTCGCCGCGCTCGCCGCGCAGCAGCGTCGAGATGGTCTTGAGCGTGGTCGATTTGCCGGCCCCGTTCGCGCCCAAGAGCGCAACGATCTTCCCTTGCGGGACTTGCAGCGACACGCCCTTGAGCACCAGGATCACGTGATCGTAGATGACCTCGACGTTATTGACCGACAGGTAGGGCGCGCTCGCGGTGTTTGTCATGGCGGTTTCCAGGTGCTCTCCCCGCGCGGGCGGGGAGCTGTCCTCACTTCATGCAGGCCGGGGTGATTTTCTTCTCGGCCGCGTACTGGGCCGAATGCTCCTCGACCAGTTTGCGCGTCAAGGCCTTGTCGCCCACGATCCAGTTGGGCGTGATGGCGTTCCACTTGGTGCCGTCCCACTGCTGGACCTTCACCGCGCCCGAGCCTTCATGGTCGTCGCAGCTCGTTTTCACGGGCGGGAACATGCCGGCCGCGCCGAGCGCTTTCTGGCGCGCTTCGTCGGTGTCGAGGTTTTCCAGGCCCCAGCGCACCTGCTCGCCCGTCATCACTTTGCCCTTGCCGAATTTGTCCTGCGCGTGGCGGATCGCTTCGACCCACAGTATGCCCATCGTCACGCCGCGCATATGGTAGGACGAACCGATGCGCGCATGGTCGGCCAGGTTGCCTTTGCCAGCCGCGTACACCTTCTTGCGGATGTCGTCGAGCACCGGAAAGTTAGCGGGAGTGACGAAGGTCATCGCCGTGTAGCCCTTGGCGGCGTCACCGGCCGGGATCGTGTCTTCCTCCGAACCGGCCCACCACACGCCCAGCATTTTCTCGCGCGGGAAGCCATTGCGCTGGGCCGTCTTGAGCGCGACCGAATTCATCACACCCCAGCCCCACAGGATCACGTAGTCGGGATTGGCTTGGCGGATTTGCAGCCATTGCGACTGCTGGTCCGAGCCGGGCGGCGTGACGGCGATCTTGATCAGCTCGAAGCCGTATTGCTTGGCCTGCGCCTCGAGCACCGGCAGCGGTTCCTTGCCGAAGGCCGAGTCGTGGTACAGGTGGACGATTTTTTTACCTTTGAGCTTGTCCAGGCCGCCGCTCTTGTCGCCCAGGTACTTGATCATCGCGGCGGCCTGGTTCCAGTAGCCGGTGATGAGCGGGAACACATACGGGAAGACCTTGCCGTTGGCGGCGTCCGAGCGGCCGTAGCCGAGCGTGGTCAGCGGGATCTTGTCGACGCCGACGCGGTCGATGATGCCGTAGGCGATGCCGGTCGAGAGCGGATCGACCAGGGTGGCGCCGCCGTTCTTGGTCTTGAGGCGCTCGTAGCATTCCACCCCGCGCGCGGCGTTGTACTCGGTCTCGCACTCTTCCCATGCGATCTTGACGCCGTTGACCCCGCCGTTGGCGTTGACCAGGTTAAAGTAATCGATGGCGCCGCCGTAGAAGCCGGAACCGCCGGCCGCGTAGGGGCCGATGCGGTAGGACGGCAGGGCCACGAACTGGTCGGCGGCGAGCGCCTGACCGAAGACGCCCAGCACGGCGGCGCACAGAATGCTAGATTTGATGCTCTTCATTTCTCGACTCCTCCAGGTTGCGTAATCATTCTATGCGCACTCATGGCCTACCCATTGCGTATCGATTGCGTATCGATTGCTACCGATTGCGCTCTCAATGCGGGAAAGGCCACAGCCGCAGTTTCTCTTTACCGATTTGCCACAAACGCGCCAGACCGTGCGGTTCGACGATCAGGAAAAAAATGATCAGCGCGCCAAACACCATCAACTCAAGATTCGACGCCACCGACGTGGGCATCGCCAGCGCGTGCGTGAGCGTGTTCAGGAACACCGGCAGCAAGATGATGAAGGCGGCGCCCAGGAAGGACCCTAGCACCGAACCGACTCCGCCGATAATGATCATGAATAGGATTCGGAACGACAGTTCGAGGTTATACGCCTCCGGCTCGACCGTGCCCAGGTAGGCGAAGGCGTACAGGGCGCCCGCCACGCCGCAGTAGAAAGAGCTGACGGCGAAGGCGAGCAGCTTGCTGCGCATGGGGCGAAAGCCGATCACTTCGGCCGCCACGTCCATGTCGCGGATTGCCATCCAGGAGCGGCCCACGTTCGATCGCACCATGTTCTTGGCCATCAGCGCCAGCAGCGCCACCACCCCCAGCACCAGCAAGTATTTGTCGGCCGGGGTGGCGAGCGGGCGCCCCAGGATCACGATCTGCTGGGCCGTGATCACGCCCGAGGAGCTGTAATTGGTGAGCCAGCCGATTTTGGTCAGACACCACAGCACGAAGAACTGGGTGGCCAGGGTGGAGGCGGCCAGGTAAAAGCCGCGGATGCGCAGCGAGGGCAGGCCGAAGGCGATGCCCACCAGTGCCGCGCACAGGCCGCCCAGGACGAAGGCGAGCAGGATCGGCATGCCCGGCACGCGCGCCACGAAATTCCAGGAGGCGAAGGCGCCCACGGCCATGAAGGCGGCGCTGCCGAGCGAGAGCTGGCCGGCATAACCGGTGAGGATGTTCAAGCCCAGCGCGGCGAGCGAGAAGATCAGGAAGGGAATCAGGATCGCCGAGAGCATGTAGGCGCTGGCCAGTTTTGGCACCGCCAGCACCGCCAGCGCCAACAAGGCCAGCATGGCGTAGCGGTCCTGGCGGATCGGGAAGATCTGCCCGTCGGACTGGTAGCTGGTCTTGAATTGTCCGGCTTCGCGGTAGAACATGGTGGGGCCTCTCGCGCTCTCAGATTCTGCGGATGATTTTTTCGCCGAACAAGCCCTCGGGCCGCACCAGCAGGAACAGCAGCGCCAGCACATAGGGGAACCAGCCCTCGATGCCGCCGCCGACCAGTGGACCGAGATAGACCTCAGCCAGTTTTTCGGATGCGCCGATGATCAAGCCGCCCACGATCGCTCCGGGGATCGAGGTGAAACCGCCCAGTATCAGTACCGGCAGCGCCTTGAGCGCGATGAAGGTCAGCGCGAACTGCACCCCATTGCGCGCGCCCCACAGCAGACCGGCCACCAGCGCCACCATGCCGGCGGCAGACCAGACGATCGCCCAGATCTGCTGCAAGGGAATGCCCACGGCCAGTGCCGCCTGGTGGTCGTCCGCCACCGCCCGCAGCGCGCGCCCGACCTTGGTCTTGGAGAAAAACAGCGCCAGCGCCGTGACCAGCAGCGCGCAGATGGCGGCGGCGATCATGTCAAATTGCGACACCACGATGCCCAGGTGGTCCATCAGGTACTGGATCGGCACGTCTTCGATCGGCAGGTCGAGCTTGTGCACCTGCGAGCCCCACAGCAGCTGGGCCAGGCCCTCGATGAAGAATGCCAGGCCGATGGTGGCCATGAAGAGCGTGATTTCCGGCTGGTTCACGAGCGGACGCAGCACTACTTTTTCAATCGCGACGGCCAGCGCCACCATCACCAGGAGGGTCAGGCCGATGGCGAGCCACAGCGGCACGCCGAATTTGTCGACCATGCCCACGCAGGTGAGGGCGGCGAAAAACACCATCGCGCCCTGGGCGAAGTTGAACACGCCCGACGCTTTGTAGATCAGCACGAAGCCAATCGCCACCAGCGCGTACATCACGCCCGAGAGCAGGCCGCCGATCAGCACTTCAAAGAAAAAATTCATGGAGCCTGCTCCTGGTGGGCGATGCCGAGGTAGGCGTCGATCACTTCCTGGTTGGCGCGCACTTCGTCGGGCGTGCCGTCGCCGATCTTGCGGCCGTAGTCGAGCACCACCACGCGGTCCGAGATATCCATCACCACGCCCATGTCGTGCTCGATCAGGACGATGGTGGTTCCGAACTGGTCGTTCAGGTCGAGGATGAAGCGGCACATGTCCTGCTTTTCTTCGACGTTCATGCCGGCCATCGGCTCGTCCAGCAGCAGCAGCTGCGGCTCGGCCGCCAGCGCGCGACCCAGCTCGACGCGCTTTTGCAGGCCATAGGGCAGGCGCCCCACCGGGGTCTTGCGGATCGCCTGGATTTCGAGGAAGTCGATGATCTGCTCGGCCTTTTCGCGGTGCGCGTTTTCCTCGCGCCGCGCCGGACCCAGGTGCAGCGCCTGCAGCAGGAAATTCGACTTCATCATCAGGTTGCGGCCAGTCATGATGTTGTCGAGGACCGTCATGCCCTTGAACAGGGCGATGTTCTGGAAGGTGCGCGCGATGCCGGCCTTGGCCGCGTCGTAGCAATTCATGTTGGCGCGCTGCTGGCCGCGCAGGATGATCTGGCCCTGCTGCGGGCGGTACACGCCGTTGATCACATTGAGCATCGAGCTTTTGCCGGCGCCGTTGGGGCCGATGATGGCGCGGATTTCGTGCTCCCTGACGTCGAAGGAAATGTCGGTGAGCGCCTTCACGCCGCCAAACGAGAGCGAGATGTGGCGCAGCTCGAGCACCACCGGGCCAATGGCGCGCCCCGGCGCTCGCGCGTCCAGCGCCTGCATGTCCTGCGCCAGCATGTGCGCCGCGCTCACGCCGCCAATCCCACGCACGGGTACGTCTTGGCGCTGGCGATGCGCAGCTCGGCGCTGACCATGCCCACGCGCCCATCCTCGAACTTGACGGCGGTGCTGATGAATTGGCTCGCCTTGCCCGCGTACAGGGCGTCGATCAGCACCGCGTATTTTTCGGCGATGAACTTGCGCCGCACCTTGCGCGTGCGGGTGAGCTCGTCGTCGTCCGGGTCGAGCTCCTTGTGCAGCACCAGGAAGCGGTGCACCTGGGTGGGTGCCATCAGGGCCTCGCCGGCCAGGTCGGCGTTGACCTTCTCGACGCATTCGCCCAGCAGGCGGTACACCTCGGGATGCGCGGCCAGCTCGGTGTAGCTCGAGTAGGCCAGGCTGCGCCGCTCGGCCCAGTTGCCGACGGCGTCGAGGTCGATATTGATGAAGGCGCACACCTCGGCGCGCCCGTCGCCGAAGGCCACCGCCTCTTTGATGAAGGGGAAGAACTTGAGCTTGTTTTCGATGTAGTTGGGCGCGAAGATGGCGCCGCCGTCCATTTTGCCCACGTCGGCCGCGCGGTCGATGATCTTCAAGTGGCCATCGAGGTCGAAGATGCCGGCGTCGCCGGTGTGGAAGTAGCCTTGCGCGTCGATCACTTCGCGGGTGGCGTCGTCACGCTTGTAGTAGCCGCTCATGGTCGCGGGCGAGCGCACCAGCACTTCGCCATTTTCGGCCAGCGCCACTTCCACGCCCGGCGCCGGCAGGCCGACACTGTCGAACTTGATGTGCCCATCCGGCTGCAGGCAAACATAGGCGCAGGTTTCGGTGGAGCCGTACAGCTGCTTGAGGTTCACGCCGATCGAGCGGAAAAAACGGAACAGGTCCGGCCCGATCGCCGCGCCCGCCGTGTAGGCCACGCGCACGCGCGAGAGGCCCAGCACGTTCTTGAGCGGGCCGTACACCAGCAGCCGTCCCAGCGCGTAGTGCAGGCGCTGCCGCGGCGGCACCGGTTTGCCGTCGAGGATATCGGCGCCGTGGCGGCGCGCCACCGCCATGAAGTGGTGGAATATGGCGCGCTTGGCCGCGCCGGCGTCTTCCATCCGTATCATCACGTTGGTGAGCATGGCTTCGAAGATGCGTGGCGGCGCGAAGTAGAAAGTGGGGCCGATCTCGCGCAAGCAGGTCGAGACGCTGTCGCCCGATTCCGGGCAATTGACGGTGAAGCCAGCCACCATCGCCTGCGCCAGCGAAAACAGGCAGTCGCCCACCCACGCCATCGGCAGGTAGGACAGCACGTCCTCGCGCTCGCTGAGGTGGTCAAAAGCGACCCCGCCGGTGCCGGCCGCCAGCAGCGCCGCGTGGGTCTGGCACACGCCCTTGGGTTTACCGGTGGTGCCGGAAGTGTAGAGGATGATGGCGGTGTCGCTGCCCTGGCCGGCGGCCACGGCGGCGTCGAAAAATCCCGGGTTGGCCAGATCGTAGGCGCGCCCGATCTCTTGCAGCCGCGCCAGCGCCAGCAAGCCGCCCTGGCTGTAATTGCGCATGCCGCGCTCGTCGTCGTAGGCGATGTGGTGGATCAGCGGGCACTGCGCCTGCAATTCGATCAGCTTGTCGACCTGTTCCTGGTCTTCCACCACGGCGAAGGCGATGGCCGCGTCGGTGAGCACGTGCGCCATGTCGGCGGCCGGCGCGTCCTGGTACAGCGGCACCGGCACCCCGCCCAGGCACTGGGCCGCCAGCATGGCCCAGTACAGGCGCGGCCGGTTGTCGCCGATGATGGCCAGGTTCATGCCCCGTTCGAAGCCGAGCGCGGCCAGACCGCAGGCGAGCGCGCGCACTTCCAGCGCCACCTGCTGCCAATTCCAGCTTTGCCAGATGCCGAGGTCTTTTTCGCGGAAGGCCGGGCGCAGCGGACGCACCCGCGCATGCTCTTGCAAGCGGCGCGGAAAGGTCTGCAGTTGCGTATTGTCCGGATCGGTCAACATGGCTCCCGTGGGCGCGGCAGGGTTCGATCCGCCGGGCCGGTTTTTGTGATGATGATAGTAGCGTGCGCGGGGCGCTCCCGCCGTCTTTCGGGCGAGATTTGTTGCAATTTCGATGCTGCGGCGCACAAACGGCAAGTGCGCCCCACAAGTCTGCCCCCGTATGAAGAGGGTGCGCAAATCGCGGTATCATAGGCTTTGACATGCATCATACGAATCACTCATCCATGCCCACATCCGACATCTTGCGCGCGCGCGCCGAGCACCTTGAACAATTGCGCGCGGCCATGCAGCGCCACCAGATCGACGCCGTGATCGTGCCCTCGGCCGACCCGCACCTGTCCGAATACCTGCCCGGGCGCTGGAAGGGGCGCGAGTGGTTGAGCGGCTTCACCGGCTCGGTCGGCACCTTTATCGCCACCCTTGACTTCGCCGGGGTGTGGACGGACGGGCGCTACTTCACCCAGGCCGAAACCGAGCTCGCTGGCGGTGCGGTGCGCCTGATGAAGATCCCCTCGGGCGCGAGCCTGCTGCATATCGAGTGGCTGGCCGCCAACCTCAAAGCAGGGCAGACGGTCGCGGTCGACGCCGCCGTACTGGGCCTGGCCACGGCGCGCATCCTGGCCGAGGCGCTGGAGGCGCGCGCGATTGCGCTGCGCCTTGACCTCGACCTGCTCGACGAAGTGTGGCGCGACCGTCCATCGCTGCCGCCCGAGCCGGTGTACGAACATCTGGCGCCGTATGCGAGCGTGAGCCGCCTCGATAAACTCGCGGCCACGCGCGCGGCGATGGCGCGCCTGGGCGCGAACCGCCACTTCATCTCCACCCTCGACGACATCGCCTACCTGCTCAATTTGCGTGGCGCCGACGTCAGCTATAACCCGGTGTTCCTGGCGCACGCGCTGATCGAGCCGCAGGGCGCGACCCTGTTCGTGTCCGCGGGCAAAGTGCCGGCGCTGCTGGCCGAGCGCCTGCGCGCCGATGGCGTGGCGCTGGCGCCGTATGCGGGCGCGCAAGCGGCGCTGGCCGGCCTGGGCGCCGACACGGCCCTGTTGATCGATCCGCGCCGCGTCACCTCCGGCATGCGCCAGGCGGTGCCGCAAGCGGTGAAAGTGATCGAGGCGATCAACCCGAGCACCTTCGCCAAGTCGAAGAAGACCGAGGCCGAGGCGGCCCATGTGCGCGCCACCATGGAGCAAGATGGGGTGGCCCTGTGCGAATTTTTCGCCTGGCTGGAGGACGCGCTGGCGCGCCGCGACAGCATCGCGCTCACCGAGGTCGAGGTCGACCGCCAGCTGTGCGCGGCGCGCGCGCGCCGGCCCGGTTTCGTCAGCCCGAGCTTTGGCACCATTGCCGGCTTTAACGCCAACGGCGCCATCATCCACTACCGCGCCACCGAGGAGTCGCACGCGACCATCGCGGGCGAGGGCTTGCTGCTGATTGATTCGGGTGGCCAGTACCTGGGCGGCACCACCGACATCACGCGCGTGATGCCGGTCGGGACGCCATCCATCGCGCAGCGGCGCGACTTCACGCTGGTGCTCAAGGGCGTGATCGCCCTGTCGAGCGCGCGCTTCCCGCAAGGCACGCGCGCGCCCCTGCTCGACGCGCTGGCGCGCGCCCCGATCTGGGCCGGCGGCATTGAATACGGCCATGGCACCGGCCATGGCGTGGGCTTTTTCATGAATGTGCACGAGGGGCCGCAATCGATCGCCGCCAGCACCATGCCCGAGCCGCACACGGCGATGGAAGCCGGCATGATCACCTCGATCGAGCCGGGCATCTACCGGCCTGGCCAGTGGGGCATCCGGATCGAGAACCTGGTGTTCAACCGGGTGGCGGAGACGACCGAGTTCGGTCAGTTCCTGGCCTTCGAGACCTTGACGCTATGCCCGATCGACACGCGCTGCCTCGACAGCTCGCTATTGCGCGCGGACGAAATCGCCTGGCTTAACGACTACCACGCCCAAGTGCGCGCGCGCCTGGCGCCGCACTTGTCGGGCGCGCCGCTGGCCTGGCTCGAGGCGCGCACCGGCGCCGTGGGAGGATAGCGCGATGCGATCGACCCGCGCCTCCGCCGCGCTCGAGCGTCTCAAGGTCCGCAGCGGCAACGCGGCCTATTCGATGGGCCGCACGGGCGACGAATTGTTCTTCATCTCCGAGCGGGCGGGCGCGCCGCCGCTGTGCGCGCCGCTGGAGCTGGACGCCTTCGTGGCCTTCGTCAACGGGCTCGGTCCGCAACAAGCGAAGCGCGTGAGCAAATTCGATCTCGCATTTGAAAAGCAGTTGGTGAAGAAGCCGCAAACGTAAGCGAAGCCCTGGTCGAAGTCGTCGATGCCGCGTTTTGTCGTGTTTTGCCTGTTTTGCCGTGTTTTTTCTATAAACGTTGCGCCGTGCCGGGAGAGTCCCATGCTATCGATGGACACGCTGTTCGCCTACTGGTCGAATAAGGAACTGGCCACCAATGGCCTGCTCTTGATGAACATCTTCGGCGCCCTGCTGCTGGGCCTGATGGTTGGCTACGAGCGCTCCTACCACGGACGCGCGGCCGGCATGCGCACCTATGGCCTGGTGTGCATGGCCTCGTGCGCCTTGACCCTGATCGGCGGCTACCCTGGCGCCTGGTTCGGCGGCGCCGGCATTGGCAACCTGGCGCTGGTGTCCGACCCGACCCGCATCATCCAGGGCATCGTGACGGGCATCGGCTTCCTGGGCGCCGGCGTGATCATGCGCGAGGGTTTCAACATCAGCGGCTTGACGACGGCCGCTTCGATCTGGGCCTCGTCCGTGATTGGTATCCTGGTCGGCGTCGGCTTCTACATGGCGGCGATGGGGCTGGCCTTCTTCTCCGCGATGGTCATGATCTGCCTGTCGCGGGTGGAAGCTTTCCTCCCCTCGCGCCACGCGGTGGCGATCATGATGCGATTCAAGAAGGACTACATGCCGCAAGAGCAGGCGCTGCGCCAGATCGCGCTGGCGCGCGGCTACGAGATCGCCGGCGGCTCGCTCACCATCAGCAGCGACAGTGGCATGCAGGAGTGGCATTTCGTGGCGCTGGCGCTGTCCAAGCGCAGCGGCGCGCCGCTGTCGGTGATGGCGAAGGAGTTGGCGGCATTCGAAGGCATCGACAGCTTCCAGCTGACCCACGCACGTAACTGAGGAAGCAGCGATGCAAGCACAAGACGTACTCGACTTTTGGTTCCTGCCGGCGCACAGCGAGGGCTTCGGCAAGTCGCGCCCCGAGTGGTTCCGCAAGGATGCGCAATTCGATGCGGCCATCCGCATGCGCTTTGGCACGGCGCTCGAGCTGGCCGTCGCTGGCGGCTTGCGCGATTGGGACCAGCAGCTTGGCGCGGCCGGCACGCTCGCGCGCATCATCGTGCTCGACCAGTTCAGTCGCAACGCCGGGCGCGACACCCCGGCCGCCTTCGCGGGCGACGCGCTGGCGCTGGCGGCGGCGCAGCAGCTTGTCGCCAGCGGCGCCGACCAGACCCTGCTGCCGGTGCAGCGCTGGTTCGCCTACATGCCGTTCGAGCACGCCGAAGACGCGGCCATGCAGGAGCAAGCGGTGGCCCTGTTCGCCGCGCTGGCCGCGCAGGCGCCGGGCTATGAAGGCGTGCTCGATTACGCGCACCGCCACCGCGGCGTGATTGCGCGCTTTGGCCGTTTCCCGCACCGCAATGCCATCCTCGGACGCGCGTCCACCGAGGCCGAACTGGCTTACCTGAGCGAACCCGGTGCCGGCTTCTAGGGTGGCGCCGACCCTGGCGATCATCGGCGCCGGCCATGTCGGGCGTGTGTTTGGCCGCCTGTTCGCCGATTGCGGCGCCTTCACCGTGCAGGATGTGCTGACCCGTTCGAGCGCGTCGGCGCAGGCGGGCGTTGCGTTCATCGGCGCCGGTTGCGCGGTGCCGGCGATGGCGTCGCTGCGCAGCGCAGACGTGTACCTGCTGGCGGTGACGGACGACCAGATCGCGCCAAGCTGCGCCGCCCTGGCCGCCAGCCGCAGCCTGCAAGGCGCGTTGGTATTCCACTGCAGCGGCGCCAAGTCCTCGCAAGAGCTGCACGCCGCGCACGCCGCCGGGGCCTGGGTTGCCAGTGTCCACCCGATCCGCAGCTTCGCCGATCCGGCGGCGGTGGCGCGCGATTTTGCCGGCACCTTTTGCGGGGTCGAGGGCGACCCGCAGGCGCTGTCGATGCTGGCCGACCCGCTGGCGGCGATCGGCGCGCGCGCGGTCGCCATCGATGCGCACGCCAAGACCGTGTATCACGCGGCGGCGGTGTTCGCGTCCAACTACCTGGTGACGGTGCTCGACGTGGCCCTGCGCGCCTACCAGTCGGCCGGCATCGCCGAGGACGTGGCGCGCCAGCTGGCCGGGCCGCTGGCCACCGAGACGCTGGCCAATGTGCTGCGCCTGGGACCGGAGGCGGCCTTGAGCGGCCCGATCGCGCGCGGCGACATGGCCACGGTGGCGCGCCAGCAGGGTGCCGTCGAACAATGGGATGCGGCTAGCGGCCGGCTGTACGCGGCCCTGGCCGAGGCCACGGTCGCACTGGCAGCGCGGCGCCGATGAACACGATGGAATGTGAGCACGGGGACGACATGCGCATGAAAGACATTGGCAGGAACGACAAGAGCATGAAGGACACGGCCAGGAACGACAAGAGCATGAAAGACACGGGCATGAACGACAAGAGCATGGCAGATATGGGCATGGAAGAGACGGGCACGAAGAGCATCGGCTTGATCCGGCCGGCCGTGGCGGCGGACGGCGAGCAGGTGCTGGCCTTGTACAAGGCGGTGGCGGCGGTGCCGGGCGGGATCGCACGCACCCCACAAGAAGTGAGCGCCGATTACGTGGCTGGCTTCATGGGCCGCGCCCGCGCGGACGGACTCGAATTCGTATTCGAGCACGATGGGCGCATCCTCGGCGAGATCCACGCCGCCCGTCCCGGCATTGCCTGCTTCGCGCACGTGCTGACCGATTTGACCATCGCGGTGGCGCCGCAATGCCAGGGCCAGGGCGCGGGGCGGCGCCTGTTCGAGGCGCTGCTGGGCGAAGCGATGCGCGCGCTGCCCGAGGTCACGCGCGTCGAGCTATTCGTGCGCGAATCGAATCTGCGCGCCCAGGCCCTGTACCGCTCGCTCGGCTTCGTCGAGGAGGGCCGCCTGCGCGCGCGCGTCGTCAATGCCCACGGCGTGCCGGAACATGACATCATCATGGGCTGGCTGCGCCCGCAAGCAGGCAGCGCTCAAGGCAGCACCGCAGGCAGCACCGCGGGCAGCACCTGATTCCACCAACCGAAAGGAACGCAATGCACAACACTCTCACCGCCTGGATCACCCTGGCCACCATCACCATCTATTTTTGGATGGGCATGAACGCGGCGCGTGCGCGCGTCAAGCACGGCATCAAGGCGCCGGTCATGGATGGCCCGATTGAATTCATGAGCGTGCACCGGGTGCTGGCCAACACGCTCGAACAGATGGCCGTGTTCCTGCCGGCGCTATGGATGTGCGCGGTGTTCCTGGGCGACGCCTGGGCCGCGGCCGGCGGCGCCTTGTGGTGCGTCGGGCGCGTGCTGTATGCGCTGGGCTACTACCAAGACCCCAGCCGGCGCACGCTCGGTTTCACCATGTCCTTCAGCGCGACCATACTGTTGATGCTGGGTACCGCAGTCGGCATTTTGATGCACTAAAACAAAAAGATGCATGCATTCATCGACAAACGGGTCAAATCGCAATAAGCTTGGTTAAAACGGTGATTGATCGCACAAGACGGCGGACCGGTCCACGGGCAAGGTGAGGTGGGCCTTCCCTGTTTGGCGCGGCGGCCGCGACGACACGAGGGAGACGACAATGTTATTTCTTAAGAGTACAACTGTCACGAAAGCGCCCGGCATCTACGAAGTCGACATTGCCGCCAAGCCGCCCGGAAAAACTTTTGGTATCTTCATGGCGACCGATCCGGACAATCCGCCCGAAACGGTGCTCGCCGCCCTGGCCGCCATGGGCTTCCAGAACAGCTACCGCCAAAGCTACACCCACAAGGACAAGGGCAAGGTGCTCGACCTGCACTTCCAGAAGGCCGGCACCGACCTGTTCCAGGGCTGGAAGACCGAGGAATGCACGGCCAACCTGGCCGCCATCGACGCCCTGTTCGAGAGCGTCGGTGTGAAGGTGACGCCGCGCGTGATGACCCTGGCCGAAGCCTACGCGTAAATCAAGCCGGCTTGATTTCGATGTGATACAGGGCCCATGGGCAGGCGCCAAAGCGCTCGCCCAGCGGCTTGGCCGCCATGGCCGGGTCGCGGTCGGCGTCGTACACGGCCCACAGCGGCCCCAGTCCCCCCAGCGGCATCGGCTTATCGTCCAGATGGGTGGCGACGATGAAGCGCTGCGCGCGCGCCTGCGCTGGCGTGAGTGCGGCCACGTAGCCGTCGACCGCGCGCAGCAAGATGGTGGCGCCCTCGCCGGGCGCCGCGCCGGCCGCCTTGAGCACATCGAGCAGCAGCGGGCCGCGCAAGCGGTGCACGCGGCTGTCGTATTCCAGCGTGGGCTTTATCGCCACTGCGGGCAGGGCCAGCAGGGCCGCGAAGTCGAAGCTGCAGGCCTTGTCGAAGGCCAGCTTTTGCTTGTGCATCATCTGGTCGAGCGCCGGGTCGAGCGCGCCGCGGTTGGCGTGGGTGATGGCACCGCTGATGGTCAACAGGGCGGGGCCGGCGCCGGCGTGGGTGCCGCCGGCCGCTTGCGCCAGCGCGGGCGCGAGGCCGCCGGCGAGGGCGGCGCCGAGGAAGCGCCGCTTATTTCTATCCATGCGGACATCCATCTGCTCATTCATGCTCATGTGGTTTTTCCTGGCATAGTGGTGAACACCATCATAGCGCGGCGCGGCCGCGAACTTCAATATGGATCTGTTTTCCGACCCTAGCGCGCCGCCCCAGAGTCCGACAGCGATGCCGCTCGAGGATGGGGCGCTGGCCTTCCTGGCGCGCTTGCCGCTGGCGCAGGACGGCGCGCACATCATGGCGCAGCTGATCGCGCACACGCACTGGCGCTGCGAAACCATCACGGTCTGGGGCAAGCGCCACCCGCAGCCGCGCTTGACGGCTTGGATGGGTGATGCCGCTTACCGCTATTCCGGCATCACGCTCGCGCCGGCGCCGTTTTCGCCCCTGGTGCAAACGCTGCGGCAGGCGGTGGAGGCGGCCAGCGGCCAGCGCTTTAATAGTGTGTTGCTCAATTATTACCGCGATGGGCGCGACAGCATGGGCATGCACAGCGACGACGAGCCGGAACTGGGCGCGCGCCCGGTGATCGCCTCGCTCAGTTTTGGCGCCACCCGTAGCTTCGTGTTGAAGCATAAGACATCGGGACGTACTGTAAAAATCGATCTGGGCGACGGGAATTTGTTAATTATGTTTGAGGAAACTCAAAAGAACTGGTTGCACGGGATTCCCAAGCTGAGCCGCCCCTGCGGACCGCGCCTGAATCTAACATTCAGAAATATCATCGAATGAGCGCCAATATGCCTTCATCTCGCGGCATTGTGAAGGCATGAATTTTCCCCTGTTGCAAGCGCCTGCATAGAAATTCACCTTACATTTTGTGACAGTTCTTACGATTAAATCAAGGACTGCTCATTTTGTCGATGCTATCGTGACTACCTCGCAATTCGCCGGGAATTGCGAACCAGAATGATCCATCAGACGAAAAGGATTTCTATGAAAAAGCTTATTTTTGCATTGATCGCAGCGGCAACGGCAATGAGCGCGGCCCATGCGCAAACCGGTTACGTGGGCTTGGGCATCACCAGCGTGGACCACAACTACAACGTCGCCGGCGCCACCAATGGCAGCGCGGACGGCTACAAGGCGTCCGGCAAGATCTTCGGCGGCATCGACATCGACAAGATGTGGGGCGTGGAAGCGGGCTACACCGACTTCCGCAGCTCCAGCTTCAACTACACCCTGGGCGGCAGCAGCGCCCACGTCGAGTCGGACGGGCACGCCTTCTACCTGGCGGGCAAGGCCACGGCGGCGCTGAACGATCAGTTCGGCGTGTTCGGCAAGCTGGGCATCGCCCAGACCAAATCCACGCTCAGCGGCAGCTTGAGCCGCAGCGACAGCGACACCAGCGGCTACGGCGCGATCGGCGCGCAATATAATTTGAGCAAGCAGGTGGCCTTGTCGCTCGAGTACGAGCGCTATGGCAAGTCGCGCGATTTCGGCGCCAAGCCCGACGCCTGGACGGTGGCCGCGCGTTACAACTTCTAAGCCATTGCGGGCGGCTTCGCCCGCCATTCCCCACATTGTTCCGGGAGCGCGGCCTATTTTGGTTCGCGCCCGCCGCCGTTCCCGGGAAAAGCACGGGCGCCCGTCCAGCCTAGCGAGCGCCGTGCGCTGGCGGCGCGCGGCCGCTGGCCAGATGGCGGTGCAGGGACGACCAATGCCAATCCACCGCCTTTGCGCAATAGCCGTGACGCAGGGGATTTTGGTGGATATAGTCGACCAGGATCGCGAATTCCTCCATGTCCGCCACTTGCAAATCACGGTAGCGGCGCGCCCAGATCGTCCCGCTCCCCAATGTCGCCGTGACTCCGGCCGCATCGAGCGCCGCTGAAAACGCGCGTTTGATGGCCGTCCAGCGCTGCGGATAATCGACGTCGCCAGGTGGCAAGGTCCACATCGCGTGCAAATGATCGGGCAGCACCACCCAGGCGTCGACATGGAAAGGCGCGCGCCGGCGCACCGCGCGCAGGGCGGCGCCGAAGCTGGCGATATGGTCGGTCAGCAGGGTGCTGCCCGCTTCGCGCAGGCGCACGGTGAAAAAGAAACTGGCGCCGGGAACGCGCTGCTGCAGTGTGGGAGGCATGCCGCCAGTGTGGCGCGCTGGCGCGCGCGCCATCTCGATTGGCGCAAACGTGATCGCCCCCCTAAACGAAAACACCGCCACAAAGGGCGGTGTCGGAGGCTGCGGCGAAAGCGCTTAGACCGTCAGTGGCTTGTAGCGGATGCGCTTGGGCTTGGCGCCTTCCTCGCCCAGGCGTTTTTTCTTGTCCGCTTCGTATTCCTGGTAATTGCCGTCGAAGAAGCTCACCTGCGAATTGCCTTCGAAGGCCAGGATATGGGTGGCGATGCGGTCCAGGAACCAGCGATCATGGGAAATAACCATCACGCTGCCGGCGAACTCGAGCAAAGCGTCTTCCAGCGCGCGCAAGGTTTCCACGTCCAAGTCGTTGGATGGCTCGTCGAGCAGCAACACGTTGCCGCCTTTGAGCAAGGTCTTGGCCAAGTGCAGACGGCCGCGTTCGCCGCCCGACAGGTTGCCGACGATCTTTTGCTGGTCCGAACCCTTGAAGTTGAAGCGGCCCAGGTAGGCGCGCGAAGGCATGTCGAAGCGGCCCACGTTGAGCATGTCGGCGCCGCCCGAGACGTCGTCGAACACGGTCTTGGCGTCGGACAGCGCGTCGCGGCTTTGGTCGACCAGCGAGATGCGCGCGGTCTGGCCGATCGCCACTTCGCCCGAATCGGGCTTATCGATGCCGGCGATCATCTTGAACAAGGTCGACTTGCCGGCGCCGTTGGGGCCGATGATGCCCACGATGGCGCCCGGCGGCACGGTGAAGGACACATTATCGAGCAGCAGGCGCTCGCCAAAGCCCTTCGACACATTCTTGAACTCGATCACGTCGTTGCCCAGGCGCTCGGCCACGGGGATGAAGATCTCTTGCGTCTCGTTGCGCTTTTGGTATTCGTACTCGCTCAATTCATTGAAGCGGGCCAGGCGCGCCTTCGACTTGGCTTGGCGCGCCTTGGGATTTTGGCGCGACCATTCCAATTCCTTGGCCAGCGCTTTTTGACGCGCCGATTCGCTCGATTCTTCCTGCTTCAGGCGGGCCGACTTCTGGTCCAGCCAGGACGAGTAATTGCCCTTCCAGGGGATGCCATGGCCGCGGTCCAGTTCCAGGATCCACTCGGCGGCGTTGTCGAGGAAGTAGCGATCGTGGGTGATGCCGACCACGGTGCCGGGAAAGCGCAGCAGGAATTGCTCGAGCCAATCCACCGATTCAGCATCCAGGTGGTTGGTCGGCTCGTCGAGCAGCAGCATGTCCGGCTTGGACAGCAGCAGGCGGCACAGCGCCACGCGGCGCTTTTCACCGCCCGACAGCACGCCCACCTTTTGTTCCCACGGCGGCAGGCGCAGCGCGTCGGCTGCCATTTCCAGCTGCAGGTTCAGGTTGCCACCGTCGGAGGTCGAGATGATCGCTTCCAGGCGCGCCTGCTCGGCGGCCAGGGCGTCGAAGTCGGCGTCTTCCTCGGCGTAGGCGGCGTACACGGCGTCGAGCTTGGCTTGCGCCTCGAACACTTCACCGAGCGCCGATTCGACCACTTGGCGCACCGTCATTTCCGGGTCGAGCTGCGGTTCCTGCGGCAGGTAGCCGATGTTCAATCCCGGCATGGGCACCGCTTCGCCCTGGATGTCGGTGTCGATGCCGGCCATGATCTTGAGCAGGGTCGACTTGCCCGAGCCGTTCAAGCCCAGCACGCCGATCTTGGCGCCCGGGAAGAAGGAAAGCGAAATGTCTTTCAGGATCTGGCGTTTGGGCGGGACGATCTTGCCCACCTTGTTCATGGTGTAGACGTAATTTGCCATTGCGGTATCTCAGTGTGGAACGAAAGGTCAACAGGATACATGAATTGGGGCCAAGCCCCAATTAAGGCGTGGCCGCCAGTGGTGATGCGCGCCGCGCCGTCCACAAGCCCTCCGCCGCGTACAGGGCCAGCGCGGTCCAGATCAGGATGAAACCGACCAGGCGCACACGGGAAAACGCTTCGTGATACAGCCAGACCCCGAGCAGGAACACGATGCTCGGCGCGATGTATTGCATCATGCCCAGCACCGACAGGGGGATGCGGCGCGCCGCCGCGCCGAACAGCAGCAGCGGAATGGCGGTGACGGGGCCGGTGGCCACCAGCAGCGCGCGGGTGGCGTCGGAGCTGCTGCTGCTAAAGGTGTTTTGCCCGTGCGCGTTGAGCCAGGCCAGGTATGCCAGCGCCAGCGGAAACAGCAACAGGGCTTCGAGCGACAAGCCTTCGAGCGAACCGAGCTTGGCCACCTTGCGCAGCAAGCCGTAGGTGCCGAAGGAAAACGCGAGCACCAGGGCGATCCACGGCATGTGGCCGCCCTGCCAGGCCAGCCACGCCACCCCGCCCGTGGCCAGGGCGATTGCCAGCCACTGGCCGGTGCGCATGCGCTCGTGCATGAACACGAAGCCGAGCATCACATTGACCAAGGGATTGATGAAGTAGCCCAGGCTGGCGTCGATCACGTGGCCGTTGTTGATGGCCCAGATGTAGACGAACCAGTTGCCGGCCAACAGGGCGGCGCTGGCGACGAAGGTGCCCAGCAGGCGCGGCTGGCGCAGCACGCCCGGCAGCCAGCCCCACTGGCGCCGCACCGTCAGCACGATGCCGAGGAAGGCGAGCGACCAGAATACCCGGTGCACCAGGATCTCGGTCGGCGGCACCTCGATGATCGCGTGGAAATACAGGGGGAACAAGCCCCAGATCAGGAAGGCGAGGGCGGCGTAGAGTATTCCAATGCGCATCGGGGGCAGTCGGCGGGGGCGGGCTGATCATTATCGCGCAATCGGGCGCGGGCCGCTGGCGGCGCCTTGCGCGCTTGCCCACACGCCCCAGCACACCCGCCGCGGCGCGCTGGTCGCAGCGCACTCGCCCCCCGCACTCCCCCCCCGCACTCCCCCCCCGCAGTCGCCCCCCGCACTCACCCCTATACTCGTTCGTGCTCGAATTGCCGCCGGCTATTTCCCGACCGCGAACAGCACCGCGTTGTTGATGGCATACACCACCCCGTCCGGACCCACCGCCACCGGCGTGTAGGATTCGCCCAGGCCGCTGGTGAGCTGGATCTTTTCGCTCAAGGTGTTGCTGGCCATGCTCCAGCGGTACAGGTAGCCATCCTCGCTGTTGACCAGGATCGACTTGGTGAAAGGGTCGATCGCCGCGATATTGATGCACCATTCCGTCACCCCGCCCGGATTGGCCGGGTCCGGTGTCGGCCCCAGGATGGTCAGCACTTCCTTCATCACGCTCAGCTGCGAAATGCTGTCGGCCTGCGCCGTGCCCGGGTCCAGCACCGCTACCTTGTTCTGGCCGTCGCCGCCGCCGGCGCGCTGGTAATTGTTGTACTTCGTCATGACCAGGTAGGGCGAGCTGCCGCTGTAGCTCGGCACCATCGAGGCCGGCACGATGGCGGCCGTGTCGTCCCAGCCGAAGGAGCCGGGAATCTTCAGCTGCGCCAGGGTGGCGTCGAAGTGCAGCAGCCAGCCGCGCCCATTGTGCGAGCCCGACGGCGCTTCCAGCACGCCGAAGTAGACGTCGCCGTCCGGCCCGACCGAGGGCGCGGCCGTGCTGTCGTCGCTCACGCCGGCCGGTGCGTTAAGGCGCGGGTCCAGCAGCGCCGCCTTGCCCTTGACGGCCAGCGTCTTGCTGTCGAGCGCGAGCAGGTAGCCGCGCGGGCGCGTCCCGCTTGGCGCTTCCGTGTTGACGGCCACGTACACCGTGTTCTGGTCCTTCGAGATGGCCGGCGCGCTGTTCATCGCCACCTTCGAGATCTGCGCATCGGCGCTGAGGGTGGCGGCGCCGGCCCAACTGCCAACACCGTCGGCGCCGATGCGCGCGATGCCGCTGGCGAGCCCCGCGCCGTTGCCGGCTTTGGCGATGAAGCCGAAGTAGATATTGCCCTGCGCGTCGCTGGTGATGGGCGTGTTGATGGTGACGGCGGCGTCGTAGGCGGCGCTGGCCGCGGCATACACGGACGCGCCGTAGAACACGGCCGTCTGGGTGCTGGCGCCGGCCGCATCGGCGTCGTCGCGGTACAGCACCTTGCCGCCCGCGCCGGGCGCGTAGATCCGGTTGCCCGGCGTGAGGGTGACGTTGAAGCTCGGCGTCCAGTTATGCGCCGGCAGGATGTAGTCGCTGTTCACGCTCCAAGCGAGCGCGCCGCTGGCACTGTGCGCCTCGAAACGAAAGCCCGCCTGCGCGCCTGTCTTGACCGGCACGATGACGGTGTTCTTGGCCGTGATGGCGGGTGATCCATAGTGCACCAGCAGGTAGCCCTGGGTCGTGTAGGGCGGCGCCAGGTCGACCGGCGTGCGCCATACGATGCGGCCCAGCGATTGGGTGGCGATGCCCGTTTGCGCGCTGTGCTGCGCATCGCCGCCATAGCTTTGCCAGGCTTGGCCGTTCACCGGCGGAGGGCTCGGGCTTGGTGAAGGCGTCGGCGACGGTACCGGGCTTGGCGTCGGTGTTGGTGTCGGCGTGCTGCCGCCCCCGCCGCTGCAAGCGACGATGCTTGCGCCCAGCACGGCCACGGCGGCCGTCCAAATCAGCGCGCGTTGGCGCGCGCGGCCTTGCGTGTGGTCTCGATCCATCTTGTCCCCGTTTGATGAAGTGGAATGGCATGCGCGGACTGGGCGTCGCCGAGCCTGCGCGCCTAAGGTTGCACCTAGTTGGTAGAAATATCAAGCTTTCCGTGCATGCCAACTTGGCGCTCGCGCGCGGCGCTGCGCTACACTAGCGCCGACTTGGGCTTTCCGGCGCCACCGCCATCTCCGATGCGTTCAATCCGATGAACAACCACTGCTATCGCGGCATGCACGCCCGCTGGCGCGCCCTGTGCCGGCAAGCCTGCGGCATCGGCGTGGTCGTGCTGCTGGCCGGCTGCCACGAAGGGAAATCAGCGCCAGCCGCGCCGCGGGCGCAAGCGGCGACGTCCGCGAAGTCCGCGACAAGCGCGACAACGGCGACAACGGCGACGATTGCCACAACCACGACGACTACGACAATTTCAACGCCCACGCTGCCAGCGCCAGCCATGAGCGGGCCCGCGCGCCAGGAGCCACCCGCACCGGCGCGCCACCCGATTCTGTTCGTGACCCAGGTGCCGCTGCACACGGACGTTGCGGCCCGCCTGTCCGCCTTCGCCAACCACCTGACCGGGATTGAACAAGTGCCGCGCGGCGGCGACCTGATGTTGCTCTATCCCGACGGCGCGCTACGCAACCTGACGCGCGAAGCCGGCTACGGCGGCGCCGGCGCGCAAGGTCCGCAAGCGATCGCGGTGCGCGAGCCGACGGTGCATTGGAGCGGTGGCAAAGCCATCTTCAGCATGCTGGTGGGGGCACCGGCGCGCCAGGGCCAGCGGGTGGACGCGCGCTGGCAGATTTACGAGGCGAGCGGCCTGGGGCGCCTTGATCACGCGCGCATCACGCGGGTGGCGCGCCAGCCTGCCGCCTATAACAATGTGTCGCCGCTCTACGCCAGCGACGACAGCGTGCTGTTCACCTCGGACCGTCCGCGCGATGGACAAGTCCATCTCTACCCGCAGCTCGACGAATACGAAGCCACGCCAACGACCACCGGCATCTGGCGCCTGGACCCGGCCAGCGGCGCCCTCACCCTGCTCAACCACGCCCCCAGTGGCGCCTTCAGCCCCACCATCGACAGTTTCGGCCGCCTGCTGTTCGTGCGTTGGGACCATCTGCAGCAAGACCAACTGGCCCAGCGCGACCGCGACACCGCCGGCAACGGCGTGGCGCAACCCTTCAAGTCCTTCAATTATGCCGACGAGAGCGCCGGCGCCCCCGCCCTGGACACGCGCGAAGAACTATTCCCCGAGCCGCGCTCGGCCAGCGCCAGCCCGTACGGTCCGCTCAACGGCTTGATGAGCAATTTCTTCACCGCCTGGCAGATGAACCAGGACGGCAGCGGCGAAGAGACCTTGAACCACGTCGGCCAGCATGAACTGGCCTTCGGCCCGATGGCCACCACCTTCGGCGCCGATCCGGCGCTGGCGCGCCACACCAATGACGCGCTCCATGCCAACCGGGTGCCGCTGCGGCGCGAGGGCGGCCTGTTCCATTTGCGCGAGGATGGGCGCCAGAGCGGCAGCTATCTGGCGACGGCCGCGCGCGAGGCGGGCTCCTTCACCACCGGCCAGATCATCCGCTTGAGCGGCGCGCCCACCTTGACCGCCGAGCAGATGACGGTTTCCGAGCTGACGCCGGGCGCGCCCGATGACGCGCTGCCAGGCGGGCGCTTTCGCAATCCGCTGGCGCTGTCCGACGGCAGCGTCGTCGCCAGCCACACCAGCGCCGAGCGCGCGCCCGAGGAGGGCAGCGCGCTGCCGGACCTGCGCCTGGTGACGCTGGCCTTCGACGCCGCCAGCGCGCGCTACCGCGCCGGCGCGCCACTCACCGCCGGCATCCGCAAGACGCTGCGCTGGTGGAGCGCGGCCGGACCGGCGCGCCATAGCGGCCCTTTGTGGGAACTGGAAGCGGTGGAGGTGCTGGCGCGCGCGCGCCCTGTGCGCCCGGCGGCGCCGCTCGACGCCCCCGAGCGCGCCGTGCTGGCCGAGGAACACGTCAGCTTAGCGGCATTACGTGATTGGATGCGCGCGCGCGGGCTGGCCCTGATCGTCACCCGCGACCAGACCAGCCGCGACCGCGCCGACCTGCAGCAGCCCTACAACCTGCGCGTGCCCGGCGGGGTGAGCACGATCGCGCGCGCCGCCCCGGCCGCGCGCGTCTACGACATCGCGCAGTTCCAGATCTTCGCGGCCGAACAACTGCGCGCCTACCCGGGCCGCCCGGGGCGGCGCGTGCTGGCGCGCCCGCTCGGCGGCGCCAGATCCGGCGCGGGCCATGAGACAGCGGCGGGCGCGCCCAATCCGGCCAGCGCCGGCGTCCCGCCCGGCAGCGTGAAGATCGCCGCCGACGGCTCCACGGCCGCCTTCGTGCCGGCGCGGCGCGCGCTGACCTGGCAAAGCCTGGACCCGGCCGGCGTGCCCATCGTGCGCGAGCGCAGCTGGATCACCCTGCAGCCCGGCGAAATCCGCACTTGCCCGTCCTGCCATGGCCTCAACAGCGTGGACCAGGCCGGCCGTGGCGTGCCCGCGAATAAGCCGCAAGCCTTGCGCGAACTGTTAAGCTACTGGAAAACCCTTCCTATACAACGGGGCCGGGATGGCGCAAAATAATCTTGCAATTTGCAAGCCCATGCTCTATGGTGCGACGCACCAAAACCCTCATATGGTGCAATCTTGAGCGAGCAATACAAGAAAAGCAGCTTGGCGGCCCTGACGCTCGCCGCCGTCGGCATCGTCTATGGCGACATCGGCACCAGCCCCCTGTACACCCTCAAGACCATCTTCGAGCCGGAACACGGCCTGGTCCTCAACCAGGCCAATCTGATCGGCGTGGTGTCCCTGATTTTCTGGGGCTTGACCATGATCGTGTCGCTAAAATACGTCACTTTGATGCTGCGCGCGGATAACCGCGGCGAGGGCGGCATCATGGCCTTGATGGCGCTGGTGCTCAACGCGGTGACCAAGCGCTCGAGTTGGTACGTGCCCTTGATGCTGGTGGGCGTGTTCGGCGCCACCATGTTTTACGGCGACAGCGTCATCACCCCCGCCATTTCCGTCCTGTCCGCGATCGAGGGCCTGGAAGTGGCCACCCCCGCGCTCAAGCCCTATGTGGTGCCGCTGACGATCATCGTGCTGGTGGTGCTGTACTCGATGCAGCGCCACGGCACGGCCGGCATCGGGCGCTGGTTTGGCCCCATCATGGTGGTGTGGTTCGCCACCCTCGCCGTGATGGGCGTGCTCAATATCATGGCGGCCCCGCAGATCCTGGCCGCGCTCAATCCCTGGCACGCCTTCGCCTTCATGTTCGCCAACCGCTGGGTCGGTTTCATCGCCCTGGGCGCCGTGGTGCTGGCCTTCACCGGGGCCGAAGCCCTGTACGCGGATATGGGCCACTTCGGCAAAAAGCCGATCCGCACGGCCTGGTTCATGATCACCTTCCCGGCGCTGGCGCTGAACTACCTGGGCCAGGGCGGTTTGCTGATCGCGCACCCGCAGGCGATCGACAATCCCTTCTTCCAGCAGCTGGGCGCCTGGAGCGTGTTCCCGTTGGTGGTGCTCTCGACCATGGCCACGGTGATCGCCTCGCAGGCCACCATCTCCGGCACCTTCTCGATGACCAAGCAGGCGATCGCGCTCGGCCTGCTGCCGCGCATGCGCGTGCAGCACACCTCGGAGAGCGAGATCGGCCAGATCTACATCCCGATCGTGAACTGGCTGCAGCTGCTGGTGGTCCTGGGCGCGGTGGTCGGCTTTGGCTCGTCCGACCGCCTGGCCGGCGCCTACGGCATCGCCGTCACCGCCACCATGCTCTCGACGACCATCCTGACCTTCTTCGTCACGCGCTACCGCTGGAACATGAACCTGGCCCTGTGCTTCGCCGCCACCGGCTTTTTCCTGACCATGGATATCATGCTGTTCTCGGCCAGCACGCTCAAGCTGCTGCACGGCGGCTGGTTCCCACTGCTGCTGGGCGCGATCTTGCTGACGGTGATGCTGACCTGGAAGCATGGGCGCCGCCTGGTGTTCGAGAACCTGCAAAAGCACGCCATCCCGCTGGAGGACTTCCTCGCTTCGCTGTTCGTGGCGCCGCCGGCGCGCGTGTATGGTACCGCCATCTTCCTGCGCGGCGAATCGGACGGCGTGCCGCACGCGCTGCTGCATAACCTGTCGCATAACAAGGTGCTGCATGAGCGCGTGGTGTTCCTGACGGTGCACATCGTGGAGGAGCCGTGGGTGTCGGCGCTCAACCAGGTGAAGGTCACGCCGCTGGGCCACCAGTGCTTCCAGCTCGATATCTTCTACGGCTTCAAGGACGAACCGGACATCCCGAAAGTGATGGACCTGTGCGCCGACCATGGCCTGCAGTTCGAGATGATGGAGACGTCCTTCTTCATCGCGCGCCAGACCGTCATCTCGGCGCCCAAGGGCGGCATGGCGCCGTGGCGCGAGAACCTGTTCGTGACCATGTCGCGCAACGCGCGCGGCGCGGCCGACTACTATCAGATCCCGACTAACCGGGTCATCGAGCTGGGCACCCAGGTCGAAATCTGAAACAACTCGAAACAATTGACACCCTTGCGCCGCCAGCCGATCTGTCCCCGGCGGCGCAACTGCTGTTAAACTGCCGCACTCTGGCGCATTGTTGCTGCACTTTGCCGGCAATATTTCCAAGAATTAATATCGAATCCCTATCCTCATATCGTTAAGGCCATCATGAAACTGACGCTTCCCGTTATCGCCGCTTTTGTCGCCCTGCTGTCGCTGTCCGCCTGCGGCGGTGGCAGTTCCTCGAGCACGCCCGTGACCGACAATTCGCAGCCGCAAAGCCTGGTCAAGACCGACACCAGCGTCGGCACCGGCACCGAAGCGGTCTCCGGCAAGCGCGTGACGGTCAATTACACGGGTTGGCTCTACAGCGCGACGGCGGCCGGCTACAAGGGCCTGCAATTTGACACCTCGGCCGGCCGCGGCCCGTTCAGCTTCACGCTCGGCGCCGGCGCCGTCATCGCCGGCTGGGACCAGGGCGTGGTCGGCATGAAGGTGGGCGGCAAGCGCACCCTGATCATCCCGAGCAGCCTGGGCTACGGCGTGGGCGGCTACGGCTCCATTCCCGGCAATGCCGGCCTGGTGTTCGAAGTCGAGCTGCTGAGCGTTCAGTAAAGCTTCACGCAGGACTTAGGCAGGACTCACGCAGGCCCCGCGCCGGCCGGCGCGGCCGCCGGCAGCAGGGCCTGGAAGTGGTGCAGGGTGCCGCCGAGCTGCGCGGGCGCCGCCACACTGTGGATCGCGGCGCGCGCAAACGCCACCGGATGGCGGAAGGCCGGACCGTCGACCACGAAGGTGTGGAATTCCCCATTCTCGCCGCAGGCGTCCACGCCAGCGGGCAAGTCCGCCAGGAAGGCGGCATCGAAGTCGCGCCCGCAAAACTCGGGCCCCAGCACGCTCCCGTTCACGCACACCACCACCGCCTTGAAGCCGGCCGCGAGGAATTCGTCGACCAGCTTGCGGCGCGCCTCGCCCCACAGCGGCAGCTCGGCCTGCAGGCCGGCCGCGGCGCATACCTTCTCTTCCCACTCGCGGTGCGCCAGCAAGTCGATATCGCCGAAGATCGCGTGCGTGATGCCGCGCGCGCGCGCCGCGCCGAGCATGCCGATGAATTTTTCCTCGTAGGTGGTCCAGCTGGTGTCGTAGAACGACAGCGGCACGCCAAGCGCGTCCGCCTGCGCCTGCAGCAGCGCCGGCGGCACCCCATGCGAGCGCGAACGCTGGCCCGTTTCGTCCATCGCCGTGATCAGGAGCGCGATGGCGCTGCCGGCTTGGCGCGCGCGCCACAGGGCCAGGCAGGAATCCTTGCCGCCGCTCCAGGAGACCAGGGATGGCGTGCCCTCCTTCATCGTGCCGCTCATTTGGGGACGCGCCCGGTCATGCGCGCGAGCAGGCCGTCGCGGTCGATGAACTGGTGCTTGAGCACCGCACCCACGTGCAGCGCGATCAAGCCGAGCATCACATAGGCGGTCCAGCCGTGGATTTGCTCTAGCGGTTCATGCCAGCTCTTGAAAAGCGGGAAGGGGCTGGGGATCTTCAGCATCTCGAACACGCCGAAGGGGCGGCCGATGCTCCAGATCGACAGCGGCCCGGTCACCACCATGATCACGATCCCGGCGAGCAGGGCGCGGTGCACGAAGCTCGCCAGCCGCTGCATGGCCGGCGCTTGCGCCAGCGGCAGCGGCGAGGCCGTGTGCAGGCGCCAGTACACGCGAAACAGCAGGAAGGCGATGCCGATGGTGCCGATGGCGATGTGCAGACGCTTGAAGTAGCGCAGCAGGTCGCCTCGTGGCAGCAGGTCGAAAGCGAGCCCGATGCCGAGCAAGAGCAGCACGAACAGGGCGCCGATCCAGTGGTTCAGGCGGGACACCATCCCGTACATCGTGTTCGTATCGCGCAGGGACATGCTGGCCGCTCCGGAAAAGGGAAAGCGCTGATTATCGGCGATAGCGTCGCGCGGCTCAACAAGTAATGTGGCGGCGCGCTCCCTATTGCTCGCGCAGCGCCGCCGCCGGGGCGATGCGCATGGCCGCCAGGGTCTGGCGCGCGCTGGCGCCGAACGCGACGACACCCATCGCGGCTGTCGCGAGGGCGAGCGGCCAGGCACCCATCGGCGCCCGTTCGGCGTATTGCGACAGATAGCGCTCGATCGCCAGCGCCGCCGGCGGCAAGCCGAGGACACTGGCGGTGCCCAGCAGCAGCGCCAATTCGCGCCCCACCAGGCGCGCCACCGCGCGCGGGCTGGCGCCGTGCAGCTTGCGCAGGACGATTTCGCGGCGCCGCCGCTGCACGCTGTGGGCCGACAGCACATACACCCCGAAGGCGGCGATGGCGATGGCGATCAGGCTCGCCGCCCCCATCAGCTTGGTCAGACGCAGCTCTTCCTCGTAGTTGGCCGCGTAGACGGCGCTCTCGCGGCGCAGCTCGAGCGGCTCGTCCGGAAAAGCGCGCTGCCAAAGGGGCGCGACCTGCGCGAACAGTTGCTCGGGCGCGGCGCCGCTGCGCAAGGTCAATACGTTCTGCCTCCCCTCGTTCCGATACACCGTCGGCTGCGCCGGTTCGGTCAAGGTCTGGTCGCGAATGTCGGGTGCGATGCCAACGATGGTCCAGTCCCCGTCCTCGACATGGTGGCCCAGCGCGTCCTGCGCATGCGGGTAACCGAGCGCGCGCGCGGCGGCCGCGTTCACGACCATCGCGTGGCTGGGCAAGGCCGCGTCGCGCGCCGGGTCGAGCATGCGCCCGGCCAGCGCCCGCACGCGGAACACGTCGAAGAAGTTCGGGCTGACGTTTTGCACGCGCACCCGCAGCTGCGTTCCGCTCTCGGCGCGCAGCACGGCGCTGCCCTTGACCTGGCCGCCCGCCCCGATCGCAAAACCGCTGGCGGCGACGCCATCGACCGCCGGCAGGCGCGCCAGCGCTTCGCGCAGGGCCAGCTTGACGCCGCCATCGGCGCGCAGCGGCATCGCCAGCACCGCCAAGGCTTGCGTATCGAAGCCCGGATCGACGCTGGCGGCGAAGCGGGTTTGCCACCCGAGCGCGAGCGTCATCGCGCTCAAGGCGATGGCGATCGAGAGCTGCACGGTGTTGAGCAGGCGCCGCAGCCACACCACGCGCATGCCCTCCGCGCCGCGCCGTCCGGCCAGCGCATCGACGGCGCGCATGCCCAGCGCCACTTAGGCGGGGTAGGCGCCGGCCGCGGCGCCCACGGCCAGGCTGAGCGCGAGGGCGGCGAGCACGTTGGCCGGATCGAACATGCCGCTCAGATCGGCGCCCACCAGGCTGGAAAACTGCGGCAACAGCAGCCACGCCAGCAGCAGGCCCAGCGCCGCAGCCAGCAAGGCCACCAGCACCGACTCGGCCACGAACTGGCGCACCAGGCGCGCCGCGCCCGCGCCGATCAGCTTGCGGATGCCGATTTCGCGCTCGCGCCGCAGGGCGTTCGCGCTGGCGAGGTTGACGTAGTTGGCGCAGGCCAGCGCCAGGATCAGCAGCGCCACGCCGGCTAGCGCGAGCACGGCGAGCTTGTTGCTACGCGGGCCGCTGCGCACGCCGCCGGCCACCTCGGTGTCGAAGTAGGCCTGGCGCAGGCTGCCCAGCGCGATTTCCATGGCGTGGCCAGTGCGCTCGATCACCTCGGGCGGCGCCAGCGCGCGCCATGGCGAATTGTCGGCCGCGCCCTGCAGCGCGCGCTGCATGTCCGCCGCCGACACGCCGCTCTTGAGGCGCACATACACCTTGCCGCCCATGCCCAGCCATTGGCCGAAGGCGGCGTCGCGGCTGGCCGCGGGCCACAGCGCGCTGGTGATGCCGGCCAAGGCGGTGTAAGGCATGGTGGTGTTGGGCGGGGCGTCGTCCAGCATCGCCAGCACCCGGTAGCTGCGTCCCTCGATGAGCACGCTGTTGCCGAGCGCGCGCGTGGTGCCGAACAGCTTGCGCGCCGTTGCCATCGTCAAGGCCAGGGCGTCCGGCCGGTGCAGTGCCGCATCCAGGTCGCCTTCGACCGCAACGATGCCGAACATCGGCGCGAAGGCCGGATCGACCGCGCTCACTTCGCCCTTGAAGCGGTGCGCGCCCACCTCGTAGGTGACGGGCAGCGGCACCACGGCCGCCACCTCGCTGGCCAGGGCGCTGTCGAGGGCGGCGCTGCGCGCCGGCAGCGGCATGAATTCGATCCAGGTCGGCACCGGCACGAAGTTGAGCCGGTGTTTCATGACGTAGACGCGCTCGGCCTGCGGCACCTGGCTGTCGAAGCCAAAGCAAAAGCGCACGTAGGCCAGCAGCAGGAAGCAGGCGGCGAAGCCGAGCATGAGCCCCGCCACCGCGGCGCTCGAATAAGCTGGCGCCTGGATCAATAGGCGCCAGCCGATGCGGAAATCACGTAAATGCATATGCGCTTTCAATTGCACCAATCCCGGTGCGCATGCTTGGTTCGTTCAATTCGCCGTCATGCACGCAGGGCCAGGCCCGGCGCGGTGCGCATGGCGCTCATGGTGTGGCGCGCGGTCGAGGCGAGGGCGACGACGCTGGCGCCGGCCAGCGCCGCCAGCAGCGGCCAGGGCCCGAGCGGCGCGCGCTCGACGAAACCGGCGAGATAGCGCTCGGTCGCCAGATAGGCCAGCGGCAAGCCGCACAAGGCCCCCAGCGCCACTGAAAGTGCGAACTCCTTGCCCATCAAGCGTGCGATGTCGGCGCGGCTGGCCCCGAACAGCTTGCGCAGCGCGATTTCGCGCCCGCGCCGGCGCGCGTTGTAGGCCGCCAGCACATAGATGCCGAACGCCGCCAGCAGGGCCGCCACCACGCTGGCGGCGCCGAACAGTTTCGCCATCCGGGTGTCGCCGCGATAGTTATCGGCCAGGATCTCGCTCGCGCCGCGCATCTCCAGCACGTCGTTCGGGAACGACTCGTCCCACAGCTTGGCGATGGCCGCGCGCGCTGCGCCCGCGTCGCCGTCAAAGCGCACCGTCAGGATCGTCGTTTCCGGCGACAGGCGGTAGACGACTGCCTGCGCCGCCTCGCGCGCGCTGCCATGCCGGAAATTCGGAATCACGCCGACGATCTGCGCGGCGTCGCCGAGCGGCGCGCCGATCGCGTCCTGCGGGTTCGCATAGCCGAGCAAGTGGGCCGCGACCGCGTTGACGACGATCGCGCCGCCTTCGTCCGGCTTGGGCGGATAGGTGTCGGCGCGGGCGTCGAAAACGCGCCCGGCCAGGGGCGTGACGCGGTAGACGTCGAAAAAGTCGCTGTTGACGAACTCATTGCGGTACTTGACGGCGCTGCCGTCCTTGAGCGTGTGGGTGGCGGCCGACATCTTGTAATCGAGTCCCACCTCCTTCCACGCCAGCGTCGTACCCAGCACGCCAGGCAGGTGCGCCAGGCGGGCGCGGAAGGTCGCCACCGGCGCGCTGCGCAAGTCGCCTGGCACTTCCATCACCAGCAGTGGACGCGGATCGAAGCCCGGGTCGAGCGCGGCGGCGTAGTGGGCCTGCCAGGCGATGGCCAGGCAGATCGCGCCCAGCGCCATCGAGGTGGCGAACTGCAGCACCGTCAAGGCGCGCCGCAGCCATTGGCCGCGCGCGCTCTCGAACAGGCCGTGCCCGGTCAGCGCCAGGGCCGACGGCGCGCGCATGGCGAGCGAGGCCGGGTAGGCGCCCGCCAGGGTGCCGGTCACGGCGCCGAAGGCTAGCGCGCACAGCACGGACGCTGGCGTGAACACCTTGTCGAGGCTCGCGTTCATCAGCGCATTGAAGATCGGCAGCGCCAGCCAGGCAAACACCAGGCCGACGCCACTGGCGAGCACCGTCAGCATGCTCGATTCGACGATGAACTGGCGCGCCAGAGCGCCGTTGCCGGCACCGAGGATCTTGCGGGTGCCGATCTCGCGTTGCCGGCTCAAGGTGCGCACGGTCGCCAGGTTGACGTAGTTGATCGTCGCCAGCAGCAGCACGGCGAATGCCAGCGCGGCCAGTTCGAGCACGGATTCCTTCTTTTCGGTGCCGATGTGCGGGTCGAAGATCCGCTCTGGCAGCGCGACGAGCGCGATGTCGGCGAAGCGGTCCTTGCCCATGCCGGCCTGCGCCACATTCATCTTGTGGTCCAGCGCGCCTTGCAGCATGGCTTGCGCGGCGGCGGGCGGCACGCCGGGTTTGAGGCGCAGGTACAGGTGCACCGCGCCCGCGCCCCAATTGTCCGCGATGCGCTCACGCTCCTCGGCCGGCCAGGTGGCGCTACCGGCGCCGGCCAGTGCCGTGAAGCTGACCGTGCTGTTGGCGGGCGGCGCCGCCACCAGCGCCATCACCGTGAAGGCGCGCCCATCGATGCGCAGCGTCTTGCCAAGCGCGCTCGCGCCGCCGAACAGCTTGAACGCATAATCCTGCGTCAGGGCCACGGTGTCGGGCCGGGCCAGCGCGGCGTCGAGGTCGCCGGCGAGCACGCGCACGCCGAACATGGAGGGAAAGGCCGGGCCCACCAGATGCAGCGACAGCGCTTCGGTGGCCGCGCCGACCTGCGCCTTGACCTCGCGCCGCTTGACGGTGCTCGCGTCGGCCAGCGCCGGGTTGCGCATGGCCACTTCGCTCAAGGGCAGTGGCAGTTCGAGCGTCCACACCGGCGGGCTGAACACGTTTAGCCCTTCCTTAACCGCGTAGGTGCGCCCGCGCTCGGGCAGTGCGCCGTCGTAGTTGAACAAGAATTGGACATGGGCCAGCAGCAGGAAGCAGGCCGCGAAGCCCGCGCCCAGGCCCAGGATATTGACCGTGGTTTGACCAGGTTCCTTGGCCAGCAAACGCCAGCCGATGCGAAAATCGCGCAGATGCATGAATGCTTTCATTAGGTGGCGATTCAGGCAGCCGCTTGCAGCGCGTCGACCACGATGCGCCCGTCGAGCAAATGCAAGGTGCGCGAGGCCTGCGCCGCGTGCGAGGGCGAGTGCGTCACCATCACCACGGTGGTGCCTTCGGCGTTGATGGTGCGCAGCAGCCGCATCACTTCGTCGCCGTGGGCGGTGTCGAGGTTACCGGTCGGTTCGTCCGCCAGCAGGATCGCCGGCCCGGCCACCAGCGCGCGCGCGATCGCCACGCGCTGCTGCTGGCCGCCCGAGAGCTGCGAAGGGCGGTGCTTGGCGCGGTGCGCGATGCCCAGGCGCGTGAGCATGGCCGCGACCCGTTCGCGCCGCTCCTTGGCCGGCGTGCCCGTGTACTCGAGTGCCAGTTCCACGTTCTCGAATACCGATAACTCCTCGATCAGGTTAAAGCTCTGGAAGATGAAACCGATGCGCCCGCGCCGCAGCTGGTTCAACTGCGCCTCGCTCCAGCCGGCCACGTTCTGGCCCTCGAACCAGTATTCGCCGCTGCTGGGCACATCGAGCAGGCCGAGCACGCTGAGCAAGGTCGACTTGCCGCAACCGGACGGGCCCGTGATGGCGACATATTCGCCGGCGTCGATCTCGAGGTCGATGCGGTCGAGGGCGGTGGTCTGGACTTCCCCGGCGAGGTGGACTTTGCTAACGCCTGATAGTTTGAGCATGATCTTTTCCTTGTTGATGAATTTGTTGGCAGATACGCCCATCCATGAGCAAGGCGCGTGCCAGCGGCACCGCCACAGGGCCGGGCGGGCGCGCCGCGGCGCGATTGTCCGATGCCGGACAGTGAACGCTGTCCGCATTCGGACACCTCCGGACATTGGAAAAATTCACGCCGCCCGCGCGCGCCCTGCTGCTAGAATGCCCTGCGCCGCACTCACGATTGAACCCATGGCCGATTCCACCTCCCATATCCTGATCATCGACGACGACATCGACGTCGCTTGCGCCGCCCAACTGCTGCTGCGCCGGCGCCACGGGCGCGTCGCCACCCTGAGCGACCCGGCGCAGCTGACGGCGCTGCTGAAGGAGGCAATGCCCGACGTGGTTCTGCTGGACTTCAATTTTACGCCGGGGCGGGTCGATGGCGCCGAAGGATTGGCCGTGCTCGACCTGTTGCGCGCGCAGCCGCACCCGCCGGCCGTGATCGCCCTGACCGCCTACGCCGACGTGCCATTGGCGGTGGAAGCGCTCAAGCGCGGGGCCGGCGACTTCATCACCAAACCGTGGGACAACGCGCGCCTGGTGGCGGCAGTCGACAGCGCCCTGGCGCGGCGCGCCGCCCTGCCGGCCGCGGCGCCGGCTGCCGCCGGCTTGATGGGCGAATCGGCGGCCATGCGCGAGGTCAAGGCGATGATCGCCAGCGTCGGCCCCACCGAGGCCAATGTGATGGTGCTCGGCGAGAACGGCGTCGGCAAGGAGCTGGTGGCGCGCGCCATCCACCTCGCGTCGCGCCGCGCCACTGCCACCTTCCTGGCTGTCGACATGGGCGCGCTGCCGGAATCGACAGTCGAGAGCGAGTTGTTCGGCCACCGCAAGGGCTCGTTCACGGACGCCAAGGCCGACCGCGCCGGACGCTTCCAGGCCGCGCGCGGCGGCTCCCTGTTCCTCGACGAGATCGGCAATATGCCGCTGCCGGCCCAGGCCAAGCTGCTCACGGCGCTCGAGCGGCGCGAAGTGACGCCGATCGGCGCCGACAAACCCGAGGCGATCGACGTGCGCATCATCAGCGCCACCAATCTGGACGAGGCGCGCCTGTTCGACGCCGCCGTGTTCCGGCCCGACCTGCTGTTTCGCCTCAATACCATCGTGATCCGGGTGCCGCCGCTGCGCGAGCGGCGCGAGGATATTCCGGCCTTGCTGCGCCATTACCTGGACCACTACGAGCGCCAGTACCAGCGGGGCGCGCGCCCGCTGTCGGCCGAAGCGCTGGCGCTGCTGTGCCGGCACCCGTGGCCGGGCAATGTGCGGGCCCTGCGCCACGCCTGCGAGCGCGCCGTGATCCTTGGCGGCGCCAGCCAGTTCGAATACGCCGATTTCGGCCTGGCCGGCGCGGCCGCCGTATCCGGCGCGCTCTCCGTGTTCAGCGCGGCTGCCGCGCCCGGCGAGTCCGTCGCGCCGGCGCCCGCATCGAGGAGCGCCGACGAGGGGGCCGACGATTTCCGCCTCGGCGTGCTCGAACGCGACGCGATCGCCGGTGCGCTGGCCCAGGCCGACGGCAATATCAGCAAGGCCGCCAAGCTGCTGGGCGTGAGCCGCGCGGCGCTGTACCGCAAGCTGGAAAAGCATGGCATCTGAGCGCGCGCTCAAGGCCGGCGTGCTGGCCGCCGCCGTCCTGCTGGCGGCGCTTGCCGCCGGCGCCACCGCATTCACGGCAATGCCGCGCCTACTGGTGCTGTGCGCGCTGGCGGCGCTGGCGCCGGCGCTGCTGTTGTGGCGCTGCCTGGGCGGCTTGTCGGCGCGCCAGCCGCAGCCCAGTGTTGAGCCGGGCGCGCTGGCGCGCGAACAGCAAGAGCTGGTCGACGTTTCGACCTCGCTCGAAGCGCGCCTGGAACACGCGCCCATCGCGCTCTTTCGCATCGAGCAGCTAAGCGGCGCGGGCGCGGTGGCCGCGCTCAACGCCAACGCGCGCCGCTTGGTGGCGCCGGGACGCGCCAGCGACCCAAACGCCTTGTACCAGTTGTTGCAACAGCAAGCGGTCGACGCGCGCAGCATGGTCGCCTTCGATACCGAACGCGGCGTTGAACGGGCGCTGGTGTCGGTGTCGGCGCTGACCGTGCATGGCCGCTCGCAACGGTTGGTGGCCCTGATGCCGGTCGAGAGCGAGCTTGAAGCCGAAGCCCTCAACGCCTGGCAGCAGCTGGTGCATGTGCTGACGCACGAAATCATGAATTCGCTCACGCCGGTCGCCTCGCTCTCGCGCACCGCCTTCGACCTGCTCGACGAATTGCGCCCCACGCTGCCGTCTGACGCCAGCGCCGACCTGGCGACCGCGCTTGACGCCATCAGCCGGCGCGCCGACAGCCTGGTCGATTTCGTGGCCAGTTACCGCAGCCTGTCGAACATGCCGCCGGCGCGTCCGGAACTGGTGCGGGTGGGCGACGCGTTCGCGCGCGTGGCAGCGCTGGTGGCGCCCGCGTGGCAAGCGCGCGGCGGGCGCGCCGACTTCACGGTCGAACCGGCATCGCTCGAACTGATGGCCGATCCCGGCCAGCTCGAACAGGCGCTCATCAACCTGATCAAGAACGCGGCCGAAGCCACGGCCCAGGCAAGCGCGCCCGAAGTGGGCGTCAGTGCCCGGCTCGGTCGCGGCGGGCGATTGCGCATCGAAGTGGCCGACAACGGCGGCGGCGTACCGGAAAACCTGATCCCGCATATCTTCACGCCGTTCTTTTCGACCAAAAAGCAGGGCGGCGGCATCGGCCTGGCCATGGTGCGCCATCTGGTGCATGGCAATGGCGGCACCGTGCGCTACGCGAAGTCGGTCAGCGCGGGCGCGCGCTTCGTGATCACGTTCTGAGTGCGGCGATACTGTCCGGATCCGGACAATGACGTTGTCCGCTAGCGTACGCATCGCCGTCTGAAGCGCGGGGTGCGCCCGGCCAGACTAGCCCGTCCTGGCCTTGGCACGGCACTTGCTCATGGATGCGTATCGAAACAGACGACACGCAAGCCCATGAAACCAGCTACCCCCCATCTTGCCGTCAGCGGTGCCGCGATGGATATCATCGTGCCGCAGCGGCACGGCAAAGAAATCGTTCTCGGCGTCGTTGGCGCCGTGTTGACCGTGCTCGCGGCCGCCGGCATGTGGAGCATGGTGCCGCGCGGCCTGCAGGTGGCCGCCATCGAGGTGAGGGTGGCGCCGGTCGAGCGCGGCGTCTTCCGCGACGATATCGTGGTGCGCTCGAAAGCCGAAGCCTTGAACTCGGTGATCCTCGATTCGATCGAATCCGGACGGGTGGAGGAGGTGTTCGCGCGCGATGGCGCGATCGTCAAGCAGGGCGAGGTGCTGTTCCGGATCTCGAATTCGCAGCGCAACCTGGAACTGCTGCAGCGTCAATCCGAACACACCCAGCAGATTTCCAACCTGGCCAATCTGCGCGTGGCCTTCGAGGCCGGCAACACCGACCACGAGCGCCGCCTGTCCGACCTTCAATTCAATCTGGCGCAGGTGCAGAAGAAGCACGTGCGCAACAAGCGCCTGGCCGAGCAGGGCTTCATTTCGTCGGAGGCGCTCGAGCTGTCGAACGACGCGCTCGAGCAGCAGCAGCGCGCGGTGGACAATGAAAAGCTGCGCAGCGCGAGCGAGACCAGCGTCAAGCGCGATGCGCTGGCGCAGATGGAACAGGCCATCAGGCACATCGAGGCCGGCTTGACGCTGGTGCACGGAACGGTCGACGCGTTGGTGGTGCGGGCCCCGGTGGCCGGACGCCTGACCGACTTCAATCTCAAGATCGGCGAGACGGTGCGGCAGGACCAGCACATCGGACGCATCGACGATCCGCTCAAGTTCAAGCTGACGGCGCAGGTCGACGAATACTACTTGAGCCGGATCGCGGTCGGGCGCCAGGGAACGGTGAAGCAGGAAGGGCAGGACTTCAAGGTGGAGGTAAGCCGGGTCTACCCGCAGATCAAGGAGGGGCGCTTCGCGGTCGAGCTGGTGTTCAAGGACGGGCAGCCGGGCACCATGAATCCGGGGCAAAGCCTGGATGCGCAGATCACGCTGGGCGAGCCGGCCCAGGCGCTGCTGCTGCCGAACGCGCCATTCGTGGCCGATAGCGGCGGCGCCTGGGTGTTCGTGGTGGCGCCCAACGGCATCGACGCCGAGAAGCGGATGATCCGCACCGGCCGGCGCAACAACCGGCAGATCGAAGTGCTCGGCGGGCTGGGCGCGGGTGAATCGATCGTCGTGTCGAGCTACGCGGGCTTCGGCACCGCCACCCATTTGCAATTGAAAAAATAAGCAGCACGCATCGTAAAATAGACAGGGACCGACAATGATGACACTTCGCGACTTCCGCAGCGGCTGGCGCCTGCTGCTCAAACAACCAGGCAATTCGGCGATCATGATCGGCGGGTTGGCGATCGGCTTCGCCGTGTTCTTCCTCACGCTCGCTTTCGCGCGCTATGAATACGGCTTCGACACCCATGTACCCAAGGTCGAGGAAGTGGTGGTGCTAAAGGCGCGTCCGAACTGGGGTTATCCCTTCTGGAGCGAGAATGTGCCCTTGTCGATGAAGGACTCGCTGGAGAAAAGCGGCGCGCCGCTGGCGACGAGCGCGGTGCTGCCATACACCGCCTCGATGCGGGTTGGCCAGACCACGCACAAGGTTGAATTGACCTTGGTCGACCCGGTTTTTCCGCTGGTGCTGGGCATTCGCGCGCTCGAAGGCGACTTGACGGCGGCCTTGAGCCGCCCGGACGCCATTGCGCTGACACCGGACACGGCGCGCGTGCTGTTCGGCGATGCGCACGCGCTGGGCAAGCAGGTGCAGATCATGGGGCATTCGTATCTGGTCGCGGCGATCGTCGCGCAGCAGCCGCAAACGAGTTCCGTGCGCTTCGACGCGCTGGCCAGCCTTGCCAGTAGCGCCTGGCCGGATCAGCAGCGCGTGCAGGCCCACCAATATTGGAGCTATTACGGCGACGGCGAAGACTTCGTCAACTGCAAGGTGTACGCGCGCCTGCCGCGCGGCGTGGACCGGGCCGCCTTGCTGCGCACGATCGAGGCTGACGTCGAGCGCTCGGCGCTGCGTGGGCACCTCACCAACAAGAACACGGTTGAATTGGGCAAGCGCGGACTGATCGATGTCGCCATGACGCCGCTTGCCGATTCCTACCTCGACTTCGACGCGCGCACGAACAGCGGCGCCAAGGGCGATCGCGCCAGCACCTATGCGATCGTCGGCGTCGCCTTCCTGATCCTGCTGCTCACGGCCGGCAACTACGTCAACCTCGCCACCATCCGCACCATCGCGCGCCAGCGCGAAATGGCCATCCGCAAGGTGCTCGGCATCGGCGCGTGGCGCCTGCTGGCCCAGATGATGGCCGAATCGATCGTGGTGTCGATGTTCGCCGCGCTGTGCGGCGCGCTGCTGGCATGGTTGCTGCTGCCGGCATGGTCGGACTTCACGGAACATAATATGCTGGTGATCCTGACGACGCGCGATTGGATCGCGTTTGGCGCGATCGTGGTCGCGATGGGCGCGGCCGTTGGCGCCTGCGCCGCCGTCTATCCGGCCTGGACGGCGCTCAAGATGCGCTCGACCGATGCGCTCGGCGAGCGTGCGAACGGCGCCAGCGCCACCGGCCTATGGCTGCGGCGCACGCTGACGGTGATGCAGTTCGCCATTGCGATGTTCGTCACCGCGGTGGCGGTCGCCATCGCCTCGCAGATCGACCACCTGCGCCACATCGACTACGGCTACCAGCTCGACACCTTGCTGACGGTGCGCCCGCCCCCTGAGCTGGGCCCGCTGGCGGCGCGCGAGTTCCGCGATGCGCTGGCGCGCCTGCCGCAGATCGAAGGCGTCACCGCATCGAGCCCATGGCCCGATACGCGCGAGTACAAGACGAGCGCATCGGAACTGGTATCCCTGCAAACGCTGCGCGTGGGGCCTGAATACTTCGCCACCATCGGCCTGAAGGCGATCGCCGGACGCACCTTCGATCCAGCCATCGACGGGCGCGACAACGCGGGCGTGATCGTGGTCAGCGCCGCGGCCGCGCGCAAGCTCGGTTATGCCGATCCGGCGGCGGCGGTTGGACAGCTGGTCGGCATCGGCGACGTTCCGATGCGCGTCGTCGGCGTCAGCGGCGACGCCGCCCGCGGCTTCATGCAAGGGCCGATCAAGCCGCGTGTCTACGCCATCGGCGATGCGCCGGAATTGACGATCAATGGCGGGCATGATCTGGCAGGGGCGCAGGCTGCCATTGAAGCGAGCTGGCGCGCGCATTTCCCGAATCACTACGTCGCCGTCCATAATCTGCGGGCCGAGCTGGAACTCAACGCTGGCGGCCCGACCGAGATTTTGCGCACCTGCATCCTGGTCGTGGCGATCATCCTGCCGCTGGCGGTGTTTAGCATCTACATCCTGTCGGCGTACGCGGTGCAAAGGCGCGCGCGCGAGATCGTGATGCGCAAGCTGTACGGCGCGCGCCCGCTCGATATCGCACGTTTGCTGGCGCGCGAATTCGCCGTGCTGCTCGGCGTGGCGGCGCTGCTGGCGCTGCCGGGAGCCTACCTGGCCGGGCGCATGTTCATCGAACAGTTCGCGGATCAGGCGCAGATCGGGCTGTGGGGCCTGGCCGGCACCTTGGCCGGCGCGCTCGCGGTGACGGTGCTGGCGACGCTGCGCCACACGCGCGCCGCCGCCCGCATGTCGCCGGCACAGGTGCTGCGCCTGGCTTAGCGCCGAGACGGTCTCGCCGTGTCGGCCGCCTGTGAACGCTCAGGCGATCGAATCACGATTTGCCAGCGTCTGATATTGGCACGATCTTCGTCTGAGTATCTCTGGCGGGTTCTTCACTTCGCGTGCGCGCGCCACATCACTTACTGAATGTGTCGTTAAGGTTTTTGTCGTTGCAAAACGTATTCGCGTAATACTTCGTCCATACGGGTTTGCCAGCCGGCGCCGGTTGCGCGGAAATATGCAAGCACCTCCGGGCTATATCGTACTGCGACCTGTTCCTTGACTGGCCGCTTGTTTGGCCCTCGCGCGCGCCGGACGGCAATTGCGCTACGCAGTTCGTCCACCGAATGTGTGACGAAGGCATTGTTCCAATCGTCCGGCTTGGTGCCCGGAGCGTCACCGACAGAATCGTGTCCATGCTTGGCGTTCATGCTTTTCCGCCTTTCGTGCCGAAATGATATGGGGCCACTCGTTCTCGCCCGGCGTCCAGACAACGAACAGCATTTGATGAATGTGCCAACCAACGCTTTGAAACCGCAACTCGCCGTATGCAACGCGCGTGTCCTCGCGGGTCAGGAGTTCGCCATCAAAGAAACTCGACAGCGTCGCCATATCAATACCGTGTTTTACGATATTTGCATGCCGTTTGCTTGCGTCGTAGGTAATCAAATTGTAGATGCGGTATGTTTGAATGTCAAATCAAACTGTAGATGCAATTAGATGATGCAATGCGCGGCTGTTGATAGCAAAGCAGAGTGCGATCGATATTGTCATGCCTCACTAAACGCACTGTGTTGCGTTTCGATAAGCGCATGCTTTTTTATCCAGAAGCGATTGTCACGCCGGAGCATGATGGAACACCCATCTACATTGGTCTAACGCAGCATGTCGACGTGCAGGATGCCATCTTCGTCGTAGGGTTCGGAGACGGTTTGGAAGCCGAAGCCGGCATAAAAGCGCTCAAGCCGCTGCTGCGCGCCGATCCGGCATGGCTGGCCGGGATAGAGGCGCTCGGCGTAGGCGATGCCTTGCGCGACGAGCTCGCGTCCGATGCCCGAGCCGCGCGCCGGCGCCGTCGTCAGGATGCGTCCGAGCGACATCTCGGCGTACTTCGCGCCCGGTGCCAGCAGGCGCAGGTAGGCGGCCAGCTGGCGCCGCCCATCGATGCTTTGCCATCCCAGCAGGTGGCGCGCGCCGGGGTCGAGGCCGTCGATATCGGCGAACACGCAGTTTTGCTCGACGATGAACACATCCTGGCGCGCCGCCAACGCCGCGTGCAGGTCGCTGTTCGACAGCTCGTCAAAGGTATGCCAGTGCCATTCGCTCATGCTGTTTCCTTGCTATTCAAGCCGCGGTCTCGAAACCTTCGAGCACGTTGACGACGTTGACGCCGATTTCCGCCACCGCGTAGCCGCCCTCGAACACGAAGGCGGTCGGCACGCCCAGCTGCGCGATGCGTTCGCCGATGCGCAGATAGTCGGCGCTGTGCAGCGCGAACTTCGACAGCGGATCGCCGCCGAAGGTGTCCACGCCCAGCGAGACGACCAGTGCGTCCGGCGCGTAGCTGGCCACCTTGATGCAGGCCGTCTCGAGCGCGGCGAACCACTGCGCCGGCGTGCTGCCCGGCGCCAGCGGTAAATTCATGTTGTAGCCCAGCCCCGCGCCCTCGCCCTTTTCGTCCGCGTGGCCCAGGTAAAACGGATACTCGCTGCGCGGGTCCGCGTGCAGCGACACGAACAAAACGTCATCGCGCTGGTAGAAGATGCTCTGGGTGCCGTTGCCGTGGTGGTAGTCGATGTCGAGGATGGCGACGCGCTTGGCGCCGTCGTCGAGCAGGTGCTGGGCCGCCAGCGCCGCGTTGTTGAGGAAGCAGTAGCCGCCGAAAAAATCGGCGCCCGCGTGGTGGCCGGGCGGGCGCGTGAGCGCGAAGCTGCCGCGCTCGCCCAGGCGCAGCGCATGCGCGGCGTTGACAGCGCAATCGGCGCCGGTCTTGGCGGCGGTCCAGGTGCCGCTGGTGAGCGGGGTGCCGCTATCCATCGAATACAGGCCCAGGCGCGCGCAAAAATTGTCCGGCTCGATGTCGTCGCGCAGGGTGCGGATCGGCCACACCGCCGGGAAGGCGTCCTTGCCGGCGTTGGCCGGATCGAGCGCCAGCCATTCGCTCCACGCATTGCGCAGGAAGGTCAGGTAGCGCGGCGTGTGGATGCGCTCGAGCGACACCAGCGACACCCCGTGCGGCGTGACGATCTTCCCCAGTCCGCGCCGACCCAGTTCGGCCAGCACCATGTCGGCGCGCTCGGGCACTTCGAAACACGGCACCATCTCGCCGCGGAAAATCTCAAAGCGGCCGCGGTGCTGGGCGTGGTGTTCGTTGTAGAAGGTGAGCACGGGGTCCTCGCTGCGATCTATTCACAGCACAGTGTACTGCTGTTGTAGGCGGCGACGAAGTCGTCGAAATTTCCGGTCTGGCTTTGCTCGGTCAATAGCTGCTCGGCCAGCGAGGTGGCCGCCATTTCGGCGAACATGGCCTGCTCGGCCGGCATCAAGGGGCTTTCGCGGAAGTAGGCGGCGTGCGCCTGGCTCTGGCGCAGGCCGAAGGCGGCGAACGAGCCGCCGTTGGCGCGCACCTCGGCCAGCACGCGTGCCGACGGGGTCAGCTCGGCGTCGCCCAGCTTGGCGTACTGCAGCGCCAGCGAGGCCGCGTGCGGCGCATCCGCCCGGTCTTCGTCGAGCAGCTGCGCGATTGGACGGATGCGTTCGATCATTTCCTCGCCCCAGGCCGTGAGCGATACTTCCTGCCCTTCGCGCGTCAGGGTCAGGCCGGGACGGCGCCCCTCCTTGACGGTGTGCGCGAAATTTTGCGCGTGGATCGCGCTTTCCTCGGTGCTGATGCTGGGGCTTTCCTCGAGCGCGCAAAACAGCAGGAAGGCGTCCAGGAAGCGCCCCGTTTCAAGGCTGATGCCGATCGGCTCGAACGGGTCGACGTCCATACAGCGCACTTCGATGTATTGCACGCCACGCCGGCACAGCGCCTGGATCGGGCGCTCGCCGGTGCGTATCACGCGCTTGGGGCGGATCGTCGAATAGTATTCGTTCTCGATTTGCAGCACGTTCGTGTTCAGCTGAATCCATTCGCCGTCGCGCTTGGTGCCCAGCTGGGCATACGGCGCGTAGGGCCGGTTGACGGCGTCCATCAGCGTGGTGACATAGCTTTCCAGGCAGTTTTCGTGCGGTGTGAGGCCGGACTGGGCGTCGTTCTGGTATCCCAGGTCGCTCATGCGCAGGCTGGTGGCGTAGGGCAGGAACAAGGTGTCGGCCGAAAGCGTCTCGAGCTTGTGCGCGCGTCCGCGCAGGAAGCCCGTCGACAGCGCCGGCGAGGCGCCGAACAGATACATCAACAGCCAGCTGTAGCGGCGGAAGTTGCGGATCAAGGCTATGTAGCTCTCGGACTGGAAGTCGCGCAGCGGCTTGCGGCGCTCCTCCGGCACTCCCTCGTGGGTGGCCAGCAGCTGCCACAGTTTTTCCGGCAGCGAGTAGTTGTAATGGATGCCGGCGATGCACTGCATGGCTTTACCGTAGCGCAGCGCCAGGCCGCGCCGGTACACGTGCTTGAGCATGCCGATGTGCGACTTGCCATACCAGGCGATCGCGATGTCTTCCTCGGACGGCAGCGTGCATGGCATCGACTGGCTCCACAGCATTTCGCCTTCGAGCTTGCTGTAGGCGAAGCGGTGGATGGTATCGAGCTCGTTGAGGGTGTGCGCGATGTCGTTTTCGGCCGGCGTGATGAACTCGAGCAGGGCTTCGGCGTAGTCGGTGGTGATTTGCGGGTGGGTCAGGGCGGAGCCAAGCTGGGCCGAATGCGGGGTGCGCGCCAGGTGGCCGTCGCGGTCAACGCGCAGGGTTTCGCGCTCGATGCCGCGCAAGCCCTGGCCGAGCAGGGCGCGGTGCGCATCGTCGTCCAGCAGGGCCAGGCGGCGGGTCAGTTGGTTCGACACGGGACTTCCTTTCTTGTGCTTCCAATTTGGTCATTGCGCTGAGAGTAACCGAAAACGAAAATCCGCGTCGGCGCCTGCCGATTTCGGCATACGCGCCGCCCAGACCACTATTTTATCCCTGTTGGGGGGCGGCCCGTCCGCCGCTCACGCGCTCGATGCCGGCCAGGTCGCGCCAGCTTTGCACCTCGCCGTAGCCGGCGCCCTGCAGCAGGGCGCGCACCGCCGCCGCCTGGTCGTAGCCGTGCTCCATCAGCAGCCAGCCTTGCACCGTCAAGTGGGCGCTGGCGCCGGCCACGATGGTGCGCAGGGCAGCCAGGCCGTCGGCGTGGTCGGTCAGTGCGCCGACCGGCTCGAAGCGCAGATCACCTTGCGCCAGGTGGCCGTCACCGGCGGCGATGTAGGGCGGGTTGGAGGCGATGACGTCGAACTGTTCACCATGCATCGCGCTAAACCAGTCGCTTTGCAGGAAGCGCACGCGCGCGCCGTTGGCCGCGGCGTTTTCGCGTGCCAGCGCCAGCGCCGCGGCGCTCACGTCGAGCGCGGTGATGGACGCGCTCGGGCGGCTGTGCGCGATGGCCACCGCGATGGCGCCGCTGCCGGTGCCCATATCGAGCGCGCGGCCCTGCGCCGGCAGCCGTTCGAGCGCCAGTTCGACCAGCAACTCGGTGTCCGGGCGCGGGATCAGGACGGCGCTGGTGACCTTGAACGGCAGGCCGAAAAATTCGCGTTCGCCCACGATGTAGGCGATCGGCTCGCCCTGCAGGCGCCGCGCGACCAGGGCCGACAAGGCGGCCGCTTCCTGCTGCGTGACAGTGCGCTCGGACTGGGTGATCAGGTTCACGCGCGTGAGCCCCAGCGCGTGGCATAGCAGGATGCGGTTTTCCAGCGCGTCGAAAGGTAGCGCGGTTTGCAGGGCGCCGATGGCGCTGCCGGGCGCGACGCGCATCAGCGGCGGCGCGCCAGCACGAAAATGAGCGCGGCCGTGATGGCGACGAAGGTGATGCCCGACCACTGCGGGATCGACAGGCCGAACAGGGTGTCGAGCGCGTCTTCGCACAGGCCGTCGGCGCGGAACACGGAGGGCAGGTAGGTGGCCGTTGGCAGCTTGTTGAGGAAGGTTTCCTTCGGGTCGATGCCGCACGACAGGCCGGGGTGGGCCAGCACCCACAAATGGTCGCCCACGGTGTACAGGCCGCCCAGGGCGGCGAGTAGGGCGACACCGCCGCCGGCCCGGATGCTGTTGCGCCAGGCGCCGATCAGGCAGGCTGCGGCGACGGACAGGTAGGCGTAGCGCTGGATCACGCACAGCGGGCAGGGCAGCAGGTCTTTGGTCAGCTGCAGGTAGACGGCGGCGCCGACGACGGCCAGGCAGGCAAGGGCGATGGTGACGAGCAGGGTGCGCGATGTAGGCATGGTGGGGGCGTTAGCGTGGTTAGCGAGATGGACGAATTCTCGCATGAAATGGCGGGCGCGCGTCGATCGGCGCTCGCGATGACGCAGCTGCGGCAGACCGGGGTAGCGCGCGCCCGTGCGGCGCCCCGTCCAAGCGCGTTGGTGGCGGCATCGCGACCGGGGCATCGTCCAACTCGGTTGCGAACCAGCGCGGCTCGATCGCCGCCGCCATCGCGCGGTAGCCGGCGTCGTTCGGATGCAGGTGGTCGCCGCTGTCGAAGGCAGGTAGTAGCCGCTCCTGATGCGCGGGGTCTTGCGTCACGCGTTCGAAGTCGATCACCCGGTCGAACGCGCCGCCGCCGCGGATCCACGCGTTGACATCCTGCCGCGCGCGCTCCCCCTGCGTTGTCCAAAAATCCTTGGCGCCGCCGCAGGGCAGCAAGGTAGCGCCCCACACCTTGATGCCGCGATTGTGCGCGCGCTCGATGAGCGTGCGCATGCCATCGATAATCTGCACCGCCGAGGCGTGTTGTTCAGGGGCGGCCAGCATGGAAGACGCGGCGATGTCATTGATCCCTTCGGCCAGCACGATCCAGCGCACGCCCGGCTTGTCGATGGCGTCCGCATTAAGCCGCGCCAGCGCGCTCGGACCAACGAAGGGATCAGCGCCATCACGAAGGATGCGGTTGCCCGCGATGCCCGCATTGGCCACGCCGACGTTGAGCGGCTGCGCCAGCCCTTGCAGACGGTCGGCCAGCGCGTCGGGCCAGCGTGCGTGATGGTCCGGCGTCGAACCGACGCCGTCGCTGATCGAGTCCCCCACGATGACCACTGTGCCCGCCGGCGCCCCGGTACTCACTTCGACATCGCTCAAGAAATAACGGCTATCGTCGCGCGACTCCGGTGCGAAGTTGATGGCGGCGCCCGTGTCGGCGCCGCGCGCGACGAACGCCGTTTGCATCCCCGCACCATGCACGGTCGAGGGCCCGCTGCCGGCGTGCACGAACATGCTTACCGCCAGCTCGCGCAGCGGCGCGATGTCCACGGCGGTCGGGTCGCTCACGACGCTGGCCCCGGCCGCGATCGTGATGCTGGCCTGGCCGCCGAAGGAGAGCGCATGGCCGCTGCCGGCCTCGATGGCCGCGCCGGACGCGCCAACGGCGCGCAAGGCCATGTGCACCGGGCCGATGGTGACGGGCGCGCTGCCAAAGCGATTCGACAGCCGCACCCGCACCCGCGTACCGCCAGTGCTGGCCCGCACTATTTGCCGGATCGTGCGCGCGCTGATCACCGGTCCCGCCGAATCGGGCGCCGCCGTCCAGGTGCTCACCCATTGGTCGCCGCGCGCTCCGTTCGCGGCCGGCACTGTAAGCGCCCCGCACAGGCAGGCCAGCAGACAAAATGCGCGCCATGGGCCCCGCGGCGCCAGCGCGGCGCCAGGGCCAGTGCGCCCGCGGCTTCGGCGCCGCCAAGCGCAGATGCGATCTATATAAGCCATTGCCGGTTTCCGTGAATGCAGAACAGCGCGCAGTATAGGACAGCGCTGGCGCAAAAGCGCCCGTCAGCGCCGCATACAAGCTATGCGGCGCCGGCATACCGGGCGCTGCCTTAGGTCTCGTTAAAGCGCGTCACGCCGTGGATCGATTGCTGCAAAACGTCGTACACATGGTTGCGAAACCACTGGTGGGCCGGGTCGTGATGGCTGCGCGCGTGCCACAGCAGCCAGTAACGGTAGCTGTGCACGTCGAAGGGCAGCGCTTGCCAAACGACGGGCGCCTCGCGCGCCAAGGCCACGGCGATGTGCTGCGGCACCGTCAGCAGGAAATCGTGTTCAGGGTCGGCCACCAACCGCAACGCCGAACTGTAGAAGGGCACGGCAACGCGCACTTCGCGGCGCAGCCCGAGCGCGGCCAGGTGCTGGTCGACCGGGCCGCTCTTGTCGCCGCCGCTGCCGATGGCGATGTGGGCCGCGCCGACGTAGTCCTCGACGCTCATGTTGGCGCCGGCGAGCCGGTGCGTGCTGCGCATCAGGCACACCGGTTTGTCCTCGCCCATGGCGCGCCCGTGCAGGTTGTCCGGCAGGGCGTCGGCGATGGTGGGCACCAGGTCGACGCCTTCCTCGGCGAGCAGGCGGTAGTGGCCCGCCTCCCACATGCGAAAAGCCACGCGCAGGCGCGGCGCCTGCGCGGCCAGCGCGCGCATCAGCGCCGGCAGCATATGGTCGGCGATGTAGTCCGAGCCGGACATCGAAAAGGTGCGGGTGCAGCTGGCGGGGTCGAAGCGCGGCGCTGCCAGCAGGCCTTCCATGCCTTCGAGCGCGGCGCGCAGCGGTTCGCGCAAGGCCAGCGCCCGTTCGGTCAGGAGGTAGCGCTGGCCTTCGCGCACCAGCAGCGGGTCGCCCAGTTCAATGCGCAGCTGCGCCAACTGGCGGCTCAGCGCGGACTGGGTGGTGCCCAGGCGCTTGGCGGCGGCCGTCAGGTTGCGCGTCTCGAGCAGGGTGTCGAGCGAACGCAGGAGATTGAAATTGAAGGGAGGCGCGAACGATGGCGCATGCGATGACGCAGGCGGCGGCGCAGGGTTGCGCGGTGGCTGCGTCACGGCCCCGGCCTCAATCGCCCAGCGCCGCCAGCAATTCGGCCTGGTGCTCGGCGGCCAGCGCGTTGGTCAGATCGACCAGGTCGCCGTCCATGATGAAGTCGAGCTTGTACAAGGTCAGGTTGATGCGGTGGTCCGTCATGCGTCCCTGCGGGAAGTTGTAGGTGCGGATGCGCTCGCTGCGGTCGCCCGAGCCGATCAGGCTCTTGCGGGTGGCCGCTTCCTTCGACTGCTGTTCGCGCAACTGCACGTCCTTGATGCGCGCGGCCAGCACCTTCAGGGCCGAGGCCTTGTTCTTGTGCTGGCTGCGGTCGTCCTGGCATTCGACCACGATCCCGGTCGGCAGGTGGGTCAGGCGCACCGCCGAATCGGTCTTGTTGATGTGCTGTCCGCCGGCTCCGGAGGCGCGGAAGGTGTCGATGCGCAGGTCGGCCGGATTGATGTTCACGTCCTCCACCTCGTCCGCCTCCGGCATCACCGCCACCGTGCAGGCCGAGGTGTGGATGCGCCCTTGCGTCTCGGTGGCCGGCACCCGCTGCACGCGGTGTCCGCCCGACTCGAACTTGAGCTTGGAGTAGACGCCATTGCCGATCAGGCGCACGATCACCTCGCGGTAGCCGCCCAGGTCGGACGGCGACTCGGACACCATCTCCACTTGCCAGCGGTTGCGCTCGGCGAAGCGGGTGTACATGCGCAGCAGGTCGCCGGCGAACAGGGCCGACTCGTCGCCGCCGGTGCCGGCGCGGATCTCCAGGAAGATATTGCGCTCGTCGTTGGCGTCCTTCGGCAGCAGCATCTTTTGCAGCTCGAGTTCGAGCGCGGCCACGCGCGCCTTGGCCGCCTCGATTTCCTCCTGCGCGAATTCCTTCATGTCCGGGTCGGACAGTATCTCCTGGGCTTCGGCGATGTCGCTGGTGGCGACCTGGAACTGCTTGTAGAGCGCCACCAGCGGGCCGATTTCGGCGTGCTCGCGCGTCATCTTGCGGTAGCTGTCCATATTGGCGGTGGCGCCTTCGTGCATCAGCAGTTCGTCGAGTTCGACCAGGCGGTTGGCCAGTTGGTCCAGTTTGGCCAGCATTGACGGTTTCATAGGCGTGTGCGTGAGAGCGTGAGAGTGTTCGGGAATGCGCCGCGCGGGGGCGGCGGGCGGTGGCGCGCCGCGTCGGACGCGCGCGGACCAGCGGCGCTAACGGCGGCCGCGGAACAGTTGCGGCAGCAGGGCCGCCAGGCGCGCCCGGTCGTCGCCCTGGGCGCGGTGCAGCGCTTGCTGCGGGCCGTGCAGGAATTTGGCGGTCAGGCCGCGCGAGAGCGCTTCGAGCACGGCGTCCACATCCTCGCCTTTGGCCAGCATCTTGCGTGCGCGCTCAAGCTCGAACTGGCGCATCGCCTCGCTTGTCTCGTGCATGTCCTGGATCACGGGCACCACGGCGCGGTCGTCGATCCAGTGCATGAACGATTGCACGCGCGTTTCGATGATGGCCTCGGCCTGCGCCACCGCCGCCTGGCGGCTTTCCAGGCCGGTTTGCACCACTTGGCCGAGGTCGTCGACGGTGTACAGGAACACGTCGCCCAGGCGCGCCACTTCGGCCTCGATATCGCGCGGCACCGCCAGGTCGACCATGAAGATCGGCTTGCGGCGGCGCGCCTTGATGGCGCGTTCGACCATGCCCAGGCCGATCAGGGGCAGCGAGGAGGCGGTGCAGGAGATGACGATGTCAAAGCGCGCCAGCTGTTCCGGCAGGGCGGCCAGGCGGATCGCGCTGCCGCCGAAGCGGTCGGCCAGCTGCTCGCCGCGCTCCATGGTGCGGTTGGCCACCGTGATGCTTTTCGGGCTCTGGGCGGCGAAGTGGGTGGCGCACAGCTCGATCATTTCGCCGGCGCCGATGAACAGCACGTGCTGTTCCGAGATTTTGTCGAAGATACGCTGCGACAGGCGCACCGCCGCCGCCGCCATCGACACGCTGTGCGCGCCGATCTCGGTGGTGCTGCGCACTTCCTTGGCCACCGAGAAGCTGCGCTGGAACATCTGGTGCAAGTAGGTGCCCAGGCCGCCCGCTTCGTCGGCCGCGCGCACGGCGTCTTTCATCTGGCCCAGGATCTGCGGCTCGCCCAGCACCATCGAGTCGAGCCCGGAGGCGACCCGGAAGGCGTGGCGCACCGCGTCGTTATGCGGCAGCAGGTACAGGTGCGGGCGCAGTTCGGCGTAGTTGAGCTTGTGGTACTCGGCCAGGAATTGGGCGCCCGCGTCGAGCGGATTGGGCGCGTAGCTGGCCGCGTACATCTCGGTGCGGTTGCAGGTCGAGAGGATGGCCGCCTCGTCGCCGCCGCGGCTGTCGATGCGCGCGAACCACGAGCGCGCCGATTGCACCGCGTGCACGATCTGTTCCGGCGCGAGCGCCAGCCGCTCGCGCAGCGCCACGGGAGCAGTAGTGTGATTGAGGCCGACGGCGAGCAGTTGCATGAAGCGCGAACAAGGGAGTGGAGTCGCCATTATAACGCGGCACAGGCGGCCATCGACAGGGTTGTTGCCCTCACGCCATGGGCGCGGGCCGGCTTAGCCGCCCAGTTTTTCCAGCCGGTAGCCGTAGCTGTACACCGGCACCAGGCGGAAGCCGTTTTCCGGACGCAGTTGCAGCTTGTTGCGCACGCGCGAGACGTGGGTGTCCATGGTGCGCGAGGGCACGGCGCTTTCGCGTATCCAGACCGCTTCGTGGATGTAGGCGCGCGACAGCGGGCGTCCGATATTGCGGAAAAACAGCAAGGCGAGGTAAAACTCCTTGTGCGTCACGTCGATGACGACCCCGTCCATCAACAGGCGGCCGGGGCGGGTTTCAAACACGTATTGGCCGAACTGCAATTGTTCCGCACCATTTTGGGAAGGGAAGGCGCGCCGCAGCGCCGCTTGCACGCGCGCCACCAATTCGCCGCGCCGCAAGGGTTTGATCATATAGTCGTCGGCACCGGCGCCCAGGCCGGCCACGATGTCGTCCTCGCCCGAGCTGCTGGTGAGGAACATCATGGGCGTGTTGGCCGGCATTTTTTCCTTGGCGCGCCGGATCAGCTCGACGCCCGACATATCGGTCACCTGCCAGTCGAAGATCAGCATGTCGTAGCTGTCCTTGCGCAATTGACCGAGCAGGTCCTTGCCGTTGGAAAAGCCATGACAGATATGACCAGCCGTCGTCAACACTTGGCAAATCAAGTCTGCCTGGCTGCGTTCACTATCGAGGACGGTGATTCTCATATTCGTGGTGAATTCTTGTGCGCGATTCTGTGCGTTGCCGGGGGTTGCGCTCTATTGCTAGATCATCAAGCTCGAATATAACAGAAATTTACAAACCCTCAGAGCGGAAACTACAGACACTTACACGAATTGCGGGCACGGTTCGCGCGGTCGCACCCGTCCGCTCATTACACGGTACACTCTACTAACCCCGATTTCAATCTGCATCTTGGCCTATTGAAAAATAATTTTACCTGGGGCACTTTTTTTGCGGCGCACCATGATGGTGCTGGCGCGAGGGTAGGCACAGTGTGCCGGCGCTGGGGAAAGGACTGCTGTGGCAAGCAAGGCTGGTACCGATTGGACTTTAATTCCTGGTACTGAAAGTGACATTGCACAGGTGCGGGAACGGTGCCGGCGCCTGGTGCGGCGGCGCGCCATCATTTCGGCGGGCGTCTCGGCGGTGCCCTTGCCGGGCATCGACGTGGTGTCGGACTTGTCGCTGTTCGCGTTGCTAATCGACGACATCAACAAGGAATTCGGCCTCACCGCCGAGCAGGTGACGCGCTTGCAGCCGCGTTTCCGGCTCATCGCCTACGAGGCGGCGGTGGGTATGGGCGGCATGCTGGTCGGGCGCATGGTCACGCGCGAGCTGCTGCTGCAACTGTTCAAGCGCGTGGGCATGAAGTCGCTGGCGCGCAGCGCCGCCAAGGTGGTGCCGATCGCCGGACAGATGGCGGCCGCCGCGATCGGCTTTTCCGTGTTCCGCACGCTCGGCTACCAGCACGTGGACGCGTGCGCGCTGGTGGCGCAGGAGTTGCTGGTGGCGCGGCCGGTCTAGTTCAAGGCGTGCGCGGCGCCTCGCCAAGGTGCGGCGCGCTCAGATTCCTGGATATCCACGGCGCCGGCGCCGATGAGCGCAGGGCCTGTCTAGCCCGGGCTGCATATGGCCGGGTGTGGGTTTTGCGAAGATCCTCGTCGAAGGCACACATTCGGACCAGGAGCGGGAGTAGCTGTTCTGGCAGCCATGGCGACATCGAGTGTGTCCGGCCATTGCGGCGATCCGCGCCGCGCCTGCACCGAGGCGGCGACAGTGATGTGTCGGTCCTTTCAGGTCGGCCGCGATCATTGCTGTTGGAGTCCGGTTCTTGGATTTTGTCGCCACGCAAGGATTGCGGACTCGGCGCTGCGAATTCGCCAGTAACAAAGGGGATGGCTTGGGCGGGTGTTGGATCAGCCACATGCGCGATAGGCGCCGATCTGCCCTCAGGACAGGATGGCCCGGCAGTGGCTGCTCGAGCGACGCCCATGTGCTTGCGATCGCGGTGTGGGCGTTCGCGCGTGCGCAGCGTGTCAGCCAGCTTCCATTCCTTCGACTCGGGAAAAAGTATCCAGGTGCAACGCCAGGCATTGCGCCGAATGCCGCCGATGGCATTCACGAAACCGCTCGGAGAAACGGTCTGTCCGTTGAAAAGGATTTGATCGCCCTCGACCACGCAGTGATGGTTCTTCCCGCCAAATACGGTCCGCAACAGCGTGCCCACGGGCAGAAACAACTGCTTCCATTGATATCCTTTGGTCGCCGGCATGGGAATGGTGTCCGGCGCGTGGCGCCGCATCCACTCGTCGATCGCTTGCGCGGCAATTTCCCAATCTTCCATTTCATAGCCCGTGTTGCCGGAGGCGACTAGCAATTGGTGATATACCTCAAGGGAAATGGGAATGTCCATCTGGTGCTTGGGGTGCTGGCGGCGCATGGTTTTCTCCCGAAGTGTGCGATAAGGTCCGATTTCATCCGATCTTGCGCGATATGCGCGCGCATGCGCACGAAAGCTGCGCGAAAGGGGCCGATGTCGTGCGCGAATATCCGATTGCCGTGCGATTTTCTACGATGGCCACGCGTACACATGAGTTAGACACACGAAAATGGGCGATCGTTCAATTTCGACGTGAAATCGTAGACTTGCGTTTGTGTTGAGTGCGAATTCGGATGAAAGGCGCAAGGAATCGTGGTGAGATCGGCTGGCATCGGACGCAATTGGATGGAATCGGGTGTTTTTGCGCGCGCGCGGCTTTTGAGGCCCCCCACACACCGCTGCGCGCGGCCTTTGCAATAACAACCAGTCGTGGCGGAAAGAGCGTGAGGCCAGATGCGGATAGTCTATTTGCGGATAGGCGAGAATCGTCGCAACCCTAGCCTACGGATCAAGGTATCGCCTAAACGCGCTGCGCAGTATGGGAGGTAGACGATCCGCGTCGACATGTCGGTTGCGCCATTCTGTGCGCAAATTTTCCGGCCCGCCAAACGCGCGTTCATAACGAGCGAGGAGGTCGTCGGCGAGCCGACGAAGGGTCGCTTGTGAAATTTCATCGGACGGTGGACGCGAGTCGAACACATCCTGCACCGATTCCATCGTCTGGCACCTTGTACCTTCAGTGAAAAACACTTCACCGCGCGTGTCGATTGAATAATTCAAATCGCCTGGTGTTGATGCGTGTCCGAAGGCCGCGCCGATTACATAATAGGTGCGGGCAGCGTCGCGGGTGACGGCATACATCCAGACCTGGGCATCCTTGTATTGATCTACGTATATTGGGCAGCTAGCGATGACAGCGCTAGGGAGTTGATCAAATTTCACTTTCGCCACTTCATAGCGCAGGCCGAATACGGGCTCTTGCATGATGCGCAATCCCGGTTCCTCTGCATATGAACCGGTGGCCGAAAGGGCGACCAAGGTGGCGACGAAAGCGCGGCAGGCAAGCGCCAGGATTTCTGGACAATACACACAAGGCTTGCGTGCGGAACAAGCTGCGGCATACGCTGGATCTGTCATTGTTTATTTTCCGAGATAGATCTTGAACGCGTCGCGTAGCTCAATTGGTAGCTTATCTTGCTCAATACCTTGTTTTTTCCATTCCGAACGCAAGCGTTCCGGCCCTCCAAATGCGCGCTCAAGCCGGGTAGATAAATCTCTTGCGAGCTGTTCGTGGATCGCTTGCGGGACTTGATCGAAATAGCGTGCGTTGAAAACATTGCGCGGCTCGTCAATATCCATGCATCCATCCTTATCGATAACGAAGAGTATTCCAGGCTCGTTCAGTTCATAGCGATGTTCATTCGGCGCGGGGTTGAATGCTTCAACATATCCGCCGACTATGACGAAGGTCCGTGCCGCATCATGTGCAATGGCATAGAGGTAAAAGTGCGCGCGTCCTTTATCGTGTTCGAGCGAACACGCCGCTCGAACAAAATCGGGAACGGGGTCGAAATGGACCTTTTCGACCACGTAGCGCAAGCCGAACATCGGTTCTTGCAGGATACGAGGCGGCCCCTCGTCACGTGCCAGAATATTGCCGCTGGCGCCGGCAAGCACAACGCTAATGATTGCGCGATTAAGGACGGTAGATAACATAGCTTGGTTTTTCCTTGCGATAGTCCGGCCCGGGCCAAAAATCGCGTTGCACAAAGTCGGAAATCCAATTGACTCCGTCGAAACCAGCGATGTGGCCGTATGGATGAGCCACCCCCTTGTCGTTCTTATCGATTTTGTCGATGACGACGATGTCGCCCTTCATGAACAGAAACGTCTCCGGATCTTCGATTGTGATTTGATGGAAACCGTTTCTGATGAGAAGCGGCCCATAGTCGCGGGCCGACATTGGAAAGCCTTTGATGTTGGCGCCACCATCCTCAAGTGCTAGACGCACCCATTTTGCGCACTCGCCTTTCTTTTTTTCTGGATCCTTTGCATGCGTCTTCAAATGACGGGTAAATTTATCGATATCGATCATCATCGCGCTCCCTATGCGATCCTGTTGCTTGCAAGATCCCAACCGCCGAGCGTATTACCGCCGGCGCCCCCCTCAATTCTTTGCCGCACGTACTTCCACTTGATCTTGGAGAACTTTAGAGCGACGTTTTCGGTCAATAGCATTCCCGGTTTGATGCCCGGGTAGATCATGCCAATGAGCACATTCTCCAAATCGATCTCGAAGTATTTGACCCGTTCGCCTTGGCCATCGGCGCGCAGGAATTCGAATTTCGCTTTGGGGATCGTCTTGCCCATCGCGCAGGTTTGCATCAGTACCGGGGAGGACAGATCGGACAGCTTGCAAAATTTAAGGTCGGCCATCGCAACGCGTTCGGCGGTATGGCCACCGGCGGTCGAGGCGGTCGCGCTCCTGGGCTGGCGCAAACCCCATTGCACGCGCTCGCATTCGATCCAATCCTTATGCTGGCTGTCGTTCGATTCGCCTTTGATGCCATCGATCTGCAAATAGACATCGATTGCCATTGTGCCTCCCCGCATGTGTGTGGGAGGCCATTATCGCGCCGCGTTTCCGCGGGCAATTGTGCGTGGTCAAGGAAATAGAGAGGAGGAAAAGGCGGCGCCGCGATGGGCGCCGCCTCTTTACGAAAGCCCGATCAGGCGTCCGGCAACACCACGTTCACGTCCAGCACTTCTAGATTGCCCTGGCGGTCCAGCGAAATCTTGATGTCGTCAGGATTGACCTTCGTGTACTTCGAGATGACCTCGATCAATTCCTTATGCAAGGCCGGCAGGAAGTCCGGACCCGTGCGATGGTTGCGTTCGCGCGCGATGATGATCTGCAAGCGCTCCTTGGCGGCCGAAGCGCTCTTTGGCTTGGGAGGAAAGAGGAAGGAAAGCAGGGCCATATCACTTCGCTCCAAAGATGCGTTGAAGCAGGTTCGGTTTTTCGTAGCTGGTGAAGCGCAGCGGCAGTTTTTCGCCCAGGAAGCGCGACACCACATCCTCGTAGGCCTCGGCCACGTCGGTGCCCTTGAAATGGATGGCTGGATTGCCCTGGTTGGACGCGTGCAGCACCGATTCGGACTCGGGGATGATGCCGATCAGGGGAATGCGCAGGATTTCCTGCACATCCGTGTAGGACAGCATTTCGTCCGCCTCGACCCGCTTCGGCGAGTAACGCGTGATCAAAAGGTGTTCCTTGACCGGCTCGGCGCCGGTCTGGGCGCGCCGCGACTTGGCCTGGATGATGCCCAGGATGCGGTCCGAATCGCGCACCGACGACACTTCCGGATTGGTCACGATGATCGCCTCATCGGCGAAGGTGAGCGCCATCAAGGCGCCGTGCTCGATGCCGGCCGGCGAATCGCAGACGATGTATTCGAAGCCCATATTGATCAAGTCGTGCAGCACGCGCTCGACCCCCACTTCCGACAAGGCATCCTTGTCGCGCGTTTGCGAGGCGGGCAGGATGAACAGGTTGTCGCAATGCTTGTCCTTGATCAGCGCCTGGTTGAGCGACGCTTCGCCGTTGATGACGTTGATCAAATCGTAGACCACGCGCCGCTCGCAACCCATGATCAAGTCGAGATTGCGCAAGCCCACGTCGAAGTCGAGCACGGCCGTCTTGTGGCCGCGGCTGGCCAGGCCGGTGGAAAAGCTGGCGCTTGAGGTCGTTTTGCCGACACCGCCCTTGCCGGACGTCACAACAATAATTCTTGCCACAAAAAAGTCCTTTTTGGTTGTTTGCTCGGGGGTGCCCTGCTTTTGTTTAAATGCTACGGGAAACCGAATTGACCGCTAGTATATCGATTCGGTCGCCGACCAAGCGAATTTGCGCCGGCTGGCGCGCCAGCTCGGGTGGGAAACCTTCGTCGAAAGTGCGGTACACGCCCGCGATCGAGACCAGCTCGGGCGCCATCGAGAGCGCGAAAATGCGCGAATCGGCGTTGCCGGAGGCGCCCGCCAAGGCGCGTCCGTGCAGGGCCGCGTACACATGGATGCTGCCGTCGGCGATGATCTCGGCGCCGTTGTTGACCACCGCCGTGATGATCAAGTCGCAGCCGCGCGCGTAGATGCGCTGGCCGGCGCGCACCGGGTGGTCGATGATCATGGTGCCGGGGGTGACGACGGCGGTGGCCGGCGCGCTCGCAGCGACTTGGGCGGCCACCGGAGCGGGCGCGGGCGCGGGCACTGGCGCCGCCGGAGCGGCCGCCGGAGCGGCCATCGGAGCGGACACCGGGGTGGCCAGCTCGGTCGCGCTCGCAGGCGCTTCGGCCACGCTCGCCTCGCGCGGCTTGCCGCCATCGTCCAGGCTCAAGCCTTGCTCGCGGATCGCGTCGAACATATGCGCGGCCGCGCCGCGCACGGCCACCGCGTTCAAGCGGTATTTCTTCAGCAGCGCCACCAGGCTGGCCCAATCGATGAAGGCGGCTTGCTCGCCGATATCGCCGACGTCGATGACCGCGAATTCATCCTCGAAGAAGTCGGACACGCCGCCCGTCATTTGTTGTAAGGCCGCATCAATGACGGCCGGATCGGCCGAATGCAAGATGGTGGAGATGGCGACGACGGTGGAAATCTTGATTTCGATGGGCTGTTGGTGCGGGCTTTTGGACATAAACACGATTCGTCAAGAGTGTGGCGCGCTGGACCGGACCAGCCGGCGGCGGCGTCCTGTGGGCGCAGGCCACAGCATTCTACTGTGAAAATTCGCGCCTGGGGAGGGTTTGCGCGCGCGCCAAAACGCGCAAGCGGCAAGGCGGCGGCGACCGGGCGCCGAGGCGGCACAGCGCTGCGCACGCGGCGTGCGCGTCATTCACCGCACACGTGCGTCACGCGCATGTCATCACCGCAGGCTATAGTGTCGCTGGCCGCACTGGCGCCGCTTGGGCCTTGCCAAGCGCCGCCCGCCGCACGCAAGCGCGGGCGGCGATATCATTAAATTATTGAGTTGGATCAGGCCGTTTTCGCGCCATTAACTGATAAGATTGATTTTGCTCAAAAGACCTACAGTGGCTGGAAACTACGATGGGTGCCTTTGCCGCGCCAGCCCGTGCGCGGCCTTCGTCCACCCGACCAAGGAGTCTCATGTTTGCCACTTCTGAACAATTTGCGCGCGCCGCCCGGGAGCTGTTCGACGCCCAGCTGGCCGCCTTGACGAACTTTATCCACGCCGCGCTCGACGTCGGCGTGGACGCGGTCGAGCTGCAGGTCGACGCCCTCAAGACCCAGCTGGCATCGAGCGCCATTCTCAGCCGCGAATGGCTCAACGCGGGCCGTGCCAGCGATTGGCTCAGTCCGGGCGCGCCCGCCCTCGAGGCCGGCCAACTGGCCCTGACAGCTTTGCCAGCGCCGCCGGAAGGCGCAACACCGTAAAATCCGAACCCGCAGGAAATCAACCCGCCCCCCGGCCCCGCCGGCACCATGGAGAAGCAAAATGGAAGAAGTTGTCATCGTCGCCGCCGGTCGTAGCGCGGTAGGAAAATTTGGCGGTTCGCTGGCCAAGGTCTCGGCCGCCGACATGGGCGCCCAGGTGATCAAGGGCTTGCTCGCCAAGACCGGCATGGACCCGGCCATCGTCAACGAAGTCATCCTCGGCCAAGTGCTCACGGCCGGCTGTGGCCAGAATCCGGCGCGCCAAGCCGTCATCAAGGCCGGCATGCCCGACATGATTCCCGCCTTCATCGTCGGCAAGGTATGCGGCAGCGGCTTGAAAGCCACCCACCTGGCCGCGCAAGCGATCAAATGCGGCGACGCCGACGTCATCATCGCCGGCGGCCAGGAAAACATGAGCGCCTCGCCGCATGTGCTCAACGGCTCGCGCGACGGTTTCCGCATGGGCGACGCCAAGCTCACCGACACCATGATCGTCGACGGCTTGTGGGACGTCTACAACCAATACCACATGGGTATCACGGCCGAGAATGTGGCCAAAAAATACGACGTCTCGCGCGCCGAGCAAGACGAATTCGCCCTCAACTCCCAGCTCAAGGCCGAGGCCGCGCACAAGGCCGGCAAGTTCAAGGATGAAATCATCCCCATCGAAATCGCTTCGCGCAAAGGCACGGTGCTGTTCGACGGTGACGAATACATCAAGCACGGCAGTACGCTCGAATCGCTGAGCGCCTTGCGTCCCGCCTTCAGCAAGGATGGCAGCGTCACCGCCGGCAACGCCTCGGGCTTGAACGATGGCGCGGCCGCCGTCGTGATGATGTCGGCCTCGAAAGCCAAGGCCCTGGGCTTGACCCCGCTGGCGCGCGTGAAGGCCTACGCTTCGGCGGGCCTGGATCCATCCATCATGGGCATGGGGCCGGTTTCGGCCACCCGCCTGTGCCTGAAAAAGGCGGGCTGGACCCACCAGGACGTGGATCTGATGGAAATTAACGAAGCCTTCGCCGCGCAAGCGATCGCCGTCAACAAGGAAATGGGCTGGGATACGAGCAAGATCAACGTCAATGGCGGCGCCATCGCGCTGGGCCACCCGATCGGCGCATCCGGCGCCCGCATCCTGGTGACCTTGTTGCACGAAATGGTGAGGCGCGACGCCAAGCGCGGCTTGGCAAGCTTGTGCATCGGTGGTGGCATGGGCGTCGCCTTGGCGGTGGAGCGGGCGTAGCACGGGGGCTCAATACTGGACTCAACACAGGAGCGAAAGACCAGGTAGGCAAGCCATCAAGGCCTGCGCATTTTTGATAAAAACGGGAGAAAAGAAATGGCACGAGTTGCATTGGTAACGGGCGGTATGGGCGGTCTGGGCGAAGCGGTGTGCATCAAGCTGGCGGCGCTGGGCTATCGGGTGGTGACGACTTATTCGCCAGGCAACAAGAAGGTCGACGAATGGCTCGCCTCGACCAAGGCCATGGGTTTCGACTTCAAGGCTTACCCTTGCGACGTGGCCGACTACGATTCGGCCCAGACTTGCGTGGCCATGATCCAGAAGGAAGTGGGCCCGATCGATGTGCTGGTCAATAACGCTGGCATCACGCGCGACATGACGTTCAAGAAAATGGACAAGCCGAACTGGGACGCCGTGATGGCCACCAACCTCGACTCCGTGTTCAATATGACCAAGCCAGTGTGCGACGGCATGGTCGAGCGCGGCTGGGGCCGCATCATCAATATTTCGTCCGTCAATGGCCAGAAGGGCGCTTTCGGCCAGACCAACTATTCGGCCGCCAAGGCCGGTATGCATGGCTTCACCAAGGCGCTGGCGCTGGAAGTGGCGCGCAAGGCCGTCACCGTCAACACCATTTCGCCGGGCTACATCGGCACCAAGATGGTGATGGCCATCCCGCAGGAAGTGTTGGACAGCAAGATCATCCCGCAAATCCCGATGTCGCGCCTGGGCAAGCCGGAAGAAGTGGCGGGCTTGGTCGCCTACCTGGCGTCGGACGAAGCGGCTTTCGTGACGGGTGCGAACATCGCCATCAACGGCGGCCAGCACATGTCCTAAGGCTGCGCCGCAGGGCAAAAAGGCACCGCCTGCGCGCGGTGCTTTTTTTTGTCGCGCGCCCGGCTGGGCCGGCCGATTCGCTACAATGGCGGTTGGACTTCCATGAGACTCGCCATGCCCGCCATTCCGCCTTCGCTGTTTCCGCCCATCTCACCAATTCGCCACGGCATGCTGCCGGTCGACGCCCTGCACACCCTGTACTGGGAAGAGGTGGGCAATCCGAACGGGGTGCCGGTCTTGTTCCTGCACGGCGGCCCCGGCGGCGGCTTGTCGCCCCAGCACCGCTGCTTTTTCGACCCGGAATATTACCGCGTGATCTTGTTCGACCAGCGCGGCGCCGGCCAGTCGACCCCGCTGGGCGAATGGCGCAACAACAGCACCGATTTGCTGATCGAGGACATCGAACGCTTGCGCCAGCTCTTTGGCATCGAGCGCTGGCTGGTGTTTGGCGGCTCCTGGGGCTCGACCCTGGCGCTGGCCTATGGCCAAGCCCATCCAGAGCGTTGCCTGGGCTTCGTGCTGCGCGGGATCTTCCTGTGCACGGCGGCCGAGGTTGACTGGTTCTTGCACGGCGTGCAGTGGTTCTATCCGGAACTGTACGCCGAATTCATCGCCCCCATCCCCGAAGCCGAAAGGGCGGACTTGCTGGGCGCCTACACGGCGCGCCTGCTGTGCGACGATCCCCAACGCTACCTGCCGGCCGCGCGCGCCTGGAGCCAGTTCGAGGGGCGCCGCGTGTTCCTGCTGCCGCAGCCGGACGAGGCGCCGTCGGAGACGCATGACCTGGCCCTGAGCCGGCTCGAAGCCCACTACATGGCCAATCTCGCCTTCCTGGAACCTGAGCAGTTGGTGCGCAACGCCCACCGCATCAGCCATTTGCCTTGCGTGATCGTGCAGGGGCGCTACGACGTGATCTGCCCGCCCCTGTCGGCTTACCGCCTGCACCAGGCTTGGCCCGGCGCGCGCCTGCGCATGATCGCCGACGCCGGCCACGGCGCGCTCGAATTGGGCATCGCCGGCGCCCTGGTCGAGGCCACCGAGCAGTTCAAGCGCAGCGGAAATTTCGATTGAGCCGCGCTGTTACACTAGCGTATTACCCGTCGAGCCTGAACCGCGAGCAACGCCCCATGAATATCCAGATCAGCGATATCGGCCAAGTGATCCAACTGGCCATCGCGCCCGTCTTCTTGCTGGCCGGCGTGGGCACCAAGCTGATGGTGCTGACGAACCGGCTGGCGCGCATCATCGACCGTTCGCGCACCCTCGAAGACCGGCTCGACCAAGGCTACCATGAGGCCTATATGGACGAGCTCGACGTACTGTTCCAGCGTTCGCACTTGATCAATGTCGCCATCACCCTCTCGACCGCCTGCGGCTTGCTGGTGTGCCTGGTGATCGCCATGTTGTTCGTGGACGACGTCGCCCATTGGCAGCTCGACAAATTCATCGCCGCGTTTTTCGTGCTTGGCATGGCCGCCTTGATCGGCAGCTTCGTCTACCTGTTGCGCGAAATCCGGATTGCCTCCATCAGCCTGCGCGCGCGCCGTCATCGGCGCCCCGCAGCCGCCCCGCCCTCGCAGTGAGGGCGTCACCCGACCCAAGAGTTCAAGCATGCATGATTACCAACGACCACCCACCCTGTACCGCTACGGCTTGCGCGCCGAGCTCGAGCTGGCGCTGAGCCTGGGCCAGTTCCGCCTGGTGCCGGCCGCCAGTTGCCTGACCCTCAGTTTTTCCAAGTCCTGGGACCCGGCCTTGTTCGAGCTGCTGGGGCCGGCCGACAGCTGCCTGATCATCCACAACACCGAGGAATTCGGCGAACGCTTGCACCGCGCCGTGCAGCGCGCCTTGCCCAATTGGGCGGGCATCGATGGGGCGGTTGAATACGGCGTGCGCGCCGCGCTCGGCAATGCCTTCACCAAGACGCTGGCCGAGGCCGCCGAGCAGGAATGGCAATTCGCGTGGCGCGCCGTGCAGTCGAAGTTGAGCTTGAACCCCGTCATGCTCAAGATCGGCAGCCTGGAGAACTTCGCCGAACTGCGCGACCGCGACGCCTACACCGCGTGAGCGCTCAAGGTGCTGCCGGCGCGGCTGGCGCCGCCGGCGTGGCCGGCGACGGCGCGTCCAGATAGCCGAACACGGCACTGAGCATGCGCTGCACGTCCGAGCGCACCACGCTCGCGCCCAACATGCCCGGCACATAGAATTTTGGCACCAGGCGCCCGCTGTAGCTGATGCGGGTGCCGCCCGTCTCGGGCATCGGGGTCAATTCCCAACGGCAGTGGTAGAGCTTCATGTCGCCGCTGACCAGGCCGATGTCGATGGCCGACATGGGCGTCTCGTTGATGCGCACCACCAGATGGATATCGCGCGACAGGAACAGGAAGCGCGCCACCCCGAATTGCTCGACGATGACTTCGCTGCCATTGCGCGACAAGACTTTCGCGCTTTGCATGTCGGGCACGAATTGCGGCATGCGTTCGTAGGCCGTCAACACCTTCCACACGGCCGCCGGCGCCGCTTGCACCGTGCCGCTGGCGGCCACGTCGAACACATGGGCGTCGTCGACATCGACGCGCTTGACCGACACCTCAAGCGCAGACGCCTGCGCCACGACGGGCGTGGCGCAGGCGAGAAGCAGACTCAAGAGTAGTCGCGACAACATGATCCCAGCCTACGGGAAAGCGCGGCCTCTGACAAGCAGGGCACGCCGCGCCACCCGCGGGCTGGCCTGGGTTTAGCCCATGAGTTAGCCCATGAAGCCCAGATCGCTCATGCCGAACTGGCTCAGCTCGTTCTTGAAGGCCGCGTCGAGCATGGTGTTGTCCGCGCCGAACCAGCGTCCCAGGGTGGCGCCAAATTGCTGGTTCGAAAATTGCGGAATCCAGGCGCCGCGCCCGGTGGCGTCGTCCGCCCCGCCCAGCACGAAGTCCGGGAAACGGCCATACACGCCGCCCTTGACGGCCGCGCCCATCACCAGATGGTGGTTGCCCCAGGCATGGTCGGTACCGCTCGAGTTCGGCATCAAGGTGCGGCCGAAGTCGGACATGGTGAAGGTCGTCACGCTATTGGCCTGGCCGATTTCCACCAGCGCCGCCTGGAAGGCCGCCATCGCCAGCGAGACGTCGCGCAGCAAGTCTTGCTGGGTCCAGCTTTGGCCACCGTGGGTGTCGAAGCCGCCCATCGAGACGAAATACACTTGGCGGCCCGGACCCTGGGTGGCGCGCTGGCGGATCAGGTGGGCGACGGTCTTGAACTGGGTCGCCAGGTTCCCGCCCGGGAACACCGTGGCCAAGGCGGCGCTGGCATTGGCCGCGGCCAGGTCCGTCACCAAGTCCATGCCGTTGAGCAGGGCCTTGTCGGCGGTGCCTGCCAGCACGTTCGGGTGGTTGCTGCCCAGGATCTGGCGCAAGGCGTTGCGGCGCACGTCCGCTTCGTTTTGCGGCCAGAAGGACATGCCGGCCAGGTCCAGGTTGCCATCCGACGGCAACTGGTTGCCGTGCACGGTGGCGCCTTCCACGAACAAGCCGCCCGAGCCGAGCGAGACGGCGTCCAGGTGGCCGCCGGTGCCGAGCAGGTCGACCAGGCGCCCGCCCCAGCCGGTGCCGGAGGCGTTGGCGCTGCCCGACTGGTTTTGCAAGGTCTGGTCGGGGTGCGAGAACAGTTGCGGCGGGATGCCGGTGCCGGCGTTGTATTGCGTCTTGCTCAGGGGCTGGCGCAGCGAGCCCATATTGAGCACGGCCGCCACATTGCCCTGGCCGAACAGCGCGTCGATTTCCGGCATGCTCGAATGGAAGGCGAAGGGCTGGGACACCGGATTGCTCACCGCTTGCAAAGTCGCGGTGCGCTGTGGCAGCAGGGTGTTCGACGAGGTCGACAGCGCCAGGCCGGCGCCGCCGCGGATTTGCGTGTAGGCGCTGTAGTGGGTGGGGTCGAGCGGCACGATCATATTGTTGCCGTCATTGCCGCCGAACAGATACAGGCAGACCAGGGCTTTGTAGTCGGACACGGCGGCCTTGGCCGGCGCGGCCGTGAGCAAGCCGAGCGAGGACATGGCGCCGAGCATGCCGGCCTGGGCGCCCGTGCGCAGGAAGCCGCGGCGCGATTTGGAGGTAGATGTCATGTTCATTCCTTTGAATTGAGTGCGCGCGGCTTATTTATAGACCGAGAATTCGGAGCTGATCGCCGTCAGGTACAGGGCTGTCAGCGCGCGTTGCTTGGGATCGCTAATGCCTTGCACGGCCGCGCCGATGGTGCTGCGGGTGCTAGCCGTCATGCGCCCGGCCAGCAAGTTCGCGTCCACCAGGTTCAGCAGCGTGGTCGGATTGGCCGCCGCCGTGATGTAGGCCGAGATGTCGAAGTTGACCATGCCGTTGTACTCGCCATCGAGGAAGTGGTACATCAGGTTGGCGCGCGAAATGGCCAGGCTCGGCGCATACACCTGGAATTCCGGGCCGAACATTTGCGGCGAGCCGGGCAGGCGGGTCATGGGCGAGTAGAAGTTGAACACGCTTGGCGAATTGAGCAGTTCCTGGCCCAGCAGGAAGTAATCCCAGAACATATTGCTCGGGTCGACGACGGTGGCGTTCATGGCGCGCATCAAGCCCAGGCTGTGCATCATCGGATCCTTCAAGTGGCCGAAGTTTGCTGGCGGCGCCGGGTCGAGCGCTTCCTGGTCGAGCAGCACCGCTTGCAAGGTGGCGGCCAGGTCACCGCGGCCGTTGCCACCGTTGGCGAACACATTGGCCACGCGGGTGATGTAGGCCGGGCTAGGGTTGCTGGTGACGAAGGCGCGGATCAGGCGGGTGGCGATGAAAGGCGGCACGTTCGGATGGCTGAACAGATTGTTCATCACGCCATCGAAGTCTTGCAGCGTTGTTTGGTTCGCGGGCAGGTAAAAGCCTTGCAGCAGCGTCTTGGCGCGTTTGTCATGGTAGGCGTCGCGCGGCTGCAGCGGACCGTTGAAGTCTTCCCAGATCACGCCGGTGCCGGGGCCGTTGTAGGTCCAGCCGGACAGGGCGCGCGACATGTCGCCGATGGTGGTTTGGTTGTAGGTCGGAATCGGGCCATTGGCGTCGCTCTGGACGCTGCCATCCTGGTTCAACAACACGGGGCCGACGGTGAACAACTGCATCACTTCGCGCGCATAGTTTTCGTTCGGCGCCGGCATCATGCTATTGCCCAGGTCGAGGTATTTGCCCATCGCCGGGTTCAGCGACATTTCGCGCAACAAGGTGTTGAAGTTGCCGAAAGCATTGTTCTGCAGGGTCGTCAGCCAAGGCTGGACTTCGTTCGCATACGGGTTCTTGTCGGCCGAGACGACGAAGATCTGGGACAGGGCGAAAATCATGCGCTGGCGCAGTTGATCCTGGCCGGTGGCCATATTCATATACCAGTTGCGGCGCAGGGTGCCCAGGTCGGAGGCGACCGGCATCGGGCTTGGCGGCAAATTCATTTGCTGGGTGATCCAGGCGGCCGGGGTGCTGGCCTTGAGGGCGGCGATGTCGGCGGTGGTCGGACCGAAGGTGGCGTGCTCGAGGAAACGCACGGCGGCGACGGTGGCCGGGTCGGCGGGCGGCTGGGCGCCCAGCGGGCCTGGTGTCGGCGTTGGCGTTGGCGTTGGTGTTGGCGTTGGCGTTGGATCTGGCGTTGGCGTTGGCGTCGGATCGGGCGTCGGCACCGGCGTCGGGCAAGCGCCGATCTTGACGCTGTAATTGATGGCCGAGCTGCCGTTAGTCATGTTCTTGACTTGCACTGGCAGCGAGCTGTTCGGATTTGTCGCCATGCCGGTCGCTTTGATCGAGGTGGCCGACACATAAGTGGTCGGCGCCGCCATCGAACCGAGCCACACCACCGAGCTGCTATCGAAGCGCTTGCCGGTGATGGTCAGGGTGTAGGCTTGGCCGCAAGTGAGCATGGTCGGGGTGATCGAGGAGATCTCCGGCGCGGCCAGGCGCAGCGTCAGCACCACATTGCCCGACACTTGGGGCGAGGTGGTGGTCTTGGCGGTGATGGTCACCGAGCTGCCCGTGGGCATGCTCGTGGGCGCCACGTACACGCCGTTTTGCTCGTTGACGGTGCCGACCGTGGCATTGCCGCCATGGATGCCGTTGACATACATGTACATGAACTTGCCGACCCCGTCGAGCTTGGGCGTCAGGTAGACTTTGCTGCCCAGCTGATACGGCGCTGTGCCGCTGACGTCGATCGTGACTGTCGATGCCATTGCCGAAGCAGATAGCAGCAGGCCGCATAGTCCGGCCCATATCCGTGTGCTTAATCGTTGCATGAGATTCCCCGTTAAATGTTTTTTTGCCGCGTTGCCGATGCGGTGACTGCTTGGTGTAGTGCAACAAATATGCCAGAGCGCTTGTGCGTGCTTGATGCTTGCTGAATGCTTGCATATTGCTTGCTTATTGCTTGCCTTGTTGCAACAACACCCTGCCTGGCTCCTACGCAACCGGTAAATGGCAAGGCTTGCCAGTGCGCGCGGCTGTGTCAGAGGCGAATGATCGGGCACAGCCGCTTACGCATCGATTACAGATCCCTGCATTTCTGGCTGCCGAGAAACATTTCCACTTGATTATTTTTGGCACTGGGCCTGACGATTTACGCCGGGCATGACGTTTTTTGTTGGTAGTTGCTAAAGATTGTGATTATAAAAATCCATCGCATTTAGTATTTTGGCAATGATGAAGCCGGCGTGGGACGGCCCGCGCCCAGGCGGTGTTGCAATCTGTTAAAAAAAATGGGGCGGCGCGCGTATCCGGGCCTACAATTGATTGGCGCTGGGCGGCGGCGCCTTGGCCCACATTAGTAGCCTTGATCTAGAGAAGTAGGCTTTAATGCCGCTTGCGAGGCGCCAGTCGTTGCGGCGCCATCTTGTCCAGTTCCTTGTCCAATTAGAACAAAACAATGACAACTCCAAGCTACCCCCATCTGCTCGCTCCGCTGGACCTCGGCTTCACGACCTTGCGCAACCGCGTCGTCATGGGCTCGATGCACACCGGCCTGGAAGACCGCTTCTTCAACTACGGCAAGCTGGCCGCCTTTTACGCCGAACGCGCGCGCGGTGGGGTCGGCTTGATCGTCACCGGCGGCATCTCGCCGAACCGCCAGGGCTGGTTGCTACCCTTCGGCGGCACCCTCAATTTCATCGGCGATGTGTTCAACCATCGGCGCGTGACCTCGGCCGTGCACGCCGAGGGCGGCAAGGTCTTGATGCAGATCCTGCACGCGGGGCGCTATGGCTACCAGCCCTTCGCGGTGTCGGCCTCGAACGTGAAGTCGCCGATCTCGCCCTTCAAGCCGCGCGCCTTGAGCGAGTCCGGCATCGAAGCGACCATCCGAGACTACGCGCGCTGCGCCAAGCTGGCGCGCATGGCCGGCTACGACGGCATCGAAATCATGGGCAGCGAAGGCTACCTGCTCAACCAGTTCCTGTGCTCGCGCACCAACCAGCGCAAGGACCGTTGGGGCGGCAGCATTGAAAACCGCATGCGCCTGCCGGTCGAAATCGTCAAGCGCGTGCGCGCGGCCGTGGGCGCCGACTTCATCATCATGTACCGCCACTCCCTGCTCGACCTGGTCGACGGCGGCAACACCTGGGACGACACGGTGGCCGTGGCCAAGGCGCTCGAGCACGCCGGCGTGAACATCCTCAACACCGGCTTTGGCTGGCACGAGGCGCGCGTGCCCACCATCGTCACCTCGGTGCCGCGCGCCGCTTTCGCCAGCGTGGCCGGACGCATCCGGCGCGAATTGAAGATCCCGGTGGTGGCGTCGAACCGCATCAATATGCCGGCCGAGGCGGAAGATATCCTGGCGCGCGGCGACGCCGACATGATCTCGATGGCGCGCCCCTTCCTGGCCGATTCGCATTTCGTGCTCAAGGCCGCGCAGGGCCGCAGCGACGAGATCAACACCTGCATCGGCTGCAACCAGGCTTGTCTGGACCATACCTTCTCGAACCAGCGCGCCAGCTGCCTGGTCAACCCGCGCGCCTGCCACGAGACCGAACTGGTGTACGCGCCGACCAGCGCGCCACGCCGCATCGCCGTGGTCGGCGCCGGCCCGGCCGGCTTGTCGGCGGCCACCGTGGCGGCCGAGCGTGGCCACGCGGTGACCTTGTTCGACGCGAGCGATCGCATCGGCGGCCAGTTCAAGATCGCCATGCAAATCCCGGGCAAGGAGGAGTTTGCCGAGACGATCCGCTACTTCGGCCGCAAGTTGGAGCTGACCGGCGTGACCGTCAAGCTCAATCAGCGCGTCACGCGCGAGGAACTGGTGGCGGCCGGCTTCGACGAGGTGATCGTCGCCACCGGCATCAAGGTGCGCATGCCGCCGATCCCCGGCATCGACAATCCTAAAGTGCTCTCGTATATCGACGTGTTGCAAAAGAAGGCGCCGGTGGGCAAGCGTGTGGCCATCATTGGCGCCGGCGGCATCGGCTTCGACGTGGGCGAATACCTGCTGCACAATCCGGCCCATCCACTGCCGCTGGGGGTGTCGACCTGGGCCAGCGAGTGGGGTGTGGACTTGAACGGCCAGACCAGCGGCGGCCTGGTGGCGCCGGCGCCGGCCGAGGCGGTGCGCCAGATCTACCTTATGCAGCGCAAGGCGTCCAAGCTGGGCGCGGGTCTGGGCAAGACCTCGGGCTGGGTGCACCGCGCCGTGTTGAGCCGCAATGGGGTGGTGATGCTGTCGGGCGTACAGTACAACAAGATCGACGACCAGGGCTTGCATATCACGGTCAGCGGCCAGGAGCGCATGCTGGCGGTGGACAATGTGGTGGTGTGCGCCGGCCAGGACAGCCTGGCCGACTTGATGCCACCCGAGGGCGGCGCAAGCGCTGGCGGGCCGCGCTTCCATAAGATTGGCGGCGCCGCCCTGGCCGCCGAACTGGACGCCAAGCGCGCCATCAAGGAAGGCGCGGAACTGGCGGCGCGCCTGTAAGCGAGGCTGCGGCGTCGGCGCAGCCGGCGCCGTCACCGCAAGTGGCGCCGCAACCGCTGCCGTCGCAGCAGCTTGTCTACTTAAGCCGCCTGCGCCAGCGCGCGGGCCGGCAGCTTCGACTGGACGGACGGGCTGGCGCTGCGATCGCGCAGCAACACAGTGGCGGCCGCCAGATTCCACACCGCCTGCAGCAGCAGGATGCCGACCACCACATTGTCCGTCATGTTCGAGCCCACCACGCACACCGTGATGGCGGGCAGGGCGCCGGCCGCCAGGCCGATCACGCCCACCGCGCGTTGCAAGCCCGCCTGGCGCAGCAACGCCACCGACCAGCACAGCACCGCTACCGATTGCAGCACCCACGACACCTTGGCGATATCGACCAGCGCGATGCCGCCGATTGCCTGGATCATCCAGTAGCCCGCCTGCACCGCTTCGGGCGACTTGCCGACGAAGCTGGCCGCGATATCGGTGCTGATGAAGCCATCGAGGATGGTGGCCATGAACATCAGCACGGTGCCCAGGCCATACGCGGTCAAGGCCGCCGTCACCGGCGCGCGCCGCAAGCCCAGGCGCTGCGATAGCACGGTGTGCCCGAACATCAAGCCGCCCAGGCACAGCATGGCGATCACGTGCACCAACTGGTGCGATTGCTGGAGCGCGATCATGCTCTGCATGACGGAGCGGGCGTCTTTACCCGTGGGCGTGGCGTCCATGGCGACAGCGACGATCGAGACGATCGCGCTGACGATGATGGCGATGCCGGCGCCGCGGGTGGCGAGGGTGTCGGCTGGGGGGAAGGGCTGCGATGGGAGTGCGGCTGGCCGGTTCATGTTCGAGGTCCTTTTCAGTGGTGGAGCGCATGCGAAAGTGCATGCATGTCGCCACTGTAGGGAGCGCGCGTTTCTGGGCGGTGTCGCCGCTGTAAAGATTTGTGAAGCCGGTTTTGCGACCCCTTATTTGGCGAAGCTTCGATATTGGTGATATTCGAAGGTGCCGGTCACGCCTTTCCAGTACAGGATGACAAACACGATGCCAAGAATACCGCCGCCCCCGCCAACGCCTTGTTGATACATCATCAGCGCCTTTGATCCGGCAAAATACACCAGCATCAGCACAGCGCTGGTCCTGCTCTTTTTGTAGATCCCGAACGAGAAACCGAGGATCAAGGCCACGTCGATAAGGTTCCATGCCGACGCGCCCAGCACGCTCGTCCCGTAGATCGCGTACACCGTCATAGCCAGGGTGAGGGTGGCGGAAACCAGGCCGGCGATCCAGGCGTTCTTGATGCTCGACAGTACGGTGGCTGGAATTTCAATCGGATCTTCGGGCACGTCCAGGGATGCCGACGGTGCGCTATACGGATTGTCATTCATGCTGGTTTTCCTTGGGATGGGTATTCAAATTAGCGCTTGCGTACGACCACGCAGCCGATCGAATAACCGGCGCCGAAGGAGCAGATCACGCCGTGCGCGCCGGCCGGCATGTCGTCCTGGTGCTTGTGGAAGGCGATGATGGAGCCGGCCGACGAGGTGTTGGCGTAAGTGTCGAGGATGACCGGCGCTTCCTGCGGTTCGGCGTCGCGCCCCAGGATCATGCGCGTGATCAGCAGGTTCATGTTCAGGTTGGCCTGGTGCAGCCAGTAGCGCGCCACCTGCGCCACTTCCAGGCCGGCCGAGGCCACCGTGTCCTTGATCATCTCGGCCGCCATCGGGCACACCTCCTTGAACACCTTGCGGCCCTGCTGGCGGAACAGCTTGTCCGGCTGCCCGATGCCCGCTTCGTCGAAGCGGTTCATGAAGCCGAAGTTGTTGCGGATATTGTTGGAGAACTTGGTCTTGAGGCGGGTCTGCAGGATCTCGAACTGATGGCGCGACTTGGCTGTGTCGGCCGCCTCCACCACGATGGCGGTGCAGGCGTCGCCGAAGATGAAGTGGCTGTCGCGGTCGCGGAAGTTCAGGTGGCCGCTGGTGATTTCTGGATTGAGCACCAGCACCGCGCGCGCCTGCCCGCTTTGCACCGCCGCCACCGCGGTCTGGATGCCGAAGGTGGCCGACGAGCAGGCCACGTTCATGTCGAAGCCGTAGCCGTCGATGCCGAGCGCATCCTGCACCTCGACCGCCATGGCCGGGTAGGGGCGCTGCATATTGCTGCAGGCGACGAGCACCATGTCGATGTCAGCCGCGCTGCGCCCGGCCCGGTCGAGCGCCTGGCGCGCCGCCGCCACGCACATCTCGGCCTGCACCGAGATGGCGTCGTCGGCGCGTTCAAGGATGCGCGGCGTCATGCGCTGCGGGTCGAGGATGCCGCTCTTTTCCATCACGTAGCGCGACTTGATGCCGGAGGCTTTTTCGATGAAGCCGGCGGAGGACGCTTCGATCGCGGCCATGCTGCCGGCCGCGATGGCGTCGGCATGCTCGGCGTTGAATTGTTCGGCGTAGGCGTTGAAGGCGACGACCAGCTCTTCGTTGGAGATCGCGTTCGGCGGCGTAAAGAGGCCGGTACCGCTGATGACGACTTGTTTCATGCTTGGGCTTTCAATGGTTGGTCGGCGCGGCGCGCGCCAATCGGTATGCCGTCGATTCTACACAATGCGGGCGGGCGGGGGCCAGATTGGGGGGGCTTGGAATCCGAAGTCGGGCTCGGTTTTGCGATCGCTGGGCGGGCGCGCCAGGTGCGCCCGCCAAGCACGCCCGCCTGGCGCCTATCCGGTGAACCTACTTCGACGGCGTGGCCTTGTGGGTCTGCTGCGCCAGCGCCGGATGCGGCTCGGGTTTGCTCAGCTGGACCGGCAAGCCCTTGAGCTGCTTGATCGCCTGGGCCAGCTGGAAGTCGTCGGCGCTGCCAAACTCGAGCGGCTTGCGCTTTTTCGCCTGCGCCAGCAGGCGCTGGGCTTCGTCGAATTCGTCGCGCTTGGGCGTGGCCGCGGCGTCGCGGTCGTTCGTCAAGTGCTTGTCGAGGTCCGCCTCGCGCGTGCGCAAGCCGTTAAAGCCGTCGCCGTCCGCGTATTCGTCCACCGCCAGGTCCGGCACGATGCCCTTGGCCTGGATCGAGCGCCCCGAGGGGGTGTAGTAGCGTGCCGTGGTCAGTTTGACGGCGGTGTCGTTGACCAGCGGGCGGATCGTCTGCACCGAGCCCTTGCCGAAGGTCTGGCTGCCGAGGATGATGGCGCGCTTGTAGTCCTGCAGCGCGCCGGCCACGATTTCGGAGGCCGAGGCCGAACCGGTGTTGACCAGCACCACCATCGGCACCGTCTTGACGGCGCCCGGCAGGCGCGCCAGCGCGTCGCTCTCGCCACGCAGGGCATAGAATTCGGCGCGTCCGTAGAAGTTCTGCTTGGAGTCCGCCAGTTGACCATTGGTCGAGACGATCTGCGCGTCCTTGGGCAGGAAGGCCGCGGCCACGCCGACGGCGCCTTGCAGCACGCCGCCCGGATCGTTACGCAAATCGAGCACCAGGCCCTTGAGCGCGGGGTCTTGCTTGTAGAGGGCGACGATCTTGGCGGCCATGTCCTCGAGGGTGGGCTCCTGGAACTGCGACACGCGCAGCCAGGCGTAGCCCGGTTCGACGATCTGGCCCTTGACGCTCTTTTGCACGATTTCCTCGCGCGTGATGAGCATCTCGAGCGGCTTGGGTTCGTCCTTGCGCAAGATGGTGAGCTTGATCTTGGTGTGCGGCTCGCCGCGCATCTTCTTGACCGCTTCGTCCAGGCCCAGGCCCTGGATCGACACGTCGTCCAGGCGCGTGATCAGGTCGCCCGGCTTGATGCCGGCGCGGTAGGCCGGCGAATCCTCGATCGGCGCGACGATCCGGACATAGCCTTCCTCGCTTTGCGCGATCTCGATGCCCAGGCCGACGAAGCGCCCCTGGGTGCCTTCGCGCAGCTCGCGGTAGGCTTTTTTGTCGAGGTAGGCCGAGTGCGGATCGAGCGAGGCGACCATGCCGGTGATCGCTTCGGTGAGCAGTTTCTTGTCTTCGACCGGTTCGACGTAGTCCGATTTGATCAGGCTGTACACATCGGCCAGTTGATGCAGTTCGTCCAGCGGAAGCCCGGCCTCGGCCGGTTTTTGCGCAATGGCGGAAAACTGCAGGGAGACGGCCACGCCGGCGATCACGCCCATGCCGACCAGGCCGGCGTTCTTGATTTTGCTGCCCATGATGTACCTGCTTAACTCGAAATGCGTCGAAATGGGTCGAAATGCGTCGAAGTGTGCGCCAGGATGGCTGCGCGCACGGCCAGTATAAACCCGATTTGCCCTGGCGCAGCAGGCCTTGCCTTTATTTTCAGCTTGACCCGCGATTGTAAATGGAGGTTTTCAAGCGGTAAGCAATTGTAAGAGTCGATCGCGGACCCGGACGCGCGCCGTATAGTTGACTCGTTTTCTCCTCTCCACAACAATAGTGGTCTTGGCCCGTGGCCCCCTGCGGGCTTTTTTTTCGACTTCGCCAGGCCTTGCCATGAAATCCAAGCCATTTGTCCGCGCCATCGCGCTGGCGCTGTTTGTCGGCGCCGTCGTCCCGGCCCCAGGGGCCGCCTTCGCCACGCCGGTGGCCGAGATGCGGGCCGAGGATTTGCTGCCGCTGGCGGCCGAAGTGAAAAAAATGCTGGCCCTGAGCGTCAACCAGCAAACGCTATGGCAGCAGGTGGAAAACAAGAGCCGCGCGATCCTGCGCGAGCGCCAGGCCCGCCGCGAGCGCTTGCAGGCGGCGCTGCGCCAGCGGCTCGACGCGCCGAATGTGGAATTGCGCGAGCTGGCCCCTAGCGTCGAGGCCGAGGCCAGCGCCAGCGCCGCCGAGGAAAACACCTTGCGCGAGCTGTGGCTGGGCGTGAACGACGCGCTCGACGAAAACCAGCGCCAGAAGGTCGCGCAGGTGCTGGCCGAGCAGCTGACTCGGGTGCCGGCGGACGGGCCCAAAGCCGGCGCGCCGCGCGCGCGCGACGAGGGCGGGCGCGGCATGGGACGCGGGCGCGGTCACGGCGCGGGCGGTGCCGGCGGCGCGGGCGGTCCGGGCGGGCAGGGCGGTCAGGGCGGGCAGGGCCAGTAAGGGGCGAGCGCCAGCCGGCGCGCCATGTATCGAAAAGTAAAATCCGGCCGGCGGGCCGCTGCCGGCGCGGGCATGCGGCTAAAATGCTCGGTTCGCGGGCAGCGCATTGGCGCGTTGGCTCGGTTTCGGCGGCTACACCATGAGCACTCCATGAGAACACTGATTTCCCTCGCCTGCCTGGCCTTGCTTTGGCAGGGCACGGGCGCGCGCGCGCAGGCGGTGCCGCAAGCGGGCGCGCCGGCGGCGCAGGAAGCCAAGCCGGCCGCCGCCCAGGCGGACCAGCCGCAGGAAGGCAAGCCGCAGGAAGGCAAGCCGCAGGAAGGCAAGCCGCAGGA